>CAVTME010000023.1:0-278922 GCA_963735755.1 uncultured Bacteroidota bacterium | reverse complement strand
TAAACCGTAATTTTGCTGACCAAATACAGGGAACAATGAAAACTAGTCAGGAATATAAAGTTTTGATTATCACCGGAACCGGCTGTGTCGGGACCGAAGGTGATGATGCTTTACTTTGGAGGAAACCCTGACGGAGGAAATAGATAAGTCTATCAATCAAGGCCGGGTTTTCCCCGGCCTTTTTTTGTGCCCTTTTTTTAGCAGCATGGCAGGCTGTAACTGTAAATCCCGGAACTGCTGCCATCGGTTTTGGACAAAATTAAGTATCATGGAAAACATGACAAGTATTGTGAAAGGGACCATGGCAAACATGGTCCATGTATGTAAAGGTAAAGTGGTATACCAGATCAACACCACCCATCATCTCTATCAGCTGGAGATTGACTCCACAGAGAAGGAGTGGGACTGCACCTATCTGCTTCCGACCTTTAAAGCGATTACCCTCATGCGATGGATTCGAAGGGGAATTGAGACAGGTGATGGATCTTTTATCAAATTAAAGTAAGATGGTAGAAGGAGAAGATCAGCTGGGGTTCTACAGGTCAAAACCCAGGTCCGTTAACCGGGTGCGTTCATGGATGTGGATGGCCTGGAACCCCAGTTCTTGTGAAGCCTTAATATTGTGAATATTGTCGTCCAGGAAGAGGGTCTCCTCCGGTACAATTCCTGCATCATTAATAACAAATTCCCAGGCCTCCTTATCCGGTTTGTGCCAGCCAATCTCGTAGGAGTAGTAAATCTTTTTAAATGTATCCTTCATGGCCTTCCCGGCTTTTTCCAGGTACATTTGTTCAAAAACGGGAACGTGCAGGGGAGAAGTATTACTCAGCATATAGAGCTCGTATTTATCCTTCAGCTTTTCCAGCAGGCGGGTTCTTTCTTCCGGAATCCGAATAATCATGGCATTCCACGCCCCATCCAGTTCCTCATCTGAAAAATCAAGTCCGGTAAACTTTCTAAGTTCATTGCGGAATGTTGGGGTGTCGATTTTCCCCGATTCATACTTGAAAAAAAGGTCACTGTGCATGTTGGTCGGATACTGAAGCAGTTCAGGTGGAAAACCGAGATCATAAAAGCCTTTTAATGTAGCATGTACATCGATATCCAGGATTACGCCCCCCAGGTCAAAGAGGATGTTTTTGATGTTGTGTTGTTTTAGCATTTTGTATCTTCGTTGGGTCAAAGATAAGAGAAAAAGCAGATAGCCATGCGTATAGGAGATACTCATTACAGATCCATCTGGGTTGATGATCAAAGTGGAGTGATCCGGGTAATTGATCAACGAAAACTTCCCTTTGAATTGGAGATTCTGGATCTCAAATCTGTGGAAGATGCCTGTTCTGCCATCAGCGATATGGTGGTGCGCGGAGCTCCACTGATTGGTGTCACCGCAGCCTTCGGTCTTTACCTGGCCGGCTTAAAAAGCAAGCCCAATGACTGGTGTATGGAGGTGAAAGAGGCCGCTGAAAAACTGGTGGCCACCAGGCCCACCGCAGTCAACCTGAAATATGCCGTGGATCTGGGACTGGGGGAGTTGAATTGTGCCGGATCCAGGGAAGGAATGATTGACCGGCTTTTTCACCTGGCCATGGGCCTGGCCGAAACCGAGGTGAAGCGGAGCCGGATGATCGGAGATCATGGCCTGGCCTTGATCAGGGAGTGTTATGAAAAGAAACAGGCTCCCGTTAACATCCTTACCCATTGCAATGCTGGCTGGCTGGCCTGTGTGGATTATGGTACGGCCACAGCACCCATTTACAAAGCCCATGACGAAGGTTTCCCGGTTCATGTTTGGGTGGACGAAACCCGGCCCAGAAACCAGGGGGCCAGGCTTACGGCCTACGAGCTGGGGGAGCATGGAGTACCTCATACAGTAATAGTGGATAATGCGGGAGGTCACCTGATGCAAAAGGGTGAGGTTGACATGGTCATTGTGGGCAGTGACCGTACCACCCGAAATGGTGATGTGGCTAATAAGATTGGCACCTATCTGAAGGCCCTGGCAGCCCACGACAATGGCATTCCTTTTTATGTGGCTCTGCCCACCAGCAGCATAGACCTGGATCTTGCTCAGGGGGACGATATTATTATCGAAAACAGGGCTTCGGAAGAGGTAAGTCATATTCCAGGCTGGGATGAAGCTCGCTCTCTCCCATCGGAACTCAGGGTGATTCCCAATGCTTCAAAAGTGCATAATCCAGGATTTGATGTTACGCCTTCCCGCCTGGTTACCGGCCTGATTACTGAAAAGGGTATCTGCTCTGCTACGGAGGAGGCGATCAGAGGCTTGTTTGAAGGATAGGCTGTATGAGAAAATTTTTAGCCATTATCATCTTCTTTAGCTTCTGCGGGCAATTTTCCTTTGCACAGAAAAAGTCCAGGACCAATGGTCAGCCCTTTTTTCAGTTAATCTATCACCAGGGAGTGCACTGGAATCGTACACTGTACCTGCAGGACCAGATGGATGGTGGCTTTAAAGCTTTTGAAGCAAAACTGGGTTTTCAAACCCTGGGCGGGGAGCTCTGGCAGCAATTTAATCACTATCCCAAGTATGGCATCGGAATACACTATGCAGATGAAATCAAGGAACGAAGCGATACAATCAACCTTGGGAACCCCTTCAGCGCATTTATGTTTTACAATATCCCCATGCTTCGCCTTGGCCGCTTCACCCTCAGTACTAACATTTCTGCCGGCTTAAGCTATATGAACCACATTTACGATCCGGTTTCAAATCCCTACAATGATGTGGTGGGTTCACACATTAACCTCTATTTTGATCTAAACCTGAATGCAGGCATCAAGCTGAGTGAACGCCTGGATCTGAGCCTGGGGTATGGGATGACCCACTATTCCAACGGGCACATTCATTTGCCACAAAAGGGGCTGAATAACTGGGGCTGGCAGGTGGGAATGGCATATGTTTTTGGAGGTCCGGATGATCCCTTCAAGCGGGCAGAATTTGTTGAAATGGAGATACCGGAATTTACTCCCTATGAAGAAGTCCAATTGATGCTTTCTTTCGGAGTTACTGAGTGGCAACCCCCTTATGTTTCGGAAGGGGTTCATTATCTGACTTCGTCCTTTACTGCCGATTATGCCTTTCGCTATAGCGCCAGGAGCGCAGTGACCCTGGGAATGGATGTCATGTATGATGCTTCCCTGAAGTATGATATACTTTACTATCCCCCGGAGCTTGTGAGTCAATTCCAGCGGATTTTCATCGGGGGGCACATCGGTTACCAGTTTACCATTGATAAACTTACCTTGCTGTTTAATGCAGGAACCTATTTTGTACAGCACACTTACGACAGGAGTTTCTTTTTTGCCAGGGCAGGTGGCCGCATTCGTTTGACAGATCATCTTGCCGCCCACATCTGTGTGAAGTCAAGAAACGGCATACGATCCGACTGGATCGAGTGGGGCCTGGCCTATTCCATCAGGACCCGTACGGTGGAAAAATCTAATCTTTAGACATTCGCCCAGCCTATTGTCAATTATTCGTAAATTGCGTAATATTGCAAACCCAAATCCGGATTTCAACCAGGCCGGAAAATTTCAGGGCCCATAGCTCAGCTGGTTAGAGCACCTGACTCATAATCAGGGGGTCGCTGGTTCAAGCCCAGCTGGGCCCACGGATGCCCGCACTTCATCTAAGAAGTGTGGGCATTTTTGTTAAATCATATTCTTTTTCCCAACTCAATTTACTCAAGGCATCCGTGTCCCCATCCGTGCTTGAGCCTGCCCTGCAATCAAGCCCCTGCCTAAAAAGCTCCCCCGGAGCTTTTCTTTACGGCAGGTCTAGGTTCAAGCCCAGCTGGGCCCACAATTACAACAAATAAACCCTTCTAGCACACTATGTTAGAGGGGTTACGTTTTTATGGGGAACGATGGAGAGGACAGGTTTGTCAAATGATATCCGCTTTATTCTTGAGTAAAAATCTTTATCCATAAAGCAAAGCCCATCCATTGTAACTTGTATTGACCTCTAGTGGAAAAACCGATGCCCTTGCCCACCTGTAGACAGAGTTGATTGACAAGCTCAAATCAATGTTAAGTGCTTGTTATTGAACTATGTAAGAAATATTCAGTTTTACTGGCGCAAGGCGGCCAACGCTTCCGTTTCTTCCACTACATGTTCTCCAATAAACGATTTGAGGTAGCACCTTTTCTTAAATGTTAAACAAAATCAGTTGAAATCTACTACTTAAACTAAGTTAACCTACTTCTAGGGTTGTTTCAGCTTAATTATTTCAGCACCTGCCAACAGAAAAGGTCCATAAGCATGTGGATTATCTATTGTCTTGGGTCTGTCGAGGTAATATCTAATTTTATCACTGTGATGGGTTGAAGGACAGGTGTCCACCATAACACCATCTTCCTTAACTTTCAAGCAGAGAGCTTTCCAACCTTTTCGGGCATCGGCTGCATAAGATGAGTCCAGCCAACCTTCGTTTACACCACGTGCCAGAGCATAGGTAAACATGCCAGTGCATGAGGTTTCAATCCAAGCTTCAGGGCGATTAATAACCTGCCTCCAGCCGCCTTCAGGAGCCTGCCACTTTCGCAAACTTTCCATAAACTCCCGGTAGGCTTGAAGTACTGCAGCTTTTTTAGGGTAATCTTCAGGTAAAGTAGAAAGGAGATTAACATAGGCTAAAGCCATCCAGCCACTACCACGACCCCAATATGTTTTATACCAGGTATTTTCTTCCGGATGATAGCCATGATAATACAATTTGTCAGTTGGGTCGAAAAGAATCCTGTGGACACCTAAAACCTGTTTCACTGCATCGGTTGTATATTTCTCATAATTATTAATCCGTGCCAACTGAAGCATCCCAGGAGTCATTAATGCCGCATCGTCGGTTCTAATTGCACCTAAATTCAGGAACTGTCCCGAGGAATCTCGTGGCTGACTTTCGACAAAATTTCTGAATCGGTCGGTAAATACAAGATATCTCTTATCTCCCGTGTCGATTCCCCGTTCAAGCCAAAAATTGGTTAACCCAGTCATCCACGGCAAGTTTAGATTATAATAGTAACTTATCCGCGAAAACTTGTCTTCTCCTCGCGGTTTTGGCATCAGGCCTTCCGCTTGTTGTCGGTCGAAAAAGTCTAGATTACGCAGAATAAAATCAAGATTTTTGTTAGAATAATTTGTATAAATACTGTCGTCAATCGCTTTTCCAATCCGATTCATCCCGTCCAGCACCATCATATTCTGATAAAACCATCCGTTAAAATGGCTTTCGACAATAATGGACTTTGATGGTGAAAGTGTATCACTTTTTGTGTAACTGATATTCTTCGCTAGATCGTAC
The DNA here is from genome assembly GCA_963735755.1 of uncultured Bacteroidota bacterium. Lineage (GTDB taxonomy): Bacteria > Bacteroidota > Bacteroidia > Bacteroidales. Next base: position 273,598 of record CAVTME010000023.1, on the reverse strand, counting down.
AGTCGGTAACTGGTATTTTTAAGCACATAATCGGCTACCTTCCTGATAATTTGTTTATTGGGTAGCCATTGACCAGTTTGAATCTCGTGAAGATTCGAATAATATTTTATCCGTTCGTCCCATGGTTTGCTTTCCAATGGTAATACCTTGTTTTTTTTTGCCCAATCCATCCAAATCGATTCCATATTTTTGACAACTTCCGGATGCTTCGTTGAAAGGTCGGTTGACTCAAATGGATCAGTTTTTAAATTAAATAACTGCCAGGCCGCATTTTCTTGGGGGGATACCATTCTCCATTTTGCTGTTTCTACAGCCCGGCAACATTGATGCTCCCAACAAAACACTTTATTTGAATTCTCATTTCCTTTTACAAGTGATGCTTCCATTATTTCAGGTAAGTCATTCCCTTGAAAATTTTTAGGATATTCCGTTTGAGCAGCTTCAATACACATGGATAAAATGTTTCTTATAGAGGTCCTTTCCTTTCTTATTTCTCCGGTTTGGTTTTTCAGTTTTTCAGGCCAATAAACGATTAGCGGAGATGCTACTCCCCCTAGAAAACATTTTCTCTTATAATTGCGAAAAGGCGTATTGCTTAAATTAGCTCCCAATTCCGAAATAAACCCTCCTTCGCTGGTTGCCCCATTATCACTTAAAAACAATATTAGTGTATTCTTGTCTAGACCATTTTTTTTCAGGTAATCCATTATTTTTCCAATACCATCGTCCATAATTTCAACCATTGCCGCATAGGTCGACATTTCGGTAATCCAGTTTTCTCGTTGTTTCTCAGTAAGCTTATCCCAGGGAGGAAGATGATTTGGATTACCCAGCTTTGCATCCATTGAAATTAAACCTATTTTCTTCAATTGATCAAATCGGTTCTGTCGTAAAACATCGTAACCATTCTTGTATATTTTTCTGCAGGCTTCAATTCTTGATTCTGGCGCCTGCAAAGGTCTATGTGGTGCGTAATAGGGTAAATACAAAAAATACGGAGACAATTTATCGTGCTTTTCTAAATAAGAAATAGCGGTATCGGTGCATGCATTTGTCAGGTAATAATTTTGTGGCAAGTTTGATGCGTTTAATGGTTTTAGACCATTAATAAGTGTCTCAGGTTTCGAATAACTACCTCCTTTATGCAGTAGACCATAGAACTCATCAAAGCCCCGCTGTGTCGGCCATGAACCATTTGGTTTATTCCTATAATTCGAATCAATAGTCAAATGCCATTTGCCAGAGCCATAACATTTGTAACCCGCTGTATGTAAAATTTCAGGCAATAGAGGGAAGTCAAAGCTCAATTGACCTCTATATCCGGAGCGATGTTCATCAGCAGCGGTCATCCATCCCAAATCAACCATATGAGGAGACCGACCTGTTAACAATGAAGCACGTGACGGGCAACAACGGCTTTCGTTATAAAAATGGGAATATTTCACACCATTTTTTGCTAGTTTATCGATGTTTGGTGTACGTATTTCTCCTCCATATGCACCAATGTCGGAGAAACCCAAATCATCAGCCATTATAAGAATAATATTAGGTCGCTTTTGTGCTGTTAACCCTGTAATTCCATGGAAAAGAATCAACCCTATTATGAGGTAATTATAAATTTTCACATGTTTAGAATAGATTTTTGGTTTCCCCCATTCCTGTTTAATATAATCTCCTTTTGTTTTATTTTTGTGATTGTACCCCATTGGAGAACCTTTGCACTACTACCTGAAAATTTCCAGATACTCATGCAGCGAGTACAGTCGATTCCGGGAGTATCCGGTCATTTCCTGCAAAACACCAAGCTTTTCCAATTTGCTTATTAAGCGATTTGTAGTTGCTGCTGTAACTCCGAGTTTTTGTTCTGCCTCCCGTGGAGAAACAATTGGAGTAGAATACAAATGCAACAAAAACTCTTTCGCCAATTTTTCCCTTTTTCCGAGACTTTTGATCCGTTCCTGGTATGAATCCCGGAGCGTTCCAATTTCCATAAACGTTTTTTTACTGTTTTGTGCAGTTTGGATTACCCCGGTAAGGAAAAACCGTAACCAGTGATCCAATGAATCGGTAAATCGTACCCGCTCTAGTGCCTGGTAGTACTCCATCCGATTTCGTTCAAAGAAGTCGGAAAGGTAAAGGACCGGTTTTGCCATCAGCTCCGATTGTAATAGTTGCAGCGTAATGAGCAACCGTCCCATTCTGCCGTTCCCATCGAGGAAGGGATGAATCGTTTCAAATTGATAATGACTGACAGCTATCCGGATCAAGGCTGGCAATTGTCCTGATTTCTCCATGCCAGAATTTCTCCAGGTCTGTGAGCAGGTCTGGCAGATCTTCATGAGCCGGAGGCACAAAGGTTGCACTTTTAATATCTGCACCACCGATCCAGTTCTGGCTCCTGCGGACTTCACCGGGTAACTTGTTTTCGCCGCGAACACCGGACAACAAAATTGCGTGAGCTTCTTTTATCAAGCGCATGGAAAGTGGAAGTTCCTGCATTCGATCAATGGAGTAATTCAATGCCCGGATGTAATTCCGCACCTCCTCCCAATCATCCCGTTTTTCATTCGAAATGTTGTTTTCGGAAAGTACCGCTTCATCAATATTTGTCCGGGTACCTTCAATCCGGCTTGATGTAGTTGCCTCTTTTATCTTGTGCATTTCTATGTAAAAATTCACATCAGGCACCAGGTCTGCAAAGGTATTCAACTCCCCGATAAACCGGCTTGCATCCGACAGAAGCTCCAGAATCGCATCGGACTGCCACTCAAAAGGATTTGCCAAAAGAGATGGTAAAAAACTTTTATATTGATACTGCTGTTTGTATGTTCCTGCTTTAAACGTCATGTTTACGATTTGAAGTTAAAATATGGAACATTATATTTTAAGTTTATCCACCAAGTTAAAATAAAAATGATATATTTTAAGATTATCTACCGATATTTGATTTTCGGATTGTAAATCAGAAGCCGGAATAATCTCTTTATGAACTTCCAGACAAGCTTTTATATAAAGTCAATTATTTCCCCGACTACGCTCTAAAATTCGCCAGTTTTTTCGCCAGTTTCTATAAATTCCATGTAAATCAGTGTAATATTTTACATAAAATGAACCGCTAATTTTAATGGCATAAATCCATAAATCTCAGTGTGTGAATAAGATACTTAAAATATTCCGACTTTTTAGGACCAGATAATATATCGAAAAAAGGAGACTCATAATCAGGGGGTAGCATTCGAGCCCAGCTGGGCCCACTTAATAATCAACCACTTACAATTTATTTTGTAGGTGGTTTTTTCTTTGTTGCCAGTTTCTTGCCAGGTATTGAGGGGAAAGATTTGTGGAAACCACTACCTTTCTTGATCAATTGAACAAGTTATAAGAATCATATACTACTGAATTCCGACACACCTGAGCTGTATTGAAAAATTATACTTTAAGTTGCTAGTTTTTTATGGCAGTTTATGAAATTACATAAAAATGAATGTCTTAATTATACTTGGTCACCCCAACAAGAAGAGCTTTAATCACGCAATTGCAGATACTTGTAGAAAACAAATAAAAGCGAATAGTCATGCTGTTTTTTTTCATGATTTATATGCTGAAAAATTTAACCCGATCCATCATTCTGAAAGTATAAATTCCGATACTAATAGTGATATTGATTTGCATTGTTCGCACCTAAAAACATGCAATGCAATAATTGTAATACACCCAAACTGGTGGGGTCAGCCACCTGCAATTATTAAAGGCTGGATGGATAGAGTTTTACTTCCAGAAGTTGCTTATGACTTTAAGCTAGATGATAATGGAGATTCTGTTCCTGTTGGATTACTAAAAGCAGAAATAGGAATAGTGATTAATACATCAAATACTCCAAATAATTATGAAAATGACATGCTTGAGTCTATTTGGAAAAATAATGTCTTCAATATTTGTGGTATTAACGAAGTGAAAAGAATCAATTTTGGGATGGTTAAAAAGAGTGATGATGCCCAACGAGCCAATTGGTTGTTTGAAGTAAAACAGCTTGTAAATTCACTTTTTCCAACCTTGAAATAAAACGAATATGCAAATAACATTGACCGACCACATCAAGAAGTTTGTTAAACTAAGTGAATCAGAAGAGACGAATACTTAACAAGTACACCAAATTACAATCGTTTCGAAAAAAGGAAACCCTACTTTCAAATGGCCAAGTATGCAGGTCACTATTTTTTGTTGAAGAGGGCTGCTTGAGAATGTTTTTCATAAACTCAAAAGCTGCTGAACAAATCACACAATTTGCTTTAGAAGGTTGGTGGCTAACCGATTATCTTAGTTTCATGGGAAAGCAGCCATCCGAGTATTATATTCAAGCCATAGAAGTCCTCACAAGTGATATCGATAGATAATCAAGGATTTGATGATTTGCTAAAAGAACTACCTCAATTAGAAAGATATTTTAGAATAATAATGCAGAAAAACCTTGCAGCTTCTCAACTACGAACAAAGTATTTATATGAGATGTCTAAAGAAGAATTTTACCTTCACTTTAGCACTTCATTTCCGGAGTTTGTGCAACGAGTACCGCAATATATGGTTGCATCCTACCTTGGGCTTACGCCCGAATATGTGAGCGAATTGCGTAAAAAGAAATAAGCACTTGCTTTCTTAAACCAGTTTAAGTTTATTGACTTTAGGGTTCCATACATTTGTATGATAGAATTAGATGTATATGGTAACTCAGAAATTGGTTGAACATATCCGAAAATTTGTTCCGCTAGGTAATATTGAACAGGGTATTATAGAAAGATATACGAAACATATAAGCCTCGAACAATACAGCTATTTACTGCAAAAAGGAGAAATAAATAGTTCCATCTATTTTGTTGAAAAGGGTTGTTTAAGAATGTTTTTCGAAAAGACGAAATCAATAGAACTTACCACACAGTTTGCTATTGAGGGTTGGTGGCTTGCCGACTTCTTTAGCTTTATTGATAATACACCCTCTGAGTATTTCATACAAGCGTTGGAGCAATCTGAAATTATTTCAGTTGACAAAACAATGTACCATGAGTTGCTAAAAGAAATTCCTCAGTTGAATAAATACTTTGGCATTATCATGCAAAAGAATATTGCTGCCTCACAATTACGAATTAAGTATTTGTATGAGATGTCACCAAGAAGATTTACTTCAACATTTTACAAAGTCATTCCCCGATTTCGTTAAGCGGGTTCCTTTACATATCGTTTATTCATACTTGGGAATTTCTCATGATAGTAAGATATTACTTTCTTAAACTGGTTTAATTTTTACCAAAAATATGGGAACTAAGTTTGCAGTGTAATTAATAATAACAATTTAAAAATAAGAAATATGGAAGCTAAAGAACAAGTGCTAGAAGCAATGAAAAAGGACGGAACACCTTTAAATGCGGGTCAGATAGTTGAGTTAACAGGTCTTGACCGCAAAGTAGTTGACAAAGCTATGGCGGCCTTAAAAAAAGAGGAAGCAATTGTATCGCCAAAGCGATGCTTCTGGCAAGCAAAATAAATTATTCGTGATTTTTAAAATATTCAAATCAAAAAAATACATCTGAGAAACATCAGAATAAAAAAATAGAATTATGTCAAAAACAATTTTTTTAGCGGGCGCTACAGGTGCAATTGGTCAGGTTCTTTCACGCTTATTAGTTGCAAATGGTTGGAAAGTTTACGGAACAACCCGTTCAGAAGAGAAAGTTTCCTTACTTCAAGAAATTGGTGTAAAACCTGTTGTTGTCGATGTATATGATGCCAAACTCTTAAATGATAAACTTGCAGAAATTAAACCCGAAGTTGTAATTCACCAACTTACCGACCTGCCTTATGCACTAAATGCAGACGAAATGACTGCGGCATTGGTAAGCAATGCACGTTGAGAACAGAGGGGACAAAAAATTTAGTGGATGCTGCTGTTAATGCAGGTTGTAAGCGAATTATTGCACAAAGTATTTCATTTGTTTATGATGAAGGATCGACACCACACGTTGAAGAAGATGCTTTATTGCCACTTACTCATCCTGTATATGGAGAAACAGCAGAAGGTGTTCGTAATTTAGAAAGGCAAGTTGTGGAATCAGGTGTTGAAGGAATTGTTTTACGTTACGGATCTGCTTTATGGCCCCAAAACCGGTTTTGATGCACCAATAGCACCAGCCTCTGTTCATGTTGAAGCGGCTGCAAAAGCTGCGGAAATTGCAGTTACTAAAGGTGCAACTGGCATTTATAATGTTGCAGAAGCTGATGATTCTCTTTCAAGTGAAAAAGCCATTAATACTTTTGGCTGGGATGCTAATTGGAGAGTGAAAAACTAACTATATTCCGGGTTAACACAGGCCACAAATTATGGAAATTGAGGCCTTAATTAGCAAGTATTTCGAAACATAGTATAGTATTTTTGTTTTATCTCAAGAAAACATTTGTATCCGATTGGGTTAAATATGAAACATTTTCTTTAATACCTGCAATAAATCAATTACTATGAAATCCATCATTCCTCTATTTTTCTTAGTGTTATTTAGTTGTAATTCTAAAAATAACGAAGCAGAATCCAGCACTAATCTACAATCCCAAATTGTTACTTTAAATGATTCTCTCGCTAGTTGTAGTCCGAGGATTATAAAGCGTAATGAGGAAAACGGTTTAGTTCTATTAAATGAAAATCAAAAACAAGAATTACATGAAAAGTCAAAAAAACTAATCCCAAGACCTACCTATAATCGGTTTGTTAATGTATGATGAAGTACTGACTACTGAATTAACTGCTCCAATGGATGTGTTTACAAAGCTTTACAGAAGATGGAAAACAGTTGTTCAATGTTATTACTATTGCTGAAAGTTATGATTTCATTGTAAGCGAGGAAGGATTGAAGATGTTTCCTGATTTCACCTTAGAAAATTCCCCCAAATTGGATATTCTCATTGTTCCAAGTGCTTATGATATGTCATTACAGGTTAAAAACCAGAATTTGGTTGATTTTATAAAGAGCCAAAACAACAATACTGATTATACCATGAGCAATTGTGCAGGAGCTACATTGATTGGAGAATCAGGAATTGCCGATGGAAAGAAAATAGTGACATGGATTGGAGGTGGAGAAGACTTGCAAAAGAATTATCCAAATCTCAAAGTTCAAGATGATGGAAATGTAAGCTTTGTAGAAGATGGGAAGTTTTTATCGTCCAATGGAAATTTGGCTTCCTATATTTCTTCTTTAGAGCTTTTAGAAAAATTAACTAGCAAAGAACATCGTAAGTTTGTAGAATCTTATTTATATTTAGAGAGATTGCAAAACTGGAAATAACCAACTCTATTTGTTGCTCCATTGTAAAATCACACAAGCCACGCTCAAAGCACACTTACCTGATTTTTAAATCCACACTGTAAAATCTGTCCGAGCAAGCCATTCTTCGGTACGGAATGAGCAGCAATTCCGATTTGAGATTATATAATTAAACAGCTAATATTAAGTGCGTTACTTTGGTTCGTTTTTCTCCGGTTAAACTGGTTTACTTTCAAGCAGAATGCTATGCTCACATGGTCCGGTTTTTCCAATATTGCCACCATGGTTGAATCTCTTCAACCGAAAAGAATGATCTTTCAACTAGCTTTATTTCATTGATTATGTGTATTTTTGCAAAATATACTTAAAACAACACAACAACATATACTTAAAATAACACAACAGCATTTACTTAATTTGACACAGCGCTGTTCAATAAAAGAGAAACAGAACCGATTAATGAACATTAAATAGAGACTATCATGGCCACGCCTGCGGAAAAACTTGCTGAATCTCTAGTCGAACTTGAGAAACTTCAAAATGAAAGAGGTATTGCTATTATCAAAGCGGATGATCTATCCCGAACTCATAAAGAACGATTAATTGAAAATGGATTCATAAGGGAAGTAATCAAGGGTTGGTATATTTCCTGTCCTTCTGATGAAAAGCAAGGTGAAACAACATCCTGGTATGTTTCTTTTTGGAATTTCATCGCTTTATACATTGATTCCCGTTTTGGCAAGGATTGGTGTTTATCTCCTGAACAATCGCTTTCATTGCATAGTGGTAATTTCACGGTACCACCCCAACTTCTTATTCGTTCTCCCAAAGCCTCTAATAACAGGGTGAATCTATTACATGGCTCTTCAGTTTTTGATTCAAAAGTTGAAATCCCGCATCATAATGAACGTAACGAAATTGAAGGTGTGCAGGTTTATTCTTTAGAAGCAGGGCTTGTTGCCGTTAGCTCTGACTTTTATATGCGTCATCCAACGGATGCACGAACATGCTTAGCCATGGTAAAAGATTCATCGGGAGTATTGGCGAAACTATTGGATGGGGGTAAAAGTATGGTTGCTGGAAGACTTTCGGGAGCGTTTCGTAATATAGGAAACGATAAGATTGCCAATAGTATTCTAGCCACCATGAAATCTGCCGGTTATGATGTTAGGGAGACCGACCCATTTAATGAAAAGATGGAACTTGAGCTAAGTTCAAGAGAGGTATCGCCATATGTCAATCGTATTAAAATCATGTGGAAACAAATGAGAAATGTTGTGTTAAAATATTTCCCCGATGCTCCGAAAGAAGTATTAATGGTAAATGATTATCTCAAGCAGGTTCAAGAAAAATATAGAAGTGATGCTTATCATTCGCTTTCCATTGAAGGTTATCGGGTTACTCCTGAACTGATTGAGAAAGTAGCAAGTGGTGATTGGGATCCCAATAAAAGTGTAGAGGATAGACAACAAAAGGATGCCATGGCTGCACGTGGTTATTTTCAGGCATTTCAAGTTGTTAAGGATAGTATTAAATCTGTCCTGGAGGATGAAAATTCAGGAGAAGTTGTGGATAACGACCATGGTAGTTGGTACCGTGAATTATTCGCTCCTAGCGTAGCTGTAGGGCTTGCAAAAGCATCAGATTTGGCTGGATATCGTAATGGGCCGGTCTACATAAAAGGTGCGATGCATACACCGCCCAGACATGAAGCTGTTCGGGATACAATGCCTGTTTTTTTCGATTTGCTGAAAGAAGAGCCGGAAGTTAGTGTTCGTGTAGTTCTTGGTCATTTTATCTTTGTTTATATACATCCATATTTTGATGGTAACGGAAGGATGGCTCGTTTTCTAATGAATGTAATGTTGGCATCAGGTAACTATCCATGGACAGTTATAAAGTTGGATAAACGTGAGCAATATATGTCCGCATTAGAAAAGGCCAGTGTTGGTAATGATATCACAGATTTTGCCAAATTCATTGGTGAACAGGTTAGCAATACCATTGATAAGAAAACTGGTTCGATGTAAAGATGTGGAGCTATAAATAATTGTGCCAGTTTTTTCGCCAGTATTCCTGCAAATCCATGTAAACCAGTGTAATATTTTACATAAAATGAACAGTTAATTTTATTGTGTAAAACACATAAACCCCTGTAAATGTTGAAGATAACTCAAATAATCCGACTTTTTCGAACCAGATAACATATCGAAAAAAGGAGACTCATAATCAGGGGGTCGCATTCGAGCCCAGCTGGGCCCACTTAATAATCAACCACTTACAATTTATTTTGTAGGTGGTTTTTTCTTTGGTGCCAGTTTGTCGCCAGGATTTGGGGAAAAGGTTGGTGGGAATGACCACCTTTCTTAGTAAATTCCTCTTTGAGTGTGATTCTATAACTTTCAGTCTAACCAAAATCTGTAAAAGAGCTATTTTTGCAGACACACCTGAGCTGTATTGAAAAATTATACTTTAAGTTGCAGTTTTTTATGGCAGTTTATGAAATTACATAAAAATGAATGTCTTAATTATACTTGGTCACCCCAACAAAAAGAGCTTTAATCACGCAATTGCAGATACTTGTAGAAAACAAATAGAAGCGAATGGTCATACTGTTTTTCATGATTTATATGCTGAAAAATTTAACCCCATCCATCATGATAAAAGGACTTGAAAATGGAAACCCTGAAATTAGAGTTGGCGGTGCAAAGATACTTTACTTGATATCGAGAATTACCCCAAGCTTTGCACTAAAAAAAGTAAATGAAATACAATGATAACAGAACAAACACATTTTTTTTCTGCCTGATTTAATGAGGATTATTGCCCGTATTTAGGGGCAATTGCTCGTGGATAAGCCCGGCAATTATTTGCTGTCCTTCGGCGGTGAGGTGAATCCCATCATTGGACAGTTGCTCCCATTGAGGCAGGAGTTTGGAGTAAACGTCGATAAAGGTGCAAGCATGATCCACTGCCACCTGCCGGAATCTGGGTTGAAGCCATTTAATGCGGTCTGCACCTCCTTGATACTTCTCCTTCATGATTGCATCCCTTCCATAGGGTGGAGGTGAAACAATTATAATATCAGGCTGATGCGCCTGTAAATCCGGAAAGTTCCTGATGGCCTGAATCAAATTTCCCAGGTTTACCGGTACGATCCCGAGGCTATCATGAAAAACAGCCTTGCAATCATTGGATCCAAGCATGATGATGATCTGATCAATGGCACCAAGCTCATCTAAACCCCGATAGAGATATGTTTCAATATTCCGGAGGGTATTCAGCCGGGCATTCCCAAGGTTATCAAACCCGATGGTATTTCCTGCCACGGACAGGTTACAAAAGTGATCATCAAAACGCATCTTTTCCAGCTGCCTGGCCCATCCATTTTGTGCAGCCCCATTCGAATCACCGATGATCAGGCAGCGATTGGCCTCTATATGATCAAGGGCAACCCTGTGAAGCATCTCGTGGCCTCCTTCGAATATCCTGATCCTGACCAGATCCTGGTAGCCCCGGTCATAATAGAGGGTGCGTCCCCCGATTTCGCCAAAGGTCTTTGTTCCGAAGTTACGTGAGCTCACCAACTGGAGCATATCCTCAAGCGGGATGAGGTTTTCTGTTTCGTCTGCATTAAAATCTTTGACCACTTTGTTGAAGAAAAGGAGAGACTGGGTGATGGGCACCGACCCGGTATAGCCATCATGAACCCCGGCATAGAGATATAGTTTGCTTTGCTTTCTCCGATCCACGGGTGTCTCCATAAAAAGAGGGGAACGCTTCCTGGCTTCCTCTTTCCCCAGGAAATAGTAGTCCCTGGTAAACTGGATACTATCAACTGTTGCATTGGCAATGTCCATGGCATACCTGCTCCCGCGACCCTCTGACTGATAATACCAGCTCTCCAGGTCAGAGAGAGGCACCCATGCCGAAAAAGTTTTCACCCGATGCATGGTATTCATGTAAGTCAAAAGGCTTGCATAGCCTCCTCCACTCACTCCCACCACATGAATCTGACTGCTGTCCACATGTCCCTGCCTGATAGCATAAGAAATGGCATCTTCGATATCGCTGATTACATAAGGGCTTCCACAGGCTTCCGGTTGGTTATTGGGGCCTCTGAAATTCGGATGTATGTAGTTGTAGTTCTTCTGAATACATTGACGTGCAAGGCTGTCAGGCTGCTTGTAATCGCCACTCCAGGTATGGAGACTCACAACCAGTGGCCTGGGGCTTTCTCCCTCCGCCCAGAAAGTATATGCCGGCTGAAGTTTCCCATCCATCGAGGATGGAATCTCTACCCGTTCGAATAAGTCCCATTCACTGGGCCTCACGGTAAGATCTTCACCAGGTGGATTCTGGGGGTAAACATGAAGATGAATCGCTGAAATAGCAAAGAATAAGGTCAAACTGAGCCATGATGGTTTCAACATCCGATACCTTGGTTTATGATATGTGGAGAAACTTTTATTGCAGTGTAATATACCAGTTTTCCGGATTCCCGTAAAATGCCTCCAATTCGGAAAGTGCCACATCGGGATACTTTTTTACCATCAGGCTCACAAGCATGTCCGGGTCATCGCGTCTGGCGGCAATCCGAATGAGGTCGTACCATCTCTTTCCTTCAAATGCCAGCTCCATGGATCGTTCCTCCAGGATTTTTATCTCCAGGTCGAGAATGGAGTCCTGAAATGACTCACCCTTTACCTCGATGGGATCCAGGTCGACCCTGCCCCTTACGCCCTTTGAATATGCCGTAAACAGGGAATCATTTCCGTCATTGACCAGATCAAGCGCCAACTGAATTTCTCCATTCCGGTTATAGGCTTCTGCAAGCATGAGATGCACATCCGCCGCCCTGTAGAGAATCACGGGCATGTCACTGGTATACGGGTTATCCAGCGATCGGGTATATTTACTGATCTCTTCGTTATCCTGAAAGGTGCCGTCAAAACGGTAGGTATCCTTCAGATTGTTGATGGACTGATCGACCGGCAGCAATTGAGATCCAAAGGCACTGATGGAAGAGAAGAAATCGAGAAGGGTGTTTTCCTGTTTCTCTCCCTTGTCAAAAACAATTTTAGTCATGATCTCATCCACGGCACTTTCATCACCATTAAAAATGTTCTGCCACTTGGCCCGCTCCTGGTCACTATCCAGGATGAACCGGTAATAATCGGCTGAAGCGGCTGATTTCATAAGCGCCTCAATGGCAGGTTCAAAATCATTGATCCAGAGGTACATTTCCCCGATCAGTGCGTTGGCCGAAGCCACATTAAAAAACTCCGAAGAGGAGTAGCCTGTGGGATCAAGCCAATCAATCACCCCTTCTGCATCATTGATCAACTTGTCCATGCTCACCATGGTGGATGCGTTTTCAGCCAGCCAATCCTCAATGGGTTCATTGGATTCGGAGGCACTGTAATCTGAAGTCAGGTAGGGCACTTCCGTATAATTCCGGGCCAGGTAGAAATAAACCCAGGTTCGTAAAACAACAGCTTCAGCGTACATGTTAAGAAGCTCATCGTCGTAACTGGTACCTTCTTCAATGGAGACTTCCAGGTGCTGAATCACGTCGTTGGCATTGGCAATGAGTCTATAAAACGGAAGGATGTCGAGATAGGGATTATCCAGTGCGAACTGTCGGTCATAAATCTGCTGAAGATCCCAGGAGGCTCCTGAACTGGTTACCAGCATATCCCCTTTCAATTCACCGTTTACTATGTAGGCTTCCATCACATCCTGCATCAGGGCATAGAGACCATTCACCGAAGCACGGGAAGACAGGTAATCGGAATAATTTTCATCCTCGGGAAGCAGGACCTCCGAATTGGGACTAAAGAATTTTTCACAGGAACCCAGGGTAAGTAATCCCATCCCAAGAGAGAGGAAAATGAGCCTTGTTTTATATTTCATGTATCTGTTCATTAGCTGATTAAAATCCGACCTTTAGCCCCAGCATGAATTGTGGAGTGATGGGCACCTGTCCATAATCTATCCCATGGTAAAAGGGATTGGACGAAAAAGAGAATTCCGGATCGTATCCCAGATAATCTGAAAGGGTAATAAGATTCATACCCGTGACATAGATCCTGATATTGTTATAAAAGCCCCTGCCTTTCAAATCATATGAAAGTGTAAGTTCCCTGAGTCTGAAATAATTTCCATCTTCCACCCAGCGGTCCGAAAACCTTGCATTACCAGTGGGATCATCATAAGCTACCCGGGGAATACTGGTATTGTCCGATTCGTTTCTCCAGGCGTATATTTCAGCAATGCTCTGGTTTTCATAGCCGGAAAATGACTCAAGCTGCATCCGGGTAAAATTGAAGATCTTGTTGCCCCCTACAAATTCGGCCAGCGCGTAAATAGTGAGTGGGCCTACACGAAACGACAGGTGGGTTCCGGCCCTCAGGGTTGGGTACATGTCTCCCAGGTTGATCCTGTCCTTCTCATCAATGATTTTATTCCCATCCTGATCTACAAAACGTATGTCTCCTGCCTCGAAGGGCTCGTAAGCGCTATTCGTCAGGGCAGAGGAACTCAACTCTTCACTGTTCTGATAGATCCCGTCACTTTGAAAACCAAAATATGAAAAAGGTGATTCTCCATCCTGAATGATTATATGGCCTCCAGGAACATCCATCACAAGGTCATGGTCGAGGTCCACAGTAGATCTTGTGATCCCCAACTGACCACCTATCCTGAGTTCAATATGGCCACGTAAAGGAACCAATTCTGTTCCCAGCTCCATCCCCTTAACAAGGAGGGTCCCGTTATTTTCCCACTGGTTTGGAAAGCCTGCAAGTGGATTGATTTGCCTGTACGTGAGCAGGTCAGTCGTGTTGCGGCTAAAAATGTCAATATTCAGATTTACCCTTTCTCGAAGAATATGGAAATCAATCCCAAGGTTCAGCTGGTGTAACTCTTCCCATTTTAAGGACTCATTGGGAAGATAGGTTCTGACCAATCCGGAATTGACCCCATAAGTCCTGGAGGTATAGTAGTATCCGGATTGCATACTGTAATAGTCATTTCCTGAGACTGAGTAGCTTGCACGCAACTTGAGCAGATCCAGCCATGTACTGGATTTTAGAAATGGTTCGGAGGAGACAAGCCAGGCTCCATGTACAGAAGGAAAGAAGCCCCATTTTCCACCCAGGAAGTTAATGGCCTGCGCTTCTTTACCGGTGGTGGATGAAGCTGATAGGGTAAGTACCAGGTCGGCGAGGTACTTATCCTTAAAGCGGTAGCCCCCCTGGAGAAAGAGATCACTATAATGAACCTCTCGGCGATCTCCGCTGATAAAGGTATTTTCCACCAGCGATACGGACGACAGGCTCGTGAATTCATCCGTAGGAGTATTATAAACCATTCCACTGTTGTAAAGGTCGCTGTTTGAGCTGATTCTGAAGCCACCGATATGGGTAAGGAAAAAACGGTTTCTAATATCATGCTTCCAAACTACTCTGGATTCATTGGCCAGGTTAAATATTTTATAAACTCCTGCTTCAGCTGAATTTTGTATTTCCCCATTACTGGTGTTTGCAATCCCGTATTGGGGCACAAAAGAGTTATCCCTGATGTTGTTAAAGGTGACATGGGTTGTGTTACTTACATTAAGGTTTGGCAGGGGCTGATACAATAGCCGGAGATTGGTGAAGAAATGAGACTCAAGGCTGCTTGAACCGGCCTTATTGATGATCACCGCAGGATTACTGGAGCCGTAATCATCAGCATCGCTGAAAATGGAGATTCGGGTGCCTTCATTGTCCCTGAGGTAAGGGCCTAACATGGGAGACTTGGTAAGTGCAGACAATATCGGGTTGAGGGTTTTGTCCGGTCCAAAGTTAAAGAGGTCGGAGGTATGATATGAAAAACCGACATTGGAAATCATGGAAAGGCGTTCGAGAATCCGGATGTGTGAGTTGATCCTGAGGTTGTACCTCTGGTACCTGGAATTTTCAACGACTCCTTTCTGGTTCATATATCCGAGCAGAACTGCAAAACGGGCAATTTCATCTCCCCCCTCCAGGCCCACATTAAGCTTTGTCATGTAAGCAGGCCTGAAAATTTCATCCTGCCAGTCTGTATCATTCGCGTAATTATAATAGTAATAATAGGAGGGATTTCCGCTGATCCATTGATTTTGCTGCAGTACCTCTGTAAATGAGAGTCCTGAGCTTTGCAGTTGATTCACAAGATAAGCTTTATGCTGGGAGGCATTGAGCAGGGGCAGCCCTTCGGGTTGCGTGGTAACGCCTGTGTGTATGGAGAAATTTACTTTCGTGGTAACTTCCTCCGGCTGCCTGGTCGTGATCATGATCACTCCATTGCCCCCCCGGACCCCATAAAGTGCCCCTCCGTCTTTAATCAGTTCAATCTGCTGAATATCTTCAATATCAATACTTTTCAGGGGATTGTGAAAGCTGCCTGGTGTAAGTTCATTTTCAAGAATATCGGAAGTATAGGGCATTCCATCCACGATGATCAGGGGGTCCGCCATGGCAAATAGTGAAGACCCTCCCCTGATCTGAAGCGACGAGCCTTCACCTGGCATGGCCGATATCCCGGTAGCACTGAGTCCGGCAAACCGCCCCTGAATCAGGCTCCCTGCAGTGGTATGACTTTTGTTGACAACCTGCTCCATGGAAAGGTATTCACTGGCACTTGTTTTATACCTGGCTGTGGACCCAAAATACGGGGATATGGGGCGATCCAGGGATCGCTCTGTTTCAGGAAAAAGTGTGATTCCGTATTCCCCTGCCTTTGGCACAAGGAGCTCTTTGATACTGTGACCGGGAAAGCGGAAAACAAGCCATAATTCATCCTTATCAAAGGGAATCTTAAACATACCGGCTGAATCGGTCAGGTAGTTTTGCTCGAGCCCTGTGACAGAAATTTCCACACCTTCCATGGGCTGATTTGATGAGGCTGAAACGACCTGTCCTGTAATATTGCCAGATTTCTGTACCGAGGCTATGTCTTCCTGACCCTTCGCTGGTGCCAGCAATAGAATGATGATTAACAGACTGAGTGTGATTCTCATTACAGTGCTAATTAGTTGGTTCGAAAATGAGATAATCAATGAAACACTTGGTATGTACTCTGTTGGAACCATCAATGTCAAACCTGAGCACATTCCCCTTTTCCTGGTCTATCTCAAAGATCCCGATTTCCCTGGTCTCAAACTTATAGGTGCCACCATTAAAGTTATTCCCTGCGGAAATGAACTGATCATTCATATATGCATCATAGGTAATTCCATCGGCAGCCCTCATGGTAGC
This sequence comes from uncultured Bacteroidota bacterium, assembly GCA_963735755.1. Lineage (GTDB taxonomy): Bacteria > Bacteroidota > Bacteroidia > Bacteroidales. The sequence goes on along the minus strand of CAVTME010000023.1, from coordinate 257,004 downwards.
ATTGACCAACAAGCGGTATTTTCCGGGTAACAAGTCCGTAATATCGATCTCCAGGGTGGCAAAGGTCCCTTCCGTAGTACTGATATTCAGGTAGTCGTTGTTCAGGGTACCGCTTTTAATCTCATACCTGAACTCAAAGAAGTCCCCTTTGAGGTTTTTTACCCTTATGGAAGAAAGCTGTTCATAGTATGGGAGGTAATCTGTCGTGCGAATACCACGTATGGAATCAAACTCTGGAATGTCAGTTATTTCCCAGGTCCGGGTCACCGGGACATATATGTTTTCCAGGTTGGTTAGTTTATAGATAAATCCGTTGCTGGTTGTATTATAAAAAGAATACTTTTCCTCGGGTAGTGCAAGCACTTTTCCATTGACACTTGTGAGGATTGCCGGGAGGTCTTCTTCTTCATAAAGCCCTTCAACCATGTATGTGGGCAGACTTGAGATATATCCTCCCCTGTACTCTCCATTTGCAGAGGTGTCCAATAACTGGTCGTCCGCCAGGAATATTGTATAGAATTGATCTTCAGAGCTAAGGTCGGCGTAGCTGGCAAAAAAATCGTTGGAGGAAATCCAAATGGAGTCATATATGGTCTGGCCTATGCTGTCAATGCCCACAGGGATGCTGTTGTTTTCGTCAAAGAACAGCTCGGAACCACTCAGGATAAAATCGGCTATGATATCAAAGCTGCCATCTGTTTCTATGGTTTCCATGAGGTTTGGCCTGATTTCCTGCAGATAATCGATTTCATGGATTACCCCGTTGATGGCCCGTAAGTCCGGACTCAATATCCGGGAAACCTGGTTTACAAGGATATCTCCGTTTTCTCTCATAAGCACCAGCTGTTTTCCGTTCAGGGTCTTGACCCCTTTGATATCATTGGTCACATTGCTGGTGTAAACAATGGCATTGGAAATATGGAACATGAGAATGGTATTGAGCTCATCCAAAGACAAGGATTTAAGGGGCTCTAATTCAGCTGCTTCGGGCACAAACACCGTAAAAACGGCATCTCTCATCAAAACCGAATCCAGGCCGGCCTTTTCCAGTAGGGATACAAAGGCGTTGTATTCCTGGTTTCCGGAAAGTATCTCCCAGACAGTCTCGCTGGCCATGGCCTCCTGATTAAAGCGTTCAGCCCAGGGGTCTGTGCAGGACTGTAGTATCATTCCACCGATGAAAAGATAGAACAGGAGCCGTTTTAAGCAGGCTTTTCTAATTATATAATTCATAGAATCATCTTTAATTTATCGGTTCAAAACGCACATGACTCAGCAAGCCTGCGCCTGAAGACACCGTCACCAAACGAATGGTATTTTCCTTTGTCTCAGTCAGATTCACCTCGCCGACAAAATGCTCGTATACATACCAGCGTCCCTCACCATTCAGATTGATGGGTTCTCCCACGGGGAGGTCATTAATGAAAACCTGGATGGTAGCCCTGCCGCCTCCATCTTTTGCAGAGAGGTAAAACTTGTATCGACCCTTCACGATTTTGATGGGCATGAGAATTTTCACATCAAAATCAGGTGTGCCGAAGGTCAGTGAAGTATTATCAATATATCCATAGTCGCTGTATGGAATATGTATAAATACATCAGAAATGGTTCCGGTCATATTTGGAAAAAGGTCAAGGTTGGGGTAATGCTCACTATCTTGCCCGTTTACCCTGCCCAGATCGCGGGCAAAGGGCTGATCATAGAATCCCCATATGACTTCAACAGGTTCGGGATTAAAAATATCGAAGAGTTTGTCGAGGGTATGGATCACCCCATTTTTTGTTTGAAAATCGGAATATGCCGGCAGAAAGGTTGTGAATACCCGATCTTCAGGTGGACCAGAAGTATTTATTCGGTAATCCTGATCGACGATGAAATTGATCAGTTCTCCATAATAAGACTGGTAGTTTCCACTGGCAAAGTCTTTGGTGAAAAGGGCTTTTTCACCAATGAGATGGTTTGCCATAAATTTGTTCAGGGAATCGGCTGGATTGGTGTGGTCAGTATACCCGTTATCATAGGCGAGCTCCAGATCAGAAAATGAAGCGATATCCCGCACATTGAACACAGAATCGTTTTCGGAAAATACGGTAAAATATACCCGGCGCAATTCGCCGTTATCCAGCGTATCGTAAATCTGGTTAAGTATGGGATAAAACCCGGTTTGCTGCACCAGCTCGAGGAAGATGCTATAATTACCCATCTCTTCCAGTCTTTCGACCACAGACTGAATGATGGGGTCCAGGGTTTTGTCCAGCACATGGATAATGCCATTGCTCAATTCTATATCACGCGTCAATATCCTGGATTCCCGGTTGATAATAATCCCCTGCAAACCGGTTTCATCAAAGGAGGAAACCAGTTCATCTTCTTCCAGGTTTTTTACCGGCAGTTTGCCATAACCCAGGAGACTGGAAGAGACTTCTGAACCGAGGGCATGGTAACGAACCAGCACCCTGGCCTCCTCAATAGTCATATCAGCTACCTGGTTATAGCCCTTTTGCTCCAGGTAATCCTGGCATACCTCATTTGTAAAAACAAAGAGGGTATAGTGCCCATAAGCATTGAAGGCGCTTTTGAAGCCGCTAATTTGTAACAATTCAAGGAACATTGAATAATCATCTATATGCTGCTCCAGATAGGCAGTTATGTTGAGTTCATTATCCTCGAAAAAGGGCTCCCTCACCGGTTCCTTCAGGCATGAGGTCACCAGAAGGAGGACGGTAGCCAACATCAACAGGTATTTCAATCTTCTCATGGCTTTTATTTTTGGTAATAAGGATTTTGTTCAAGGTTCAGATTAATCTGTAGCTCATCCCGATGGATGGGCAGATACCAGCTGTAGGGGTCCTGAAATTTGACTTGCAGGGAAAGGATTACGTCGGCAGGGGCATTAAGAATCAGGGAATTGATTACCCGCTGTTTCCTGCGGTAATTGTCCCGTTTGCCGATCCTGATCAGGTCAAACCACTGCTTTCCTTCTGCCAGCAATTCCCGAGCCCTTTCATCCAGCAGAAGGTCCTCAAATGCTTCCCTTGTGGGTTCAGCATCTATTTCTGAGATGCCCCGTTTTACCCTTATTTCGTTAATCAAAACGAGGGCATCACTATAATTATCCATTTCGATCAGTGCCTCTGCCTTCATGAACACGATATCAGCCAGGCGATAGACAATATAATTGTTATCATTTAGCGCGTCACCCCTTTCCTCCTCAGGATTCACACCAACATATTTCCATATTTCCATATTATTGGTAGAATAGCTGGCATCGAGACCACGTACATCCCCGGGTTCGAATAACTCGAGAATGCGTGGATTTATGGTATACTGCCGGCTTTTTTGATAAGAGAAGGTTTCATACAATCCTGGAGTCGTCCCCCACTTTTTTGAAAACTGAATTTCGAAAATACTGCTGTTGGAGTTTCCCGGATAAAAATTCTGGAACCAGTTTTCGGCACCCAGCAATGCAAATTGCCCGCTTTCTATTACCTGGTCACAATGATAAATGGCCTGCGAGAAATCGTCCATCCAGAGGTAAACATCAGCGAGGAGGGTATGAACTGCATACCCGGTAGCTCTGCCTTTGTCATATTCAACAGCATCGAAAGAGGTAACCGCATACTCCAGAGCATCATTCAGATCGGCAAGCACCTGGTTCAGGATGGTCTCTTCATCCGATTTCGCCGGATAATAATCCTGTTCATCGGTGGTATAAGGTTCCAGTAGGAGGGGGACCTCTTTAAAAGTACGGACCAGATAAAAGTAGGAAAGAGCCCTCAAAAAACGTGCTTCAGATAGAATCTGGTTCAATTCCAGAAGGCTGAAGGAGGGATCCCTTTCCAGGACGTCTGGTGCATACTTAAGGATCAGGTTGGCCCCGTTAATGACCTTGTAAAGACTAGCCCAATTTGCCAGATCGTTGGTCTCTGTAATATCACCGGCAAGGATCCGGGCAGCGTCACTGGGAATATTCAAACCCTCGCTGAGCAGTCCCCCCGTAGCTCACCCCTTAACAGGAGGTTTTTCACGTCTCCGGACAATACGCCATAGGTATTGTTCAGTATAGATTCCACATCTTCCTGGGACATCCAGAATTCATCTGAAACCAGGGCATCCTCAGGGTAAAGGTCTAGCCATTCATTACAGGACTGGAGCAAGAGGAATGCAATCAGGACAGGAAACCAAAGCTTGTATTGAAGGATCTTCATAGCTAATTTTCATTTATCAGAATGACAGGCTAATGCCAAGCGTAAAACTGACTGGCGGTGGAGTCATCGATCTGTCAATACCCACTGCAAAAGGATCGTTTCCACTGAATCCGACTTCGGGATCTTCGCCGGTATAATTGGTAAAAGTGAACAGGTTATAACCGGTCAGATACGTTTTAATCATTGAAATCCCTTTGGATTTAAGAGCCGGAGAGCTTAGCTGGTAGGAAAGGGAAAGGGTTCGCATGCGCAGGAAAGAAGCATCTTCCACAAAGCGATCCGACCCCAGCCAATTGTATCCCTGGGTATAAAGTGCCCGGGGAATATCTGTCACATCTCCATTTTTTCTCCACCTTCTCAGAACAGCGGTACTCTGGTTATCCGTGGAATACATATTCTCTGTGTGCATTCTTGTTTCGTTAATCACATCCTGGCCAATTTTCACTGTATAAAATGAGCTGAGTTGGATCTTTTTATAGCGTATGGAGAGACCAAAACCTCCATAAAGATCCGGATTGGCACTTCCCAGGTATACGATGTCCAGCTCATCGATTTTACCGTCGTGATTGATATCCTGGTAATTGGCATCCCCGGCGTTGGCATAGATCCCACCAATCATCACAGGCAGGGGTTCGCCGGTCACGGGACTGATGATTGCTTCTCCGTTTTCATCATAAGCCACCACATCTTCAGGTCTGGAATAGACTCCGTTATAAACAAATCCATAGAAAGTACCGATGGGGTCCCCAACAATGATCCTCCTGGCATACTCCCCGTTCTCAACAGAATACAGTTCATTTGAATAATTCTCCGGGATCTTTTCAATGATGTTTTGATTCCTTGAGATGTTGAAGTCCAGGTCGACCGACCAGTTACCTCTGCTGAATGCCTTGGTATTGAAATTTAATTCCCAACCCTTATTTCTCATTTCACCCCAGTTATTGGTCATCGTTGAGAACCCTGAGGTAGAGGGGATTGCCAGGCTATTAAATATAATGTCGCGGGTGTATTTATCATAGATATCAAAATTCACATTGATCCGGTAATTGAATAGCGCAAGATCAAAGCCGTAGTCAAACTGGGTGGTGGTTTCCCATTTCAGGTTATTTAATTGCACATTGTCTAACCTGATCCCGCTTCCGTCCATATAACCATAGGAAGAAGCATATTTTCCCAGGTACTGGTAACTTCCCTGGGTAGAGTAACCGTTTACCCCATAACTCACCCTGAATTTCAGATCATTGAGCCAGTTCATTTCCGCCATAAAGGGTTCTGAGCTTAGTCGCCACGCGCCTGAGAGAGGAAGGAAAGACATCCATAGCGATTATTAGGCCCAAAGCGTGAATCTCCGTCTATTCTTACACCACCTCCCAGGATATACCGATCGCTGAATACATAGTGTGCGTTGAAAAGGTATGAAAGGGTTCTGATCCTGCTTTCTCCTGAAGTAGCCTGGTTTTCAATCCCCATATTAGAAGGATCATATAACAAATAGGAGGGCATTCCGCCGGTGGCCAGGCTCATCTGTGAGGCAGATTTGTCATAGGTTGAAAACATAGCCAGGAGCATCAATTCATGCCCTCCGCTCAATTCAGGCTGGTAAATCAGTTTGTTAAAGGTTTGGATGATATTCTGATTATCCTCCTTGGTTTGCACATTGTTCAGGGAAGCATTTCCCATCTGCACCCCGGTGGCACTTTGTGGGAGCAGCCTGGTGTTGCGATTGTTCGAGATATCAAATGCAACATTGCCGTAATAAGTTAAACCTTTGAAAAGCTTGTATTCAAGTTGAAAATTAGTCAACACACGATCTTTGATATCATTCTTGATCCCATCCATGGCCAGGGCCACCGGATTGGGATAGGATTCTCCATAACCCTGCTCGCTTCGTTCCGGGCTGAAGTAATTGCCGGTCAGATTCCCGTCCGGGTCATATTCATAGATGGACATGTGGGGAGCCTTCCTGTAAGCCATGGCTCTGACCTGTTTACTTCTGTTCCACCATTCACCATCGTAGTAATTCTGATCCTTGTTGGAATTGGTATAGGAGAAATCCGTGATCAGTTTGAGCCTGTCGGAAATGATATAATCCAGGTTCAATCGGGTTGATACCCGCTTCAGTCCGGTACCAATAGTATTGCCCGCCTGGTTGAAATATCCCACCGAGGCGCGATAGCGCGCTTTGTCCCCTCCGCCGGAGACAGAAAAATTGAGGTCATTGGTGGATCCGTTCTGATTGATGGCATCCACCCAGTTCGTATTTTTATTAAAATTGTAATAGTCAGGAGAACTCGGGTCGTTCAGGTATTCCGGCGGTATGGTTTTGATTCCAACCGGGTTCCGGTTAAATTTGGAATCGAGGATCAGCCTGACGTACTGGTCACCATCCAACAAGGGCAAGGGTTCGGGCTGAACAATGTAGGTGGCCCGGTAATCCAGGTTAAAAAGTGTTCTCCGGCTGGTGCCCCTCTTGGTGGTGATTACAATGACACCGTTGGCGGCTTTGGAACCCCAGACTGCTGTTGAGGCAGCGTCCTTCAACACCTGGATTGATTTGATATCGGAAGGCGAAAGATCGACCAGGGACCCAAAATCTGCCACATCGGCGTTCTGAAAATTGAAATCAGATCCAATGGAGGTTTCATAGGGCACACCGTCCAGGATGATCAAAGGCTGACTGTTCCCGTTCAGTGAGGTATTTCCCCTGATTTTGATGGACATCCCTGCACCGGGATCCCCTGAATTATAAGTGATATCTACACCGCTGATTCTGCCCTGAAGGGCCTCGGCTACAGATGTAACAGGCATTTCGGACAGATCGCTCATATCTACCGTAGAAACTGAGGTGGCCAGATCACGGACAGCAATGTTTGACATGCCATCGCCGGGATTAATTCTTTCCGCTGTAATGACAACTTCATCAAGCTGGCTTGCCTCCGCAACCAGTTGCACCGTGATTTGCTTGCTCGATCCTGCCTGGACATTCTTGAAATCATATCCGATGTAAGAAAACCCGAGCGTCGGATCTTCCCCGGAAATCCGGATGGAATAGTTTCCGTTCACATCGGTAATGGTTCCATTAATAAACCTGTTGGACTGGTCTATCTGAACAACTGTGGCACCGATCAAAGCCTCTCCTGTTATTGAATCTGAGACGGTACCCCGAATGATAGTCTGGGCCTTTATGATTGCAGGGAGGGAGCAAAGCGAAACGATCAAAACCAGGAGTCTAATTCTCTTCATTAGTGATCAGGTTTGTTTTATAGCTTTAGTAGAGAGACATTTTGTCTACCACGTGAATTACCCCATTGGAAGTGATGAAATTTTTATCCGGTCCGGGGCCAAAGTTGTTGAGATTCCCAAGCAGATCGATTGTATTCACCTGGTTATCGGATGCTGCCGCAGTGATTTTCATCCTGATCCCCCCCACGAACAGATCAGTGCCATACGCACTTTCAGGGAAAGAGTCATCCGTAAATATGACACGTTCAGAAATTACCTGGTACTGAACCAGGGCCTTGTAATCTTGCTGTGAGGGATCCAGTGGCAGATAGCTCCCCATCATCTCTTCTACAGCCTCATTAGTGGGAAGCAACAGGGTGACTCCATTAAACAGAGAAAGTTTAGCAATTCTGCCATCCTCTCCAACATATCCGCCTTTCTGGCAAAGCGAGAAGAAGCCTGAATAGGTATCTTTGTTATCGTTCAGGAAGTCTTCAATGGTGTAAGGTGAACTGACCCCCAGGGTCCTGTCAACTTCCAGTACGCTTCCGTTGGTGGCTTCATAATGGTTGACAATGGAGGCCTCACCAAAGACCCCCTTCACCGATTCATCCGTAATTTCCAGGTACTGACCGTTCTTGGTCCCAATATAAACCTCGCTGGAAGCTTCAAGGTCCTTATAGGTAATACTGATGTAATCCTTCAAGAAGTTCTTGATTTCGGTGTTTGTCATCTCATCATTGTCCAGGAAAATCCTGTCATCCGTAAAATCAACCGGGTCGCCCTCGTAATAGGAGAAGCCCATGTCCTCCATCATGTCATCGGGCAGGACAAAAGCCACATGACCGATTTCCTGCTTGAAAAATGTCCTCATTTCACCTGATAGTTCCAGCATCATTGTAAAAATCCTGTAGTCAGGATTTTTAATAATCGGCCCCGACACTGTAGAAAAAGCGTTTGTGTTTATGGCACGGTCCACCCCATATATAATGGCGTTTGAGCACAACTGTTGTGAAATGATCCCATTACCCAGTTCGAAATCAATCTCATCTGAAAAATCGTTGGTCTCATTTTCTGCACGTGCGAGTACCGTGGGGAAAAGTTTTTTATTAAATACCAGGTGGGCCTCTACAAAGTACTTAACAATGATGTTCGGTACATTTTCCAGTCCGCCATAGGCAGGAAAATTATCATCGAAGTAATCAATGATTACCTGGTTTTCAGGGACCATTACAGTATGCAGTACCCGGTAAAACCCGTCCGGATCACTGTCTGTCATCTTTTCGTTGGCAAGGTCTACATTCAGTGAATAGCTCCGGTTGAAGAGAGAGTCATACTCGCGATTCTGTTCTGAAACCGATGCGTTGTACTTATAATCAACAAAAATGTCCATCAGTCCTTTGAAAACGGAAAAGTCGGGATTGGTTCCGATGGCCTGGTCGGCCGTAGTTCTGGGGATCAGAACCTTATCGATCACATAATAAAAGCCATTCTCGGCCCCCAGCTGATTATCAATGAGGGCAGCCCTGTCGATGTTGTAGCCGGTATAGACAGAATTGGGATAGAAGGTTTCATAATCAATGGAACCCAAACCGTAATATTGAATAAATGCGGAAGAGAAAAGATGTAAGAAGGTTTTGTTATAGTAAATGTTTTTCTGGCCCTCCTGATCTATTTCGGGTGCGTAGTAGGAAGGGGTACGGAAATTTTCATATGAGCCTCCCCAGTAGCCCCAGGAAGTCTTTCGTATCATTCTGGTGGAATCCCATGAATTCTCCATCAGGTGGAAGTCGATAATCGACTTAAGATATGAAGTGTCAAGCTCCTGGAATGAACCCACTCCATTTTCCTGGTAAAATTCCTGGAAAGCCTCATTGGTGGGGAGAAACAGCGTAAAGGTCAGTCGTGAGGACAGAAATTCATCGTATCCAAGATAGTCAGCCAACTGGATGAATTCGTCATATTCGCCAGTGGATTTTATTTGCTCATATAAGGGCCCCTGTAACCAGTCAGGGCGCTCATAATAGGTATCTCTCTGCTTTTCACAGGCCGCTATCAGCAGGACCAGTAAAAATAGTAATAGAGCCACATTCCTCATCTTGATTTGATTTTAGGATGGCCACCCAACCCGGGACTTAGCCTGCAAGGTAAACTTATGAAACCAGAACTGGAATGTGAAGAAGTGTGGCACTGTAATATTTCGTCATTGCAAATAAATATCTACTTCACTAATACGTCAATTTCACTAATTCTCTGAATATCAATTCAAATTTTTTATTTTTGAAACGTTCTCTCGCAAGAAATGAAAGCATCCACAATGAGAAAAAATTCCAGCCGAGCGACTTCTTTGCTTGTGATCCTGTTTGGATTACTGCAATGCGCTTTAACAAATTCATTGAATGTAACCAGTTTTGGGAAGCTATTTGTGACGAATATAAGTCCCGGGACCTACCAGGCCGGGAATCAGAACTGGAACATCTGTGAGGGAGAGAACGGTTTGATTTACGTGGCCAATGGTCCCCTCCTGGAGGGAGGAAGCAACTACTGGCAAAGGCATTATTTGCCAGGCGAAGTATATCTGAAAAGCGTCCATAAAATGGATCACAACAGAATCCTGGTGGGCGGTAATCAGGAGATCGGATACTTTTCCAGAGCAGAGCAACCCGGAGAAAGTAACTATACTTCATTGATGGATCGCTTGGATGAGCAATACCATGATTTTGGTTCAGTCTGGCAAATCCTGGAGCAGGATGGAGACTACTACCTTCGTGCCGGAAAGGGGGTCTTTACATATGATGGGGATACCATTGTACCTCGTATTTTCGGGGACATTGTAGACTACATTATTTTTTTTGAGCATAGATTGTTGGCGCTTATATCCGGGGAGGGCCTGGGTATGCTTGGCGAGGATGGGTTCCGGCTTTTGCCCTATGGAGCATTTTTTGCGGACAAACGAATTATGGATATCACATCCTCAGATCAAACAGGAGAGTTCTTGATTTTTACAGATGATGAAGGAGTCTACAGGGCCGATATGCAAAACTATTCCCTCCATGAGCATTTTAATGTCCCGGAGATTATTGAGAGCCAGATCAGTGCAGTCATCTTGCTCGACAATCAATACCACGCCATTGGAACCGTTAGAAACGGACTTTATGTACTGGATGATTCAGGAGAGATCATACAGCACCTGAACAGGAAAAACGGGCTCCAGAACAATACCATCATCACCATGTTTGAAGATGAAAATCACAATGTCTGGCTGGGACTCGACTACGGGATCAGTTATGTCCACCTGAACAGTTGCCTTTCCATCATCAATTCAGAATCGGGTATCGGGACCGGTTATGTCTCGATATATTACAAAGACCACCTATACCTGGGAACCAACCAGGGACTCTATTATACGAAATGGATTCCCGGAAGAAGCAGGGATAAGGGAGATATGCAGATCTACCCTGTCAATAACAGTTCAGGGCAGGTATGGAATTTGAATGTGTTCAACGGGGTCCTGTTTTGCAATCATCACGAGGGGCTATTCCGAATCGAAGGTGACCAGGCCATTCTTATGAGTTCCCTGGAAGGATCATGGAAAATAGATTCCCTTTATAGCCTGCCGGGCTACTACCTGCAATCGACCTATCGTGGCTTTTTTCTATATCGGCAGGTTGCAGGCAATAAGCTTGAATTGGTAAGGAAGGCAGACGAGCTGGGGGTCTCCAGAATATTTTCACAAGATTCCCGTGGAAATATATGGATTGTTGAAAAGGACAATGTGATTCACAGATATTTTCCGGATCCCGTAACTCTTGAATTCTCAAGCGGAAAGTCTTATAACAGGGAGGATGGAGTAGTTTTTGAAAAAGCGAGGATTGTTGGCGACAACAAACAGGTCATATTCAGCACAGATCGGGGACTCTATACTTTTAATGAAGCTACTGAAAAATTTGAAAGTACAGCGTATTACAATCAGATCCTGAATACTGGCGATCAGATAAATGAATTTTTTGAAGATCCATATGACAGGGTCTGGTACGTTACTGAAGATGAAATAGGATATTTCTCTCTCCACTTCGGACAGATGGAGAAAGTATCAAGTCCCCTTCACCTTGTTTTTAATGCCTATACCCACAATTTTGGAAAGATTAACGTAATTGATCAGGAGAATGTGCTTTTCGGCGTCGACAGGGGTTTCTATCATTTTAATGCAGGCTGCTCCGCGCCCATGAATAAGGAGTACAAAGCCTATATTATCGATATGATTACCCACGCCCCCGCCATCGTCCCTTCCTCTGAGAGAAATGGCAGGAATCATCCGGAATATATCCACAAAAAGAATTCTTTTGAATTTTTGCTGACTTCCAATATGATCGAAAGCCAGGAAGAGGTCTACTTTTCATTCAAACTCGATGGTTATGACGAAGATTGGTCTGAATGGTCGACCCGTAACCGCAAGGAATACAGCAACCTCTTTGAAGGCACCTACACCTTCAGGGTAAAGTCAAAAGACAACTCCGACCGGGAAAGCAAAGAATCATCCTATACCTTCCAGGTGAAACCCCCGCAGTATCGAACTGTAGCTGCGTATTTCCTGTACCTCTTGTTAGTGGCTCTGTTGTCATTGCTTATCCGCAGGAGGTGGATCCGAAAGCATGAAAAGGAGAAACAGTCCATCGAAGAAAAGAAACAAAAGGAACTGGAAGAGAAGAAAAAAAAGTATGAAGAAGAACAATTAAAATCACGGCAGAGAATCTCGGACCTCAAGAATGAAAGGTTGCATCAGGATTTAAAACATAAGTCCAAGGAATTATCCAATTCCATGATCAACATCCTGCATAAGAACGAGATCATGCTTAACCTGAAAAGGGAAATGCAAAACCTTTACCTGGAAAAGAATCTCGATAAGCGCAACTATAATATCAAAAAACTGATTAGGACCATTGAACAGGAGATCAGCACCAAGAAAGATCTTGCCTTATTTGATACAAATTTAAGTGCGGTGCATGAAGAATTTCTCAGGAAACTCAAGGAAGCGTATCCACAATTAAACCAGAATGATCATCGGCTTTGCACATTTATTAAGATGAATAAATCCACTAAAGAAATTGCCACCTTCCTGAACATGTCCATCCGGGGAGTGGAAACCAGTCGCTACCGCCTCAGAAAAAAAATGAATCTTGGATCTGATGAAAATCTCTATGATGTGATATCGCATATTGAATAAGCCACTGGAAAACTATCATCTTGTTGATTAAAAAAAACTTAGTAGTTATGGCGTACTATTAGCGTATCCTGAATGTAAGTGAGCGTATCTTTCAAGTGGCTGATTATTTGGCTTGCACAGGTTAGTGTAATATATTGCTTTCTTGTTGCATGTAGCATTTTTTGGTAAGCGTATGATGAGAATATTTTCCTTCATTTTTTTTAGCCTGATCCTTTCTTCAACACTGTATTCACAGGAAAGCAAAGAACCTTTCTTGTATACTTCCAAAGGCGGAATTGTTTCCATTGAATCTGAAAACTACCTGTCAAACCAGGGATGGCGTACACGAAATTATTATACAGGCGTGGGGATTACGAGGAACTCTGAAAAGGACAACCTGCCTGACTCTGCTTGTTATACAGTCAATTTTGAAAAACCGGGTGTCTATTACCTTCACATCCTGGGGAACAGGAAATCGGGCGTCCCCTTTGAGCAGAATGCGCTGCAATTCACACTAGCAGACGAAACTGGAAAAGTGGTGGCCCGATCCATTGCCGGATTTGGTGAAGGGAATGCCCCGATCTGGTCCTCCATCGACTTTAATAAGCCGGAGCAATTGCAATATCTCGCCGTTCCTGCTTCAGGCAAGTACCTGATGTCAGTCTCTGCTTTCAAAGGATCTGGTTTTTACCTTGATAAGATAATTCTTGCTCATGATGAGGAATATTTGCCGACAGGAACAGGGCCCGAAGAAACCACTCTTAATGCAAGCCAAAAAAGATCCAGAGACCTTGTTATTCTGCCACCGCGCTGGGCTTTTGGGGTCCTGTACGGGGGATATACAGATCAATACCAGACCATGGAGGTCATCGATTCCCTGATTCATGGCGATTTTCCCATTGATGCATACTGGATCGACTCCTATTTCTGGGACTTCAACAGGGGCAGGGGCCCGAAGGGGTACATTGATTTTGTGGGAGATACGATGGCCTTCCCTGACGTTGGAAAATTGTGGAAGAACTTCCAGGAGCGGAAAATCAAAGCAGGACTATGGATCTGGAATATGATTCTCGAGGAAGGAAACGAATCGGTTTACCAGGAGTTTAAAGAAAGGAATCTGTTCTCAGATACCTTCCTTTATACAAACGGATGGCACAATGAAATAAAGCATACCATGGCTGGAAGTATTGACTTCAATAACCAGAATGCGGTCGAATACTGGAAGTCTAAAATCAAACCATTCTTTGACAGCGGGCTTGATTTCTTGAAACTGGACAATTCATCTTCCATGGATTTTAGCAGGGCCGCATTTACCGCAACACAGGAGCTTGGAAAAGAGACAGAAGGAAGGGGATTTATCCTGGCCCATCTTCACACCACTCATAATTATGAGCATAAACTTTACCCCACCAAATGGACCGGTGATGCAAAAATAGCCTGGACTCAGCCTGGCTATCCCGATCTCTCGGCATATGCCATGGGGGGATTGAAAGAAAATATTTCCATGGTATCCGATCCGAGAAAATCGACCTATGAGGTCCCTTTCCTCTCTCATGATGCCGGTGGTTATGACTATTTCGGGAGCCCAGATCAAAGCGAAGAGTTGTATATGAGGTGGATTCAATTTTCCTCCATGAACAGTATCATGATGTTCTTCTCTCACAACGCGAATCCCACCCGCAACCACCCCTATCGTTATTCTGAAGAGGTACAACAGAATTTCAGAAAATACACCCACATGCGGATGCGATTGTTTCCCTATATCTATACCTATGCACTCAAAACACACCTTTCGGGAGAGAAAATGATCCAGGGGAATGCGGAGCATGAACTTCAGTATTTACTGGGGGATGAAATCCTCGTGGCCCCGGTGTTCGAGAAAGGAGCCAGAAGCAGGCAACTATTCCTTCCGGAAGGCAACTGGATTGACCCTGAAACCAATGCTGTATACCAGGGTGATCAGGAGATTATCCTGGATGCCCCCATTCATAAACTGCCCCTGCTTATCAGGCAGGGATCAATTATTCCAAAACGAAACTACGCACGGGCCATTGAGCTGGGGGACAACGATACCCTTTGCCTGGACATTTATCCTTCAGACAAGCTGACCTCTTTTGAATTACTGGAAGATGACGGGCTTAGCAATGAATACCTGGATGGCCGGATTGCCTCCACAATTTATTCAGTACAAAAGAAAGCTTCCAGACTGGATTTTGCCATTCAGGCTGTAGATGGTAACTACCGCGGAATGAAGAATAGCCGAATCTATTTGCTTCATTTTCAAGGGACTACCAAGCCCAAATGGATCAAGATTAACGGAAAAAAGCAAGACCAGTCCCTTGCATATCACAAGAGCCTGCAGATGAATGAGATAAAAATCCGGGTTGATACAAGAGAGAAGCAAAATATCTCAATTAAATTCTGATTTCATGATGAAATGCCACATTTGCTTTATAGCCATCTGTTTCATGGTGGCTGGGCAGACGTATGCCCAACCGATACCCGTGGAAGTTGTCCGGGAAACCGACGGATCATACAAGATCTACCGCGGAGGAGAACCCTATTATATTTACGGCGCTGGCGGAACCAATAAGGACCTTTTCTCAGAACTGAACCAAAGGGGTGGCAACAGTATCAGGACCTGGGGCGTAGATGCACTTACGCGCACTTTGCTGAATGAAGCCCATGAGAATGGACTGACAGTGATGTTGGGACTCTGGATGAAAAAGAGAGAGATGGGTTCGATTACAATGACGAAAGTAAGGTGGCTCAGCAACTGGAGACCTTCCGTAGTTATGTATTATCCTTAAAGGATCACCCTGCAGTTCTGGCCTGGTCCATAGGTAATGAGGTAGAAGTTGGCGCGACAAATATGAAAGTATGGAACGCTGTCAATGATATCTCTGAAATGATTCATGAGGAAGATGGAAATCATCCCACCCTTACCATCACTGCGGAGATTAGTACAAATAAGGCCAATGAGATTGCCGAAAGGGCTCCCGACCTTGATCTCCTGGGCATCAATTCCTATGGTGGAATCGGCGGAGTTTATTCAAAAGTGGCATCCTCCAACTGGGAAAAACCCTACCTGATCACAGAGTGGGGAGTCAATGGTCCCTGGGAAGCAGGAAAAACCAGCTGGGGGGCGCCCAGGGAAAAAAACAGTTCTGAAAAGGCTGAATTATTTTTACCAAGATACCAGGACCATATCGCATCCCATGTGGCCCTTCTTCCTGGTAGTTATGCTTTTTACTGGAATAGCAAGTTTGAAGCCACACAAACATGGTTTGGTCTCTGGGTAGGTAACCAAACCACAGCCATGATCGATGCCTTGCAGTTTGCATGGACCGGTTCGTGGACTGCAAACAGGGCACCGTGGATAGGTCCCGTTCAGATCAACGGAAAAAGCCAGGACAAAAATGTGGTTATACGAACAGATCAGAATAACCTCATTACAGTAGAGGCCTCCGATCCTGAAGGTGATCCCTTAGAATATGAGTTTCTGGTCTTGCCTGAATCTGGAAATTACCTGGTTGAATCGGTCCCCGGTGCTACCTTTCCCTGTATCCCGGGCATTATCCAGCATCTGACAGACAGCACGGCCCAGCTTGTACTGGAGGAAAAACACAATCACCTGGACCTGCGGCTTTATGTTTTGGTCCGGGATGGTAATGGGCATATTGCAACAGCCACTTTTCCCTTCCAGACTGACTTTTCAGTTTCAACCAGTGGTTTAAACAGAGAAGTTGGACGGTCCGAAGGTGAATGGAAAGTGTGGCCAAATCCTGCAAATGACTATTTCTATATTGAAACAGGTTTTTCGAAGGACCCCTGGAGTGCAGTCCTTTATAATGCGCGCGGTCAGGTTGTTTACCGGACAGGGACGTGCAACAGTATTTCCAGGTATTGTGTTTTACTCCCCCCACTTCCTGCAGGGATCTACGTGCTTGAGCTAAGCGGACAGAACAGGAAGATTGTGAGACAGGAGCTCATCAAGCTGTAGGCCAAAAAAACCCGGCAACCTCTCGATTGCCGGGTACTAACAAAAACCAATACTACTTATGAAAATAGAACTACTATTGTTTTACTATTTTTGCAACACTTCGATTATCATCAACTCCGGTCATTTTTAAGAAGTAAATACCCGGGTTCATATCCGAAATATCAAGTGTGAATTCAGAAGCATTGATTGATCCAATGTGCATTAGCTCTTTTCCCTGCAGGCTATAAACACTCAAAGCATTCAAATATTCGGAATTCGCAGCGATCTTTACAAAACTGCGGGCAGGATTCGGATACACATTAAAACCTGTTTCCTGTGACAGGGCGTCTATGTTCGATGGCTCCTCCTGCTCTATGTATATGTAGTTGATGACAGAAGGCATAAAAGTCTCTTCAATTGTAAATGCAACATCATCTGCATCTTCTACCAACGCATCATCAATATAGAGATCCATCACATGGTCCCCAACTGGAAGGTTTGGAACATCAACGCTCCAGTTATAGTTGCCTGAAGTATCGGCGTTAAGTTCAATTTTAACACCACTATTATTGATATCGATTTCGACTTTCGCAGCATTCTTAGTTGAATCTTTGACAATGAAAGTACCCATATTGTTGTACTTTGCCATCAGTCCGGGACCCGATAAATCATCGAAAAACCACTCTTCTCCAATATCTGTATCCAGATCGTCGAAGCAAAGCAGCATTTTAAGATACATGGCTTCACCAGGCAGGGCTTCAATGCTTTCTCTTACGTCCACGGTAAGTTCCTGCCATTGTCCGACATTCGTGTATTCAACGGGAGCCTTTATCTTCTTGGAAGCAATCTGGTCTTCCAGCCATACCCTTACCCGTCCGGTAGAATCCGCATTGTATACCTTTAACTTGAAGGTGTAGCCTTCCGAGAAGTCCACAAAATTTGGAAGCCAATATTGCATGGCAGACCATCCTGCTGTACCAGTGTAGAACACCCCAACGCTGTCCGAACCATTTACTTCATCTTTAAAAGGATTCTCTACAGCTCCACCAAACACAGCTCCCTGGAAGGAAGTTATATCAGGATTATTGCCGGTTTCGAAATCCAAATAGTTTCTTACTGGCTCAACATACCCAATATCAAGGGCAGGTCCTGTAACCTGGTCAAAATACCAGGCTTCACCCAGATCGGTTTCAGCATCATCAAATACAAGTACCATTCTGTTGTAGGCCAGACTGGTATCACCATCGCTGGCATTTGCCGGGTCGAACACAAGGTGCTGCCATTTTCCAGGAGTTGTGTAAGGGACAGAAATTTTCATTTTTGGTTCTGCTCCTTCAAGTTGAATTCTGGCATTACCTGTTGAATCAGAGTAAACCATCATCTGGAACTTTGTATCCCCGCTGGAAAAATCAATCGGAGCCACCAGGTCCCAGTAAAAACCAGACCAGGTATCCGTCCCTGTAAGTGTTTTTGCCGCAAACGCAGACCCGTTGACATCATCCATTGCAGGATTCTCAACTACACCTTCGAAAACAGCACTTTGAAACCCGGTAACATCTACTCGTTTTGATTTTGTGCTGTAGTATGTTTGAGGACCGGTGACCATGTATGTTGGCGCACCTTTAAGTTCATCAAAATACCATTCTTCATCTGCTTCTGCCCTCTCATGTGCAAAGCACAGTAAAACCTTTGTGAGCATCCCATCATATCCATCCGGGATATGCCAGGTCAATTCTGCCCATTCGCCTGGAGTGGTATACATTACATCGAGTTTCAGTGCATCACCTCCAGGTCCGAATTGAAGTCGGGTTTCGCCCGATAATGTGGGATGATACACTTTCATGGTGAAACTATCAATATTTGACAGATTAAGTGCAGCCGGAAAATTATACGTAAAACCATCCCAGCTGTTGGCTCCGGTGAATCCCAAACCTACACTATCAGAAAGGTTAACTCCTGTTTTTGAAGGGTTTTCCATTACACCTTTGTATAAGGAGCCTGAGAATTCGGGGTGCTGAGCAACATCTTCCTCGAAATCGAACCAGGTAGTTAGA
The DNA here is from genome assembly GCA_963735755.1 of uncultured Bacteroidota bacterium. Classification (GTDB taxonomy): domain Bacteria; phylum Bacteroidota; class Bacteroidia; order Bacteroidales. Next base: position 238,335 of record CAVTME010000023.1, on the reverse strand, counting down.
TCCTGCCCATGGCCCAAGGAGAAGATAGATCCAACTAATAGTAAGCCAAGTAAAAATCTTTTCATAATTTTTCTGTTTTAGTTAAACTTTGATAAGGTAAAGTACAACCCTCAGAAAGCATATTGAAATTTAGGGCCACTTTTAAAGTTCGTCAGACTGATTTTACGCTACTTTATATATACGTCGCATATATTAAGAAGCTCATAAACAGTAATATAAAAAACTAATATGGATTAATATATCCAGGTTTTGAATGCCCGTTTCAAGGGAAACGAGACGAAGGAGCTGGAGGCTGATGCACACCCACATCCAGCGCCCAGGGGTCTGTTTCTGTCCCCCAGAAGTCGGTGAAGTCCTCCTTACGCCAGTAATCACCTTTCATTTGAGATACGGCAATTCCAGCTGAAATACATGGGCTAGAAGGCGCTATCCGATAGCCTTCCAGCGATTCAAAACCAAATCCACCACTTCCGGGATTTAGAAGTCCGGGGTTCCCTTTCACTGGATGCGCATTTACTGCTAATTCCGGGGCAGCGTATCCGGCCAGACTATTGTGGCTGAACGTGGCAGTCTGGTCGTCCGAAGGAATAAAAAGTGCTCCGTTTCCCTCATTGATCACAATGTTATTGTAAAACCTGGCGCTTGAAAGGGCTTCATCGATCAATACCGCTTCACTTTCCTGACCCATGTAAAACACATTGTTATGAAAGATTCCCGAGCCGCGTGGATTGGTCCAGATGGGGAAATCAAGGATGTGCTTTCCTTTGCTGCCGTCATCCTGGCTGATGTTATATCGTACTATGGCATCGCTGCTGGATCCGTAGACCAGCATGAAACCCCCTTCGTTGTGATGGGAATAATTGTATTGAACCACCGTTCGAAAGGCATCCAGATCTGCATCAAAGGCCTGTCCGTCTTTCTTCCCACGGGTATATGACACTTCATTATACTGGATGAGTGCTTCGTCTGTGCTGCGAACCCAGATGGCCACCCCAAATTCCACCAGGTCTTCTGGCGCATTGTGGTTCTCAAAGGCTACGTTGTACTCAATCAGTGGTTGATAGGCATAGCGAATAATCATACCATCACCTGCACAATAGCTGACACGGTTATTTCGGATGACCAGGTTTGTGATGGGACGGTCGCCACGAATACCCGCATTTCCATTGGTGAAGATTCCCACCCTGGTAATGTGGCAGATCTCGCACCCCTCAATCAGGATATCATCAAAGCGGGCATCATTCTCTCCTATAATTCCAATTCCTCCGGTATTTTTCCCTATCATCTTAAAACTATAGCGGCCTGAAATGTCATGGATATATAGATCCTTCAGGTAAATATGTTGCCATTGCCCGCTTCCTGCTGTAATTAGGATCCCGAGACGACTGGCCTCATCCGGAGCCTGATTGGTGATCTCCAGATTGGTAATATGCCAGTATCGCTGCTCCTTCAGGGTAAGGACAGCTCCGATGCTGCCATCTCCATCAAGGACGGGTTTCGGGCCATCTCCATAACTGCTTAATACTGCCGGAAAAGCTTCGTTTCCTGAACCCCTCAGCCTCACCTGACCTTTCCAGGATCCGCCGGCCCGAAGCAGGATTGAATCCCCGGGTCCGACCATTAGTGCGTTTATTCGGTCCAGGGTTTTCCAGGGAGTGGTCTTCGTGTTTATTGGATACTGGTCATCTCCGCTTTCACTGTCAAAATAGTAATTCTGACCAGCCAGTAAGCTGAAAGCCTGAAAGAAAGCACATAGGCTGCAAAACAGCAGAATTGCTTGTTTAAACTTCATGAATGGGCAAGATATAAAAAGTCATTGGGCATTTGATGGGATACGAAGCCCCGCCTTCTGAAGGCCCTCTAAAATGTCTGCCACGAGGGGTTCTTCTTTCACAAAAAGGCTGATCAAGATACGGGCATTTTGGTTAAAATCAGGCTTAATTCGCTTCAAATGCTGTAACTCCGTCTGAGTTCCTTGTTTTCTGGACAGATGTCCCAACACAGCGGCCATTAACATGGGTCCCCAAAAGAACCCTGGCACCTGGACATTGCCTTTGTGATTGGAAATTACGGGTTTATGTAAGAGAAAGGGTGGTTGCACAGGGATGCACATACCATGTTTATGTATAATGCCATCGGCATTACACCTGCCATGGCAGTGGCGCGTGCAGGCACAATTTTTATTGCTTAAAGCCATCTTTTCGAAGAACTAGCTTCAATTATTGTTGGAGCAATCCTGTTGTCAGCTTGTTTTCTAATTTGTGCTATTGTATTTCTTGGCACATCATTTGCAAATTAGTAGATAAAGGCATTATTAAAAAAGCTGAACGTCATGAAAACAATAAGCACCTTATTTACCATAGCAGTCCTTGCCGCAGCCGCAGCGATCGTAAGTGCCCAGGACTATCCCGATGAATACCTTGGTCTGCCGGGAGACAATCTTAACCTCTATGCCGTGATGAACCTGTTCCAGGAATCGGAGACCCTTGAAGGTTTTGAGCGAAGTCTGAATAACGAGGAGTCCAGGATCAATAACCTGGACCTGAATGGCGATAATCTCATTGATTATATCGCGGTTTCTGATTATGTCGAAGGGAATGTACATACCATTGTCCTTCGCGCGGCTATGGACCGCAACGAGCAGCAGGATTTGGCCGTTTTTGTGGTTGAAAAGCTCCGGAACGGAGAAGTGCAGATCCAATTGATAGGAGATGAAGCGCTCTACGGGCAGAATTATATTATTGAACCCATCTATGCCGAAACACCCAATCCGGGATATACGGGGAATGCCTACCGGAGAAATGCAAACGCGGTTACCACTTCCTATTATGATATTGCAGCCTGGCCGGTGATCAATTATATATATTATCCTGGATACAGGGTATGGAGGTCTTCCTGGTATTGGGGTTATTATCCCTCCTACTGGCGTCCTTGGAGGCCTACTTACTGGCACTATTACTACGGGTACCATTCTCACAGGCATAACCATTATTATTCCCATTACCGTCCATGGAAGCATTACCGTTGCATGGCATACAACACCTATTATCGGAACCATGTGCGTGTATACAGTCCTTCGGTTGTTGTGAATGTCAACAGGGGATATTACAAGGATACTTACTCCCGTCCGGATCAGCGACGGGCAGGAGAAGAACTCTATGCCCAAACTTACAGCAGCAGGACTTCCAGGAGCCAAACAGTCTCTACTTCCCAACGTCCTACCAGCAGAACAGGTTCCGTGAGTGCCCGTCAGAGTGTGCATCGGACGACAATACCTTCCAGCGCCTCAAGATCGGGCGTATCAACAAAGGGACGTACAACTGGCGCAATGAGGTCAACATCCACCCAAAGGAACACTCATCAGGCAGTGCAGGCACGCAGTTCCCAGACCAGGAACAGCTCCACGGTGTCGAGGAGTACCACCAGGAGCAGCAGTCCTGCCGTTCAGCGCTCCGTCAGCAAAAGCAGCAAGATAAGCAAACGCAGCCAATCTGTGAGCAGCAGGGGTTCTGTCAAGTCCTCAGGCAGTAGCAGCAGATCGCGTAGTGCCAATCAGCGGATCAGCAGTCCCTCCCGCAGATAGACGCATGAATTCTCATGTCAATACGTGATGATACGGGATATGAAATGGACTGCAGCGACCCTTACCTGGAAATGTTTGCCAGGCCCTTTTTTGCGCCTACCGAGGCACTGCCGTCTGCATCAAACGCAATGGAAGTTACCCACATGTCTGGCAGACCTGTATTGATTGTCTCCCAACCCGAACCAGCCAATACCGTTAGTCCCTGGCTTGTACCAACCCACATATCTGCGTTTGGAGCCTGGTTGATGGTGAGGACAAAAACAGCCGCCAGGCATTGCGCTTGTCTAAATTTATCCATCGCTTTTTAAACAGCCATCTTCAAATACAGCACTCCAATATAGTTATTCAGGTATAAGCTTACTCTCTGGTACAGCTCCTTAAATGATACGTAACGAATAGATTAGTAGAGAATTACCAAAGGGATTGTATTTTGTAAAAGTAGGACAGCAGGGTGTGGTAAAGGTCTCGAGGTTGGTGTTGGAATGATATGCCGACAAGTAATTTGTTAATTTCGCACATGCACCTTCAACAAACCGATAAGCTGGAGATGGCTGCACGCTTTGTCAGCAGCACCAACAGCCATCTCTTCCTCACAGGCAAAGCCGGTACCGGGAAAACCACCTTTTTGAGGCAGCTTGCGGAACAGACTCATAAGAGCTACCTCATTGTAGCTCCCACAGGTATTGCTGCCCTGAATGCCGGGGGCGTTACCATCCACTCCCAGTTCCTGCTCCCTTTCGGCAGTTTTATCCCGGTACAGGAACCGGCCGGAAATTTTGAAAACAACGCACGATTTATCACCCAACACACGCTCATCAGGACGCATACCTTGAACAGCCTTCGGACAAAAGTGCTTCGGGCCACAGAATTGCTGATTATCGATGAGGTTAGTATGCTGCGTGCTGACATCATGGATGCCATCGATTTCCGGATGCGCAGGGCAAAGGGGATGTATTCAAAAAGTTTTGGTGGGGCACAGTTGCTCATGATCGGTGACCTTTACCAGCTTCCTCCCATTGTAAAAGATGAAGAGTGGCAGACCTTGCAAAAGTACTACAGGAGCATGCATTTTTTTGAGGCTTTGGCATTCAAAGAGGAAAAGATGGTGACCATTGAACTGGACAGGATCTTCCGGCAGAGCGATGAGCAGTTTATCAGCATTCTCAATCATCTGCGCAATAACCTCACTACCCGGGAGGATATTGATCTGCTCAACAGCTACTATCGCAGCGAGGAAGAGATTAAGAGCAAACAGGGCATCATTACCATTACCACACACAACCAGATTGCCGATAGCATCAACCGCAGAGAGCTGGAAGCTCTCCCAGCCTCTTCATCCTATTTTGAAACAGAGATCACAGGCGACTTCCCGGATAAGCTCTATCCTCTCCCGCAGCAAATCGAGCTGAAGGCCGGTGCCCAGGTCATGTTTGTAAAGAACGACTCAAGTGAAGAGAAAGCTTACGTGAATGGTAAGCTGGCCCGTGTAGATCGCATTGAGGATGATGAGATCACCGTGATCATGTCGGGAACAGGTATTGAGTTTACACTCCGGAAAGAACAATGGGAGCACAAAAAATACACCATCGACGAAGAGAGTAAGGAGGTGGAAGAAGAGATCGTGGGAACCTTTGAACAGTATCCTGTAAAACTGGCCTGGGCTGTGACCGTCCATAAGAGCCAGGGGCTGACCTTCGAAAAAGCAATTATCGATGTGGGACAGGCCTTTGCACCCGGACAGGTGTATGTGGCCCTGAGCCGGCTTCAGAGCCTGGATGGACTGATCCTCCGCACCCGCATCAACACTACTTCCATTTCCATCGACCCCGATGTACAGGCATTCTCGAACCACGTGGAACAGCAGAAGCCACTCGAGGGAATACTGCAGGAGAAGCAGCGCATCTACCTGGAAGAGATGCTCAGCACAACCTTCGATTTTACATCCCTCTCCCAACAGCTGGACAATTTGCAAAAATACACAGCAGGTAAAATGGAATTTGAGGATGAAACCATGCGAAATGCCATGGGAGTCCTGCTCAAACGCATCAGGGATGAAGAGAAGAACACCCTTCTGTTCCGCAGACAGCTTCAGAGCCTGCTTCAACAGAATGACAAGGACTTATTGCTCGAGCGCATCAGAAAAGGGAGCGAATACTATGGCAACTTTATGGAAGAAAACCTGAGGCAGGTTCTCTTCCACCTGGCCGAGGTTCTGCGCCTGACCCGCACAAAGACCTACCGAAACGCGATCAGCGAGATCGACCAGCAGCTTATTATTGTTATGAGGAAAATGGCAGAGGCAGCACATATTGCCCAATGCATTCTGGCAAATCAGGGCATCGAAATCTCAGATGCTATATCCAGAACAATTATAGCCCGCAGGTCCGAGCTATGGGAACAGGCTCAGAAAGCAGCTGATGATAACCCAAAACTCACCAAAAGAAAAAGCGGTCGAAAACGCAAAAAAGGTGCAAAAGCTGAAAAAGGGGAGACCTACAGAATCACCTATGCCCTGATCAGGGAGGGAAAATCGATGAATGAGATTGCAGCAGAGCGAAATCTGGCACTATCCACCATCGAGGCACATGCGCTCAAGGGCATCAGAGAAGAAGACCTGGACATTAGCAGCTTGCTCTCCGAAGAGACAGTCAATGAGGTGACCAAACTTATGCGGGAATCATCCAACTCCATCAACGATTGGCACAAGTCTCAAGGTGGAAAATACAGCTATGGAGTCTTACGCATGGTCCATGCTCATCTGAAGAGGAAAGGGATCATTTTTAAATAAAAGCCCCTCCATCGTTTGACAGAGAGGCTTTATAAATACAAATCAATCAGCATTATAACCACCAGGGAGCTTCATTTTGACGATGAGCACTCACCATTACTTTTCCCTGAGGGTTGATTTTAACTGTCTCTTCACCTACAAAGCCCCTAGGGTCGTCGGCTTTAATAGTTTTTTTGGGCAATGGAATATGGTCCAACAATACCCAGCCGTTTTGCTCATCCCATATGGATACTTGTGTGATGTAACCGTGACCTTTCCAATTGAAATTATTGTTTGGAGTGCCTACAAACTGGTATTCAATATATGCCCAAGCCGAATATTGCTCGCCACCAAATTCATACAACAAGGGTTTGTCTTCAGAGCCTCTCTCAACATGTGCCTGTGCCCTGGTCTGCATTACGGCAACGGAGCAAGTTAAAATAACTGCAACAGATAATAGTTTCAAATTTTTCATAATCAGTTTTTTAAAATAAAGATTTATAACTGTTTATGGGGAATATAGGACAAATTTGTCTTTTAAATCATATAAAAAGACAAATTAGTCTTTTATTAACATTTTGGAATTCTTTGAAAATTGACTATCCACTACCAATCTGGATAGTCAAGATCACTTCATGCAGCAATACAAGCTAGCGATTAATCCGTTCTGCTGTATACGCTGCCCAGAAGGGTTTGAAGGCTGGCAATATCGGTGTTGATCTTTTTCAGGGTGAGGGCTTCGATATGGGATAATTGTCCAAATCTGATTGTGTTCCCGGGAGCTTCATGTCGGGATATATTGTATGCCTGATTTTTGATCCTCAGATAAGTAAGGAAATCATAGGCATCGATTAGTTCTTCCAGGGTGGAGGCACCAATTACACTCCTTTTGTGCAGTTCCTCGGCACGTTCTATACTGTTGTTCGAAACCAGTTTTTCTCTAACGGCATATAGTCGAATGAAAGATGTGACCGGTAGCAGGGCCATTTTGATGTCCACCTGGTTTTCCGATTGTGAAGCTGCTTTCAGGTTTCCCGGCAAATTGGGCAGGGCTTTTATTTTCAGAATCGGTTGGGCCAAATGAAAGAAGAATATGGATTTACCTTCAGCGGAACGATTCACATGAGCTCTTAGTTTGTCGATAAGGCTTAGATCTCCATATAAACCACGGAAATCTAAAAATATGGCCAGGTCCAGGAGGTCTTGCGGTTGACTGTCCCTGATCCATGTGCTGAAGTAGGACTGCCAGGTGTTGAGGTCCTGGTTCCACCTGGGATTTCCTGCCATAATTTCTCCCGGACAGAATTTGTAGCCCACCGTATTCAGGTCATCGTTTAGCTTTTTTCCCAATTCGAGAAAGAAGGCCTGATCCTCTTCACTCAACTTTCCGGGATCATTGTCAATCACGATGGCGTTATCCTGGTCCGTGGCCAGGGTCTGCTCACCCCGGGCCTGGCTTCCCATGACCATAAAGGCAAAGTTCCTGGGAGCAGGTCCCATATCTTCCAGTGCAATTTCGATGAGGCGTTTGTGAATGGCATCTCCTACCAAACTGATGATCCCTGTGAGGTTCGATGTATTGCTGCCACCGTCTATGAGTGCTTGAATCAGAACAGGTAAACGCTGGTAGATGCGGGTGATCTGACTCACCTCTTCGGCACTTTCAATCTCGCTGATCATAAAGCCAAACAGGTTCTGTTGCATCCGGAGTATGTCTTCGTAGCCTACTACCAGCCCTGTTTTTCGATCTTTATGGGGAAGAACAATGTGGGAAATTCGTTCCCGCTTCATGTGCAGTAAACCTTCGTAGATCAGTGCTTTTTCAGGCAGTCTCGCAATGGGGGAGGTCATGATTTCAATTACTCTGGTTTCAGGATCAAGACCGGCAGCCAGTGCCCTGCTGTTTAAATCATTGTTTGTGATCAGCCCGATGATTTCATTATCCTGGGAGATAAAAAGAACATTCCTTTTTTTTCGGGTCATGATCCTGGCAGCTTCCCTTACCGTGGTGCTGGCAGGGCATCTCAGTATGTCCCTGGCCAGCGATACCAGAGGCTGGTTCATCAGTTGCAGTGAATTTTGCAATTCCCTGGAGAGTAACTTCCCCTCCTTCTGGTATTGCTCTTGTGAGCTGGGCTCTTTGATAATCAGGATATAGGAGGTCTGTTTTGCCTGGTTTATCCTGGAAACAGATATTAATACCTCCTTGCTGCTTCCATCCTTACATTTCAGCTTGATTTCGCTGGAGATGGTCTTTTTAGGATCTTTAACGGAAGACACAAGGGTGGACCATTTCAGGTCGAAAAGACTCTCGAAATCCATCTCCCTTATCTCCGCGGGGTCGTATCCAGAAAGCTTGCTGAATTTGAGATTTGAAAAGGCAAAGCTTTGATCAACCATCATCAGGGTTCCTTCGGTGGAGGCCTGGACCAGGGTTCTGTATTTTTCCCGGCTTTGCCGAACCTCCATTTCGGCTTTGCGTCTCCGGTTTTCTATGCCCAGACTCTGCCTGATTATAAATGCCAGGATGATCCCCAGAATGAAGGACATCCACAAAGCCATTCTGAGCAGCCTGGTCCTCAGGAGGCTGATTTCTATCCTTACATCCTCCAGGTAGATTCCCGTCCCCACGATCCAGTCCCAGGGTTCAAAGGCTTTCACATAGGACAATTTGGGAACAATGCGGGTGCTGTCGTCCTTCCATTGCCACATATAATCGATGAATCCTTCACCCTGTTCAGTAACCGCATGTACGGATTCCACAAATAGCAATTTGCCATTCGGATCCTTGTAATCGTTCAGATCTGAGCCAACCAGCTCGGGGCGATAGGGATGCATGATCATATGGGGATGCATATCGATGATCCAGAAATAGTCTTTGAGTTCATGCCCATAGCGCATTTTCCGAACTCTTTCCAGCGCCATTGCCTGCGCAGAATCCAGACTTATCTGGTTGGTCTCAGCTTCCTGGTGGTATTCTTCCATCAGGCTGCACACCGATTGCGTTAATTCCGCGATCATTTCCTTCTTTCCGGTAAGGATGGTCTTTTCAAAACGGGGCAGAATAACTATAAAAATAGCGAGAATGAAAAGGCCCACAGTCAAAACGGATAGCACGACAATGGAGATGAAGTAGCGGTTCTGGTTGGTCTGCGGCATGGATGGAATATCTTATCTGAGTACTTGCAGCCGGAGGCTGTTGGTATCAAATATACAAAAACTGCTTCTGTGTTCGTGCCGGGTTAACGAGGGAATTCCAATCAGGGTAGGGAAGGAAGTAATTTTTATACCCCGATAGCGATAATGTTTGAAGCCCTCGGGACGAACCCTGTAAAATCCCCCGGGATGGGCATGCCCGGTGAAACAAAGGCTGCATTTGCGCTCCTGCATGAAGGCAAAATGCTGCTTGAACTCCTTTTCCGAATAGTAGAATCCTTTCACAAAACCCGAAAGATTGGGATAGACATAATGACTGAAGAGAATATTGAGATCCGGAGTTTGGAGGATCTCAAATGCAGGCAAAGTGGAGAGAAAGAGAATGTCGTCTTTGCTGTATCCTGGGTCCAGATCCAGTTCGTGCTGCCAGGTTTCCCGGTCCTTCATTTCTTCAGGAAGTTCAGGACTTTTCCCGGCTGCATGAAGATCATGGTTGCCGGCAATGATGATATCGCATTTCTCCCTGAGTAATGCCAGACAGGCTGATGCATTTCTCGATTCCCCATACTTGTAATAGGGCAGGCTGAAACCTGAAATATCTCCCAGGCAAATGAGTTTATCGAAGCCCCTGGCCTCAGCTTTCCCTACAATCTTAAGCAGGTTCTCATGGTCCTCATGGATATCTGACAGGATGGCTAAGCGCACTTTCGTTGAATTTTGAAAGATTCAAAGTACGCATATTTTGTGGTACCTTCGCAAATGCATAAGTAAAACAGTAAGAAGTTATGATAGAGGATATTAATCAGGCATTAAGTCAACTGGCACAAAAGGCCAATACAGAAGTACCAGTCTGGATCATTGCCCTTGTTTTGGTGGCTGGGAGTTTATTGATCTTTTTTATAATATCCGTGATTATCGTCCGGATAGCCAGGAAATCACCAGATACTACACTTGGAAGGGCCTGGAGAAAGTTCAAGAATCCGGCCCTGGTTGTGGTCCTGCTATTTGATTTTATCATCCTCAAAGAATTGTTTAACCTGGGAGAAGAAGCTTCTGCTTCGGTCAAACAGTTTATCACCGTATCGATTATCTTCTGCGTAACGTGGTTGCTGATCAAAACCATCAACCTCACCAGGGAATTGATCCTTCGTCAATACGATATGGATGAAAAGGATAACCTGAAAGCAAGGAAGGTATATACCCAATTCAGGGTTCTGGAGCGGATCATCATATTTGTGTTGATTCTGATTGCCACCGCCATTGCCCTGATGACTTTCGACGGGATCAAAAGAATCGGGATCTCTTTATTTGCTTCTGCAGGAGTGGCCGGGATAATTATTGGTTTTGCTGCGCAGAAATTGCTGGGTTCCATCCTGGCCGGTTTTCAGATTGCTTTGACCCAACCCATCCGTATCGAAGATGTGGTGATCGTGGAAAATGAATGGGGATGGATCGAAGAGATCACCCTCACCTACGTGGTGGTTCGCATTTGGGATAAACGCAGATTGATTGTGCCCACCACCTATTTCATTGAAAAGCCTTTTCAAAACTGGACCCGTGTGTCTGCAGATATCCTGGGAACGGTTTTCATTTATACAGATTACCAGGTTCCGATGGTGGAACTCAGGAAAGAATTCACCCGGATCCTTGAGGAAAGCGATTTGTGGGATGGGAAGGTCAATGTGATGCAGGTGACCAATGCCACCGATAAGACCATGGAGATCCGGGCCCTCATGTCCACTGTCGATTCTCCAACGGGTTGGGATCTTCGGGTACTTGTCAGGGAGAAGCTGATCTCCTTCCTGCAGGAAAACTATCCCGATAGCTTGCCCAGGATGCGGGTGGAAATGAACTCATCAACCCAGATTGATACCGGAGCATCAATGTCTGATCATGCAAAATAGTCGAATCATCGGAATAGCGCTTCTCTTGCTGCTTATCCCTGCCCACGTTCATGGGCAGGCCGATTATGCAGCGTATTATGGCCAGAGCTTGAGAATAAACAATATTGGAATGGGGGTGCTTGGAAGCTGGGCTCTGGCCAATATGGCCGTAGGTGCATATGGCTGGAGTCAGCAAAGCGGCCAGCGATCCTATTTTCACCAGATGAATGTATTCTGGAATGCAGTCAACCTGGGCATAGCAGGATTTGCACTTTACAGCAATCTCACTGCTGATTATACCTTGCTTTCGGGAGAAGAGTTGCTTGAAAAGCAATTCAAAACCCAGCGTCTCTATCTGATCAATGCGGCAGTCGATGTAGGCTATGTTTCCACCGGGTTTTTACTGAAATACCTGGCTACAAAATATCCCAAGAATGAATTGAGATTGCGTGGATATGGAAATTCTGTGATTCTCCAGGGCTCTTTTTTATTTGTTTTTGACCTTGTTTTGTTCGGACTGCAACGAAATTACAGGACTGATTTTTTACAGCACTTAACCTTCTCTCCCATGCAGGACGCCTGGGGGCTTGCCCTCACCTTTCAATTTTAGCTCCCATGAAGATCTTATTGACCGGAGCCACCGGATACATTGGCAAAAGACTACTGCCTGTCCTGCTTTCCCAGGGACATCAGGTGATTTGTAGTGTTCGTGATAAGGACCGCTTTGATGTATCGGGATTTGACCCCGAAAAGGTCAGTGTTATTGAGGTGAATTTCCTGGAGGAAGAGAGTCTTGAGAACATTCCGGAGGATATTGAAGTGGCCTATTATCTTATTCATTCCATGGCCACCTCCATCAGTGATTTTGAACAGCTGGAAAAAACCTCTGCAGAGAATTTCAGGAATCGAATGGATCGCACCTCAGCCAGCCAGGTTATCTACCTGAGCGGGATCATTAATGAGGAGAAGCTTTCGAGGCATCTTTCCTCCAGAAGGGCTGTGGAACTTACCCTGGCAGAGGGAAGTTACCACCTCACCACCCTGCGGGCGGGCATCATTGTCGGATCGGGGAGTGCCTCTTTTGAGATCATCCGCGACCTGGTGGAAAAGCTTCCCGTTATGGTGGCTCCCCGCTGGTTAAATACCAGGGCCCAGCCCATCGCCATACGCAATGTAGTCCAGTTCCTGACCGGAGTTTTATTGCGTCCCGAAACCTTTGATAAAAATTATGACATTGGGGGTCCGGATATACTTACTTATCGGGAAATGCTTCTGCAATTTGCAAAGATCAGGAAGCTGAAACGAAGCATCTGGGTGGTTCCGGTGATGACCCCCAAATTGTCTTCCTATTGGCTCTACTTCATTACTGCCACTTCGTACAGACTGGCAGTAAACCTGGTACATAGCATGAAGGTTGAAGTGGTGTGCGAGGAAAACAACCTGAAGGACCTGCTCCAAATAGAACTCCTTTCCTACCAGGAAGCCATTGAAATGGCCTTTAGCAGGATTGCTCAGCAGGAGATCATTTCCAGCTGGACCGATGCCCTTTCTTCACAAACGCTTCAAGGTGGAATCTCAGACCTGGTGCAAGTCCCAATTCATGGATGTTTCACAGACCGCAGGGAGGCATGGGTCGAAGATGAAGACCGGGTCCTTGACCGCATTTGGGCCATTGGGGGTAAACAGGGATGGTACTATGCCAACTGGTTATGGGCTACCCGGGGTTTTTTGGATAAGCTTGCTGGTGGTGTGGGTTTACGCAGGGGCCGGAAAAGCAGTTCTGAAATATCGGCAGGCGATTCCCTTGACTTCTGGCGCGTATTGCTGGCAAGCAGGAAGGAAAAACGCTTGTTGTTGTTTGCTGAGATGAAACTTCCTGGAGAAGCATGGCTGGAGTTCCGGATCACTGAGAATAAACTCTACCAGACCGCTACCTTCAGACCCCTGGGATTATGGGGCAGGATCTACTGGTATTCAGTCCTGCCTTTTCATGCTTTCATTTTCCGCGGCATGATCAATAGAATTGTACAGTCTAATCAAGCATGACAAACCATGGCAATTTACCAAATACATGAAAAACTGGAAGTGGCAGCTTCCCTGGAGCAAGTCTGGGATTTTATTTCGTCGCCAAAAAACCTGAAGGAAATCACTCCAGATAAAATGGGCTTTGAGATCACCACTCCCGGGCTTCCCGATAAGATTTATCCTGGCTTGATGATCTCCTACAAAGTTCGACCGATCCTGGGGATCCAAATGAACTGGCTGACCGAAATCACCCAGGTCAGAGAGCCCTGGTATTTTGTGGATGAACAAAGGGCTGGGCCTTATGCGCTCTGGCACCATGAGCACAATTTAGAACCTACCGAAACAGGGGTTCTTATGACCGATCTGGTGACCTATCGTCTTCCTGCGGGCCCATTGGGCACTTTGGCTCACTGGATGTTCATTAAAAAGCAATTGGAGGGTATATTTCAATATAGGGAGCTTGCTCTGGAAAAACGCTTTGGCCGGTCATGAATACAGGAAAAATCTCGGTCTTCTGGTTCAGAAGGGATCTCAGGTTGGAGGATAACACAGCCCTGGAGAGAGCGCTCAGCTCAGGATTCCCTGTACTGGCGATCTTTATCTTCGATATGCAAATCATTGATGAACTGCCAGCGGACGATGCAAGGATCACCTTTATTTATGAACAATTGCAAAAAATAAACGGGTCATTACATGCCCGGGGAAGTGCACTCCATGTATTCAAAGGCGAACCCCAGACCATATGGAAAGAATTGCTTGACAGCTACGAGATCCAGGCGGTGTATCTGAACAAGGATTATGAACCCTATGCACTGATGAGGGACAGGAAGCTGGGAGAGTTACTCGGAAGCCGGGGTATCGTCCTGCACCGTTTCAAGGACCAGGTCATCTTTGAAGAGGCTGAGATTGTGAAAGGGGACGGCAAACCTTATACTGTCTTTACTCCCTATAAGAGAAAATGGCTGGAAAAATTTCAGGAAGGTGCTTCATTCAAAGAGGCCAGCGTTGGAGGAGGCGAATTTTTGAAACGTTCCCTTTCCTTTCCACCCCTGAGAGCACTGGGATTTTCTCCTTCATCCCTTGGGGTGCTTCCCTATGATCTTTCAAATCTAAAGGAATATCCACGGATGCGCGATTTTCCGGGTCCTGATGCCACCAGTCATCTTTCGCCCCACCTCAGGTTCGGTACCGTGAGCATCAGGCAGATTATAGCCAGCCTCGGGCCTTCCGATGAAGCATTCCTTTCAGAGCTTATCTGGAGAGAGTTTTTCATGCAGATCCTGTTCCATTTTCCCAAGGTGCTTGACCAGAATTTCAAACCAAAGTACAACGGCATTGACTGGCTCAACAATGCCGAGGACTTTGATCACTGGTGTGAGGGCAAAACAGGTTACCCCCTGGTGGATGCCGGAATGCGCCAGCTCAATGCCACCGGATACATGCACAACAGGGTGCGCATGGTGACCGCCGGATTCCTGTGCAAGCACCTGTTGATTGACTGGCGGATGGGGGAAGCTTATTTTGCCGGCAAACTTATGGATTATGAACTCTCCTCCAACAACGGAAATTGGCAATGGGCAGCTGGCACAGGTTGCGATGCTGCCCCCTATTTCCGTATTTTCAATCCCACGGAGCAGCTGAAGAAATTTGACCCGAAACTTGAATACGTAAAGCGGTGGATTCCGGAATACGGAACCCCGGAGTACCCCGGCCCGATCGTCGAACACAAGCTCGCCAGAAAGCGGGCCCTGGAAGCTTACCAGAAGGGCATGCTATCGAAGCAGTAAAAGTTTCCTGATCTCCGACCGGTCTCCCGCAAGGAGCTGATAAAGGTAGATGCCGGCAGACAGCTCACTGGCGTCCCACCTGATTACATGTTCACCCTTTTGCCGGAATCCTTTGTCGATGGTTTCAAGCGCCTGTCCGTTGAGGTTAAAGACTTTGAGGGTCACCTGTGCCGGCTCCTGCAGGACATAATAGAAAGAAGTCTCTGCATGAACAGGATTGGGATAGTGTCGAAGTGAGCTTGCTGAATACGCAGGGGTATCGTAGAAGTCCGAAGAAATATTTACTTCATCGCCTTTCCTGAGAAGAACGTTGTCGAAATAGACCCTGGTATCATTACCCCCGATATCAAACCCCAGGCGGGACTGTAGATCGGTGGGCTCTTTCATGGCAAAAGTAAATGAATGGGTCTGTCTGGTGGTCGAGAGCGAAATCGCTTCCTCGTCACTGTAGACGGTCCAGGGCTCATCATTTTTACCCACGATAGCAGTTACCTGCCTCGGGGCATCTGCGTAGGCATCGAAGGAGACCATATATTCAAATCCATGCTCCACTGGCAAGCCGGATTGTCCCATGTGAATATCCCAGGGACTGGCTCCGCCATTGCTGATGGATACGGCATATTCTCCTTCTACCACTGCTCCCTCTGCCACTGCAGCTGAATGGCTGGTCAGGGTCCAGGCTTCTTCACCATCAAAAAAATCGGGATTTTTCACCAGGTTCAGGTCCATGAGCTCCCGGGTGGTCAAAACAAAATCATCAAGATAATAGCTTCCGGTATGCCCGCCCATGTCCACGTTAAATGCTGCAGTGAAAGATCCGGAAGGAGTGAAATCAAATGAGTACAATCCCCAGCTTTCATCGGGGGAAATAAGTTTTTGCCCTGCCAGTGCAAAATTCGAACTATTGATCACAGCCGCACTGATCTGGTCCTGAGCTGTCCCGGACTTTGCCATGAAGCTGGCCAGGTATTTGGTCCCTCCCTGAAGTACAAAGTCACTTTGAGACAGCTGCACATCCCAGGCATTGCCTCCCGCATCTGTCACACTTGTAAATATCGAAAAAGTCCCTCCATGAAACACCTCTCCATCGAGGGTGATTCGTGCCTTTGCCGGGTAGCCTGTAGCACTCCGCCAGTACTTCACCCCCTTTTCAAATCCCGTATTTTTTAGCAAATTGGAAAACACCCGCACCGGTAGTGTTTTCAAGTAAGTGTCCTGGTCGGTGGTGATTTCTGCTTTCACGTTTCCACCGAACAGTCCCCAGTTCACCGTGATTTGAGGGCTGCCCTGGCCCGAGGTGATTTCGCCCCCCCCCGGTACGCTCCATTGATACGAAGCACCCTCGATTTCTCCGAGGGAATAGCTCACATTTTCTGTATTGTATGTGACGAATTCGGGGCCCTGGATTTCCATATCCTTCAGATCCTGGTAAACCCTGACATACTCCACTTCCATGATGGCAGGGAAAACCGATGATTCATCGGGCGTTCCGACCCATCCACCTCCTACGGCCAGATTCAGGATGATATAAAAGGGCTGATTGAAAGGCCATGTGGCCGATGATCCCTTGTCATTCTCAAACGTAAAATATTTTTGCTCATCCACGAAAAAATCGATATTTTCAGGGGACCACTCAACGGCATAGAGATGAAATGCACTCTCGGCATCAGGAAGGTCTAATGTATTGCCCCTGGGGGGGAAAGGACCATCGAAAAGGTTATAGTTTTCAGTGTGTACAGTGCCGTAAATTTTTGTGACTTCATTTGTGGGGTGCTCCATGATGTCAATTTCACCACTGTAGGGCCACCAGCCATACATGGCATCAACCGGAAGCATCCAGAATGCTGGAACAAATCCGGGCGTACCCGGCAGTTTAATACTCGCTTCCATCCTGCCATATCTCCAGCTACACGCCTGTTCTGTCCGGATATGGGCTGAGGTATAATTGTACCCCTGGTAGGATTCTTTTAATGCAATGATTTTGAGTTTGCCATCAACCAGAGTCGCATTATCAGTGCGGTCGGTATAGTATTGGACATTGTCGTTGGAAGGGCCGGATTCGAAGAGCCAGACGGAGGGATCAATGCTGTTCCCTTCGAATTCATCGGCCCATACCAAATGAAGGGCCTGGGCTGTGAGAGCCATACCCATTCCGCAGAATAGCAACAGCAGGCAGAATCGGTACACAAGGGATGTAAGCTGAGGTCCCATAGAATAAATATACTCAAAAAAGAGTGAAAATACATACCCAGGCACCGATCCCCGCCAGAAGCAAATTGATGCTTTTCCTGCTTGTATTTCATATGCTGACTAAAGGCCCTCGATGCTTTTCCTTCGGAGAAGAATTTTGGCATAGTCACGACCCAGCTTATCGTTATAAAATTCGTAGGATTTTTGGGCCCAGTCAAGTGCTGGAACTGTGTGTCCCTTTACCTCGTTGGATACGGCCATGTTCAGGCAGGCTCTTCCGGCTGTTTTGGGTTTTGGATCGTCGGTCAGCGCTCCCCAGATCTCCATGGCCCCATCCCAGTTGGCCACTTCCGTTCTCCTGTATCCTGCTTTGAACTGATGTTTTGCCGATCCACTGGTTCTTTTGTACAACTGCCTTTTGACCCGGTAGGAGCCCGGCAGGTAGCGGTCGATATAGGCCAGGCCTGCTCCATAAGCGGCGCGGGGGATTGCATCGGGTGGAGGAACACCCCCTATGGTTGAGAAGGTCGAATAGCTGTTGTGCTGGTACTGGTCAACAATCCGCCGGGTTTCAGGATCATAAAGCCTCCAGTATGCAGCCACATTCATTTGCCCCTCTGAGGGCGGAGTGATTTTTGGTTTCCCGGTATTCATGATGGAAGAAATCTGTTCGGTGGCTGTTTTGGCCAGGAGGTTAGTATTAGAGTCGAAGGTTTCGAGGACCAGCAGTACATCGGCCCCTTCTTTTTCGCAAATCTCAGTCACCAGGTCCCAGTCAAGCAGCTCAGGGGTTTCCCGGGTGCCTGTACCCAACATCCTGATTTCGGATGGAATGACCAACTCGGTTTCCGGGAGCTGGGTGATGGCATCATATACTCCTTTTACACAGGCATCCGAAGCCAGGAAATCAGAACCAATTTCTGTGCTTATGATGGCTTCGAAAACTTTTGCATCCTTTTCTTCTTCCGTGGTGAGCGACCGGTTCACAATGGCAATGGAGTGCACGCCATCTGGGAGAAAGGCTTCCGGTTCAACTGGGTAGGAGAGACTTACATAGCCATATTTACTGCATCCTGTTGCAGCCATTGCAATCAGGGCGACGATGAACAGGTTTCCGGACTTCATGTGTATGGTCTTTAGAATTCAGGCTAACAATTATTTCAGCAAGTTAGCTAGAAAGCCCTCATGATCAACATCTTTTATAGTCATGTTCTCAACATCTCCTGCTTGCTCTAATATAATTGCCTTACTTTGCGGGAGCTGGAAGAGGACCATTGGGTACATCGGAAAGTGTATCCCGAAGTTCCACCCAGGGTTGAGTATTCACTCACAGAAACCGGCATGGAGCTGATTCCCATTATTGATCGTCTGGGAGCGTAGGGAGAAAAGCAAATGGAAAAAACCCATGATTAGTGCCCTGCCATACGCTTTTCTCCAGCCTCTATCCTAACAGGGAGGTGGTTATCACTGGGAGGCATGGGGCAGGCAGCAAATGCTGTGACGGCACAGGGTGGATTATAGGCCCTGTTGAAATCCAGGAGTATTCTTCCGGTAGAATCCGGTGATGTGTACATAAATCTTCCGCCTCCATAGCTTTCTATTCCTGAGGTTTCATCTGAGATAATAATGAAATAGCCCTTCCCGGACTCGAAAGGGAGCAGCTTCAGTTTTTTACCCTTTAGTTTGAAATGAAGCTCCCCCGGACAGCTATAGTCCTGGGTATAGTCCTGAAAGGGTGTATTGACGGTAATGGTTTTTGCTTCAGCATAGGGCATCAGTTGTGCCTCCACTACGTATTCGGGATCAATAGGAAAGGAAGGGATGTGGTCCAGGGTCTCAATGGCTGGGTTTTTATAATCCCTGAGCCGGATCGCGAGACTGCGATGACGCTTCATAATGTACCAGGCAAAGTCGCCGTGGGTGATGTAGGAAGGTTGACCTGACTTATCATAGCTTAAGTCCAACTCTTGAACTGTTTCACCTTCAAAGAACAATTCAACGTCCTCATTTACTTCAAGATGGACGGTCTCCTCTTTCAGAGTAAGTGAGCCCATGAAGGCCGGGGCTTTGGTTGGAAAAACGATGTCATTGGAATGATCTGACCCGAAGGTCTGCTTTCCTTCTTTCAGCCAGAAAATGCCCGCCAGATTCAACCAGCCTTCTTTTGACTTTAGTCCCTCCAGCCGGTCCTCCTGCCATTGTTCTACAGAATCCACATAGGCTGCCGGGTCCTCAATGAGTTTTTGGGAACGATCGCATTTCGAAAACAGGCTCATGCTGACAAGTAGGATGAAGGAAAACAGGAAGTGTTGCATGCGGAGTAAAGATAGGATTATCTGGCCAGGGCGGCAGGCTTCAAAATGTTGTTCAGGGTATCAATGAGAATCGCCCTGTGCTTTTCTTCCAGGTCTTTGCCAATCTTTGTGGAAGCAATCCCCCTGGGATTCTTTGAATCGATTCCATACGGAACAATTAAAGTATCGGCAGAGATCAAATGCATTTTTACAAGATGCGGGAAGTAGTGCATAATTAGCGCTGTCTCATTGACGCTGGCGTGTCCCGAATATCCCAGCTCACCATGATCGCGATAGATGAAGTATGGGACTATGCGTATATTAAACTGTTCCTCCCATTCTTTTTTGTGCCATTCCACATAGATAATGGAGGGAGCATGTCCGTGAACAACCGCCACCTTAAATCCCGTTTTTGCCAACAAAGAGAATTGTTGCTCCAAAAGCATGTGATAAACCGAATCGGGAATCCAGTAGCAACTGCCGGTTTCCGGACTGGGTGTGCAATGAATGGCAATCAATGAATCGATGGGCTGACCGGTATACCAGGATGGGCCCAGAAAAATCATGGGCATTACAATCCCGCCGTATTCCCTGGCCATGCTCGTAAAGAATCCCTTTGAGTGGAGGGCGTCGGTTCCCAATGGCAAATGTTCGCCGTGGTATTCAAGGGTTCCAAGGGGAAGGTAAGCCACAGGAGCTTGCTTTAGTTTTTCACGAAAACCGGATGGTGTAAGCTCCTCGTACAATACAGGTTCATAGCCGGTATTACAGCTGCTGAAAATCGCAAAGAAAACAAGCGATATGACGAGTGATCTCTTCATATCAAGATGTTTTACTGCTCAGTTTTCAAGGGATGTTTGGCATCCTCATAGAACTGATTCTGCAGCTCAATGGTAAGCTGGTCTGCCTTCACTGACTTGATCATCTTTGCCAGTTGATCAACCTCGTTGTCCATCATCAGCGCCCCCATTTCAACCGTTCCAAAGCTTCCGTCGCCGGCATAATGGTTGGGGAACTGGGCATACCACCAGATGGCGGTATAAGCGTAGTCTAATGAAGTCAACCGTTGGAGATCCTTTCCTGACTGATCGTTTGCCCTGTCTATATGAACCAGGTCGGGCCGATGGGCCAACATCAATGAAGTTTCCGTCTCTCCTGCATGCCCATCCCAGTCTGTTTGTCGCATGTTTTCCAGCTTTTCCAGGTAGGCTGCAGAATCCTCCGGCCTGAAAAGATACACGGCATACGCTTTCTGTTTTTCAAGCTGGATCTGACAAAAGTAAGGCAGCAGGGAATTATTGCCACCGTGCCCGTTGACCAGGATGATCTTATCGATTCCATTCCTGTGCAATTCATCGCAGGTTTCCTGGAGAATGGAAAGAACAGTCTGGGGACTGTATGCCACGGTACCCGGCTGCTGCCTGGCTTCATAGATCTGGCCGAAATAAAAAGGAGGAAAGATGATGGCATACTCCTTTTTGGCTGCCCTTATGGCGATTTCCCTCACATCGATCAGGTCTGTTCCCAAGGGCATATGGGGTCCGTGTTTTTCAAGTATCCCCAGGGGAATAATGCAGGTACTGGCAGATTTTTCCACCGCGCTTACGAAGTCCGGAGAGGTAAGCTCCTCCCATTGAACTGGCAAAATGTTATTCCCGGATACTGGTTCCTGTGCCATCAGAAAAGATGGAACCATCAAAATGATCCATACAACTAATTTTTTCATCATTCAGGTTTGATTCGTGAGTAGCATATAAAAATAGTAATTTCGTGATCGTTCCTTAGATAAACAGCAGCAATTTTGTACACCATCATCTATTTTAGTCCGACCGGAAATGTTCATCACCTGGCCAAATTGCTGGCCCTTCAATTGGGGATTCCCCAGGAGAACATCCAGGCACTTGAATTTACAGAACCTGAACAGCTGGAACGCAATACACACCTGGTCCTGCTCTATCCTGTTCATGGGTTTAATGCCCCAAGAACCGTGAAAAGGTTTGTAAAGCACCTGCCTGCCCATCTGTTTGATCATGTGAGTTTGCTGGGTGTAGGTTGTAACACCACCTGGGTAAATGCGGCCGTATCATCGGATTTGCGAAAATCTCTTGAGAAAAAGAAATACGAGATCGCTGTGGATGAGATTTTGGCCATGCCGCTCACATTCATCATGAATTTCCCGGATGAATTGAACCTGAAGCTCATCGCTGAATCTGAGGAAAGAATGAAAACAATCTGTTTGGCCATCAGGGAGCAGAAAAAGTCAAACCACGCTCCCGCAGCCAAATCATATGTCCTGAATTTTCTGGGCAAGGCCGAGTCACCTGCTGCCCGGTTGTTTGGCCTCGAACTTCATGCAAACAGACAATGTGTCTCCTGTGGCCAATGCTGGGAAAATTGTCCCGAAAAAAATATCAAACAAAAGGCTAACGGCAGACCTGGATTTGGATTCAACTGTTCGATGTGCATGCGATGCATCTATACTTGTCCGGAGAAGGCCATTGGTCCGCGTATCTCAAAATTCATCCCCATCAGGAATGGGTACTCACTTTCAAAATATGTTCCCCAATAAGTAGTAAATTTTACCAATCATGATCAGCATAAGAACATTTGTATTTCTCTTTTTCCTGGTTTCGCTTCCATCCCTGTATGCCCAGTCTGAGCTCATACTTAAAATAGTAGACCTGAAAAGCAATAAGGGATCTGTAATCATAGATTTACTTGATAAGAATGAAAAAACATATATTGCCAAAACATGCCAAATTACTGATAACACGTGTACTGCAATATTCAAAGACCTGAAGCATGATCAGTATGCCATTCGGTTCATCCATGATGAAAACGGGAATGTTGAATTTGACATCAACAAATCTGGAATCCCCAAAGAGGGCTTCGGGTTTTCAAACAATGCTTTCGGAAGATTTGGGCCCAAAGACTTCAGCGAATGGTTGTTTACTTTTTCGGGTGATTTAGAGCTGGAATTGTCAACCAGGTACTTATAATTTATTCGCAGTTTTAGAACCATCTGGAGCTTCTGCTGTTATGTGATAGTAAATCAACCCTAGCCTCATTAAAATTGAAACTATTGCTCTATCGCACCCTCCAGATCACAATACTAATCTTCTTGATAGCAGGACCCACATCATGGGCCGGGGATCCTGTCCCGGACAGTGAAGCAGGCCATTCTTTGCTGACTAATTTCTTACCGGCCGACTATAACGCGGAACCCCAGAATTGGGCTATCGTCGAGGACGACCGAGGAGTAATTTATGTGGGTAATGGCAGCGGCGTGCTGGAGTATGACGGTGTTACCTGGAAACAGATTTCTTTGCCAAATCGAATATTGGCAAGATCCCTGGCCCGGGATAGCACAGGTCGCATATGGGTAGGGGGGAACGGCGAACTTGGTTATCTGTCTTCAGATGAACTGGGTAGCACTGTTTTTGTTTCATTGCGGGATAAAATACCGGAACAGTATAGTGATTTCCTCGATGTATGGACCACCTACGCTACCGAGGAGGGAATTTACTTCACTACCATGGTGGCCATATTCCGATGGGATGGGACGACAATGCAGGCCTGGGATCCGCGAACATCTTATCACATGTCCTTTGTTGTAGGTGGAGCTTTCTATGTCCGGCAGTTTGGAGTTGGCCTCATGAGAATGGAGCACACGGCAAGTGGAGACGAACTTCGTCTGGTCCCGGGAGGAGAGCGCTTTGCTGAGACACGAATTTATGTGATGCTACCCTTCGATGAAGAACAGATCCTTATAGGTACGCGGGAGGAGAATCTTTTTCTTTACGACGGTGAACAGTTAAAAGTATTCACCACGGAAGCGGACCAGCTTTTGACAAAGGGCGGAATCTACCAGCCCGGGGTGGTACTGCCCGGGGGGCTCTTCGGACTGGGTACATCTTCCGAGGGGCTGCTTGTGATTGACTCGGTGGGGAATCTTGTAGAACAGGTCAATAGCGAAGCAGGATTGCAGGACAATTCAATATTTTTTGCTTATGCTGACCGTCGTGCTAACGTGTGGTTGGGTATGGATAAAGGAATCACCCGGGTGGAAGTCGGTTCCCACTTCACCCGTTATGATGCCAGGGCAGGCCTACCCAGTACGGTGGTTTCCATGGCACGGCACAATGGCAGGCTGTTCATTGGCGATGTAAACGGATTGAAGCGTCTTGATCCCACTGACAGGATATTCAGGCCTGTCCAAAGCCAACTCCTCCAGGTATTTTCTCTCTTGCCCATGGAAGATGAAATCCTGGCCGCTGGAGCCAATGAAGGTGTGTTTAGTATTGTGGGAGATGCTGTTATTCCCGTACGAGCGTCTCTATCTGGCGATTATCGTGCCGTTTACCTGCATCAATGGAACAGGAATCCCAATGTCGTGGTGGTTGGCCTCTCCGATGGTCTGGCCCTGCTTAGAAAGACGCCGGCAGGTTGGATTGACGAGGGTCGTGTGCCTGACCTGGGAATGGACGTTTGGACGATTGCCGAGGGGAGCATGGGCGATCTATGGTTAGGTTCCCAGGCAGGGGGCCTTGCACGTATTCGTATTCCGGAGATTGAAAAAGGTGAAGGCATTGACCTGGATGAAATTGAGGTGACGTTATATGGGCAGGAATCCGGACTTGATGAAGGAACGCTCAGTCCTTTTCGCATCGGTAATAAGGTTTATTTTGCCGGGCCGGGCGAGATCATTTACAGCTTCGATGAGCCTGCAGGACGCTTTTTTAAGGATCAGGTATTTCAGGGAGCCACAAGTGGTCACAAACTTGGAAATTTCCAGTTGCGCGAAGACAGTGAGGGTCGTGTTTGGATCGCTACAACCT
This sequence comes from uncultured Bacteroidota bacterium, assembly GCA_963735755.1. Lineage (GTDB taxonomy): Bacteria > Bacteroidota > Bacteroidia > Bacteroidales. The sequence goes on along the minus strand of CAVTME010000023.1, from coordinate 213,812 downwards.
ATGGGGCTCCTGTAATAGCTCACCCCCAGGTGGATGGCTCCTATACTTTTGAGGTTCTGCGCCAGTTCCTCCGGAAACGAATTGTTGATACTTACCCCGAAGCTGATGGTATCGTATGGTTGATGGGGGAAGATGAACTGATACGCTATGAAGTAAACAATGCACATGGTGCGGATACCATCCTCCCTCCGATCATTCGACAGGTCCAACTCGGTGGAAGCAACCTCTTATATGGCGGGGCAGGCAAGCCCCTGGCTGCAGAGCTGGAATATCGGTCAGGTGCTCTCAGGTTCTTATATGCCTCCCCGGGTCAATCTGTTCAACCTAGATTTAGAACACAGCTTGAGGGCTTTGATAAGGAATTTTCCTCCTGGTCATTTGTTACCGAGAGAACCTACACCAATTTACCACCACGGGATTACCGTTTTAGGGTAGAGTCCGAAGGTGACGGTGAGGCTTTTTATCAGTTTACAGTGCTTCCACCCCTGTATCTGACCTGGTGGGCTATAGTGGTATATGTGATCGTTGCCCTGTTGTTCCCTTTGGGTATAATACGCTGGCGTACAGCCAATTTGAAACAACGACAAAAAGAATTGGTCAATGAGGTGAGGAATGCCACAATAGAAATCAGATCACAGAAAGAAGAAGTTGAAGCGCAGCGCGATCTGGTTATTGTACAAAAACAGGAGATCACCGATAGTATTAATTATGCTCAGCGTATTCAGACTGCCGTTCTGCCCAACAAGGAGTTCATGGATGCGATTTTGCCTGAGTATTTTGTATTATTCAAGCCCAGGGATATTGTAAGCGGAGATTTCTATTGGATAAAGGAAGTACAGGATCACCTGGTTTTAGTTGGAGCTGATTGTACAGGCCATGGAGTGCCGGGAGCTTTCATGAGTATGCTAGGGATTACGTTGCTTAACAACTTAATAGGAGATCGATGTTTCAACGCGCCTGGTGCGATTCTGGGTCAGTTGAGACTGCAGGTAAAAGAATTACTGGTTAAGGAGGGAAATGGTGAAGCCCAGAAAGACGGGATGGATATGGTTGTTGCAATTTTGAATAAAACCACCAGGGAACTTCATTATTCCGGAGCAAATAGTCCTCTGTATATTATACGGAATAAGGCTCTGCAGGCAGAGAAAGAGCTTGCTTCGTATCAGTCTATGGAGAATGACGATTTTCTGCTATTTGAGCTAAAAGGCGATAAACAACCGGTGGGTGTTCATTGGGTAGAAACTGATTTTACAAGCCTTACTGTTAAATTACACGAGCAAGACACGATTTATATGTTCTCAGATGGGATTGTAGATCAATTTGGCGGAAGCGATCGCAAAAAGTATAAATCAGTCAACTTTAAAAAGCTACTGCTTTCGATTCAGGGAGAATCGTTGGAAAAACAAAAACAACTCATGGACGGCGCCTTTGAAACCTGGCGTGGTGAGAATGAGCAGATTGATGATGTTTGTGTTGTTGGTGTAAGGATTTAGTGATGTCGGACACTGATCCTGTTCTCTCCTTCTGAAAGCATGATGGTTTGTTCCTTCCAGGAGAATTCGCCCCTGGTATGTTCCGGCAAAACAATACGCCCTGTCACAATTTCACCCTGTTTTGCCAGGTCCATCCTCAGCAAGCCATCCGGATGAGGAAAGGAGGCTTTGATCTCTTCCAGGTTTCCAAAGTTGGGTTTCACGGCAATGGTCCGGAATCCCGGTTCAAGGGGATATATCCCGGCTACGGTATGAAGCAGATCAAAACACGGACTGGCACTCCAGCCGTGACACTCGGAACGCATGATCCCGTCCCTTTCCCCAAAAGTGGTCATGCCGTTGTTTAGCATCTTCTTCCACGGATCCAGCAGGTCAAGGTACAGATCCCCCATTCCACACTGCTGCAGCGCCCTGAAAAGGTAAAACTTAAAATAGATGGTGGCCTGGATGAGCGAGCTGTCTTTCAAAATCTCTTGCATCACCGCAGCCTGGTCCTTCTCAGGAAAGGTGTTGCTTAAGATGCCCCAGATGTTGGTGTGCTGGGAAAATGTGTTCTGATACGGTGTTTCAGCAATGAGGTTTCTTTCAGGATCATAGCAGTTTTTCAAAACAGACTCCTGGATACTTTGTCCCAGTGCCCTGTATCTTTTTGCATCTGCCTCGAGCTTAAAGTGCTCCAAAATTTCAACGGTGTGTTGAAGCGCAGTCACTAATTGCAGGTTTATATTGGCCGAGTAGCCGTCATCGGCTCCCGGAGGAATCCCGTTGGGAAAACCCGTGCTCCAGTCCGTAAAGTTCCACCACTCCAGTCCGGTTGCCATTCCGGTGGAGTCCACCCTCTCGGCAAACCAGTCGAGAACCGTTTTCATACCCGGGATGAACTGGCGAACAAAAAGCGCGTCGTTCCTGTACATGAAATAGTCGTGGATCATCCCGATCCACAGGAGCGAGTAGGGGGGAATTACCTGGACGATATAGCTGGGATACCTGCTCTGGGTTAAACCGTTTGGCAACCTGGAATCGTCAAATTGTTGTATGGCTTTTCGCATGAGCCTGTCATCGCCCGATACATAGATGGACACCAGCGCTTCAATACGGGTATCACCGATATATTGCAGCTGTTCGTAATAGGGGTCAAAAAACTGCTCTTCGGATGAGTTCACCAGGGTGCGCCAGGCTGCATCCCAGATCTCATGAACTTGCTCGTCTGCTGAAGAGAAGGATGCCTTTTCTTCAAAAGGGTAGCCTGCGTACATGTTGTAAAAATCTTCAATGACCAGCGCTTCATCGAAGGTCCGGATGTCAAACTGGACAAATCTGAATGTTTTCCTGGAGAGGGGTTTGAACACCCGGTCCACCCCGCCATCGGGTACAACAAGGTCGTAATATCCTTCAAGGACCTTTCCTTCCAGGTTATTCCTGTTTCTCTTTCGGTCAACAGCATCATAGTGGGCATTGTTCTTTAGTTCTCCCGATGACAAGGGAAGGTAGAGGGCTTCAGAATAGCTGATTTTTACACGGGCGTTTTTCCCCTTGCTGAGCTTTAACACGGGGAATCCTGTTGTGTGATATGTGTTGTCGATCAGGATACTCACTCTGGACCCGGGAGGGATCAGCGCCCTGGTATCTTCTTCAATAAAAGATGAGACATGGTCAAGGCCGCCTGTTCTCACGATGCCCGTGAACCTTTCCACATGCTCCTCCATGAGTGGGATCTCCCTGGGAACCAGGAACCAGGTGCTACCGTAAAGGAAGCCCCGTCCAACCGCAAATTCAACCGTTCCGGGTTTGGGATCCTGCCAGTGTGTGTCATCGAAATTGATCTTATTCCAGCCCCATGGGTAAAGGGCGGCATCCACCCTTTCACCCGGACCGGCAGCATAGTAGGCACCCAGGGAATCTGAGGTAAATGGGATGTTTGTATAGGCACTGTTTTTCATGACCTTCCAGGGGCTGGTCCCGGTATCGATATTCAGGTCCGGTATCGCTTCACTTTCAGCCTGCAGAATAAAAGCTGTTTGAAAAGTCTGCTGGGCTGCCCTGCGGTATTCTCCAAAATTTACCACCTCGGCGGCGATGACATTTTTTCCAGCCCGAAGGAGTTCTGAAATATCAATGCTTTCGTACCTGTAATGATTGATGTCACCCACCGCGGGTCCATATGTTACATAAGTCCCGTTTACAAAAAGGCGGTAGCGGTTGTCAGCGGATATGTGAATGAGGAATTCTTCCGGGCGTTTGGCCAGGTCAAAGCTTCTTCGAAAGTGGAACACCCCATAGTCCAGGGTAGATTCAGTGGGGTGGGTGATCCATTGCGCCTTCCAGGCATGCTTCAGCTTCTGAAAGTCCTTGCCCTCGTGATTGATATGTACTTTTGATTCCTGTGCGAAATGAGGAATTGACAGCATGAACAGGACGACTGTCAGGGTAGGGATTCGTTTCATGATGATATTATTCCCCCGAAATGCAATACAAACTCCTTACACCCCTCAAAAACAGGGTGTTCCCTAAAATGACCGGGGAGGCGTAAAAACTGTCATCAAGCGTATTCTGCGCCAAAACCTCAAATGCCGATCCGGCTTTTACCACACTGAAGCTGCCATTGGTTCCAGCCACATAAAGGCGATCGTTTACGCCTACCGGGGAGGTAAAAATGTTCCGGATCCCTTCCAGTTTCTGACTGGAATAGTATTCGGTCCCGTCTTTGGCATCCAGGCAGGTGAGGTAGCCGTTGTTCGCTTTGAGAAAATAGATTTTACCATCCATCAGAACAGGGTTGGGGGTATAGGGGGTATTCAGATCATAACGCCATGCAATGGCGTCCGAGTCTGAGATATCTCCCGATGCTTTTGAAAGATTGATGGCCAGCAGGGCATTCCCCCTGAAACCACTCATCAGGTACAGCATTCCGTCAGCATATAGTGGTGAAGGGATCACGTTGCGTGTAAGGCCCCCGCATTCCCACAGTACCTCCCCGGTTTCAATATCATAGCTGCGGCTTCTGTTGGTGGCACTGGTAAGCAATTGGGGTGAACCTTCATACTCAATGACCACGGGTGTCGACCACGAACTACCTTCATCCCGCATCACTTCCCAGAGAATATCACCACTGTGTTTGTCCAGCACATGGAGCATGGACTGGCCCTGGTGATCACGGAGCACAATCAACTTGTCCTTGTGCAGGGTGGGGGAGCTGCCCTCACCAAAGCTCATCACCTTTTCCATTTTCCCGAAATCGCGTTCCCAGAGAATCTCGCCCTGAAAATTCAGACAATAGAGTCCGTGCGAACCGAAATAGGCATAGATATGTTCCCCGTCGGTAACCGGGGAGTTGGAGGCCCAGCTGCCAAATTCATGGGTAGAGCTGTGCGGGAGTTCCTCTCTTACAGTGGTTTGCCATAGGATCTTCCCACTGTTTCGATCAACTGAGATGACGACAAATTGATGAATATATTCCGTCGTTGTTGGTTTCATCCAATCTCTTTGTTCCTCTTTCCCGACCGGCTCCTCAGGCTCCACTTTTTGATCGGTTTGAACGGCCGACAAGAGGATAATCTGCTTTTCCCATACAATAGGGGTGGCATGACCGATGCCTGGTATTTCCGCTTTCCATTGGATATGGCTTGTCTCGCTCCAGTCAATGGGGGGATCGCCCTGGGGAGCCACGCCGGTATCGTAAGGTCCGCGCCACTGGGCCCAGTTGTTTTCATAGCCGGGCAGGTTCTTCTGACCCGTTACATGGATGGAAAGAACAAAAAGCAATGCTGAAATGGCAATAGGATTTTTCATATCTGATCATCGTCATAGTTTTCATTTTCCGATAAATAGTCCACATCGGAATGTTCGTCTTCATATTTTTCCTTGATATCATCCTTCAACATCCCGTCATCGTCATAGTCCGAATCATCTTCAATAATCTGGATGGCCTGATTAAAGGACATCCTGATCATATATATTTTCTCATCGGTCTCAAAGGGTAAAGCAAACACTGTTTGATTGTCCTTGTTTTTAAACTCGATCAGATGTTGGCTAAAGCCTTCAGGGTAAACCAGTTTAATCTGTTCCTGGATTTCCTTGCTTACCTTCTCAAAATCCTGAATGACTCTTAATTTATTTGCTTTCATGATTACTCAATAACAAGTTTGCTGTTTAATACTTCTGTTTTGGATCGCAACTGTAGATAATAGACACCAGTGGGCAGTGCTGAAATATCAATGGTTTCGGTATTCAGTGCACCCTGCTGGACCAGCTGCCCACGGACGTTCAAGAGGGTATAGCGGAAGGCATCACTCCCCCTTCCTTCCAGGTCAATATGCAGGGTAGCGTTGGCCGGATTGGGATAGCAGCGTAAGGCTAAACCGGCTTTGTCCTGCTCGATGGATACCGGAGGATCTGTTTTTTCTGAGATGACCCAGTTCACATAGTCTACCAGCTCCTGGTTTCCCACAGTGGCATCAATGTTTTCTGGGAGCTGGCGAAGGTACCATCTCACTTCATATTCCAGGGTTCCCTGGTCGGGGATATTCACACAGACACCCTGGTTTTCCAGCTCAATGTATTCATCGGCCACCCACAGCTCTATCTCACCTTCACCCTTTGCAAAATCAGAGGGATCCACATCTTCGAATGTCTTGATATACAGGCGGTAGTTGTCATCCACATGGGCAAGCCAGCCATCCTTGCCATCTGCAAAGAATTTCAGGTTCGTTCCATCTTCACTTTCCCTGTAATACCATGTATGGCCATCGATCTCTTCGGTGGCAGGAGCCAGTTCACCCCAGGTGCCGCCCGGACCGGTGGGCCAGAAAGTGAGTCCCCCCACGGGTACCCGGGTCAATTCCCAGAGTCCTTTTTTGATGGTTTTACCGGTGGTATTGACCATGCTGTAGTGCAAGGATATGGTGGTGTCGGCCGCAGAGGTCCAGAAATTCTTGATGAAATAGAAGCTGTCCCCATTGTCAACCGAGACCTCCTTCCCGTTAAAACGCAGGGTATCGCCATCGATGGAAGCCGTATACTCTTCGTGGTCCCAGACCAGTTTATCGGGATTGTCCCATCTCCACTCTCCCTGGGGAGAAGGCCACAGGGTGGCGCCCCACAGGAAATCGGAGGTGACCATATCGGAGGTGACCAGAAATTCCGATCCGTCAATGGTCAGGGAAGAGACCTTGGCTCCATGGGTCGAATCAACCTGGAATACCAGGTTGCCCACTTCAAGGGTAAAAATGTGATCTTCCTGCCGGGGAGGTATACCCTGGGCATTGAGATCAAACGCTGCCAGACAGAGGACGCTCAGGAGAAGGGATGCAGATTTTATCATTCTGGGATATCAGATAAGCGTTTAATGATCAATCGAATCAGAATAGGGATTGATATCACGCAATTCGTTCAGGAAGACGAGGGTTGTATAGGGACCAATGCCCCCATTCCCATATTCACCGTATGCCAGTTCTGAAGGGACGATGATTTCAATTTTGGATCCTTTGTTCATGAGCTTCAGGCCATCTTCAAAACCCGGGATCAGTGAATTCTCTTCAAAAACAAACTCCCAGATGCTATCAGTGTGGTGAAATGCCGAGGCATCGAAGATCCTTCCGTCCAGGAGGTAACCTGTATACTTCAGGCGCAAAGTATCTCCGTATATGGCCATGGGCCCGCTGCCCTCAAGGTGTTGAATGTAATAGACACCCAGATCGGTGGTATCAATATCGTACCCATCGCTTTCGAGAAATTCAAGGGCTGTGTTTAGTTCTTCCTGCTCCATTTCAGGGGTACGCGGATCGGGAGGATCATCCAGGCAGCCCGTGCAGAATGTCGCAAAAAGCAGAGCCATGGCCGCAGGGAGGAAAATTGTCTTTTTCATGACCCAAATGTTCATAAAAAAATCCAAAAAGCCTACCTTTTGGAAATTAAACATGCCTATGACTTCCAAAGAACGGTTTCTGGTAACGCTGGACGGGGGTTGTCCGGATCGCCTTCCTGTGACCACGCATCATGTCATGCCCTCCTTTCTGGAGAATTATATGAATGGAGCAGATGAGCAGGACTTTTTCTCTCGTTTTGGTCTGGATCCCATCAGGTGGGTCATTGCCTATACCCCGGATGAGACTGCAGGTGAGTATTTTGACCCGGAACATAAAGAGCTGGGTTTTCTTGAAGCCAGAAGGATCAGCAGCGACAACTGGAGATTCAAGTTGGAAAAAGTGGCCAACCAGAACTATGATACCACCCGCTTCAGCATCATTACTCCGGTAAAAACCCTTTCCATGGTTCTGCAGTCGGACCAGCACACCACCTGGGTGGCAGAACACCTGATCAAAGAAAAGAGCGATATTGATATCATTGCCAGGTACATGACCCGTCCCAGGTGCGATGTGGCTGCCGTCAATGATGCCGCTGCATCCTTTGGTGACAGGGGATTGGTCAGGGGTCACATCGCCTGTTTTGATGGATTTGGTCAGCCCGGTTGCTGGCAGGACTTTTCCTGTTTGTATGGCTCCACCGACCTGATCATGGCAGCGCTGGAGGACCCACAGTGGGTGCACACCTTTCTTGATGTACTGCGTGACAGGAAAAAAGTCTATATCCGCTCCCTTGAAGGAGCCAGATATGACCTCCTGGAGCTGGGTGGCGGAGATGCCTCCACCACAGTGATCTCTCCTGATATCTTTAACGAGTTTGTTGCCCCTTATGACGCAGAGCTCATTGCAACTGCCCGTCAAGTGGGTCACAGGGTGGCTTACCATACCTGTGGAGGAATGATGCCCATTCTTGAAGATATTGCAGCCATGAATCCAAATGCCATGGAGACCTTTACCCCTTCTGGCATGGGGGGAGATGTGCTTCTCGCCGAGGCAAAGCAGCGCATCGGGGACAGGGTATGCATGATTGGAGGATTCGATCAATTTCATTTCTTCACAGGGTGCACCGAAGCGGAGACCCGCGCTGAAGTGAGGCGTTGTTTCAATGAAGCCGGTTTGGGCGGCGGCTACATCCTCTCACCTTCCGACCATTTTTTCGAAGCCGATTTAAAGCTGATTGAGGCCTTTGCAGATGAGGCCAGGAAATGCAGGTATGAAAAATGATCATTGAACAGCTCTGAGGTCAATCATTTTTCAAAGTCAGTGCAGGCTTTGTCTTCGCTGCTTTCAGGGTCTGCGAACTGATGGTCAGCAGTCCCACGAAAACCACAATGAAGACACCGGTCAGGATGGTCCCCACCCCGAAATCCACACTCTTGGACAGGTACTGGAGCCACAGATTATTGACCAGGTAGGCAATGGTCCCGCCAATGACAGCGGCAATGAGCATCATCCAGAGGTAGGATTTTGTGACCAGGAATACGATGTGCTTGGACTCAGCACCAAGGACCTTCCTGATGCCGATTTCCTTAAGTCGTGTTTGCGTGCTGTAGGTGGCCATCCCCAGCAATCCGAAACTGGCAATGATGATGGCCAGCAGCGTGGCAAAGCCAACGGTATACAAAATATCTTCAAAGAAACCATAATAGTATTTGATCCGTCCGTCCAGGAAATCCCCATCCAAAACATGGTCAGGGTCGATCCTGTCCCATGTTTTCTCCAGTTTATCAACAGTGGCGGCTGGATTGGGTGCGTTGAGACGCAAAAAAGCGTGATACCAGGCAGTAGGGCGGTATCTTAACAGCAGGGGCCTCTGGTTCAGAAATACAGCTGCGTACTGATAGTCCCTGATGATCCCTATGATCTCCACCAGGGTAGAATCTTCCAAAATCAGCGTGGTCCCAATGGCCTCCTGGGGACTGCCCAGTTGGAAATGTTCTACAGTCATTTCACTGGCAATCACGAATTTCTCGTTTTCTGTACTCATGTTTTGAGGAAAGTTGCTCCCCGCGATCAACTCCAGGCCCAGGGTTTCAATGGTTTGATCATCAGCTGAGAAATAGTGTGCTTCATACTTTTCATCTTCGGTTTTCAGACGGACATTGACCCCCCACAAATTGCCTTCGCCAGGAACATGAGAGGATGGAGAAATGCTGAGCACCTCGGGAAGCTGACTGTATTCTGCCTTTACCTTTTCAAACGCTTTGCCCTGCAGATCTATATCATAAACCACTTCGGCATCAAAACCCAGTTCAGCATGGATCATGAAATTCATCTGCCTGAAGATAAGCAGGATGGAGATAATAAAAACCATGGAGAATACAAACTGGGTGACAAGCAGGATTTTACGGAGTGCGATTCGGCTGAAGAACTTCACGTTGGAGAGTCCTTTTAATACATACACAGGTCTGAATGCAGAGATAAAAACTGCCGGAAGGGCACCTGAAAGCAAACCAGTACCCAGGGCAAAGGCCAGGAAGATGAGATAGAGACCGGTATTTTGCTCAGGCCTGACCTCCAGCATGGACATCATTTGCATACCTGAGAAGGCCGGCAGCAGGAACTGCAGCAGGATGATGGCCAGGAGCAGAGAGATCACAGCGATGACCACCGCCTCCAGGAGGAACTGGATAATCACCTGGGAGCGGAAGGCACCAAATGTTTTGCGTACACCCACCTCTTTGGCTCTCAGCATGGAGCGGGCTACCGAAAGGCTCGTGTAGTTAAAGGCGGCTGAGACTATGATCACCAGTGCAAGTCCGGCCAGGAAAAGGATAAATACCCTGGGAAGGAAGAACCCCAGTTCATTGCCCAGCAAGGGTCCCGGGACGATTTTATCAAAGGGCTGAAGGTAAAAAGAGTAATTGGTTTCTTCATCTCCCCTGTACTTTTCAATACTTATCTCGTCGAGGATTTGCTGTATACTGCCCTGGTCAGCATTTTTTTCCAATAGCAGGTAGATCCAGCTTCCCCATCCCGTTTCCCAGTTGTTCACAAAGCGGGGTTCATCCCTTCTCTGGTCAAGAATTTCAAGTGTGGAGAGGGAGATCAGTGCTTCAAACTGGATGTGGGATTTTTGCTTTGTTTTGGCAACAATCCCTTTCACTTCGTAGGCTCCCAGGGTATCAATCTCTATGAACTTTCCGATGGGATCCTCCTCTCCAAAAAATTTGTCCGCAGTCTCCTTGCTCAGCACCATGGTATAGGGTTCGTCCAGGATCCCAAAAGCAGACCCATCCTGAAGCTCAAAGTCAAAAACATCAAAGAACTCAGAATTGGTATATAATCCCTGCAGGGCCAGACGCGTCTCCTGGTAGAGTCCCTCCCCGCGAAAATTGTCATTCAGGATCACCACCTTTTCAGCAATGGCATAATTGTCCCGGAGCTCGGTACCCAGTGCATAGGGATTGGAAGCGATTTTCATGCCTATGCTGGCCAGACTGTCCACCTGCTGTACCCTGTAAATCCTGTCGCTTTTGGTGTGCATCTCATCATAGGAATACTGGTCCTGGATGACCACAATGATCACCATGCAAACCGACATGCTTAAGGAGAGTCCGAGTATATTGATCAGTGAAAAGCCTTTGTACCTGAGTACAGATCTGAAGGCAGTCAGAAGGTAATTTTTTATCATCTGAATTGTTGGGTTTTCTTATTCATAGATTTCTATGAATGAGACGCCCCGGGAGTGATCCATGTTACAGGAGGATGGGAATTTGTTCTGCCCTTAGTGCCATCTGTAGGCTGTCTGAACCAATGGATCAATATCTTTGAATGAATCAAAACCTTTGGCCTTGTTGTCTATCCACCAGTCATAATATGCTCTGGCAGCAACTTCATGTGATTCATCATCATTGATCAAATCCAGCTCTTCCGCATCTCTGAAAGCCAAAACAGGATTTAATGACGGAAACCGGCCGATCAGGTATTCGCTGTCTATGGCTACTGCCCGGATGGATTCAATGGTCCATAAAACATACACTCCCAGCCTGCATTCAGGACCATACATGGAGGAGATGGGATTATGAGGAAAATCCGTAATCACCTTATTGTCGTTCCTGTACTGAAGCAATGCGGGAATATCCCTATGGGTAAAATCGGGCAATTCATTTGCATCATACCGGCCTGATTCCAATAATTCTATATAATGATCCACGTCAATATTGTCGGGATTATTCTTATCGCAAGCGGTGAGACTGATCAATGCGACCAGGATATACAGGAAATTTGCAGCTTTCATTTCTGTTTTTTGGAATAAGTTCTACAGATAAGATGCGTCAATGCAAGGTGAAGTTGCGTTAGAAAACCATTGGATCACCCTACAACCACTTCTTTCTTTTGAAATAAATCATCAGTCCAGTGACCACCGCCACCACCACGATCCAGAATATAAGGTAGCTGTATTTAAATCCAAGCTCGGGAATGTACTCGAAGTTCATCCCGTAGATCCCGGCAAGAAAGGTAAGGGGTATGAAGGTGGACGCAAAAATAGTCAGAACCTTCATCACCTCGTTGATCCGGTTGTTCACGTTGGTGCTGTATATGTTCAGGTGATCCGAGATCATGGCATTGTAAAGTTCAATGGCCTCAGTGGCCTGTGTTACCAGGTCGTTCAGATCCTTTAGAAAATGCAGGTATTTCTCCTGGAAGAAGGAGTTTTCCGATTTCAACAGGGGGCCCATCAGCTCTTTAACCGGTCTGACCGATTTTCTCAGAAAAGAAAGCTCTGTTTTAAGCTTGTAGATTTCCTGCACCAGGGATTTTTCGGGATTCAGAAAAATCCTGTCTTCAAGGGATTCAATTTCCCTTCCAATGGCTTCTGTCACCAGTATATAATTATCAACAACCGTATCCAGCAAGGCATATGCAAGGTAGTCCGCATCATGAAGCCTGGAGGTTTTTTTTGCTGTACGGATCCGGTTCCTCACCGGCTGGAAGACATCCCCGGTTTGTTCCTGCAGGGTCAGTACATAGTTCTCGCCCAGGATCAGAGTAAGTTGTTCGGCTGAGATGAGTTTGATGCTTTCGTCGTATTTCAGCATCTTGAGAATAAAGGCATCGTAGCGGTCCCCGTCCTCGTATTTTGGCCTTTGATCGGTATTCATGATGTCCTCCATAAACAAAGGATGCAGACCAAAAACGTCAAGAACCCGCTCCATCATCTCAGGGTCATGTATACCATATATGTTGATCCATGTGACTTTAGAAGGATCCATCAGATCCTTTGCCTCATCAATGGATTGGAGCTCTTCTTCCACAAGGTTCTCAGGGCTGTATTCCATAAGCCGGATCACCGGCTCTTCCATCTTCTGCTTGCCGATGAGGATCAGTGAACCGGGTATCTGGCCTTTTGAGGCCATCCTGTCTTTAATAAAACGGGCCATGCTTATTTGTCTTTATATACGATTGTTCGATAGGGGAAGGGGATCTCAATACCTTGTTTATCAAACTGTTCTTTGATGGATTTATGGAGATCTGTTTTCATTATAAATCCGGAAGTGTGATCCATGGACCAGACAAACGCCCTGAGGTTGACTGAAGAGTCGCCGAAGCCCATTACCCTGACCACAACAGGGGGTGTCCCGTTTTTTACCTCCTCCTTGGTCCTGTTGTCCAAATAATTGGGATGGGCCATGGCCTCCGTTCTTATGATTTCCATTGCCTTATCAATATCCGAATCATAACTGATCCCGATATCCAGGAAATTGCAGATGGTTTCGTCCACAATGTTCGAATTCACCAGGATTTCGGAACTGATTAAGGAATTGGGAATGATCATCCTCCGGTTTTCAAAATTCCGGATGACTGTATGCCGCAGGGTAATGTCCTCGACCCTGCCTTTGGGTAAGGATCCCACATCCACAAGGTCGTTGACCCGGAAAGGTTTGAATATGACAATAAATATGCCACTCACGATGTTGGCAAAGGCCTGCTGGGAAGCAAAAAGGGCTATGGCAGTCAGGATCCCCGCGCCTGCAAAAAGGGTCAGACTCAGCGCCTTTAATTTGGGGATGCTGTAGAAAATAAAGATGATAGCTCCCAGGAAAACAAAGAAAGTAACCGCATTTTTCAGGAAATTGAACTGGGTGTGGTCCACTTTCAGTTTTTTGGATGATAGCTTGATGAACCTGTCAATCAGAATTCTTAATATTTTGGAGATGACCAGGGCAACAAGCAGCGTCCCAATAATCAGGATGCTGTATTTTACGTAGGGCAGGGTGAAGAACTTTTCCATTCCAGCTGGTTTAAGGAATTATAATGTACTTAAAATTGACTATTCGGCCTCCGGATTATTGCTTTTTCTGGAAGATGGAATCAAAAGCCCGATGATCAATCCCATGGCAAAACAGACAAACAATAAGAGTGCCCTGGGAATACTCAGGTCCCAAAACCAGAGGTTTACCAGGACCGTTTCGGTGTTTTGAAGTACAAAAATGATGATCAGAACAATCAGAATAATGATAACTATGGCTTTTGCTTTCATGGTATAATAACAAATTAGGAAGAAGAAAGGTCGGGTTTCTTTCCAAATTTACGCGATTCATGGATAGCTAAGCATATCTTTACACATATTGTTATTAATTTATTCCCATGGAAATGGCTTCGCATGAAAACCTGATCCTCTGGATTGGAATCGGGTTTTGTATAACGCAATCGGCCATGTTTTCAGGCCTGAACCTGGCTTTCTTTAGTGTACCCAGGTTACGGTTGGAGATAGAGGCTACCAATAATAACAAGGCTGCCATTAAAGTACTGCGGCTTAGAGAAGACTCAAATTTTCTGTTGTCAACCATCCTTTGGGGCAATGTGGGCATCAATGTATTGCTTACCCTGATTTCCAATTCTGTGATGGCCGGTCTGTCAGCCTTTCTGTTCTCCACCATTGTCATTACTTTTTTAGGCGAGATCATCCCCCAGGCTTATTTTTCAAGGCATGCCCTGAAGATGGCCTCACGGCTTTCGCCGGTTCTCATTTTTTATCAATATTTGCTGTACCCGGTTACCAAACCTTCGGCCCTGATGCTTAACTGGATGGTCGGTCAGGAGAGCATCCATTATTTCAAGGAGCAAAGTCTGACGAAGTTGATCCGACGGCATATTGATGAGGAAGATGCACATGAGATAGACCATGTGGAGGGCACAGGAGCGATCAACTTCCTGACCATCGACGATATTTCAATCGATCAGGAGGGTGAAGTTGTTCATCCAAATAGCATCATACCCCTGGAACATAAAAACGGGCGACCGGTGTTCCCCGAATGGAAGGGTGAAAAGGACAATGCTTTTCTGAGAAGATTAAATCAATCGGGTGAAAAATGGATCGTATTTACCGATGAGCGGAATGATCCCAGCTGGGTCATGGATGCAGATGGCTTTCTCAGGGCGGCCATTTTTGAACCACAAGACGTTCAACCCGAAGACTATTGTCATGTTCCCATCGTGGTATGGGATAACTCCAAAAACCTGGGAGAAATCTTACAATTGTTTACAATCCAACCCGAATCGAAGCATGACGATGTCATTGACCAGGATATTGTTTTGCACTGGTGTGACAAAAAACAAATCATTACAGGGGCTGATATTCTTGGACGGCTGTTAAGGGGAATTGCCGGTGATACTTAATCATCTTTCTCACGCATAACCAGCACCGGGATTTTAGCATTCAGAGAAATGTCATCTGAAACGCTCCTGTGGAAGAGGGTTTCAAGAAAATAGTGGTGTTGCTTCACAACCACCAGCATATCAGCCTGAATTTCTGCAACATACCTGTTGACAGATTCAACCACTTGTTTTCCGCCAACTTTTTTAAATACATGCCTGGGATTGCTTTCGATCACTTTCTTCACCATCTGATATTCTTCTGAATTCTCCTTGCTTTCAGCAACATCTTTGGGAGAAACATAGAGGAAATGAATGTTCGAATCCAGGGCCTGGGCGTAATGAACCACATCCTCGAGGTATTGTTTATAGTGTTCTACCTTTTTCAGATCGGTGGAGAAAACAATGTTTTTAATGGGACTGAACTCTTTCTGAAAAGGAACCACCAACAGGGATACCCGGTTCTTTTCAAAGATATTGTCACGGATAATCTCAAGTTGTCTCTTGTTGACCTCCTTCTTGTCCGACAGGGGAAGAACGATTAAACCAACCTCCTCCTCACTGGCAATTTTTTTAATCTCATCCTTGAGTATCCCGTGTATAAAGCGGTAATCAAATTTAATGGTAAGGTCATCAGCCACCCTTGCATGGTTTTCCAGAAAGTACTTGTTGAATTTGCTGATTTCATTGTACGCCCTGAACCAGTTGTCTCTGATAATTTTACCATACTTTTCCTGGGTGATGCTATTGTCCACTTCAATCAGAAAGGCATTGAGCAGAACCACCTCCGTATGTAGATTTCTGGCCAGCTTGATGGCATACACGTACGCTTCCTTGTAGATTGGATTTTCAATCTCGAATGGAAAGAGAATCTTCTTCATGTTTTTTATAGATGAAACAGGTCAAAAAAGGAACTCCGGTGATTTAGAGGGTAGCCATTTCGTCGTTGTCAAAATTTCTGTTGTAGTAACTCATATACTCGACTTTCCTTTCCAATGCATCCAGGACAGCATTGCTGAAGTTTACTTTCTCAAACATCTGGGCGCTTCCCAGCCCGCCAGGGCTGAACACGTTGATCTCCATGAGTTTGTCGCCGACAATGTCAAGTCCAACCAGGAACATGCCATCCTGAACCAGTTTGGGACGCACAATCTCTGCAAGTTGCAGGTGCTGGTCGGTGATCTCTGCCTGGGCCAGCTTTCCTCCTGCATGGATATTGCTTCTCATGTCGTCGCCCGATCTCCGCCTCCTGAAGGCCGCATATTTTCCCTTATACCGAAGCGGAATACCATTCATCATGAAGAGCCGCGTGTCACCATCATGGGCTGCAGGCAGATATTCCTGGGCAATGATGTAGCCATCCCGTTGTAGTGCTTCAACAATCTGGTTCAGGTTGGATTTATCCTCGGGTTTTAAAAGAAACACCCCGGAACCCCCTGACCCCTGTAAAGGCTTCAACACGGCGTGGCCCCCATGCTCGCTGGCAAAATGTTTAATATCACTCAGGTCACGGGTAATCATGGTCCGGGGCCTTACCTGCTCGGGAAAGAGCTGAAAATAACTTTTATTCAAAGCTTTGGCCAATCCATTGGGATCATTCAACACGATGACGCCATGCCGCATGGCGATTCTTCCGAAATTGATCCCGGCAGTGGCTGCCCAGGGACGATTTGTTTCATTGGCCGGATCACTTCGGAGCATCAATATATCCAGATCGTCTACAGTGATGCGGTTCATGATGCGTGTTTTACTTTGAAGTGCCTTTAAATATCCTTCTGTGGTCTTGTATGTTTTAGGGGGAACCGAATAGGCCCGTGCCCTGATGTTTTCATCCGGATCGTAGATAAAATCTCCCAGTCCAATCACCCAAACCTCATGCCCCCTGTTGATGGCCCACATCCCCAACCGGGTGGTGGTATAACCTGTCTGTTCTGTATTGACATCATTTACTACAAATCCTATTTTCATATTATATTAGTTTAAAGATTAATTTTCCTTTACGTATCTCTTCTAATGTAGCTAAAGTTTGTTCCAATTCCAAATAATGTGGCATTAAAGCCGGGGGTTTCAGCACCTTCCGTAACTGAAGCTCCTGTATCACCGGGATGTCTTCCATGGAGATTTTACCCACCATCAAAGGGGCCAGTTCACCACCCTCCCTGAGGTGGTGAACCAGGTCCACAAATCCCCTCAGGTAGATGGCATCTTTGGTATAGCCCCCGCCCCGGTAAATCCGGGAAACAATCGTATATGCAGTACGTTGGGCAAAGCCCCGGTTTTTGTGCAACTCTCTGAATGCTTCGATAAATGTGGCTCCCTGGATCAGCATCTGGGCAGTAAGCACCCTTCCTGCCAGCAGCCGAAACCTTGGAGGGCTCAGCCCCCCGACCAGGTATTCGGCCATCACAGCCAGCCCCTCCTGCAATTCATCACTACCAGACAGGCCTCCGTATAATTGCTTAAAAGGCTGCTCCTTTCCATTTAAATAGGTCAACACATGGGTTCCCACTTCGTGCTGTATCAAAGCCTCCACCCTCGATTCGTGAACCTGCAACCTTTTACCGATGAGCAGGTTGCCGTGGGAAACCAGTAATCCGTTAATGTCATCTCTGATATGCACCCTGGTTTTAAGATCGGGTAATACCTGCCGGAATAGATTAATCTCCTCCCTGGCCCGCGCTGCAAAAGTAGCGGCATTGACTTTCTTGCTTCCTGAGAATTCTCGACTTTTGGGAGGGATCTGATCCAGGATTTTTCCTGACAGCTCCAAAAGATCCTTATCAATGTCTCCGAAAAGCTGCATGCTGCCATAGAAAAACTTCCTTGTGTTTCTGTCCCTTAACATGGAGAATTTCATTTCCAGCTCCACCATCTTTTTATGAAAAATGGCCGAAAGGGTCGGATCCTCGATTTTGTCAAAGGGAATCTGGTAAAGCTTTCTTTTTAACATGGAAGGATCCACTGGAATGGGCCGGTAATAGAAGACGGGTTCCTTGCTGAAGCGGCCCGACTTGAAATTATTCCAGGCCTGTTCAATGTTGATTGGGGTGACCATTAACAGAAAATCCAGTTCATTGCTGATTTCGGCCAGTTTTTGATCCACTTCCCATACAGCCTGCACCACCGCCCTTCTTCCCAGAGATTTGAAGCTTGCCGGACGCAGTGTGGTATTCTTATGCAGAAACTCATAGGCCCCCATCTTGATGGCCCGCGAAATGCCACGGTGAATTCTTTTCAGAACCAGGGGAAACACTTCATTGGAGACCGGATCCCTGTAGATGGGGGAGACCTCAAGACCGATCAGAAAGCAGTTGTACCTGAGAATTTCCTTTGCCGTGAGCAATGGAGGAAGATGCGCTGGCCAGGGCCTTTTTGAATAATCAGTGGAAACAAGCCCTTTGTTTCTTGATACCACGATGCGGGTCAGGGCTTTTTTCAGGGCTTCAACCGAGGAAGCGGGAATCCGGTCGGGTGGGGTAAGGATCCGAAAAGAGGGGGCTGTTCTCTCATTTTCTTGGTCGATGATCTGAATGGGGCTTTCACCCGCCCAGATCTCAATGATCAAAAAGGACCCGGGCGCCCTGGAAAGGTTTTCAACCACTGTCCTTACAAGAGTAGCGTTCCCCGTTTTGTGCTTGCTTGAAGATGAGGCCATCAGGTAGGAGGCTTCCCCGGTGATCAGCTGCTCTGTCCCTGCATCGGACTTGTCCTTAGAATGCCGGTACACCACCAGAAAAGGGATATTCCGGTCGATATGCAAACGGCCATGATCGGGCAGGGTTCTTCTAACCTGTTTGCCTTCGGCCAGGCGCTGACTTATTTCATCAATGAAATCAGAACTAATCCTGGTTTCAGCTTTGGTTTTCACTTTACTCATTTCGCCAATTCTTCCAGGATCCCGGGCAGGGTGGACTTCACAGCCTTTCCAATGCTCCCGGTAAGGTGGTGGTCCGGGATGCCTGTCCATTCATTCATGAAAAATTTCTTAAACTCAATGGAAATGCAGCAGACAGTTTCCGGGAAATTCTCATGGATCCACCTGGGAAAGTAACCGCCCTTGAATTTGATGTTTTCTCTTACATCGAGGTGTCTTCCGGCAAAATCGAAGTTGCTTAGATCAGCACCAACCCGGTCCACTAACTTTGTCCAGCGATCGCGGTTCATGGTCCCTGTACCCAGGTTCACTTCGGGATTCTCTTCCGGATCCGCTACCGGACCATCCGGGCCATTGCGGCGGTGGTTGTAGGTGTGGAGGTCCAAGACAACCACCCTTCCGAATTTCCCAGTTAGAAATTCCAGGCTTTCGCGCATCCGTGCGTAGAAATGATGGTAGATAGCAATTGTTTTTTCAAGGTGGGCGGCAGAGGGCCTGGTCTTCCATACCTCCAGTCCCCAGGCATCTGCAGGATCAAGATAAATGGCCTTTTCAGGGGGGCGGTTCAAGTCAAATTCAAAGCGGGAGTGGTGTGCGATGATCCTGTTGTCAGCTACTTCTGTCCACTTCCCTGTATAGGGATCCTCCTCTCTCAGGCGCGAGGATTCGCTCAGTGCACATATTTCCAGGAGGTCAAAACTGAGCTCATGGCCATCGTGGATGGCAGTCACCAGGATAGGCGTATCGCCTGTGATCTGGAATGTATAGAAGTCCTTCAAATCTAGGTTTTTAAGCTTTTCATAAAAGTAACATTTAATCTGTCAGCTGATGCTTTAATCATTGTAAAACCATTGTATGGCGTCTTCATAATTGGTAAAGGTCCGCACCTCGACACCTTTGCTCTCCGAAGTGAGTTCAGTAAATCGGACTTTGTCAAAATTCACCCCGGGAAGCAGCAGCAGGGCAATTTTATCACGGAAGGAGTCCTGCATATGGATCAGTGCCTCTACCAGTGAGAAAATTTCATCTGTGGAGAGTATCCACTGTGTACGACGAAAATCCAGAAGGATTTCATAGTCAGCCGGTGGACGTTTAGGTTCTGCCATCTCCGACAACTTTCTTTTACTTTCTTCAAAGTTCACTGTACTGTCATCCGTTACCGACAGATAGTCAATGGAGCGGATGATTTTAATTTTTGTGGCCATTTCAGTTTCTTTTTTAAGGCGATCGGCTGTTAATTTACATGCATTAATATTTTAAATCAAGAGATACCGGATAAAACAAGTTATCTTTACCATTGCTCCCCGAACAATCAGATTCTCAACCATGAAAGAACAAAGGAAGTCTATTCTGATGACAGCCCTGCTGTTTAGCGTCAGTTTTTCCCTGTTGGCTCAGAGAGAAGTATCCTATCGCATCTTGCTGGACGACAAACAGGTTCCCATAGAGGTGCTGGCAGCCTTTAACACAAGGTATCCAGGGACATTTATGAGCCTTTGGTACACAAGCCACATTACGTACTGGTATGAAGACTATGCGCAGACCTGGTACGGGACCTGGTATCCCACCCGCCAAACCGTCTTTCATACCTTCGAGAAACCCACCCATTATGAAGTGGATTTTCAAATTCAACAGGAGGCCAGCAGAGCCATCTTTAGCCGCTACGGGCAATGGTTCGAGACACGAACAAAGATTCGGGTTCTACCCGACAATGTTGCGCTGGGACTGAAAAACTCTGAGTTTGGTGATTGGTTGTGGTCCGATCATAAGGAGAAGATCCAAACCCTTGGTTTTGAGGGATACATTTATCGCCTTCAGGTGACCAACCGGAGAAACACCTACATTGTAAGGTTGAACGAGCAAGGAGAAGTCGTTCAGATTAAATATGATGATTGAAATCACAAAACAATAAACTGATGAAAAAGATTACATTTATTTTAGCGCTTGTATTGTCCGTTTGCGCCTTGAAGGCCCAGACAAGCAACGAAGAAATTGATTACATCCAGGCCATGTTTGGGATGGAGAAGCGTGCTGCTATCAAAGATTTTATAGCCCTTGAGGACGTGGAAAAAGATGCCTTCTGGAAACACTATGATGCCTACGAAGTAACCCGAAAGGAATATGGCAAGGAAAGAATTGTCCTGCTGGACAAATTCGCAGAGCAGTTTGAAACCATGAGTGATGAAGAGAGCACGGCATGGATGAAATCAGTGCTGTCCCTGAGGGACAGGAACGAAAAACTGATTGCAAGCTATTATAAAAAGTTGGCGAAGGATTGTTCGCCTGTGACAGCCATGAAATTTTACCAGATCGAAAGCTACATCCTTTCAGGAATACGTTTCCAGATCCTGGAAAATGTGCCTTTTTAAGCCAATAGTTTTATTTTTCCGAGTCCCGGATGATCAGATGGATATAGTATCCCACCTTTGAGACGGAACAGCTCTGTAAAAGGATCGTCCAGCAGGTCCAGGTGGCCGTCCAAATCGGCGTATTCAATGTTGGGACGGCTCAGGGTAAAATGAAGTCCGGCCGAAATACCCAGCGCACATTCGTCGATGCAGCCGACCATCACTTCCATCCCGGCTGCTTTGGCCACCGAGTTGATGTGCTGGGCTTCCAGGATCCCACCCACCTTCATGATCTTGATGTTTACCATGTCGATTAAATCGTTAGCTGCCAGCCTGAATGCATCCTTCAGGGTTTTGATGCTCTCATCGGCCATCACGGGAACATGAATTTGCTGGGTGACCTCTCCCAGTCGTTCTTCCTTTTTCTGAGAGGTGGGTTGTTCAAGGATTTCAATATTCGCACTTTTTGTTTTGCTGATGAATTCTATGGATTCCTCTGTGTTGTATCCCTGGTTGGCATCAAAACGCAGTAAAAAATCATTCCCCAGTTTTTCACGCAATTTCAGGATTTTTTCAATATCCTCCTCCAGATTCAGTCCCCCCTTCAGTTTGACGATGGAAAATCCTTTTTTCAGGTAATTTTCGGCCTGTTGGATGGTTTCATCAAGGGGCAGGATCCCGATGGTGATGCTGGTGGGGATGTGCTGGCGGAAGCCGCCCAGTAGCTGGTACAGGGGGAGTTTTGCTTTCCGGGCCAAAAGGTCATGCAAGGCCATATCCACCATGGCCATGGTGGATGAAGCTCCGGGCAATAACTGCTTCATCAGGTGGGTGACCCGGGCAATCTGAAAAGGAGACTGCCCCTTAAGGAGCCCGATAATTAACCTTTCAATGTATCCATCACCTCTTCTGGGGTCTCCCCGGTCACCTCTTTGTCCGGCGCTGCACATCCCCACCCGGTGATTCCCTTATCGGTTCCCAATTTCAGAATGATGTTGGTGGTGCTGGATACGGTTTCGTAAGCAATGGTGTAGGGAACCGCCAGGGGCATATCCAGTCTGAAATATTCAACCGAGGTGATTTTCATTCTAATACCTGTTTTGAAACAGCTTATCCGAAGGCGTGTTTTTAATGGTCTCCACAAAGTCAGCCATTTTGCGGATCATGATCTCCCACATTTTGTGACCCTTTTCGGCAGTGGCCAGTGTGGCATTGCCCATCACCCCGGATTTGGTCAGTGTTTTGGTGTGCACATACCAGCTTACCCCCCGTTCGGAGGTAAAATCCAGATATTCATTGTCCAGATCCAGGGTATCATCCACCGCTTTGTCCATATCAACCAGTTCGGGTCTGAGTGCCAGGGTGGTGCTTGTTTCAATCTCCCCGGCATGGATGTCATTTTGGGTTTCAATCAGGTTGTACAGATCCACATCACTGGTTTCGCCGGTTTCAACACACACAAATATCTTGGCATCCCGGTTGATCATCTGGGCTGCATAATTCAGCGTCGGAGCATTGTCACCATGGCCATTCAGAATGACCAGCTTCTTGATACCGTTGTGGGCCAGGCTCATCCCGATATCATAGAGCAATGCCGACAGTGCATTGTTGGTCACACAGATGGTGCCTTTAAACTCGCTGTGGTGGTAGGATACACCATAAGGGATGGGTGGCAGAACAAAAGGTTTGGGATCCTTGCAGGCTTCGGCCACCTTGCGGGCCATATAGTTGGCATCAAAATGGTCCACATCCAGCGGGAGGTGGGGACCATGCTGTTCAATGGCGCCACAGGGAAGTATGGCTGTATCAACAATCTTCAAGCGCTCTGCAATTTCAGGCCAGCTTAAGGTAGCCCACATATATTCGGGATATTCTGTTTTATTTTTCATGGAACTTGTATTTGGTCTTATGTAAGTAAGCTTCATCAAGGTTGAAATCAACCCAGTGTTTGTTCACTCTCTTTACCGCGCCATCTGCATATTTTGAAAGGATATCAAAAAGAGGTTGGCGGATATATTGAGGCATGTCCTCCAGATTGCTTCGCTCCTTATCGAAGCGAAGTTTGGTGATCTCGGAATGCTCTTTTGCAACACGCAAGGTGAATAAGTTTTGCGCGATGAGCTTCTTCTCAAGCATCAGGTAATACAGGTGGGAGGCGTCGCTACCGATCTGCTTTACAGATATTTTTTCAAGCGCCAACAATCCCCTGGTCACCTGTTGGGCGGTATACCCGCATTTTTCCGGATCTTCATCAATTGCTTTAATCATTCCAATGATCCTGCGGCACTTCTCACACTTTCCGCAGGGGAGCATCCGGCCATCCGATTCATGGGCGGCATGGCAGGAAATCTGATGCTTTTGAAGTTCCGGATATCGTTTGATCAATACTTTCATGATGAGCAGTTCGGAGAGGCTTCTGAGTAAGGAGAACTGGTATATGTTCCACCCTTTGCTCCGGTAATACCGGGTGAGGGCATTGTCAAAATACTTGCTCTGATCGTACAGGCCGTTGTAATGGGTGATGCCCTTCAGACTGCTCACCACGGTGGTGTCATATTCATCACCAATGAGAATATTTCCGATGCCCTTTTTCCGCGCAATGGGCAGGACTCCAAATAGAAATACAGCCACAGTCCACAATCTCAGAGGGTATATATCAGACCTGATGGACTGCGTAATTTTCCTTGATAAAGGGAAAATGCCTGAGCATCCAGTTAAACAGGCGGTCGCTGTTGCACCAGGGTTTCTCGGTATTGGGTTCAGTTTCCTTATAGTATCTGTGTGCGTTTACGGCCGTAAACCAGTGTCTGCCCGCTTCATTGATGAATACCGGAAAGGGTTCGGCTATCTCTTTAATAATGCCGTAAGTCAGCAGGCTGTCTTTGCCGCCGCTGCTCAAAATGGCATATTTTTCACGGTCGTGTTGTTTCATTTGACCTCTCCATGATCATATGCTGAAACTGTGTATTGGAAAAAATGGAGGCGGGATTGGGTATAGTGATCCCTTTTTTCCGCGGTCAGTGTATCGATAGGGTGCTTTCAGAAATTCATTTTGGATCAGCAATTTGTTTGTCAGAATCTCACGGGAGGTGTTTTCCATCATCTCCATAATAAACTTCCGGTCGGTTATGTCATACAAGCCGTCAAATTCAATCTCCTCAAAAAACAAGCCGTAGTTCAGCGCTACCTGTGCAAGCATCATGGAGGCCAGGTTCACGTCAGAGGCATCCTTCCTTTGAAAATAGGGGTGTTCATAGGAATAGATCAACTCGAATGAATCTGTTTCGCCCGAATATCTTTCCACACTGTAGGTCGCCTTCACCTGCCTGGGTTCAATCTGAATGCCATGAACAGAGAGTTTTCTCAGCACCTTAAAGGACTCGATTGTTATCATTTCAGGAAAGAAATCAGAAGTTCAGTAAGTTCATCCGCTCCATTCACAAGTACATCAAAAGCTGGCAGTCCGGTCTCTTCAGTAATGGCACGACATGCCGGGATAATTTCCTCCCGGGTCATCTCCTCGTGGTTGACAGTGATGGCAATTACCTTTTTACCTGAAATGGTTTCAATGGCATGAATCTGCTCCGTAAGTGAATGCAGCGGATAACCGGGGAAACCATCATATTCCAGCCTCCTGGGAGCATGCTGGAGGATTACAAAATCGGGCCTTCCTGCAGCCAGGATTTCGAAACCACCCGGATAGGCAGGATTCATCAGGCTGCCCTGTCCCTCGATCACAATCAGATCGGGCGACTCATTTTTCCAGGCTTCATGGACTGCATGTTCAATCTCACCTGAAACGAAATCATTGATACAGCTATCCATGATCATGGAGTATCTGGCACCCTGCATCCAGGCGGTCTGACCGGTTCCTACCATTTCGGCCTTTAATCCGGCCTTTCTGAAGGCATGGACAATGATCCACGCAGTGGTCCTTTTGCCTACGGCCGAATCGGTTCCCAGGAGGGCTATTTTCAAGCAATCCACTTCCTCAATTTTACCTGTAAAGAAATGCAGCTGTTCCCGTTCGGGTGTCCTGCGTACATCACGAATCCGGCACCTTGTTTTTTTTGGCTATAGCCATGATTTCCTTGTCCTTATAGAGAAAATCGTGCAAACCGCTGTCCACATTCAGGCCCGATTCCAGCGCGTTCCTGATGGTTTGCTTTGCTTCGGCAGGAAGAACGCCGCCATCGGTGGCCAGACCAATGACCAGGGTGAGGGTTTCCTTTTCCGAGCCAACTTTTTCAAGCGCCTCCTCCAGGTTTCTGAAAATGGGGATATGATACATTTTACTGTCCAGCACCATTCCAGCATCCTGTCCTGCATATTTTTGATCGATTACACCAACCACCTCATACCTTTCGGTAAATCGCACCAGTCCGTGTGCAGTTTTTCCATAGGGCGTATTGAATGCGCCGTCGGCATAGACCAATGCCTTACCATCGATTGTTGGTTTCATGACTTAATATTTTCCGGTTAAAATGGCCACATACCTGTCATTGATCATCTCGCTTTTTTCATGCATTTCGAGCAGGGCAATCAAACCGGATGTGGAGGCGGGTAAAATTCTGTAGCCCTCTTTTTTATGAAGATATGTGCTCATTTCCTTCATTTTTTTGTCACTGATATGGTAGGCCGACCCTCCCGATTGCCTGATGGCAAAGAGGGCCTCGTTGCCATCGAAACTGTGCCAGTTGATCAGGGGTTCGTTGATTACGGTTTCCTTCACAAGTCCGGGATCAATATCAAGGCATGTATCCAGTCCGGCTTTGAAGGAGGAAATAATTGGATTTTTAAAGGCTGCAGATCCTGCAATAAACTTAGGAATTCGTGATGTTTTCCCTCGTTTATAGAGACTCACAAAACCCCGGTAAACTCCGGCAAGCAATGTGCCGTTGGAAACCGGCGATGCCACATAGCGTGGTGCGTCACGCATTTGATCATAGATTTCATTGGCGATTTCGGCATAGGCAGCAATCTGCAATGAGGTATTGGCTCCCCCGGGATTGGCATCATACCAACCCTCAGTTAAAGCCATCCTGCTTGATTCTGACACGGTATCCTCATAAGATCCTGGAAGACGGATGATGGCAGCATGAAAGTTTTCCATCTCTCTGATGCGATCGGTATGGTAGGATTCGGGAATGAATATTTTACACTCCAATCCAGCCAGATGGGCTGCATAGGCAACTGCCACACCATAATTGCCGCAGGTGGCCAGCGAAATAGTCGTGAATTTTCTGCGCAGCGCGTCATGAACCTGGGCGAAGGCAATTCTGTCTTTTTGTGTACCGGAAGGATTTTCCCCTTCATATTTGATATAGAGCTGCCGGATGCTCAGTTCCCTTTCCAGATTGCGTGCCCTGGTAAGGGCGGTGTCGCCTATCTCAATGCTGATAATGTCCTCAAAGGATTCAATCCTATCCACTATGGAGAGGTGCTCATCTTTCACCATATTGCTCAGGGTGATCACCTCCTTGCTGCTCTTAATCTCAACCGATTTTACACCGTCCAGCAGATTCATCTGTTACTTGTTGGATTTGATATGTACATCCCGCTGGGGGAAAGGTATCTGCACGCCCTGTTCTTTAAAGGCAGTATTGATCTTGTAGCGAATCTGGCTCTTGATGTTCTCCACACTGAAGGTATCGGTGGTCCAGAAGAACAACATGAAATCGAGCGATGAATCACCAAAATCATTAAAACGTACAAAGGGTTTGGGATTGGTTGATATGGATGTATGGTCGAGTGCACAATCAAGCAAAATCCTTGTTACCTTTTCAACATCCGACCCATAGGCCACCCCTACATCCACATGGAACCTGGTTTTCTTTTCCATATGGCTCCAGTTGATCACGATGTCGGTGACAAACTTCGAATTCGGTATGATCATCACAATGTTATCCCGTGTTTCAATTTTTGTGGTCCTTAATCCCACTTCAATTACTTTTCCCACGATATCGTTTCGTATTTCAACAATATCCCCAACCTTTAGAGTGCCTTCGAACAGAATGGTCACACCTGACATGAAATCCTGGAATATTTGTTGCAATCCAAGTCCAAGGCCCACCAGGAGTGCAGCCGATCCGGCCAGCAGCAGCGTAATCTGTATGCCAACGGTTTGAAAGGAGATGAGAATGGCCGAGATCCACAGCAAATATTTAATGATCTGCAGAATGGCGTGACTCCGCCCCGGATCAAATTGTTTGCTTTGCTCCCGTATTCTGAAAATCCTTCTCAATATGCGGCTGATAACAAAAGTGACCAGCAGGATGATGAATATGATCAGAACCTCGTAAACGGTGATATCGAAGTCTTTGGTACCGATCAGCACCTTGTTTAGTACCTCTTTCATGGGTATCTCCTTATTTCAATTCGACTACAGTGAAATGATAATATCCTCGTTGGCAGGATCTGTCAGTATTCGTTCCAGAGCGACCAGGCGGGCATTGGTGTGGTGGGTGGGATTGTCCAGATTCCAATCGTCGATGATCTGCCGGTTGCTGGTCTTACAGCTCAGAAGCAGTATGTGCCCATTGATTTCAATTTTGGCTGTAATGGTAAACAAGTCCTTCCCTGCAGGGGATTTATCGATCCAGTGAAGATGGACGTTTTTCGACTGCAGGCTTTCAGGGATGGCCTCCTCAAGTTCCTGGGAAGAGATTCCTGATTGATGAGAAGAGATCCGGGCCAAGGGTCAATTTTTGGTTTATTCGAAAACCCAAGTTAAGAAGATCAATCCAAAAAACATGCAATCAATCAGGGAAGTATTAACAATTCATTATCGGTCCGATTTCCCATGCAAACTTCTTCTGAGGCGTCCCAGGATCAATGTGGGGCCATACTTTGGATTCATTTTTTCTGTTTGGTAGGCTTTTCCTCTTCCGGATCGTAGGTGAATACTTCTTCCAGGGGTGTCTGAAAAGCATGAGAGATTCGAAAGGCCAGCTCCAGGGAGGGAGAGTAATTCCCCTTCTCGATGGCCACAATGGTTTGCCGGGATACGCCCACCCGGTCGGCCAGCTCCTGCTGGGTCATTTCATCTGCGTTGAAGCGCAGTTTTCGTATGCTGTTTTGAATGCTGCTTTTTGCCATCTTAAATGCCCCTTCTGTAATAGTAAATTTGTGAACCGTTTTCAACAATCTCAGAGATCAGGCCAAAACCGACAAATGCGATAAATATATAATAGACGGGCATTCCTAAGGCCATGGCTACGGCCGAAAGGGCAAAACCACTAACGAAAGTGTAGTAGGAGTTCCTGGTGGCCTTCAGTTTGATCAGTTTGTCTCTTTCATCCTCAACCGGGGTCTTCTCTTCCCTGGTGGCGATGGCATTGATGATGTGAAAAATAATGAGGATGATGATCCTTGCCACGATGGATACACCTATAAAAACAAGGAACAGGACACCCCATTTGCTGAAGTCTTCGGTGAGGTCGAAGCGCCCTTGCAGGTGCCGCTGGTATACGATGAGGGAATAGACAACAGTAATGAGTATTCCACTAAAAATATTGACGATGTTTTGTTTCTCTTGATAGGACATGATTTCTACTTTTTTATGTATGGTTAATTTTACGTATTGTAAATAAAAGCATACACAAAGATAAGTATAATTTACACAATGTCAAGTAAACCATACATTAATTTGAAAAATATTTTAGCAGGAGTTCCCGGCCAGCCAACCGGTGGAGTAGGCAATCTGCAGGTTATAGCCGCCTGTCTCCCCATCCAGGTCGATCAATTCCCCTGCAAAATGAAGTCCCTTGCACCAGTTTCGATTCCATGGTCTTCGGGCTGATCTCGGCCGTGGGAATCCCCCCGGCGGTTATGATCGCCTCTTTAAAGGAGCGAAAGCCGGTCATGTTGAAGGGAAGGTTTTTCAAAAGATTGCGAATTCTTTTCCGCTCTTTCGCCGAAACCTGGTGACCTTCCTTATGGGGATCGATTTCCAGGATCTCCAAAAACACCGGGATCATTTTTGATGGCAGCCAGGAACTGAAAATATTTCCGATCTTCTTCTTTCCCTGTTCATCCAGGTCGCGCAGCAAGCGCCTGTCCAGCTTCTGTTCGTCCAGGGCAGGCTTCAGGTCCATAGTGATCTCCACCTTGCTTCTCCTTCCTGAGCTCATCCACCACGAGCCTGCTGAGGGTCAGATATGATGGGGCCACTGAACCAAAATGGGTAAACAACATCTCGCCAAAATCCTCCGCAGCCTTTTTTCCATTCACCCATACCACAGCCTTTACATTTTTCAGGCTCAGCCCCTGCAGCTCCATGGCCACTTTTCCCGAGCAGTTTCCAGGGGAACCAGGGAGGGCCTGACCTGCTTCTATTGAGTGGCCCACCTGCCGGGCCAGTTCGTAGCCATCCCCGTTGGATCCGGTGGCAGGATAGGATTTCCCTCCTGTGGCCAGGATCACCGCTTTGCTTTTAATGATCTCACCGTTCACCTTTACCCCTTGAATGGCCTGGTTCTCCACCACCAGTTTCTCCACCCGGTGATGGCACCTTGATCTCCACGCCCTGCTGGCGAACCCAATCCAGGAGGGCTTTCAGCACATCCGAGGCTTTGTTGCTGGAAGGGAAGTGCCTTCCGCCCCGCTCCAGGCTTGTTTCCATACCCTGCTGATGAAGCAGATCGAGAATTTCAGCCGAGAAGAATTGAGAGAAGGCTGGTCGCAGAAAGCGTCCATTGGGGCGTATGTGGGTAATAAAATCGGCGAGGGTCTGCATCATTGGTGATGTTGCACCTCCCTTTCCCGGTGATCAGCAGCTTGCGTCCTTCCCGTTCCATCTTCTCCAGGAGCAAGACCTTCCGGCCCAGCTCAGCTGCCCTGCCTGCGGCCATTAAACCTGCCGGTCCGCCCCCCACTACGATCACATCATAAGTCTGCATGTAGTGCAAAGTTATCTTATCTCGCTTAATTGAGATTATGCAAGGATGTTGTATTTTCAAGAAATAAATCGTGATAATCTAAAGTTGACTTTGGATTATCATGATAAAATAAAGTAGAACTTTAAAAAATGAAGGAAAACCCAAAACCCGACCGCAGGGAATTCATTAAGAAAGCCGCCGTGCTAACGGGGGCATAGCTTGGCAGGAAACGCAGTACTGGCTGGATCGCAACAGGGAAATAAAGTGAAGAATCCGCTTCCCAAGTGGAAAGGATTTAATGTACTGGACTTTTTCTCTCCCAATCCACGAAGAGGTCGCAGGGGAACCACAGAAGAGGATCTGAAGTGGATGTCCGACTGGGGTTTTGATTTTGTAAGGATCCCCATGGCCTATCCCTCTTACCTGGATATCGACCGGAGAAAGACATTACTCCCGGGGAAGTATACCACGTCAGTGAAGAGGCTCTTGAACGGGTCGACAAATTGGTGTATCTGATACATAAATACGGGATGCATGCCAGCATCAACCTGCACCGTGCGCCCGGTTATTGTATCAATGCCGGCTTCCATGAACCCTATAATCTGTGGAAGGACAAGGAGGCGCAGAAGGCCTTCTACTGGCATTGGAGCATGTGGGCAAAACGCTACAAAAACATATCCCGGGAAAAGATCAGTTTCGATCTGCTGAACGAACCTGCCATGATCGATGACATGAATAATCAACATGCCGACAAACTGATTGTGCCCGGCAAGATTTATGCAGAGGTGGCAGAGAAAGCAGCCAAAGCCATTTGGAAGGAGAACCCGGATCACCTGGTCATTGCCGACGGAAATGAGGTTGGCTCCAAAGTCATCCCTGAAATCGCCCACCTGCCCATTGCACAGAGTTGCCGGGGATACTATCCGGGCATCATCTCCCACTACAAGGCACCCTGGGCCATGAAAGACCTGGACAACCTTCCGACACTGAAGTATCCCGGACAGGTAGGGGACCAGTACCTGAGCAGGGCGATGCTGGAGGAGTTTTATGAACCCTGGATCAAACTGGCCCAATCGGGTACCGGCGTACATTGCGGCGAATGCGGATGCTACATTGAAACTCCTCATGATATTTTCATGGCCTGGTTTGGGGATGTGGTGGACATCCTCACCTCCAACGGCATCGGCTTTGCCCTGTGGAATTTCAGGGGCAACTTCGGCATCCTGGACTCGGGACGAAAGGATGTGGACTATGAAGACTTTCACGGACACAAACTGGATCGTAAGTTGCTTGATTTGATCCGCACGGTATGATGTGACCAATTACCTTTTGAAGGTCATAAGTTTGAAATAAAACTATAATCATGGTTACAAAGAAAACAAGCACAGGCAAAACAGCACCAGCCCCAAAAAAGGTCAGCATTGCTGCCATCCAAAAACGCGCTGAGAAAATCTACTTAAAGCGCATGAAGGAAGGCACTCCTGGAGATGCCGAATCCGATTGGCACCAGGCTGAGAAAGAATTGAAGAAATAGGGAGGTGACAGACAATTTTTGGATTGATTACATTTTGATTCCCTTGCTGATCATGATGGCAAGGGTCGTTGATGTTTCACTGGATACCATCCGGGTAATTATGGTTGCAAAGGGATACAGGAACCTGGCACCCTTCATTGGATTTTGCCAGGTCTTGATCTGGATCATTACCATCACCCGGATCCTGACCCACCTCGGGGTTTGGACTACTTATGTGGGATATGCCGGCGGATTTGCGTTGGGGACCTATGTGGGGATGAAAATTGAAGGGAAACTTGCCCTGGGATATGAAATGATCCGTGTCATTACCGGGGCCGATGCTTCAGAATTGATCAATGAGTTAACAGACAGAGGTTATCACATCACCTTCGTTGAGGGTATGGGCAAAGATGGCAAGGTGGGGATTCTATTTATTGTGGATCGAAGAAGAGTGATCAAGGAGATTATAGGTACCATCAGGCAAATGAATCCTCATGCCTTCTATTCCATCGAAGATGTTCGTTTCGTAAGCGATACTACATTTATGACCCCGACACGCCGGCAATTGAGAACCCGCTCTAAACCCAGATAACAACCCTATAAATCCTTCACTTTTTAATGAATAAAAAGAACAAAGGTTTTGGTACGGCCCCGGTTTTTTTCACTGCCATATCTACCATTTTGGGAGCCATACTCTTCCTCCGCTTTGGATTTGCCGTGGGAACCATTGGCTTCTGGGGAGTGATGGGTATTATTCTGCTGGGCCACCTGGTGACCATCCCAACGGCCCTGGCCATCTCGGAAATCGCCACCAACAAGCGCGTTGAAGGGGGAGGAGAATATTTTATCATTTCCCGTTCCTTCGGATTGAATATCGGGGCAACCATCGGCATTGCCCTATACATGTCCCAGGCAATCAGCGTCGCATTCTACATCATCGCCTTTACCGAGGCCTTTGAGTTTTTCTTCAATTTCGTAGGCGAAAAATTTGGATTTGAACTGCCACGCCAGGTGATCAGCATCCCTGCCACCATCGGACTGGCTTTCCTGATAATCAAGAAGGGAGCCAATGTGGGTGTAAAAGCCCTCTATTTTGTGATTGGCATCCTGTTCATCTCCATTGTGCTGTTTTTCATGGGGAAAACTGACCATGCCATGACCTCAGAGTTTTCCTTTTTTACAGCTGAATTAAGGAACAGGGACAGTTTTTTTGTAGTGTTCGCCATTGTATTCCCAGCTTTTACCGGCATGACAGCGGGGGTGGGACTCTCGGGGGATCTGAAGAATCCCGCCAAGTCCATTCCACTGGGTACCACCTCAGCCACCATTGCCGGGATGATCATCTATATGTTCATTATCTATAAGCTAGCCCTCTCGGCCAGCGTGGAAGACCTGGTGAACAATCAGCTGATCATGGCCAAGATTGCATTGGGAGGAGCTTTTGTGATTCCCCTGGGACTGGCTGCCTCCACCATTTCATCCGCGCTGGGTTCCATCATGGTTGCGCCGCGCACCCTGCAGGCCCTTGCAGCTGATGAGTCTTTTCCCTCCCGGCGCCTGAACAGCTGGTTGTCAAAGGGCAGGAAAAAAGACAACGAGCCCATCAATGCCTCCATGATCACATCGGTCATCGCCCTGGTTTTTGTGATGATGGGAAATGTGAATGCGGTTGCTGAAATCATCTCCATGTTCTTTATGGTTACCTATGGATCCTTATGCCTGATCTCGTTTTTGAACCACTTTGGCTCCTCGCCTTCCTACCGACCCTATTTTAAGTCGAGATGGTACATCTCCCTGGTGGGTTTTGTGGTCTCGGTCTGGGTGATGTTCAAGATCAATTCGAGCTATGCCCTTGCTTCCATCGTGCTGATGTCCCTGATCTATCTCTATGTCAATTACTACCATAAAACCAGGAAAGGACTTGAGGCCATCTTCGCCAATACCATATTCCAGCTGAACCGCAACATGCAGGTATATATTCAAAAATCGAGCAGCAAAAGGTCAGGCGGCGAGTGGCGCCCCAGTGCCATCTGCATATCTGAAGATTCATTCAAGCGAAATACAGCATTCAAGTTGCTGAACTGGATCTCCTATAAATACGGATTTGGCACCTACATCCACCTGATTGAGGGCTATTTCTCAAAAAAGACCTACGAGCAGTCAAAGGACCAGCTAAAGAAACTCATTGAGAAGTTTGACAGGGTCGAGAATCATGTATATGTGGACACCCTGATCTCTCCGTCCTATACCTCTGCGGTGGCACAAACCATCCAGGTGCCGGGTATTGCAGGAATGGAAAACAACATGGTCATTTTTGAATTTGACAAGGAGGAGCCAGACAATCTGAAAAGTATCGCCGAGAACCTCTCCCTTGTGATAGCAGGGGATTTTGATGTGTGTATTGCAGCTACATCGCACAAGCAGATAGAGTTTAAGGACGGGATCCATGTGTGGATCAGAAGTATCGATACCGACAATGCCAACCTGATGATCATGCTGAGTTTCATCATCCTGGGACACCCCGACTGGCACAGGGCTAGCATCAATATTTTCGAAACCTGTAAACCCGACAAACTCTCTGAAACAAGAAAAAGAATGGAAGAACTGGTACAAACGGGCCGGCTCCCTATTACCTCCAAGAACATTGAAATAATCCCTGAAGCTGACGATGTGGATATTAAAGCCCTGATCAATCAAAAATCGGGCGATGCCGGACTTGTGATCCTGGGTTTCAGGGAAGAGCAGTTAAAGCATGATGGAGAAGAGATCTTCCAGGAGTACGACAACCTGGGAACGATTTTGTTTGTGAATTCTAATAACCAGAAAGCCATCGAGTAAAAGAAAACATGAGCAGCCACATCCTTTTTCTCACTTTTTTTATCATCGCCATCCTGGGGGTATTGATGCTGGACCTTCTGGTGATCAACAGGAAAAGCCACGAGGTATCGCTCAGGGAAGCAGCCGTATGGACAGGGACGTGGGTTTTACTGGCCATGGGATTTGCACTTTTTCTCAGGCTTCGGGGAGAGTTTGTTCATGGAATACATAACCTGGAAGGGCTAAGCATTGTGATGGACAGGTTCTATCCCTACCTGACTGTGGATGCTGAAAGCTACGCTCACAGCCTGGAACTATTCAGGAAAAGCATTTCCATCAACTTCATCACAGGTTACCTTATCGAAGAGTCTCTTTCCATTGATAATCTGTTTGTGATGATGGCGATTATGGGTGCTTTTTCGGTTCGTAAAGTAGCTTACAAGCGTGTTCTTTTCTGGGGAATCCTGGGAGCCATCGTTTTGCGCTTCATCTTTATTTTTGCAGGCGCTGCCCTGATTTATCGCTTCGAATGGGTACTCTACATTTTTGGTGCCTACCTGCTCTATGCCGGTGTGAAGATGTACCTGGAAAGGAACAGCGAAATCCGCATAGAGCCCCAGAATCATCCAGTGGTAAAACTGTTCTCAAAATGGTTCAGGGTGTTTCCGCGCTATGTAGGCAACCATTTTTTTATAAGGAAGAATTCAGTGCTTTACATCACCCCCTTATTCCTCGTCGTTGTTCTCATCGAAATGTCAGATTTGATCTTTGCCCTGGATTCCATTCCGGCCATCTTTGCTGTAACACGCGATCCTTACATCGTTTTCTTTTCAAACATTTTTGCCATCATGGGATTGCGTTCACTCTTCTTCCTGCTGGTGAAGGTGGCAGAGAAGTTTTACCTGTTAAAGGTAGGTGTCTCCCTGTTGCTTGTTTTTGTAGGCTTTAAGCTCATCCTGCACGATTGGTTGGCCCATAGCGGATATAAGCCTGTATTTTCCCTTTACATCATTTTGGGAATACTCTCCACCAGTATCCTGTTTTCGGTGCTCTTTCCAAAAAAAATCCCGGCAAGCAACCGCAGATGATCCGCAGGTTACCTGCCGGGCTAATAAATCAGAAGGTATTATTCTTTTGTTTCCTTTTTTGTTTTGATATTTCTCAGTATTTCGGCAGCAGATTCCTTTCCCCCCAGTCCAAAAGCCAAACCAAAGGCAAGACAAATGGCACCAAATACCAGGATAAATGCATTGGTAATGATGTCCTGTGCGATTTTCAGCTGTCCAAGCACCAGAAAAACTGTAAAGATGACCACAGAAAAATAGGCGATTTTTTCAATGATTTCTGCTGTTTTGTCCTTCATGTTCTTCAGGGATGATGACAATACATTGGCCAGGAACCTGGCGGCGTACAATCCAATCAGAAGAATCACAATGGCGACAATGATATTGGGAATAAACAGGATGATGCTGTTGAACAATTCCTGGGCGCTGGTCAGTTGTAAAGAGTTGAAGATGGCCAGGATCACAGTCAGCATAATGATCCAGTAAAAAAGACTGCCAATCAGATCGGCGGCTGTTTTTTTCATTCCGCCTTCTTTCAGGAATTTTTCAATGCCCACTTTTTCAGAGAGGGTGTTCAGCCTGATTAACAGGAGGAGCTTGACAATGACCCTTTTTAAAAGTTTTGCCAGAAGCCAACCGATGATAAGGATCAGTATGGCTCCTAAAATTTTTGGTAGTGAAACCGCTATCTCGTTAAGAAATTGCTGTGAGCTCACCAAGAAAACCTGTACCTGTTCTTTCATAATAATGTGTATTTAAATGGTCTGTTTAATCATTTGGACTCTGTTTTCAGGAAAAGTCACTGGCCCAAAGGCAGTTTGACAGAACATCCCTCCGGGAAAGGTGACTTTTTGCTATTCAGCGGTCCAATCCATACAGTGTGTTGCTTAAAAACATTGAACGCTATGAAATATCAACAATTGCTTGAGGAGATGAGAAGGATGGTCACCGATCTCTGGGACTTCCTGTTGGAATTGATCCCAAAACTATTCCTGGGCCTGGTGGTGCTTTTCCTCGGTTATCTCCTGGCGCGCATTGTCCAATCGCTGGTCAGCCGATTCATCGGTTACCTGGACAGAACCATCAATAAAAATATCAGCAGCCAGCAACTGCAAGTAAACCTGAACAGTTCGAGGAGTTTCATTTCCCGAACGTTTTTCTGGATCATTGTCTTTTTTTTTGTCACCCTGTTCACTGAGATTCTGGGGCTGCCAGTGATCACTTCATGGCTGGCCGGACTGGGCGAATACCTGCCCAATATCATTGCCGGGGTGGTGGTGGTCTTTTTCGGAATCATATTCAGCCGGCTGGCTTCCGACCTGATCAAAAGCAGGTCTTTCAAGACGGGCATATACAGCAGTGCCATGCTGGCCCGCGTCAGCAAAAATATGATTATGGTGATCACCATCATCATTGCCATCGACCAGTTGGGTGTGGATATTTCTTTCCTTACCACCCTGACCTACATTCTACTTTCTGCACTGCTGCTTGGAGCAGCCGTGGCATTTGGAATGGGGGCCCGGACATCGGTCAGCAACATCCTGGCATCCTATTATGTGGCACGCACCTATACAGAAGGAGATATTGTCAGGATGGGTACCCATGAAGGAAGGATCATCAAAATTACGGCTACCTCCATATATCTTGAAACTGAAGCGGGTCAATTGATCATTCCCGCCAAAGAATTCAATGAACAAACAACAGTACTGGTCGAGAAATAAAGATGTATGAATACGGATGAAATTATAATCAAACAATTCATTGAAGGACACGGACAGGAGGCGGCCCGGGTACTGGAGAAGATGGAGCCGGAGAATCTGGCTGGATTTTTTAATGATGCCTCCACGGGATTGGGACTGGCGGTTATCCCCTGGATGAAACCCCGGATCATGTCGTCAATATTTGAAAAGATGGACAGGACCAAAGTGGTTCAGCTCTTCGAATCGCTGCAGAGGCATCATGCGGTCTGGGTATTCAGGAGCCTGAATACTGCATTTGCAGCGCTTATTCTGACCGAGCTCTCTCCTGAATTATCTTCGGTTTTGACCCGGATGGTCGAGTACCTCGAAAACTCGGTAGGGGCCTACATGGATTCCAGCGTATTCACCATTGCCGAACATTGGACGGTAAAAGAAGCCCTTGTGGAGATCAGAAGCCAGAAAAACAAGGTCCCCCCCGACCTCTTTGTACTGACTTCCTCCATGCAACTGGCTGGAGTGATATCGCTATCTGACCTTATTACGAGGTCGCCCGAAAAAGATATCAGAACCCTCTTGAAAACAAGCGTTGTCACACTCTCCCCTGATACGCCTGTGGAATCGATATTGAAACATGAGGCATGGAACTCTACCTACGCCTTGCCTGTGGTTGACCGTACATCTTTGTTCCTGGGGACCATCAGCCTGGAGCGGGTTCGTTCCCTTGTTCTTCAACCAGGAAGCAGGGCGGAGGAGTTGAGTCAGGCGACGGTCAGTGCATTGGGTGAACTGTACCGCATCGGACTGGAAGGCCTCTTAAGAAGCGCAACAGATTTAAAATCAGGCACCCGGGAAAAAGCATAAAGGCATGGAGAATCACAACATACAGAAGCAACTGGTAGACCATTATTTCAAAACCTTTCCATTGGAGGCAGCTTCGATCCTTTCTTCACTCCCTGTGAAGAAAGTGCTGGCCTATCTGGACAATCAACCGGCCCAAATTGCCGGGGAGATCCTTTCCGGAATGAATCCCGATGATGCAGTCGAAATATTGAAGGCACTGAACCCGGATCAATTCAGGGACCTGATTGAAGACCATAACGTGTTTCAGGCAGCCCGCCTGATTTCCAGATTTGACTCCGATACCATCCGCGATCGAATAGAACTTTTGTCGGCCGGGAAAGCCAGGCAGATACGGGAACTGATCAGCTATCCCTCCAATTGTGCTGCCTTCATGATGGATACCCAGGTTACCACTTTCAGGCATGATGCCACGGTCAAAGATGCTTTGAAAAAGTTTCGCAGCATCAAGGACCGCAAACTGTACCAGGTTTTCCTGGTGGATGAAGGGGGTCATCTGACGCATTCCATTCCCCTGCAGGACATTGCAGTTTCGGGGCCGAAAGAATTGCTTAAAAACCTGAAGGATCATGTACCCATCAGTGTTACTGCACTGGCACCCCGGGAAGATGTGGTAGCACTGCTGGAGGAAAAGAAACTGATCAATTTGCCTGTGGTGGACATCAACAATTGCCTCCTGGGGGTGATCCGCAACAATGTATTGATCGACGCTGCCAAAGTTGATGTTACCCAGGACGTACAGGCCCTGTTTGGAGCCGGCAGGGAAGAGCGGGCACTCTCCAGGGTCTCACTGGCCGTCCGGAAACGTTTACCCTGGCTACAGATCAACCTGGCGACTGCATTTCTGGCAGCTTCGGTAGTGGCCATCTTTGAGGATACCATTTCGAAAATTACAGTGCTGGCAGTGTTTCTTCCCGTGGTAGCCGGCCAGTCAGGGAACACGGGTTCCCAGGCACTGGCGGTGACCATGCGGGGTCTTGCCCTCAGGGAAATTTCTGCCAGTCAATGGTTTGTTGTTGCCCGAAAGGAAATACTCGTGGGGTTTATCAACGGAGTGGCGGTAGCCATCACCACCTCCCTTATCGTCTTCATCTGGGCTTCCTCTTTTGGGCTGGCCATTGTCATTGGAATTTCCATGATCCTATCCATGTCCATTGCAGGCCTTTCCGGTGCACTGATTCCCATGATCCTGCAATCCCTGGGGCAGGACCCGGCTTCGTCCTCATCCATCATCTTAACCACAGTCACCGACATCGTTGGTTTCCTGAGTTTCCTTGGACTCGCCACAGCCCTTGCTACGGTACTGGGGATTGTCTGATAGGTAAATTACCGAGGGACAAGAATACGCTTTTTAGCTCTTTTCCGGCAAGGGGCATGCTGCTACTTTTATCTCTGAACCAAAAAGTGATTGGAGATATAATGAAAAGTACAGATTATGGCACCTGTAGTGATGAACAGCTGGTACAGGAATTTCTGAAAGGCGATACACAAAGCTTTGGAGTTTTATATACCCGGTATTACATCAAGGTCTATTCCAAGTGTTATTCATTTACGAAAAACCGGGATGATGCATTTGATATGGCCCAGGAGATCCTGCTGAAGACGGTAATAAACGCCAGCTCATTTGCGGGGAACGCCAGGTTTTCAACCTGGTTGTTCGCCATTACAAAAAACCATTGCATCAGTCAGGCTCATAAAAAGAGCAAAATGATTCATAAGGCCATGGAAGATATGGACCATATGCCTGAAATACGGGCAGATGAGGATGACCTTGAAGAACGGATCAGGTTTGAAAGCCTGGAAATAAAATTGGACGAATACCTGAATCTGTTGTCCGACCAGGAGAGAATGATCCTTGAGCTGAAGTACCGAAAAAACTACTCG
Source organism: uncultured Bacteroidota bacterium (assembly GCA_963735755.1). Classification (GTDB taxonomy): domain Bacteria; phylum Bacteroidota; class Bacteroidia; order Bacteroidales. Next base: position 173,922 of record CAVTME010000023.1, on the reverse strand, counting down.
GTCAGAGACCTTCAGGAAGAACTGGCCCTTTCGGCCAGCGCTGTGAAGATGCGATTGCTCAGGGCCAGACAACGGATGAACCAGATCCTGAGTCTCGGTGAGGCTGCCTGAAACGAAACTTATTTTTCCTCCACCAGGCCTTTCCGGATGGCGTATTTCACCAATCCGGCAGTGTTTTTGGCACCCAGTTTCTCCAGGAGGTTTCTTCTGTGGGTGTCAACGGTACGGATGCTGATGAACAGCTTCTCTGCAATCTCCGGATTGGAATGTTCCAGGGCGATCAATTTCAATACTTCTGTTTCCCTTGGCGATATGGGAATGTCTTCAGGATTTCTTGCAGCATTCGGTTTGTGCAATTGCTCGATGATGATGGCCGATACCTCTCTGCTGAAGTAGCTGTCTCCTTTGGCCACACTTCGTATGGCAGTGAGTACTTCATCCTTCCCGGTATTCTTCAAAAGGAAGCCAATGGCGCCCTTTTCCAGGGCCTGGATCACAAAATCGTGCAGGCCCATCATGGACAGGATAAGAATTTTTACATGGGGGTACTTCCTGGTGATGATTTCAGTCAGATCAATGCCATTGGGATGTCCCATATCGATGTCCAGAACAATTACATCCACTTTTATGTGCCCGATTTTTTCAAGGACCTCTTTTCCGCTGGCAGCTTCATCCACTACCTCCAGGTCCTTCTCTTTCTCCAGGATGGATCTGACCCCATCCCTGAAGATCTTGTGATCATCTGCCAGTAAAACCTTTATTTTTTCATTTTTCATAGCGCCTGCCTGCCTTTTCAATTGGGATCTCAATGCTTGCGGAGGTTCCCATATCTTTACGGGATTCAACGATAAATCTACCGTGTAATGTCCTTACCCTGGTCTGGATGTTGGTGAGCCCGATGCCAAAATTTGTATGGTCCTTCTCTATGGATGTGAAACCGACCCCATCATCCTCCACCATGAGAACAATGGACTTTTCATGCCTGATCACCTGGACCAGAATTTCAGATCCCTTTGCGTGCTTTACCGCATTGTGCAGGAGTTCCTGCCCGCAACGATACAGATTTAATTCGATGTCGGGATGAAAACGGGTCCCTGCATCGAAGTTGCAATAGAATTCAACCTTTGCTTTTGCGGTGTTGTTGATTTTGATTACCAGGTTACTAAAAGCAGAAAACAGCCCGAATTCCTCCAACAGCCGGGGAATTAAATGGTGGGAAAGATCACGCAGATCATTGGTGATGGTGTCAAGCGTCTGACGGATATCCTGCAGTTTTTCATCGGGGATATCCTTTTTCTCTTCCACATATTCATCCAGGAAGGCATCCAGCTCCAGCTTGGCATAGGAGAGCATGGGCCCGATCCCGTCGTGTATTTCACGACCCATTCTTCTCCGCTCGTTTTCCTGGCCGGCTATGATGGAAAGAATGGATTCGGTCTCCAGCTTTTTCATTCTGCTGGTGTCGTTAATGATGCATATGGCACCACTATCGATTCGAACTCCCTTGACCATGAAATAGTGATCATTCAGATGGATGGATTCAATGGCAAATGATTTCCGCTTCTGTTCGTAAAACCTGGCAATCCGTTCATACAAAGGGGGAATGTGAGCTACACAATCCAGCACATGCTTACCAGCTAATGTTTTGACCTGGCCTGGGATCTGTAAGATATTCCTGGCCAGCCTGTTGGCATGGGTCACCTTTCCGGATGAATCCATGGAAATGATGCCCAGGGGCGCATGGTTCATCAACGAATCAAGAAAATCCTCTGTATTTAGGGCTTGTCCCAGGTCCATTGCCTATATGATAAGCTGTAAATATAGACAGCTGCCCCGTCACAGTCAAATATATTGTGACCAATCTGGATAGTGATGTCACAAAGGAAACCAATCCACATGACCAGAAGAAGAATCCTGGTACCCATCGATTTTGGCCCTGCCTCCGGGGCAGCTTTGTATTATGCCGGGAATACTTCTACCAGGAATGGTGACATGCTTACCTGTCTCCATGTCATCGAGAAAGATGTTGCAGGTGGACCCATTGATGAAGAGGCCAGGCGCAAGACACGAAGAGATGCAGAAAACAGGCTTTCTGAAATGGTCCATTCAATTCTGAATACAGGGAAGGGGGTTTCATTTGAAATCATGGTTACCTCGGGCATCGTACATCAGAAAATCATTGAAAAGGCCGTGGATCTGGATGCTCACCGGATTGTTTTGGGTATATCGGGATTGTTTATAGAAGGAGAAAAGAGAACAGGATCCAATACCGAAGCTGTGATTGCCGGGTCACCCGTCCCGGTCATGGTTTTCTCAACCCGGCAGGAAGCAGAGTGGGAACATCTCATTCTGCCGCTGGATGTAAGCAAGCCAACGGACCACCAGGTTGATATTGCTATTCAGACAGCAAAGCAGATGGCTGTAGGGGTGTCCGTCCTCAGTGTCATTGATATCAAAGCCATCGGCCAAAGGCCCAATTACCTGGAGTGGCTCGAAGCCGTAAGGCCTCACTTTAAGGATGCGGGTGTGGCGGTCAGGTGTCACCTCATGGTGGCGCGTAAATCCATTCCGGAGAAAATAATTGCCTTTTCGAACAGGGCCTCCCCCGGCATCATCCTTTTGACCCATGGTCTGGAGCCCTCCATTTACAGAGAGGTGATCAAAAATTCTGTCGTGCCGGTTTTGTGCATGCAAGCCTACAACAGACCCAGACGCTCCACGAGGGATCCATATTTGATGATGAATCTCTAAGAATATACGCCTGAAGGGTATGCTGGAACACCACATCTTAACCACAACATGGGCTTTCTTATATTCCGTTAAAAAAGGGGTTAAGTAGCATTAAATCAATATGTTAATCCTTGTTTAATAACAAGGTGGATTCTTGTGCTGTGGTTTATTTTACGATTGCTCCTTTCATTGATAGCAAACTAAGTTTAATCTGCTGTATGAAAAATCTTCAATTCCCATTACCTTTATGAATACATCCTTAATGATATGAAATATTCAAACCTTTTTATCCTGGCATTGATGAGCAGCACTTTTTCCTGTATCCAAACACCGCCGGCTGGACCTCCCTCAGCATCCATCTCCAATGAGCAGGTGAATATGAAGCTCTATCTCCCCGACGCCGTTAATGGTTTTTACCGGGCCACCCGCTTCGATTGGTCGGGGATCATTTACAGTCTCGAGTACGCCGGACACCAGTATGTGGGCGAGTGGAAAGACACCCAGGATCCGCTTTTTCATGAAGACCTTACCGGTCCGGCTGAAGGCTATCTCGATCCGGGCCTTGGATTCGAAGAGGCTCAGATTGGCGGGGAATTCATTCGGATCGGGGTCGGTGCACTGAAGAAAACAGAGGCGGAGTATGATTGGATGAAGACCTATGAGATCATCGATCATGGGAAATGGGAGGTGGACCAGGGGAAAGACTGGATCGAATTCAAACACACCCTGCAAAGAGAGACCGGGTGGGCTTATGTCTATATAAAAAGAATTGAGTTGATGAAGGATGAAGCGGGATTTGCCATCATTCATACCCTTAAAAACACCGGGTCAAAGGCCATCCAAACGGACCAGTTTAACCACAACTTCTTTGTGATGGATGGTGAGATGACCGGGCCCGATTTCGAGGTTGAATTCCCCTTCCAGTTATCCACAGAGAGCGAGCTGCGGGACCTGGTAAAGCTGGAAGGAAACAAAATTCTGTTTACTGAGGATCTCTCCAGGGGTACTGTTTACATGATCCTGGATGGACACGAAAACACCGTTGAGGATCACCAGATGCAGATTGTCAACCGAAAAACCGGGGCGGGGGTAAAGCTCAACGTGGACCAGCCTTTGTCGAAAATGGTGTTCTGGGCCACCACAACCACCCTGTGTCCTGAGAACTTTCTCGACATTGATGTGGCTCCGGGAGAAGAGAAAACATGGACCTCGGCTTACAGCTTATTCACCTTATCTGAAAAGGAGAAGACGACTTTATGATGAAACTATCTCCCCTCTTGCTTTTCCTGCTCTTTCTGGGCTGTAACTCAAATGAAAACAAACGTCAGGTTTTGAGCCTGAATGGCACCTGGCAACTGGCAAAAACCGAAGTCTCCGGAGAGTTCTGGGCTGAGTATCCGGCAGGGCAGCCGGCCGAGTTTTCGGGCAGTGTGCAGGTACCCGGCCTGGTGGATATGTCCACCCCGGTCCTGGATGAACAGGACACTTCCTACGAGAATGCCATCTACTGGTACAGGAGAAGCTTCACCGTAGGCCAGGAGGCTACGGCCATTGCCCTGCTCAAGATCAACAAGGCCAAGTACCATACCCGGGTTTACCTGAACGGAAGCTTTGTGGGAGAGAATGCATACAACTTCACCCCTTCACAGCTGGATGTGAAACCCTTTCTGAATTTCGGTGGAGAAGAGAATGAACTGGTCATCGCCGTGGGATGCAAAAACATGCTTCCCGATACGGTGACCCACGGGGAAGATTTTGAAAAGATCAAGTACATCCCCGGGATCTACGATGATGTATCGCTGATCCTTACGGGCGGTCCCTTTATTTCCAACATCCAGACCGTTCCCGACATTGAAAATGCACAGCTTCGTGTGGTGGCTGAAGTGCTTACTGGAGATGAAACACAGTGGAAGGGAATGGACTACATCATCTCTGAGCTGGCTACTGGTAAAAGGGTGGTCAGGGGTTCGGTGAAGGAGTTGCAGGAGAAACAGGCAACAGGGGGAATCTCAAAGGTTGATTTCATTGCAGACATTCCGGATCTTAATCTCTGGTCGCCGGAGAACCCCTTTCTCTATCGTGTCGATCTCTACACTTCCGGAGACCATGCAGGTACCCGTTTCGGTATGCGCTCCTTTGCCGCGGATCCGGAGAAGGGGCAGGTGCTGTTGAACGGCCGGCCCTATTACATGCGGGGGACCAACGTATGCATCTTTCGCTTTTTTGAGGACACGGTGCGGACAGACCTGCCCTGGGACGAGCAGTGGGTGACTGAACTGCACAGCAAGTACAAAGATCTGAACTGGAACAGCATCCGCTACTGCATCGGCTTTCCTCCCGAGCGTTGGTACGAGATTGCGGACAGCCTTGGTTTTTTGATCCAGGATGAATTCCCCGTCTGGACCGGCACCGAAGGGGGCTATGAAACCCAGCTGGAAGGAGTCACCGCTTCCCGACTGGCCAGGGAGTATGAAGCCTGGATGCGCGAAAGGTGGAACCACCCCTGCGTGGTAATCTGGGATTCCAACAATGAGTCGGTCAGCGACAACACCGGTTTGGCCATGGAGATGGTGCGGGACCTGGACCTGTCGAAGCGGCCCTGGGACAACGGCTGGGCCGCCCCCATGCGTGCCACCGACATCATCGAGACCCATCCCTATATTTATGTGACTTACGCCTGGGTCGGATACCCATCCGAAGAAGGCCTTCTTAAGGACACCCTGAAGCCGGGGACCCTCTCCCACAACGGTCCCAATGAGCGGGATCCCTTGCCCGACGGACAGGTCTACCTCAATGCCACCATCATCAATGAATATGCCTGGTTGTGGCTCAACAGGGACGGATCTCCCACCCCCCTATCCCAGAGACTTTACGCAGATTTCTGGCCGGAGGCGGATACTCCAGAAAAACGCTTTGAAGTCTACGCCAAAGAGCTGGCCAAGCAGACCGAATTCTGGCGTTTCAACGGAACCGCTGCGGGCGTTCTGCACTTTTGCGGACTGGGTTACTCCCGTCCCGTGGAGCAAAAGGGCTTCACCAGTGACAACTTTGTGGATGTGAAAAACCTCACTTTCGCCCCCTATTTTGAACAGTATACCAGGCCATCTTTCAGTCCGGTTGGAGTGATGATTGAACTCTGGGATCTGAAACTGAAAGCCGATACGGAAATCGCTTTCCCTCTTCACTTACTTAATGATACCTACGAAACGGTGGAAGGGCAGGTAAGGCTGACCCTGACCCATGAGGGGAACTCCAGCCTTATATCAAGCCATAAATACCTCCTGGGAGGGCTTGAAAGGAGGGTCCTCCAGGCACACCTGGCGATCCCGGATCATGCAGGCCAATACATCCTTAAAGCGTCCATTGAATACAATGGAGAAAGCATCAGAAGCATCAGGGAGTTTCTGGTGGATTGAGGGATTGGTGTGAAAAAGAACATCCATGAATAGCGCTGCTGGCATGATCAGGTCATTGAAAAACCATCAAAAACTCAAATCAAATACCGTCTTTTCTCCCGGAATGCTTGTGAACTGGATGGAACCGTTGTGGTTGTTCATGATCTGACGGGACAGGCTCAAACCAATACCTGAGCCCTCATTCTTTGTGGAGTAGAAGGGCACAAAGATCTGGTCTTTGATGTTTTCCGGAATGCCCGGACCATTGTCCTCCACCTGGATCCTTATTTTGCCCGGAGTGCCTGATGCCCTGAGCACCAAAAGAGGATTGGGGGAAACCCTCAGGCTTTCCATGGCGTTTTTAATCAGGTTGATCAGTACCAGTTCAAGCTGGTGCCGGTCTGCCTGCAAGATCTGGTTTGTGTGCTCGGAGTGAACCATCAATTGAATCTGTTCTTTTTTGCACTCTTCGGAAAAGAGAGATTTTATCTGTCCAAACAGGTCGGCGATGGTGAAGGTGGACTTTTCGGGTGGGGGCAGGGTACTCAGTTTCCTGTATTCTTCAATGAAGTGGATCAGTCCTTCTCCTGTATTTTCAATGGTGGAAAGGCCCGAAACCAGTTTGCCTGGCTGGTCCACCGCTTTTTGAAGAGACTTAGAAAGGGAGAGAATGGGACCAAGGCTGTTCATGATTTCATGCGTAAGGACCCGGATCAGTTTCTGCCACGATTCAATTTCCTGGGCATCCACTTCCCTTTGAATGTTCTGGATGGAATAGAGCGCGTAGTGTTGTGTGTCTATGATAAAATCATTACACCGGACCGATGCTTTGAAGTGTGGCATGGAGATCACCCTGGATGTGCCCAATTTCGCCTTTTCCAGGGCTCCTGCCAGAACCGGGTTGATTTTCATCAGATCATCCATGCTGGAATAGGCCTTATCCAGCAAAATGGAATGGGCCGCTTTGTTGGAAAAGACCACTTCGTTCTCCTGGTTGAAGCAAATGATCCCGGTTTCCATGGCAGCAATCACATGGTCGAGCAAACTCTTCTGCTTTTGCTTCTCAAAGCGGCTTTGGCTGACTTCTGACTTGAGTTGGTTCAGGCGGGACTCCAGGCTCGACAAAGCCGGATTTCTTTCATGAAATTGCAGCTCCGTTGCACTGCTAAGGCCCACGGTGTCGATAAAACCTATGAGGGTTTTGTTGATGCGCATCACATAAGTAGTAAGGAAGTAGATTTGCATCAGCAGGAGTGCGACTCCCACCACCAGTGTGAAGAGTGCTTCCCGATCCAGCATCCTGATGACCATGAAATGGATGGCCAGGCTGGTGGCGATCAGAAGGGCAATACGCCATAAAATGTTAAAAAACAATGTTTTGCCAATCATTTTACAGGTTTTGGAGTCCGTGTTTCTTGATTTTGTTGTATATGGTTGAGCGGGCTACTCCCAGCTCTTCTGCCGTTTTAGAAATATTCCCCCGGTTCCTATGAAGCACATCAAGCATGATTTGCTTTTGAAGGTCCGAGAGGCTGGATCCCATCTTTACAGTTTTGTCTGAAGCTGCTCCCCGGTGGTATTCATCGGGAAATATTTTGGGAGATTCTGTGAGGATCACGGCCTTTTCAATGTGATTTCTGAGTTGTCTCACATTGCCCGGCCAGTCCTGTTGCAGCAGCGATTGTTTATATACGGGCGAAAAATGGAGATCCTCCCGCTGATGTTTCTTCTTAAACTCGTCGAGAAAGTATTCCGCCAGCAGGGTGATGTCCTGCTCCCTGTCGCGCAGGGGAGGGGAGGTAATTTCGATGGTATTGATCCGGTAGTACAGATCCTCGCGAAACTTCTTTTGCCGGATCAGTTCCTCCAGGTTCTGGTTGGTGGCGCAGATAATCCGGATATCCACATGGATGGGCTTGTTTGAACCCAGGCGGTACACTTCCCTGTTTTGAATAACATTCAAAAGCTTTGACTGCAGATGGGAAGAGAGGTTGCCAATTTCATCCAGGAAGAGGGTTCCCCCTGAGGCTATTTCGAAGCGACCGGCCCGGTCTGTGGTCGCGTCGGTATAGGCTCCTTTCATATGACCAAAGAGCTCACTCTCGAAAAGTGAATCGCTGATGGCTCCCATGTCCACGTGAATAAAGACCTCCTCCTTTCTTTCTGACTGATTGTGAATTTCCCTGGCGATCAATTCTTTCCCGGTCCCATTTTCGCCCAGTACCAGGATGGAAGAATCGGTAGCAGCGATCTTGCTGATGATTTTTTTAATCTCCAGCATGGGTGGGGAGTTCCCCATGAGCCTGTACTGCCCTTCAGAAATCTCCTTATTCAGGTGGGCCTGTTTGTTTTTCAATGTACGGATGGTGTCCCGCGATTGCCGAAGATCCAATCCCGATTTAAGGGTGGTGATCAGCTTGTCATTGTTCCATGGTTTCAATATAAAATCATTTGCACCTCCTTTAATGGCCCGCACTGCAAGATCTACTTCCCCATAGGCAGTCATCATGATAACCACGCTGTCGGGATCTATCTTCAGGATTCTTTGAAGCCATAGAAGCCCCTCTTCTCCAGAGTTGAATCCGGGTTTGAAATTCATATCCATCAGAATGACATCGACGCTTTTTAATTCCAGGATTCCCGGAATCAGATCGGGCTCAGCAATGGTAAAGACCTGCTTAAATTCAGGTTCCAGCAATTGCTCCAGGGCATTCAGTACATTCTGGTTGTCATCAACCAGGAGGATAGAGCCTTTTTTCATGTATAATAATACTACATTATTGGAATAAAATTATGTAAATTTACTCAAGTGTACAAAATAACTACAATTGTTCTTGTTGCTATTTTGCTGAAACTACTGTATATTACAGATAAACAAGCATATAAAGTCCTTGGCATTAAGATTGAATACCATAGGGAAAAAGCAACATGTGGCTGATCTATATTAAAATAGCTTTTCGGGTACTTCTCAGGAACAGGAGATTCTCCCTGATAAACCTGGCAGGGCTTACCATCGGGCTTGCAAGTTTCATTATCATACTGAGCTGGGTCAAGGATGAGCTTTCATTTGACCGGTTTCATGATAAGAAGAGCCGGATTGTGCAACTGGTAGTGAAGCATCCCAATGGGATACAGGATTCCAATACACCCTATGCCATGCCTTCCGGTATGGCGAGCAGGTTTCCTGAGATAGAATCCTACAGCGTGCTGATGCGGATGGAAACCAGGTTGACCTGTTCATTCACTTTCAATGCTGATTCGGAGGAGCGGGTGAAAGCATATGAACCGGCAGTGGTTCGCGTGGATACCGGCTTCTTCGGGATCTTTGATTTCCCGCTTCGTTTTGGCACAAATGAGCATTTACTGAAAGAACCCGATGCCGTGGTGATCAGCTCCAGGATAGCCGATATCTACTACCCGGGTGTGGATCCGGTGGGCCGTAACATCCTGCTCAATAACGATCAGCTGCTGACCGTATCCGGGGTGGCCGATATTCCGGAGAACACTTTTGCCAGGTATGATTTTTTCCTGCCGATTCATGAGGATCTGTCAGAGAACTGGAACTGGGCGGATCCCTCCTTCCTGTTGATGAAGCCCGGGATTGATATGGAAAGCTTCAACCAGAAGATTGTAACCTACCTGAACGATCATTATCCCCACCCCCTGGTCGAAACCTTCCTCATTGAGACCCTTCCCATCCAAAAAACCCACCTGGCTTTTGGCGGGAGAGGAAAGGTATTCCTGTTTGCTTCCATTGCCATTTTACTGATCCTGGTGGCAGCCCTGAATTATATGAATCTGGCTTCGGCAAATTACACAAGGCGCATCCGGGAGATGGGGATCCGAAAGGTGATGGGGGCCAGAAGAAGACAACTGGTGGTCAGCTTCCTCCTGGAAACATTTCTACTGGCCCTGGGAGCCCTGCTGTTGTCACTTTTCCTTGTGGAATTGATTTTGCCGGCCATGACCCCGCTATTCGGACGGCGCATTGAAATAGGATATTTGGACCATCCTGCGATCATGCTTTTCTTACTCCTCGTGGTGGGATTGATCAGTATCCTGGCATCTGTATACCCCTCTGTGTACTTTACAAAGGGGAATCCGGTGGATGTGCTGCACCGGTCCATCCACCCCAAAAGCAGAAGATCAGTGGTTATTCTGATCACGACAATCGTTCAGTTTACCCTGGCCATTGCCTTAATGATCTCCACCCTGGTGGTCATCCACCAGGTCAGATACGCCACAGAGATAGACCCGGGATTTTCGGTCGACAATGTGGTGAGCATTCCCATGAACCAGGGAATAGGGGAAAATCTTCCTGGATTTCTTGAAAGGCTGGAGTCCCATCCGGATATCGAAATGGCGTCGGCCGGACAAGCTCCTCCTTTTCATGAGGATTACAAAACGAACCTGGATTGGGAGAACAAGGAAGATGAGCGCGTGGGATTGTTCCGCTTTTCCATCTGTCTGAATACTTACCCGGATATATTTGCAATGCAGATTATGGAAGGCAGGATGTTTTCAAAGGATTTCCTGGCAGATATGGATAAATTCGTGATCAACGAAACCGCTGCAGGCATCCTTGGATTTGATGATCCCCTGGGACAGTCACTGGAAATGTGGGGCCTAAAAGGTGAGATTATAGGGGTTGTAAAAGACTTTCATCATGTATCGCTGCACAGGGAGATCCTGCCCCATGTTTTTAATATCAATCCCTCATATTACGGGAATTTGCAGTATATATTTGTAAAACTGGGTCCCCACAATCAGGAAGAGGCCCTTGTATACATTGAGTCGGTTTGTGAGGATCTGGCACAGGACTTCCCCTTCAGTTATATCTTCCTGGAGGAAGGAATGGAGGAGCTATATAACTCCGATACGAACCTGAGCAGGATTCTGGGCCTGTTTGCCCTGATGACCCTGGTGGTCTCAAGCCTGGGCATTTACGGACTGGCGTTTTACTCGGTGGAAAAGAAATCCAAAGAGATCAACATCCGGAAATTATTCGGTGCAGGCCTGGGGAACATCCTTGTGTTAATCTATAAGAGCCTCCTGAGCCGGATTGGCATCAGCCTGTTCCTGGCCGTTGGATTGTCCCTGTTTGTGATGACCAGGTGGCTTCAGAATTTTGCCTACCGGATTACGCCCGATGTTATGGAGTTCCTGGTCCCGGCACTTCTGGCCTTCCTGGTGGCAGGGTTTGCGACCAGCATTGCCATGTGGCGTTCTGTGAGGCAAAATCCCGCAGATGAGCTGAAACAGGAGTAATCTGCCATTCAGGAATCATCAAAGATCAAACTTAATCCCCGTCAGTTTTTCCGATTCCTCCCACAGTTTGGCGGCATCTTCTACATTGTGTGATGCTTCGTTGGATGGAACAACAACAGGATAACCCTTGTATTCTTTTTTGCCATCGGGGCCATAATACTGGCCTCCTGTTACTTCGGGGTCAACTGAAGCCCTGATCTGGGGTAAGGCGCCCATGGCCGGGTCCTGTGCCATCATTTTGAAGAGGGGAGTCAGGAGTTTAAACAGAAATTTGCCTTCCAGGTGACGCGCCAGGTTGGTCATGGCTACCCCGGGATGTGCCGCTACTGCGATGGTCTCCTTGCCAGCTGCTTCCAGCTTTCTCTGCAGCTCATAAGTGAACAACAGGTTGGATAACTTGGAGCGCCCATAGGCTTTCATGGGGGCATAATCCTTGCCATTATCGAACTGGAGGTTGGAGAAATCCATCTTTCCACTTTTGTGTGCCCCGCTGCTGACATTCACAATTCTTGCCCCCGGTGTTTTAAGTACAAGCTCCATAAGCAGAGCGCTCAGGGCAAAATGTCCCAGGTGGTTGGTCCCGAACTGACCTTCGAAACCATCTTTGGTGGTAAAATAGGGCGTCATCATGATTCCGGCATTGTTCAGTAGAACATCCAGCTTCTCATGGCTTTTTTTAAATTCAGAAGCAAAGCGCTTCACCGATTCCAGATCGCCCAGGTCGAGCTCCATCACCGTTATTTTCCCTTTTGGGGTTTCTTTCAATATCTCGTTCTTAGCCGCTTCACCTTTTTCCGATGATCGGCTTGCCAGGACTACTTCCGCACCCTTGCTGGCAAATGCTTTTACAGATTCATAACCCAGACCGCTGTTCCCGCCTGTAACAACGATTGACTTTCCTGATTGATCAGGCATATTTGCTAAACTCCACTTGCTATTGTTCATCATCGTGTATTCAAAGATTAGAATACATTAACAGCCCATCCTCTAATATGTTCTATTAACGCAGAAATCTTAATGAACCACTTCCAACTACTCGTACCTGAGGCTGTCGGCCGGGTTGCTCCTGGCGGCCTTCTGACTCTGGTAACCAATGGTGATAAAGGCCGCCAAAATGGCAATCAGGCCCCCGAGAAGCATAAGCCACCAGCTTAGACGGATCCGGTACGGGAAGTTCTCCAGCCATTGGCTCATCAGGTAGAATGAGACGGGCAGGGAGATCCCCATGGCGATGAGGATCCACTTGAGAAAGTCGGAGGAAATCAGTATGAGAATATCCCGGATACGGGCACCCATCAGTTTGCGGATTCCGATTTCCTTGGTGAGCTGCTCTATGGTAAAACCTGTAAGGCCAATCAGCCCCAGGATGGATACCAGCAGCCCGACAATTGTGAAGAAAAGAATGATTTTACGTACGGCCTTGTCCTGCTCATAAAGGCTGGCCAGACTCTCCTCCAGGAAGCTTATTTCCAGGGGAGCGGCTGACTCATATTGGCTCCAGTGCTTCTCCAGCTGTTTTTCAATGGTCCGGAAATTCCTTGCATCGATCTTCATGATGGCCCAGTTGCAATAAGACTGATTGAGAATCAAAATCTGGGGTTCGATATCCGTGTGCAGGGAGCGGTAATGGTAATCCCTGGAGATACCTACAATCTTGAGTTTTAGGATGGTACTGTCCAGAAGTTGCCTGAATTCCATGTTTACAGGATCCTCAATGCCGGTCTCCCTAAGGGCTGCTTCGTTCAGAATAATCGCTGCAGAGTCGGAGGCAAAATCCTTTGAAAATGGCCTGCCATCGGCCATCTCGATCTGTAGTGTCGAGCAATAATCATAATCCACGAGCAGGCCCATGAAAAGTGTTTCCTTGGACAGATCCTGTCCGTCCCATCTGAAGCGGCTGTTGGCAAAATTCATCCCGCGGAGAGGATTGGTCCCCGCCCTTGTCATGGATTTGACGGCAGGGTAGCCCAACATATCATCTTTGATGGATTCGTAATTCTCCTGGAATCCTTCGGACATGGAAAAATAGATTACTCCCTCCTTGCTGTAGCCCAGATCCTTATTCAGCATATAGGATATCTGTGCGGAGATGGTCAGGGTAACAGTAATCAGGATGATCGAGATCACAAACTGGAAGATGACCAGTGCCCTTCGGAATCCCTTCCTGCTTTTTACCTTTTCCGATGTACCCCTGAGGGCAGAGATCGGCTTGAAAGATGAAAGATAGAAGGCAGGGTAAAGTCCCGCCAGTATCCCGGTAAAAAGAGCAAAACCACCCAGGTATAAGGTATAGCATGGGATCGCTGTACGGGATGTTTAAATCAATCTTCGTGATGTTATTGAAGGAAGGCCTGACCAGCTCAACAAGCATCATGGCAATCAGGACTGAAATGACAGAGATGGCCACAGCTTCGCCGATGAACTGGGCCATGAGGTTGCGTCGAAGTCCACCCAGTGCCTTCTTCATTCCAATCTCCCTCATCCTTCCAGCCGAGCGTGCCGTAGCCAGGTTCATGAAATTGATGATGGCGATGATGATCAGGAATATTCCTATGGCAGAAAAGGCCGTCAGGTATTTCTTATCCACTGTATTGGCCCATTCAAAATCGTAGGTGGTTGGTGAAGTGAATTTCATGGATGGGCTGAAGATCCAGCGAGGCAAACTCCTCGAGGGTGGGTTTGGGCTTCAGAAAATCTTTGATCTTCTCCACACATTGCTCTGCCGACACCTCTTCCCAGAGTTTCACATAGGTATAATAGCCACTGTTGCCCCAACTCTCAATGGTATAGCCAATGGTTCCCAGATGTTCAAAGGGGATCATATAATCAAACCACCAGTGACTTTGTTTCGGGTAGTCCTCGAATACGGCCGTAACCATAAATTCCCTGTCAGGACCTGCCCTCAGGGACTGCCCGATGGGATCCTTTTCCCCGAAGTATTTCACTGGCCATGCTCTGGAAATAGCAATGTGGTTGGGTTCCGATATGGGGACTTCGGTGAGCCTTTCTGGTCACTTTGATGGAGAACATATCGAAAAAGGAGGGATCCGCATAGGTACCGCTTTCCTGTACCTGTTCTTCTCCTTTTTCAAAGCTCAGACCCGATCTGTTGATGCGGCAGTAATCTGCAATCTCGGGAACTTCCTCCTTCAGTGCAGGACCCAGGGGTCCCTGGGTGATAGCCCAGTGGGTCATCTCCTCGAACTGGATATGCTGTGTGACCCTGTAAACCTGGTCAGAATTCTCCTGGAACCTGTCGAAGTGGAGGTGGTAGTTCACCCACAACAGCAGGAGGATGGAGCTGGCCATTCCAATGGACAGCCCGAATATGTTGATGGTCGAAACACCTTTGTATTTCCAGATATTTCTGAAGATTAATTTGAGGGTGACAGGCAGCATGGTATAAATATATTTTATTCTGAGAACAATCGCCAAAAATATGCCATTTTATGTATGTGTTTAATATTGTGGCTATTAGCGTAAGATTGTGCTGGAATGTTTTGGGTATAGTGTTGCGTAAATGCAACAGCTATTGTGCGATATTGATACATTTACGATCTTTGAGAAAAGCCATGCTGATATGGAAGCAGAAAAAGCCAGCATTCTTATAGTAGACGACGATCCAGGAATCCTTCACAGCGCACGGATGTTCCTGAAGCAGCTTTTTACAGAGGTATCGGTAACAGGCGATCCCGGGGTTTTGATGGAATTGGTGGAGGAGAAGTGTCTGGATGTAATCCTCCTGGATATGAATTTTACAAGGGGTGAAATTGAGGGGAAGGAGGGGATCGGTTTGCTCAGGCAAATTACAAAAATTGATCCGGATCTGCCCGTCATTTTTATTACTGCCTATGGCGATTTCGACCTGGCGGTGCGGGCCATCAAAACGGGTGCCTACGATTTCCTGGTTAAACCCTGGAAGAACCAGCGACTGCATGCTTCCATATTAAGCGCCTTGAAATACAGGGAATCCCGGAAAGGATTGAATCGGTATCGGGAAACCGCCCATCTTCTTGAAGAGGATAACGGAGCAGATCATGCTGATTTTATAGGCGAATCGCTGGTCATGAAACGTGTAAAAGAAATGATTGGCCGGGTGGGCCCATCGGATGCCGATGTGCTGGTCACAGGCGAAAATGGAACAGGCAAGGAGATAGCTGCGCGCCAGCTTCACCTCTGCTCTGCCAGGGCAGACCGGGTGTTCCTCAAGGTGGACATCGGATCCTTGAATGAGAATCTCTTCGAGAGCGAATTATTCGGTCACGAGAAGGGTGCATTTACCGATGCCGGGGAGCAAAAGGCTGGCACGATTTGAACTGGCCTCGGGTGGGACCCTGTTTATGGACGAAATCGGGAATCTGGACCTGAAGCTGCAGGCTAAGATCCTTAGCGTTTTGCAAAACAGGGAGATTTGCAGGGTGGGAAGTTCCAGACCCATTCCAGTCGATATCAGGCTCATTTGCGCCACCAACCAGAATCTGTCTGAGATGGTCAAAGCGGGTCGGTTCCGGGAGGATCTTTTTTACCGGATCAATATGTTTGAAATAGAGATTCCACCACTTCGCGAGCGCCGGGATGATATACCATTGCTGCTTGATTTTTACCTGGAAAAGTTCAAGGCAAAATACCACAAGCCGGCATTTAAAGTCTCCTCATCTGTTTTGGAAAGGCTCGGCAAATATCATTGGCCCGGGAATATCAGGGAACTTAAGAATGCCATGGAGCGGGCTGTGATCCTCGAAAGCAGCCGGATCCTTTCAGCAGAGTCTGTCTTCCCCCCTCACCGTAGCCGTTCTGATTTGGATTCGGCGAAGAGTTATAACCTGGTGGAGAATGAGAAAAGACTGATACTGGAGGTAATTCAGAAAAACAAGGGAAACATGACCAACACGGCCAGAGAACTGGGGCTTGAGCGAACGGCTCTGTATCGAAGGTTAAAGAAATACGGACTATAATCCATTCCTTATGCTGGTGAAACGCTTTTATCTCAACCTGGTTTTCCGAATGGTCCTGATTCTTTTAACCATGTCCCTTCAGGCTTTTGCCATTCAGGACCTGTTGGAAGGGACAGTTTTTGTTCACCTTTATCGTATTAAGCGGAATCCTGGTTCTCCAGCTTGTGTTATTGTTCCGTTACCTGAAGAAAACCAACAGGCAACTGACGAAATTTGTACTGGCCATAGCCAACCAGGATTTCACCCTCAAATTCGCTGGAGAAAAGGGGAAAACAGACTACCGGGAGCTGAACCACGCCTTCAATAAGATTATCGCGCAATACCAGTCGGTCTATATGGAGAAGGAGAGCCAGTCCATCCTGATGCATCACCTGGTCAAAGAGATACCGGCCGGTATCATCATCATCAATGAGGAGGGCGATCTGCTTGTAAAGAACAAGGCCTTTGAAGACCTGCTGAGCATGGAAGATGGTCCATCGGACCTTTACGAGAAAGTGTTGAAGCTGAAGATCCCGGGAACCTACAGCCATAAACTGTTCTCCTCTGGGGAGCAGCTGAATCTTTCGCTTACCGTGAAGGAATTCCTTCTGCTAAACAAGCTGCATCGGGTCATCCTGGTACAGGATATCAGCAAAGAGGTGGATGCAGGGGGTGTGGACGCCATCCAGCGTCTACTTCGGATACTGACCCATGAAATCATGAATTCCCTGGCCCCCGTTCAGTCATTAACGGAAACCATCACCATGCTGATGACCGATGCTGAAGGTCAGCCGAAGGAACAGGGCAGCCTGAGCCAGCATAACTACAAGGACATCCTTGAATCGGTTCAGGCCATTCATGAACGCGCCGGGGGATTGGATCATTTTGTGAACAGATTCAGGACCCTGACCCGTTTGCCCGAAACGCTGGAGACCAAACCCGTGCTTCTGAAAGATCTATTCAGATCGGTCTGCAAAATCATGGATGCAGACCTGGCCCTCATTGACGTGCGCCAGGAGCTGGAAAGTGAGGACCTGCAGATTCGGGTCGATGCTGCCCTCATCGAACAGGTACTGATCAACCTGGTCACCAACAGCCTTACCGCCATGTCCGCTCAGAAGGCTCCGCTGCTTTTCCTGAAAGCCTTTCATGGTGATGTCTGCCTTACGGTCCAGGTAGTGGACAATGGCTCAGGAATCCCCCCGGAGAAGCTAGCCGATATCTTTATGCCCTTGTATAGCACCAAGGCACAGGCATCGGGGATAGGCTTGAGTTTTGTAAAGCAAATCCTGAGGTTGCACAATGCCTCCATCCACGTTCAGTCCACACCAGGACAGGGCAGTACCTTTACAATCAGGTTTCCCCTGTCAGGATAGCGAACAATTTTATTCCTCCACCATCCTCGCAATGTAGTAAGTAAAGGCATTTTCGTGATTGATCCAGGGAGCCATGGAGAATGAACTGGCCAGGTGGAAATCTTTGAGTTTGCGATCGAAATCCAATTCCTGCCATCGGGTTGTTCCCTCGATTCGTTGTCCAATATAGCCATTGAGAAGCAGCAGGAAAGGCATTTCAAAGCCCTCCCCCACATTGGTCCACCGGTACCGGAGCCGGGATTCGCCCCTTCGGGTGGGTGCATAGGAGTACTCCAATACGGGCGGTTTGGTACGGTACATGAAAACCTCGTAAAAATCTGTCAGGTCTCTGGGATAGTACTTGCTGACATGATCAATGAAGTCCTGGCTGCTTATTATTTTCATTTTGGATTCGAGGTAGAAGTTTTTGATCATTGTCAGAAAGAGCGCATCATCATTCATGATGCAACGCAGGTTGTGCAGCATGGCGGCTCCCTTGTTGTATACATCCCCGCCGAGGAATGCATTGTCATTGACATCGACGGGTGCAACCATGGGCCAGATGTTCATGACGTACAAACCATTTTCAGACACATCTTCGATGTACTTCGCTGTACCGAAAAGGGCTTCCACCAGCAGATGCTCCGAATAGGTGGCAAATCCCTCCTGGAGCCATAAATCGGCCATATCCCCGGCAGACACAGAATTCCCCCACCACTCATGTGCCATCTCGTGCACAAGCAGGAAGGGATATCCCTGGTAAACCTGGTATGATGAGTCTTCCTTATACACATCTCCAATGGCGATGGCACCCTGGTGCTCCATACCCGAAAAGGGAGCTTCCACAAAACCCAGTCCGTCGTCAGGAAAGGGGTAGTCACCAAACAGCTTCTCAAATGTCTCTACGATCCGGATGGTTTTTGCATAATAACGCTTGGCCGAATCCAGGTGCGCCTGGTTTACATAATAGTCAATGGGCACGCTTTGCCCTGAACTGTTTACATAGGATTCGGAAAAATTGACATAATCTCCCATGTAAAAAGTCACATTGTAACTGTTGATGGGATAGCTCACATGCCAGTGAAAACTGGTGTACCCATCTGTCAGCTCCCGGGTGGAAATCAGGTTTCCATTGGATATAACGTCATACCCATCGGGTGCCTGGATGTGAATATCCATAGAATCGGGTTTCTCAGAAAGATGGTCCTTGGTGGGCCACCACGAACTGGCTCCCAGTTGCTCGCACGAAACGCCAACGTCGTGTCGCTCGCCTCTCTTTGACCAGATGAAACCGCCATCCCAGGGAGGATTGGGGGATAAACGGGGAGCCCCGCTGTAACTCACTTTCACCACATATGCAGAATCTTTTTGAAGCTTTTTCTCAAACTCAATAAAGATGGCGTTGTAAGAACGGGTGTAAGAGAGGCTGCCACCATTCATGGAGATATCCAAGATTTGGTAGTGATCAAACAAATCCAGCTGGATCCTCGTGCTGGGCTCAACCACGTTGAAATATATCTCATTACTCCCTTCAATGCTCCTGGTATCGGGTTTCACTCTTACAGAAAGGTTCTGGTAGGTAATATCAAAACAGGTTCTTTCGGGCCGCAGCATTCCCCTCAGGGTATCAGCCAAGGTATAGGTCTTTGCATAGCCATTCTCGGGCTGCAAAGTCAGAAATGTGATTGAATCAACCAGTTCCTTGACTAGAAAGGCAGTATCGCTCATGAAGCGGTAGAATTTGAGCTCTTCCGGATCGATCTCCCCCTTGTTCAGTGTAACAGCCTTTTGAAAATCGATGGCTGAAGCCTCCATGTGATTGAGATACATATGTACATCAGCCCGCGCGGCATAAAGCAATGCAGATTCGGGATTCTTCTTCAGGCATTCATTGCATCGCTCCAGGGCGTCATACAGCTTCCAGTCGTAAGAGAGCTTCTCAATCTGCGCCAGGCAGTTTTTCACCGGGCCCGGGACGGCCTGCTGCGCGCTTGCTGCAATTGTCAGTCCAAGTAGAATGAAGGCAAGCTTTAATGTGTTCATGTAAGTTCAACGTCTTAATGGGGCCATTGTTCGCCGGGTGGTCAACCACCCTTTACTCAACGAGGATGATTCCCCTCAGGATGTCCGGTCCCCTGAGTTCCAGGAGGTAGAATCCCCTGCTTTGATCACCAAATGAGTATACAATCCGGTTGGAAGTTATTCCCTCCTCCACATCGACAATCTTGCCCGAAAGGTCACTGATTCTTAACTGGTATTCCTGGTGATCCGGGTTCGTAAAGGCAACAACAACTTGATCTGTAGTTGGATTTGGGAAAATCTTCAATTCAGAGCCGGTATTATTCACGAAGAAACCAGTTGCCTGGATGAAAATGGTGTCGAAGGCGTAGCAGCCATGTGCATCGGAAACATCAACCTGGTAGAAACGATCAAAAGCGTTGTATTCTGCAACGGGGCCGGAGGCACCAATTTCAGTATTCCAGGCATACGCATATGGAGACACCCCCCCCTGAACCATTGCAATAAGGAAATGATCCATGCTGTCCCGTATTTCAACAGTGAGTTCTTCAGGCTCAACAAGCATCACACTATCTTTTGCCTCACAACCATTCTTATCTAAAGCCTGTATGGTGAAATATATGTTTGGAGGTAGATTCATCGCTCTCGGAGCCTGTGACCCCTCGGCATCGTTCCAAAGGAAGTCTATGGGCCTGGTTCCTCCTGATGCACCAAACTCAGCAGAACCGTCGTTAAAGCCATAGCAGGAGATGTTTGTACTGTCGGATAATTCCAGGATCAGCTCATCGGGCTCTGTAAGCATTACGCTGTCCGAATCCTGGCATCCAGAGGCATCAGTCACCACCAGGTGATAATATTGATTTGCATTTAGACCCTTTGCAGTGGAGCTGGTTTCGCGATCCTCATTATCCCATAAGTAAGAATAAGGAGATGTGCCGCCAAAAGCCACAAATTCGGCTGAACCATCGCTTAGCCCATGGCATGAGATATTGCTGCTGTTTTTGAGCAATAGTCTTATTTTTTCTGGTTGTGATAGCTCAATGCTATCTATGACCGAGCAGCCATTGGCATCGCTAACCGTCACATGATAATAGATGTCCCCCTTCAGACCAACTACCATGGAACCAGATGTTACTGCAGGGTCATCCCAGAGATAAGAATAAGGAGCGATTCCCTGAGAGGCTGTAACCATTGCAGATCCATCGGGAGAACCGTAGCAGGTAATTTCGCTGGTTTGTGTTACCCGGGTGATGATCTTTTCCGGTTCGGACAAAATAATGCTGTCTCGCACAGTGTTTCCCGCTCCATCAGTAATAACAACCCGATAGTTGATTCCTGCACGCAATCCTGTAGCTGTAGGGCCCGTCGTATGCGCTTCATCGTTCCAATCAAATTGGTAGGGGGGAATTCCTCCCAGGGTTGTGGCCGTTGCAGATCCGTTGCTTCCCTGGTGGCAGGTGGGATCAATACCTGAGATCGTGATTGCCATCGGGAAGGAAGAAAGGAATTCATACACGCCCATATCTATGATTTGAGATCCATCGGAATCACCATCACTGATACGGAACTTCCCGGCAAAGTCAAAGTCTATATCAATTCCGGGTGTGGATCCTGCATCAATGCATGGTGAGCCAGGTGACAGCTGGAAATCCAGGTTGGAAGGATCTTCAAAAAGAGGATCCAGTGAAATGTTGCCGGTTCCTGGTAGCGCATTTTTGAGGTTTGAGTAGGACAGCTCAAAAATCCCATCCCTTACTTCAACACCTTGTTCGGAATCTCCCCAAACGATGGTGTTCTGTATTTTTGAAGTTCCGCCATCCTGGATAATCCCTTCAGCATTATCCCAAACCACGCAATTAATAATTTCAGGCTGGGAATAACTCAATTCCCAACCCTGTTGGATGGAGATGCCTTCTCCGAAGTTATTTGAGATAATATTCTGGACGACAGAAGGCCTGCAATAAGCCCTTCTTTGGAATCCATCCGCATCACTGTCTCCGAAGGTTTGGATCCATATGCCCGGACCACCATTGTCAAGGATGGTGTTATTGATTATTTCCGGATCAACCGTCGCTGTTTTGGATCTTGGATACAAGCCAAAGGAATGTGGTGTGCTGCCGCTTGCTTTGCACCATATTCCGCCTGAACCATTTTCCGCGATGGTATTCTCATATATCCTTCCTGAAGCTGATCCGCCATAGTCCGAACCGGCATGGGCCTCGAAAAAGATCCCCCAACCGGTATTTCCTGAAATGACAGAGTTTGTTATTTCTAAATTGGGGTAGTTATCTACGCCTCTTAATTCAATCCCGTTTTCTTCTGAGAGAGAGATTTTACTATTGTTCAGATGGTGATTGTAGCCATCTTCGTACAGGAGTCCGGTTTTTGCATGTTTTATTTCAGCAAACTGAATGTTTGATTCTTGTTGGAGAATCAATCCTTCCCATTTTCCGGGAAGACCAGGAATTGCACTGAACAGTACTGGACTTTCTTCGCTGCCACGAACTTCAAAAACTCCATTGATGGTGATGGAAATAAGGTATTCCGGATCGTCTCCACTGACAATGACAATCACCCCTTCTTCAATAATCAAAGAGTCGCCATATTCCACGGTCACCGGACAGCTTATGTGATAAATGGTGTCCTGGGTCCACCTGCCGGAAATTGCTCCACATACAGCGTTCACCTGTTTCCCGGTGAACAGGAAGGAATCAGTGAATCTTTGTTTGATGCTGTCGTTATAAATAAATAAAAGATCTGTCAAACCCTCCAGGCCGGGAGGACTGGTAATCTGAATCAATGTATCTGTCCAGGTGATATAAGAAACAGCCTCTGTTGATTCAAAGAGCACTTTTACTCCATTCCTCTTTTGTCCAAAATTACGGCCCTCCATGGTAATGATGGTTGGACCTGTGGTGCTGGCATATTCCGGATCCATTTTCTCTAAGCCGGGTGCGGAATATTGGTATACTCCATGGTAAGCACCCTGTTCTCCACTATTGTTTGAAACGATGATATCCGCCCTGATGGCTGGATTGGGCGGGACAATACAGGTGATTTCATCATCGGTCCAGGAGAGATATGCCAGGGCTTCGGCTCCATTAAAGCTTACTTTGCCATCTCCCCGTGTATCCTTGAAATACAATCCCACGATTGTGAGGGTATCATTAGCAAAAATGGATGATTCTGTTCTGGACAATGCATCAATCCTGGGGCTTGCATGAAAGCTTGCTGCTTCCGGAGTATTTCCATAAGCCCCCATGTTGATCCTGCCTCCGTTTGGTGCGGGTTCCAGGGAGTAATTGTCAGCTGGATCACCTGCATCGATACAGGGAGCGTTTTCTCGCAGATGGAAATCAAAATTTGTGGAATCTTTGAATTGGGGATATTGTCCCAGGATATTCCCACCAAGATCCGTAACATTTGAAGGAAGGGACGCCTGCCCCATCAGACTATATGATATTTTCGGACCATATTGTGTGCCTACGGGTCCGCGGTTGCCGTAGATGATACAGTTCCTGACATTATCAACGCCGTTTATGCCCTCATAACCGTTGAAAGCAATGGTGGAATTAGTAATATTTATCGTTGACCAGTACTTATCAACTCCATATTTAGTGTTTTGATAGAACAGGGAGTTTTCTATTTCACAAAAAGAAAGCTTGTTGTTGGGATGCGCATAAAGCCTTGATGCATAAACACCTGAAGATTGATTGTTTCTAAAAGTTGAATGAGAAATCTTCAGATTGGCGCCCGCAGCAGCAACTGCGCCCGGGTAAATATAACTACCGATTGTATTTGAACTGGCGTGTTCAACCAGACAGTAGGACAGATTGCTTGTTTCTTCCGTGTTTGAATAATAAGTTATATTCATCCAGTAGCCTTCAGTGGTGTCCCTGGTAAAGACAATGATTGAATCTTTTTTCCCTATGGCCTCCATCTTTCCATAGATGATCATCCCACCCCTCTTGTCTATTGAGGATATTCTTAGTTCACAACCAGGCTCAATGGTGAGCAAAGAATTTTCAGGGACATGGGTCTCGCCCATGATGTGATATGGTGAATATTTGCTTTTTAATGTTCCATACAGGGCTGTTCCATCCGGAATATTGTTGGGAGAGATGGTAAAACAATAGCTGCTGGTATCAGTAATCTCCGGATTTGAATTGCTTGTAACCAGCCATTTACACTTGTCAGAGATCAGTTCCGGTATATGCCAGGCATATTGTCCTGTATTTTCTGCGCTTGAAGAAATCAGGCGCCAGGTTTCTCCATCATCAATGCTGTATTTCAGGGTAACTGAACCCGTCATCCCTTCATTGGCTTCCCATCTCAAAGTATCTGTCAGGTTACTGACAACATAGCGATGATAGTATGGATAGGTGATCTTCAGGAATTCCATCTCCTCCTGGTATTCGAAAGCGCCTATGTCGATTCGTACTCCCTTTATTCTGTCCAAACCGGCGATATCGATTTCAGGAATTTGAAATTCATCCATTGAATAATAGCCATTGTTTATGGCTGGCGAACCGGGGGCCAGACTAAAATCATTTGTTGCGCTATCCTGAAAATCCGGATACTGGCCAAAAATATTTTCCTTGCCATCCTGAATGCCCAGGGGGAGGGTTGAATCCGAAATGATGGAGTTTGAAATTGTAAAACCGGATTCAAATTCAAAAGTCTGGGTGTTGTTCCAGAAGATATTGTTGCGCAGGACCGGACTGGAACCAGTCCAGTTTTTATAAGCTGTAACCGTGTTGTCAACGAAGGTATTGTTCAGAATGTCCAGTGTTGAATACCTCCAGCTAACCATTCCGATTTTATTATCGTGACTGATATTTCCAAAAACCAGTCCGGACCGGCAATAATAAACCGCTATTCCATAGTAATTGTTATAGACGTGATTGTTAATTATTGTACCGCCCCTCTCCCGCATGTGTATTCCAATATCTCCATTGTCATGTACCGTATTGGCAATGACAACAGGAGAGGCTTCATCGATGTAAACGCCATCTCTGGAATTTGCAAACACTTCATTTTGAGAGAAATAACAGTAATTACTTCCCAGCATGGCAGCAATGTCTGAATGATGGCTCATGATGTTATTGATGATAGAATCTTTGCCACCGCTACCCCAGTGACCGGAGAATATTGCATTTCTATTGTAAGTGAAAAGATTATTTTGAACCCAGGTAGTAGATCCCCTGGAGAATACCCCATAGTTTTTGCAATGCCTGAAACAGCAATTTTCGATTGACATTTTGGATTGAAACGAGGATAGTGCACCGGAGAAATAGTTATAATAGGTGTTGGTGGAAATTCCACTGATATGGCTGGAGTGTTCGAAAACAGCGTACTTAAATATGGAACTGTCTGTTACTTCATGGAAGTAAAGAATGCCCCAATTCCCTTCATTTCCATCCCTGGTGAATACAATGGAGTCCCCGGGATTTCCGATGGCAATAACCTTCCCATAAATATTAAAATACCCTACATCTATGTCAGAAGTATAGTCGAAATTTGTTCCGGTCTTGAACCTGACTTCCACACCTGGCTCAATGGTGAGTGTGGTCCCCTCTGGAACGATCAATTCTCCTTCTATGATGTAAGGAGCGTTTGCCTTTGTCCAGGTGCCGGAAACAAAACTACTGTCCGAAATAGTTGTCTGAGCGCAAACAGATCCAAACACACTGACTGTTGCGAGAAAAAGAATCAAATATCTTTTCATGGAAGGGGTTTTAGGAAATAGCAATAATAAATATAAGGAAAGTAGCTACTTAAGTCAATAAGGCCTCCTCCAAAATCAAATTGTATGGTAAACGCTCTTTCCCTTATTATTTATATATTTCCAAATATCAAAAGCATTTAAGCAGACATTCATGATAAAAATTCAAATAAGAAGCATTGTTCCTGTTGTATTGGGATCCATGATGTTTCTGGGAACAGCTTGCGTTAAGAGCACAAAGGTGCTTTATCAGGACCCGGATTTCCCCGTCGAGCAACGAGTCAGTGACCTCTTGTCCCGCATGACACTGGATGAGAAGATCGATCAGCTGTCCATGAAAAGCCTCAATGAGCTTCAACTGGATGAAAGTGGCGAGGTAACTTTTGAATCCCTCGAAAAGCTGTTCCAGGGAAGGAGTATTGGATGTCTTGAAAGTCCCTTTGTGGAGCACGGGAAGATCGCAAAGTTTTCGGAAGCCGCAGACCGCTACCTCCGGGAGCATACCAGCCTGGGTATCCCGGCCATTCAGATTGCAGAATGCCTCCATGGGCAAATGGCCCTGGGTGCTACCATCTTTCCCCAGGCCATCGCCCAGGGATCAACCTGGAACCCGGAGCTGGTTCACCGGATGGGGGCGATCATTGCAAAAGAGGCAAGCGAGTCAGGTGTGGACCAGGCTTTATCGCCGCTGTTCGACCTGGCCCGGGACCCGCGTTATGGCCGGGTGGAAGAATGTTATGGGGAGGATGCGCATTTGGTTTCCAAGTTGGGAACTGCATTTGTATGCGGCATGCAGGGAGATCCGGGAGTCACTAAAACCCATATACCCGAGGGGCGGCTGATGTGTACAGCCAAGCATTTTGCGGCCTATGGTGTTCCCCAGTCGGGGATCAACATAGCCCCGGCAGTGGTGGGTGAAAGGGAGCTGCGAAGTCTGCATCTTGTTCCTTTTGAGGCCGCGGTAAAAGAAGCAAACATTTATTCCATTATGCCCGGATACCACGAAGTAGATGGGATACCGGTCCATGCCAGCAGGTGGCTGTTAACGGATATACTTCGGAAAGAATGGGGCTTTGAAGGCTACGTTTTCTCCGACTATACCGCCATAAACATGCTGCATAATTTTCATCATTCGGCTGCTGATAAAAAAGAAACCGCCCTGCAGGCGATCCGTGCTGGAGTGGATCTGGAGGCTCCATCGACCTATGCCTATGGTGAATTGAAAGGACTGGTCGAAAGTGGAGCACTGGATGAAAAGGTTGTGGAAAAAGCTGTGGAGCGGATACTGCTGGCGAAATTCAAGGCCGGGTTATTCGACAGGCCTTTCGAAGTATCCATGGAACGGGCCGACAAAATTCATACCCCGGAACACATCCGGCATGCACGTCTGATGGCAGAAGAGGCCATTGTATTACTCAAAAACCAGGACCAGCTTCTGCCTTTGGACATGGACAAGCTAACATCCATTGCTGTCATTGGCCCCAATGCAGACCAGGTGCAGTTTGGTGATTATTCTGTGACCAAAAGCAATGATTATGGAGTGACCATTCTGGATGGAATAAAAATGCTGGCCGGGGAAAAGCTCAGGATAAACTACGCACGCGGATGTGGCATAACAGATTTGGATACAGGAGATTTCGATGAGGCTGTTGCGGCAGCCCGTAACAGTGATGTGGTGGTCCTGGTGATCGGGGGTACCAGCATCATCTACTCTGGTATAGGCTGGGGGGACGATGCCCTGGATAAGCACAATACCTGCGGGGAAGGAATGGACCGTACCACCCTGGATCCCCCGGGTGTGCAATCTGCATTGATCCGGGCCATTTTTGCGACAGGTAAACCTGTCGTACTAGTGCAGGTGCATGGCAGGCCTTACTCCATTCCATGGGAAAAAGAGCATATCCCGGCCATTGTTGAGGCCTGGTATCCGGGTGAGCAAGGGGGCCTGGCCATTGCTGATGTATTGTTTGGAAATGTGAACCCATCAGGTAAATTGCCCGTTTCAGTTCCTCAAAGTGTGGGTCATGTACCCACTGTATATGACCATAAACCCTCGGGCCGGGGCTACTACCATCAACCGGGTACCCCGGAAGAACCCGGTCGCGACTATGTCTTCTCCTCACCCGATGCCCTGTTTTGTTTTGGACACGGTTTAAGCTATACCCGGTTTGAATACGCTGAGCTACACATAGAAAATGAAGATCTACATACAGACCAGCCTATTCGGCTTTCAGTGGTAGTAAAGAATACAGGGGATACAAAAGGAAAGGAGGTAGTTCAACTCTACCTCAATGACAGAGTGAGCTCTGTAACTACCCCGGTGAAAATGCTGAAAGGATTTCAAAAAATTGAATTGGAAGCTGGTGAAAGCAGGAAGGTTGAATTTATTGTGGATTATGAAGAACTGAGTCTATGGAACCGGGACATGGTAAAAGTGGTGGAGCCGGGAGCCTTTGAAGTCCAGGTGGGCAGCTCGTCTGAAGATATCCGCCTGAGAGGAGAATTTAATATTGAGTAAGCAGCATGAGAAAGATAAAACTGTATATCGCGACCAGCTTGAATGGGAAGATTGCCCGGCTCGATGGGGATGTTCAATGGCTCGAATCCATACCCAATCCCGATGGAGTTGATCATGGTTACGCCGGATTTTATGACTCAGTCGACGCCACCATCATGGGAAGCTCTACCTATCATCAGATCATTGGCTGGGGTATTGAATTTCCCTATGCGGACAAAAAAAACTATGTTCTTACACGGAAGGCGGAAGTAAAGGAATCGGAGCTGGTTGAATTTGTAAGCAGGGACCACATCGCTTTTTTAAAGCAGCTAAAAGAGGAGGATGGGAAGGACATCTGGCTGATTGGTGGGGGCCATGTGAATACCATGCTGCTGAATGCGGGCCTGATCGATGAGGCGATTGTATTTGTGATGCCTGTTGTGATTCCCGATGGTATTGAGATTTTTGAAAACACACCTTTGGAGACGCACCTGGAATTACAAAGCGCTAAAACCTATTCAACCGGGGCGGTTGAGCTGACATATACATTATAAATATGAATCTTATGAGAAGGTATTTGGTTCTGGTATTGATCGTGATGGCTTTCTCTTGCCAGGGAAACAAAATGAAACAGCAAGAAAAATCTGAAAGTCTGCCGGAGGTGTATTCAGCAACAATGACAAATTTGATAGGCTTCTTTGATAATTTTGCCTACGATCCGGAGATCGGGGCATATTATTCAGAGCTTGATCATCATGGGAAAGTTCTATCCCATAAAATATATACCGTCGCGTTAAGCAGGCTTATTTATGGATTATCATACAGCTCGACCTACTTTCCCGGGAATATTGAAAGGGCACAAAAGGCCAGCAATTTTCTCTTGGAACAGCTGGTAGGAAGAGATTCCATCGGACCCTATTTCAAATCATTTACAGAAGACGGAATCCCTGATGCTTCAACGCATCTGGATATCTGGCAACAGGCCTATGGGCTCTGTGGATTGACGGAGTTGTATCGAAAAACTTGTGATCCGGCCTTGCTTGCTAAGGTTCACAGTTTTCATGATGCTTTTGTATCCCGGTTCAAAGACCTTGAACATGGGGGGTTTTTTGGAAACTACTCCCTCGAGAAAGGGCAAATTTCAGGCAGCAAATCCCTTCAATCCCTGATGTATCCCATCACGGCCTATATGGCCAATTTGTGGTTGGTTGATAAGGAGAACCGATCGAAATACGAAGCCATGATTCTCGAAAACATCCGGATTGCCAGGAACAATGCATGGGATGATGAGAAAGGCTGGGTCAATGTTAGATTTGACGATGTTTGGAAAGTATGTGAGAGCGAAAACGTGGAAACTCCCTGTTTCAAAGTGGCTCCCGGACATAATTTTCAGCTGGCCTCTGTGTTGCTCAGAACCAGGCAGTGGGACTATATTTCAAATGAGGAAAAAGCAGATTTTGAAAGGGTCGGATTAGAGATTATTGCAAAAACCTTAAGTCAGCCCATATTCTACGGGGCAGACATCAGCAAGGGATTTGTCAGCCAGGTGAATCCCCTGACAAATGAAATCAGCGATGACCGGAAAACATGGTGGCAACATTGCGAGGCCATCATAGCATTGTCTCTATGTGATGGAAAGTATGAAAAAGAGCGCAAGCTCCTGGAAGATTTTTACTTTGCCTCCTTCCCTGATTTTGAAAACGGCGGCGAGTTTTTCTATCTCAGCAAGGATGATGAGCCGGCAAGCGAAGAATTAAAGGGCAGCATGGGAAAGTCCGCTTATCATACCATGGAAATGATCCGGTTTTTAATGGAAGGTCCAAACCAATCACAATGACCGGTCTGTTGCATGCATCAAAAAAGGATATTCCTTTGATCGTACACATACTGGCTCCGGCATTTTCTGACAACCAGAGTGTGAATCGTTGCATTAAACAGGACAGCAGGCGCGTCCAACGAATTGAAAATCAGGTGAAGTATGCCACTATGCTCAGTCTGAGAAGCCACATGGCCTACCTGAACGCAACAAAAACCGGAGCCATTTTATGTACCTTATCTGATGGCAAGAAGGCCACCATCCTGGATGACCTGTATTACCTTTTTTATGTATCAGGATTGAAATTGGGATTACAACTGATGAAGCGAGAAAAAGCCTTGCAGCAAATACTCCCCAAATCCACCAACTGTCATATTTGGTTTATTGGCGTTGATAAAACTGTTCAGGGAAAGGGCACAGGAACGAAAATGATTGAAGATGTGAAAAAGATTTGTCAGGAACAGCATCTTCCCATTTACCTGGAAACTTCCAATCCACGTAACTTCCGGTTCTACGAAAAAAATGGATTTACACTTTATCAAAAAATCAAACTCCCCATGGACGATTTTGAGTTGTACTTTTATTCCTGGGAACCGCGGCAATAAGATTTTCCCTGCGGCGTTTTATCTCTAAGACCCTCATTCCAACAATAACTACTTCTGTCCTATGGGGACTCAATTTCGTGCGCAGCGTTTGGCTTTCTTACTCGCATTATTTACGCTCACAGCTCCTGTTGTTCAAGGCCAAATCAATCCATATGAACTGGGTGGAGGAGATTTGAATACCATACATACATCGGTTCCATTCTTAACCATCGCTCCCGATGCAAGAGCGGCAGGTTTGGGCGATGCGGGAGTGGCATCATCTGCTGATGTAAACTCCCAATACTGGAATGTTGCAAAATATGCCTTTATTGAACGAAAGGGCGGTTTTGCCCTTACCCATACGCCCTGGTTAAGAAACCTGATCCCGGACATCAACCTGGGATATGTATCAGGCTACTATCGTATCGATGATAAGAACGTTGTAAGCAGTTCCTTCAGATATTTTTCCCTGGGTACAATCACATACAGTAGTATTCGGGGAGGCCCTGTGATTGGTCAGTATGATCCTTTCGAATTTGCGCTTGATGCCGGCTACTCCAGGTTATTCACAGATCATCTTTCGGGAGGGATGGCCATCCGGTATATCCGTTCGGATCTCACCAGCGGTCAGACCACTGCCGATGGGCAGTCAACGCAGGCTGGGCAATCCGTGGCGGGCGACCTGACCTTATACTATCAGAATGATATTTCCATGGGCCAAACCAGGGGACAGTGGGCACTGGGGATGAATATCTCCAACATCGGGACACCTGTTTCCTACACCGAGGATGCCACCAAAACGCCCATTCCCACAAACCTGAGATTGGGAGGAAGGTTTGAATTTTACGTCAATGACAATCATTCCTTCGCCTTGATTGCGGATATGAACAAGCTTTTGGTTCCAAGCCCGCCGGTATATGATACTGATACAGCCACCGGGGATTATTATGTTGTGCGAGGCAAAGAGGCGCCAGAATCCATTGTAGCCGGTATGTTTCAATCATTCTACGATGCACCGGGTGTGCTCAGAGCGGATGGCAACTATAGTGTATTTCTTGAAGAGATGCATGAAATTGCCTATTCAGTGGGTATAGAATACAACTTCCATCGCTTGTTGGCCCTTCGCTCGGGTTACTTTCATGAACATTCCACCAAGGGAAACAGAAAGTATGTAACCACGGGAATCTGTGTAAAGAACAGGATTTTTTCCCTCGATGTGGCCTACCTGTATACCACCAATGGCCAGAACGCTCCCCTGGCAAACACATTCAGAATCACTTTTATTAGCGAATTCGGGGGTTCTTCCCGTCCCTTCACCCAGGAGACCATGTATGATTAGTTCGGGAATATGTATACATCTGGCGAACAGTGTTGACCTACTTTTGGTTTCATTAAAATATTGAATCATTTAACAAAACAGATTATGGCAAAAGCAAAATGGGATGCTACAAACATCCCGGACCAACAGAATAGAGTAATCATCGTCACCGGCTCAACAAGCGGCATCGGTAAAGAGGCAGCCCGTGTACTGGCAAGTAAAAATGCAACGGTAATTATGGCGGTGCGCAACACAGAAAAGGGAGAAAAGGTAGCCAGGGAATTTGGCGAAGCCCATCCCGGCGCCAGGATTGATGTCCGCATACTGGACCTCACCAGCCTCGAGTCGGTCAAAGTCTTCGCCGATGGTTTTACCCGGGACTACGATCGTCTGGATGTACTCATTAACAATGCTGGAATCATGATGTCCCCTTATGGCACCACCAAAGATGGTTTTGAACTGCAAATGGGGACCAACCACCTTGGTCACTTTGCGCTGACCGGCCATTTGATGCCACTCATAAAGTCAACCAAAGATTCAAGGATCGTTGCTGTATCAAGTGTGGCACATTCCATGGGCAACATTGACTTCAACGACATCAACTGGGAAGACAGAAAGTATGCCACCAATAAGGCCTACGGAGACAGCAAACTGGCCAACCTCTATTTTGTGTATGAACTGGCGGACAGGTTAAAAGGTGTGGCCGGTGCTCCAAAAGTTACCGCTGCGCACCCCGGATGGACAAAAACCGAACTGCAGCGACATTCAGGTTTTTTTAGTTTCCTGAACAACTTCTTCGCTCAGGGAGTAGATATGGGTGCCCTGCCGACCTTACGCGCAGCTACGGACCCGCATGCTCAATCGAAGGATTATTACGGGCCCACCCGATTCTTTGGAATGCATGGAAATCCCGAAAAAGTGGATTCCAACAAACTTTCCCGGGATATAGCTAAGGCAAAAGCACTCTGGACATTATCGGAGCAGATGACAGCTGTGCAATTCTGATTGGAAGCCAGAGTCTGCAGCAGAAGAGTATGGCTTTCAATTAGAAGCTGTATCCTACGGAAAGGCCACCCAGGGGATGGAACTCACCTCCATCCAGTTCATAGACCGGGGTGAAGGCGGCCCTGATGATCAGGTGTCCATTGGATTTCTGGTAGCGATACCCGATCCTTCCGGTCGCCAGGTGGCTCCAGAACCATTCGGTGGCCTGGTTATCGGGATCCCGGACAGCTTCTCTGACCGGCATATAGCCAATGCCTCCTTCAAGATGGTGATTGCCCATCGAATAGATTTCGGTGATCCCCAGGGGTATCCAGAGATCCCTCATCCCTGTGGATGGGGGATAATAAGAGATCCCGGCCTGGACAGCTGTTCTATATTGGGACCTGGTCAGCAGTATTCTCTCGTAATTCAAAGAATAGAATACGGCCGGACCGGCCAGTTCAAGCTGGAAACTGTTTTTGTACAGGAAAGGTTTTGCTGCGCTATGCTGGCCATGGACAAGCAAAGCCATCCCGAGAAGCAAAGTCAACGCAAATAGTTTTTTCATGCTGTGGCGACTAAATGACGTGTTGTTCTATAACGTGCAGCGCTTCAGGATTAGTATTATTTCAGGTTAGCTATTGCCTTCTTCAGCTTCTTGATTTCCTGTTTGCTGAGTTTCTCCTCCTTCAGGATACATGATAACAGGTTAGCAGGGGATCCGCCAAAGTATCCAGATGTGAGGTTTTTCAGTTTGATTCTGCGGTATTCAGATTTGCTGATGGCAGGGTAATACTCATGGGTTTTGCCGTAGGCTTTATAGGCAAGATATCCTTTGGTTGTCAGAATTCTAACCACTGAGGAGATCGTGTTATAAGGAGGTTTGGGATCCATGGGGAGTTTCGCTATGATGTCATTAACAAAAGCCCTTTTAAGCTTCCAGCATACCAGCATAACCCGCTCTTCCGCCTTTGTCAATTCTTTCATTTTTCAAAGATAAAACTTATAAAACAGTTAAACAACTTATAAAACAGTTATACAACCAACATAACAGGTATTATGCCAATAATGGGAGGGACTTCTCCAGGGGGCGAAACCATTTTTTGCAGATTTCATATTGAAGGTTTTAACTGATCTGGCTATATCAATTCAAATTTTACCACGTTGAAACGAACTGTTCAGCACCAGGATTTGTGCCATCCGTGTAGTTCTTGTAACCAAATCCCCCCAATCTCGTTTAATTACAGGCGGTTATCTCTCATCCTCTGAATGGGTCCACCGGGATCGTTCACCGGGGGGGGGGAATGGGCGTTTTTGTGTTATTACTTTATACAGATGGGCACTGTTGTCTGATCAATTTATTATATTGCTTAAAGTCAGGATATTTAATCTTGTTATATATGAGCCGATGTTGTACTGCATTTTGATATATGAACCACAATAGAATCTTCATACATGGGTAGTATGTCAAATACATTGAGGCCAGGAAAGGGGATAGTTCGGAGATTTAATCTGATCTCGGTATTGTTTTCCTTTTGCCATCTTTTTGCGGTTCCGACGGCTTTCGGATTCCAGGATAGTCTGGCATCAACGGCTGACTACTGGCGGTCAACCATCACAGCAGAAGCCCTTCCGGGAGGAAGTATCTCTCCCGAAGGAAGTGTTGTCGTGTGGAGGTTCCAGAACCAGAGCTTCGAAATCATACCGGATAACGACTTTGAAATTTTGGATGTGCTGGTCGATGAGGAGAGCCTGGGAGCCATACCCGCTTATACCTTTGAAAGGGTTGTGGATGATCATTCCATCACCGCCGAATTTCTGGCGAGGAGCTATATCATCACAGCGACTGCGGGCGTTGGAGGAAGCATCGACCCTTCCGGAGATGTAAAGGTTAAAAAGGGGAAGGACCAGACTTTTAAGATCATCCCGGACGATGGCTATGTAATTTTGGATGTCTTTGTTGATGGAGAGAGCGTTGGCGCGGTTGACGAATATATGTTTAAAGATGTAACGGAGACGCATACCATCCATGCCACATTCAGTGCAGCCTTTGGGGTTCTTGATCTATCCATCCCCAATGTTTCCATGATGATTGGGGACAGGGTTATTGTTTCCATTACGGTTACCGATGACGGGCAGAATCCTTATACCTTCGTATCGGGGACAGTCGGGGGATATCCCCTGCAGGGATTTCAACGCATAACTTCCACCCACTATGAGGCGTATTTCAACATCATTCAGGGTGGTGAAAGTTACAGAGCAGAAGAGGACATTCCGGTTTCAGACCTGGTCATCTCCAGTGGTGGGAATCAAAGTGTGCCTTATGACCGTCCGGTCATACAGGACAGGGATCCCCTGGATGCAGCGCTTCCAGTGATCAGGTCCATGGCTGTGGAGGGTGGTGTGAAGAAGATCGGGGATCTGGTGATCCTGAACATCTATGCGGATGGGATTTCTTACAGCGCAGACCCGCTCTCGTCCATCAACGGGATTCCTTTATCTGCCTCCAATGTCATCTTTGGTGAATCGGGTGAGGGAAATTATATGCTCAGTTATACGGTGCAGGAGGGCGACCCGGATGTGGTGCCTGGCCTGACTGATATAGAGGCAACAATGATCCTTGTCAAGCCTTCTGGCAATGTGGGATTGCCCTATTCAATTATAGACAATCCTGCTCAGCTTGCTATTGATGCCCATCGGCCCGTGGTGAGCAGGATGGAAGTCACAACCCAGGAAATGGGGGTGGGTGTTGGAGGAACCGTAAGGATGCAGGTGACCGCCGACGGATTGGCTTATACAGCGACAACCGGAACCATGGTGAACGGGGTGCCTCTGGAGTCGCCGCGGGTCTCCTTTTCAGAGTTATCCGAAGGTCTTTACGAGTTGACTTACCTGGTTGCAGCTGAGGATGCTGCCGTTCCACCGGGTATGCTGCAGGCAACTGTGGTAGTTGTGGATCCGGCCGGCAATACAGGGGACGTGTATTCTTCCCTTGAGCCCAATACCCTGGAGATCTATACAGAACGACCCGAAGTGGAGATTGAGGGTCCTGCTGATATTTGTGAGGGAGACGAATCGGTACTTGTGGTACACCTGACAGGTAGAACGCCAATGAGTTTCGTGCTGGATGATGGCACAGCCACCACTGCATATACAGATATCACAACAGCCTATGTAAACATTGATATTGCCCCGGTTCAGACCACCATCTATCAGATCAGTTCGCTTACGGACGAGAACGGGGTGGTGAATCCGGATACGACTGTATTTCAGGTTACGGTGAACCAGGGTACCGAGGTGGAGATCATCAACCTGGCCATGGGATACAGCGTGGAAGATGATGCATTTCAGCTGGAAGCCAATGTCATGGGAGGCATATTCTCGGGTCCGGGGGTGAACAGTGAGGAAGGAACTTTTGATCCGGGACTGGCAGATACCACGAACTCTCCCCACACCATCTACTACGATTATATCAATGACTATGGGTGCAGCAGCATGGACAGTGCGTTGGTCTATGTGGCCGGGACCAATGGAGCCATTCTGATACCCGGAAAAACGGCCTGCCAGAACGACGATCCGTTTATTGTCAGTGTGTTGAATATCCCGGGAGTTTTGGGATCTTTCAGATTGCTGGATTCCTTTTCTCAACCTGTAGCCGGTCTTACCGATCATGGGGACAATACGGCAAGCATTGATCCTGCCCTGCTGGACCTGGATACCTTTATCATAGAGTTCCAGTATTTGGATGTGGTAAAGCATTCCCTCAGGGAGACCTTCGATGTTGAAACGGTGAGCCAGCCGGAGATAATGAACCTGAATGAGAACTTCTATTGCCAGAGTGATGAACCGTTTGAACTCATATCGGACATGAACCGTGTGGTTTTCGAAGGCCCTGGTGTTTCTGGCAATGCCAAATCCGGTTTTATATTCAACCCGAGTGAAGCCGGCCCTGGAGAGATAACGATTGTTTGCACAGCATTCTCCATGAATGGTTGTGCTGAAAGCATTGAAAAGCGTGTGATCATTGGGGCTGCTCCCGATGTGAGATTCGGAATGAGCTCTACATGCAATGATGATGAGGGAGAAGTTGTAAGCTTTGAAAATCAAAGTATTGGAACATCTTTTGTAGAAACATGGAGCTGGGATTTTGGTGACCCGGCCAGTGGTGCGGATAACTTCAGCAGCCTCATGAATCCCACCCATTTTTACCAGGAGACAGGGGAGAAACGGATTTTACTCACAGCCACCACCAGGGAAGGGTGCGTTGGTTCTTTTGAATTGGATACCATTGTTGACAGTAAGCCTGTGGCGGACTTCACATGGATCTCCAATTGTCTGGACCTCAAATCGGGTGTTAAATTCATTAACACTTCCAGCAATGTATCTGCCAGGGTGGATACCATCATATGGACATTTAAAAACAGCCAGGGGACCCTTCTTGGTGCGGCCAGTTCCGATTCACCCACTGATACGGTGGCTTTCGTATTTGAAGAGGCAGGCAGTTACCAGGTGGATCTGTACATCATGAATTACGGTGGTTGTAGTGACGAGATCACCAAATCGATCCAGTTGAGGCCAGGGATTCCACTCGATAGCGATGCTTATATAGAAGGTTTTGATGTAACCGGGGGGCTGTGGATTGTTCAGTCGGAAGACCATGTGGAGAGCTGGGTCTGGGGTGTACCTGATTTTACCGGGTATCTGCCAGTGCCGACAGACAAGGCCTGGTTTACACAGCTGCCGGATGGAACCGCAGGTTACTACGAGAACTCCTGGGTTCAGAGTCCCTGCTTCGATTTTTCGGATATGAAAAGGCCCCTGATTCGTATGGATATCATGAAGAGTTTTGTTCCGGGAATGAATGGAGCGGTACTTCAGTACCAGGATGTTTTCGGTGAGGGTTGGAAAACTGTGGGTGAAGATACACCCGGAATAGCGTGGTACAACAGCTCGACCATTTATAATGAACCGGGAGGAAGCAGTACCGGATGGGGATTGGATGTCTTCAATCCTGATACCGAATGGGTGACTGCGGCACATAACCTGGACCAGGTGGCAGGCAAATCCAACGTGGCCCTGAGGGTGGCATTTGCCTCTAATGGTGCGCTGGGGATGAATAACCAGGGTTTCGCATTTAACAATGTGATCATTACCGAACGTTCTAAACTTGCTGTTTTGGAGCATTTTACGGACAATTCCTATGATAACTCCAGGTTGGCAGATGATATTATTGACGGGATTGCCACATTAAACGCCATGGATGTGATAGACCTTCAATATCACACCAGTTCCAGTGGAATGGATCTGATGAATTTGAACAACCCTCATCCTCCTTCCACCAGGTCATGGAATTATGGAGATCCTCCCATACCCTATACTGTTCTTGACGGAGGGGTCGATGGAAATCACCAATATGATTTTGCCAACCTGGAGAAAAGTACAGTGGAGGATCACCTGCAATTGCTTACCCTGGAGGTTCCGGCCTTCGAGATTGATCTCAATGTGGATTGGCATGAATCAGGCCTGGAGGTCCGAACCAATGTTACCTGTCTGACGGATGGTTATGAAGAGAATATCCAGTTGTACCTGGTTGTTTTTGAGACTTCGGTGACTGCATACACCGGTTCCAATGGCGATACCCATTTCAGGAATGTTGTGCTTGATATGATGCCCACTGAAGGAAAACTGCTGGGCAACAATTGGACAAAGGGAAAGAGCGAATTCAGTATCGGTACATGGGATTACAAGCCCTACGTGGAAGATATAGAGGAGCTGGCAGTTGCGGCCTTCTTACAGGACCGGAATACCTTCCAGATCCTGCAGGCTGCCGTGAACTACAAGGACAAGACAGTCGGAATTCCAGATGCAGGTTCCAACATAAAGGGTCTGAGTATTTCACCCAATCCGGCAGACAATATGCTCCATGTGAACCTGGGAGTCAGGACAACACAGCCCGGAAGCATTGTGCTGCTGGATATGAGCGGAAAAGTGGTGCTGGTGGAACCAATACCACCCGGATACCAGTTGATTCAGCTGGAGATAGAACACCTGAACCGGGGCATGTATATCCTCCAGTGGATTGAGTCAGGCCAGGTCAGGGGCGTGACCAAGGTTGTGAAACCCCGCTAAAGTAAAATCCGTCATGGAAACGGATTCCTCGGCCGGATTCTCATTATGGCTGTGCAGGATGCAACTGCCTGCCATATCATGACGGTCTACTTCACATAGTCTGCTTCCAAGTAAAAACTCAAGGCTTTTCTGTACGCTAACGATGGGAGTAAAGTTGTAGTCTTCCACTTCAACGATGATGTGTTTCATTCCGGCCTTCTTCTTGGCAGCAAAAATCTTTTCAAAATCCATGGTGCCGCTTGCACCCACCTCCTGTTTGTCTTTGATGTGCCACATCTCGAAGCGTTTCGGGTATTTTTTAAAATAGCTACCGCATCTTTTCCACCTTCCTGAATCCAGTACAGGTCCAGCTGAAACATCACTTTCTTCGGATCGGTATTTTGAAGCATGTAGTCGTAACGGACAATTCCGTCCACCTCTTCAAATTCCTTGTCGTGGTTGTGGTAGCCAAAACGAATGCCTTTGGCATTGCACTTCTCCCCAACGGCATTGAAATAGTCACAATAGCGCTTCAGGTCTTCCAGGGAACCATATCCATATTGATCCATGGAAGGCTTCACAATGTATTCTACACCTGCAGCTTTGTGTGCATCAATACACACATCCCACCATTTCATGGTTTCATCCCATGTAGCCGCATCGGGTACATGAGCGCCGGTATGAGAACTCAGGAAAGCAAGACCGTTTTTGTCCAGTAAGGCTTTAAATTCCGCAGGTTCCATTCCGTAGAATTTTCCATCATTATAACTGGCAGCTTCGATGAAGGTATAGCCCATTTCTCCAATCTGGGCAATGGTTCCGGCTGCATCTTTTTCCATGTCTTTCCGCACCGACCACAGCTGTAGTCCGATATCTTTTTTTGCTGACTGTGCGCTTAAACCCAGTGCCATGGTGGCACACATGGTGAAGAGTACGCTTTTTCTTAACTATTGATTTCATTATTTCTTTTTTTAGTTTTCATTCGTGATTAAAAGGGCTGCCAATTTACAAAATATGCTATTTGATCCATCGTTGTGAAAGAATTATCTTTAAAAGACTTAAAATTTCTATGTCAATGAAGATTCTACGATTAATTATTGCCATTGTATTGATTACTTCAACTGCAAATGCACAGGAAATCAGTCCCTGGCTTTTCGGACAGAATCACTGGATGGACAGTCGTGATGAGGGGGATCGCCCCGGATACCTTTCCATACTCTGGCCCAGGATAGCTGAGAGTGGAATAACGATAGTGCGCATCGGGGGAAATGGCTATGAGCATCATTTTCCCGACAATGAAAGGTTAATCTCCATGATTGATTCCATTCGTGGAATTGGTGCAGAGCCCATCCTGCAGGTGCCAAGTACCTATTCTGCCAAGGAGGCCACCACACTGGTTAACTTCTTAAATAACAACCCGGAAAGAGAGCCACTGGAGTTTTGGTCCATCGGTAACGAACCCATTTGTAACAAACAGTTAGAAATTGACAGGGTGTATCACTATCTGATAAGGCTTGCTCCAGCCATGAAAGCGGCCGATCCAGGCATTAAAATATTTGTATTTGACGCCTGCACCTTTTATGCCGGGGCTTACGGAGCACTCTGTGGGGGAAGGCTAGACATCACCGGCAGGGATAAAAATGGAAACTGGATTATTGACGGATTTGCATTTCATAACTATCCAAACGGGCAGGAATATAATCGCGATAACGTCGTTTTCTCAGGTCCGCACAACATCCGGAGCCAGGTTATTCAGCTGAAAGAAATGATAGCTGAGGCAAACAGGAAGCATAGTCGTACCGGTGATGCTGCCTTACTTTGGGGCCTTACGGAAGTGAATGTGACTTACCGAAATCCCAACAGGGAGATCGGGGGTATCGGTAATCCCTCCTTCCTGGGGGGACAGTTCATCGCAGAGATCTATGGCATTGGTCTAGAATATGGGGCCTTTACGGTGGCTCCCTGGTGTCTGAGTGAAACGGACAGGGTCGAAACCGATTTTGGCTTCCTTGGATTGCCGTCCGAATTTTATCCACGCTCAAGCTTTTACCATACCCAGATGATGGCTACTCATATGAAGGGTAGTTTTCTCCCTTCTGCATCCAGCTCTTCATACGTTAAAACTATATCTACGATAAATGAAGATGAAATAGTTGTGATGATTCTAAACAGGAGTCTGGAGAAAGACTACAAATTTGATCTGATCTTAAACAATGATGGAATGTCTCCCAAACCCCTGATTATTCATGCAGATGCCGGTCTGGACAAAACAGTCAGTGGTACAATCCCCAATCAGACCACACTCATGCTGATTTTGTCAAAAACAGGCGAAATTATAAAGCAATACACCTATGGAATCACACATAATTTGAAAAACTTAGCTCCTGAAATCCAATGAAAGCAACACATTCATTAATCAAAACAGGATTGATATTCCTCCTGTCTTTTACTTACACTGGCATAGCATCCCAGGCCCAGGAAGCCCCAGATTATCAATGTGGAAAACCGCGCATCCATGACCCTGAACGGGGTATGGAAGTACATTGTGGATCCCTATCAGACCGGGTACTACGACTACAGGCTTGATGTGCGCGATGAGCAATCCAATCCCAGCACCGCAGAGTCTCTCTTCCTGGGATACAAGCGGCAAGGGCCTTCCGACAGGGTGGAATATGATTTTGAGAAAGCTGATAACATACTGGTTCCGCGGGACTGGAATTCACAGAAGGAAAAGTTGTACTATTACGAGGGTTCCCTCTGGTACTACAAGGCCTTTGATTATCCGGGTGAGCAGGTGAATAAAAGGCAGTTCCTCTATTTTGGGGCTGCCAATTACGAAGCCGATGTCTATTTGAACGGTGAAAAACTGGGTAAGCATGTGGGAGGCTTCACCCCTTTCAATTTTGAAGTCACAGGCAAACTAAAATCCGAAGGCAATTTTGTCATTCTGAAAGTGGACAATACCCGCGCTGTGGAGAAAGTACCCACCATCAATACAGATTGGTGGAATTATGGAGGTATCACGCGTGACGTAAGGATTGTTGAGGTGCCGGAAACTTTTATCCAGGATTATTACATCCAGCTGGCCGGTGAAAATAGTCAGGAGATCGAAGTATGGGTGACCCTGAATGGTCCGGAGAAGGCAAACCAGGAGATTACCCTCGAGATACCTGAGGCTAAAACTTCCACCACCATTGTTACCAATAGCGAGGGAGTGGCAAAAGCTACCGTCGGGGCGAAGAAACTCCAACGCTGGTCGCCCGAATCCCCAAAACTCTATGCTGTGAATCTGACGCACAAGGGTCATTCCATGTCCGACCGCATTGGTTTCCGCACCCTGGAAACCAGGGGGGCTGATATCCTGGTCAATGGCAAGCCAGTCTTCCTGAGGGGGATCTGCATCCATGAAGAGAACGGGATCCGCGGTGGACGCGCCTATTCAAAGGAAGATGCACGCATGTTGTTGGGCTGGGCCAGGGAGCTGGGTTGTAATTTTGTGCGCCTGGCGCACTATCCCCACAAT
Organism: uncultured Bacteroidota bacterium; assembly: GCA_963735755.1. GTDB lineage: Bacteria > Bacteroidota > Bacteroidia > Bacteroidales. The sequence goes on along the minus strand of CAVTME010000023.1, from coordinate 131,666 downwards.
GAGAACATGACCCGGGTGGCCGATGAACTGGGGATCATGGTCTGGTCGGAAGTGCCTGTGTACTGGACCATCCAGTGGAAGAACCCGAAGACGGCCAGAAATGCACAAAATCAGCTGAAAGATATGATCACCCGGGATAAAAACCGGGCATCGGTAATTATCTGGTCCATGGCCAATGAAACTCCTGTATCGCCCGAAAGAACCGAGTTTCTCAGGAAAATGATCGCTACAGCCAATGACATGGATCCTGTCCGCCTCATCAGTGCTGCGCTGGAGCGACACACCAAAGAAGGAACCGCCAATACCCAGGTGATGGAAGATCCCCTCCAGGAGTATGTGGACATCATTGCCTTCAACCAGTACATCGGGTGGTATGACGGACTTCCCGAAAAATGTAAAACAGCGTCCTTTGATATCCAGTTCGATAAGCCGGTGGTGATCTCGGAATTTGGCGCCGGGGCCCTGCAGGGACTGCATGGCAGCAAGGATGAAAGGTGGACCGAGGAATTCCAGGAATACCTCTTCGACGAAACATTGAAAATGCTGGACAAAATTCCCCAGCTAAGGGGCATCACCCCATGGATTCTTGCCGATTTCAGGTCTCCGCGAAGGGTGCTAAGTGACATCCAGGATGACTGGAACAGGAAGGGACTGATCTCCGAAACCGGGGAAAAGAAAAAGGCATTCTATGTGCTTAAAGCGTATTATGAAATGAAAGAGGCAGCGTTTGCCGGAGAATAACTTGGCCTCGAAGCCCATCGTTCAGTTAATCTGCCGGTAGTCCCTGGCTCACGAGACAATTTTTTGCATGATGAGGGATTTGTTTCATTAGAAAAAATGTGGTTAATTGCATATATTCGTACGAAAAAATGTATAATAGTACATTATAACCTTCGAATAATTGTAACGATTTGCTGAGATGGAAAGGGATGCAATGCAGATTCTTCTGGAATGGAAACGGAAGAAAAATAGAAAGCCTCTGATTATCAGTGGGGCTCGTCAAGTTGGAAAGACCTGGCTCATGCAGGAGTTCGGGAAAAGGGAGTATAAACAGACTACCTATGTGAATTTTGAGAAGTCAAAATCACTTAGGTCGCTTTTTAAAGATGATTTTAATATCCAAAGGATCATTCTTGGACTTCAGATAGAAACGGGAGTGCAAATAGATCCAGAGCATACACTTATCATATTTGATGAAATCCAGGAAGCTGAAGGAGCCCTTACCTCTTTAAAATATTTCAACGAAAATGCTCCACAGTACCAAATTCTTGCTGCCGGGTCCTATCTTGGATTAGCCCTTTATTCAAGCAGCTCTTTCCCGGTTGGTAAAACCGAATTCCTGGACCTGTATCCCATGAGTTACCGGGAGTTTCTTCATTCGATGAGTCAGGGAGCATTGCTGGACCTGATCGTGAACCGGGACTGGGAGATGATTAAAACTTTCAAATCGAAATTCATACAGTTGCTTCGCACCTATTATTATGTCGGTGGCATGCCCGAGGTGGTCCAGTCGTACAGGGATCATAGTGATTTTAAAGACGTGCGCGCCAGGCAAAAAAACATACTTACAGCGTATGAAAATGATTTCTCCAAGCATGCTCCCGCTTCTCTTGTTCCCCGTATCCGAATGCTTTGGAATTCTCTTCCAGCCCAGCTATCAAAAGAAAACAAGAAGTTTTTATACAAAGCTGTAAAAGCCGGATCAAGGGCCAAAGAATATGAACTGGCCTTGTCCTGGCTGACCGACGCTGGCCTGGCCTATAAGATACATCGTGCCACAAAACCGGGAATGCCTTTAAAGGCATATGAGGATGTAAGTGCCTTTAAACTATATACGAATGATGTTGGACTTTTATGTGCAATGGGTGATATTGATGTGCACACGCTCCTGGAAGGAACATGCTATTTTTGAAGAGTTTAAGGGAGCCCTGACGGAACAATTTGTTTTACAGCAATTGAAAACCATCCCTGAATTGCATATATACTACTGGTCTGCCGAGAAATCAACCGCTGAAATTGACTTTCTGATACAGCATTCCGGGAGGGTGATTCCCATGGAGGTGAAGGCTGAGGAAAACTTAAAAGCGAAGAGCCTGAAGACATTTTGCGAAAAATATAATCCGGAATTTGCAGTGAGAACCTCAATGTCTGATTTCAGGATGGAGGCGTGGATGACAAACCTTCCCCTGTATACAATTGATAATATTTTAGAGTTGGCTTGAAACCAATTCGGTGTTCGATATACTAAAAACCAAAAACCCATGAGATCTAAATTATACATAAAACCATTACAGTATATGATGGCCGCTTATTTCTGCGCCACGCTGCTCCTCTCTTGCAATCCTTCTGAACCAAAGGCTGAGGAACCAAACAGAGGTCAGCAGGAATCCATCATTCTGGGTGTGAATGCCTACTCCTTTGCTGACCTCTTGCAGGCAGAAAACAGCCGGGACGGACAAAAGGTCTATACCCTTTTCAACCTGCTGGACTGGTGTGCTGCAAATAATATCCGGGCCCTTGATCCCACTGCCTATTTCTTTCCTACCTACCCGGAAGTACCTTCTGATGCCTACCTGGAGAAATTCAGGTCTTATGCAGACAGCCTGGGCATTGCCATCAGCGGAACAGGCGTCCGGAATAACTTTGCCTCGCCCGACCCGGAAGTCAGGGCTGAAGGTGTTGAACTGGCCAAAAACTGGATTGTGGCTGCTTCCAAACTTGGAGCTCCGGTGGTCCGGGTCTTTGCCGGCGCCATCCCCGAAGGCTATGAAGACAACTGGGAAGAGCCCGCCCAATGGATGATCGATTGCTACAAAGAGTTGCTACCCTTTGCAGAGAAGTACGGGGTAAAGATTGGCATCCAGAATCATGCGGATATGCTTCAAACTGCAGAGCAATGTCTCTTTGTCCTGGATGCATTGGACTCCCAATGGGCCGGACTTATTGTGGACACTGGCAATCTTTACACCGGAGATCCTTACGCTGAAATTGCTGCCCTGGTACCCTACGCCATCAACTGGCAGGTCAAGGAAAGCCCCCGGGGCATTGGGGGAGAAGAGAAGACAGATTATGCAAAACTCATCAAGATTATCAAAGAAGGCGGCTATACCGGGTATGTGCCGGTGGAAACGCTGCTGGTAAGGGGTGTGCCTTATGATCCCTTTGCACTGGTGACCGGGATGCTGGAAGAACTGGAGCAAGCCTTGAAACTAGTAGAAAGTGAAAAGTGAAAATTAAACAGACTATTAAGAGATAAAGATGAAATACCAAACTTCATTCAATTGGCAGGCATCGCAATGCTTGCGTTCATATCCCAGGGGTGCAGCAACGAGTCCGGGAAACAGGAATATGATGTGGTGATATATGGCGGAACATCCTGTGGAATTGCAGCAGCCATTCAGGCTTCCAGGATGGATAAATCTGTCATTATCCTGGAGCCCTCGCAGAGACTGGGAGGTTTAACTACAGGGGGACTGGGCCAGACCGATATTGGGAACAAACAGGCCATCGGGGGTATATCCAGGGAATTTTACCAGGGCATCAAGGCTTACTATTCCAATTCTGACAATTGGACCTGGCAGCAAAGAGAGGAATACAGAGACGGTGGTCAAACCCGGACCGAGGCTCACGAAGATGCCATGTGGACTTTCGAACCCTCTGCTGCCCTGAAGGTATTCCACGATATGTTGGAAAATGAAGAGGTAGAGATCAAATATAACCAGCGGCTGAAGCGGGAACATGGCGTAAAAATGGAGCATGGAACAATAGTTTCCATTGAAATGGAATCCGGAGAGATTTTCAGGGGAAAGATGTTTATTGACGCTGGTTATGAGGGGGATCTTCTGGCGGCCTCCGGGGTTAGTTACAGTGTGGGCCGGGAAGCAAATGCCATGTATGGTGAGAATCTGAATGGAGTGCAGGCCAATGACACCAGCCGGACCCTTACTGGAGTGCTTTCAAGGAACGGGTTTAACCACAATTTTGTGCATGGGGTAGACCCTAATGTGGTGCCGGGAGATAGGAACAGCGGACTCTTGCCCTGGATCAATGAGAATGGTCCGGGTCAGCCGGGAGAGGGGGATAACAAGGTCCAGGCTTATTGTTTCAGAATGTGCCTGACCGACCATTCCGACAACAGGATCCCCTTCACCAAACCAGAAGACTATGACGAGATAAACTATGAACTGTTGATCCGTAACTATGAAGCCGGGTACAACAGGGTTCCCTGGATCAACAGCCAGATGCCCAACCGGAAAACAGACACCAACAACAGGGATGGATTTTCCACCGATTTCATCGGGCAGAACTATGCTTATCCGGAGGCCTCCTATGAAGAGCGGGATCAAATCATCCAGGCACATCGCTCCTATCAACAGGGATTGATGTGGACCCTGGCCAATCACCCGAGAATACCGGAACATATCAGAAATGAAGTGTCACGCTGGGGAACCTGCAGGGATGAATTTGAAAGGGATGATGGATGGCAGCAGCAACTCTACATCAGGGAGGCACGAAGAATGGTAGGTGACCTGGTAATGACCCAGAAACACTGTGAGGGCTTAGAGGTGGTGCAGGATGCAGTGGGATTGGCAGCCTATGGAATGGACTCACACAATATCCAGAGATATGTGACTGATGAAGGATTTGTAAGAAATGAAGGGAATGTGGAGGCCCATGTACGCGGACCTTATCCCATCAGCTACCGGGCCATGATCCCCAAAAAAGAAGAGTGCAGAAATCTTCTCTCCCCGGTATGTGTGAGCGCTACCCACATTGCCTTTGGATCCATCCGCATGGAGCCTGTGTTCATGGTACTGGGACAATCCGCAGCCACAGCCGCCATTATGGCGATCAATCGGCATACCACCTTGCATGACCTGCCCTATGATGCATTGCGCCAGCGCCTGATTCAAGACGGGCAGGTATTGGAATAGGGATCTGTTCAAAATGGTTAAATTAGCCTCAGTTTTCTGATTTAATCCATTTTGAACTGGAAATTGCTATATAAAGTGCAGGTTTATGCATTGCTGTTCGTAGGTCTGACAGGTGCTTTGAATACCTACGCCCAGGACGAGGAAGCTTATTCATTTCACTTTGAAAATCAAACTTTAGGACAGATTCTCAAAGAGATATCCAAGGAAACAGGCTATAAGTTCGCATACAGCAAATCGGAAGTTGAAACGGGAAATAGAGCCTCATTCTCCATTTCCGGTCAGGCCATTTCCGGTATTGTAGAAATAGTATCGGCCGAGTTCAATCTTCATTGGGAATTTGTTGGCAAGACCATTATACTCAATACCCACTCTATTCGTGAAGCCCACCTTGTTCGTGGCACTGTTCTGGATTCAGAAAAGCTGCAGCCCATGCAATGGGTGAACATCTCCACCCAGGATAACCTGCAAGGTACATTGACTGATTCGGCAGGAAATTTCCAGATCAACATGACTTCGGGTCAGGAGCAGCTCAGGTTTTCATTTGTAGGCTTTAAAACCCAGACCATATACATTCGGCATGATACCACGGTAAGAATTTTGCTTGAGGGAGACATACAGGAATTTGAGGAGATCGTGGTGGTTGCTTTTGGACAGGAGAACAGGGACCTGATTACTGGCTCTGTGGCGGTACACGATCCCGGCGTCTTCAGTCAGTTAAACAATGAATCTGTAAATTCCTCCCTGCAGTCGACCCTACCCGGGGTGCTTGTAAAAAACAATGCCGGAACACCCGGTTCTGCCATGAGTGTCACCATCAGGGGCATCAGTTCTATTACCGCGGGCAACAGTCCCCTGTATATCGTGGATGGAATACCCATGATCCGGGGAAACTATTCCCAGCTCGATTTTAGCGGACAAACCATTGATGCTGTTACAGATTTGAGTATCTACGATATTGCATCCATCTCTGTACTCAAAGATGCCGCCGCCAGTTCATTATATGGTGCCAGCTCTTCCAATGGTGTGATTCTTATCAATACCAAAAAAGGGAGGGAGAAGGGAAACCAGATCCAGATTGAAAGCTATTATGGATTGCAACAGTCTACCGGGCAGGCTCTCCATGCTCAATGCCCCGCAGTGGAAAACCCTTGTGAATGAGGAATCCATCCGGGCCAGGGCTCCCCCTGTGTATTCCGATGAGGATATTCAGGCCAATAAGGTAGATACCGATTGGCTTGAGGAGGTATTCCGGGTGGCTCCCGACATACAATTTTTATATTTCGTCCACAGGTGCAACAGAGAAGGCAAAATATTATGTCAGTGGCAATTACTTCAAGCAGGAGGGCATCATCATAGGAAGTCACTATAACAGGTACAGCTTCAGGGTGAATTACGATTACCAGTTCAGTAAAAAGCTCTCGCATGGAAGTTGGCAATGGCTTCACCTATTCCAGGAATGGGACGGGTCGAGGGGGACCAATCGCTGAATGGCCCCCTCCCTGTGGGTATCAGTATGCCCCCTGTGTATCCCGGTTATAATTCCGATGGATCGTATAACAACGACGGCCCCTATGCCAATCCGGTTTCCATTGCCAACGAAGAGAAAAACCTTGCCTACAGTTACCGGAATCTTTTCAATTTCACATTGAATTACCAGATCCTGGATAATCTGCTTTTGAAAAGTCAGACCGGGATTGATTTCTATAACCTTAGCGAGCAGACTTTCGCACCTAAGTCCACCCGGCAGGGAGCAAAATATAATGGGCTGGGGATTGAGGCAACGAACAATACCATCTTTCTATACAACTCCACCTATCTTCGGTACAACTACCGGTATCTTGAGCACAGCTTTTCTTTCCTGGGAGGTTTTAGCCTGGATGCCTACAGGCGGCATGGCACCTATTTAAGGGCACAGAATTTTCCAGGGAACAGCTTTCAGTTTTTGCAGGATGCTGCCACACCCATTGTGGCATCTTCCAATGAACTGGATGCGGCCTCCAACTCACTTTTTGCCAGCTTTAAATACAACCGTTCGGATCGGTACATCCTCGATTTCAATATTAGAAGAGACGGGTCCTCCAAATTTGGGAAGAACAATCGCTTTGGCTGGTTTCCGTCCATATCCGGATTGTGGTATGTATCCAACGAGGAGTTCTGGAAAAAGAGCAGGGCCTTTAGCAAACTGAAAATAAAGGCCAGCTATGGCCTTACAGGAAATGACCAGATTGCGGATTTTATTGCCCTGGATTTATTTGCTGCAGGAGCCAACTACTTTGGAGAGGCCGGTATTAGTCCTTACCAGCTTTCGAATCCTGATTTGAAATGGGAAACCACCAGGCAGGTGAATGTGGGTTTCAACCTGGAGTTTTACAGCCGTTTTAATCTCTTTGCCGAGTACTACCACAAAACCACAAGCGACCTGCTTCTGGAGAACCCCATCCCCACCTCATCCGGATTTGGCTATTATATCTCTAACATTGGAAAATTGCAGAACCAGGGCATTGAAGTTGAATTGACTGGGAATATCCTGAATGAGGAGCTCAGGTGGGATGCTTCATTGAGTATCTCGGCCAACCAGAACAAGGTGCTGCAGTTGTACCAGGATCAAGCCATAAGAAATATCGGAAGGGCCAGCAGCAGTATCGAAGTGGGAGAGCCAGTTTCCTTTTTTTATGGTTTCATATCTGAAGGTGTGGATCCGGATAATGGTATGCTGATCTACAAGGACGACAATAAAGACGGGATGATCAATGACCTGGACAGGACCCGGATCGGGAGTCCTTTCCCCCTCTTCTTTGGTGGGATTAATAACTCCCTTTCGTATCGTTCATGGAGTCTTCACTTCCTGATCTATTACTCATACGGGAATGAGATATTTAATTCCACGCGCCTGTACACAGAAACAATTTCCGTGGGAAATCAGACCACAGCCATTTTGGACAGGTGGAAACAAGCAGGAGACATTACAGAAGTTCCCAAAGCTTCAAGCTATAATAAAAGGATATCGTCCCGATTTGTAGAGGATGGTTCTTTCATCAGGCTGAAAAGTGTTAAGCTCTCCTACAATATAAATCCCCAGCTCATTCATAAATGGGGCCTCAGTTCCCTGGAGTTTTACCTGGCGGGCAAGAACCTGATCACCCTGACCTCTTATTCGGGAATGGATCCCGAAGTAAACTATAATACCAGCAATTCAATTGTTATGGGGACAGACTTTTTCACCTGTCCACAGGCCAAAAGTATTCTACTTGGAGTATGCATAAGGTTTTAGTATTTATATTGTTTGCGGTGTTTTCCTGCGAAAGTCACCTGGACCTGGATCCCAAGATGTACATCTCGGCCGACGAGGCATTCAGCAACAGGGAGAACGTATATGCAGCCCTGATCGGGTGCTACGATGCATTGCAACTGCAGCACTACTATGGCAGAAACCTCGTGATTGTGGGTGATCTGGCATCGGATAACAGCAGGGCATCAGGAACGAAGATTGAATATTACAGCACAGATGACAATAATTTGCTGGCTGATAATATCCTGGTAGAAGGTATCTGGAGTGATATCTACACGGGCATTAACAGGGTCAACTACATGCTGTATAAAATGGAGGAACTCGATTTTCTGAGTCCGGAAGAGAAAGGGGATTACAGTAGCCAGTTGGGATTTCTCCGGGCTTTACACTATTTCAACCTGGTTCGTCTCTATGGTGATATTCCCCTGGTCACAGAACCCATCACAGAACCCAATCCGGATCATTTTCTTCCACGAACACCTGCAGAACAGGTTTATGGCCAGATCATCGCCGACTTGAATCTTGCCATTCAGAATATCGTTAACCAACAAACCCACATGGCCACGGTCAATGCGGCAAAGACCCTTTTATCTCTGGTACAATTGACCAGGGGCAATTACAGGGCTGCTTTTGAAACCTCATCTGAAGTGCTGGATTCCATATCCTACCTGGAAGAAGATTTGGCAGACTTGTATTCCAATAGCGCTGATCCCAGCCCCGAAATCCTGTTTTATGTTCCCTTCAATGCCAGTGATAAAAACCGTTTGGCCGAATACCATTTGCCCAATCCCCTGGGAGGACGCTATGAGAATTCCCCAACAGATTCACTGGTACACTCGACTGAGACAGATGACCAACGCATAGACTTCATTGCCTCTGAGTATAAAGGGAAATACTACACCAGCAAGTACTCTGATCTGACCACAGGGGCGGACAAAGTAATTGTCCTGCGGACGGCCGAGCTTCTTTTTATCCAGGCCGAAGCGGCCTATTTCCTCGATTCGCTTGGGAATTACCAGGCCATTCTGGATGTGATCAATACCATACGGATCCGGTCAGGCCTCCCTTTTCTTGAGTCACCGCCGGTTTCACTATGGGAAACCATCGAAAAAGAACGGCAGATTGAATTTGCCTTTGAAGGAAAGCGGTGGTTTGATCTGATAAGGACAAACAGGGCCATCCAGAAGGTGCCTACGGTCACATCAGTGGATCAAATGCTCTTTCCCATTCCCCTGAGTGAAATACTTGCCAACCCAAACATTGATCCTTCTGATCAGAACCCGGGGTATTGATAAGTGCTTACATCATTCCTGATCCCACCAGAACCGGTCCTGGAGGTTGGGAAGGTAGGTCGGGAAATTCTGATTGTATAAGCGCTCGGTCTGTGGATAGGCAAGCCGGCGGGGGATTGCTCCTCCAGGATTCTGATTGTGATCTCCTCCCTCATTGGGAGTCAGTTCGGGATAGCCCGTCCTTCTGAAGTCGGTCCATGATTCGATGGAGGAAAACAGGGCAATATATTTCTGACGCATGAGGTTCTTCAGCTTATCGTCGAAACTTCCCTGGAGGACAGCATGTGTATTCAGATATGTATTTACCACGGATGTATCGAGCGTTCCCGATGAGATTTTTTCGATGCTGGCTCTGATGGCTTCCCTAAAAGCTGTTTCTGCCAGGGGATCATCTTCATCCATACGCAACCTCGCTTCGGTCTCAATAAATTTCAATTCATGGTAGGTGATCATGTGAACCGGGCTGTTGGTGGAAGTGAAGTAGCTTCCATTTAATGTGGCTACCCCGAATTTCTTTGTATACAGAAAGTCCTTGCGGGGATCATTCAATGCACTCATCAGACCGGTAAAGGAATTGTTTGGTAGGATGTAGTTTAGCAGCGTATAGGAATAGAACGGATTGTATTCAGCGGCAGAGTACCCAAAAGGGAATTCCATATCTTCGTCACTGGCAGATATGGCCCGGTCAATGACAGAAAGAATCTCCTGGCCAGGATCATAGCCCAGCTCTCCACTGCGCTTTGTCAGGTGAAGAAAGTATCTCGCTTTCAGTGCATAGGCGGTTTTCTTCCATTTTGTAATGTTCCCACCGAATATGATATCATCTGTTGTTGGTTTCAGACCGGTATACTCCTGCTCCAGGTCGGCAATGCCCTGATCAAGAAGATCCTGAATCGTTTCATAAATGGATTCCTGGGAGTCGAATACCGGTGAACTGATCTCCGCTCCGGAGAGGGCTTCAGAGTAAGGGACATCTCCCCAGAGAGAGCTCACATTGCCCAGGCAGAGAGCCATCATAATCTTGCCTATTCCGGCGTAATGGTATGACCCATCCTTCTCAGCCACATCGATCATCTGCTTCAGGTTGATCATGGGACTGTCGTAATAGTCATTCCAGTCCCAGTCCACATACAATGCCTCGTTGATGATATAGAGCTGGACCTGGCTGGGATGGTTATCAATTCCTTCGTAGTACTGCATAAAGATTCCTGCCATCACCTGAGGGGTGCTGCCCATGAGTCGGGCCAGACGCGATTCGTTAAAAGGCAGCAAAACATTGGCAGGTACCTCACTTGGATTATTGGGATTGATGTTTGCTTCCTCCAGTTCGCATGAGCTGGTGAGCAGGATTGAGCCCAAGAGAAGTGTAGCAAGGATAAAATATGTGGATGATTTCATGCTTCAGCTTTGTTTAAGATCAGAAAGAAACTTGCAGGTTGAAAGTAAAACCCTTCGTGTTGGGCATATTAAAATAGTCGCGACCCAGGCTGTTTGATGTGCCCGACAGGTTTGTTTCAGGGTCTATTCCTGAGTATTCGGTAAAGAGCAGCAGGTTCCTTGCACTCAGGCCTATATTTATCTGGCTGACAAACGATCCTTCAAACCATTTTTCAGGGAAGGAGTATGCCACACTCAGCTCACGCAACCTGACAAAAGAGGCATCCTCAATGGCCGCTTCAGACAGACCCGCCAGGCCGCCCTGGGCACTGTAGTAGGCCCGGTCTCTTTTGATGACCACGTCGTTCACCTCCCCGGTATTCACGTTGACACCGGGAACGATATAATCTTCTTCACGGTTTTCTGTGAATTTGTGGGTACCCAGGTTGTTCATCACATTCTTGGTCCCATTGTACATGACCCCTCCCTGTTTGATGTCCAGCAGGGCATTGAGGCGAAAACCTTTTATGGTGAAGGTATTGGTGATTCCCAGCATGTAGTCGTGGTTCGGATCGCCCACGATCCCGGGGATCACATCTATAAGCGCATATCCGTTATCACCAACAAGAATATCATTATTCTCATTACGCAGGTAGCGGGTGCCATATATCACTCCATAGGGCTGCCCCTCGATGGCCACAGACCGGGTGGAGCTCACACCCGTGGTCTCGAAGTCGAGCAGGGGAATTCCCTCTGGCAAATCGTCCACCATGTTCCTGTTTCTTGTGAAGTTCACCATGATGTCCCAGGTGAAGGCGTTTTTTCTGATGGGCGTGATGAAGAGCTGGGCCTCGAGTCCTCTGTTCGTGATCACACCTGCATTTAAGATCATGTGATCGTAACCTGCGGAATAGGCCACAGGTACCTCCACAATCTGACCAATACTCTGGGATTGGTAGTAGGCGATATCCAGGCCCAGTTTGTTTTGAAAGAACCTCAGGTCAACCCCAATTTCTGAAGACCTGGTGGTCTCGGGCTGAAGACTGTTGTTGCCAATGGTTCTCTGGGTGGCAAATGCTGTCTGGCCATTTATTCCGCCGTTGATCGATGTATAATAGTTTTGCAGGGAATAAATGGGTGCATCATTTCCCACCTGGGCCCATGAAGCCCGGATTTTACCGTAGTTAAAAAATGAATTCTGTTTCATTTGAAAAGCTTCGGTGAAAATGAAACTGGCATTCACCGAGGGGTAGAAGAAAGAATTGTTACCCTTTGCCAGGGTTGAAGACCAGTCGTTACGCCCCGTGGTGTTCAAAAAAAGGAAATTCTTATATGCCAGGTGGATATCGTAGTATACCCCCACTATCTTATAATTTGTTTCATAATCACTTCCCGATGTAACCGAGGTATTTGAGAGGTCGTAAAAATTCGGAAGGATAAGGGAATCGCCTCTCTGGCTGTTTGTATAGGTACTCTTCACATAGTAATTGTGTCCCAAGGATGCTGACACTTTGAAATCTTCATTGATCTCTTTGTCCGCCGTGAGAAGGAAGTCTGAATTTATACCGCCGAAATTGAAAGTGCTCACCGTCACATATCCATTGGGGGTATCACTGGAATTATTATCGAAAAAGGCGTTTCGGCGTTCCGTATAAGAGTCAATACCAATTCTGTACATGGCCCTCATCCAAGGGGCAAGAGCATAATCCACCTGGGCGTTCCCAATGATCCGGTTTACCTCCGATTTGGCCCGGTTCTTATTCACCGACCAATAGGGGTTGTCATACTGGTCATAATAATTGCGTTGTTTCCCGTCCGGGTACATATAGGCCTCAGGGTCATTGGCCGGATCATCAGACTGGTTGGTCTGGTCGAAGGTGGGTGTATTTCGCATGAGGCCCACCATGACTGCCGACAGGTTGCTGCCTCTCTGTGCATGGTTGGCTTTGGAATTGGTATAGGTGGCAGAACCGGAGATTTTCAGCTTCTCAGTGAGCTTGGTATCGCCAGAGAGTTTAAAGGAGGTCCGGTTAAAATCCGTGTGAGGTACTATTCCGGTTTGAAGAAGGTTCCCTACCGACATGAAGTAAGAGCCCATATCGTTACCTCCGCTCATACTCAGGTAATTATTGTTGGTCAGGGCTGTTTCAAAAAAGTCTTCCACATTTTCATAGGGAACAACGCGCTGCTCGGTGGCCGAGGGGTGGTCCATGTCAACAATTCTTCCATTTTTGTCTTTTGGATAGTCAGTTGAGCCATCATACCTGAGGGTTTCAATGGGGGCCCCCCAACTGGTATTTGTTGTGCTTGAATAATTCCCCCCCGATCCCTGGGAATACAAATTTTGCTTCTGGGGCAGCTTATTCACCTGGTCAAAACCGACGGAAGTTTTGAAGGTGATGTTTTTTCTGACACCTCCGCTGGCTCTTCCCGATTTGGTGGTAACCAGGATGGCACCATTGGCTGCCCTGATCCCGTAAAGAGCCGCGGCAGCGGCCCCCTTCAGTACAGAGATGGATGCAATGTCGTCCGAGTTCAGATCGATGGCGCGGTTGGAGTAGTCATATACATAGCTGCCGGCATAACTGTTGTCGATGGGTACACCGTCCACAACAAAAAGGGGCGAGTTTCCATCTGCTCTCAAAGAGGACTTTCCCCTGATCGTAATATCAGCAGAAGCTCCTGGTGTACCCGACGAACTGATCACATTGATTCCTGCCACCTTGGATCCCAATGCATTCACAATGTTTGTTTGCTGCACACTGTTTACCTCCTCTCCCTTAACTTCCTGGGCTGCATATCCAATGGCTTTCTTCTCACTCTTTATTCCGATGGCTGTGACAATGATCTCATCGAGCATGGTATTATCCTGCCGCAAAACCACTCGGAATTCAGTCCGAGTGTTCACTTGAATCCGCTCCTTTACATAGCCAACAAAACTGATGATAAGCACATCTTCAGGAGAAACAGCATCCAGCGAGAAACGGCCCTCATGGTCGGATGTTGTCCCATTGTTGGTGCCTTCGATCAGGATGGTGGCGCCCGGAAGAGCTTCTCCGTTGGCACCATCGATAACCTGTCCACCAATGGAGTTTTGACCCATTAAAACAGTTATTGCTGCCAGATGCAGGAAGCTAAGGAGTATAATTCTCTTCATAGATAATGGTATTGTTGATCCTTTTATACTATACACCCAAGCCATGCACTTCACTTAACCCTTCATGTGATTAAGTGATCGGAGCAGTTTGAGTGTATAGTATATGGTAGTTCATTAATCACCTTAAATAATAACCTATGAGATCAAAAGTTTTACTAATTCTTGCAGTTTCAGCACTGTGCAGTCAAATCATTGCACAGCCGAACAACTGGAGAGAGGATTCTCCATCTGATTTTGTCCCCATTACCATGAAGGGCGAATTTGATCAGTTCACCGAAGGGGCCAGGGCCCTGAAAATCATTTTTACGGAAGATGGTACACCCTATTTTGTCAGTGATACTTTCAATGTTACTGCTGATGCACCCTTTTCCTTCTCCATTGACATCCTGGACAATGATCCGGGTGGAGAGGTCAACCTGCGTATCAGGTTTGTGGATGGCACCGGGACAGGGACCAATGTCACTTCGGATGACTATACAATTGACAACTCCGATTTCCAGACGGCAACATTTACAGGGACAACACCTTCCACAGCTGTTGAGGCCTATGTGATCATTCGCATGTACGATGTGGCAGAAGGTTGGACCGGGTCTGCAACTTTTCTTCTGGACAATGCAAGCTATACCGAGAATGGCGGTGCCAATCTTCTGTTGAATCCAGGTTTTGAAGACTGGCCCGATCCCTCATTTGAGGAGGGTTCAACACTCATGGACTGGCGCGAGTCCTCTCCTTCAGACTTTGTACCCATTGAGGTTGTCCCCGAACTCAGCGAGGTGAGCCATGGGGAGGTAGCAGCCAGTATTACTTTTACAGAGACAGGTACGCCCTATTTTGTGAGTGATACTTTTGTTGTAACGCCGGGATCTGCATTTGATTTTTCAATTGACGTACTTGACAATGATGCAGGCGCAGAGGTGAATCAGCGAATCAGGTTTATCGATGAAGCTGGTGATGGTGTCAATATGACATCCGACGATTATTCAGTTGACAATGCCACATACCAGACCCACAGCCTCACCGGCACTGTTCCTGATACAGCAGTGCAAGCGTATGTGATTATGCGTATGTATGATGTCTCGGCAAACTGGACAGGTTCATCCACATTCTTCCTCGACAATGCCAGCTATACAGAAGATGGCGGACAAAACATGATCCCAAACCGCAGTTTTGAGGACTGGTTGCCACCCTCAGGAAAACCTGAGTTTACTTCTTATAAATTTGAGGGTCTCGATCCGGCAGTAAGCGGGATCATCGACCGGGCAGGATATGCTGTTTCAGCAACCGTTCCTTTTGCAACGGACCTGACGACACTGGTTGCCACTTATGAGCTTACTGAAGGAGCAACAGCAAAAGTGGGAGATACCGATCAGGAAAGTGGTGTCACTCCCAATGATTTCAGCTCGGCCGTCACCTATACCCTGGCCTCTGAAGATGGACTGACCACGCAGGACTGGATGGTTACCATCAGCAAGGAAGCTCCTTCTACAGGGAATGACATTGTCTCATTCAGGTTTGAAGAGCTAGACCCTGCTGTTAATGGAGTGGTTTCGGTGGGAGATCACAGTGTCGCACTTGAGGTGCCGAGCGGAACCGACGTTACTGCCCTGCTACCCACCATTGGGGTATCTGCCAACGCTACTGTTTCACCTGAAAGCGGTATAGCACAGGACTTTTCATCACCTGTTAGCTATACAGTAACTGCACAGGATGGTGTGACCCAGGCGTGGACAGTGACTGTAAGTGTTGCCAGTGCAGGTAAAACCACCCTTTTCTCTGAAGACTTTGAGAGCATCAGTCTGATACCGGAAGGCTGGGTAATTATTAACAATGACGGTCATACACAGGCTGCCGGTGAAGAGAGATGGCAGGACAGTGCCTGGGTAGTGACTACTTCAACCCGAAACGAACTGGTCGGAACAAAAGTGGCCATGGCTTCTTCCTATGTGATTATGGAGGATAATGAGCGGGTGGATGACTGGATGATTTTACCGGCCATTGACCTGGGTGAAAACTCCATTCTCAGCTGGCAGGCCATGTCAACAACCTCTTCGGGCAACTATCCGGATGACTATATGGTACTGATAGCCCCGGCCGTTGATGGAGTTACTCCCACTGTTGCTTATTTCGAATCGGAGGCCAATATTCTGCTTACTGTGGCTCCCGAAAGCTGGTCAGTTGGCGTTGGCCGTCCAGGCGAAGGCTTAAGCAGCTATAGTTTGAATTTGAAGGAGGCCATTACTCCAAGTGCACCGGATGGCTGGTACGACAAGTCGGTATGGATTGCATTTGTATTGATTACAGACCTCTATACCAATCCGGATACGGGTATTCCCAACGGCGCTGCCGGCGGATCAAACCTGGCCATTGATAATATCCTCGTGGTGAATGATTTGTCCACAGCAGTTCGTGATCCCGAGACCGAGGGTTCGTGGTTGTCTGTTTTCCCCAACCCGAGTTCGGGAAGGGTAGTGATTAAGATGGAGGCAGCTCAAGGTGGATTGTCTGATATTACAGTAGCTGATATGCTGGGAAAAACTGTATACAGCAGGGCACAACATGTCCAGGCAGGTCAGAACGAGATAGAGCTTGATCTTTCAGAGATGGAAGGTGGCATCTATTTTATTAAAGCCTCCGTCAATGGCCGAAGCCATGTAACGAAGTTGATTGTGAACTAGGTTCATAGATGATGATGAAGAATATGGGGTTGCCTTTTACAGGCAACCTCATATTTTAAATTCTTCATACATTGTGGACAGGGTAAATATTACAACATTGAATTCAAGAAGAAAAAAAGACAGCTTTGTCAGGTTCTACCTGGGTGCCGCCAGTAGAAGGGAGAGACTCAGGGTATTCCGTTCCCGTGATTCGGAGCATTTACTGCAAAGTGAATGGAAAAACTACCAGGATGTAAAGGAGCAAGCCGGGTCCGTGGATAAGGATTCCCTCCTCCTCCAGATTCAAAAGCAAATTGGGCCTGGTGATCTGACTTCGGATAAAACAGTAGAGATGCCATTTTTCCGAAAGTACGCCGCCATCATTGTCCTTGGCCTGGTGATTGCATCCGGTGGATTCTACTGGGGTATATTGCGGCCGGTTCTGCATCAATCCAGAATGCTTGAGGTTTCCGGTTCAACGACCGGGATTTCGGACATCCAATTGCCAGACGGTTCCAGGGTGTCTTTAAGCGCAAATAGTACCCTGCACTATCCTGAGGTTTTTTCACGGAATATACGCCAGGTTTTCCTTTCCGGAGAGGCCTATTTTGATGTAGAAAGCATGCCCGACAAAGCATTTCTTATTCACACGGAGAATGTGGATATTGAGGTACTGGGAACCACATTTAATGTGAAAGCGCACCAGGGTGCAGAAACTGTTGAAACCACACTGGTTTCGGGAAAGGTAAGAATCACCCGGTTCAATCCAGAGAACAGCAAAACCCAGAGTGTGATTCTTACCCCAAATCACCAGGCGGTTTTTTTCATTAAAGAGGAACGCTTTGTGATGGATAAGGTGGATGTTCGATCAGCCATTTCATGGCACCCAGTCAAACTCTCATTCGATGATGAGCTTCTCGGGGAGGCTCTTAAGCGACTGGGAGTTTGGTACGATGTACAAATCTCCCTGCGGGATGATGTCCCCAGGGATTACAGTATTACCATGACTGTTGATCATGAATCGCTTGAAGAGGTTCTGACCATAATTCAGAAAACCTTACCGCTGGATTATAAGAAGATCGATGACGAAATACAATTCTACCCTTCCAGCCAGCTGCAATAATCCTTCTCAAACCATTCAAATATGTCCCATCCAAAAATGATCCTGATAAGCAAGGCAGAAGTATATGCACCTGAAAATATAGGCATAAAAGACATCCTTATCTCAGGGAGTAAAATTGTTTTAGTTGCCGATCAGATCGAAAGGGAAGGTCTCAGCAGTATGGACTATGAATTCGTTGATGCATCTGGAAGAATGGTGATTCCCGGATTGATTGATGCCCATGTACATATCGCGGGTGCCGGAGGCGAAGGAGGCCCGTCTACCCGAACTCCCGAGATGCAATTAAGTCAGATGCTGGCTGGTGGCATCACCACTGTAGTGGGTTGTCTTGGTACCGATGGAATGACCAGGGTGCCTGACAGTGTATTGATGAAAGTAAAATCCTTAAGGGCAGAAGGGGTATCGGCCTGGATGTATACAGGTTCCTACCAGGTGCCAACACCCACCATTTCAGGGTCGGTTGGACGGGATCTGGCTTTGATTGATGAGGTAATTGGGGTGGGTGAGATTGCCCTTTCCGACCACCGAAGTTCATGTCCTGACACCCGGGAGTTAATTCGTATTGCTGCAGAAGCGAGGGTCGGGGGCATGCTGGGAGGGAAAGCGGGTATTGTAAATGTTCACATGGGAGATGCTAAAAACCCCTTTCAGCCCATTCATGATGCTGTTTCAAAGAGTGAGTTAAATTACAAGCAATTTTTCCCTACCCATTGCAACAGGAATCATTACATTTTCGAAGATGCGAAGGCCTATGGGAAAATGGGGTATGTCGACATCACAACCAGTTCCTATCCCTTTTTTGCAGAGTACGAGGTGAAACCTTCCCGGGCATTCGCGGAATTGTTAAATGCAGGAGTGCCACAGGGACATATTACCATGACTTCCGACGGCAATGGCTCACTCCCTCATTTCGACGAAAGCGGAGAATTGATACAGCTTGAGATGGGTCAGCCAAAAACCTTGTTCGATGAGACGGTGGATGCAGTGGTGATGGGCAAACTACCACTTGAGGTGGCTCTCACTGCAAGCACTTCCAACGTGGCACAAATTCTGAAACTGAAGTCCAAGGGAAGAATACAGGCAGGTGTAGATGCCGACCTGGTCATCCTGGATAAAGCGTTTAATATTCTTGATGTATATGCCATGGGGGTTCAGATGGTTGCTGGATCAGAGGCAATCCGAAAGGGTACCTACGAATAGAAATGTAAATAATGACCAGGGAAATACAGACTGAGAAAGAAATGATCCGGCTGGTCACAAAAGATGATCAAGGGTCATTTACCAGTCTCTATCACCTCTATGCGGAGCATGTATTCTATTTTGCATTGCGCTATCTGAACTCAAAATCTGATGCAGAGAATGTGACACAGGAGGTATTTGTAAAAGTGTGGGAGACCCGCCATCGGCTCGACCCGGATAACACATTCTCGGCCTACCTGTTTACTATCACAAAAAACATCATTTTCAATAACAACAGAAAGAAGGTGAATGAAGCGGCCTACCTGGACCACCTGGCAAGGGTCATCGTTCATTCGGATACCGGGACAGAAAAGGAGCTCTTCTACCAGGAACTGCAAGGGCAGATTGACAAATGCATAGAAAGGCTGCCCGATCAAAGAAAGCGGGTATTTGTGATGAGTCGCCAGGAGGGCCTGAGTCACAGGGAAATCTCGCAGCAACTCGGTATTTCAGAAAAAACGGTTGCCGCCCATATCAGATTGGCATTAAAGACACTTCGTCTCTTCCTCAAAGAATCGTAATACGGTTTTAAACTGCAAAAACATGAAAGCTTCTACATTGATATGCTCTTTTAGCCTCTTCATCCTGGCACTCGCCTGTCAGCCCGATAAAACGATGCAGAGTGATCCCCTTTCACAGGTTCAGGGAAAGCTGTTTATTATCGGGGGAGGTAAACGCCCTGTGGAAATGGTGGACCGCATGATAAGCGAGTCAGGAGTTGACATATCGGGGTATGTACTCATCCTTCCCCTGGCCAGTGCAGAGCCTGACAGTGCTATTTACTACAGTTCGAAGCAGTTCTCAGAACGTGGAATCGATTCCATACGATACATTACACCCAAATCCATACAAGGAGATTCGGCTTCGGTCCTGGACCTGATCCGGCATGCTTCCCTGATTTATATCTCAGGCGGAGATCAGAACAGGTTCATGGAGCTTATCGATGGAAGCTCCATCCGTGAATCCATCCGCCAGGTCTATTTGCAGGGAGCCACCATTGCCGGAACCAGTGCCGGTGCTGCGGTGATGAGTTCAAAGATGATCACAGGTAATGAAATCAAACATCCGATATATACTGGCAAATTCCCCACCATTGAGGCCAACAATGTGGAAATAGACAGGGGCCTCGGACTTCTTAATCAGGCAATTATTGACCAACATTTTATTAAGAGACAAAGATGGAACAGGTTGGTCTCGGTTTGCATGGAGAATCCTGAAAGCATTTGCCTTGGTATTGATGAATCCACAGCACTTCTGGTAAAAGGAGGTGTAGCGGAAGTAGTTGGAGTGAACCAGGTTGTAGCGATCAAGCACATCAGGGCAGAAACCAAAATTGTAAATGGGTTACTTGGGGCTAAGAACCTGGATTTGAGTATTTACCTTCCTGGTGACACCCTTCATATCTAAACGAAATGCATCCAAAACCCTGGAGATATTTGTGGCTAATGCCTTTGATCATGACCACCATGGTCTCCGCCCAGGGTTATCTGATGATGGCCGGTGGTGCTGCGGAGAGCCAGGGAGGGTGGAGCGATGCACCGTACCGTTGGGTCGTGGAACACGCTGCCAATAAAAGAATTGCTGTGGTCTCCTACAGCGGGGGCCAAACAGACTGGATTCCAGACTATTTTATAAGCCTTGGGGCAACAGAAGCAAGGAACATTAGCATTACCGACCGCATTACTGCCAACCAGCCATGGATTTATGACACCCTGACTTCCTATGATGGGGTTTTTCTTAAAGGAGGTGATCAGTCCATATACTACGAACGCTACAGGGAAACCAAAACTGAGGAAGCCCTCCAGTATATATACGACCATGGGGGGGTGCTCGCTGGAACTTCGGCCGGAACAGCCATCCTGTCTCCCGTGGTTTTTACTGCCCAGGTTGCCTCAGTGGACCCCGGAACGGCACAGCTTGATGCATATTCCTCCCAGAACACCCTGGAAGATGATTTTCTGATGACACTGCCCGGGCCTGTGATTTATGATTCACATTTTGTGGAAAGGGGGAGATTTGGCAGGCTCCCGTCATTCATGGCAACCTGGTTTAAAAACACCGGGGAACATGCCATTGGAATCGGTGTGGATGATCATACTGCCTTGTGCCTTGGCCCGGATATGAAGGGTACAGTATATGGTACGGGAGCGGTGACTTTTTTATTCAATCAGCATCTGGTTCAACCCTATGACACTGCAGTTAAAATGCTGCGGACCAAGCCAATGGAGGTCTCGCAGCTTCTTCACGGAAGCACAATGGACCTGAATGACACAACAGTTGGTGGACTGGATGCATATATGCAACCACCTATTGAAAAGGAGATGGGCAGATATTCCCTTCTCGTATGTGGAACAGATTACCCCTCCGACACTGCATATGAATACCTTGTTCGTCATCGATCCATTGAAGCACCCATCCTGATTGTTACAGGAAGCTCATTCTCAAGGGCTCTTGCTATACAGCAAAAACTCGAGAGCTATGGAGCTCTAAAAGTAGATATTATTCAGGCCCTGTGGGATCATGCAGATGATCCTGATATGCAACAAAAGATTTCGGAAGCAGGTAAATTCTTCTTCATTGGAAATGCCTATACTGATTTTATGCGCTTCATCAATTGGACCGGCAACGGTGCCCGCTTGATGGATGCCATAAAGCGGCCGGAACATGTTTCTTTTTTTGCGGGAGACAATGCCCGTTTTGTTGGGAAAACGGTAGTGGAGAAGTATATGGGATACGGATACACATCCTACAGGGGCGAAATGGATTTTTTACCCGGACTGGGTCTGCTTGCCACCACCGCTTTGATGCCGAATACTTTTATTAGCAGCAACTTTTATGAGAATACGGTTTCGGGACTACCTTTTGCGCTTATCAACGATTCATTGCGCTTTGGTTTTTACCTGACTGGCAATACCCTGGCTGAGTATGGAGTCTCAGCCGGAAATCTTTCTTACTTCAGAAATGTGGCCGGGAGTTATCCGGTAATCAGCCTATTAAACCCTGGTACGTATGCTGGTATTGCCGATCAGGGACCCTATGTGAATTCAAGAAATATTGCCGGTTTTGCATCCATGAACCTGGCCTTCCTGGCTGTTTCAGATTCTCTGATCCTTGGGGAGAATGTCCCCCTTTCGATGGTTGCCCAATCCCCTCCTCCCCGGATACAACTCTATCCCAATCCAGCCACGCATGTACTGACCATTGATGAAATTCCAAACCGATGCAGCGTCCAGATATATAACATGGCCGGGAAGGAGGTGTTCCGGGAAAATACACAGGGCATGCTGCTGGTGAGCCTGGAAGGTTTTTCGGCAGGCCCCTACCTGGTTAGCATCCGTGATGCAGACGGTCAATATATTTTCCACAAGAAGGTGATGGTGCTCAGCCAGGGCCTGTAAAGTAAATTCCCAACATGAAAACAAAGAAATTTCCTCATACCATTACGATTATCATGATTATTATGGTAGCGCTGATTGGACTTACCTGGATTGTAAAAGCCGGTGAGTATGAAAGGGCCGAATTCAATGGAAGGAACATTGTATTACCAGGAACGTACCAGGAGATTGAAAGAAATCCGCAGACCCTGTGGGACATGCTTGCCGCACCCATTAAGGGCTTTGTTTCTGCTGCACAAATTATTGGGTTCTGTTTACTGGTGGGCGGATCATTTGGGATGATCAATAAAACAGGTGCCATCAGTTCGGGTCTCACCAGCATTCTGGGCCTGAGCAGAAGAAAGCCCCAGTACAAGAAGTTTGTAGTCCCCCTGATAATGATCTTTTTTTCCATGGCGGGAGCTACTTTTGGGATGAGTGAGTCGACCATTGTCTTTGTGATGATCACCATACCACTGGCCATCGCCCTGGGATACGATTCCATTGTGGGGATATGCATGTCATTCATGGCTGCAGGAGTAGGATTTGCGGCATCCATCACCAATCCCTTCAACGTAGGCATAGCGCAGATGATAGCCGATGTACCCATGTTCAGCGGATGGGATTTCCGGCTCATCATCTGGATGGTGATGACATCCATTGCCATTGCCTATGTAATGTTCTATATCCGGAGACTTGAAAAGGATATTACTGTAAGTCCAGTCTATGAGCTGGACAAGAAGAGGGATATGACCGAGATGCAGGTTGATGGCCAGATGACTTTTGACATCAGGCGGAAGATGATCATTGTTTTGCTATTCGTTTCTCTGGCCCTTTTGGTGATCGGGGCAAACAACTGGAATTGGTATATCAACGAGATTTCAGCCCTTTTCCTGGCCCTTGGTATTTTTGCTGTGATCGTCTACCGCATCTCCATGAAAAATACCATTGATGCTTTTCTCAATGGTGCAAAGGATATGATTTCAGTAGGTATCGTTATTGGTCTTTCCAGGGGCTTGCTTGTGATTGCAACGGATGGTAAAATCATTGATACCATTTTGTATACCGTATCAGGCTGGGGCCAGGATTTACCCAAAGCACTGGCGATTCAGCTTATTTTCATCTTTCAGTCAGCATTTACCTTTCTTGTCCCTTCGGGATCGGGACAGGCCGCACTCACCGTTCCCATCGTAGCTCCCCTGAGCGACCTGCTTGATATCGGAAGGCAAAGTGCTATTACAGCTTTTCACCTTGGTGATGGTATTATGAGTTTGATTGTTCCCACCAGCGGAGTAACCATGGGCGTTCTGGCCATAGCAAACATTCCCTATCATACCTGGGTCAAATGGTTTGTAAAACTCCTGGGATTGTTTTTTATCGCTTCCATGGTCCTCCTGACCATCTCGCTGTATTATTATCCTGCTATCTGATCAAATGGGAAGCTAAATCCTTGGCCTGTTTGGAATTAATCTTAAATTTGGTAGAGACAAGAAGTTAAACCCTCTCCCTGAACCTTCAAAGGGCTTGTTGAAGGTAAAAATGCTCTATAGCCGTATATCATTGAATATCAGTAAGAGTGAAAAAGGCCTTGTTGATCGCAGCAATTCTCTTTCTCTGGGGAAGTTTATTCGCCCAGAGCAATCCTGATATTTACATCAATGAGTTTCTGGCTTCCAATGTTTCCGTTCATGCCGATATTGTGGATTGGGATGATTATTCCGACTGGATCGAGCTGTACAACAGCGAGAGCGTCGATGTGGATATGGGTGGGTACTACATTACAGACAATCCTGATAATCCCAACAAATGGGAATTCCCTGGCGGGACCGTCATCGGGGCCAAAGGATTTTTGAGGATTTGGGCAGACGGCTACGATGATATACCCGGAACCACCCATAGGAGAAGCTGGACAGACATTCAGAATGGAATAATACACTTTACCACCGATTACCATCACCTGAATTTCAGTCTGAGCCGGGCTGGTGAATATATTGGCCTGTACAATCCGGACGGAGCGCTGGTCGATTCGGTTAGTTTCGGTCTTCAACAGCGAGATGTTTCCATGGGACGAAAGCCGGACGGAGCTGCCACCTGGCTCTATTTTGGCGAACCCACCCCTGGAGCGCCAAATGATACTGAAGCAAGGTCCAATGTCCAATTTGCAGGGGCACCGGTAATCAATCCCGAAGGCGGCTTTTATGCTGCAAACCAGGTGATTCAAATCTCTTCAGATCCATCAGATGCGGATATCAGGTATACCATGGACGGCGCAAAACCAATCCACAGTTCCGAACACTTTGAAACACCACTTGCACTGACATCCACATCAGTATTTAGTGCTAGGATATTCGAAGAAAACAAATTGCCGGGAAGCGTTATCAGCCAAACTTATTTCATTGATGAGGAGATTTCACTGCCGGTCATTTCCATCACAACGCCCCCCGATGCCTTCTTTGATGATTTTGATGGAATATATCCCAAAAGAATGAAAGAGCGGGAGATCCCCATCAACTTTGAGTTTTTTGGATCCGATAAGATGCCGGAATTCAACATAAAAGCCGGATTGAGACTGACCGGGCAGGCATCCCTCTATTATCCGCAGGTTTCATTCACCATTTCTGCGCGAGACAGGTATGGGCCAGACGAAATCAGAACCCAGGTATTTCCACAAAGGGAGCTGAATTCTTTTAAAACCCTCTATTTGCGCAATGCCGGGGTACCCGATCATCGAAGTACATTTTTCAGGGACGCCCTTCAGCACACCCTGGTCATCAATAAAATTGATTTGGATTGTCAGGCCTACCTTCCTTCGGTGGTTTTTCTGAATGGAAACTACTGGGGAATTTATAACATCAGGGAAAAAACAAACAGTGACTATCTGGGTGCCCTCCATCATCTGAATCCCGACGACATCGATCTGCTTGAGTATGAAGGGAGGGCGATTCCAACTGTAATGGATGGAGATGCACAAAACTACAATCAGTTTTATGAATACATCCAAAACTCAGATCTGGCAGATGAAGCGAATTACAGCTTCCTGGAAACCTGGATGGATATGGATGAGTACATCAACTACCAGGTGTGCGAGATCTATTATGACAATGTTTTCTGGCCCGACCAGAACATCAGAATGTGGCGCGAAAGAAAGGAAGATGGAAAGTGGAGATGGATCTTCTTTGATTCTGATTTTGGCTTTGGGATGCCCAACCAGATCTCTTCCGGTTATAGAAACAACACCCTGGAGCATGCAACTTCATCAGGCTCTTCTTTCACTACAGCTCCTGAGTGGTCGACCCTGACTTTCAGAAAACTCCTTGTAAACAATGAATTTGAAACGAAATTCATCCAGCGCTTTTCCTCAACCATGAACTCAATTTTTCATCCCGATACGGTAGTCTCGGTCATTGATCAGATGCAGGAGAAATTGAGCACAGAAATGCCCCGGCATATTCAAAGATGGAGGGGGGGTGAATTCATTTCTGGGGGGTGGCCCATCCAGAATTATTCTGAATGGTCAAACAATGTGGATGTGATGCGAAGTTTTGCAAGGAACCGCCCGACATATATGCGGCAGCATATCATGGATTATTTTCAACTGGATGGCATTTACAAGCTTCATGTGGAGATTGAAAATCCGGGAATGGGAAGTGTTTGCATCAACGATACTGAAAGCATAGAGAACAGTAGCTCAGGGCTCTATTTCAAGGGAATACCCCTCGATTTGAAGGCCATTCCAGGTGTGGGTTACAGATTTGTAAAATGGGAAGGAGTAGAAACAGATAGCCTGGATGTGATCAGGCTTTTCCTGGAAGAAGATAGTGTCACAATCAAGGCAATTTTTGATACAGTAAACATTAATACCATTCCTTCAGGCATATTGAGCGATACAATATTTACCAGGGATAATTCACCTTATTTTGCCACAGGAGATATCATTGTAGATTCCAGCACCACTTTAAGGATTGAAGAAGGTGTATCCTTGTTCATGCCGGAAGGTGCGAGTATCATCGTTTATGGCAGATTGTTGATCGAGGGATCTGAAGCCTTTCCAGTGATCCATAGGTCCAAATGAATATTCAGACAGTTGGGGCGCACTGTGCTTTGTAAATTCAACGGATTCATCTGTGATTAAAAATCTACTCATCACAAGTGCGACCCACGGACCTGATTTTGACCGTGACAGGGCCGCCATCTCCGGATATCATGCAGACTTTTCCCTTGAGAATGTGGTTGTGGAAGATGTTGCTGCTCCCGTATTTGTGCAATTTGGAAATGTATATATCGGGGGATGTAAGCTATCAGCCCATATGGCGGGCGATCTGATCAACATCAAGGGTGCAGAAGAATGCGATGGTTGAAAATTGTGATCTTGAAGGGAATGATAATTATGATTCAGATGCCATCGACTATGACGGTATATCCAATGGGATCATCCGGGGCAACAGGATCTATAACTTTTACGGGGATAACAGCGATGCGATTGACCTGGGGGAAGGCTCAAAGGATATCCTGATTGAGGGAAACATCATTTATAACATCAGTGACAAGGGAATCTCCATTGGAAACGGTTCCACAGCCATCATAAAGCGAAACGTCATTGCAAATTGCGGACAGGGAGTGGGGATTAAGGATTTCGGGTCTTATGGATACATGGAGCACAATACATTTTATGCAAACCAGTTTGGGATTGCATGCTTTGAAAAAAACATAGGCTCAGGTGGTGGGAGTTCGGATATCGTAAATTGCATCATCGCCAACAGCAGGATCCGAGCCGTGTATACAGATCCTCTTTCTAGCACCAGTATATCCTATTCATTGAGCAATACAGGCGATCCTGGCGGAGAAAATAACATCCACGCCGAACCGCTCTTTATAAACAACCTGCATCTGGCCAAATTTTCTCCCGCCATAAACAGCGGCAACCCTTCCCTGCCCAATGATCCCGATGGTTCACTGCCGGATATGGGAGCCTATCCCTTTGATGAACCTGAGCAGGCCGATCTAAGAATCAATGAAATACATTATCATCCTGCTGCCGGTACAAGTTCCGAGTTCATTGAAATTGTGAATGCCGGCGATTCAGAAATAAGCATGGATGATTTCGCCTTGTCTGGGGATATTCATTTCACCTTTCCGGATGCGATGGTTGCCCCCGGGGAATATTTCCTGGTTGCCGGGGACAAAAGTGTATACGAGGGACAGGGATATGAAGTATATCAGTGGGAAGATGGTAATCTGGCAGATGGACCCGGCAGTATAATGTTACATAACGGTCAGGGTGAGCTGATCGACTTTGTGGATTACAACTCCCGGTACTGGTGGCCCGTGGAACCTGACGGACAAGGGCCCTCCCTTGAACTGCATGAGCTGGGGCTGGAAAATATGGTCTCCTACAACTGGCGCAGCAGCTACAATGATGGGGGCACACCTGGCAAAGCCAACACTGCATCGATCATCTCAGGTCTGTTTATCAACGAACTCCTGGCCAGCAACAGTGGGATAAATACTGATGAATACGAAGAATCTGACGACTGGATTGAGGTATACAACAGCACCGACAAACCAGTCAATATGGGTGGCCTGTTTATCACAGATAACTTTGATTCTCCTTTCAAATACCAGATCCCCCTGTATGATTCGAAGGCAACAACCATTCCTGCCGGAGGATTCATCCTGTTGTGGGCGGATGGAGACCCGACACAGGGAGCCTGTCACTTAAGTTTCAGGCTTGAACAGGCTGGAGAGCAACTTGGACTGGTCCAAAGGCTTGATGGTGAAACCAGGTTTATTGATTCATTATCCTTTGGAGATCAGCTTACGGATATCTCTTATGGGAGGTATACCGATGGCTCAAACAACTGGTATGCATTCCACCAGCCCACCCCCGGCCAAAGCAATATCTGGACCCATGTCAGAGAAAGCGATCCATCAGAAATCAGTTTTACACTTTTTCAGAACTACCCCAATCCCTTCCATTCCAGCACGAGAATCAGATACCAGCTGCCATGAGACCGGTGATGTGGAGCTGAGTATCTATGATTTCTCGGGACGGAAAGTAAGCACACTGATTAAGGAAAGCCAGCCTGCAGGTCTGCATGAAACTGAATGGAACGCGGATAATTTTGATTCCGGGATCTATTTCTGCGAATTGAAAACAAGTCAGGGAAGACAGGTGATAAAGATGATCTTAATCGAATAAACCAATATCCCTAGACCCAACAATATGAAATCCACTTTCATATCCTTTCTCATATCGTTTTGGGTGTTGATCAACCTTAGCGGTCAGAATCAATGGGAATTCGTGAATGAAGGATTTGGACTTGACATTAGTAATATGGACTTTGCAAACGCATTTACTGGGTGGGTGGCTGGTAGGGACGGTATTCATAAAACAGATGATGGGGGCGAAAACTGGAATTCATTGCCAAGTAATGTTTCAAATTTCGATAAGATTGATTTTATAAATAGCTGGGTTGGCTGGGCCATCGGAGCATGGGACTCAACTGGCACATATTTTCTAAGCACATTGGATGGCGGAATTACCTGGTCTCGACAAAGGGAAGCCAACACTGCTGTAAATTTTTACCTGGTATCAGATAGGGTTGTTTTTATAGTTGAGAATTCTATTGATGGACAACATCTCTTAAAAACTGTTGATGGCGGTTCGAGCTGGGAAGACATTACTCCTCCCGGAAGAAATGAATTCGGGAATGGTAGTTTTCTTAATGCTGATATTGGAGTTGTAGTAAGCGAAGGTAACATCCTGTGCAGAACAATGGATGGCGGTAAAACCTGGGATTTCAGAATAGCATCTGAATACACTTATTTATATAATGTAAGTTTTTTGGATAATGCCACAGGATACTTTCTGGCCCGCAACGAGGACTGGGAATATTCTTTATGCAAAACAACAGATGCTTTCTTCAGCTGGTCTGTTGTGTATGAAAGTGAATATGACATTCCTTCTCATTTCTTCAATGATAGTGTACTTATTTCCTCAATAAGGGATAGCTCGGGTAGGAATATCATGAAAAGCCATGATGGAGGGCAGACCTGGGAATATACCAATTCAATAAATCTGCCGGGCTACTTGAGATACGGGTTCTATTTTTCTGACAATACGGGTTATCTGGTGGGGCAATCCGGGCAAGGGAGCATTCTTCTATTGAAAACCATTGACCATGGAATGAATTGGTCAATGTTAAATCTTACGAGCCCCTTTAAAGATGTTTGTTTTATTGATGAGAATACGGGTTACCTCGTGGCATGGAGAAGTATCATGCATGGCAGTTATGGCAGCTTAATAAAAATCAGTGAAGGAGGCGAAGCCATCAATTTCATTCATAGTCATGGTGTGGGGGGAAATTGGGTGATGTCTTCATGCTACTTCATCTCTGACTCAATTGGATTTTACCTTAAAAATTATGGATCTTTGCTTAGAACTTCAGACGCTGGGGATCATTGGATTGTAGATACTTTATCCGGAGTTAAGGAGATCTGTTTTATTGATGACTCAACCGGTTTTGTCAGCTTTTGGCCTGACTCCAAATTCAATGGGATATTTAAAACAATTTTCTCGGGAGAAGAGTGGAAAATATTCCATGCTGTTGAAACTGGATTTTTTGAGGGTTATTCCTCCCTTTCTTTTATTGATGAATACAATGGTTGGCTTACCTGTGAAAACTATGATACAGAAGTAAAATCGAAAATTATTAAATATACAGAAGAGCATGGGTGGAGTGAAATTCCCCTGGGGACGAGTCTTCCATTGAATAAGATATCTTTTATTAATCATGATACAGGTTGGATTACAGGCGGATACAGCAATGATGATGGTTATTATCCGCTTCTTATGCGATCCGGGGATGGCGGAGAAAACTGGGAAAACATTGGAATTGATTACCTGATCAACGATTTCTATTTTGTAAACAGCGATCATGGTTGGGCGGTCGGAGAAGATGGAAAGGAAAGGGGTGTTATTCTCGAGACCTTTGATAGTGGACGAAATTGGGAGGTAGTGATCGATTTACTTTCAGCAAGGTTAAATGCACTCCATTTTAAAGATGGTTATGGATGGGCTGTGGGGGAAAATGGTCTGGTGTTGAAAAGTGAATATACGTCGACATCAATAAATCGTTTTATGGTGTTCGGGGATGCCCACCATTATTCTCCTTCACCCGATTTCAGCCAGAGCATGTTGTACGAAATGACCCTTGCTGCCATTGAGGAGGAAGTTGATTTTGTTTTTATTACCGGTGATCTGGGAATGCAGACCTTCGAGACTCCTGAGGAGGAAGATCTGGTATTGAAAGACTGGCGCTTTGTGCTGGATACCCTCTCCCACCACAACATCAGGGTGTATGCCTGCAGGGGAAATGTGGATGCCGGCAGCCGTGAAACATGGGATTCGTTGTTTTCAGGCATCTATGCATTTCCGCAGAACGGTCCGGAGATGGAGAAGAACCTGACCTATGCCATTGAATACGATAATTTCTTATTCCTTGCATTGGACCAGTACTCAGATTCCCATAAGATCAACCAGGAGTGGCTCGATTCATTGTTGAGCACAAAGCCCCGTGAACATATTTTCGCTGCCGGACATGAACCAGCCTTTAAATTGCGGAATACCAATTGTATGGGTGTATATCCGGAAGAGCGCAACCTCTTCTGGGAGAGCCTGACCGATGCGGGGGCCAAAGCCTATTTCAGCGGGCATGATCATTTTTACGATCATACCATTCTGGATGATGGCGACAGCAAACCCGAAAATAATGTGCACCACGTAACATCCGGGACCGGTGGGGGATCCATTTTTTCTGATTCAGAATACGATGGAGAGAATGGACGCTGGACACCTGTTAGACAGTTTCATGAGGAGGAGCATGGCTATGTACTGGTTGAATTGGATGGTGATGAGGTCGAGATGACATGGAAACACAGGATCGAGCCCAATGTGTTTGAATATGGTGGAGATTCATATGTTTTTTCAACTGGAACAACCAGTTTGAAAGAAATTGATCAAGGGAATGGAGATCTGATGAACTACCCCAATCCATTCCATTCCAGAACGATCATAAACTACCAGTTGTCTGCTTCCGGATATGTTGAGCTGAACATCTATGATCTTTCAGGCCGGATAGTAGCCAATCTAGTGAATGAAATACAGCCTGCAATAGAGTATGAGGTGGAATGGAAAGCCGATGGGATGGAACCCGGAATTTATATCTGCGAACTTATAACAGGGTGGAATAAAGAGGTGATTAAAATGATTCTAATCGACTAATCCCACTTCATGAGATCAATCCTTATCACATTAATTACATCGTTTACAATGATGATCACCTTATGTGGGCAGGGTTTATGGGAAATTGTGAACAAGGGAATTGAATATGATCTCAAGTCGGTTGATTTTATCAGTAATGATGTCGGGTGGATTGCCGGTGAAAAGGGTGTTTTCAAGACCACTGATGGAGCTGAAAACTGGGCACTTATCTGCACAAAAACAAAATTACACGAGATCGATTTTCTCACTGATTCCATTGGATGGGCATGTGCGAAATGGGGAGAACTCTGTGATAGTTTGGGAATCTCTTGTCAATATTGGATTATAAAAACCCTCGATGGAGGCCAGACCTGGATCCCTCAAAAAAGAGTTCACGGCTTATATGATCTCAAAGTTGTTTCTCCCCGAGTTGTCTATGCCATTGGAGACAGTATTCTAAAAACAATGGATGGAGGATCAAACTGGGAAAATGTTACTCCTGCTGACGGATCACTGTATAGTTCTGCCTGTTTCTATAATGCCGATACAGGATTAGTCGTAGGCGATCAAAATACCATTTTCAGAACATCGGACGGTGGTGAAACATGGAATACCAGATCCATCCCTGAGTTTTCCGAAATATCAAATGTGAAATTCATTGATAGCTCCGCAATTTCGTTTCTGGCATCAGATGATTCTGGACTATATTTTATATGCAAAACGATCGACACCTTTCAAACCTGGTCGGTTTTATTTGAGAATAAGTACCCCATTCATTGGTGTCATTATTACGATAAAAACGTTATTATTTCTCTGGCTGACACCATGGAGACCCTTCAAAATGGTATAAACATCAATCTAAATTTTTTGAAAAGCACCGATGGAGGAACCACATGGATGCAGACAGAGCATATGCAATTGGATAATTCATGGACATATAAACTTCATGCCACTGAGAATGTGACATATGTTTTTGCTCAAAATAGGCTTTCATCAAAGCTTTTATTGGAAAGTACAGATCAGGGGAATCATTGGCAAATAGAAGGGATGACGATACCATTAAAAGATGTGCATTTTGTAAATCGGGAGAAGGGTTTATAGTAGGCGGGCATGCAACTGTGCATTATGCATGGGGAGCTATTCTAAAAACTGAAGACAGAGGAAAAACCTGGGATATTGAATGTATCCCCAATTCCGGCCCTACCGGAATGCATTTCTTAAATGAGTCGAAAGGATTTATAGACGTAAGGCATGGGACAAATGTGCCAGCCTTCAGCGGAATGTATTCCACCTTAGATGGCGGAGAAAATTGGGATGCTGATACAATGTTTTGGAGCATTGGTGATTAAGTATGATTAATGATTCTATAGGCTGGGCTATCGGCGACGCTATAAATGAAAATGGGGGGAGTATATGTTTAAAACAATAGACGGTGGTCAAACATGGCAAAAAATGTTATATCCAACAAGTATCTCTTATTTTGCTTTGTTGATGAATAGTTCAGGTTTTGGTGTTGGATATGAGGGCACTATTTTGAGGTTTTCTGAAAATGGAGAATGGGAGATCATTGAGTCAGGAACATCCCTCCCTTTGAATCAATATATTCTTCGCAGACAGGGATCATGGTATCATAACAGGTGGTTATTACGGCTTTGATGAGGGTTATATGTCCATTATGCTAAAGACTGAAGATGGAGGAAACAGCTGGATGGAGATCCCGGATATCCCATATTTGATTCATGATATTCATTTTACTGATTCACTTCATGGAGTGGCTGTGGGAGAAAATTTCGAGGCAGGATGTGGAGGCGGGACGACCTCCTTTGATGTTGGCAGATCTGGATGTGGAGTGATACTGGAAACAGAAGACGGGGGAAATCACTGGAATGTGATGATGGATGGCCTTTCCGGACCCTTAAGAGCCCTCCATATAAAAGATGGCATGAGCTGGGCTGTTGGAGATAACGGACTTATGCTTGTAAAATATGATTCGCTTTACACATCGATACCTGAGTTTTCAATAACTCCGGAAGTTGATCATTTCTATAACTACCCCAATCCCTTCCATTCCCGAACTGTGATCACTTATCCGCTACAGGAGGTAAGCAATGTTGCGCTGAACATCTATGATCTTTCCGGACGGATAGTAACCAACCTGGTGAATGAAATGCAAGCAGCTGAGCAACATGATGTGGAATGGAATGCAGAAGGCATGGAACCCGGGGTATATTTCTGTGAGTTGAGAACAGGGAAAATGAGACAGGTGATGAAAATGATATTAATTGAATAATTCGTCATCATGAAAAACTACCTCCTAGCAACCATCACATCATTCTTATTGCTTATTCCAGTCAGCGCCCAGGATCAGTGGGAAATTGTAAATGAAGGAATTGGTTCTGGTTTCGGGGCCATTGATTTCATTAACAGAGATACTGGTTGGGTTGCCGGAGCAAAAGGAATTTTCAAGACAATTGATGGGGGTGAAAACTGGGTGCTGGCAACATGAATATTCCGACATAATTGCCATTTATGATGTAGATTTTTATGATGAGGTCGTTGGGTGGGCTATTGGAGATTGGACAGATAACCCTCTCGGGGAAGATACTTTTTATGACCTCTATATTTTGAAAACATTGGATGGCGGTTTGACCTGGTTTCCACAAAGGAAAATTTCAGCAGATTGTGTGAATTGGTTGTATTCTCGGGGGATATCGTCTACGCCATTGGTTATGAGTTTATTATAAAGTCACGTGATGGGGGATCAAGCTGGGAAGCTATAACTCCCTCTTTTGGATCATATTATTACTCCGCATGTTTCTTTAATGCTGATACAGGGATAGTTGTAGAGGGTGAGAACATCTTTCAGAACCTTTGACGGAGGGAAAACATGGGATAAAATTGATGTCGGGATGAATGTCAGCAGGATCAAACTTTTTGATGGAAACAAAGGATATTTTGTGGCTGATAGAATTGGTGGGGAATATATTTACAAAACTACTGACACCTTTAGCACTTGGTCGGTAATCAGTGATAGCCTGGGCCAGGTACATTCCTGTCATTTAATTGACTGCGATACCTGGATAGCTATCGATAACAATAGCATTGTAAAAAGTACCGACGAAGGGACTACATGGAAGCCTACGGATCATATGAAATTGAATCGTCTTGATTTTATATAGAATGCACATTGTTGATGGAATAGCATTTCTTTTTTATAATGATATGTTCGGTTGGAGCTACATATTGAAGAGTAGTGACCGGGGTGATCATTGGAAACTCCTTAATTTTTCGTGGCCACTTACAGATGTTCATTTTATGAATAGGGAAAATGGAATGATATCAGGGATACAATATGGCTTACATGGGCATAATACTGCAATTCTCCAATTGACTGAGAATGGGGGGAATACATGGAGTTATTCGTATATTCCCGGGCTTACTCCCAACAAAATCTATTTTGTAACTGAATCAGTTGGATTCATGAGCAGTGTTTCCGGTGAGTCTGTATATACTACCTCAGATGGGGGAGCGGACTGGAGTTTGAATGAAAGTATAGATGTCCGAGATATGCATCTGCTGAATCGTTCCGTTGGTTGGATGGTGTACCAAACACAAATTCTTAAAACGAAGAATGGTGGCACTACATGGGATTTGAAATACAAAAATAGACTAGATTATTTCAATTATTTTAACTCGCTGTATTTTATAAATGAAAACACGGGTTATGTTGTTGGTGATGGAGGACTTATGATTAAGTATTCAGAAGAGGAGGGGCGCGAGACACTTGAATCAGGAACCACTCTACCCTTGAATAAGGTGCTGTTTGTCGATGAAGAATTTGGATGGGTAGCTGGTGGATACAGCGATTACGAAGATTTCCTGCCCATTATGTTGGTTACTGTGGACGGAGGGCTTCACTGGACAGAGGTTCCTGATCTGCCATACCTGATTCATGATCTGCATTTTTCTGATTCCCTTCATGGATTAGCAGTGGGAGAAGATATCGAGCAGATGGGAGTAATCCTGGAAACCTTTGATGGAGGAATGAACTGGAACGTGATTAAAGATGGTCTTTCTGCGAAGCTGAATGCACTCCATCTTGCAGAAGGTTATGGTTGGGCAGTGGGTGATAACGGTCTTTTACTTAAAGACGGAATTTTCAACCAATACAGGGACTGGTCAGAATTATTCTGTTGAAGAAGGCGATGAGAATCTATTTTGGAACTACCCCAATCCCTTTCATTCCCGCACTATGATCACTTATCACCTGCCGCAGGTCAGCAATGTTGAGCTGAACATCTATGATCTTTCCGGACGGATCGTAGCCAATCTAGTGAATGAAAAACAGCTTGCAGATCAGCATGAGGTTGATTGGAGTGCAAAAAGCATGGAGCCTGGAATCTATTTCTGTGAATTGAGAACGGGGCAAAGGAGGCAGGTGCTGAAATTGATTCTGATCCAATAATGAGGTATATTGAAGACTTTGATTTAATTAATCCCAACAAGATGAAAAAAATTATTCCAGCTATGATCATCGCTGCCCTTCTGGCCGGATGTAATACACAAAAAAATGTTGTAAACGTTGAGCAATGGGATGTGTTTGAGGTGGTCTTTACAGGTCCTTCCGACGGGAACCCCTACATGGAAGTAGATTTGAGTGCGACTTTTAGTAAGGGAGAAACGAGCCTTAAGGTACCAGGGTTTTATGACGGGGATGATGTGTACCGCATCCGCTTCTCCCCGGGAGAAACTGGCGATTGGTCATACGTTACTGAGAGCAGCGCAGAGGAGCTGAATGGACAGGTAGGTTCTTTCCGGTGCATCCCTCCCGATGTGGACAACCATGGTCCTCTGAGAATAGTCAACACTTTCTACCTGCAATATGCCGACGGAACACCTTTCTACAGCGTGGGGACAACAGCCTACCAGTGGACCAGTGTGAAGCAGTCCATTCAGGAAAAGACCCTTGAAACGCTCTCCGAAGCACCCTTCAACAAGATCCGGATGTGTGTCTTTCCCAAACACTACCGCTATGGCAATGAAACGGAACCCTGGATTCATCCCTATACATTAAAAGATGGGGAGAGAGACTATACAAGTCTCCAGGTTGAATTTTTCCAGAACTTCGACCTACGGGTGGAACAGCTCCTGGAGATGGGTATCCAGGCCGATGTGATCCTCTTTCACCCCTACGATGAGGCATGGGGATATTACCTGATGGGGCATGAACTCAATGAGCGTTATGTACGCTACATGATCGCGCGGATCTCTGCCTACCGCAACGTGTGGTGGTCCCTGGCCAATGAATGGGATGTGCCCGAAATCAAAGAGGCCATCGACTGGGAGGGGATCGGAACCCAACTGCAAAACGAGGATCCCCACAACCGTTTTCGAGGGATCCACAACTGGTACGGATCCGAGGACCATTTCTATGACCACACCCGGCCATGGATCACCCATACCTGTACCCAGACCCACGAGTTTCACAATGCCATCAGGTGGCGTGAAATGTATCATAAACCGCTGCTCTTCGATGAGATGCGCTATGAAGGCGATGTCTCCTCCTCGTGGGGAAACATGAGTGGAGAGGAGATGACCAGTTATTTCTGGATGGCCGGTCTGAGTGGTGGCTATCCCACCCATGGGGATACCTATGTGAACCAGGCCGATGATTCCACCGAAGTAAGGTGGTGGGGCAAGGGCGGATTGCTTGTGGGCGAGAGCCCTGAGCGGATCGCTTTTTTCAGGACGGTGATGGAGCAGGCCCCGGTGTTTGAAATGACTCCGGCATTTTCCGACCAGGGAGAACCATGGAACCGTGGGACCAACATTCATACTTTCGTCAAGGAGGGTGATTATTATATGGCCTACGTGGCCGATTCGGCCCAGGTTATTGAGCTGAATCTCTCCGGTGAATCAGATTACACCATGGAGGTCCTGGACACCTGGAACATGGAGGTACTGGAGAAACGAATCGTGGAACCGGGAGTCTTCACATACGAAACACCGGCACCCTATACGGCCCTGGTGATCCGTCATTGATCACTATGGTTGATTTTAGAAGGAAACTAAATATGTCGTTTCACTTCACCAATAAAATCTCTGGCTGATTCAATCAATGGGCCTACTGTATCTCTGTCATAATCAAACAGGTCACCATAATCTCCTTTTTGCCTGAAGTCAAATAGCTTAGAATATAACTTTCCATACTCTTTATCAATTATGCCAGGCTTTATGAAATTTAGTCCAAGCTGTGTTCTGCAGCCATCATGGGTGGTAGTTTTTATTTCCTTTGATAATAAAAGAGCGATAACCGCATAAAAACATGAATAATAAAGGCGGTTCACAACAGAATTCCATCTGTTGTTCTCAGCCAGAAGAAGGGCATCATCAAATGATTCTTCAGCTTTCTTCAATCGGTATTGAATGTATTCTTTTTGATTGTCGATTGTCATAGAGGAATCCCTTCGTTTTCAATATCATTATAGATGGGTGAGTATTTCAAATTACTCTTCCAGGACTCCTTGGAGTAAATGAAAGTAGAAATGATCTGTCCCGCCTCTAATTCAATATCATATAGGCCATCACGAAATTTGTCCTCAATTTCATTGGTAACCTTTTGCGAATCCACAAGAATAAGAATATCCCAATCAGAATCCGGCCTATAATCGCCTCTGGCCCTCGAGCCAAAGAGAAATGCATCAGCCCCCGGATCATTGCTGCGAATGGTATGCTTTATTCTGGATATGATGAGGTTTTTATTCATGTAAATTCATCTTTATTCAAAGATATGCAATTAATTCTTTTCAATTAATAACAAATTAACGAGAGGTCTTACCCCTCGCCAGGGAGGCGAAGATTCCCAGGATGCAGAGGACTACGAAAATCATGAAGGTGGTTTTCATGCTGGTCATGAAGCGGGCTGCATTGCTGTCTGAAATAATGTCGTTTCCAATAAAGAGCTGCAGGATCAGGGTGGCGATCCCCATGCTCATCATCTGACCCGTGAGCCGCATGGTACCCACAGTGGCGGAGGCGATCCCCAGGTATTTTTTATCCACCGAACCCATGATGGCGTTGGTGTTGGGAGAAGAGAACATACCAAAACCAATACCCACAGTGGCCAGGATGATGACCATATAGGTGATGGAGGATTGCTGGGTCAGAAAGGTCAGCAGGACCAGTCCGCCTGTTATGATCCCCATGCCAATGGAGGCCAGGATCCTCGGGTCGTGGGTGTCTGAAAGTTTACCCGAAATGGATGCCACGATGGCCATGAAAACCGGCTGGGTAATCAGGATAATCCCTGCATCACGAGGAGACAGGTCCAGGATATACTGCAGGTAAAGACTCAGCAAAAAGGTAATGGCAAAGGTGGTGGCATAATTGATCAATGCTGCCAGGTTGGAGAAGGCAAAGAGCCTGTTGGAGCTAAAAAGCCTGATGTTGAAGACCGGGTATGTGAGCCGCTTCTCCAGGAGAATAAATCCCACCAATCCCATAAATCCGGTTGCCGTGAGTACGATGGCCGACGGGTCTGGCAACCGTGAAAAACCAAACATGAAGGCCGACATGGAAAGCAGGTAGACCACCGATCCGGTGAGGTCGAACTTCTCACCTTTCGCATCGGCCCATTCCTCCTTGATATACCTCCAGGTGATCCAGATGATCAGCAGGCCGAAGGGCACGGTGGCATAGAAAATACTGCGCCATCCCAGGTACTGTGTGAGGATCCCTCCCAGGAAGGGAGCCAGGGAAAGCCCAACATAGACCGAGGTAACTGTGATCCCAATGGCCTTGCCACGTTCTTTGGGCGGGTAGACTGAAGTGATAATCGCCATGCCTGTGCCGAATACCATGGCGCTGCCAATGCCCTGGACAGCCCGAAGGGCGATGAGCATGCCCCCGGAGGAGGCCACGCCGCAAAACAGGGAGGCAAAGGTAATGATCACATTGCCCCAGAAGAAGACCTTCTTACGTCCCTTGATATCTGCCAGCTTGCCCAGGGGGACCAGGAAGACAGCTGAAGAGAGAAGGAAGGCCATGGCCACCCAGCTCATACCCACTGCACCCATGGAGAACTCCTCGCTGATGGAGGGCAGGGCAATGTTGATGGCCGCACCCAGGAAGGGATTGATGAAGGAGGTGAGGATGATTAAGAAAAGGATCAGTCTCCTGGAGTCCCTGCTGCGATCTGTGGGGCTGATGTTTGCGTCCATGCTTTTGCAATGTAAAAAAAACCGCCCTACGAAGTGCAGGGCGGTTCTTAAAATTCTCAGGGAAGGCTTATTTCCCACTCTTATCATTCCCCGGTGCCTTGGGTGGCGGTGGGGCATACTGGTCAAGCTGGGTCAAAATCACCTCGATGGCCTTGTTGAGCTGCTCGTCTTCACCGGCATACTCTTTGGCAGGATCGTTGTCGATATAGATATCGGGTTCCACACCGTGGTTCTCGATGATCCACTTGCTTTCCTCGGCCGAGTGTGAACCGGATTCGGGCCTGGTCATCTGGCCGCCATCCATGAACTCGTAGGCACCGCGGATGCCCACAACACCTCCCCAGGTACGGGTCCCGATGGTGGTTCCAAGCTTGTTCTTCTTGAACTGGTAGGGGAAGAGGTCGCCATCCGAGGCAGAAGCATAGTTCATCAACAGCACCTTGGGACCGTAAACGGTTCCGTCGGGTACCGGGGCACCTTCCTGTACTCCACGCCTGTGGAACACAAAGGAGAGCTCCCTGCGCAGTCTTTCCACAACGGTGCGGGACACAAATCCACCACCGTTTCCACGGTCATCGATGATCAGGCCCTTCTTGTTCTGAAGCTGTGGATAGTAGTACTTGGTAAATTCCTGCAATCCGCCTATCCCCATATCGGGAATATGGATGTAGCCGATCTGCCCGTCGGTGGCCTGGTTCACTTTGTCGATATTGCCATGGACCCACTTGTAGTAATAGAGACCAGCTTCGTCGTCGATGGGCTTCACCAGTTCATCGTGTGCACCGTTTCCGGATGCATCCGAAGAGATGGTCAGCTTCACGGTTTTTCCGGCTGTGTTCACCAGCGATGCATAGATATCCTTCATCTCTTTGGTGGATGTACCATTCACAGCTGTGATGTAGTCACCCACACCCACATTCACACCCACCTCGGTAAGTGGTGAGCGCAGGGTGGAACTCCAGTTGGCCCCTTTGAGGATCTCTTCGATTTTAAAATAGCCCGAAACATCCTTGCTGAGCTTCGCCCCCAGCAAACCGGTCTGGATCCTGGCAGGAACACCGCTGGCGGGGGGTGAATTCACATAGGCGTGGCCCACGCAGAGTTCGCCCACCAGTTCCCCGATGATGTAGGTGAGGTCGTTGCGGTGGTTCACATGGGGGACCAGCACCTCATACTTGTCATGCATGGCTTCCCAGTCCACCCCGTGCAGGTTCTCCACGTAAAAGAAATCACGCATCTGCCTCCAGGCCTCATCATAAATCTGCTTCCACTCCTGCCTGTAATCGGTCATCACCTGCATGTCGGAGAGGTCCATGGGCTCATCCATGCTCACCTTGCCTGAGGGAGGATCAATGATGCTATACTTACCGCCCTGGCGAACGATCATCTTTTCCTTGCTGGGAGAGAGGGTATACATCAGGCCGGAGCCCAGCTCTGACTCTTTCTTCGACTTCAGGTCGAATACTTTGGTGGCCATGCCATTGTCGCTGGCGGCCATGTAGTATACTTTTCCCTCGGCGGGCTGAACATTGAAATAGTTCATGGCTTCCACCGGAAGAACAATGATCCTGGAGTTGAGCCCGTCCAGGTCAATTTTGGTTGTTACCTCTTCCTTTTCAGCGGATTCATCCTTTGCATCTTTGTCACCTTTCTCTTTCTTCCCTTTTTTCGCATCAGCTTCCTCTGCAGGAGCTTCTTCAATCTTGACCTCATCGTTTTCAAGCGCAAAGGGAGAGGGAGTATCCTTGGCCAGGGTGATCATATACACCTTGGCCATGTCGGTGAACGCAAAGTTCAGTTCGACGTTCGACATGGTGGGATTGAAATCCCTGAAGGAGACAAAGTAGAGGTATTTCCCGTCGGGGGAGAACCTTGCATTGCCTGACTCGTACCAGTTATCCGTGGCAGGAGTTGCCACACCGCTCTCCAGGCTATAGAGCTGGATCACGCCAACTCCATTGGCGTCATTTTCTGAATAGGCGATCCACTTGCTGTCGGGCGACCAGTCGAAATCGTTCAGTTCATGTCTGACAGATTTTTTAACCAGTTTGCTGGCCTTTGTTGCCACATCCACATACTGGAGGCGGAAGGCGCGGTCGCTGAATAGGATCTTTTTGCTGTCCGGCGACCATCTCAGGTCATAGGGAAAGTTGTTGAACCCTGTGGTCAGTTTCACGGGATCTTCCGATCCGTCCTGCTTCTGGATGTAGAGTTCATACTCTCCGGTTTTGTCGGAAAAGTAGGCAATGTTCTTGCCGTCGGGAGACCAGCTTGCATAGAGGTCGTTGGCACCCGGACTATTGGTCAGGTTGCGGGTAACGCCATGCTTGGCCGGAACGGTGAAAATCTCACCGCGGGCCGAAAACAGGGCACGTTCGCCATTGGGCGAAAGGTCGATGCTGTTGATGCTCTGGCTGGCATCTTTCAACTCGGTACGGCTGTAGGCATAGTCATTGGCGATCTCCACCTTCACCTTCTCATACTCCTTGCTCTTCACATCCAGTTTATAGATGAATCCGCCGTTTTCAAATACAATCTGGTCTTTTCCCAGGGAGGGAAACTTCACATCAAACTCGGTGAAGTTGGTCACTTTGCTTGTTTGACCGCTGCTTGTGTTGTACACAAACATATTCATGGTGCGGTCGCGGTCCGAAAGGAAAAAGATGTTTTCTCCGACCCACATGGGAATAATATCCTGGGCACCATTGTCCGTAACCTTTGTGGTTGTACTTGTTGTGAAATCATGAATCCATACCTCATCGGCCATGCCGCCTTTGTAGTATTTCCAGGTACGGAACTCGCGGAAGATCCGGTTGTATGCGATCTTCTCTCCATCGTCAGACCAGTTGTGGAATCCACCGTATGGCAGGGGAAGTTCCTCGCTGAGTCCGCCTTCGGCCGGGACCTTAAAAAGCTGTCCCACAAAAGAGTTGAAGGACTGCTTGCGCGAACGAAAGGTGATATACTTCCCGTCGGGAGTCCAGTCCATGACCAGGTTGTTGGGTCCCATGCGGTCGGAGATATCATCCCTTCCCAGGGTTGCTGTATAGGTGAGCCGTTTGGGTGATCCGCCCTCGGCCGGAATAACAAATACCTCGGTGTTGCCGTCATACTGTCCGGTAAAGGCGATCTGACTTCCATCGGGAGAGAAACGCGGGAACACTTCATAACCGTTATGGCTGGTGAGCTTGCGGGCCAGTCCACCTTCACTGTCCACAGTGAACAGGTCTCCTGCATAAGAGAATACAATCTGGTCGCCATGGATGGCGGGAAAACGAAGCAGCCTGGCTTCATCTGCTGCCTGCATGGAAACCAGGGGCATCAATGCAAGCACAATAAAGAATCGAAAGAACTTTTTCATGTGATTGTTAATATGTTAAAATGGATTTGTTGGACCCAAAGATAGTGAATATTGATCCTGATGGCGGCTTTCTCCCGGACTGTGTCCTGTGTTTTAGGACATTTTAACATAAAAGCCATGGATTCCGTATCTTTCCATATTGCTAATCATAATCTGCGGCATATTATGACAAAAAATGATACTGAGGTATTGCTTTCAACGAATGACAGGATCATGGCGGAACAGATCCAGATCCTGCTTGAAGCATCAGATATCTACACCGTGCTGGTATCAGAAAACCCGGCCTCTGCGGTAATGGGTGTGTTTATGGGATCAAACACTTTTGAGACACTCCATCTGGAGGTAAGCAAAAGCGATTACCAGAAAGCCATAGAGATACTCTCAGACAGCCCCTTCAAAGAGCATATCGGCGACGTTTAAGCGGGACATTCTTATCTCCACAAATATACCCCATCATCAAAATCCCATCATCCAAACCATTGTTATGAAAAACACCAGACTGATCATTTTCACATCACTTATTTTCAGTGCAACAAGCCTTTTCGCCCAGCCCGAGGTATATCCCTGGGGAAACATCAGCGGCATCAGGCTCGATGGCGAGATCATGGAACTGAACAGCTCCCTGGGAATTGTAGGAAGCGATTGGTCCGATTTGACCCAAACAGCCAAGGAGAAGGGAAGCTACCAGTACCGAAGGGTGGACAATACGCAGCATACCTATATCTCATTTGATGATTTTTACTTTGATCAATCGGTGGAGGCCCTGGGGGCCGGACGGGCCAATGTGCGGATCAACTTTCGAAACGAAGTGGATACGGCCCTTGTCGGAACCTTCTTTATGCTGGAGCTTCCATCGTCAAAATATAAGGTTTCAACCATCAGA
This sequence comes from uncultured Bacteroidota bacterium, assembly GCA_963735755.1. GTDB lineage: Bacteria > Bacteroidota > Bacteroidia > Bacteroidales. The sequence goes on along the minus strand of CAVTME010000023.1, from coordinate 87,502 downwards.
ATGAAAGGTGAGAGTCCCCGGATACCCGTTGAGATCCCTTCACGTCCGGATGAAATTCTGAGAGGGTCGGCCGAAGGATTCCTGATCGCAGGAGAGAAAAGAGAGCTGGAGGTCACCATGAATAGTCTGACCCGCATGATTGTCACGAAAGACCCTGCTGATCCCCATGCGCCCATCAGGATCTTTTTTGCCCTGAAAACAGGAGAGATGGAGAAAGGTTCTTCGGCGTTTAAATCGTTTTTTATCAGTGCGACCGGCGTGGCGGATCGCTCGCCCGCGGTGCTCACCCTGGATACCAGTGTGGTGGGCAGACCTTTCACCGGATTTGGTGGTAACTTCCGGCTGCAAAACCCGGATGCAGATCCTGCTGTGATCGATTATTGTCTCGAGAACATGGATGTACGATGGGGCCGGGTAGAAATGCCCTGGCGCTTCTGGCACCCCGAGGAGGGGGATGATCCCATGGCCAAAGCGAAGGCCGGTGAGTTGAATTCCCGTGTCCAAGCTGCCATGGAGATGGCTGCCCGGCTGCACAAACTGGGCATGCCGGTGATTCTTTCCGACTGGTCTGCTCCCAGGTGGGCCATTACCGGGCCCTTTGGCTGGGGCCCGCGTACCGATGGACTCAGGGGGAACCCGCTGAATCAGGAGAAGGCTGAACAGATTTATCAATCTATTGGGGACTACATCCAGTATGTGAAGGACGAATATGGCTTTGAGTTTGCCATGTTCTCGTTCAACGAATCGGATCTGGGGATCAATGTGCGGCAGACGCCCGAAGAGCATGCGATGTTGATCAAAGGATTGGGGGCCCACCTGAAATCAAGGGGCATCAAAACCAAATTATTGCTGGGGGATACAGCTGACGGCAACGGATGGCCCTTTGTAAATGCAGCCATGGAAGACAAGGCCACCCATCCCTATATTGGCGCTGTATCATTTCACTCCTGGAGAGGTTATACCGATGAAAACCTGGAGCGATGGGCCGCAGCTGCTGAGCGAATGAAGGTGCCCCTGCTGGTGGGTGAGGGAAGCATGGATGCGGGGGCATGGAGGTATCCCGATATTTTCAAGGAACCCATGTATGCCATGGAGGAAATGAATCTCTATGTAAGGATCCTGAAGATCTGTCAACCTGAATCCATCCTTCAGTGGCAGCTTACCTCCGATTACTCTCCCATGAGTGGAGGGGGCTCCTTTGGTCATGTGAACGAACCCCTGATGCCCACCCAGCGCTTCTGGAATTTCAAGCAGATTGCCGATGTACCCGAAGGACTGTTTGCCATGAATGTGGAGTCGGACAATGCCCAAATCATCTCGACCGGACTGGGCGATTATGATAAGGGGAAGTATGTCATTCACATCGTCAACAATGGGGCTTCAAGGCAAATCACATTGAAAGGTCTGCCTTCTAATGCGAGGTCCATCAGGATGTATGTTACCAACGAAAGAAGCAGCATGGCCGAGGCAAGGGCAGGGTGGGTGCGAAACGGTCAAACCACCATCTTCCTGGAAGCCAACAGCTTTATCACCCTGATGATGGAGGACAGGTCAGGTTTTCGTTTTTAATTGTGAATGATGTTGGGAATGAAATGGATGCAAAGGTCTGGAAGGTCGGTGCTGGCGGTATTGGTTTTGCTGCTCTGCTTTTCCCCATCCTTGAGGGCACAGACGGATTCCTCCTATGCCTTTATCGTGGCCGGCCATGCCTATGGTGCCCATGGGGGTGAAAACCTCGGGCTCCATCCCCCTTTTCTGAACAGCCTGGATGCAGGATATGATTCTACAGCGGCTTTCATCGTGCTTACCGGTGATATCGTAAATCACAGCACTCCGGAAAGCTGGCAGCAGGTGGAAAATGAGTTGGACTCCATAGGATTGGCATATTACTATGTCATGGGAAACCACGGTGACAACGATATTGGTTGGCAGGTATTTGAAGACAAATTCGGGGGCACCTACTATTCTTTTTATTGGCAGAAAGAACTATTTGTTGTTTTGAACAGTACGGAAGGAGATCGGTCCATATCTCCCGGGCAACTGGAATTTTTAAATGATCAAATCGTCCAGGTCGGGGACAGCACCAGGAATATCTTTATCTTCTTCCACGAGGTAATCTGGAACAGCGATGAAAAGTATGTGGGGGTGAAGAGTAATAGCCGTTCCCGCTATGACCAGGTAGTGGCTTATTCCAACTACTGGGAGGACCTTCATCCGATGCTTACAGGCAAGTCAGAGAAGAACTTCTACGTCATTTCAGGTGATGTGGGGGGAAATCCGGATGCCATTAGCGCCTTTTATGACCAGAGGGACAATGTCATGCTCCTTTCCTCTGGCATGGGTGAAGTGGTGGATGAGAACTATCTGTTGATCCGTGTGCATGCCCCCGACTCTATTGAGACTTTACTGGTGCCCCTGGATTCAGAACTGGTCCTCCAGGACATTGCGTATTACAGCGTCCCCCCTGCGCCGGATTCTGTTATGGGCCCGGCAAACATTCCGCAGGGTGGCAGCGCCATCGAATATGCAGTGCCTGAGGTTTTTAATGCCGACACCTACATGTGGGATCTGCCTGACGGGGCCGCAGGTGCAAGCAGTACCAGACAGGTTCTGCTTGATTTTGATATGGATTTCAGAGAGGGTCAACTCTCTGTCAGGGCAGCCAGAGAAGGATTTGGGACCGGGCCAGCCGCGTCCATCACTGTGCGTGCGGATTCTATACCGGATCACTTGATGGAACAGGATGCCGGTATGCTGTCAACCAGCCTCCTGGACGCCGGGCACAGCCTGATCATCGGCATTCACGCACCGGGTGGAGAACCCTGTTTCATCCAGGTCTTTGATATGGGAGGAAGAACCATCCACACCCAGAGCACAACAGGCCATGCCGGGTATACCGAAATCCGGATCTCAAAAAGTGAGCTTCCGGCGGGAATCATATTCCTTTCAGCAAGCTCCCGCTCGCACCATCTTTTCAAGAAAATTGCAGTCAGGCTCTAAGACCTACCGTATAATCAGCCTGGAAACTCTGGCACTGCTTCCCGTCCTCACTTTTACCAGGTACAATCCGGCAGGTAGATCCAGGTCCAGCGTTTTACTAAAAAATGGGGTGTCATATTCCCTGCGCAGCACCTCGCTGCCTGTGATGTCCACAATGGATATGCCGGAGATTCCTTTGCTTCCTGACTTGATGGTGATGTGTCCGGCCGCAGGATTGGGATATATGGAGATCTCTTCCACCTGGACGTCCTCCACATGGGTGGCGGTATCGGGTTCAAGACTCAGCCAGTTGATGTTATATCCATCTGTCTGGGCATAAAGTCTGATGGTTTGAATTCCCTCTTCCAGGCTGAAGCTTGTGGGTACCGAAGACCATGTCTGCCATCCGCCGGTGAGCGGGATTTTGACCCATTTCCGGTCTACTGTCTCCAAAAACGGAGTCTGAATCCTGATGTACCCGGTGGATTTCATGGCGGCTGTTCTGATGATGCATTTGTATTCGCCAGTCCGGGTCACATGGATCCGGAAATCCACATAATCGCCCGGGTCAATGCCGCACAGGTTCTGTCCTCCTTCAGCATCGCCACACGCCTCACATTCGATGCCGAAGTTGTACATATAATTCTCGGCATCAATCACCCCTGGAATTTCAAAGACATAAGGGGGAATAAGATCATTGGTAACCGCCAGATCGGTGAATATTGCCAGTACGCCCCTGTCCTCGGATATGGCTGCTGTCCCGCTGTAGCTCAGCTCTACTTCCTCCTCTGCAAAGAGGGATCCCTCGATGTAGATGGATGCTCCGTTCTCTTCAGATGTGATTTCCGTGATGGCCCTGGTTTGGCCATCCACTGTTATACTGAATGCTTCTGCCAGGGCTGAAAGATCCAACATGTTCTTGGAGAAGGTCACTTCTACCCCGGAGCCCAGGGGGTTGACTTTGGCCAGCAGGACTTCCGGAGGAAATCCGGGGGCGTTGTTCTCAACCTCCATGCTATCCACATAGGCAAGGATACCTCCATCAGAGGATATAATTTCAGCGCCAGCATATGAGATAAACAGTTGATGTTCTGCAAAAAGCGGGTCCGCGGAGCTGATGATGATTTTCTTTGCATCTGCTGTATCGATTATTACTCCGGACAGGCTCAGTGTAGAATCCTGATCAGCCAGGGCGTGCAGATTGAAATTCGCCTGTGTTGCTCCCTGGAGCTGCATATCTTTCAGGAAGGAGAGGTGCACCTCAGTACCGGCCTCATTTGTATATGCCTTTTTAACCACCGGGGCAGAACCGGGAAGCAGGTTGTCTGCGGTTTCTCCGGAAAAGGCTTTAAGCATCTCTCCGTCCATAGCCCTCACATTCATTCCATCATATGAAATGGTCACCACATCGGTATTAAGCACCGGCTGTTCCAGGTGGATATGGAGCACTCGGGTATGGATCGGGTCGATCTGCACAGTGTCAATATCCAGGGTGTCTGTTCCGTTTGCGGCGATGATAAATCCCGAAGGTGTTCCCACTGAATCCACTTCCCTGGTAAAGGTGACATCCACCACCTGTGGATCCTTTTCTACTTTTGAAGAGGCATAGGCCAGCTCCATTTTTTCGACCAAAAGGTATACCGTGCCCAGTGGCGGCAGTTCTACCCTGATGCCTCCCTTGGTTTCAGAGGCAAGGGCTTTAATGCTTTCATATTCGTCCGGACCACCACCTTCTTCATCGGTGCCGTACCCGTTGAGGTATACCTTCCTGGAGAAATCGCCATTGTCCGATCCGCCGGTGAGGGTATGGGTATAATACCGTTTACCCACTTCCATGCTGTCGATCTCCACCGCAACAATCTGTTCGGTTTTTCCTTTGTTGATCAGGACCATCCCGCAATCGCCTGATGAAAAGGAGGATGCATAGCTTATTACATCGTTGTTTGCCTCCACAGAAGAAGCCACCATGCGATCGCCCAGGTACTTCTGCCAGTAGAACATGTAGAAGAAGGCGGGCCTTGGATTGAGGGGATCTACGCCCGGCTCTCCGCCCGTGGAGAACAGGCCGTGGTCGTCGCCTTCAGCCCAATTGTTAAGCAGATCCCACCTGGATGCCATTCCGTAATCGTTGATCACATATTCACCCAGGACAAGAGCGGCGTGCATTCCGGCGATGTAGGAAACCTGTTGTTTGGAACCCACTGCAAAAATATTCCACTCGGTCATGGCAACCGGAATCATCTCCTGTCCCGCTTCGGCCATGTCAGCCACAATGACGTCCATCATATCTCCCGGCACATGGTGGGAATTCAATATGGTGGAGACTGATGAATTTTCAGCATAGGGTGTGAAGTAGGAGTGGACCACAATAAAATCGGCCATATGCCCTACTTCGGGCATCATCTCTTCGTTCCAGACTGATGAAAGGGCATCCCATGACTCCTCGGAATCATAGGCTACCACCCCGATTTTGATATCATTTCCCACTTCGGCGGCTGCGATCCGCATGGAATCGATGTATACCCGGCAGTGCTCTCCATATAGTTTTCCTGAAATTCTTTTGGGCTGGCCATCCTGGTTGACCGACTGGTCGATCTCATATCCCGCTTCCCAGCTGCCATAATTCTCATTGCCAATCTCCCAGTACCTGGTCCGGCCCTTATCGTAACGTACCCACTCTGCTGCCATGTGTGCTGCTGCAGCAACAGGATCTGCGCTCAATCCGTACCGGGCATATCCATAGTTCACACAGATGATACCTGTACTGCCCGTCTCCTCCAGAAGATCATAATACTCATCCAGCGACATGGCCCAGTTGGAATCCATACCGTACCAGACGTTGAAATCTTCCGGAACATCACCAGGCTTGCTTGAGGGAGAAGCATTCCAGAAGTAGTGATCGGACAAGCTCCCGCCAGGCCATCGCAGCACATTGGGCTTCAGATTGGTTAAATCGCTTATGGCCCTTGCATTTTCTATCAGGGCTTTGCCATAGGTAACGGCATTGTTCCCGAAAATAAGGTGGGGTATCTTATTCACCACACTGTCCATCTCCACCTTTACATTCACAGTGGCTGCTTTCCATGGTTTTTCAGTCATCTCATGGGAGGGGAAGACTGCGGACCTTTCCTGCCAGTCATCCAGGAAGAATCCTGGATCCTGTGCAAACAATGACGTGGTGACCAGGACCAATATAAGGGTGAAAATGAGACGAATCGCAGTAAGGGTATTCTTATAAATCATGGGGTTCATAATAAGTTGGAAAGCGCTAAAATATAAATTGCATCAAAATGATGTACATTCGTGTTCTATTCCATAATCATTCTAAATGAAAAGACACATCTTATACCTTTCCGGGTTGCTTTTGATACCAGTATGTTTATCCTGTTCCTCAACAGACCCCAGATCAGAGATGGTGGATAAAAAGGCCACTGCAGAAACCAGGGCGCTGTTCATGAACCTGGCTAAACTCTCTGAAAATCAAACCCTTTTCGGTCACCAGCATGCCACCGAATACGGTCATGGCTGGAGGGGCGACGAGGACCGCTCGGATGTGAAGTCGGTATGTGGTTCACACCCGGCGGTGATCGGTGTGGATATCAGTGGCTTTTCCGGAGGGAACGAGGAGCGGATACAGAGGAATGTAGAAGCCTTGAGGAAAAACGTGGTGGATACCTATGAACGTGGAGGCGTGACCACCGTTTCATGGCATTTTTCCAACCCTGTATCCGGAGGTGGTTTTTACTGGCGCGATTCGGTATCCCTTCCGGCTGTGAGCTATCTGATCCCGGGCGGTGAAGCGCATGAAAAGTATAAGGAGATTCTGCAAACAGTGGGGAACTGGGCCAACAGTCTGGAGGCTGCGGATGGAACCCTGGCCCCTGTAATTTTCAGACCCTACCACGAGTTTGACGGGGGATGGTTCTGGTGGGGAGCGCCCCACTGCACGGTGGAGGAGTTTGTCTCCCTGTGGAGATTTACAGTCTCCTACCTGCGGGACTCTTTGGAGGTGCACAACTTTCTTTACGGGTTCTCGCCGGATAACAAGTTTGAGAATGAAGCTGATTTCCTGGAACGATACCCGGGTGACCAGTGGGTCGATCTGGTGGGAATGGACAACTACGGGGATATGGGTCGTGACCAGTATGATGTGGAGAGAGCAGCCCGGAAACTGAAGATTGTCTCGGACTATGCAATCAAGGCAGGGAAACTGGCTGCCTTTACCGAAACCGGACTGGAATCGATTCCCGATACCACCTGGTGGACAAAAACGCTGCTTCCGGCCATGCAGATGTATGATGCAAAGCTTAGCTATGTGCTGGTATGGAGAAACGACACCAGGAGTCCGACCCACTATTATGCACCCTTTCCGGGTCAGGTGAGTGTCCCCAACTTTATGGAATTCTACAACGATCCTTATACCCTGTTCGAAAAAGATCTGGAAGGAATCTACCGCAACTAGATGAATTACTTCTCAGCAGAAAACATATCCAAATCCTTTGGGGAACAGCTCCTGTTTGAGGGACTGACCTTCGGACTGGCGCGCGGGGACAAGACAGCACTTATTGCCCGCAATGGTACCGGTAAGACCACCCTGCTGAGGATTCTTATGGGAAAGGAAGGGACCGATACAGGTGCGTTCACATTCCGTAACGGGATCAAGACTGCCTTTCTGGAGCAGGCGCCCGAACTGGATGGGACCAAGACCATTGATGAGTTAATCCTGACCACCAATACGGCAGTGATCGGGGTGATCAGGAGTTACGAGCGAGCACTGGATAGGCAGTCGCAGGAGCACAGCGCTGAGACGCAAAAAGCGCTTGAGGAGGCCACCAATGAGATGGACCTGGCCCAGGCCTGGGATTATGAAAGGAGGCTGAAGCAGCTGCTGGATCTTTTCCGTATTACCGATACTTCTCAGATTGTCTCCAGCCTTTCGGGAGGTGAGAAGAAAAGGGTGGCCTTGGCACTGGTGCTGCTGGATGAACCCGATCTGCTGATTCTGGACGAACCCACCAACCACCTGGATATCGACATGATTGAGTGGCTGGAAAAGTACCTTTCCCAGACCAATCTCACCCTGCTCATGGTGACCCACGACCGCTATTTCCTGGACCGGGTCTGTAACCGGATCATTGAGTTGAGCCAGGGGAAGATGTTCCAGTACCTCGGAAATTATGAACGCTTCCTTCAGAAAAGGGCAGAACGGGAGGATAACAGGAAGGTGGAAGCTGACAGGGCACACCAGCTGATGAAGAAGGAGCTGGAATGGCTGCGGAGAATGCCCAAGGCCCGGACAGGCAAATCCAAAGCCCGGATCGATGCATTTGACGGGATCAGGGAAAAGGCGACCCTGGAGAAAGATCCCGGCGAATTGAAACTTCAGGTGAAGTCCCCCAGGCTGGGAGGCAAGATCCTTGAGCTGGAAGGACTCAGCAAAAGCCTTCGGTCCCCTGGTGATGTTATCAGGGGTTTACCTACAAATTTTCCAAAGGAGAACGGGTAGGCGTCATTGGCAGGAATGGAACCGGAAAGACCACCTTCCTGGATGTGATCTCTGAGGTGATGCCCCAGGATGCCGGGACCATCGACCTTGGAGAAACGGTGGTGATGGGATATTACCGCCAGATGGGGCAGGCATGGAAAAAGGAGCAGCGGGTTATCGATGCGGTGAAGGAGATTGCCGAAGTGGTCCATATGGAGGATGGGCGGACCATCTCCGCTTCCCATTTCCTGGAACATTTTATGTTTCCCCCCGAGACCCAGTACAAGATGATCTCCAAGCTCAGCGGGGGAGAGCTCCGCAGGCTGCACCTTCTGACGGTGCTGATCAAAAATCCCAATTTTCTGATCCTGGATGAGCCCACCAACGACCTGGACCTCTTTGCCCTGAATAAGCTGGAAGAGTTCCTGCTCTCCTTCAAGGGCTGCCTGGTCATCGTATCCCATGACCGTTATTTCCTGGATAAGCTTACCGACCACTCTTTGTGTTTGAAGGGGGATGGTAGCATCCATGACCATTATGGAACTTATTCGGCTTTCCGCAGGGAGCAGGAGCGCAAGGAGCGCAAGGAGAGAAGGAGAAAGGGAAAGGGGACAACCGAAGGATCTGAGCCGACAACCGAGGGAACGGAGCCGAGAGGCGAAGAACGTGAAGACCAAACTCAGCTATAAAGAGCAGCAGGAGTACAACAGGCTGGAGCCCGAAATCGAAGAGCTGGAGCATGAAAAGGAGTCCCTGGAGGAGGAGCATGAATGACGGGACCCTGGGCTATGAAGAGCTGGAGAAGAAATCAAAACGGGTGGCTGAGATCATCGAACGGGTGGATCAGAAGATGAAGCGTTGGATGGAGTTGGGCCAATACCAATAACCGGGATTTTATAATAATTCCCCCCTGTATAACCATCAGCTGACAGGAGGGAATTCTCACTTCATAGTTCAGGAAAAATTCCTGGTCAGGATTTTTTCTCTTTCTTTTCCTCTTTCGCCTCACCACTTTTCCTTGTTCTTCATTTCGGCGACCTTTTCTACCAGGTCGGGCATCTTCTCAAAAAGCGAAGAGAGTGATGATTTTTTGTCGGCGCCGATGAAGGAGATCTCGTCTCCTTTGGCAACCAGGAATCCTGCTGGCACCACAGCGATGCCAGCTCCGGCCCCTGTCCCGTTCCACCAGCTTTCTTTTTGGGATCATTCCCTGTACCTGTGCCACTGCCGAATCCGGTTGCCACCTTTAATCACAGGTCTGCAGGTGTAATCACCCAGGGTGAATTCTTCACCCAGTACAGTTTTTGTACCGGAAAGGTCTTTCACGTGTCCGGATACTTTGTCCAATAGATCTTCAATTTTTACTTCCATGTCAATATGATTTTAATAGTTAAACAATGATTGATATTTTGTTTTTATCAGGGCCCACGCCAGGGCACCCAAACGAGTTTGCATATTCAGCATCAGTGATGCATTTCCTTCAAAATTCACCTGCATATGAATGTGCTCAGAATTCACTGAAGAGAAAGCCGGCACCAGCCATGCATTCAGCATAAAATCGTCCGTATCAATATCCAGGTCCATCCTTTTTACCCGGAACGATCCCAGGATGTTTCTAAGCAGGTTTTTGCCTTCGGACCATTTAAATTGCTTTTCTTTTCCTCCTGGATTTTTCCTTTCCTTCGATCTCCTTCTTTGAGCCCTTTCTTTTTCGGACGGAAAGGATGTATCCTTAAAAGGGATGAAGAAGAGCCAGCCCCGGATGTGGAAGATCTCCTCTGTAGGGACCACTGCAGCCTTGATAATTCCCGGCAGTCCCACCTGGTACCGGTTTTCCTGGGTGTCCAGGTAAATGATGATGGGGCCAAGGAGGATCCACAGCAAGGTGACAACGAGAACGGATATGAAGATGATTAAATACATGGTGTAAAATTACGCCCGGACCTCCGTGGTCCCATTGAAAATCGCCGGATGGATATGAGATTATCGGTAAACGGTGGTAACCAGGAAGTGCCGGAATACGAGATGTTTGGAGTTTTGACGGGTAAAATATCGGCGAACTGTTATAAACAAATCGCTTGTTCTGGTTGTTATGTTGTGAAACAGTATCTTTAAACTTATAACCCTCGTACATGAAAAAACCATGTACAACCCTGCTCCTCCTTTTCCTGGGAAGCCTTGCTTTCTCCGAATCCTGTTCTACGGTACCACTGACCGGCAGGAAACAGTTTACCGCCATTCCCTCGTCCCAGATGCTCGCTCTGAGTGAGGATAGTTATGCTACAGTGCTTGAGGGAAGCAACTTTCCACCAATGAGTTACTATGTGAACACAGTAAAGCAGTTGGAGAAAAGCTGACCAAGGCCGTGGAGTCTTATATGAAACTGAATGACCTGGAATCGGCCATGGAGGGTTACGACTGGCAGTACAATGTGATTGTCTCCGAAGCCTTGAATGCATGGTGCATGCCAGGCGGACAAATAGCCTTTTACGAGGGGATCCTGCCTGTTTGCGAAGATGAGAACGGAATTGCAGTGGTCATGGGGCATGAAATTGCTCACGCCGTGGCCCAGCACGGAAACGAGAGGATGTCCCAGGAGCTGGCCCTCCAGATGGGAGGCATTGCTCTTTCCGAGGCTTTGAAAACACAGAAAGAAGAGACCATTGAATTGGCCATGCTGGCTTTCGGTGTGGGGGCAACAGTAGGTGTTCAGCTGCCTTATTCCCGGACCCATGAAAGTGAAGCCGATGAGCTTGGTTTGTATTTCATGGCCATGGCAGGGTACGATCCACAGGTGGCGCCTCTCTTCTGGGAACGCATGGAAAAAATGTCATCCAACCGTCCGCCCGAATTTCTCTCCACCCATCCCGATCCCACCAACCGCATCGCCAACCTGAACCGTATGATGCCCAAGGCGCTGGAGTATTACAATGCAGATAATAATTATGAGGATTCGCTTTTGGAAGGTTCATGAGTTAACAAAAATGTTAACTGTCAAGAAAGCTTTTTTCAGCACACTGTTTTTGTATAACGCAGTAAATGACGTAGATGTAAAATATTTCTGAAAAATATTTTGAGTAACCCAGGTAACAAATATGTTAACTTGATATATGGCAAACCAGGGCTTGTGCCAACAAGAGAAATAACCGACATTTATATATTATTCCTGAATCAAACCATTTCAAAATAGATCGTCATGAATCCTGAAGCAAGTAAAAAAAGCAACCTCACCTACTGGTGGTTTCCCCTTCTCTTTGGTATCATCTTTATAATGATCGGTATATGGATACTGAAGGCCCCGGTGGACAGCCTGAAGACCCTCACCAAGGTCATAGGTGTTATTATTGTAGGAAGTGGCACTGCTCAGATTCTTTTCACAGGTATCAACCGAAAGGGAATACCCGGCTGGGGATTTCAGCTCACCGGTGGGGTGATCGACATGGTCATCGGGATTATCCTGATTGTGAATCCGGCCATCCTCTTGAAAATCATAACCATATTTGTTGGACTCTGGCTCATCTTCAACAGCGTGACGATCATCATGAAAGCGGCAGAGGCCCGGCAGGCAAACCGCAGTTACTGGAAATGGGAGCTGATCCTCGGGGTGGCTTTGTTGCTTATAGCCATCCTCTTTTTCTGGCACCCCATGATCCTGGGTATCGACCATTGCCCTCTGGACAGCCATGGCTTTTATCATCCTGGGAGTTTTCAGGATTGTGCTCACATTCAGGTTGAGAAAAACTGCGGGTCACGGATGGTCTGAAGGAAACTGATTCATGGCGTTTTTTGTCTGCATATTTTGTTGGAAAAACTAACTTTAACAAAAAGTAATCCCAACTGAATATGAAAACCAACAGAAGAAACTTTTTAAGAAACGGTGGAGCAGCCGTAGCTTCTGCCGCCCTGGTGGGTTCCATACCCATGCAAATGTTTACTGGCTGCACTGCAGCAGGAAAGCGCTCCTTCGGGTTCCAGGTGTGGACCATCAAAGACGCACTGATCGCCGATTTCGGCGGCACCCTCAATAAGATGGCTGCCATGGGGTATTCCGAGGTAGAAATGTGTTCTCCGCTTGGGTATTCCAATGCCGGCTTTGAGCCCCTTCATCAAATGAAGAATTCGGAAATGAGGCAGATCATCGATGATTCGGGGCTGAAATGTACCAGCTCTCATTTCAACCTGGGTGAATTGCGCGACAGTCTGGACAACCGTCTTGAGTGGGCCCATGCCATGGGCATGAAGCAGATGGTGCTGGCTTCATTCTGGCTGGGCAAAGAGGCCTCCCTGGATGAATTCCGGAAGGCAGCGCAGGAGTTGAATGAAATTGCTGCAAAAACAAAGGCAGCTGGAATCCAGATGGCCTTTCATAACCACCATGGTGAGTTCGAGAAAAGGGGCGATCAGTTGATCTACGATGTGTTACTTGAGGAGTTTGATCCCGACCTGGTGAAGATGCAGTTCCAGGTGGCGGTATTTAACATAGGATATAATGCAGCAGACTTTTTCCGGGCTCATCCGGGTCGGTTTATCTCGGCCCACCTGGCCGACTGGTCGGCCGAGAAGGAGAGCCAGGTACCCATCGGTCAGGGTGATATCGACTGGGATGACTTTTTCCTAGCCGCAAAAAAATCGGGAGTGAAAAACTATTTTGTGGAGATGGCTCCGCCCACCTTCCCCGACAGTGCTAAATTTCTTCAGAGCGTATAACGACTAATTTTCTTTGAGGACAATCTTCACGTTATAGCCTTCGGCCTGGAAAACGGGCATACCTGCAGTTTCGTTTCCTTTGAAGGCTTCCAGTTCAAGTTTGGAGCTCTCCTTGATCTTTATTTTAATGGTCATGTCTTCTTCACCGATATCCAGATTCGGGTATTGCAGATCCGCCTTGAACCTGAAATCCAGTCCCGGATCCACACCGATTTCGGCATCCAGGTATTTCCCTTTCACCTGGAAGCCTTTGAATACCTGGCTGGTTTTGGTGATGAATAACTTGTCAGAATAGCCTTCCTTCAGAACCAGGGATGTGGAGAGTTCCTCTACTTTGTAGGTTCCGTATTTGGATTCCTGGATCTGGAAGGATTCCAGGTTGTTGATCTGGACTTTATCACTGTATGCACTGGTGATGTAAAGGTCTGAAGCCTGGCCGATCTCATATTTTCCATATTTGGATTTCAGTTTGACGCTTGTAGCGGATTCCAGGATGACTTTACAGGTATAGCCATCCACATCCAAAATCCCTGTTTTCCCGGCATTCAGGTCCGAATATTTATTGACAAATTTGATATTTCCGGTATTGGCAAAGAAAAATTTGTCGCTGTAGGAATCCAGTGTGATGTTCCCTGCATCAAGGGTTTTTACCTCTGAATACTTGGACTTGATGGCAAGGTTTCCCACACGACCGGCTTCTATATCAGTGCTGTAGAGTTCAGCAGCTACATCCTTTAACTCTGAAAACTCCAGGGTGCTGTATTTGGCCTCAACGGCAAGAGGTCCGCCCATGCTTCTCGCATACACCTTGTCATTGTATAGCTTCATGTCTGCCCCGTTCTGAAGGTCCTCCAGCTCAATGACCGAGTATTTTGATGTCATATCCAGCTTACATCTGTACCGGGATCCAGAGCTCCCCTTTCATTTTAAACTTGCTGTAGCGGACTTTATCTCCTCCTTTCAGACTCATGGTGGATTTGGTCCCAACGGTCTTCCTGTTCTCCCAGAAGCGGTTGTCGATCACAACACGCCCGGCAGAATGGAAGAAGTCCAGCTTCTCCAGGTTCCCGTTCAGGATGCTCACGTCCTCTTCCGATTTCAGGCTGGCGTCCACTGTCATCCTGTACTGAATGCTTCCCTGGTCCCAGGTATGGATGACCAGGTCGCAATCGTAGTTGTTCAGTTCAAGGATGGCATTTGGGGATACCTGGTAGCTCCATTCCCAGGTTTTCTGCAGCAGCTTGCTCTGTGCTGAAGCACCCACGCTGAAGATCAGTGCGATCGCTACGGCTACGGCGTTAAAGAAATAGGCTCTGATCGGTCTCATTGTATTTGTTGTTTTCAAGAATGATTAATTCAAGTAGATAAATCTTTTTCTCGTATGTATCGAAAATGGTTTGAATAATCTGGTCATTGTAACCCAGTTCTCCCAGGTCCTTCAGGGTTAGCTCATAGATGGTATCCAGTTTCTGAATTTCTTCATATAGCTCAGCAACAATCAGGTTCTGGACATTGGGATCATACGTTCCTGCCTCCAGCAGTTTAACCGCCAGCATTTCCTTGTAGTCCCTTTCCATATGGCCCAGTTCATCGTTAAGCGAGGCAAGGCCCACATCCCTGCCATCCCGGCCTTCCCCAACCAGGTCGCCAATCATATAGCCCAGTGCCAGGATAACCACGGCTGCTGCGGCCAGGTTCCTGAACTTAAGCCAGATTGTCCTGTTTTTCTGACCATGAAGGGGAGGATGCATCTCCTTCCGGATCCCTTCCCAGATGAGCTGGTCGTCCGGTTCTTCCACATCCAGCTCTGGCCGCTTGCGATCCAGATATCGTTCTAGCTTAGTAGACATTGATTTTTTCTTTAAGTTCTTTTCTTAACAGGGCCAGGGCTCTGCTGTACTGTGTCTTGCTGGTGGATTCGGTTACATGCAGTATCTCGGCAATCTCCCGGTGCTTATATCCCTCCAGCGCATAAAGCACCAGGATGGTTCGGCCACCTTCTGGCAGGTTTTTTATGGCATCATGGACCAGGGCTGGATCAATCTCTTCCATGGGATCCTTTTCAGGGTCTGTTTCACCCTCCAGTTTATATTCATCAATGCCTTCAAAGGGGATTTTTCTTTTGCGCTGAAGAGAGATGCAGTTGTTGATCACAATTCTTTTGAGCCAGCCCGGAAAGGCTCTGGGATTTTCCAGTTCGTCCAGCCGTCTGAAGGCGGTACAGAACGACTCCTGCAGGATGTCTTCCGCATCCATCTTGTTATTCAGGAATCTGATCGCAATATTATACATGGCCACCGAATGCTGTTTGTAGAGCTGATACTGCGCCTTGATATCACCCTGGAGGCATTTATCAATCACCCTGCTATGGATATCAATGGTCTCTTTCATCTACGCTCAACTTGAAGACGCAATGTGCGGGGAATGGTTGGAAAGGAAAGGTAGAATATTTTAGTATTTCTTCTTTTTCCTGGAAGGTGGCTGGCTCTTGTAGTCCTTGTCGTTGGAGATGCTAACATTGAAGGTTTTCCCTTCGTAGGTGCCAGTTTCAATTTTTTTCAAAATCTGGGGTGCTACACGCTCATCAATTTCGAAAAAGGAGTGACGGGCATGGAGGTCAATTCTTCCTACCTGGGCGCTGTCGATGCCGGTCTCAGTACAAACCAGCCTGACCAACGCTCCCTTGTTCATGTTCTGGTTCTCTCCCAGACTGATAAAGAACCGGTCTTGGTACCGCCATCCAGATTGCGGTTGAAACCTCCCCGCTCTCTTCCTCCATCTCTTCCGCCGTCTCTTTCTCTGCCTCTATTCTGGCCGCCTTTTTCCTGTGCGGCATTCAGATCTCCAGCTCCCTTATAATAATCCAGGAAATTATTCAACTCTGTGGAGATGAACTTAAGTATGATCTCTTCGGCCGGAATACCTTTTAGTTTTTCATAAAATACGGGCCAGTACCGGTCCATGGCTTCCTCATCAATGGCGGTTGCCACCACCCTGTCCATGAGTGCATACATTTGCTTCTCGCATATATCCTCCGCTGTGGGGATGGGCCTGAACTGGATGGGGGTCTGGATCAGTTTTTCTACCATCCTGATCCGGTTCACCTCGCGGGTGTTGACAAGAACTATGGATTTCCCTGCTTTCCCTGCCCTGGCTGTCCGGCCGCTCCGGTGGGTATAATTCTCGGTCTCATCGGGAAGATTGTAGTGGATCACATGGCTGATGTCATGGACATCCAGTCCGCGTGCAGCCACATCTGTGGCCACAAGGACCTTCACGGTTCTCTCCCTGAATTTTTTCATGGCCGAATCACGCTGTTGCTGTGTAAGGTCTCCGTGAAGCGCCACCACACTGTATCCCTCTTTCTCCAGTTTGTCAGAAATATGTCCGGTCTCCCTTCTGGTCCTGCAGAAAATCAGTCCGAAGATGTCGGGATAGTAGTCCAGTATCCTTTTCAGGGCATAGTACCGGTCCTTTTCCTTCATCATATAGTACCGGTGCTCAATGTTGGCGGCCACACTGTTTTGTTTGCCCACCACTACCTCGACAGGATCGTTCATGTAGTTGTTGGCAATGCGCCTTACCGCTTTGGGCATGGTGGCCGAAAACAGCCAGACCCGCTTTGTTATCGGGGGTTTGCTCAAGGATGGAATCGATATCTTCCTTGAATCCCATGTTCAGCATCTCATCGGCTTCATCCAGGACCAGCCTTGATACGGTCTTCAATTTGATGGCTTTCCGGTTGATCAGGTCCAGCAATCTGCCTGGTGTGGCAACGACGATCTGTGCCCCCTTGTTGATGGCCCGGATCTGATCGGAAATGCTTGCTCCCCCGTACACCGAAACAATATTGGGTCTCGACTGGTAAATGGCAAAACTCAGCAGGTCCTTGGTGATTTGCATGCAGAGCTCCCTGGTGGGACAGATCACCAGTCCCTGGGTATCTTTGCTTTCAAAATTCACATGTTGGATGAGCGGCAGACCGAAGGCCGCAGTTTTTCCAGTCCCGGTCTGGGCCAGGCCCACGAAGTCCTGCTTTGCTTCTGACAGGATCGGAATTGCTTTTTCCTGGATTTCTGAGGGGGTTACAAACCCCAATTTGGTGACTGCTTTCAGAATCTCCTTGGGCAATCCTAAGTCCTTAAACTCCATAATCTTAAATTAGGCCGCAAAGGTACGATAATTAATGTTAGGTTAAAGCAAAAAACCCGAAGGCTTGGGCCTTCAGGTTTTTTTATAAATAGAAATATTTTAACTCAGATTAATTCCCAAACTCACCAATCACCGGGATGTTGTCAAGGATGTCTAAACGAATGGCTGCAAGGAAAAAGTGTTCCAGGTGAAAAAACTGTGCGGCGGGTTTTGAGCCGGACACCTTTTTTATCTTCTTGTAATAGGTGTCAATCAGTTTATCGGTTGATTTTCTCTGCTTGCTCCAGGTAGCCATCATTTCATCCGTTTCTTCATCGGAAATACCAATGTAGTTATCTGCATATTTCTTCAGCAGTGCGATCCTGTTTTTACCCAGCTCTTTTCGGGCTGTCTCGTACTCATCATAAAGGGCCCAGAATGCGTCTTTGGCTTCTCCGTCTACCGTGACAAAGGAGGAAACAATAATTTTTTTCTCAGCCCCGAAGATGGACTGGAAGTAATCCACTTCTTCGGCGTTGGATTGCCCAAATGTCATTGGGGCGAACATGAGCATGGCTGCTACAGCCAAAAGTAATTTTTTCATGGGTTGTGTAATTATAAAAATGAATTTTAATAAGTTTCTGTAGATAACAAACAACTGCCCGGGAGGTTCACCAGAAGAGATTATTTAATACCCAGAAGTTCAATTTTAAAGATCAGGACCGAATTGGCAGGAATGGGACCTGTACCCCTGGATCCATAACCCAGCTCGGAAGGGATATAGAACATATAAGTGGAACCAACCGGCATCAACTGCACTCCTTCGGTCCACCCGGAGATGACCCTGTTCAGCGGGAACGAGATGGACTCTCCGCGTTCATAGCTGCTGTCAAAAACAGTTCCATCCATCAGGGTTCCTTCGTAATGGACTTCCACTTCGGAGGTATCGGCCGGCATGGCGCCGTCTCCTTTCACAAGCACTTCGTACTGAAGGCCCGATGCTGTGGTAGTGACTCCTTCACGCTGACCGTTTTCCAGTAAAAACAGATTGCCTGCCTGGATGGCTTCCTGTGAGGCCATGTTGGCCTTCTCAGTCTCTTTTTGCTGCAGCATCATCTGCAGTTCGCGAAAAACCTCCTGGGTAGTCTGTTGATCAACCGGGGCGGCGCCAGTGAATGCCTCTTTAAATCCCTGCTGGATCAAATCCTTGTTTGCTTCAAAGGGCGGGGACTGCAATTCGTAGCCCAGGCTAAGCCCGAGGAAATAACTCAGGGAGTCTTCGTTGTTTTCCAGGGTTGGGGTTGCATATTGTGCTGAGATTGTGATGCTGGACAGGGCCAGTATGAGGATCATGAATTTTTTCATCGGATGTTCAATTTTGTGAGCGGCGAAAGTAGTGAAACATGCATTCAGATCAAAGGAATCAGGCAGGGATTTCAATAATGAATGCCACCTGGCCGTTCTGGTTTTCAGCCCGGATGCTGCCTTTGTGGTCGGAGATCAGCGTATAACAGATGGAGAGTCCCAGGCCTGTACCTTCCCCGGGATCTTTGGTGGTAAAGAAAGGATCAAAGAGCTGGTTCAGATTCTCTTCTTTGATGGACGGACCGTTGTTGGCAATGGTCAGAATGGCTTTGCCGGCCTCCATGGATGTGGAGATGGTGATTTGCCCCTTTCCTACAGGAGAGTTTTTTACAGCATGGATGGCATTGTCAATGATATTCATGATTACCTGGTGCATTTTTTCAGGATAGACAGGTACGGGCTCATTCAGCTGGTAATCTTTCAGGATCTCGATGTCTGTGGTGATCTTGGAGTTCAGGAACAGGAGGGTGTTGTCGATGATCTCATTCAGATCCGTAAGAATCTTTACCGCTGTACCTTTTCTGGAAAAGGTCATCAGCGCTTTTACAATCCCGGTGGTCCTTTCCAGTCCGTCGAGTGCCATTCTGATGGCCCTGGTCCGACGACCCTCCTTTTCTTCCTCCGTCATATCAGTGTCTGCCCTGACTGTCTCCTCAATGATACCCAGTCCTCCCGATATAAAATTCAGTGGATTGTTGATCTCATGTGCAATCCCGGCTGTGAGTGTTCCCAGAGAGGCCATTTTTTCCGACTGGACCAGGTGTTGCTGGGTGGCTTTCAGTTCATCAATCACGCTCTCAAGTTCATTGTTCTTTTCCAGGAGCGCCTCCGATTGGTGACTGATCTTCTGGTTGGCCTTCTCCAACAGCACATTCTTGTGCCGGGTTCTCCTGGTGGTGCGAACCACCAGGAAGATGATGGTAAAGAGCAGGACCATCCCGGCTCCTGCCCCGGAGTTGATAATCTTTCTTTGTCTGATTTGCAGGTCCTTGAACTGGTTGTCCAGGGTAAGCCTGTTCAATCTCATTCTCCTTGGCCCGCAGGTCAAAATAGATCTCCAGGTTGGCCAGCCTTTCCTTGAAATCTGCATTGTTCAGGCTGTCATTCAGCGTGGTATATTTGGTAGTAGTGTTCAAGGGCCGCCGCCGTATTGTGCTCCATGGTATCGATCTGGTACAGATTCTGGTAATAATCCCTGGTTTCGGTGAGCCTGGTATATGTGCTCAGTGCATCACTGGTCTTTTCGGAATAGCGTTTTGCCCATTTAACGTCTCCTTTCCGGATAAAGGACATGGGTCATTGAGTTATAGAGGTTCCCCAGGTGTTTGGTGCTGTTCTGCTCCAGGTCATAATTTTGCTCCAGGTCATTAAAAATACCCAGGGCGTCATCGATTCTTCCCGAATACAGATTCAAATCCCCCATGTTGTAATAGGTCAGGATCACCTGGTCCTGGTTCCCGATTTTCCTGGCAAGGGCATTGGCCTCCCTGAAGAGAATCATGGCCGAATCCATCCTGCCCGTATTCCCATACACGGCCCCGTTAGCGTTCATCACACTGATAATCAATGTGGTGTCTTGAGCCATCTCTCCTTGCACGGAAGCATGGGTATAGTATTTCAGTGCCGAGTCAAACTGGTTCAGGTACCAGTATGCATTCCCGATCAGCATGAGCACCCGGGCCTCTTTCCGCGGTTCATCCAAGCTCCTCGAAAATCTCCAGGGCCTCCATCAGGTGGTCGATGGCTTCCTGCGGACCCCAGGTAATCATATAATTCTCCGATGGACAGTTTTGACCGGCCAATGAGCGATGCTGTCATTGATCTCTTCAGCATATCTCAATGCCTCCCGGGCGTACTCAAGGGCACTCCTGGTATCTGTATCGCCGAACTCCCGGGCGAGCCGCAGCCTGAGCTCAGTCTGTTCTTCATTCACCCGGGTGGAATCCAGCAGAGCGATCAGGCTGTCATTGCACCTGGCTCCTTGAGAAAGACCGAAAAACGCCCGCATGATCAGAAGAAGAGCGAAGTGTCTGGACAGCATTTACTTAAAGTTGAATTCCACTTAGTAAAGTTGCGCAAAAACAATTGAAAATGAAAGAGATTAAACAAGGTAAAATATAGAATCATTTTATATTACTTTGGTTTTATTTGAGATTGAAAGTGAATGTTATCTTTAGCCTTCAATTTCTAACTTATTCTTCAAATTTAACCTATAAAGACCTATGCAGGACATTAAATTTCACAGCAGGCCGAGCGTGCCTGTTGAACTCCACAAAGTGAGGATGGTGCAGAAGCTCCATTTAAAACCCATTGATGAAAGATTAAAAGCAATACGCGAGGGAGGATTTAACACCTTCCTCTTGAATACAAAGGATATATTCCTGGATATGCTTACCGACAGTGGCACCAATGCCATGAGTGATAACCAGATTGCGTCCATGCTGCAGGCCGATGATGCCTATTCCGGATCACAGAGTTTCTACCGGATGGAAGAGGCACTGCAGGGAAGTATTCGGCAAGCATTACGTATTGCCGGTGCACCAGGGAAGGGCTGCTGAAAATATCATCTCCCAGGTATTTGTCAAGGAAGGGGATGTGATCCCAATGAACTACCATTTTACCACCACCAAGGCCCATATGGAAATTAACGGGGGTACGGTCCTGGAGATCTATACTGATGAAGCGTTGATATTAAAGAGCACCAAGCCCTTTTAAGGGAAACATGGATATTAGAAAGCTGGAAGAGGTGATCGACAAATATGGTCGTCGATCATGTATCCTTTATCCGGATGGAGGCCTCCACCAACCTGATCGGCGGACAGCCCTTACTCCATGCAGAATATGAAGGATGTAAAGACATCGCCGACAAGCATGGACTGATGATTGTGCTGGATGCCAGTCTGATTGGGGAGAATGCCTACTTCATCAAGAAACGGGAAGCAGCCTATAATGATGTATCCATCAAGGATATTCTGAACGAAATGTGCGCCATGTCTGACATTGTGTATTTTTCGAGCCGCAAAGTAAGCTCAACCCGTGGAGGTGGGATTGTTACCGACAGTGAAGAACTGATGCTGAAAATGAGGGACCTGATCCCTCTTTTGAAGGATTTATGACCTATGGGGGTATGTCGGTTCGGGAAATTGAAGCCATGGCAGTTGGTCTGAGGGAAACCCTGGATGAAACTGTCATAGGCCAGTCCCCTTCTTTCATTGAGTATGCAGTGAATGAACTTGATGATATGGGCATTCCGGTGGTAATGCCTGCCGGAGCACTGGGTTGTCACATCGATGCCCTTCAGTTCCTTCCCCATGTATCGCAGCTGGAGTATTCAGCCGGAGCACTGGCCGCCGCACTTTATATAGTTTCTGGCGTCAGGGGCATGGAGCGGGGTACCATTTCCATGGACCGGGATGCGGACGGAAATGACGTAGCTTCCGATATGGAGCTGCTGCGCCTGGCCTTTCCGCGAAGGGTGTTTACCCTGTCGCAGACCAATTTCCTGCTGGACCGCCTCAAGTGGCTGCACGAGAACCGGGAGCTGATTGGCGGACTCAAATTCGTTGAAGAACCTGCCGTACTGCGTTTCTTCATGGGTCGCCTGGATGCGGTATCTGACTGGCCCGAAAAACTGGTGGCCAAGTTCAAGGAAGATTTTGGGGATAGCCTCTAGGAAACAAGCCTCAGGGTAATTTATGGTATTGGTAGATCTCAGGTGTTTTGTAACTTACATGTATGAAAGATCTGAATTATCAACCCATTGATAGCTATGGCATCATTGGGAACATGCGTTCGGCTGCCATGGTTGGGCTGGATGGCTCCATGGATTGGTTCTGTTTTCCACATTTCGATTCTCCGAGCCTGTTTGCGAAGATACTCGATTACAAAAAGGGCGGACATTTTTGCATTTGTCCGGACTCCGAATTCAAGACAAAACAGTTTTACTGGCCCGATACAAATGTGCTGATTACACGTTTTCTGACCGATGAGGGAATTGTGGAGGTGTCGGATTTTATGCCTGTGGGTGCGCATATAAAGGATGCGTATGATTACCGTATCATCCGAAGGGTAAGAGGAATCAACGGTAAGGTGAAGATGCGCATGGAGTGTGAACCGGCGTTTGATTATGCAAGGGCAAGTCATGTCTTGAAGATTACCGGAGAGGGTGCCACATTCAGCACTGATGATCTTTCCATGGACCTGCACAGCACAGTCCCCTTGGAGATCAACGGCCACATGGCCAGGGCGGAGTTTAGCGTTGCCCAGGATGATTCAGCTGTGTTTATTTTGCACAAATCGCGTGCGGATCTGGCGGAAGAGAGAATCGGGGTAAAAGAGGTTGAGGAGGAGTTACGTGAAACGATCCTCTACTGGCGGAACTGGATATCAAAGTCCAAATACAGAGGCCGCTGGCGCGAAATGGTCCACCGCTCTGCCCTGGTTCTGAAATTGCTCACTTTCGAACCAACAGGAGCCATTGTGGCTGCCCTCACTACAAGCCTTCCCGAGGGCATTGGTGGTGAGCGGAACTGGGACTACCGCTATACGTGGATCAGGGATGCAGCCTTTACGGTATATGCCTTCATGCGTCTGGGTTTCACAGAGGAGGCCGCCGGTTTTATGGGATGGGTTCGCGACCGTTTGCATGAATGCACAAAGGATGAGCCCCTGCAGATCATGTATGGCATTGATGGAAGGCATGAACTGAAAGAGGAGACCCTCGATCACCTGGAGGGGTACATGAAATCCAGTCCGGTCCGGATCGGCAACGGAGCCTACGATCAGCTTCAGCTGGACATCTATGGTGAACTGATGGACTCGGTTTACCTGTTCAATAAATATGTGATGCCTCTTGGCTTTGAGGGCTGGAAAGAAGTATCTAAAATTGCGGATTGGGTGGTCGAAAATTGGAAGAAAAAGGATGAAGGGATCTGGGAGGTAAGAAGCGGGAAACAGGAATTTGTGTATTCGAAGTTGATGTGCTGGGTGGCCCTGGACCGGATCATCAGGTTATCCCAGAAGCGCTCCCTGCCCGGCAATCACGAAACATGGCACAGGGTCAGGGACGAGATCTACATGGAAATTATGGAGAAAGGATGGAGCGAAGAGAGGCAGGCATTCATCCAGTACTATGGAAGTTCTAGCCTGGACGCCTCCAACCTGATGATGCCACTGGTATTTTTCATTTCACCCACCGATCCGAGAATGATAAAGACCCTGGATGCCACACTACGCTCTCCCGAAAAGGGGGGCTTGGTCACAAACAGCCATGTATACAGGTACAATACCTTCGAAACGGACGATGGTCTGGAGGGGCATGAAGGCACGTTTAACATCTGTACTTTCTGGCTGGTTGAGGCACTTACAAGGGCAGGGAAGCACGATCCCGGCAAATTGGAGGAGGCCATTCTCATGTTCGAGCAGATGCTGGGTTATTCCAATCACCTGGGGATCTATTCGGAGGAGATCGGAATAGGCGGTGAAGCACTGGGGAATACTCCGCAGGCCTTTACCCATCTTGCGCTGATCAGTGCAGCCTTTAACCTGGACAGAATTCTTGGATAAGCTTCCCTGAAGTTTTTCTAGCCGCGACTGCAATAAGCAGTTGAATTATACTACCTTTGCACGCTTTTTAACATCAGCAGAGGATTATGGATATACGAAATATAGCGATTATAGCACACGTCGACCACGGAAAGACCACCATGGTCGATCGAATCTTGCACCAGGTGAAACTTTTCAGGGACAATCAGGAGATGGGGGATCTGATCCTTGACTCCAACGACCTGGAACGGGAGCGGGGTATCACCATTCTTGTCAAAAAATGTATCTGTCAGGTACAAGGGAACCAAAATCAACATCATTGATACCCCCGGACACTCCGATTTTGGAGGTGAAGTGGAGCGGGTGCTGAACATGGCTGAAGGGGTATTGCTCCTGGTGGATGCCTTTGAAGGGCCCATGCCCCAGACCCGTTTTGTGCTGCAGAAGGCACTGGAGTTGGGAAAGAAGGTGATCGTGGTGGTCAATAAGGTGGATAAGCCCAATTGCAGACCCGACGAGACCAACGAACTGGTATTTGAGCTGATGTTTGCACTGGATGCCACCGAAGAACAATTGGAATATCCCACCGTATACGGCTCCTCCAAAGAGGGCTGGATGGGACCTGACTGGAAAACACCTGCCGATGATATGACCCACCTGCTGGATACCATCGTGGAGTATTTCGATCCGCCCGAGGAAAATCCGGGAACCCTGCAGTTGCAGATCAGTTCACTGGACTACTCCTCCTATACCGGGCGCATTGCAGTGGGTAAGGTGCACCGCGGCAGCATCAAGATGGGAGACCAGGTTTCCATTGTTCAGCGAAACAGGCTGGTTCATCATTCTACTGTGAAGGAGCTATACACCTTTGAAGGACTGGGCAAGGAGAAGACCAAGGAGTCTGTTGGGTCGGGAGAGATTGTGGCCGTGCTCGGACTGGAAGATTTTGATATCGGGGATACCATCGCCGACTTTGAGAATCCGGAAGCCATGAAGCCCATCTCCATTGATGAACCGTCCATGAGCATGCTGTTTACCATCAACAACTCCCCGTTTTTTGGCAAAGAGGGGAAGTTTGTAACCTCCAGGCATGTAAGGGACAGACTGATCAAGGAGACCGAAAAAAACCTGGCCCTGAAGGTAGAGGACACCGATTCTGCCGACAGCCTGAGGGTGTTTGGCAGGGGCATTCTACATCTCTCCATCCTTATAGAGACCATGCGAAGGGAGGGGTATGAGCTCCAACTGGGTCAGCCCAGGGTGGTCATAAAAGAAATTGACGGATTCAAACACGAGCCGGTGGAGTTGCTCTATATCAATGTGGACGAGGAATTTTCCGGCAAGGTGATTGAGATTGTTACAGGGCGTAAGGGGGATATCCTGAACATTGAGAAGAAAGATGACCGTGTGAACCTGGAATTCAAAATCACAGCCAGGGGATTGATTGGACTGAGGCAGCCTGTATTGACAGCAACGGAAGGAAGCGCAGTGATCTCACATCGCTTTTCAGGGTATGAACCGTGGAAAGGAGAACTGGTGCGAAAGCGGAACGGTGCGCTGATTGCCATGGAAACCGGGACTTCCATTGCCTATTCAATTGATAAACTGCAGGACAGGGGTAAATTTTTTATCGATCCCATGGAGCCCATTTATGCCGGGCAGGTGATTGGTGAGCACACGAAGCAGGACGATTTGGTGGTCAACATTACCAAAACCAAAAAACAGACCAACATGCGGGCTTCAGGCTCCGACGAAAAAGTATCCATTGTTCCGGCCATTAAATTCTCGCTGGAAGAGGCGCTTGAATATGTGGGAGAGGATGAGTACGTTGAGGTGACCCCAAAATCCATCCGCATGCGGAAGATCCTGCTTAACGAAAACGACAGGAAAAGAGAGAAGAAAGCCTAAATTGTTAATTATTCATGGCACTCCAACAGAGATTGCCTAATTTGGGATATGAAAAATATCCGCCTGCTTATTTCCATAGTGGTGCTTGCAGCCTGCTCTTTTGGATGCAAGTTTTCATCAGATTCCCCGCTTACCTACGATCAGTTTGTGGAAGGATTCCAGGATCGATTCGAAGAGATTGAGAGGGAGTATGATACGGTGAATGCAGACCGGCAACTTGAGCTGGATTCGATGTATGAAGCGCTTGAACTGGAAATGGTGGAAGCACAAAAAGCTTTTATCAGGGCCTATCCCGACTCCTTGAGATCGGTATTTCTCCTTTACGAAATTGACTGGAGTTTCAAATCCACTGACGAATTCTGGTCCTATATCAACCTTATCGATACCACTCTTCACAGCAATTCATATTATGTCCGCCTGTGCAAGATTGTCAGGCAGACCGAGATGGTGGAGATGGGACAGATTGCACCCGACTTTGAGATGAAAGATACTGATGGAGTCGCCAGGCGCCTGTCTGATGCTTACCGGGGCGCCGATTATTTGCTGCTGGATTTCTGGGCATCCAATTGCAGCCCCTGCCGGCTGGAAAATCCAAATATAAAGAGGGCTTACCAGGATTATCACAGCCAGGGATTTGATGTCTTCGGTGTCTCCACCGACACCCGGAAAGAGCGTTGGCTTGCCGCAGTGGAAGCGGATGAACTTACATGGACCAATGTCTGCTCATTGGAGCCATGGAATGAGAATGAAGTGGTTTTCACCTATGCCCTAAGCCAGGTTTCCCAGAATTTTTTGCTTGACAAGACAGGTAAGATCATTGCTAAGGATCTTCGGGGAGAGGACCTGCAAAAAACACTGGCAAGCCTGATGCAATAGTTCCGAAAAAATTGTTATGAAATTTTCGAATACACGGCCTTAGGGGCATATATCTGCATGGTAATCCCGCGGGCCAGCATAAAAATGATAAAGGCCAGCCAGAGGCCATGGTTATCCATGTACCTGCCCGCCACAATGTAGATGGGAAAAAATACCCCCAGGGTAGAGATGAGCATGGCGTTGCGCATCTCTCTCCCGGCTGTGGCCCCGATATAGATGCCGTCCCAAAGGAAGGCTGTGAATGAGACCAGCGGGACCAAAACCACCCAGAAGAAGTAGGGTTTTGCATTGGCGATCACCTCGGGATTGTTGGTGAGGGCCCTGAAAATCGCATCTCCTCCCAGCAGGTAGAGAAGGGTGAAGAAAACACTGATCCCGGTCCCCCAGAAAAAGAGCAGCCTGATGGTTTTAGAAAGGGAGTTCCTGTCGCCTGCCCCGATAAATTTCCCGGTCAGGGCTTCAGAAGCATGTGCAAATCCATCGATAAGGAAAGAGAAGAACATAAAGAACTGCATGAGAAGTGAGTTCACGGCCAGGATGGTATCCTCCCCATCCGAAAGGGTATCTGAGCTGGCCGAACGGGCGGTAAAGATGGAAAATACCACCACCAGGCACATGGTCCGGATAAAGATATCCTTGTTTACCATCAGGAAATTTCGGAGTTTCTGCCACTGGATGGTAGCCTTCCATGACCAGTATTTGAAGAGTTTTGAGAAATACTTCCGGAAAAACCACAGGGCAGTCAGCAGTCCGCTGTATTGCGCTATCACAGTTCCAAGGGCCACACCGTCGGAACCCATGCCCAGCTTCATGACGAAGATATAGTTGCAGGCAAGGTTAATGAGGTTTGTGGTGATCAGCACCACCATGGGCAAGCGGGCATTCTGCATACCCAGGAAAAAGCCAAGCAGGGCGAATTGCCCCAGTGCTGCCGGTGCGGCCCAAACCCGGATACGAAAATAGGCCATGGCCAGTTCTTCCACCCTGGTTTCTCCTTTCAGTACCGCAAAACTGAGGATCTCCACAGGCTTTTGAATCAGCAGCAGAACAAGACTCACTGCCATGGCGATGAAGAAAGCCCTGGAGAATACCAGGATGGTTTCAGGAAGATCCCTCCGGCCCCAGGCCTGGGCCGTGAATCCGCTGGTTCCCATCCTGAGGAAACCCAAGGCCCCAGTATATGAAGTTGAATATCAGGGATCCAAGGGCAATGGCTCCGATATAGGCATCCGATTCCAGGTGTCCCATGAGGGCCATATCCACGATTCCCAGCAAGGGGATGGAGATGTTGCTGATGATGTTGGGGATGGCCAGATCCAGGATTCTCCTATTCATATTCCGGAAATATGCTCCGAAGATAAGGACTATTCAACAATCGTATGGCTTTGAATTCATCTCCCTTTGGACTACTTTTAAGCATAGCAACAAAATTCAGAAAGCGATGTCCTGTAAACGCATATGGTACGGGTGGACCACCCGGGAAAACGCAGACCTTTACCAGGAGCTGTTGCACAAAGAGGTATTTCCCCGGTATTGAATCCAAAGAGATAGAGGGTTATCAGGGTGTTGAACTGCTCCGGCGCGACCTGAATGATGAAGTGGAGTTCATGACCATTATGACCTTCGACGCTCTGGAGTGCGTGATCTCTTTCCAGGGGAAGGATTATGAAAAGGCTTACGTGCCCGCATCAGCTCAGAAAATATTAAAGCGATGGGACAAAGTTGCCTCCCATTTTAACACCATTGAGAAACGAAATAACAGGCTGTGAAAGTAAATTATCTCTATCTCCCTTTTTTTGTACTGGCATGCTCCCTTTTGTGGTCGTGTAGTGAAAGCAGTGAGTCCAGGCCCAATATCTTATTGATCATGGTGGATGATATGGGTTTCTCGGATCTGGGCTGTTATGGAAGCGAGATTAAAACCCCACGCATCGATGCGCTGGCCGAAAATGGATTGCGGTTCACACAGTTCTACAATACGGCCAAGTGCCATTCCTCCAGGGTCTCCCTGTTGACCGGACTCTATTGTACCCAGGCGGGCGACGAAAGTTTGAGTCGGGCAGTCACCATCGCCCAGGTGCTCGATTCGGCCGGATATTTTACCTCCATGGCCGGGAAGTGGCACCTGCACCAGCAGCCCACCGACTTTGGATTCCAACGCTACTGGGGCCACCTTTCCGGGGCCACCGATTTTTTCAAGGGTGATAGCACATTCAGACTTAACGGTGCATTGTGGGATGAATTCGACGAAGATTTTTATACCACCGATGCCAATGCAGATTTCTCCATCCGTTTTCTGGATGAGGCCCTGGCGGGTGATAAGCCCTTCTTCCATTATATCGCTTTTAATGCTCCCCACTACCCGCTGCAGGCACCAAGAGAAGAGATAGAGAAGTACCTTGGTGTTTACGATAGGGGCTGGGAGGAGATTCGTGACTCGCGTTACCTCAGGCAGCAGGAGCTGGGTATTTTCAGCCAAAACACAGCGCTGCCTCCCTTGCCAGACCACATGACTCCATGGGATTCATTGAACATGGTGCAACAGGAGTTTGAAAGCTTTCGCATGAGTGTCTATGCGGCCATGATCGACCGGCTGGATCAGAACATCGGTCGGGTGGTGGATTACCTGGAG
Organism: uncultured Bacteroidota bacterium; assembly: GCA_963735755.1. Lineage (GTDB taxonomy): Bacteria > Bacteroidota > Bacteroidia > Bacteroidales. The sequence continues at coordinate 57,875 of CAVTME010000023.1, read as the reverse complement.
GATAAGGGTGCATTGGATAACACCCTGATTATGATCTGTTCCGACAACGGGGGATGCCCCTTTGAGCGGAGCAGGGATCTTCAAATACCTCCATGGGAGGGAGGCTCATTCCTGCTATACGATGCCAGCTGGGCCACGGTGAGCAACACCCCCCTGCGTCACTACAAGCAGACCCAGCATGAGGGCGGGATCTCCACACCCATGATCATTCACTGGCCCGGACACATCCAAAATCCCGGACGCTGGGAACGGAGCCAGGGGCACCTGGTGGATGTGATGGCTACCTGCCTGGAGGTGGGAAGGGCCACCTATCCGGAGCGGGAAGGAGTTGAGCCCCTGCAGGGGAGATCACTGGTACCTTATATGCAAGGAGATGAACGGGAGGATCATGAAGAGCTTTATTTTGTCTTCCAGGGCTGTCGTGCGCTCAGGCAGGGCGACTGGAAGCTGGTTAGTTTCTACGAGAATCCATGGGAACTCTACAACATGGCCAGCGACCGTTTCGAACAAAGGGACCTGGCCGGCGAATATCCCGAAAGGGTGAAGGAGATGTCAGAGAGGTGGCACCACCTGGCCGAGCATAAGGACTTTTTACCTGAGAACATGCGGCAGGCGGTTCGGGAGACACCCCATCCGGTGATGCATCGCGAGTGGCACAAGCCACAGCTTACAAAGGAGTGGAAGCCCTATGCAACCATGGAATAGACTTAGAACTTTTTACCCACGGAGAGCTGCAGGGACCAGGTATCGTAATTTTCCTTGAAATCGAAGTGGAACTTTGGAATGAGGGCCCAGTTCTTTTTGAGGTCGATGGTGTATAGGGTGCCCAGTCGGAATACACCCAGGTGATCATGGGGTTCAATTTCAATACCACCTCCGATAAAAACTCCCCAGTGCTCGGTAATATCAAACATTCCAACCAGGTTTAGAAGAAGGGCATTGTCTCGTTCAACCTGGCCATCCAATACATAATAGTGGTCCAGTTCGTAGTTGGCCATCAACCCGATCGCCCACCTTTTATGGATTTTGAAATAGTAATCGAGTCCCAATGAAGGAACAAAAAGGCCGCTTGCTTCAGTGCCGGCAACTCCGCCAGCCACTTTGATGAAAGTGAAGCCAAATCCGGCGGAAACAGTGCTCCGCTTCAAGTGGGGGTTTGGCTCCTCCTGTGCGGCCACCACCAACAGAGCCCAAAAAGGAAAATAAGGGCCAGGCACCCCTTGTGCATTCTGATTTTTGTTATCATAGTCTAAATATCGGAAGTTTTTTCTTCTCAGGGGGTATGGAAGGATTCAATTCGATATTCATATATATTTATTAACTTTTATGCCCTTTGTATAGCATCTGAAGAAACCCCGATTCAAAATGAAACACATCCATTATCCTGTTTTCATTCTTCTCATTCTGTCATCATTCTCAGTGGCCGGGCAGGGACTGGGAGGCGGAAAGAACAGCCGCATTGATGGCAAAGCCAAGTTCATGCCACTTCCCTATGTAAATTACGACAGGTCCATGGGGTTTACCGTGGGGGCGGTGCCCATGCTGATGTTTAATCCCACAGAGAAAGATACCATTTCTCCATCCTCAATAGTTGGTGGTGTGGCCACTTACTCCACCAACAAGACCTGGTTTCTGATGGGTTTTGGCATGTTTTTCCTGAATGAAGACAGATGGCGGGTCACAACTGCAGGGGGTATTGGAACAGTGAATTTCCAGTTCTTCCTGGATCATCCCCTTGGGGGATGGATCCCTTACCAGAGTGAGGCCGATTTTTTCATGCTGAAAGTAGAACGGCGCATCTGGAAAAAGCTATACGGCGGGCTCAGTTATTCCTTTGCGAACGTAGTGACCACTACGTCCGGATTACCCATAAACGTGACCGATACCCTGAAAATCCATATACCGGGGGTGAACTTTTTCTTTGATCAGAGGGACAATCCCCATTACCCCAGGAAGGGCTACCTATCGGATTTTAAATACAATTTTACCCCGGTATTCCTGGGGAATGAAACCTGCACCCGGAAGATTGAGCTTGACCACAACCATTATTTTTCCACCAGGTCGGAAAAGGATGTTGTCGCTGCACGATTCTATGCCGGACTTGGCATTGGCGATCTCGCTTTTAACCAGCAGTTCATTGTAGGCCGAAAGGATATCAGGGGATACACCCAGGGTGCTTTCCGTGGGAATTATCTGCTTGCTCTCCAGGGTGAGTACCGCCTGAATTTCCACAAGCGGTGGGGCGCTGTAGGATTTGCCGGAGTGGGTACCGTATTCGAGGCCATCAATGAGTCGGATAATGGAAGGATCCTCCCCGGGGCCGGGGCAGGGATTCGCTTCAGGGCCTTCCCAGAGACCAACTTCTCGGTGGGCATTGATGCAGCAGTAGGGGTAGAGGATTGGGGCATCTACTTCCAGATTGGAGAGGCATTCTAATTTTGAAAAGCATGAAAATTCTACAATCTATTTGGGCAGGTCTGGCCCTGTTGAGTCTGGCTGGATGCCATCAGGCTGAAGAATATTCTCCTCCGAACATCATCCTGATTCTGGCCGATGACCTGGGGTACAATGACCTGAGCTGCTACAGGGATGTTTATTCCCCGGTAGATGAAAAACCACCCACCGGCAAGACCCCCTTTATTGACCGCCTGGCTGCGCAGGGGATGAGGTTTAGCGATTTTTACTGCGGTGCTGCGGTCTGTTCTCCATCACGTTCCTCACTTCTTACAGGGAGGAACTGCACCCGGGTGGGGATTTACAACTGGATTCCTCCCAATCAGCCCATGCACCTGAGGGACCGAGAGGTCACCCTGGGAGAGATGCTTTCGGAACGTGGATACAGTACGGCCCATTTTGGGAAGTGGCACCTGACGGCTGAGGGGATGGGTCAGCCATTGCCCGAGGACCAGGGCTATGATTATTCTTTTTTTACCTATAACAATGCCAATCCATCCCACAGGAATCCGGTAAATTTCTTCAGGGATACAGTACCTGTGGGCGATCTACAGGGATATTCCTGTCAGCTGGTGATGGATGAGGCGCTGGGGTGGCTTCGGACGAGGAAGGAGGAAGGCTCGCCTTTTTATATCAACATATGGTTTAACGAATCCCACGAAAAGGTGGCTGCTCCGGCCGAGCTGGCAGACAGGCACAGCTATAACCGGGAATATTATGGCTGTATTGAGAACATGGACCTGGCCGTAGGACGTTTGATGACATACCTGGAGGAAATGGGTTTGGAAAACAATACGATGGTGATCTTCACATCCGATAACGGTTCCCAGGTGGTGGCCTCCAATGATCCACTCCGTGGGGAGAAAGCCTTTAACTTCGATGGAGGAGTCAGGGTGCCATTTTTGGTCAGGTGGCCCGGGAAGATTCCTGCGGGAGAGGTATCAGCTGTTCCCGGCAGTTTCACCGATGTGCTTCCCTCGCTGGCAGCCATTACCGGCGCTGAAGTGCCCGGGGACAGGATACTGGATGGAGAAGATCTCTCGGAACTTTTCCAGGGAAGGAACAAGACCTTTGAACGATCAAAGCCCATCTTCTTTTTCCGTTATTTTCACGACCCGGTCTGCATGCTCAGGCAGGGGAAGTGGGTATTGCTGGGTTACCAGGGCCATCCGCTGCCCTACGAGCGCGATTACAATCAGCCGGAACTGGCCAATCTGAAACCCGATCCCGGAGCGGCTGAATGGTCCATGTGGGGATTTCAGCCCCGGCATATGGAGTATTTGAAAAAAGCCATTCCCCTGAATTTTGAGTTGTATGATATGGACGAAGATATTTCCCAGCGAAAAGATCTGTCTTTGAGTTTTCCCGATGTTGTGGATCAGATGAAAACAAAGATGCTGGAGTTGCGTCGGGAGATGATCGGGGAAGGTGGAGACTGGTATACAGAGAGTCCGATTAATTAATACATTTATTGTCTCAACGATCGTTATGAAAAAACTAATACCAACCTTGTTCCTTGTCCTTTTTACCATTTCCCTGTATGGGCAGGTGGCACAATACAGGGGTGAGAACAGGGATGGACAATACAATGAAACCGGACTCATGAAAGTTTGGCCAGAGGAAGGGCCGGAACTGCTTTTCTCTGTGAATGATATTGGATCAGGTTTTTCAACGCCGGTGCAGGAGAATGGAACCATCTATGTGACAGGAAAAAAAGATACACTGGACTACCTGACAGCCATTGATCTGAATGGGGAAAAAAAATACAGTGTTCCTTTTGCGCGTTCCTGGTCACAATCTTTTGCTGAGTCCCGCTCTATTCCCACCATCATCGATGGCAAGGCCCTGGTCGTTGGCGGCTCCGGTGTAGTAGTATGCCTGGATGCGGAATCTGGTTCTATCAACTGGTCTGTGGATGTATTTGGCGATTTTGACGGAAAATGCGGTACCTGGGGAATAGCAGAATCACCACTGGTGGTGGACAACAAAGTAATCTATACCCCGGGAGGGAGCCAGACCACCATGGTGGCGCTGGACCTGAACTCGGGTGCTATTGTATGGACCACCGAAAGCCTGCGGGATACAGCAGCCTATGTTGCTCCCATTGTCTTTGAATATGCAGGGAATAAAGTAATCGCAGGGATGACCGCAAAATATGTTTTCGCAGTGGATGCAGCTGATGGATCCTTTCTCTGGACCCACAAATATTACGATGAGCAAACCCCACTCTGGCACCCGGTTGCACCGGTGATCAATTGCGTATCTCCGTTGTATAAGGACGGACAGCTGTATGTGACCAGTGGCTACAACCACGTGGGAGTCATGTACCAATTGAATCCAGGGGGAGAGGGTGTGGATATCATCTGGACCGATACAATTCTGGACAATCACCACGGCGGTGTAGTGCTTGTTGATGGGTATATTTACGGGTCCAACTGGCTGTCCAATGCCAATGGCAACTGGTGTGCCATTGACTGGGAGACGGGAAAAGCTGCCTACGAGAAAGAGTGGCAGTGTAAAGGATCGATAATTTTTGCAGATGGCCTTCTTTATTGTTTTGAGGAGAAGAGAGGAAACATGGCCTTGGTGAAACCCACCCCCGACGATTTTGAGATCATCAGTTCATTCAGGATCACAAAAGGAAGCGGCCCTTACTGGGCACATCCGTCCATTTACAACGGAAAGCTATTGGTGAGGCATGGTGATGTACTGATGGTGTATAACATAGCAGAATCTAAATAAACCTTTAAAAATATGTACTGATGAAAATCAATAAGTTTTTTACCGCACTTTTTACCGCACTGATTTTTTTATCCACTCATTCACCTGCACAGGAAAACCCGGCTTCTCCCTTCATCGGAATGTGGGCCCTGGATCTGGATTATCCAAACAACAAGGCTGGCTGGCTGGAGGTCACCCAGGAGGATGGATACCTGGATGCTGAGATCCTCTGGCGATGGGGTTCTGTGTACCCTGTGGATCATACCATGATTTTTATGGGAGATCTGCTGCTTGTTCATGGCAGTGATGTGGTCCGAAAGAAGGATGCAGATGGCAAGCCATTAAGGACACAGCACACCATCTACTGGTTTGATGTGAAAATGGATGGTGAAAACCTCATCACGGGTTCAGCTTCTTTTCCCAACCCGGACGGGATTGAGGTTGAATCTGTGAAGTTTACCGGGAAAAGAATCCCTGCCTATGGGAAAGCGCCAGACACAGGCAAGATCAAATATGGAAAGCCTGTAGACCTGTTCAACGGAAAGAACCTGGAGGGATGGGATTTGATGGGAGAGCACGCAACCAACGGTTGGGGTGTGACAGACGGGATTCTGGTCAATGATCCGGTTCAGCCCGAAAAAGGGGAGCACATTGCCTATGGTAACCTGAGGACCACAAATACCTTTGAGGATTTCAGGCTGGAGGTGGAGGTGAATGTTCCCAAAGGAAGCAACAGCGGAGTTTACCTGAGAGGAATCTATGAGGTGCAGGTGATGGACAGTTACGGAAAGGAACTGGATCCCCACAACATGGGAGCCCTATACAGCAGGATCACACCTCTGCTTGCTGCAGAGAAGCCGGCCGGGGAGTGGCAGACGATGGACATTACCCTGTACAAACGGCATCTGACCGTAATTTTGAACGGGCAAACCATTATTGAAAATCAACCCGTAAAGGGAGTGACAGGCGGTGCTCTTACCTCAGATGAATTCAGTCCGGGGCCCATTTATCTCCAGGGCGATCACGGAAAGGTGAGTTACAGGAAGGTGAAACTTACTCCCATAAAGAAATAGAGGAGCCCTATTTCCCTTCGTAATCGAACCAGTGGAAACTGGCTATGGCTTTGCTTTCCTTGCCGTTGCTTGTGGCATACATGCCTATGTAGGATCCATTGAATCCCCAGGCCAGTTCGTCTGAGACCACCGCCATGGTCTGCACGGGACCAATCTGTGTCATCTGGCTTGGAGAAGGGCCGTATTTGAATACCAGGTCCACTCCTTTGGCATCAGCGCTAAGTACCACTTCCTTCTCGTCATAGGGAACACGTGCCTCCACCGCACTTGAACCGTCCATGGTTTTGATGAGGATCAGGTCTTTCTTGCTCTTCAGCAACTGGTAATGACTTTCGCTGGTCCGATAGATGATCAGTCCGGCCTGCTCGTTCTCTTTCCTGGAAGAGAAGGTCATGTGGGTGGCTGCATTGAAATGATGATGCTCAATTCTTTTTGCTATGAGGGAGGGATTGACCAGACTGTCAGCCACCTGGGGTCTGAGCATGATATTCAGATGACCTTCTTCCAGTTGAAACCATGGTTCATAGGGTGTCCGAAGGAAATTCCAGTTCAGGTCCAGTTCCTCTCCACTAAAACCATCTCTCACTGGGACCGGTTCAAGGGGTGTCCAGGGCAGATCGGGCCTTTCCTGTTCCATCAACAGTCTTCCTTCACCCCTGTTATACACGGGCGTGAGTACACCCTCGTGGTCTTCGAAATCCACTTTTGCCATAAAGGTCTCCCTGGCCAGTAGGGTATACCCGTCTACCCGCCTTTTGGCCAGCATTACCGACCACCAATCACCATGCTGGGTCTGCACCAGGTCTGCATGTCCCACCGAATGAACAGGATAATCTTTGCCCAGGTGCCGGTGGGTCAGGACCGGGTTCACCTGGAGGGGAATGTAGGGGCCCCAGAGGCTGTCGCTGTTGTGAAAGGATACCGAATGGTTAAAATCCGTGCCGCCCTCGGCCAGCATGAGCACGTAGGTTCCGTCGATCTTGAAAAGGTGTGGACCTTCAGCCCATACGGCGTTGGATGCATGACCGTGGGTAAGCTGTTTCCGCTTTCCAACCAGAGTTTGATTCACCAGGTCCAGTTCCTGCATCCAGATCCCCTGCTGGTCGGGCCATTGTTGCTCTTTTCTAAGGTTTCCGTGACCCACGTAATAGCAGCGACCGTCATCATCCCAGAACAGGGAGGGATCAATGCCCGGGGCATCCAGCCAGACCGGGTCGGACCACGGACCTGCAGGATCGGTGGCGGTGATGTAAAAGTTACCCTTGCAGCCAATGCAGGTATTGATGATATAAAAAAGGCCATCGTGATGGCGGATGGTGGGGGCGAATACTCCTCCTGAATTGCGCAATCCTTCGGGAAGCTCAATCTGCAGGGGCCTGTGCATTCCATAGCCAATCAGTTCCCAGTTCACCAGGTCCTTGCTGTGATAGACCGGTAGTCCGGGATACCATTCGAAGGAGGAATTCACCAGGTAATAATCATCATCTACCCGGCAAATGCTTGGGTCGGGATGGAAACCCGGCAAGATGGGATTTTCGAATGTTTCAGGGATGCCCTGGGCATTGAGGCTTGATGAGATCAAGACCAGCATGGCAATCATCAACATCACAGGCTTCTTCTTTGTATTCATCGGGATTGTAGTTTCATTAAAGAAAACCATTATTTTTGATAAAAACGCCCTCCTATGCCCATACAAAAACTGATCTCCTTGCCCCAACGGATGGTTTCCCATTTTCACTCTCTGGAGCAAAAGGATTCCCAAACCTGGTTTTGCGATTCTGATCCTGTTGAAAGAAAAGCAGGTTCGGGGGGAGGGACTGCATGCATGCTGGCTTCGGCCTACAGATCGGATGATTTTAAGGGCTCAATGGCCGATTGGCTGGCACTGAAAAAACGGATGGTGATCCATTCGGGAGGCGAAAGCAGGCGTCTTCCGGCCTATGCCCCTTATGGAAAATCTTTGCTCCCCATGCCGGTATTCCGCTGGTCAAAGGGACAGTATATTGATCAGAAACTGATCGATTTCCAGGCCTCCTTTTATGAAAAAATTCTAAAACAGGCCCCCGCATGTTTTAGCACCCTTGTGGGCACAGGGGATGTGTTATTTATCTCGAGCGACCGTTTCAATGATTTGCCTGAGGCAGATGTTCTGGTTTTTGGAATCTGGGTGGATGATAAAGTGGCATCAAAGCATGGGGTCTTTTTCAGCCCCAGGAAGGATCTGGATCAACTGGCGTTTGTAAAGCAGAAACCCACACTGGAGGAGTTGAGGGAATACGCTCGCGATTATTTCTACCTGATGGATTCGGGTATCGTACTTCTTAATCCGAAAACCACCCTGAAACTGATGAAGAAAGCGGGTTGGAATGAAGAAAATGGATCCTTTGCAGCGGGAGCACCGGATTTTTATGACCTCTATGGAGAAATGCTTATCTCGTTCGGATCGGAGACTGACGATGCAGACCCCGATCTGGCAGACCTGGATGTAAAACTGGTCCCCATGCATGAGGCTGAGTTCTATCATTTCGGCAGCAACAGCGATTTGATCGATTCCTCATTAAAATTGCAGAACAGGATCAGCGATCAGCGCTTGAGGTTTACCAGAGAGACAGATCATCATCCTTCCATATTCCAGCAAAATTCGCAGGTTGGTTTCAGGTTTGGAGAAGGGAACAACAACATATGGATTGAAAACAGCCATGTGCCAGAAACATGGAAGCTGGATCACCATCACATCATCACAGGCATTCCTGAGAATCAGTGGGAGTTGGAGATTCCCGGGTTTATCTGTATGGATGTGGTCCATCTTTCGGGAGAAGCGTATTGCCTGCGCAGTTATGGCTTCTCCGACGAATTCAGGGAATCCCTGGCCACCGGTGTTCAGTGGATGGAGCAAGCCATGGAGGAGTGGCTCAGGAAACGGTCCATTGATCCTTCGCAAGCCGGTATCTCTCGTGGCACTTCGGCTTACGATCTGCCCCTTTTCCCTGTTGTTGCCATGGAGGACATTCCCGCTATGATGGTTTTTATGGTTTCAGGAAGGGGAGAAGCTGCTGCCTGGATCGAAGCCAGGAGGCTATCAGCCAGGGAGTTGGCCGATACAGTCAACCCGGAAGCACTCTACAGGCAGCGGGAGCTATTGAAAGCTTCTACTTTGCCCCGCTTGGCCGCCAATCATCACAAGAGCATTTTTTACTACCTTGACCTGGACCGGACAAGCGCCGATTACAGATGGCTTGGTCTGGAACTGCCCGGGGAATTGCCTGCCAATGAACCGGTCATCAAACAGATCAATGACAGCATGTTCAGGGCCCGGGTCACCGGGAACCCCATGCTGGCATCTAAATATGAGAAACAGGCATTTGGGATTCTCAGGGAGGCGATGACAAACACCTTACAATCGGAGCTTGTCAAACCACAAAGGAACCTGCTTGATGATCAGATCCTGTGGGGCCGGAGCCCGGTCCGGCTTGACCTGGCCGGAGGATGGACCGATACACCACCCTATTGTATTATGGAAGGAGGCAAAGTGGTCAACATGTCTGTTGAACTGAACGGTCAGCTCCCCCTGCAGGTATTTGCCCGGCCGTTGGAGGAGTTCAAGATCATTCTGCGGTCCATCGATCTTGGGGAGAAACTGGAGATCACCACATTTGAAGAGCTGGAAAAATACGACCAGCCGGGGGGCGGCTTTTCCATCCCCATGGCAGCCCTGGTTCTGGCTGGATTTGGTACGTCGTTCTGTGCAAAAAGTTACCCTGATCTGCCTTCTCAACTGAAGGAGTTTGGCTGTGGGATTGAGATGTCCCTGCTGGCAGCCATCCCAAAGGGATCGGGATTGGGAACAAGTTCAAACCTTGCCGCCACAGTGCTGGGGACACTCAATGAATTCTGCGGATTGAACTGGGATAAGTACGAAGTGGCTTACCGAACACTGATCCTGGAGCAGATGCTTACCACAGGTGGGGGCTGGCAGGACCAGTATGGAGGTATATTCGAAGGGGTGAAGTTGCTTGAAACCACACCTGGCATTCTGCAGAGGCCGTCCATCAAGTGGCTTCCCGACCAGCTTTTTTCCAACCCGGAAACAAGGGGGATGATGTTGTTGTATTATACAGGAGTAACCAGGGTTGCCAGGGACATCCTAGGGGAAATTGTGAAGGGGATGTTTCTGAACTCTTCCAGGCATCTGGGGATTTTTTCGGAGATGCAGCAACACGCCAGGGATACTTTTGACACCATGCTGAGAAACGACTTTGAGGGACTGGCGAAGAAGGTAGCCATCAGTTGGGAGCTGAACCAGCAGTTGGACGAAGGAACCAATCCGCCTGTGATCCAGGATATCGTGCGCAGGATTGATGATTATCTGCTGGGTTATAAGCTGCTGGGGGCCGGTGGAGGGGGCTACCTGCTGATGTTTGCCAAATCCACGGAGGCTGCGGTCAAAGTAAAGCAACAACTTGAGACAAGACCGCCCAACACAAGGGCCCGTTTTGTGGATTTCACCGTTTCGAAAACCGGTTTCCAGGTTTCCAGGTCCTGAGCTACTGAATCACAATCTTCCTGGCAGCCGATAGAGAAGATCCTGCGCTGACCTGGTAGAGGTAGGTACCGGGAGCCAGTTGCCGGGTGGGTACCACCACATTTTTATCTGTGCCTGTGACCGGGTAGGTGAGGATTTTTCTGCCATTCAGATCTGTGATTTCCAGTGTTCCGGATGAAACTCCACCTGGCAAAACAATGGGAATATTCACCTGCCTGCTGGCAGGATTGGGATAGGCATCTCCGGTTTCAAAACTGCTTATGGAAGGGCTGACTGATTTTGTGGTCTGGTTTGGCAGGCTGTACACATGGGTGTAGGTGCGGTAAGGGATCACTGAATAGTCGTACTCGTAAGTCAGGAATTTTTTTCCCCGGGTGGTCTGGATCACATTGGTATAGCCAACTCCTTCCAGGGTGAGCAGCTCGATGCCGTTCTCATTGATCAATTTGGATTCGAAGGTATAGTAGTATGAAAGGTCAATGGAATTATATTTTGAATAGGTATATACAAACTCCACCAGCTCGTCATTGTTGAACAGGGTTTCTGAAACATATTGTATGTCAGACAGGTAATATCCTTCCGGAGTGGGTAGTGGAACGGATTTCAGTAGGCTGTGATCCAGGTCGTACAGGTGGAGCTGTTTATTCACCACATCCATGGCGTAGTATACCTCCCCATTGGTTTCGAGCTGCGTGATACCTGCCGATTCCTGGTAGGTATTTTCAAATACGGGCTGGGCCAGAACAGTAATCCCCGTCAGGCACAACATGATGATCAGGGTGTATTTCATGACATTAATTTTTTAGTTAAGGCAAATCAAGCAAATCAAGCCCTTCCATGGCAGAGGTCCCTCCCGGAGTATGCAGCAGGGCTTTTTGAAAAAGCACCTTGGCTTCACGGAAGTTATTCAGTTTGAAATAGGCCCAGCCCAGCATGGTCAGGGCGTCATAATCAAAGGGGTAGAGATTGGCTACTTTCTCGAAGTATTTCCTCGCATTTTCGTAATCACCCCGGCCATAAAAAATCAGTCCGATCCTGTGCATGGCGATGGAATTATTGGGGCTTATCTCAAGAATCTTTTCATATTGTTTCATAACCATGGACCAGTTGCCCATGGCAGCGCCCGGATAAACAATCCCGAAGCGCGCTTCGATACCATAGGGCATTAAATCGATGGCCTTGCTGTAATAGGCGATCCCTTCGGTAAAGCTGCCTGCCTGGTAACTCAGCCAGCCCAGCCGGAGGTTGATCTCATAGGATTTCTCATCATAGACTTCCTTCAGGCTGTTGATGGCAGCGGAGACCTCCCCGGTAGCTTCCTGGATATAACTCTGTTGAAAGGCATCTTTTGTCTCGGTAAAACTCTGGCTCCATACTGTGGCTCCTGAACCAAGCATGCCTGCAAGCAGTACATAGCGAATTTGTTTTAGAATTTCCATGTGATTCCTCCGTAAATTGATAAAGCGTTGTATATAATGTTATTTGTAAGATGATCCTGGGCCGGATCGAAGGCGTAAAACCTGCTTTCGTTGGCCGTCCAACGTCCCCCCAGGTAAATCAGGGATCCTTTGTTTGTGACAGGTACCGACAGGGTCAGGGAGACCTTTTTTTGGATCTTTTCCGAGAAGCTGTTGAAAACAGACGATCCGTTGTGCTCCAGGTAATTGGTCATCTCCCCGAAGGCTCCGTTCAGGTCCAGCCAGACTTTCCCGGCCATGGCCATACCCACATGCACTTCAGGAATAATTCGGACCACACCCTCCGTGTCGGAGATCTCATACTGGCTGTTCAGGTACCCTCCCGCATAAAGGTTCAGGTTGCCAAAGGGGTACCAGGTGAGCCCCAGCCTGTTCTGGATCTGCTCATTGTTGTTCAGGGTCGCATACCAGGCGCCCAGGTGCAGGTCCAGACATCCCAATCCCTTGCTGAATCCCAGTCCGGTCACAAAATCAAATGCGTCCAGGTACCCCAGCACCACCTGGTTGTTACCTCCCTGGAAACCCTGTTGAATCTCCACGGGTGCCTGGTAATGAATGCTGATCAGGTGAACCATGGGTGAAAAAACATAGCCCGACCGGGTGGTGATAACCGGGGAAAAATTGTACTGATGCTGGTATACATGCTGATCAGTGAGCTGAAATATATACTGACCGTCGTTGTAGTACTGGTGGTTGGTTTTGGAGAGAAAAGTGTAGGTATGGTTCAGGCGGAACCCGGGAGTGACGATATTTGAAAGAGACAGGGAAGCATTTGAATAGTGTTGGGTGATATACTGGACACCGGGGGGCAGATCCTGAAACAGGGCATCCGGATCTGCCAGGATATCATTGTTCAAGCCGTGGTTATAGAGGTACTCACCGCCCAACCTGTCCAGAAATTTCCCTTTGGGCGGAGCCAGTTTCAGGGCCAGTTCGCCCTTGAACGCTTTGCGCACCAGGCTGGCCTGGTCTTCGAGCCCCCCCAAAGCTTTGCATAATACAGGTATTCCAGGGCCAGCGGGTCACCCGGATTGAAATTCAGGGCTTTATTAAAATGGCTGGCAGCCCTGCGGAAATTCTTCTTCTCATGGAAGGCAATTCCCATTCTCATTCTCAGGTAATAGTAGTCGATCTCCTGTTTCAATGCCGTTTTTCCCACCACGATCACACTGTCCCATTCCCCGGCCAGGTAGAGTCTGTAGGTCTCATTGTTGATGGTAGAGAAATCCATGGGCTCCTGAGCAATGGTCCCGGGAACAGCCAAATAAATCAACCCTATGGTGATGATCAATCTGTACATACTGCTTCCAGTTGAAGTCCTTTGGTTTCCACGGTAAGTTTCTGGATCCCTTTTTCACCCACCAGCAGGGTGCAATCCAGGTTTCGGAGGGTCGTCCTGCCTATGGAATTCTTTGCCGAAGAGTGCAGCCTGATCTCGGTGGGGGACATTTCATTGTCAATCCACTGGTAATGGCACTGGAATTCCGAACGGAGGAAGATCCAGAAAGGCGCAACCAGGTCCTGTAATCCAAGGAGGGGTTGCTTGTATATCAGGTTCAGGGGATAGCGGTCCGAGATGTGAAGATCCTGGTAGAAACCTTGCTGAACCTGAAATGCAGAGAGGAAGAAGTAATACAGAAGGCATTTTTTGTCACCCGAATAGTGGGTGAAATACATCAGGTTTCCGTCGTTGATGAAGTATGCCATGGCACCTGTCTGAAAACAGCGGATATAGGCATTGTTGTATGGATCGGTATTGACCTCCCAGGATGATTCCCTTTTCTCCCCGTTCATGCTTACATCGAAATGATACCTCTTGCCAGGAATGAAATGAAATGCATTGTGAAGCAGATCATTCTTTTCAATATTCGATACCAGGTCGCCCATTTCCGGTATATCAAAGGATTTCAGTTGGAATTTTTCCTCTGAGTGAAGGATGTGATAGCTGATGGGATACGCTTTTGTGACAGATCCGATATAGGGAGTTTCCTGTACCTGGAAATGGAGGTGGGGGTAAGGGGATCTTCCCGAATTTCCACACCGGCCTATCTCATCACCCTCGCGCACCGAATCACCCTCCTTTACCTTGATGGAACCCTCTTTCAAATGACTGAGTGAGGTGTAGAGATGATCGTCATGCTTGATGATGACCGTGTTTCCCCAGTTCTCTTTTAAATTGACCTCCCCAACGATGTTGTCAGGCACCCGGTCCAACACCAGTTCCACCGTGCCATCGGCCGGGGCCAGGATCATTTTGTCATAGCAATAGTAATCGGTGAGCAGATCACCGCTTCCCATGAACTGCTTCTCCCCCGTATCCATAATCACAAAATCCCATGCATGCCGGAATTCATTCTTGTGCGTATGCTCTCCGTCATGGGCCTGGGATACGGTCCACGTGCCCAGGAACGGCAAGCGGACAGGCACCTGTCCGTACTGCCTGAAACGAACCACATCATTGTGGAAGGCATACAGGTTTTTCTCCGGCGAATTGTGCTGAATAAGAACCTCTGACAGAAATACCGATGGTTTCATCCTGAATTTGAGGGCATAGAGGAACAACAGGACCACCAGGTTGAAGGGGAGGGAGTAGATGGGAAGGTTAAATACCGCAAATACCCTGGCCAGGCTGATGGTGACCATGGCCACAATGGGGATCAACAGAACCACCCAGAGGTAGGACCTTTTTGAGGGGATGAGGAAGAACCCTCCCACGGCAATGGAGGTAAGAATATAATTGAAGCCGATGTAACTGTAGCTTAATTCGGAAATGCTTGCACCGATGGTCTCATAAAAAATGAATGCCGTGTAGAATCCGATGAAAGACAGCACAAAGGAGATCCTTGAGTAGAAGAGCAGACCCAGGGAGAGAATGATTCCCGAGAGCAGGTTGTACTGGAACAGGATGGCCCCCAGAGAGATGAAATAGATCCTGAGGGACCGGGGCAGACGCAGTTCGTTCCACCATTCATAGATCCTTATCAGCGGATCGCCCCCAAGGGTATAGAGGTCGTTGAAGGTGTAGATCCCCCTTTCGCTGATCCCCAGCGCTGCAAACTCTTTGGTGGCCAGGGTCAATACCCAGATAGAGATGAGGAAGGGGATGGAGAGGTAGGGCAGCGCGTATTTTCCGATCACACCCTGCAGGCTAACAGCGATCAGCAGGGTAAGGATGGCTCCCATGATAATGACCACAACCAGGTGAAAGCTGGGTTCAAAGTATATACCCAGGCCCAAGCCCACCAGAAGGCTGTTAAAACCAAAGACCCCTTTTGAAATGGTTTTCTTGTCAAAACCCAGTAGGAATCCCACCAGGTTGGTAGTGACCACCGAAAGGAAGCCCAGCAAACCGGCATAGAGGTCGAACAGGGTGACGATCATCAGGATCACCGCAAAGATGCGGTGGTCTGAAAAGAAGACCTGTCCGTAACTGTTGGGGATGGCCTTCAGGAAAAGTTTTATATCATCGGAGATCTTCAAACCAGTTTCTCTTGAATCTTATTTTAGGTGCTCGGGAACGACCTCCTGTTGACGGATCAGTTCCATGTTCTCCTTTTTCCTGACCATATGAACCTTTCCCTCCGGATCAATCAGGACTACATTGGGGCGCAGGGTAATGAACTGCATCCACTGGGTCATGTTATAGGCACCGATCCGCTTGATTACAAACTGGTCGCCTTTCTTTAAAAGGGGGAATGCGATGGCTTCCCTCAGTACATCGATGTTCATGCAGAGCGGCCCGTAAATGGTGGTCTCCTCCAGGTGTTCCGAAACAGGGGCAGCAGGATAGACCTCATGCTCATACCAGAAGGAGGTGAAAAGCAGGTTGATCCCCACATCCACAATGGTGGCGCGGTTGCCGTTGGAGAGGCGCTTGTTGGCAATGACAGTTCCCAGGAGGTACCCGGCATCATCGATCAGGGCCCTTCCGCTCTCAAGAATCAGCGTGGGCAGGTTCCTTGGATTCAGTTCCGAATTGAGGATGGCCGAAGAGATGGCCTCTGCATATTCATCAATGGAAGGAACGGTATCGGATCCGGGATAATAGGCTCCCTTCAGTGTGTTGTGTGAGGCAAATCCCCCTCCCACATCCAGGTATTTGATGTTCACCCCATATTTTCTTTCAATGCCATAGGCCAGGTCAGCCAGCTTCCCGGCAGCCACCTTGTATGCATTGGAGGCCAGCATATAGGTGCCGATGTGGGTATGGAGACCGATCAGATCCATTTTTTCGTTGACCATGATCCGGTTGATGGCATCCCATGCATCGCCGTTCTCGTAGTTAAAACCAAAGCGGTCCCACATGGGGTATACGCCTGTATCCATGTTCACACGGATGGCCACTTTGGGCCTTTTACCCGAATTTTCAGCAATGGCGATGATGGAATACATCTCATCGAAATGGTCGATGTGGATCAGCGAATCATTTTCAATGGCCTTTTTCAGATCTTCATCGGTTTTGTCGGGACCGTTAAAGATGATCTGACTGCCCTTTACCCCGTTCTGAATGGCCTTGTCATATTCGAATCCGGAAACCACCTCTGCCCAGGAACCCTCCTGGTGAAAGATCCGGCATACTGCATCCAGGTAGTTGGTCTTGTATGACCAGGCATACTGGACCTTCGGGTAGCGTGTGGTAAAGGCGTGCTTTGCTTTTTTATATGTCTCTCGAATGGTTTTTTCAGAGATCACGTAGAGAGGTGATCCGTATTCTGCCAGCAGGTCTTTGACCGCCTTTTCATCAATATGGGTAATGGGCTCCATATGGGTTTTCATGCCGAATTTGCTGGGCATGCCGGCCTGAAGTTTCTTGATAAATGGTCTCTCAAAGGGTTTCTTTTCCATGGTAATCTATTATAGTTCTCCAAGGGTGGAGAGTTTTTCAAATTCTTTTAAATCGGTGATCAGGTCATAGGAGTAGCGGACAAACATTTTTCCAACCTGGTAGCTTGTGAAGGCTTCTACCTTCATTCCCAGGGCCAGTTTTACCAGCGCTTCCGGGAGGTTCTGACCAGCACCTACCGCCAGGTAGACCCAGGCCGGAATACGTGGATTGATCTCAATAATAAAAAGTTCATTCCTGTTGGACTTGACCAGTTCGATCTCCATACCGCCCTTCCATTTCGTGGCTTTGATGATCCGGCGGGTCAGTTCCAGCAATTTCGGGTCATCCAGGGTGATCCCCGACCATGCTTTTCCTTTATCGGTAATGTACTGTTTCCGCATGGGTACTGCCCCGATGGTGTTGCCTTCTCCGTCTCCCAGGGCGACCACGTTCACCTCAGTTCCTTTGATGAACTCCTGGATAATTACCGGGAGTCCCCACTTGGCGCTGATCTTGTTGTAATTCATCTTCACCTGCTCCTCGTTGTAGGCCAGGTAGGCATCATAGAATTTGCCCTTGACCATCAAGGGGTATTCGAATTCATCCTTCAGTTTGTCGATCTCATCGATCCGGGTAATGGCTTTGCTGAAAGGAACATCCAAACCATACTTCTCTCCGAAATCGGGCAGGTTGGATTTATGTCGCTCTTCGAACTGCTCCAGTGTAGGCAGAAAGGTTCTGATCCCGGCCTCTTCCAGCACTTTTTCCGAACGCATGAAGGCATAGAGTTCTGCATCGAAGTTGGGTATCAACACATCAATGGGGTCCTTTTTATGAATCTCCAGGATCCGGCGCACCAGGACATCTGTTCCTTCCGAAGGGTAAGGTACCTGGTACGTTTTGTCAGCCACGCCCGGCATAAAGATTCCAGGCTCCAGGTTTTCATAGGCCAGCCCGATGATGCGCGCATCAAAATCCTCCGAATCCCTGATGCCGCGGATCACCGGTACGCCCGGTCCGGGATTATCTGTGTTGTTCAGCCCGGTGATGGCTACTGTGATCCTAGTTTTCATGCTCTTCGTCCAGGAGTTCAAATTGCCGCAACATGCTGATGAAGTCAAAATAGTACTTTTCAAAGCTGGCGGGATCGATGTCATAATCGGTGGTCATCAGAGAGGTGATTTCATCCGGAGACTTGTTCTCACCCAGGTATCCCAGGATCTCCTGGCCCACCTGGTTGATGGAATAGGAGTCCCCGGTTGTGGGATTGAAAACAAACCCGGTTTCGCTGACGGCAATGTTTTTTCGTATTTGCATAGGTACAAGTATTCATAGTTACAACGCAAAATTGCGATTTCTATTGATACGGGGTGTTACACTTTTCGGATAAAAAGTTATATAATTTCGGTTCATGATGACTCTATTTTGTAAATTGAGGCCATTGGATCTATTGATTGAAAACATCCACCATACATATCAAGAACATGGTCTGCCAGTGCTGCCTCAGGGTGATCAGGGAGGAGCTTATACGTTCGGGTGTGGCCGTTGAGGAGATCAGCCTGGGAAGGGCCGTCATCTCTTATGATCCTGCGAAAATTTCCATGGAGGATGTGCGCGCAGTACTGGTAAACCTGGGGACCGACCTGGTGGAGACCAGGGAGAACAAGCTGGTGGAAGAGATCAAGATCACTGTCATTGAACTGATCCACCACATGAACAATGTGGACTCCATTGTGAGAAAGTCCGAATACCTGGTGGAGAAAACCGGCCTCTCTTTTGCCTACCTTTCCAGGATATTCTCAGCCCATGAGCATATCACCCTGGAAAGGTTTATCATCCTCCATAAGATTGAACGGATCAAGGAGCTCATCGACCAGGAGGAGCTCACCCTCAGCGAGATCGCCTTTATGATGGATTACAGCAGCGTACAGTACCTCTCCAACCAGTTCAAACACATCACCGGAAAAACAGTGAGCGAGTACAAAGAGAGTGACCGCTCCTCCAAACGTCCCATCGATCAGCTTTACTGAGTAGTGATTTCATAACATTTTCACCTTATTTTATAACAGCCTGGTTCCGTCGAACCCTGATATTTGTATCCAGATATACATATATCCAGATACATTAATATAAACATGACCATATGAAAACAAAGCACATCAGAACAGCCAGCATTTTGCCGGTAGTGGCGCTGGGAATCATTCTCACTTTCTCACAGTGCACTGAACTCGCCGGGGTGGGTGAAGAACAGGACACAGGGCTTGAACTTTCAGAAGAAGAGATCAAGGGGATCCTGTTTATGCGGGAAGAGGAGAAACTTGCCCGCGATGTCTATCTGTATCTCTATGAGATCTATCCGCTGAGACCGTTTTTAAATATTTCCAAAAGTGAACAGGCCCATATGGATGCCATCAAATATCTGATCGATACATTTGACCTGGAGGATCCTGTGGGCGCCAATCCCGAAGGAGTATTTCAAAACCAGGAGTTACAGTTGCTTTATAATGAACTGATTGAAAAGGGAAGTAAAAGCAACGTTGAAGCGCTGAAAGTGGGCGCCCTGATCGAGGAAGTTGATATCATTGACCTTCAGACCGAACTGGATGCTCATGCAGAAAACGCGGAGGTAGTAAGGGTATATACCAACCTTTGCAGGGCTTCAGAAAACCATCTGCGTGCTTTTACCGGGGTACTGAGACGCTACGATTTGGAATATACCCCTGTGAAGCTCAGCCAGGAGGAATTCGACTTCATTGTAGCGGACTGATCCCTGGAGACCCGGTCAACAGGTGTCCCTGATGGTCATCACCCGGATCTTCCCGGTCATATCCCCGGCTGATTCAGTTTTCAGATGAATGGTCCTGCTCTCCCCGGGCATCAGGTCAAAGTAGTTGTCTGAAAAGAATCCCGCCTCCTCCATGGTTAGATAGACATTTTTGGCCAGCTTTTTTGTACCGATTTTCAGGCTATATCCGTCGGTCACAGCCTGGGCAGTCAGGGTGATCACCGGGTGGGGCAGATCGATCTCCCTGATGGGTGCAAAATAGAAGTTGTTGGAAGAGACCGGGTCTCCCGCCTCCAGGAGTTTTGCCTCCAGCAGCACCTCGCAGGCATTTACCCTCCCCAGCAATTGTTCAACGGGGATCTCAAAATGAATTCTGCTTGCATTGGCAGGCACCTGGAAAACTTTCTCCTGGCTCCATTTCACCTCTCCTGAGAAGTCCAGCAGCTGAAGGGAAAGGGTGGCCTCAAACGGGGCAAGCCTGTCCGAAACCACATGAACCGTCATCATTCCATCCTCATTACGGGGAGCAACCAGGACCTCTGCAAAGGCTTTCCTTGAGAAATACTGGAGTGCCTTCCATCTCACATAGTAGTCCGTGCTGGACCAGGATGCCACTGGCCAGCAGTCATTGATCTGCCAGTAGAGGCTGCCCATGGTAAAGGGCATGGCAATGCGGTGTCCTTCCATGGCCTTTTTCACACCTTCGGCCTGGAGCACATGACTCAAATACAGGTAGGATTCAAAATCCCTGGGTCTCCTGTAGTCCCGCAACATGTAGGTTTCGATGGTCTCATTACCGATGGCAGAGCGCTGGTGCGACTTCATCACCTCGGAGTAGATATCAAAGTCGCTTGTGTCGGCGTATTGTTTCACGGTTTTGAGTTCCGGAAAGGACTGGAATCCATACTCGGACATGAAGCGGGCCAGGAAGCTGTGGTATCTTTCGAAGGGTTCTTTCCCCCACCAGACTCCCCAGTAGTGGCAGTCACCATGAGGCAGGTCTTCGAGGATCGTATCGCCCGATTGGGGACTTGATGCCCAGTAGAAGCGTTCCGGATCATTTTCCTGCACTGTTGCGGGCAGTACCTCCAGGAAGAGATCCTTGTATGCTTTCCATTGTGCATCTGCTCCTGCCTTGTTCTCCTTTTCTGCCTTCTCTTTCCAACCCCTCAGCCACTCCGACAAAATTTCATTGTTGCCGCACCATAGTGCAATGGAGGGGTGGTTTCTGAGCCGCTTCACGTTATCTGAAGCTTCTTTTGCAACACTTTCAAGGAATTCGGGGTGACCCGGGTACATGTTGCAGGCAAACATAAAGTCCTGCCACACCAGGATCCCGTGTTTGTCACACAGGTCATAGAATATATCCTTCTCATAGATTCCCCCGCCCCACACCCGGAGCATGTTGAAGTTGCTCTCTTTGGCTGTAAGGATGACATGCTCATATTTTTCAGGAGTAACCCTGTCCAGGAACACATCGGAAGGAATGTAGTTGGCTCCCTTCATGAAGACCGGATGGCCATTCAGTTTGAAATAGAGCGAGGTGCCCTCCCTGTCCTTCTCCCTGACCACCTCCAGGGTGCGCAGTCCGACGTGGTGTGCCACCTCCTGGACCCCCTCCCCGGTATCCAGGATTCCTGCCATCTTGTACAGGAATGCTGCACCCAGGCCGTTGGTCCACCATCGTTTGGG
Source organism: uncultured Bacteroidota bacterium (assembly GCA_963735755.1). Classification (GTDB taxonomy): domain Bacteria; phylum Bacteroidota; class Bacteroidia; order Bacteroidales. The sequence continues at coordinate 36,304 of CAVTME010000023.1, read as the reverse complement.
TGCTGCGATTTCAAAATTCACCTCATGGGTGTGAATGCCTTCTTTTAGCTCTACCTTCCGGGACGCAGTTATTGAATCCTCCACCTGAATGCCCAGTGTGACAACGGAAGCAGATTCGGCCTCGATCTCAAATTGTGCCGTGAGTTTTGCCAGCTGGTCGTCCAGCGAATTTTGTACGAAACGTACATCAGTGATCCGGGCTCTGTTCCAAACCTTCAGAATGACCGGCTTCCAAATGCCGCTGGTCACCAGCCTGGGTCCCCAGTCCCATCCGAAGTGGTAAGGAGCCTTGCGGATATGCGGACTTACTGCCTTTTCGCCTTCCACCTGGCCGATCCCGGCCAGGTCATATTCGGTGGCAATGATCCGGTGGGGATAGTTGTCATATTTTTCCAACCCGATCTTGATGGGTGAGTGGAGATGTATTTTCAGTTCATTGGATCCCTTTCGGATCACCTTTTTTACATCCACGCTCCAGGTTCTGAACATGTTGTCAGCCTCAAGGATCTTCTGCTCATTCAGGTAGACATCAGCGTGGGTGTCCAGTCCCCCGAACTCCAAAACCACCCGGTCACTCTCCTGTATCCACCCGGCAACCTCAAATCGGGTCTGGTATACCCAATCCTTTTTGTCGATCCACTGCACATCGTGCTCATTGAGGCGGTAGAAAGGATCTTCGATTACATTATTCCGGATCAGGTCTGTATGAATGCAGCCGGGAACCACCGCCTCCAGGAGTTCTGTTTTTCCATATTCATGGAATGTCCAGTTGTCTTGTATTTCTGTCGCTTCCATTGGTCTGTGTTCAACTTAATTCGCCGGAAGGGCGATTTTAAAAGTGGTCCCTTTTCCCTCCTCCGATTCTACGGATATTTGTCCCCCGTGATTGCGGATGATCTGTCGTGAGAGGCTCAGACCGATGCCGGAACCTTCCGGCTTGGTAGTGTAAAAGGGTACGAAGATTTTTTCCAGAACCGCCGGGGGGATCCCGCTCCCATTGTCCGATATCTCCACCGAAACAAAATCCAGGATCCGCTTCACCGAGATATCCAGTCTGGGATCAGTTACCTCCCCGAGGGCTTCCATGGCATTCTTTACCATGTTGATCAGCACCTGCTTGACCTGAGATTCGTCAACCATTACCTTTAGCTGGGCCGGACCTGTATGGATGGAACAGGTGATTCCTTCTTTCGCACACTGGACTTTATGCAACTGGGTAATCTCTGTCAGGATTTCGGATATGCGAACCTCCTTTTTTTCGGGAGGAGACAGGCGGGAGAGCTGCCGGTAGTTGCCTATAAACCTGGCCAGGGCGGCATTCCTGTCGGAAATTGTTTTGAGTGCAGTATAGAGGTTTTCGATGGTCTTTTGCGAAATCTTTGCCAGGTCACGGGGACGTCCCTCCTCCTCCAGCATCATGATCCCGGTTTCGGTGAGGGAGGAGAGGGGGGTAAGGCTGTTCATGATTTCATGGGCCATGATCCGGCTGATGGTTTGCCAGGACTCCATCTCCTTTTGCTCGATTTCCGGTTCTATGTCCTGGAATGTGACGATCCTTACCGGGCCGGTCCCGATCTTCACCGTATTCACCAGGATCAGCACCTGTTTACCAGAGGGTGTGTTGGAGAGCCTGGTCATCTCCCTTCCCGAATCACCCATGGACTGGATGGTTTTGGCAAAACGGGGAGAAGCCTTTGCGATGGCGCTCCAGGTGGGTTTCCTGGTATTGTAAAACCCCAGGGTATTCAGTGCCAGCGGATTGATCAGTTCGGGCTCCCCTTTTTCATCCAGGGTGAGCACAGCCGTGTGGATATGTTCAAGTATGGTTTGCAGGTACTGGTACTGGGTCTCCTTCTCAATTTTTGCCGATGCGATGGCCTTGACGATCTCCTGGGCCGAGTCGGCCAGACTTTCAAATCCGAGTCCAGCCGCCTTGTCCCGGATCTGCCTGTTGTAATCCCCGAAACGGATGGATTCAAGCAGTGATTCAATGATCCGGTTGGTGCGCGCGATGGAATAGAAGAGTTCTGAGATCAGGAACAGAAGCAACAGAAGGATGGCAAGGACCGAGAACAACCTGGCTTCATTCCCGATCAGAAAGGCAAGAGCAAGCATAGCCAGGAAGATGGCCACAAGCCTGATGGTGATCCTGATCATGTACTTTTTAAAGACCATATTTCTTCATTCTCCTGTAAAGTGCATTCCTGTCAAGCCCCAGGTCCGAAGCAGCCCTGGTTACATTCCCCCTGTTGGTCACCAGTGCTTTCCGGATCAGTTGCTTTTCATTCTCCTCTATGTTCAGGCCAATCTGACCGGCAGCTCCGGGAGTGCTTGCGCCAAGCTGGTCGAAATGGACCTGGTTCTCCTCGCACATGATTACTGCCCGCTGGATGGTGTTTTGAAGCTCCCGCACATTTCCCGGCCAACCGTATTGCTGCAACTGCTTCATGCTCTTCTTGCCAATTTCAAGATCGGGCTGGCCGTATTTGCGGGTGGCCTCCTTCAGAAAATGGGTGGCCAGCGTGGGGATATCATCGATGCGTTCCCTCAGCGGAGGGATGACCAGTTCAATGGTATTAAGCCGGTAGAGCAGATCACGTCTGAACTCCCCCCGGTCGACCATCTGGTGAACAGGCTGGTTGGTGGCAGAGATCAACCTGATATCGATGGGAAATTCACCATCCGATCCGATGCGTTTCACCTTACGCTGTTCCAGGACTGTGAGTAGTTTGGTCTGCAGGGTCACGGGCAGGTTACCAATCTCATCCAGGAATAATGTCCCTTTCCCGGCCATTTCAAACCGTCCCGGCTTGTCCCTGATGGCCCCGGTAAATGCTCCTTTCTTGTGTCCGAACAGCTCGGATTCGAACAGGGTCTCTGGGATGGCTCCCATATCTACACCCAAAAAAGTCTCCTGGCTGCGGTCAGAAAACCGGTGGATGGCCCGGGCTACAAGCTCTTTCCCGGTCCCGTTCTCTCCCAGGATCAGCACACTGGCATCGGTGGGAGCAATAATTCTGATGGTGTCCTTGAGTTTCTGCATGGGTGCCGAAGTACCAAGAATCTGTGTAAAAGGCAGGTCATCATCGCTACCCAGGGTTTCCGCCACATTCCTGAACTTCTCTCCTTCTGCACATGTCTCTCGCAATCTAAGTGCGGAGAGAATGGAGGCATGAAGTTTGGCATTTTGCCAGGGCTTCAGGATGAAGTCGAAGGCGCCGGCTTTGATTCCTTTCACTGCCAGGTCCACATCCCCATATGCGGTCATCAGGATCACAACGCTTGATGGGTCATTTTCCCTGATTCTCTCAAGCCAGTGAAGGCCTTCTGTGCCTTCGGTAGAACCGCGCTGGAAGTTCATGTCCAGCAGGATAACCTCGAACCGCTCCTTTTCCAGGGCAGGGAGGATTTTTTCGGGGGCCGACAGCACCGACACATCAAAGTCAAGCTGCTCCAGGAACATGCGTGCCGTAAGAAGCACATCATGGTCATCATCGATGATTAGTATTTTATGCTGTTCCATGGATCAGATTCCTTACGAAAGTATGGATTTCAGACACAACGTGCAAACTGCATTGATTGCGAACACCCGGTGCTTCATAAACGAGCAGATATGGTATTTTAAAAGCTTGCATAAATGAGGTAAGTAGCACATAAATAAGCAAATAATAGTGGTGGCACGGTGATTGCTTAGGAATGTGAAAATTCATCCCATGGTAAAGCATTATTTCAAAGTCACATTCCGGCACATCCGCAAGCACATCCTGATCTCCATACTCAACATCAGCGGTCTGGCCATCGGCATTGCCTGCTTTGTACTGATCATGTTGTTTGTGAATCACGAACTCAATTACGATAAATTCAATGAGCACTATGAAGACATTTACCGCATTGGGGTAGACGCACAGGATTGGCAGTACGGTGATCAGACAAACCGGAACTCCGCCGCCCATGCCGGCGGCCATGTATGAGGAGTTCCCCGAGATCAGGGCCTTTACCCGGGTCCGGTTCTCACCGGAAACAGTGAAGATCGGGGATAGGTTCTATAGTGAGGAGAAAAGTGTCTGGGTGGATTCCTCCTTTACGGACATCTTTACGCTTCATTTTATCGAAGGAAGTCCGGGAAAAAACCTGAACGAACCCAAGCAGGTATTGATAGACAGGAGCACGGCCAGGAAGTATTTCGGGGAAAAACCGGCCCTGGATAAAATAATCATTCTCAGAGATTCTGTACCCTATGCCATTACAGGTGTTTACGAGGACCTTCCCAGCCAGGCTCATTTTCATTTCAACATGCTGGTTTCACTCGTATCCTCACCCAGTGCAGCCAACGACCAGCAGTGGTTTAACAATAGTTATGCATCCTATATGAGGCTGGAACCCGGATATCCTTCCGAAAACCTTGAAGCCAAACTGCCTGCTTTTGCGGATAAGTACCTCTTCGGAGGTAATTATGCAGATTTTGCAGATGAGGAAAACTACTGGCATCTCTACCTGCAGCACATTCGTGAGATCCACCTGGGATCGGACCTGAACGGTGAATTTGAGGCCAACGGGAACCTGGCCTATATCCGGATCTTTTCCGTGGTGGCCTTCCTGGTGCTGGTGGTGGCCTGCATCAATTTCATGAACCTGACCACAGCCAGTTCCTCCATCCGTTCCAGGGAGATAGGGGTGCGCAAAACCAATGGCGCCAGCAAAGGGACCCTGCGGATACAGTTCTTTGCAGAAGCCATCATTGTGAGCATCCTGGCCCTGATCCTGGCCATGGGACTGGTGGAGTCGATTGATGGGGACCTACAGGGGATTCACGGGAAGAGAGATAGAGATTCATTATCTGGACAATTTCCTTGTGATTCCTGGCTTACTCTCCCTGGCCATCATCGTGGGATTGTTATCGGGATCTTACCCTGCGCTCTATATGAGCACCTTTTCCGCCACAGATTCGCTGGGATTTAAAGGGATCAGGCAGTCCAAAAGCTGGTTTCGGAACATCCTTGTGTTGTTCCAGTTTTCGGTGGCCATTTTTCTCATTGCTGCCACCCTGATGGTGCAGAGGCAGATGCACCTGATCATGGATGAATCACTGGGATTCAATAAGGAACAGGTTATCCTGGTCAGACAGGCGCATTACCTGGAGAATGCAGAAACCTTTATGGAAGAACTCAGGGCCTACCCGGAAGTGGTCCGGGCGGCATCTTCCTTCGCTGTACCGGGAGACCAGTTGATCAACTGGGGTTGGGGTGTGGAAGGACAGGATAAGGGCTACAGCATCAATGTAAATATGATTGATGATGCATATATGGAAACCATGGGGCTTGAGCTTCTGGAGGGCCAACATTTCTCGAAGGATTACGGGGCTGAAAAAGATAAAGTTATTCTGAGTGAAACGGCAGTGAAAGCATTCGACCTGGGAGAAGAACCCCTTGGGAAAATATGCTATCTGTGGAACGACAGGGATCTGCCCATGGAAGTGATCGGTGTGGTGAAGGATTATCACTGGGAGTCCAAGCACATGGAAATGCGTCCCCATGCCCTGATGCACCTGACCGTTCAGGACTGGGTTGAGCCCCTTTATATAATTGTGCGCTTCAGCGGCTCCGACACCAGAACGGATCATCTCCATACTTGAAAAGAAGTGGGAAGAGTATATCCAGGAAATCCCCTTCGAGTTTGAATTCCTGGACGAGCACTATGAGGGAATCTACCAGAATGAACAGCAAACCCGTTCTCTGCTCTACATTTTTGCCGCCATTGCCATCTTTATCTCCTGTCTCGGTTTGTTCGGACTGGCCTCATTCATGGCCGAGCGGCGCACCAAGGAGATCGGGATCAGGAAAACCAACGGGGCCACCACCCGGAATATCCTGGGATTGCTCTCGCTTGATTTTACCAAGTGGGTGTTGCTGGCCAACCTCATTGCCTGGCCACTGACCTGGTGGGCCATGAAGAAATGGCTGGAAAGTTTTGCCTATCGAACCAACATTCCCATATGGGTATTTGCTGTAGCCGGTATTCTGGCCTTTGTTATCGCCCTGGCCACAGTCAGCTTTCACGCCATCAGGGCAAGCAGGCAAAATCCGGGAATGTCCCTCAGATACGAATAGTGCCCAGTACTCAGTGCCTAGTGCTCGTAAATAGGTACTAAGTACTGAGTACTATGCACTACGCACTAAAGAGAGGGTTGGAGGGATGAGCCGAAAGACTCTTCAGAAGATCTTAACCAGGATGTGGCCTGGCGGTTCAGGAAGAATCTGACCTTATTCCGGAACCCCGGAATGATCAGGCGGTCTCCCCGCAGCATTCCATTCACAGCTTTCATGGCAATCAAGCTGGGTCGACATGGTGTTGATCTCCCCGGCAAGTCCGTCAAAAAAGTCAAATTCCCTGACATTTTTCATGGGGGATGGATGTACCATGCTAACCGATACACCAGACTCTTTCAGTTCTTCTTCAAGCTCTTTGGCAAAGGCATACATCTTACTTACCGAATGCTGCATCTCTGCAGTGAATTGCTCTTTTCTGAACGGGAAGGGGATCACATGCTGGATATAAGAAGAGGGGAGTTGCTTCAAATGCGGAAGCAGTCCCAGGGTAACCAGGGCAGCCCCCCTGAACCGGGTGAGGAAATCCTCCTGCGCGATTTCTGAGATACACTTGTTGTGAGCCACCGACCAGTCGCAGGTGATGTTGTTGATCAGGGCGCGGATTTCAAACCGGCTGCGTAGCTTTTCCGTCAGTGATTGAATGGCCTCCCTGTCAGCCAGGTCAACTTTCATGGCTTCAACCTGAACTTCTTCTCTGAGTTGTAATTCAATGGCAAAACGCTGCAGGTCCACGCTGGTGGTAGATGCAATGATCAGGTTGCACTTTTTCCTGGCAACTTCACGGGCAAGCGCCCTGCCAAGTTCTCCTTCTGCTCCCAATATGAGTGTGTAATTTGTATTCAATTTTTGTTGTGTTTTGCTCATGTTTCTATTATAAAGACAGAATTAATGGAAAAAGGATGCGTCAATCCCGTTAATTATATTGTTAAGACGCAAGAAAAGTGCCAAACCCTTCACCTTATTATAATTATGCAACATAAAGTTCAGCATTTTATCACTTGATTCCTAGGGCCGGAACAGGTGATCAAGCGCCAACTCGGCCCCATAAGTTTTAACAATGGGATCGGAGTTATTAACATGGGATGCTTTCAGGCAGATAGCAGGTTGGTAAGTTCTATTTACCAGGTACCTTCCAGGCTGAATAATGTGCCTTTTTTCAGTTGAACAGGCCCGTTTTCAGAAAACAGCCGGATGCTGCTGAAATCTTCGTCCGGGAAATAGATCTCGGTCAAAACCATCTTTCCGTTGTCAATGAACAGTTCTACGGAAGAGCGATCTATAAAGGCATGAAACCTGACTTCATTCAGGCCGGGTTGATAGGGAGCCTTATGGACACCGGCAAAGTTTGTAGAGAATGCGGATTTCCCTGCCCGGGTGCGATCCACGTACACTTCTCCGTTTGTAAGATCAATACCAAGAGGAAGCTGCTGTCCAGCGTCGTTGACCAGGATAAAACCAAAACCGGTGGAGTGACCGGAAGACGCGTTGTTCGGAATTTGAAAGACCAGGTCCAGTTCGTACTGGGAAGGGGTCATCTCTGCCATACCTTTTAAGGTGATGGTATCGGTCACTTCCATCTCTCCGATTTCGATTTTCTTTAGTCGCAGGGCTTCAATTTCTTTCACGGGATGGGTGACCAAATGGTATCGTCCTCCGGTTTGTGACAGTTGCAACGCTCTGGGCAGGGTCATGGCACTGCGCCATTTCTCTGTGGGAACATGGGTTGCGTAAGCCCAGTTGCTCATCCAACCCAGGAAGAGCCTTCTTCCATCTTCGGCAGGAATATCGGACCAGGTCACCCCGGCATAATTATCCCTTCCATATTCGAGCCATTGGGGGCCGGCCGGCTCATTGATATCCCGGAAGGTCTGCCCGTCAAAATCTCCCACGTAGTATTTTGTTCCGGATCCACCGTTGGGGCCCCCGGAGCCTATGCTGATGACCAGTACCCATTTCTCCAGTTCCCCATCTTTTAAAGAAAAAAAATCGGGGCACTCCCAAACACCTTCTCCCGGACCCTTTTCATCAAAAAACTCACTTTCCTTGATCCATTCAAGAAGGTTCCGGGAGGAATAGAACATGATCCTGTCGTGGGCAGCAAAAACCATGATCCACTTCTTTTGAGCTTCCATCCAGATCACTTTCGGGTCCCTGAAGTCAGGGATACCCGGATTTTCCAGAACAGGGTTTCCCTCATACTTGGTCCAGGTCCGGCCCTTATCCAGGCTAAAGGCAAGACCCTGGTACTGGAATTTCTTGCTGCCGGCCTCTCTCAATTCCTGGTTATGGTAGGTGAAAATGGCCACCATGGGTGGCGTATGGGAAGCACCCAGTCCGGAACGGTTTCCCCAATCAATTACTGCACTCCCTGAGAAAATGGTGCCCAGGGTGTCAGGAAACAGTGCAATGGGCAGGTGCTTCCAGTGCAGCATATCAGGACTCACCGCATGTCCCCAGTGCATGGGCCCCCACACATTGCTGTGGGGATGATGCTGGTAAAAGAGGTGGTACTCCCCGGCATAGTAAACCATCCCGTTGGGGTCATTCATCCACATGGAATCTGGAGAAAAGTGAAACTGGGGCCGGTGAGGTTCTGAATACCACGATGTGGTTGTACGGCCGGAATCCATACTGGCGGGCCTGCATGCAAAAAGAAACAGTGCTATTGACGAGAGAAGGAAGAAATTGGCGAATTTCATCTGGTCAGGGAATAATTAGGGTTCTACTCAATTCCGGAGATCCGGTCCATTACCTGGCTGCAAACAGCCCCGGTTCTGCCTGTGGAAGGGCATACGCCGTTTCCGGAGAGCTCGTCCACGATGGTTCGGATCAGCGGCATCTGGATATGCTGGGGCTGGGTAATGGAAAAGACGGTTTCGCCCTCTTCCACCAGGAGACGGATGGGTTCGAAGCTGAAGACGGAGAAACGGAGCCTTCCCATATCACCGGTCACCTCCACCAGGTCCTTCTGAAAAGGCTCAGGCGTAACAAAACTCCAGCATCCGGAAAGGGGCAGATCACCGGGAAGTGTGAGCATGGCAATGGTGGTATCGGGGGCATCATAGATTCCGCCCTTATTCATTGTAACGCCGTCCACCCGGAGGGGGTTGCCGAAGATATAAAAGAGTATGTCCAGGGCATGGCATCCCATGTCGTGGAAATAGCCACCTCCCGAGATTTCAGGGATAACCCTCCACGGGAGATTGGACCGGTTGTGGTCCTCATCCCTGACCGGAAAATATTGCTGCATGGAGATCTGCAGGATCTTTCCCAGCCGGCCTTCATCAACGATCTTTTTTACTGTGGTGAAGTAATCCAGCGAACGGCGGTAGTAGGCCACAAAAACAGGGACCCCGGCTTTTTGTGCAGCCTCGTTGATCACCCGGCACTCTTCATGGGTCCGGGCCATGGGTTTCTCAATGTAAACCGCTTTGCCTGCCTGGATGCAGGCCAGGGCGTAATCCTGGTGTGAGGCAGGGGGCGTGGCAATATAGACCGCAGCCACCTCAGGATCATGAATTACATCAAACGGATCTTTGTGCCACCTGGGGATGCCGTGTCGATTGGCATAATCTTCTGCCTTTTGGGGTGTCCGGTTGCCCACAGCCACAAGTTTGGATCCGGCGATCTTGTTGAATGCAGGACCACTCTTTTTCTCGGTCACATTCCCGGTACCGATCATGCCCCATTGTATATTCTTTTTGCTCATGGAAACAGGGATTTATTATTCTTTGAGCCAGTGAATGGATTGACGCATCAGTTGCCCGAAGGCCGGGTTCTCATAAGCATACCGGTCATGTCCCAGCATGAGGTATACGATCTTTGACTGTTTATACAAATGGGCCCATCCGACAACGGGAGAGGAGTCGGGGTGATCGGTGGTCAAGAGGGGTGTTACCCCATCCAGTACCGCAATGTTGGAGTAGCCCTCATCGTGGATGGTGAAACTTTTCATCCCAAATGTCACAGGATGGGAAGGATCCACGATCCCTATCTCCATATCGATATCGTGCCTGTAATCTGAAAATTCTGAAGAATCGGCTCCGAAACCGGGCATTACATATCGGCCACCCACCATCTCCATATACCCATCCCACTCCTGAGAAGTGCAGAGGGCATGGTGCAGAAACAGCATTGATTTCCCCTGGCTGATAAGTTCTATGAAAACAGTTGAGTCCTTCTCTGGCATATCCGGAAGGAAATCATAAAAGACAAACACATCATAAGCATCTGCATGATCCTGATGCAGCATTTTTAAAGCTTCGGGATGGTACACCGCTTCATATTCAACTTCCTCCAGAGCACCCAGAGCATCAAAGAATTCTGTGGTGTCGAAATCGTGTCCTCCCAGAACCACAAGGACCTGGACAGGTTGTTTACATCCGGCGAGCCAAAACGCCAGTATGATCCATAAGATATTGCGTATACTCATATCTTTGATAGTTTAAGCCAAAATAGTCATTAAATGGATACTGATTCATTGAAAAGAGATGAAATTGTATTATCCTAATCATTGGATCCTAACAAAATGACTGAGAGAACCTGTTCCATTCGGATTCCATCTTTGTCCATCACCTGATCTCCAACATGGCAGGTGTGCTTACTTTGATTTTTGCTGCCCTCACCACAAAGAAACTGGGTGGGGGATTGCTAGCGGTTTGAATCACACGCTGCTGCATTGTTTTCTTGCCTGGGTTTTCTGACCAAATACAGCATCGGCTTTCTGTTGGGGGATTATTATTTACAATCCTTATTTTCAAAGAGGCCTTTTTAGAAAGAGGACATTGTGGATGGGAGTCCTGCTGTTCCTGGTCAGGCACATGTCCGAATTGTATGATACCCAGCTGAACCAGGTCTCCTGTCTGGAGGAATTCAAACTTCGGGCAGTGTTTATGAAAGCTATCTCCGGTATTTTGAGGAGGTGGAGGAGATTTTGTATATTGAAAATTCATACGGGACCCAGGGGAACTGGGACCATCATACCATCTTCCTTTGCAAGGGTTCACAGTATAATTCTACCCAATACAAAGCCCTTTTCAAAGATGAGATTTACTAATTATATAAGCCACAGATTCCAATGAAAAAACTTCTGATTTTGACCCTGACCATCCTTACCACCCTGTTCAATACCTCCCTGGCGCAGCAAGCCCTTTGGGGGGGAGAAGAGATCACCTCCCCGGACATCCATGAAGATGGTACCGTTACCTTTACCCTGAAGGCACCCGGGGCATCCGAAGTGAAAATCTCCGGCGACTGGATGCCTTCCCAGGGATTTGTTCCCGGTTCTGAAGCCATGACAGGGGATGAGAAGGGTATATGGACCTATACCACCGAAGGTTTGGAGCCCGAATTGTATGGGTACTTTTTTTTGATTGACGGGATCCGGACCAATGATCCCAACAATGCTTTCCTGATCCGGGACATCTCTACCAACACCAATGTTTTTATTATTGCCGGTGAGCAGGCCGACCTCTACCGCATCACCGATGTGCCCCATGGATCGGTGACAAAACGCTGGTATGATTCACCGGGCTTAAAGATGAACAGGAGGATCACCATTTATACGCCCCCGGGTTATGAGACCTCAACAGAGAAATATCCAGTGCTTTATCTTCTCCACGGTGCGGGAGGAGATGAAGAGGCTTGGTTGGAATTGGGCAGGGCCTCACAGATTTTGGACAACCTGATGGCCCGGGGCAAGGTGGAGCCGATGATTGTGGTGATGCCCAACGGCAATGTGATCCAGGATGCAGCTCCCGGAGAAGGAACATCGGGCTTCTACAAACCGCAGTTCATGATCCCGAAAACCATGGACGGTACTTATGAAGAGACCTTTATGGATATTGTGAATTTCGTAGAGGAGAGCTATCGTGCTATTCCGAATAAAGCAAGCCGGGCAGTAGCAGGCCTCTCCATGGGAGGGTACCATGCACTGCATATTTCCAGGTACTATCCCAACACCTTTGAATATGTGGGGCTCTTCTCAGCAGCGATTATGCCTTCCCAGGACAAATCCTCAAAGGTTTACGAAGATATGGACGGGACCCTGAAAAAGCAGATGGATAACGGGTACAAGCTCTACTGGATCGCATGTGGGGAAACAGATTTTCTTCACAAGAACAATGTGGAGTTCATGTCCAAACTGGACGAAATAGGCATGACCTATACCTACCGCGAAAGCGAGGGCGGACACATCTGGAAAAACTGGCGTATCTACCTTTCCGAATTCACACCCCTGCTTTTTAAATAGGCGGAGTCTTTTAACTACAGGCTGAACCAGTAGTTCAGTTTGATCACCAGTGCGCGGTATTTGGGGCCCCAGAACTCAACTTCATAGTTGTCAGTATAGACTATATAGAGGTCGGACATGGGCTGGAAGCGCCACTGGATACGGCTGTTGATATTGAAATTATCGTCCTGGGTGTTGTACTGCAGGAAGGTGGTCCAGAACAGGGACCTGGAAAAATTGATCTCCACACGCGGACTGATCAACAGGAGCCTTTCTGAACCGTAGGGATCGGGAAAGGCCAGGTCATTCTGCTCAAAATTCACTGAAAAATTACCCCAGGGTTGTGCCCGGAATTTTACCCCCATTTTGTACTGTGTCCGGGTTCCGTTATAGAAAGAACCGAAGGCAACACCACCCATCAGACTGAACAACCTTCGCTGATCAGTTAGAAAACCCAATTCAATCTGGTCATACCTGTAAATACCGGCAGGCAAAGGTTCATCATTGATGAAGGTGAAGGGGTAAAGGAGGTTTACATCATTGTGCAGGTAGGATAATGTCACCTGGGCAGTGGATTTGAACTTGACGGAATACCCGGCCTCTGCATCATTCAGCAGCATGGAGAAAGCAGTATCACTGTCATATATATACCGGGCATCGACCCCGTGGGACAAAATCCGCCGGCTCTCTTCGGGATAGAAAGTGTAGGAAAACCGGGTGAACCAGTGGTTGAAACCTATGTGGATGGAGGTGTCTCTTTCCGCGTCATAGTACTCCTGTCCCCTGATGTATCCCATGTCGGCCCTGTAGTTCTTTCCCAGTCCGGCCAGGTTCGTATAGATACTCAGGTTCCTGTTGTCGTAGCCGATCCCGTAGTTGTAGAAATAATCTTTTTTATGCAGACCGGGACTGAAGGATTTGCTATATCCCCCGAAGGTTCTGAACCGGCCATCTTCGGACTGGTATTGCGCCTCCAGTCCCATATTCCGGTTGTAATCGGAAACCTCGCTGTTGATGGCATCCCTGTTGTGAAAATAGCCCTTGATTACAGAACGTTTCAGCACCTTCTGGTGGAAGGAAGCTACGGTATAGTTCTGTGAAAGGAAAAGTTCTGTACTCCGTGTCTGCAGGTTCATCACCCCAATGCGCAGGTCCTTGTTTACGTTGCCGCTCAACCTGGCCCCATAGAGGATGGGGATTGGATTTCCGTCGTCATCCAGGCCCACCTTTCTTGAGAAAAAAGGTTTCATGGGGGGTATGCCGAAATCCTCAAAAATGTCACTGTTCTCCAGGAAAAAGAGGCGTTTTTCGGGCAGGCGGATATCAAACAGGGTGAGGTTGATGACCTGCTCATCCACCTCCACCTGTGAAAAGTCCGGATTTACCGTCAGGTCCAGGTTCAGGCTGGAAGTAACGGGAAGTTTGGCATCCACCCCTGGCTGGAAATCAAAATCGGCAGGAGTCCCGGCCTCGTAATCTTTGGATGTCCCCGCGCGCACATAGGGAATGATTGAAACATTGTGAGCCGCTTTTTCCGGGGGATTTTCCCACTGCAATACCCCGGTGTAACCCAGGTCTGTCTCTTTAAACTCCATGGGTACAGGGGCCCAGGTATGGATGCTGTAGGATGCGGCATCCCTGCGGAAGAAATTGATTCCCCACTGGCTTGCCTCTTTGTTAAACCTGAGGGTCTTGAACGGTATGGCGATCTCAATCACCCACCGGTCCGGGTAGGTAGTTACCTCTGAGATCCATTTGTTGTCCCATGCCACGTTGAGTCCCCGGGGAGCCTGACCCGGTTCGGGGATCTCTCTACGGCCCGACTGTCCGGTAACCAGGTATTCGGTCTGGACACCTGCAGGGGTGATCCCGAATGTAAAACCGTTGGTTTTTTCATTGACCGGGTCAATGACCACCCCGAATCCATCCCCTTCCCAGAATTCCGCATCCCTTTTCAGGGTTTTGATCACGTACCGATCCGGACCATGACATACCACTCCGATATAGATGTAGGTCCCGTCGGAGGTAACCCGGACCTCGGTCTGTAATTCCTGTTCCACCAGCCGGTCATCCACCGGGTAACTCATCCAGAATCCATCGGTCAGGGGAAGCTTACTCCAGATCTCCTCCGAAAGCACGCCGTCAATTACAATACTTTCCGTGGTTTCCTTGATGGTGTAGGCATATCCCGAATCGGATGCGATTGAACCGCACAGGGTAAAAGACACACATGCAAAACAGAGGGCGGTGAACAGGTATCTCATCTCAAGGGGAAACCCTCACTCATTCCCCGATACAGTACAAATTATCCACTCCCTTCATCAGGTAGGCATCCCCGGCAACTGCGATGGAAGCCCAGAATTTGTCATCCAGGGTATTCTCATGAAGCCATTCAAATTCCCTTCCGGCCCTGATGACCTGGGTTACCCCTTTTTCATCGGTGAAATAGACTTTATCCTCATAGAGCCAGGGAGATGCCCAGCAGGCTGCTACGCCATCAATCTTCTCCTGATAGATTTGTTCGCCTGTGGCAGCATCCACACAGGTGAGCTGACCTCCCCGGCCGCTGAGCAGGTATAGCAGACCGTCGGAGAGTAAGGGGGAGGGATTGGCAGTGGGAGCATCCAGAATGGCCCATGCCACACTGCTGCTTAAGGTTTCTCCTTCTGCCGGATTGATATTCCCTTCGGCCCCTGCTTTGACGCAGAAAATGGAGCCGGCGGTTTCGCGTCTTTCGGTGTTACCCAGGTAGAGGAAATTTTTGTCTGCCACCGGGGAGGGGATGTTATAGTAGCCGGGCACATCCAGTTCCCAGTAAACATTGCCCGTGAGCAGGTCATAGGACCGCGCACGCTTACCCCCGACAACCAGTTCGGTTCGCACACTGTTCTTCCATAGAAAAGGGGTGCTGTAAGTGGTCTTTTCATCCCGCGCCACCTTCCAGACTTCATCGCCGGATGCTGCATCCAGGGCCACCAGGAAGGAATTTTCTTCGTTATCCACCTGGATATAAAGCATCCCTTCATGAACAACCGGTGAGGCACCGGTTCCCCATCCATTCAAGGTTTCATAGGCGCCCAGGTCTTTTTCCCAGAGCAACTGACCGTCCAGGTCATAACAATAGACACCGGTCATGCCGAAATAAACATACAGCCTTTCACCATCGGTCACAGGGGACTCCCCGGCATAATTATGGGCCCTGTGCTTTTTGATTGTTGGATTTCCTTCCCGGGCCACCTGGCTCCACAGAACCTGACCTGATTTAATGTCCAGACAGCTCACTTCCCAGCGGTAAATATCATTCAGATAACTCTTGTCCTCTTCTTCCGGAGGAGGATCTCCCTCCTGACGTTCCTGGGGAGGAGCAACTTTCACCGCTTCCACCGAACTTATGAATACTTTGTTTCCCCATACCACTGGGGATGCCCAGCTGTCACCGCTGATTTCAGCGGTCCACCGGATATTGGACTCCTCGCCCCACTCCTCTGGGAGGTTTTTGGCTTTTACTACCATGTTCTGTTCAGGGCCCCTGAACTGGGACCAGTTGGTGGTGCAGGAAGTTAATGCCATGGCTGTCAGAACGATTGCTCCTCCGATTGTCATTTTTGTGGGTGTTTTCCGTAACATAAATTATAGTTTAATGGTTGTTTCTGTCCCTGAATATTCTACCGTATGATCGAGTGTCGCACCGGGATTGAAGCCCTCTGCCTGCTCTTTCTTAACGAATATTACCCCGAACCGGCGCTCTGCTGCCATGCCTTCAAATGTACCTTCTCTTTCACCGAAAACCAGGGTCTTTGTAGTATCGTTGTAGCTGAACCTGATCCTGGAGCAGGCCCCGTTTTCATAATTATAGTTTAATCCCTCATCCTCGTAAAGGGTAAATTCCCCGTCCGCTCCCTCGTATACGAAAAGCATGATGGGATCACCCGGTTTTTCACCCACATACTGGATATTGGGTCCCATCGGGAGGATCGAGCCTGCCTTCACATGGATGGGCATTTTTTCATAGGGAGCTGCGATGCTGCGTTGCTGACCTCCCGTAAGGTATTCACCCGATTCAAGATCGTACCAGCCCTCCGACTCCGGGAACCAGATCTCCCGCTCTCTGGCTTTATAAGTATAAACCGGAGAGATCATCAGGGCGGGACCAAACATGTACTGGTCGCTGATGCCTGTAACCCTTTCATCTTCCGGGAAGTCCATGACCAGGGCCCGCATGAGGGTGTAGTCATCGAAATGGACCTTTCCTGCCAGGGAATAGATGTAGGGCATTAACCTGTATCTCAGCTTGTTGTACTTCACGATGGTCTGATAGGCGGGGTGATGATCAGGGGCGATGTGGAACACTTCCCTGTAGGGAAACTGACCGTGGGCCCTGTAAAGGGGAACGAAAGATCCGAACTGGTACCATCGGGTGTTCAGTTCACGCCACTCCTCCATGTCTTCGCTGCCCTCAGCAGCCCTTTCATACCTGTGTTCCACACAAAAACCACCGATATCCATGGTCCAGTAGGGGATCCCGGAAAGCGCAAAGTTCAGGCCGGCCGATATCTGAGCCTTCATATCTTCCCACCGCGTCCCGATGTCCCCGCTCCAGGTAGCCGTGCTGTATCTCTGTAATCCGGCAAATCCCGAGCGGGTCAGAAGGAAGACCCGCTTGTTGGGATCCACGCTCCTTTGCCCGTTATAAATGGCATCGGCATTTACCAGTGAATAGGTGTTCAGAAATTCAGTGGAACTGCCCAGGGCTGTGGGCCCTGACAGCTGTTTCCTGTATTGGAGGCTGGCATTGGAGAGAATGTCGGGTTCTGATGCATCCATCCACCAGGCATCGATGTCCAGGCTGTAGAGATGTTCATTCATCTGTTCCCAGAAAAGCTTGCGTGCACCCGGCGCATAGGCATCATAAAAGGACCCGATGTAGCCATGAGCGATCCAGTCCCGGATGCTGTCCTTCACTGCCTGTTTATAGATCCATCCCTCCTGGTCCAGTTCCCTGTAGTGTTCGGTATTGATGTAGAACTTGGGCCAGACCGAGATCATCACATGGGCATTCATGGCATGGATATCCTTCATCATTTTCGCCGGATCGGGGAAGCGCGCTGTTTCAAATTCGTGGCTGCCCCACTGGTCCTCCTCCCAGTAATTCCAGTCCTGAACAATGTTGTCGATGGGAATCTGCCGGCTTCGGAATTCTGTCAAAGTGCCCAGGATCTCTTCCTGTGTCTTGTAACGCTCCCTACTCTGCCACAGGCCGTAGGCCCACTGTGGCATGATGGGGGCCTTTCCGGTGAGGGTTCGGTATCCGCTGATTACCCGGTCCATGGTCTCCCCATGGATAAAGTAGTAGTCCAGCTCCTGTCCCATTTCTGACCAGAGGGAGAGTTTCCCTTGCTCTGCGGGATCCAGTGGTCCCAGTGCTTTTAACCCGAGGTAGGAGACCCCACCATCAGGTTTCCACTGAACGGAAAGCGGCACCCGCTTTCCTGCCTCCAGGGCGACCCTGAATTTAAATGTATTGGGATTCCAGGCTGTTCTCCAGCGTTCAGGCACTACTTCCACACCATCTATAAAAACTTTGGTATACCCTGCATAGTAGAGCCTGAATTCATATTCGCCGCTTTGATCCGCTTCCATCTCACCCTCCCAGGTGATTCTGGACTCTCCAAAAGGAAAGGCCTCCGGGAAGTTTTTCTGGGTGGAGATGTGTTCGTAATCGATCTCCGACTCTGTGCGCTCTACGAAAACCTCTCCTCCTGCCGTAGTATAGGTGGCTGTAAGCCCCCCTTCTTCCCCGGATACATTGAATAAGGTAAACTGGGAGAGGTCGCCATACTCCTCTACACTCCCGAATTTGGTAAGGGAGTAGTTGTCCCAAAGGATCCCATAGTTCCGGTTTGAGACCACGAAAGGGACGGATACCTTGGTGTTGTACTGGTAGAGCACCTCATTTTTTCCCTTGTAGTTCCACTCATCGCTCTGGTGCTGTCCCAGTCCAAAAAATGCCTCATCTTCCGGAGACTCAAACACCTGCCTGAAGGAGAACCCGGTGCTGTTATCGACCGTGATGGGGGCAAATGATTTGCCCCCTTCCTGTGCTTCCATCAGGATTGGATTTCCTTCATTGTCTTTAAAGGAAATGGCTCCGGTGGAGAGGGATACCTCTGCGCTGATCCTGGAGGTGGAAACCGTGATGCTTCCTTCGTTTTCAGTAAGCGAAAAGTCGCTAGTCTCTGATGCACCGGGTAGCACAATCAGGCTTGTCCGTTCGGGGAAAGCCTCCCCAGGTGTGGCACTGATCCTGAATATATCATCATTGATGACCTCAATCTTTACAAGTCTGGGATCGGAATCATCCTCCTGAGCTAGCGTGATGATTACTCCCGTTTCTGTTTTCCTGTAGTCTTCAGAGCTACAGGAAAACAGAGTGAGAAAGAAAAAGGAAAAAGGAAAAAGAAATAGAAAGCTCTTCATGGGATATGTTTTTAGAATGGGCTTAACCAACAATATCAACCTTCCTGCCGAAGGGAGAAAGGGCAAAGGAGGCCAGTTTGAAATGCTGCAGACCCCATGGAGCCCCGATAATGGTAATCAACAGAAGGAAGCCAAACAGCAGGTGAAGCATGGCAATCCAGATACCGGCAATAAACAACCAGAGAATGTTCAAAAGGCTGTAGAGGCAACCCGGCATTTCGCCTTTGCTCACCTCAAAGGTCCTGCCGAAAGGCCACAGGCAGAGTGAGCCAATCTTGATCAGTTGGAATCCGAAAGGAATACCTACTATGGTGACCATCATAGCCAATCCGCCCATAAAATAGCCGATGGCGGTGGCCAGTCCACCGAAGATCAGCCAGATCAGGTTGCCGAGAAAATTCATTGTTTTGCCAGGGTTGGTTTTCCCAAATATAGCGAACCTAAAATAAAAAAAGCCATCCCAGAAGAGATGGCCCTTTCAATAATCTTATTCAGGTTCTTCCTGGTTCTTATTCAGAAGCGGTAACAAGAACCATGCGCAGGTTCGCAATCAGGTTGAAGGTGGCGATCAAATCCTGGTTGGAAGCGATCTCACTGATGGGGGCAACGGCCAGTGTAGCCTTCACCGATTTGAGCTGGTCGGAAAGCTCCTCAAGCTTTTGGAATGTGGTCAGGACCACCAATCCGGATAGCTGATCCTGCTGACGCTCAAATGCATCATAAAGGACACCCGTTGAAGGACTCAACTGGTTCAGGTAGATGACCAGGAGTTCCCTGATATCACCCTCCTGTTCCTGGGTGAGATCAGTGGCAGCCATTTTCTGTTTGAGCAGGTTGCTTGTGATGTGTATTTTTTCCACAAAAGACCCGGTAAGGAAAGCCGTATGTACAAATACCATCTCTTTCTCCGAATTGTAATTTTTACTGTCAGAAAGAAGGTTGTTGAAAAGCATAGTAACCGTATCCCGTTTCGCCATGGTGCCTTCCAGGTTCTCGATGGTCCATGAACCAAATTTTGATTGGATACCAAGGTGTTTGGCCAGTTCCTGAGCTGCGGCGAATGAGAGGTACATGGCTTCATTGTTCTCACCATAGAGGTGATAAATGATGTCGGTCATGTAAATTCCCAGATTGGCAGCGGTAATGGGAAAGCTGAATTTGTAGTTGTGTGCACTGTAGGGATCGTTGGTCAGTACATCATAGTACTCTGCGTTCACCATATCCAGGATGTTGAAAATCTGCTCAACCCTGTTCATGTTGGGCTCAATGGCTTCAGCCGCTTTGATATAATCTTCAATCTTAAATTCATCTGATGATTGTTGTCCTGGTTTCTTGTTATTTCCGCAGGAAGAGAGGATCAAAAGTGACAAAGTCAAGACCAATGTGAATTTTAATTGCTTCATTTTCAGACGTGGTTTGGGTTAAACTGAAATTGGTAACGAATATAACCAATAATTGTTTATTATAGAATGCAAAAAATGAGAAAAAAGAAAAGCTGCCCTGGAGGACAGCTTTCCTAGCCCTAAATCTAACCCTATTGTTAACCTAAATGTACCTACAAATATGTGTTATTAGATTCACAAAAAACATGAGTTTTCTCATGTTGATAACATGGAGAAGCTTGTGAAGCTATAATTTTCTGTGGATGTTTTCGGTGACCACGTGGCCGTCAAACAGCTGTATGATCCTGTGCGCCTTTTCAGCATCGCTTGGTGAGTGGGTTACCATGACAATGGTGGTTCCATCCTCATTCAGCTCGGTGAGAAGTGCCATCACCTCACTACCATTGGCCGAGTCAAGGTTACCGGTGGGCTCATCCGCAAGGATCAGCTTCGGATTGGTTACTACGGCACGGGCGATCGCTACGCGCTGCTGCTGACCACCTGAGAGCTGTTGCGGGAAGTGGTTTTTACGGTGACTGATCTTCATCCGTTCCATGACGGTTTCCACTTTCTTCTTGCGCTCGGAACCACTCATCTTGAGGTACAGAAGCGGCAGCTCAATGTTTTCATAAACGGTCAGTTCGTCAATCAGATTGAAACTCTGGAAGACGAATCCTATATTGCCTTTTCGCAGGTTGGTTCTTCCTTTTTCTTTGAGGTTTGCCACCTCGGTTTCATGAAATACATAGGAACCACCTGACGGATTGTCCAGGAGCCCCAGGATATTCAGAAGGGTTGATTTCCCACATCCGGAGGGACCCATGATGGCCACAAATTCTCCGTCCTTTACTTCAATATTTACATTGTTCAGTGCGGTGGTTTCTACTTCGTCGGTGCGAAAAACCTTTACCAGGTCAACAGTTTTAATCATCAGATTTGGTTTTTGTAATTGTTGGAACAAAAAAGGCAATCAATATGCCAAAGTATGTAAAATACAGGAAAAGAACAAGGTAACTGTTTTTTAGTTATGGTTAAAGTGTTCATTTTTGAGACGACCATGTTCGATTTCGTACGGTGCGTACACCTTGGGTTTCGTAACTATGACGAATATGAACGGGGATTGTTACAGAAAAAGCACTACCTGGTGCTGATTTACTCAACCATCCTGATTCGGATTTCTTCAGCAATGTGCAGGGCAGTGGTCATGGTCTGCAGATCATCAAACAATTCCCCATTGTCCCCCGCGTGGTGACTCCGGCCAATGATTTCCATCACATACTCCTGCCTGGCATTGTCCAGATCGATGCTGACAGCGTAGACGAGGGCCGGCTGACAGGAGGTTTTGTACTCGGCATTTTCCGGAAATTTGTCATTGGTCCAGTATTCATTCCAGTCCCAGGTCTGGTTCATCTCAAAGAATACCCTGAATTGCCGGATTGAGGCGTTATCCAGTTTGGTGTTCAGGATAAAGCTTTTGTCCGGTGTCGGTCCGGTGTAGGCATCGGGGATGGGATTTTCGGGTGTGGGAAGGTAGAGCCCGTCTTCTGCTTTGATCCCCTGGCGGTGCGACCATACGGGCAGGGCAGCCGGCCTGCGGATCTCTCCCGGCATCCAGAATCCTTTGGAGGCATCTCCATGCTTGAAGATTCCTTTCCCGATGGACTCGGCCACATACAGGGTCTGTAGAAACTCACCGGATTCGCTTTCCACCCAGATGGCCATCAGGGGGTGGTTGTGTCCCTCTCCCCGGGTCATCTCGATTTCCAGTGCAACCCCCTTGCCGCCGGGATTGGAGGTGATTTGATCAGGAACCTCATCCACAGGAACCTTCGAAGTGGTGCATGAAAGTGTCATCATCACCAGCGTTATGATCTGAATTGATTTTCTCATGGCGCAAATTTTAAAACTCAATGATGATACCAATGGTCGGGAGTACAGTCCCGGCAGTCGATTTCAGTTCCTTCATCTGGTACCGTTGCAATTCCGGAGGATCAGCAGGATTTACGATAATCGGATTGCCTGCGGCATCCAGTTCCTGTACCAGGAATGTACTGCTGGCCGACTTATAATTATAGACATTCTGTACATCCGCATACAAATTAATGGTTATTCGCGAGAAATACCACTCTTTGTCCACCCGAAGATCCAACTGGTGGAATGATTCATATCTGAATTGGTTGTACTGGTTGAAGTCGAAAGCCGGAAATCCGGTCACATCCCAGTAATCCACAAGTGAGGAAGTATAGGTATCAAAAGGCGTATAGGGCTGTCCCCCAACGAACCTCCATTTAAACCCAACCTGCCAGTTGCCTTTGAATTTGCGGAATCCGTATATATTCAGCAGGTGCACATTGTCCCATGATGTGGGGATCCAGCCCAGGGGTGTCAAGGATTCTTTTCTCGGATCGGTTTCGCTCCTTACCAGGGTGTAGGAGATGGTCAGGTTGCTTCCCCACAGGTCCCTGTTTCGGTAAAGGAGCTCAGCTCCGAAGGCTCTGCCTTTGGAAATAGACTGAATCGGCTCGCTGCCAAAGAGCCCGAAATCGGCGCCCTTGCTGGCCAGTGAAATGGAGTCCACCAGCGAGAAGGGATAGTTGTTGTATTTTTTATAGAAACCTTCCAGGCTGATTTTAGAATCTGCATTGGGGAGCCACTCAATGCCTGCTACGATATGGTCCGACTGGATGTATTTGATATCTGGCTGATTGACCATGATTCCCTCCGGACTCTTATATCCCATAGCTGTGTAAGGGGGAAGCTGGTAAAAGCGGCCTGTATTAAAGTTCAGATACCATCCTGTGGTCAGTTGGTAGGAGGCTGAAAACCTTGGCGATAGCTGGTTGACCAGGTTTATCATGTTGTCATTAAAATTGTTTGCGTCCGCCCTTAATCCTAACGACAACACCAGTCTCTCGGCGAGCAATTCCTTGCTTACCTGGCCAAAAGCACCCCAGCTGAACAAGTCGAAAGCAGATTCGGTGTTGAATTCAACCGGCTGCTCATATACAAAGGTCTTGTTGAAGTTCCTCGCGTAGAATTTTGCGTACTCAAGGTTGGCCCCGTAATTAATCCTTAATCCACCCTTGTAGCTGGAGGTATGTTCGTAGCGAAATTTGTTTTCGATCTCATCCGAGTTGAAATCAAGGGTTTTGAACTGGTCCTCCATGATGTTGTCCTGGTACTTCAGGTTTTCATTATGCAGATAGTTTCGGCTCAATACCCAGGTATCATAGCCATTGTCTCCATAATGCTTGAATACAGCTCCAATGGCATAGCTCCACTGGAAGCTTTCGGGGAGATAGCCCAGGATGAACTGCTGCTCTTCGGTCTCGTTGGCTTCCAGGTTCAGGTTGTTGTTGTCGTAGGAACCAATACTTACAATGCTGAGCTCATTTTTCTCATTGAGTTTGGTTTTTATTTTGAACTGGTAGTCATTGTACTTGGGCAGGAAAGGCAGATCCAGTGCCTGGAAAAGAAACTGGAGGTATGATCGCCGGTAGGAAGCAATAAATGTGGTGTTCTCCCCCAGGGGTCCGTTCAGCGTCAGGGCCAGGTCGGAAGCCCCAACCGATCCTTTGAAGTTGAGCTTCTCCTTGTTTCCATCCACCTGGTAGAGATCGATTACTGAGCTCAGCGCATTTCCCTTGTTTGCCGGGAAGGCTCCTGTGTAGAGATTCACCTCCCTGAGGAAGTCTGCGTTGATGATCCCCACCGGTCCGCCCGAAGCTCCCTGGGTTGCAAAGTGGTTGATGTTCGGTATTTCTATCCCATCCAGGTAGAAGGTGTTTTCGCTGGGACCACCTCCCCGTACAATCACGTCATTCCGCTGGGCGGGCGTGGAAGCCACACCCGGAAAGGACTGGATCACCTTGGAGATATCCCTGTTGCCTCCCGGACTTTTTTCGATTTCTTCAATGCTGATTCGCTGAAGGGATACCGGAGTTTCTTTGATCTTCCTGAAAGGAGAGGCTTTCACCACCACTTCCTCAAGCTGCACATTGGCTTCTTCAAGAGGTATCTCAATAAATACTTTTTTGGCATTGGTTACCTGTATGGCCTCCGACACATAGGTTTCGAAGCCTACCGAGGAAACCCTCAGTTCAATATACCCTGGCTCGAGACCTGTAAACAGGAAGTTCCCGTCCAGGTCGCTGATGGATCCGATGGAGGTACCAAAGACTGCAATGGTGGCAAACTCCACCGGTTCATTGTTCTTGGCATTGTATATCCTCCCCTGCAGGACTCCCTGCTGGGCAAGAAGTCCCGGGCTCCATAAAATGGCCAGCAGGATCAATATTATTTTAGTCGTTTTCATTGCAAATAGGTTGTTACATGGACAAAACAAAGGAAGTGTAATATTGTTCAACAAAACATCTAATAAATTAAACAAAAACAGCCTAATAGAGTTGAAATCACTGATTTTTAGTAAGTTTGGAATGAATCCCAGCAGAGGAAAGGGAAGCTCTTTTTGAATTGAGCCAACATCTCCTTCTTGCGTTTGATTAGCTGGGGATCAACTGCCCCTTTTGTTTCCAGTGGCCGGTGTTCAAATAGTTTAATGAGAGGCTCCAGCTCCCGGATCATTAATTGGGACTCATCTGAAACCAGTGCTTTTTTGAATTTCTCCCAGATGTATACCGCAGCCGTATCATTTGTATGAAGCATATCTTCCGCGAAGAAACGGTAATCGCGCAACTCATCCATTACAATCTCATAGGATGGAAAATAAAAGGCCTGGTCTGGAAACAATTCCTCCAGTGCTTCCGTTGCCAGAAGCAGGGATGCCTTGCTGAGCTGGTTTCCATGGGCCCCGTCTTTCCAGTGCCGGACCGGACTCACAGTAAGAAGAACTTTCAGGTCAGGGTTGATTTCAAAAAGCCGGGGAAGTAAGGTTTCATAAGCTTTGATGATTTCTTTGGTGGTAAGCCTGGTACGGGTAAACTCTGAAGCCGGTATTTTATGGCAATTGCACACCACCTGGCCCGAGTCGTTGTAACGGTAAACCCAGGAGGTGCCCCAGGTGATCACAAGGACTCCGGCCTTTTTAAGTACCTCTTTGGCCGGACCAAATGCGGCATTGATAGCAGTGAGACATTGTTCCATGTCGGGCGAAGAGAATCCTGTATAGTGGTCGAAGGAGAACCAAAGCCCCCTGTGTTTTTTCAGGTCGGCAGCCACATAGGTCTCTTTCTCAAGGAGGGCATCCAGGGACTTCATCACCGAAAAGGGATTGTAAATGGTTCCGAAAGGGTTGATGGTGACCGGGAAAAGGGATCGTCCCAGCATGCGTCCTATATTTTCCGTGAAACATGAACCCAAAAAAAGGGCTGGAGCATGATGATCCATGCGGAAGGGATAGGGGGGGATGCCCACTTCGGTGATCAATTTCATGGAAATACTATATTTATACCCATAAGCAAGATAAAGAAAATACAATGCGTTTCATACCACTATTCCTTATTCTTTTTTTGATCTCTTCCTGCGCTAACCGAGAAGAAAAACAAGCCATGCAAAATGATGATTCCATTCAAATGGAATATCTCCGAAAAGGTGGAGAAATAGCAAATATCACCCAGTCCGAGCTGCTCATCGCTGTGTCAACCGCAATGAACAAAGGCGGACCGGTATATGCCATCGAATTCTGCAATCTAAACGCCCTGCCCATAAAGGATAGCCTGTCCCGCCTTCATGACTGTCAAATCAGACGAATCGCAGAGAAATACCGCAATCCGGAAGACAGGCCCCTGACCGAAACGGAAGAGAAACAATTAAACTACTATGAGCTTGCGTTTCAGAAAGGCGATTCCCTGAAACCGGAAATCCACCTTTTTCAGAATAGAATTGAATACTATCAACCGATCATGATCAACATGGAAGCCTGTCTCAAATGTCATGGTGATCCCGGTAAGCAAATTGCGGAAGAAACTTTAAAAAAGATTCAGGCACATTATCCAAATGATCTGGCTACCGGTTTTCAGCTGAATGATTTCCGGGGAGCGTGGAAGATTACTTTCACGAAATGATAGGCTTTTTCATGATCACCTTTTTATAGTCGCCGGGTGGTACACCATAGGTATCCTTGAAGGTTTGATAGAAATGGGAACGGCTGTTGAATCCTGTCTCGTAGTAGACTTCTGAAACAGTTTTCTGACTGACCTTAAGTGTGTTTGCTGCCTTCTTTAAGCGAAGGTTGTTGATGAGTCCATGTGGTGTTAATCCAGTCAGGGCTTTTATCTTTCTGTAAAGTTGTGTTTTACTCATGGCAATATGCTGAGCCAGTGAACTGGCATTGAGATCGGGAACCTGGAGATTTTCATCGATATATTCCACCAGGCGTTTTAAGATCTTTTGATCAAAGGGAGGAAGGCCGGACAAGAGCTCAGCATGGGGAATATGCTCCTCCAGCTCCCTGAATGTTTTTCGGAACTGCTCCCTGCCGGATATCAGTTTCTCTACCCTGATCATCAGGTGCCGCGGATGAAACGGTTTGGGAATATAGGAGTCAGCTCCAACTTCCAGGCCCTCAATCCTGTCCTCAATTTCAGCTTTTGCTGTAAGCATGATCAGGGGGATGTGACTGGTGTGTATATCACGCTTGATTTTTTCTGTTAATTCTATTCCACCCATGCCCTGCATCACAACATCACAGATGACCAGATCGATGGCTTCTTTATGCAGCACCTCAAGGGCGCTGTTTCCGTCAAGGGCCTTAAAAATGAAATAGGTATCAATCAACATGCTTTCTACCAGAGCGCAGACTTCCTCATTATCGTCTACCACCAGCACCGCGTACTGACGGTTGTCCGCAAGCCCTTCGTTATCTGGCACTTCGATATCACCAATCTTTAGCATCTGAAACTCAACATCTACCTTAAGAGCAATTTTTTCGCTGCTGGGGGATTGGATATTTTCCACTTTGTCTACCTCATGTCCCTGTTGCATGCGGGGCATGCTTACACGAAATTCACTGCCGCCATCCAAAAGGTTTTTTACACTGATGGATCCTTGGTGTAATTGAACGAGACCCCTGGTCAGGGAGAGCCCAACCCCGCCACTTTCCTGCAAAGCTGGCGCATCGGGACCGTTGCTCCCATGGTGATAGAAGCGGTCGAAAATCTTGTCCAGCGACTCGGGAGGAATTCCTATTCCTGTATCCCTGACAATGAGTTCAAAACTGTATTCCTTCCCGATGAGCTCAACCTCCACGCTGCCTCCTGCGGGTGTATATTTTATTGCATTGCTTAAAAGGTTGAGGACAATTCTTTCAAATTTCTCAGGATCGATCCATGCGATGAGTGCTTCTCCCGGGGAAATAAAAGTGAGATCTACATCGCTGATTTTATCATATACTTCAAAAGCCTTTACAAGCTCTGAAATATAGTTTACCAGGTCGTAGCGTTTGAAGGACAATTTCATGTTCCTGGTTTCCACCTTTCTGAATTCGATCAGTTCACTGATCAGTTTTTGCAGCTTGCTTGCATTCTGAAAGATCGACCGGGCATAATGGCCCAGGCGCTTTTTGCTGGCCAACTTCTCCTCCAGGAGCGCAGCCGGTGCCAGTATGAGCGTAAGAGGAGTCCTGAACTCATGAGCAATATCTGTGAAAAATTGAAGCTTGTAGCGATTGATTTCATCCGATTTTGCCCGTTCCAGCTGATCCATTTCAAGCTGTTGCCGCACCTGGGATCTTCGCTCTATATATTTAATTATTAAAGATATAATGAGAATCAAGACAAGCAGGTATACAAGGTATGCAGCAATTGTGTTCCAATAGGGTTGTTGGATGATTATTGATAGCCTCCTGATCTCCTGTCCGTATATTCCATCTTCGTTTGTCGCTTTGATTTTCAGGGTATACTTACCGGGAGGTACGTTGGTGAATCCCGCCATTCGTTCTTCGCCTGCTTCAACCCAGGATTTAGTAAAGCCTTCCAGTATGTAGTCAAAACGGCATTTATGTGAATTGTAATAATTCAGGGAAGTAAAATTGATGCTAAAAAAATTCTGGTTATGCTTCAGTACTATTTCGCTGGTACTGTTTAAACTGCTATGCAATATCCTGGTGGAATCTCCGGGAAGGACCAGGTTGTTGTTGAGCCGGAATTCATTGAGAATGATGGGCGGAAAATTATTTGAAGATTCTATCTCCTGCGGGTTGAACCAATCAAGACCTTCTACACCGCCGAAATACAGGATGTTCGAAACCGGGTTCTTGAAGTAGGCCCCATCCGTATATTCTGAATTTTGTAATCCATCCCGCTTATTAAAGTTCAGAAAAACACCCTGGGAAACATCCAGCTTCGAAAGCCCCTGGTTGGTGCTTATCCAGATATCTCCATCGGCATCTTCAAGTATCCCGTGAACCGTATTGTTGGGCATGCCGTTTCGCTCCGTGTAATGAACAAACTGGTAAGGCTTGTACGAAAGGTTGAGTACACTGAGGCCCTCACTGGAACCGACCCAGAGCTTCTGATCGCCGCTCATACAAAGTGAAAGTATATCGTCATCAACAAACTCCCTTTCAGTATTCTCGCGCACTCCAAAAATTTCGAATGCATTATTGAGAGTATTCAGCCGGTTCAGACCCCCCCCCCTGGTTCCTATCCAGAGTACATTCGGGCCCTCTTCCAGCACCGAATAAACGATATCACTGTTCAGCCCTTCCTCCCCCCGTTTATACCTGAATTGCCGGAACTTTGACAGGGCATAGCCATTCTTTCCGTCGCTGGTAACTTCCATATTTACCAATCCGTACCCATTGGTACCCATCCATATACTGCCGTAGACATCCACACAAATTGTATACACATATCCAAAATCCAGACTGTCCTGGGTTTTAAAATCTCGTGGAAAATGAAATATCTTCCCCGAGGATGCTTCCAGCATGTCGATCCCTTCCCCGTCAACTCCGATCCATACATTCTTGCTGTGATCCATGTTCAGTGAGAGCACAGCATTATTTGACAGTCCGTTTTCCATGGTATAGGAGATCCTGCTTCCCAATCCGGGTGGCAGCTTGTTTAAGCCGTCTCCCCTGGTACCCACCCATAAATTCCCTTTCTCATCAAATAATATGGATCGCACGATATTGTGGCCAAGTGAACCGGATTCAGCACTTCCCTTCTTCAGATTGAAAAAGGATTTTCCCTTTGTGATATATCGATACACTCCATCCCCGTCAGTCCCTATCCAAAGCAAATCATCACCGGTCTGTCTGATGGTCCATATTTTTACATTACTGGAGGTGAGATCTGGCATGTTTTCATCCATGCGGGTCAATTCCGGAATACTGTCCAAGGCCAGTTTATATACCGAACCATCATCAGTGCCCAGCCAGAATTCATTGGAAGATGAGGAGGCATTGATGGTGGTAAGGTTCAAGTGACCACTTCCCTCATTGACTATGTTAACCGCACGGGTCTTCAGGTTCATTAAAAACAGCCCACCATTTTCTGTGCCGATCGCAAGATAGGTGGCCAAATCGCCCTGGATAAACCAGGATCTTTCAAATTTTAACTCAGTGAATGCTCCAAGGGTCTCTTCATATTCTTTTTTAAATACTTTATTTTTAGAATAACAAAATAATTTCCCATCGGATCCCAGCAGGTATAAATGGTTATTCCGGTCTCCTGCCAGACCAATGATGTTTTTTGAGTCTGCCTCGGAGATGCCGGTAAGGTTTAATTGCCTGAATAAATCTTCAGACGGGTCGTGGTAGGAGAGTCCAAATCGCATCAGAGAAACATAGAGCGTTGAATCGGGACCGATGCACGCTTTCAGGTTCTCCTCACGAACGGGCTGATATACATTTCCGGAAAAGTATGATTCGAAGGACAGGCTGTTCGGCAGGTAGCGATCCACATCCTTGTTTGTAATTACCCACAGGTTGTGGTATTTGTCCTCAAGTAGGTTCCGGATAATATTGCTGCTTAATGAATTTTCATCCAAATAGTCAGGTTTGAATACCTGAATATGGGTCCCGTCGTACCTGTTGAGTCCGTCCCAGGATCCAAACCACATCACCTCTTCTGAATCCTGAAGTATGCAGGTGATGGCAGAGTTGGAAAGGCCCTCTTCATTTCCCAGGTTCATGGGGATCCATTTGCCACTTGTATTCGCGGTCAGCGAACAACTCACCAGCAGGCAAAACAGGGCGAGTATGTTTCCAGGTCGCAAGATTTGCTTTATCATCATGGGTAAGTTATGACAATTTAATTTAGCATCCGGCTTTTTGTGTCCGTAATTCTCTCTGTAACAGTGAATAAATACTACTGAATTCCTTCCTCCCGACCTTCTTTCGGTACATTTTGGGAACGGGGCAGACAACTTTGGTCACAGGCTGGAAGCCAAATCCTGTCATTTGTCGGTTCTTGATGCTACCCAGATCAGGT
This sequence comes from uncultured Bacteroidota bacterium, assembly GCA_963735755.1. Lineage (GTDB taxonomy): Bacteria > Bacteroidota > Bacteroidia > Bacteroidales. The sequence continues at coordinate 5,718 of CAVTME010000023.1, read as the reverse complement.
TTCAAAATATGGATCTCGCCTTAAGGAATATACACAACCCGATATTAACACCGGCAGACATCGTGCCGAGTGCGCAGGGCATGAAAATCGAGTGCCTCCTGAATCCCGGAGTCTTCAGGTTTGAAAACAAAACCTGGCTTTTACTTCGGGTAGCAGAACGGCCCGGGCAGGAGAAAGGTAGCTTAAGCTTTCCTGTACTGAAAAATGGCGCTATGCACATATTGAGCTTCAGAGAGGACGATCCTGATCTTGATGCTTCAGATCCACGCATCATTAAGTACCGGGGTACCTCCTATCTGACAACCCTGTCACATCTCAGGCTTGTTTGCAGTGATGATGGAGTTCATTTTAGGGAGCCCCCGGATTATGCCCCGATATTAGGGGAGGGCCCCCAGGAATCCTTTGGGATTGAAGATTGTCGCGTCACCACCATGGGTACATCCTATCACCTGACCTATACAAAAGTTTCGCCCCAGGGCGTGGGAGTAGGTTACATGTCTACCCGGAATTGGAAACAGTTTGAGCGTCGGGGCATGATATTTCCTCCTCACAACAAGGATTGTGCAATTTTCGGAGAGAAGATTAACAACAGGTATTATGCCTTACACAGGCCCAGCAGTCCAGAGCTCGGAGGTAACTATATATGGATTTCCCAGTCCGAGGACCTTTTGCATTGGGGCAATCATCAATGTATAGCCTTAACCAGGAATCAATCCTGGGATAGTGCACGGATAGGCGCAGGTGCTGCTCCCATAAAAACAGCTGAAGGCTGGCTTGAAATATACCATGGTGCAAACAGCGACCACAGGTATTGTCTGGGTGCCCTGCTTCTTGATCTCAATGATCCCTCCATCGTCCTTTCACGAAGTGAGGAGCCTATTATGGAGCCCACAGAAGCATACGAAGTGAATGGCTTTTTTGGGAACGTGATCTTTACCAATGGACAACTTGTTGACGGAGATGTCCTGACCATTTACTACGGTGCCAGCGATGAAGTCATTTGCATGGCAGAATTCTCAATCAAAGAAATTCTGGCTTCACTAAAACACAGCAAATGAGATTAGCGATACTGAAAAAGCCAAAAATTGAATACGATTTCTTTCTCAGTATGCCCCGGGGAATGAGGGTATTGTTGATTACCAATATCATCTATGCCTTTGTACTTCCTGTCATTGACCTGTTTGTGGGAGCCTACATCATGCGCACATCGGATGAGCCCCGGCTGGTGGCCATCTATCAACTATCGGTCTATACCGGTATTCCGGTCACCTTCCTGATCAACGGATTTCTTCTGAATAAGATAAAAATAGCCCACCTCTATAGTTTTGGCATGCTGTTGAGCGGAATCTCCATGGTTTTTATGATGACCCTGGGAGAGATTGATGTTCCTGGTGTTGCGTTATCAGGTCTGATTATGGGTTCCTCCTTTGGGTTTTTCTGGGCGAACCGTGATTTCCTTGCACTGAATACGACCAACGATGGCAACCGGAATTACTATTACGGCCTGGAGACTTTCTTCTATACCATTACCACAATTTTAGTCCCTGTAACCATCGGATGGTTCCTCATCAGTTCGGGCAGGTGGAAGTGGATCGGCAATATCGCCAATGCCTATAAAATAGTGACCGTCATCGTGTTCCTTCTTACCATTTTTTCAAGCATCATCATACACAAGGAAAAATTCAGAAATCCAACCCGGAAGAGGTTTGTCTTTTTCAAGTTTGACAAGCTCTGGAGCAGAATGCTGTTCCTCTCCTCCCTGAAAGGACTGGCACAGGGATACCTGGTTACTGCACCTGCCATTCTTATCATGCGAATCGTAGGGGATGAGAGTGCTCTGGGAAATATCCAGAGCCTATCGGGAGTGCTATCAGCCATCATCCTGTATATACTCGGAAGAACCTCCAAGCCGGGGCACAGAATCTATATATTCTCTGCTGGCCTGGTGGTATTCTTCATCGGAACACTTGTGAACGGCATGCTGTTTTCTGCTACCGGTGTCATTGTATTTGTAATCTGCAAGGTGATGTTTCAACCCCTGCATGACATTGCCTACTTCCCCATACAGATGAAGGTGATCGATGTACTCTCCTTCAAGGAGAACAGAAATCAGTTTGCCTATATTTTTAACCATGAATTCGGACTTTATATAGGCAGGTTTCTGGGGCTTGGGCTCTTCATTTTTCTCATTATGAATGTCTCCGAATCCTTTGCCCTGAAATACTCCCTGATCATTATCGCTTCTGTTCAGCTTTTGTCAATACCAGTCGCCAAAAGATTGATCCGAAGGGCAAACAAATACGCGTCTGCTCCCGAAACTGCTCCTGCTGAAAGTAACGATAACGAATAAAAAACATGAAAAGCCAGATCCATATTGCTGTATTCTTTGTACTGACAACAGTTCTGTCATGCCAGTCCGGTGCGGGAGAAATTAAACAACTCGAGTTGGATAGGGTAACAGATATGCCTTTGAATCCCACGCCGTATAAAATCCTCGACTGGTATGAAAAAGCGAAAAATTTCGACGATATAATATTTAACTACGAAGGAGATAATCAGGCAGAAGCGCTCATCTGGATCGACACAGCGCAAAGGAATTTTCCCCAGGAAACCTTCGGATTATATACCGTCATCGGAGACATTCGGCAGGGGCCGGATGTGAACAACGGGGAATTCCATGAAGCCATTAATTCCATGGGTGCCGTAATGAGTGCCGGTTTGGTCGGGATCGATAAGACCAATCAGAAAGGCTATAACTATCCGAAAATGATTCAGAATTATTTCAACCGAGAGAATGCATGGAATATCATGATGAACAATACCTCTGCGGAAGTGGCCATGCAGGGTGGGGGGTATGGTCGGGATTGGTGGTACGATGTATTTCCCAATCTCTTGTATTATGCGGTTTCCGACCTCTTTCCTGAAGTTGAACGGGCTGACAGTCTTCAGGAAATAATCGCCGAACAGTTCTTCAAAGCCGATTCGGTGCTGGATGGAAATTACGATTACTCTTATTTTGACTATTCCCTGATGGAAGGAAAGATCAACCAGATTCCCTACCAGCAGGATGCTGCTGCCGGTCATGCCTGGGTCCTATACTCGGCCTTTCAAAAGTTTGGTGACAAGAGGTACCTGGAAGGCTCTATTTCTGCCATGGATGCACTGTACGGTCAGAGCGAAAGCCGTTTCTATGAAGTGTTGATGCCCTTCGGCGCCTATACGGCAGCGAGATTAAATGCTGAAGAAGAGACAAATTATGATATTTCAAAAATCCTGGATTGGACCTTCAATGGGTGCACAAATGAAGATGGACGCGAGGGATGGGGTATTATAAATGACCGTTGGGGGGATTATGATGTAAGTGGAATACAGGGCAATATCATCCAGGACGGAGGCTACGGATTCCTGATGAATACTTTTGACACGGCCTGGCCGCTTGTTGCCATGGTCCGTTATGAGCCCCAGTATGCAGAAATTGTTGGCAAATGGATGCTGAATGTTGCCAATGCTGCCCGCCTCTTCTATCCTTACGAAATTCCTGACGAGCATCAATGGCTGCCGGAAGACAAGGCCATTACAAAGAATGTAATTGCCTACGAAGGGCTAAAGAAAACAGATGCATATGCAAAGGAAAGCCTGAAAGGGATTTCGCCTGTAGCCCTGGGTGATGGTCCCAACTGGGTCATTGGACAACCCGCCCTTTCCATGTTCAGCATCTATGGATCGGCTCACGTTGGGATTTTCGGATCGATTATCCGTGAGACCAATGTGGAGAAGATACTTCAGTTGAATTGTCTGGCTACCGACTTTTACAGAAACCCCGCTTACCCTACTTACCTGTACTATAATCCGTATGGTGAAGACAAGGTGATAGAATTCTTTAATGAGGGTGATCCGGTCGATCTGTATGACGCCATTGCTCATCAGATCGTAGCCAGTGAGGTAAAACATACGGATCATTTCACGCTTCCAGCCAACAAGACAATGCTTCTTGTTGCCATTCCGGTTGATAGCGAAGTGGAAAAAGAGGGCAAAAAAACAGTAGTAAACGGGATTGTGGTTGCATACAAATAAAGCAAAACTAAAAACTGTAGAACCCATGAAAAAAACCATAAAAAACCTATTGATGTCCTTCGCCGGACTTCTTTTTGTCCTGTCAATCCATGCACAGGAAAAGGTTCTTACAGGGACTGTTACAGATGCACCCACCGGTGAGGTTCTGCCTGGAGCCACAGTAATCATAACGGGTACTACCACTGGAACAACCACTGATATGGACGGAAAGTTTAGCATACGCGTACCGGAAGGAGGCAAACTTTCCGTGGCTTTTATCGGGTACATTACAGAAGAAATTGAAATGGGCAGCGAGACTGACATTGAAGTTCTGTTGAGGCCGGATATGGCAGAATTGGAGGAGGTTGTTGTAACCGGATACTCCTCTGTACGCAAAAGCAATATTACAGGGGCCATATCGACTGTTGAAGCCTCAGAACTTTCAAAAATGCCAGTGGTTGGTGTTGATCGTGCATTGGCTGGCAAGGTTTCTGGCGTAAGAGTTAACCAGGCCACCGGTGCACCGGGAGATGATGTATCCATCCGAATCAGAGGGGTTGGAACCATAGGGAACAACGATCCCCTGTATGTGATCGATGGAATACCTACAAAAGGAGCTTTAAATATTATTTCTCCTTCCGATATCGAATCAATTGCCATTCTGAAAGATGCTTCCTCCGCAGCCATTTATGGTTCACGCTCGGCAAACGGGGTAGTTGTGATCACCACCAAAAAAGGGGTATCAGGAAAACAAACCGTTAGCTACAATGGCTACTATGGGGTACAGAAACATGGAAAACTTACCCCCATGGTAAATACAGCTGAGTACATTGATATATACAACGAAGCTGCTATTGCGGATAACAGAGATGTCATCACTCCGGAGATAGCCGCGACTTTTGCCGATGTTGACCATATGGAATCAATATTCCAGCTGGCTCCGGTTCAAAGTCACCAGTTGAGCATTTCTGATGGCAATGAGCAAATCACAATACCTCATCTCAGGTGATTACTTCAATCAGGATGGCATCATTCTGAACTCCTATTTCAAAAGGTATTCCTTTAAAGCAAATGTGAACACCAATTTATCCAAATGGTTTCGGATCAATATAAACACAAACTTTGCCTATACCAACAGAAATATTATTTCCAATTCGGGTGATGGAGCTTCCAGCGATAAAGGAAGTGTTGTGCGCTATGCATTTTTCCGAACACCCGGTACACCTATCTATAAGGATAATGGCGATTATGTTGATTTACCTCAAAACCCCAAATTTCTGGGAGATGGATACAACCCTGTCGGACTGGCCAACCACTTCGATGACAAAGAACTCAAGTATATTTCGTTAAACAATGTGCTTTTAGAAATAAAAATCCTGGACAACCTGGTATTCAGGTCCAACAATGGAATTAACCTGAATATCAACAACCGTAAAAAATTCTATGAGGAATGGGGCGACAGGGGGATTGATGCTCCCGGAAGCGCTGCCCGTTCAACGGCAATAAATACTGCACTCACCTCGAACAATGTGCTGGAATACAATAAGACCTTTAATGAACTGCATTACATGCGCATCCTTTTGGGTTCAGAAATCATTAAAGATATGACAGAAGTGCACGGGGGTAGCCGGCAAAACTATCCCCAACAAAGCATAAACTTTCGCT
>CAVTME010000022.1:0-478358 GCA_963735755.1 uncultured Bacteroidota bacterium | reverse complement strand
CGATCTGGGTGTGAATTTTGGGGTTGGTGCCGCTTATAAATGGTTTGCCCTGGATATATCCACCAGCCTGGGTTTTAGCGAAGACAATATTTCAGACAGCAAGTACCGCGATATCCAGGGCCGCGTTTTAACTTCTAAGCATTACCTCAGATTTAGATACCAGTACTATCTTGGATACAAGATTGCTGAGATTTCAGGCATTAAGTTTGAACCGGAGGATGAGTACGATACCCGACAGGATATCAGAACCGTCCAATTCGGACTTCAGTATTTATACGCTTTTAATTACGGGAAATTCTCATTGAAAGCGCCTTTTGCCATGAACGAACGGCAGAAAAAAAGTGCAGGAAGTGCTGTGGCGGGTATAGGTTTTCATATGTACGCCCTGGATGCAGACTCAACACTAATTCCATCTGACCCTGCTATATCGGTCACTTCTCAATCGAACTTTCTAGCATTAAATATGGTATCACTGACCATGGACTTTGGATACATGTACAGCTTTGTTATTAAAGGCCGGTTTTTCATCACCCTGGGCCTGATCCCGGGAATAGGTGTCAAAAGCGGAGATTACCGGACAGAAAATCTCGTTCAGATCTCTTCCTCGCTTGCTCTGCGAGTTAAAACTATGAATGCCATTGGCTACAACGGGCAACGCTTTTTTACGGGATTTCAGCTAATTTCCAGCTTCTATTACATGCCTCTGGACAAAGATCTGAAATCCGGCATTATGGAAGGACGATCGGCGCTTTATGTCGGGTACAGGTTTTGAAAAAGGACCTCCTAAAGCTTCTCAGCCTTAGGAGCCTGCCAGGATTGCATTTGGTCTAAATCCGGAGCATAAACCCTTAGAATGATATCAATGTTTTGATCCAGGCGATTAATGGGCAACCAGTTTTCAGCGGGGACCCCGGCAGGTTTTTCTGCAGACACGTAAATTTCAATTCCACCTTCATCATTCAATTTCATTCCAGATTTTGACCACAGAGTATTTTAGGGTCATTGGGGATAAAGAAGCCATTTTCAGTATCGTATAGTGTCAGCGACCAGAATGCTGTTGCCAGGAGGCAGGCTCTCGCTGTCCATGCTAATCACATAATCATTTAAAGCATTCAAGGGATTTATCGCTTGATACTACCGGAGGGTACATAGCCTCCCTCAATGGTAAACCAATGGGTCCAACAACCGATTGCAAGAGCATGGGATCAAGAGTCATGTAGTCTTTTAACAAAAAGATTTGGTAACAGAACTTTGCTCACCGCTGGGTCATCCATTTTAGCCAGCTCGGCATCCTTTATTACTAATGATACTTCGCGAAAATGCTTGCCATCAATTTTTACAGCACTTTCCTGATCGTAAATTTTCCCCGGTTCAATTCCCAAGGGTTTGAAAGCGGCTAAAACAGCCTTATCAAGCTCATTACTGGTTTCAAAGGTGGTGTGGTTAAATACAAATTGCATTACTTCCAAGAGGTTATTCTCAAAAATATCTGCATCGGTAGCACCATATTCAGGAAACTCAATCGGGTCATCTGTCAATTTCGTTCTACCCTGGAACTCTGCCAGCGTTATTCCCTTAAGGCTATTGATTTGTTCTACTATGCGCTGGTATTTTTCTGATTCGTTAGCATTGAGGCATAACACGCATTACCAGTGAAACAAAATCGCCTGTCATTTCGAAGGTCTCATCAATTCCTTCAATAGGCACACCATTGTAGTTCTCAGTTCTCTGAGAATAGAAGAGAACAGTTATAGGCTTTTGAAAATCCCCGTTGGTAGTAGAAAGAGGCACATTAACATAGTGATCGTAGCCGGTAGCCATTAATGAAACATATTTCGATCCCATTGCCGGAAATTCATAAACAACTGCATCTTTTCGTAAATCGCGCATGGCCATTTGGTACAATACATCATTATTGGGGCGGGCAATGGCTTTTACAGTATGGTCCAGTAATTGTGTATTCTTCAAGCCTTTATTATACCCTTGTGTAGACATGCCATTTTCGGCTAAAGCAAACTTATTATTGACATTGTACATGGCTACATATTGGTAGGAGCGTTTGACCAGGTTTTCAGTTTCCGCATCCGAACGGATGACGAAGCCATTTTCATCGGTCTTAAGGGTATTTTTCTGATTAGTCGCCTGATTGCAACTGATCAGAAAAGAAAATGCTAGCGAAAAAATGAGCAAGAAGGTGTAGTTTTTCATTGTCAGGTTTATTGAGTGGTTAGTAATTTTATTAAAGTTAGTCATTCTATTCAATTCGATTACGGTACATACGTCACCAAAACCACATACAAGCCGGGCACCGGTCAACCAATTTGAGCATTACCGGAAATTCGTCATTCGGCAGCCTCGACCTGGCCAAAGAACTAATTATATCTGAATGGTGCGCGATCAGAGTAATCCAGTGAGACCAGCGAGCCTAAAACTTATTTAGAAGTACAGTGTAGGTCACCAGAAACTGATTGAAGTCAGTCCCAAACGCGGTAACCGTGCCGATGCTGTACCCAAATTTAAAACTATGACGACGTGGAATTGGCACGGCAACTGTCGCGCCGATTTTAGAGTTTCGTTGCAAATCTTCCAGCTGGTTTCCCCCAATTTCCTGCCGCCCACCCCAGAAGTAGTTGGCTTCAATTGACACCCATAATCCAGGTTTAAATCGCTTTACCAGGTGAACTTCTCCCGAGAAAATGGGCTGCTGCTTCCTTGTTCCCATCATATAGTCGTTATCCTTTGTAAAGAACCAGACACCTGCTTGAATCTCTAACAATAACTTAGGCCAAAGGGGAATCAAGCCTCCAAGTCCCGGCTTGAAAGCCCATCTGTTGACCCCGACATTAATCAGTCGGTCGGTCATATATTGTCCAGTGGGAAACAGGACTTTGAGACTAGTACCTAGAATGACACGGGGGTTATCGCGGAGCCACTGAAAATCTGAGGGAGACATGGAAGGGGCACCGAGTAGATTGACTGCCAGGGTGATACCCAAATCGTTAAAGCCTGAAAGCCTTCTTTCTGCCGGAGTATTTACCACGATTCCTTTTGTTGTTCCCCAGGAGTACGGCAATTCAACAAGGACATTTGTCGTCCTTCCAAAAAGGCTGAAGTTCTGCATATAGGCGAAAAAAAACGTATTAATCCTGGAGTTCACTTCGTATAATGGAATCGTAGGATCCAAGAGTACATCGCCGCTGACGTGAGAGTATCCGGACACAGCTACTTTGGTCCCTTTAGGCGAAGGCCAGTAAAAACGCGGGGCAAGTTCCTGTGCAATGCAGTAGAAAGAACCACTATACAGAATACAAAAAAGTATGGCTATTCTTTTCATCTGGCAATATTTATTTCTCAGCCTTAGGAGCCTGCCAGGATTGCATTTTTTCAAGGTCCGCAACATAAATCCTTAAGATCAGGTCAATATCTGAATGATGGACTGCTCTTATTGATCCGTATACCTGATATTTATCTTATTTATCTTTCCATTGAATCTGAATGGAGCACGATCATAATAATCCAGTGATACCGGTGAACCCAGATCCACTCCAACATCAAAGGTTTCAGAGGCGGTATGTGCTGCTGGAACCGATCGTTCGATCCGGCCCTGGCCTACCTGTTTACCATTGACAGTCAAGGTAAGGGTAGCAGGACCCATCCGCTCATTTGAATCGTATTTGGTATCCACTTCAATTTTTACCTTTCCACTTGGAAGGGCCGACTCAGAAGAAACTTTATACCGGTCCAGCGTCATGGCATTGTATTCTGCTTTTAAAAATCCTTTATCCATATACACTGTAAATCCGGATGAAATACCACCCAGGGCGAAAAGGACCCCCTCGGCATTTTTACCAATCTCGGCATCAATTACGGCCAGGGTGGATCGTCCACTGGCAAATTTGGGCGCCATGGCTTCTGGAATCCGGTCTTGACCCTCATAAAACGACCATTCTGTAAGAGGTGAAGAGGGTAGTTCACTGGGACTGAAAAACACGGTGTACAGGGAAGCACCTATAGGATACACAAGATTTTCTGTAGCTTCTTTATCAAAAAGTGCTTTTAGTTCCGCTAGTTTTTCGGGATTCTCATCAGCCAAATCCTTTGACTGTGAATAGTCCTTGTCCAGGTTATACAGCTCCCAGACATCTTTTTCGGGCTCAAAGTTAATGACGCCCTCCATGTCGGTGGACCAGGGGGCCCGGGGACCAAAAGTTCCGGCAAACCAGCCCTCATGATAGATGCCCCGGCTTCCCAGGATTTCAAAATACTGGGTGGTTTTGGTGGTTTTTGCTTCAGCCTGGTCGAAGGTATATACCATGGAAACACCATCCAGGGGCAGCTGTTCAAATCCATCCACAACACTTGGAGGATTAATATCCAGGATTTCGTAAATCGTTGCTGCAATATCATTCACATGATGAAATTGGGAACGTACTATGCCATCATGTTTTATTTTTTTTGGCCAGGAGATGACCAGAGGAGTGCGGGTACCGCCCAGGTGTGCCGCAACCAATTTGGTACTTTGAAATGGCGTAGAACCTGAAAATGCCCAACCATGGTGATACATGATATCAAGTTTGGGGCCTCCCAAAGCATCCATTCCACCATAATCCTTATTAAGCACATCTATTTGATGTTCAATGGTGGAAGGCATGCTGTTCTGCGCCAACAGTTCACTGATTGATCCGTTCATCCCTTCAGCAGAGGGACCATTATCAGAATTGATATAGATAATCAGGGTATTGTCGAGCAGCCCCTGTTGTTCCAGTTCATCAACCACTTTGCCATACTGCACATCTGTATGCTCCAAAAAGCCGGCGTAAATTTCCATTAATCTCGTTTGAAATTCTTGTTGAGATTCCGGAACATCGCTCCACTTTTGCATCCCTTTTTGTAAGGGGTTCAATTCAGCATTTTCAGGAATCCATCCCATTTCTTTTTGTTTCTCAAAGGTCATAGATCGAAGCGCGTCCCACCCTTCATCAAATTTGCCATCATATTTATCGGCCCATTCTTTAAAAATATGATGAGGACCATGCACAGCACCCGGGGTGAAATACATAAAAAATGGTTTGCCGGGGTTGATGGTGTTGCTGGTTCTTAACCACTCGATGGCTTTTTCCGTCATATCTTCGGTTAAGTGGTATTTTGGATCATGAGGTGCCTGAACCGGATTGGTGTTTTCAAACAATGCGGGTTCATATTGAGATGTTTCTCCGGCCAGGAATCCGTAGAAGTAATCAAAACCCAGTCCTGTCGGATAGCGGTCGAAGGGCCCAAGCTTGGTAATGTCGGTTATCGGTGTATTATGCCATTTGCCAAAGGCAGCCGTGTTATAGCCATAATAAGAAAGTACCTGGGCAAAGGTAGAGGTTGACTTAGGGATCAAACCCACGTAGCCATCCCAGTCAGAAGCCAGTTCTGCAATCTGGCCCGCACCAACCCGGTGATGGTTTCGGCCGGTAAGCAATGCGGCCCGGGTGGGGGAACACATGGCAGTGGTATGAAACGCATTGTATGAAATACCCGACTCAGCCAATCGTGTCATTGTTGGCGTATTTATTGGACCACCAAAAGTGCTTGGATTGCCAAAACCTGCATCGTCAGTCATGAAGATTACAATATTGGGAGCATCCTCAGGCAAACGCCTGGGAGTTTCTCTCCATTTATGAGATGATTCTGCAAGCGTTTTACCTGTAACACTTGCAGATGTGGGTTCGGAAATGGCAATACACTGCCATCGGAAGGCAGTTTTGTTGTTTTAACCGTTTGCTGATCTTGATTACAAGAGGAGAAAAGGCTAACTACAATAAGATACAAACTGCATATTAGTAATGAAGTTTTTCTGATTTGATGGAGTCTGGTTTTGATAGTTTTCATTTTTTTAATTTTTATTTAACACGTACTACGTCTGGCATTTCCCAGGACCGGTTGTGGTATTCCTCGGTGGGGCCATAAAAGCGCACGATTGGCATCGGAATTTTGCCCTCAGTAGGAATCCAGTTGCTCTCCAGTCCCTTTGGCGGCTTCGGGCCAAAATAGAGGGTCACGCTTCCATCGCTGTTCTTTTCCATGTTCGGCAGATCAAACGTTGACAAACCTGGCCGCTCTTGCGGACTGTAGATGAAGGCTAAAGTCTTCAGATCGTAGATAATCAGAGACCAGAACTGGGTGACCGGCACCTCGGCGGGCATGGTCAACGAGTAGGTCTTGCCACCCTGAAACGCGTCCCCGTTTTTGTCAGCCACCGCGTACACATACTGGACTGCCGGCTTCTCGCCGAGTTTCTTTGGGTAGAATGTTCCCGGATAATACCGATCGGCGCGGCTGTCTATATCAATTTGGTCGTCATAAACATAGGCAAACTCCTTGTTATCATCAGTGAAGAGCACATCATACCATTGCTTGTCTTGCCACCATAGCCTGGATGGATCATCTGGATTGAGAAATCGTTCTTGCATATAGAAATAGGCGTCGACAACTGCCTGGCGCATGGCTTTTTTGGTTTTTTCGTCCGGATTGTAGGGTTTACCCTTCTCGATTCCGAGTGAGGCAAGCATACCCATCATCACTTTGTCACGCGGTAATACGTTTTCAACACTAACAACAGCATAGAGTTCCTCAAACCAGCGCTCGTCGTAATATGGCAGTGTAGAAAGACGCATGTCATTGGGGTTGATAAAACGGGTAGGCTCGGGTTCCGGTAATTCCGAGAGGTAGTACATTTTTATAGTCTGGGTGTACTCATAAACTTCTTCCGCTGAGCTATTTGGGCCGGGAACGGTACGGAGGGCAAAGGCCACCCGGTAACTTGGGCTCTTTACTTCGATATAGCCGGCGGGAATCTCCTCTGCATAACCGGGAGGAGTTAGCAATATCTTGCCTCCCTTTCCCTCATCAATGCCCGACGGCCCGATGTCCGCGATTGTAATCTGCCAGTGATCGACGATTTGGCCGTAAAGACTGCCCTTATCTGAGGCAGCCGGCACATCTAATACCGCCGGTCCCTGCCGAAGATCGGTATGTGCAGAAAGGTATGGTACCTGGTTGTTTGCCGTTAAGGCTTCCAGATTCGGTTTAGCCGGCTTGGAATAGGCGATCATCATATTGGGCTCAGCACCTATCCCTACGAAACCACGAATAAACCCGTAAGTGCCAATGGCCGGCATTGACCAGATTACGGCCTCAAAGGCCCGTTGATATTTGACCTGGTAATCGAGATCGGTTACGGATGGCTTCGCATCAGCCGGAGGTTGACCACCGACGGGCTCAGTCGGCTGTTCCTGTCCATAAGCTGGAAGGTTAAAAGTTAATGCCACAGCCAGAGACAATAAGATTGAATTTTTCATTGTGTTTTCGAATTTATGTTGCTAACGACTTATTTATTTTTCACGTCTTATATTTTCACTTTTTTTTGAATAAACTGGTCGGTAATAAAATCTGAGCCTGAAGCCTCCACTGCCATTTCGGACCAAAATCGGGCCGCACCACATTGTAGTAAATCTGTGTCTGAAGATTCAGAGGAAGTTTACCTCCTAAAAACACGAGTTTCCCCCCCCCTAAACCAAGAGGAACGATCCATCTGTTTTCAGGATCGGCAGTCCAGTCAGCAGTAATAATTGGTACACTGTTTAAATACCATCCATCGCCCAGCTGCCTGACGATAAATAGATTGAGGAGCATGTGGTTCACATCGTCTCTGTCCGAGTCGCCCGCGATCGACCAGGTATTGTTAATTAAAGCGCCAAAGGTCCACTCTCCAGGTTGTACGAGGGCTAAGAATGAGGGCCCAATACTCCACTTCCCGGTTCCGCGTTCGCTTCCGCCTGTTGGCATTTCTAATACCGGCCCGAGTCCCCAGATCAATTTTTCCGATTCAGGAACATAAAATGCTGTTGCAATTATATCTGAAAGACCGGATGAGTAGCTCCCGCTTTCACTCGTAAAATCAGGTATAAAAACTATCGGGAATATAGTACGTGTTACAATTTTTCCCTTAGCAAGAGGAATCACTGGTTGAATGTTCAATACATCCACATTTCGGTTATACTCTCCGTAGCCGCCATTCAAATTGTTTTGAAAGGGAAGACTGATTAATTCTGCAATGGGATTGGCAGCTTGTTTGGAAAGGTCCTCTTTTGATTCCTGGGCATATAGCAGAGAGATAGTTGGGAATAAGCACAAGAATAATAGGTGTCGGAGTTTCATTCTATTTGGGGTTTTGTGATGTTAATCTCTTGAATTGATAATATGCAGGAGTCATTTATTGCAACAGCCAAACAATACCTTGGCTATTAAAGGTAGGAAATATTTTGTAAGAGATTGACAATCAAAAATTTGACAGGGGTGTCAAATTCAGCCTATGAGCTGGGGCAATGCTAGTCTTAAGTGCGTTTATCCATGTTATCCATCAATACCAATAAGGCTTTCATAATTTCTTCCGTGGAATCGACCAGTTTTTCAAGGCTCAGGTCATTGATATCGAGTCGGGAGTACCAGGTATATTCCAGTGATTCGTGTAATTGCGCTGCATCCTCATAATTTAGCGGTAGCTTGTAATAATCAATAAATAATCGAATTAGGAACTCCTTAGCGGTTATCTCACGGACCTTATTAAAGACCTCTTGGTATTTTGAAATATGCGAATGATTGAATAATTGCTTATGGAATCTAAGCCCATCTGGAAACGCGAGCAGTAATTGGTGCAGATCAGGAATGTACTTTTTGCAATGCATTTTTCCTGCCTCAATGAACTGACTATGCAATTCATGATGATGACTCAGCAGATCATCAATAAACTCATCCTTGCTTTTAAAATGGTAGTTAAATGAAGTTCTTGCAATGGAGAGTTCTTTGGCAATCTTCTTGATACTCAACATTTCCGGACCGTAAAGCCCGAAATGCTCATACCCTTTCTCAATCCAAAGCTGACGGGTTTTCATAAATAGATGTTCCTCCATAGCAAGATATGGATTTCAATCTATAAATAGAAAACCCATCCTGGGATTCGATTGAATCAAAAACAGGCCTTCGAATAGCTCACCGAAAGTTTTCAGAAAATATGCCAACTGTACGCCAAAAGAGGTAAAACAAAAAACCGAACTCCTTTATTATCAGAAAGTTCGGTTTTTATATGGAGGTCGGTAGCGGATTCGAACCGCTGTAACTGGTTTTGCAGACCAGCGCCTAGCCACTCGGCAAACCGACCATTATAGTATTCAATATGTCTCATCCGCTGCGGATTGCCTCACTTCGTTCGGCGAGCTCGCTCCTACGGATACTCGGTTCGAACCGCTGTAACTGGTTTTGCAGACCGCGCCTAGCCACTCGGCAAACCGACCAGGTCTTTTGTTTCTAAGCGCAAAATTAGTAAAAAAAATTACTTCTGTTTCAGTAACCAGGTAATGCGAGCAAAGGATACAAGGTAGTGAAGCAGGACCACTGCGCAGAAGATCCATCCCAGGAGGAGGTGTCCCAGGTCCAATTGCATCCAGGCCGCTCCTGCGAAAAGGCCCAGTTCCAGGATAAGTCTGATTACTCCCGGGGTAGGCACCACTGTTTTCCCCGATCGGCTGGGATCATCCTTCACAGCGAATATCCCCCACAGCAAGGCAAAGCCAAGGGGCAGAGCGATGGCTAAAATGATTCCTGTTATGGTTTCACCCTGGTGAAAGCCCCATACAGCAAAGGTGGTGATGGCGCCAAGTTCCAGGAGAAACCTGACTGCGCCATTTACCTGATGCATCTTGGTCATACTATATGGACAAAATAAAGTCTGTCAGGTTCACCACCTTCTTCAGCAGTAGCTTTTTCCTGAGCCTGTAACGGTGGTTTTCCACGCCTCTGTAGGAAATCCTCAAGAGGGGTGCAATTTCCTTTGAAGTTAGGTTCATCCTGAGGTAAGCACACAATCGCAGGTCGCTGTGGGAAAGGTGTGGATATTTGCTGACCATCTTCTGAAGGAAGTCCTCATGTGCCTTTTCAAAGTGGATCTCGAACACATTCCAGTCATCCATGCTACCGATGTTGTCGTCAATCTTCCTGACCAGCCTGGTATAGTACTTATCCGGGTAACGGGTTCCCAGGTCATCTTTCTGCCGCCTCAGGGTCTCTTTTAGCCCAAGAAGGAACTCGTTTTTCCTGATTATGGCCATGGTGGATGTTGCCAGTTCCTGGCTTTTAAAAGAGAGTTCTGCATTCAAATTTTCATTCCTGAGCCTGATGAGTTCCCTCTCTTTTAATTCTTTGATTTTCATCTCCCTGGCCCGGATTCTTTTTAATAGCCAGTATCTGATCAGTAATAGAGACAGGGAAATAAGTATTCCATACACCACAAAGCTCAATTTACTCCGGTACCAGGGTGGGCTTACTATCAATTCAATTTCCTCCTCCGGACTGCTCTTATTCCAATCATTAAAAGCCCTGATACGGATGGTGTATTCCCCGGAGGGTATGCGAGTGAAATTAAATACAGGCAAACTTTCGGCTGTGCTCCAGCCTGCATCCAGACCCTCCACAAAGGACTGAAAGGATAGTGATTCACCGGAATAGTGAGGGAAGGAGAAAGCCAGTGTGAGACTGTTCTTGCTGAACGGTATCCGGATGGACCCGCTTTCAGTTGGCATGGCCTCTCTGTTACCCCTGCGGCCGCTGATGTCAATATTCCGGAGTGATAATTTCTTATCCTCGATCATTCCCGAAAGATCAGCTTGATCAGCCCTGAGGACCACATAGCCGTTGTCCAGGCATAGCAGGCCTTCAGTGGCGCCTAGTGGCAGGATGTTTTCATAACCCGAGATCAGGTGGTCCCTGAACAGCCCGATGGGGTATTCTTTGATACGACTGATGTCATTGTCAAATATTCTGTATAGCCCGATGCCGTCCTTGCTGATGAACCAGTAGTGATGGTCATCTGCCGGCACCACCCTATGGGATCGTGCATACATCCCCAACTCCTGGTTGAGCTGTCGAAACAGGACGATACTGTCATTGAGGTCGTTGTAGGTATACAACTTTTCTCCTGTAGTAAAGACAATCCTGTTTTCGATCTTAAAAACCTGGATATCAAAATCCTTTTTAAATATTTCTTCACCATAGTAACGGATGTTGTCCACAGCATCCTTTTGATCATTGAGCTTGAGCCGATAGATACCACGATGCAGGTGGCTGGCCCAGATATTGTTCAGGTGGTCCAGCTCGATATACCGGATCAGTTCATTGAAATCCGACAGCTGGTAGCTATATTGCCATTGCCCGTCATGCTGCCCGTAGAATACAATGTTGGAATAGGTAGGCTGGACCAGCCACTCTTCCATACCCGGCCCGCTGTTCATATTGAATCCTCCCGATACCTTGCTGATCATCTTTGCCCTGTGGTTTTCAATTCGGAAGGTACCCTCGTTGTGACCGACGATCAATTGTTCATTGTAAACACCACTGCTCCAGGCCTGACCCTGGGTACCGGGGATGATCCTGAAAGGTTCATTTTCATCTTCCAGCTTACGGTACCAGACCCCCTGGTTGGTACATAAATAGAGATCTCCCTGGTACACCGATGCCGAATATACGGCTCCGATTTCATCCACTTCATGAAATACATAGGAAGGGTCCACCTGAAATGATACATAAGCGATGCCCTGGTCCAGTGCCAACCAGAGCTTGTTATTGTGATCACTTTTGATTCCCAGGACGGTGTTGTTCTGCAATCCGTTGGTCCCGTTGATTTGATGGACCATTTCTCCCTCCCGGCTTAAAATGAGTACTCCATCCAGCAGGGTTCCGATGATGATCTCGCCGTTATCAGCGATGGCACCCCGGTTTACTTTGTTCTCTGCGAAATACCCACTCAATTCAGGGGCAAAAGGCCTGATCTGTTCTTTGTAATAGACAAACAAACCGGAGGACGTGGTCCCGATCAAAATTGAAGAATCCGGCATTTCAAGGCAGAACTGTACCTGGCTATTTCTGATTTCAGGATCAGTAATATAGGGCATCAGAATCGTATCATTGGCCAGGAACAAACCCTCTCCGGCCAGGTGAACGCATAATCTGCCATTCAGATCACCCACAGCATTGATCAACGATCCCGCCCTGATAACCTTGAATGTTTCGTCCTGGTAGACAAAAACCGATGTGAATGAATGAAAATAAACCCTATCTCCAATGATCACGGTATTCCAAAACTCTTCGTTCTGGCTGAACAAAAACTCAGCCTTGGGATTCAATGAGGTATAGACCAGGTCACCCATCCTGTCCCGCTCCCAGTAACCAATCTCCCTATAACCACTGGTGTAAATCCTGTTGTTCTTGTCCACTTCCACCGAACGGATGACTGTTCCATTGGGAGATGCATAAAACCTCCACTCCACTCCGTCAAACTCCAGTAATCCCACGTTGTTGGCAGCATAAATGAAACCCTTTTGATCCCGGGTAATGGACCAGTTCTGACTCTCGGCCTGGTATTCCTGTTTTGTGAAATTGCTGATCATATACCCATTCCCTGGCTGGGAAAGGAGGGAAAGGCTGGGAAAAACAAGGCAAATAAGGATCAATACACTACAATAATAACCTGTTTTTTCATTATTCCTGTATTTCATTTTTCACATTTTTCAATAATAATACAAATATAGATGATTGTTTTTCAATTATATAAATAACATATGATCAATTGTGATGTGCTAATTATGCATATATCATTACTATACTTTCTGACTGAAGCGTCAGTGGTGTAACCTTTCACTGGGTTTCACTACCTCTTTTTATCGGAACTTGTATTCAGATCATGAAAAGACTGTTTCATTTTTTATGTATTACAATTTCTGTTGTACTGACCATGGTTTCATGCAGTATGGCCGATACAAAAACTGAAACGCTGACGGACGAACAACTGCTGGATTCCATCCAGTACCGGACCTTCCTTTATTTCTGGGACGGGGCTGAGCCGAATTCAGGCATGGCCAGGGAACGGTTTCATATGGATGGGGCTTATCCACAGAACGACAAACATATTGTCGCCACTGGTGGTAGCGGAATGGGACTGATGGCCCTGGTGGTTGGCATGGAACGTGGTTTTATCACCCGGGAGGAGGGTTTGGGCCGGCTTCAGCAGATCATTGGATTCCTGGAGAAGGCCGACAGGTTTCATGGTGCATGGCCGCACTGGTTAAACGGGGAGACTGGCAAAGTGAAGCCATTCAGTCAGAAAGACAATGGGGGAGATATCGTGGAGACTTCATATGTCGTACAGGGCCTTCTGACTTTCAAGCAGTATCTGGATCCGGCCAACTCCTCAGAGCTCAAGCTACAGAACCGGATCGCAGCACTCTGTGACGGAGTGGAGTGGGACTGGTACCAGCAAGACGGTGAAGATGTGATTACCTGGCACTGGTCGCCCGACTACCTTTGGGAGATGAGTCATCATGTAAGGGGATATAACGAATGCCTCATC
This sequence comes from uncultured Bacteroidota bacterium, assembly GCA_963735755.1. Classification (GTDB taxonomy): domain Bacteria; phylum Bacteroidota; class Bacteroidia; order Bacteroidales. The sequence goes on along the minus strand of CAVTME010000022.1, from coordinate 464,914 downwards.
ACCTACGTGATGGGGGCATCCTCCACAACATTTCCCATTACAAGAGAGGCCTATCACCATGGATGGGCCCGGGACGGAGCCATAAGGGGGGAGCATCAGGTTTACGGACTGACCCTGGACATGACCCACAACGGATCGGAAGAATTTGGTGGGCCCCTGTTCTGGTCCCACTATTCCTACCTGGGGCTTGATCCCCGTAAACTGAAAGATGACTATTCCGACTACTGGCAACACAATGTGAACCATGCCAGGATCAACTATCTATACTGTGTCGACAATCCACATGGATTTAAAGGATACGGGGAAGATTGCTGGGGGCTCACCGCCAGCTACTCCGTCAACGGGTATGTGGCCCACAGCCCTGCCAGTGACCTGGGAGTAATCTCTCCCACCGCAGCACTGGCCTCATTCCCCTATACACCTGAGGAATCCATGAAAGCTGCCAGGTTCTTTTATGATTCGCTGGGGACAAAACTTTTGGGACCCTATGGGTTCTATGATGCATTCAGCCTGGAACAGGACTGGTTTCCACAGCGCTACCTGGCCATTGACCAGGGACCCATTGTGGTGATGATTGAAAACCACCGGACCGGATTGTTGTGGGACCTGTTCATGAAAAATGAAGAGGTACAAAAGGGATTAGAAAAACTTGGATTCACTTACAATAAATAATAACTGGTACATGCCGAATTTGAATAAATTCATTCTTTCCCTCCTCCTGACTGCAGGCTCTTTTGTCCTGCATGGCCAGACCTATCTCTTCTTCCAGGATAGCCCCGATAACGGCTTTTACGAATACAGCTGGATGGAGCTCACCGGTCCCAGTGAACTGGAGCGTATGCCTCCAGACCTGCGCAAATTCCCGGTGGAATCGCTTGTGGCTGCTCACCAGGGTGTAAATTCCCTCAGACTGAAATGGAAATCGGTGGACGGCGGGACCTGGCTGGCCATTGCAGCAGGGGACGCATGGACTGCCAAGGATATCAGCAGTACCGATACCCTGATCATCTGGATGCAGAGCGTTGAGGGAATTGCTTCTGCAGACTTGCCCAAGGTATTTATGGAGGATGTGGGCAACCAGAAAGGTGTACAAATCCCGGTTCCTGACTGGTCGGGGGATCTTTCTGCGGGAGTGTGGACACGGATCGCCATTCCCATGAGACTGTTCCTCACTTCAGGAGACGGGGTAGACTATACCGAGATCAAGACCATTGGATTTACACAGAATGCTGCCGACGGGGTAGAGCATACGCTGCTTTTGGATGACATGCGCGTGAATGTGGGAGATGGGTCTGCAGATCCTGTAACACCTCCTGAACACATTGCTGCCAGGGGATATGAATATCACATAGATATTTCATGGGATCCCAGTCCCGGCAATGTCTCCGGATACCAGGTGGAGCGGTCACTGGATGGAGGTGCCGGCTATGCGGTGGCCGGACTGGTGGGTGAGGGTGATACCCACTTTATCGACTGGGTTAAAACGCTGGGAGAAGGTTTGGATCTGAAATACAGGGTCCGATCCCTGGATGCAGTGGGTACTCCGTCTGAACCATCGAATGCGGTGGATGCCAGCACAGCTAGCATGACTGACGAAGAATTGCTGGATATGGTCCAGGCCTATACCTTTCGCTATTTCTGGGATGATGCCCATGAGGCCTCCGGTGCCTCCAGGGAAAGGAACACATCCGGTAATATAGTCACCTCGGGAGGAACCGGATTCGGAATCATGGCCATCCCGGTAGGGATCGAACGTGGATTCATCACCCGGGAGGAAGGTGTGTCTCGTATGCTGAAGATTCTGAATTTTCTGGAAACGGCCGACAGGTTTCACGGGGCCTGGTCCCATTGGATCAATGGCAATACAGGGCAACGAATTCCCTTTGGCACAAAGGACAATGGCGGAGATATTGTGGAGACCGCCTATGTGGCCCAGGGTCTGCTCACCATCCGGCAATACTTTGATGCCGATAACAGCGATGAAAAACAGATCGTCCAGAAAGCCACAGCATTGTGGGAAGGGATTGAATGGGACTGGTACCGCCAGAATGACTCCCCATCCATATACTGGCACTGGTCACCAGAGTACAACTGGGATATGAACATGACGGTATCAGGCTGGAACGAGGCCGCCATTGTTTACCTCTGTGCCATCGCTTCACCCACCCATGGGGTTCCTGCCAGCCTGTGGAACACGGGTTGGGCTCAAAGTCCCAATTACACCAACGGGTATAAATATTATGGGCACACCCTCTACCTGGGCAACGGATCAAGTTATGGTGGTCCCCTTTTCTTCGCACATTACTCTTTTGTGGGCTTCGATCCGAGGGACAAGGCCGATGCGTACACCAACTATTTTAACCAGAACCGAAACCACTCCCTGATCCAGCAGGCCTATTGCAAAAACAATCCCAAAAACCATGACGGTTACAGCGAGATTGCTGGGGGATCACCGCCAGCGACGACCCCGATGGCTATCTGGCACACGAGCCCAATACCAACCGGGATAATGGGACCATCACCCCCACCGCGGCCCTTTCATCCTTTCCCTATACTCCCGATGAATCCATGCTTGCCCTGAAACACTTCTACCGTGAGCTGGGTGAGAAGACCTGGGGATGGATGGGTTTTTATGATGCCTTCAACCAGAAACGTGACTGGTGGGCCCGCTCTTACCTGGCCATTGACCAGGGTCCCATTATCCTGATGATCGAAAACCACAGGACGGCACTGTTGTGGGACCTTTTCATGGCCAATCCCGAGATTCAGCCCATGATGGATGCCATTGGGTTTTATCACTCACCTAACTCCGTGGAAAAGGCCGGGGAAAGTCAGGGCATCCATGTATTTCCCAACCCGGCTTCGGGAGAGTTTCTCTTATCCTTTCCTACCAGCAACAGGTCTGATGTTCTGGTGGAGCTCTATTCTTCTACCGGTGAAAAGATCCGGACCCTTCTCAAAGACGAGGCCCTGCCTCCCGGGGAACACCACCTGCCCCTGAACGGACATGATCTGAGTCCCGGTCTGTATTTCATCAGGCTTCTCAAGCATAAAAATGAATCTGTAACTACCAAGTTGATCATTCATTAATCCAAAAATTTAAATCTATGAAAACACTATTTACACTATTGCTCCTTTCGGTTTTCGCCCTTGGGGTGAACGCCCAAACATTTCCGGAAGATTTTGAAACGCCGGAAGCTGATACTGCCTGGCACCAGTTTGCCAATTCGGGTGATGATCCTGAGAACATGTTCCTTGCGGAAAACCCGGTTTTCGATGATGTCAATGAATCTTTAACCTGCCTGCAACTCAATGTGCTCGAGACTGCCGATCCCTGGGTCGGGGCCTGGGCCGAAGCTTATGGCGAACTCCAAATCACCGCCGACAGATACATGATAGAGATGATGGTCCTCAAGGACGTGATCTCCGACTGCGGAATAAAACTGGAGGCCGGGGACGGACCCGACGCCGAAGTGAAAGTACCCAATACCATAACCGGGGGGTGGGAGTTACTCACCTTCGACATGAGTGTTGCCATTGGCTATACCTATCCAAGGTTGGTGATTTTCCCCGACTTTCCGGATCCCCGGGTAACGGGTTCAACCTGCCTGATCGACAACATTCATTTTGCATTCCCTGTTTCTGCGGAGGACCAGCGACTGGCAGGAATCAGTATCTATCCCAACCCGGCAGCAGAACGGATGACCATTCGCTATCCGGAAATGGACGGTGCCCTGATCTCCAATGTGCTTGGACAAAACGTCAAATCGCTCACCTTTCAGCAATCTTCTCTGGAGCATATCGATCTTGCTGATCTGGAGCCAGGGCTCTACTTTATCACGGTTGAGAGTGCCGGAAGCACGGTGAGCTCGAAATTCATCAGGGAATAAAGGAATACCCAATTTTCCAATAACGGTTCAAAGACCCCGGTCCCTTCAACGATTGGGGTTTTTTATTGTATTTTTATAACAATTCACCGTATACAGAACATTGAACTTTCTGCAGTACTGGACATAAAATTTCAGGAAGTAACTATGGAAAATTTTCAGGAAGTACTCGAAAGACTCTGGACTTTCATCCGCTATGGGATGAAGTTTATTCTTGCCCTGGTGGTTCTGATCGTCGGACTGATCGTCATCAAATGGATTACCAAGGCCATGGTAAGAATGATGAAAAAGGGGAATGTGAACGATTCCCTGATTCCCTTCCTCAGGTCGATGACCAACATCCTGCTGAAGGTAATGCTGGTGATCTCTGTCATGAGCATGGTGGGTATACAGATGACCTCCTTTATCGCCGTACTGGGTGCCGCCGGTCTGGCCGTTGGCCTGGCCCTCCAGGGCACCCTTCAGAACTTTGCAGGGGGTGTCATGATCCTGCTGTTTAAACCCTATGAAGTGGGACACTTTATCGAAGCCCAGGGCTACATGGGGACGGTGAAAGAAATTCAGATCTTCACCACCGTGCTTACAACTCCCGACAACCGGAAAGTGATCATCCCCAATTCGCCGCTTGCTACCGGCTCCATTACCAATTTCTCGGCCATGCCCACCAGGCGAATTGATTTCTCATTTGGGATTGGATATTCCGACGACATTGATAAGGCCAAGGGAATTCTCCTTAAGATGGCCCAGGATGATGAGCGGGTACTTGAAGGATGAGAATCCCCCCGAAGTCATGGTTGAAGCTCTGGGTGATAGTTCAGTCAACCTGAAGCTCAGGACCTGGGTGAAGTCAGAAGATTACTGGGGCTTGTTTTTCGATACCACCGAAGGTGTCAAGAAGCAATTTGATGCTGCCGGAATCTCCATACCATTCCCGCAGCAGGACGTACATCTTTACAACCACAAGGCATAGTCTACCAGCCGATTAAAAGGTAAACCCGATATTTGTATACCAGATGGGATTCCAGACATCGGTCCGGGATCCCAGGTATACGGATACCGGTCCCACGGGGGTTTTATAGGTGAACCCCGCCCCAACGCCCATGTAGCGTGCCTCATCGTTCCAGGTAAAAATATCGTCCAGGAGTGTATTCACATCATCCGTAACAAACATCAGGTTATACAGCGCCGATATATACAGGTTGGGAATAGGCTGGTACTGTATGGCCAGTTTCTCCTTGACATAATTTCCCTGAAGCAGCTCGTGACTTTGCAAGCCCACAAAGGCCATCTGGTTGCTCCGCATGTTGTATCGGTAACCTCCTAAATAATAGTTATCGGGAAATGGTTTATCATTGTCAGAGATTCCGGTTGAGAACTCTGAATTAAAAGAGAATTTTTTTCCCAGTGGCAGGTAGTTTTCCAGATCAATGGTCAGATGCCAATAGGGATCAACAGATTCGGTAACTTTGTTCTCCACATCCACACTGTCCGGAAAATCAAAAACTACAATAGAAGAGGTTTGAAATGCCTGCCTGTACTTTATATCCACCCGGCTTCCGCGGGTAGGATAAAGATGGTTATCAAAAGTATTGGCCTGGTATACCAGGGCCAGTTCGGGTCCCCGAAATATAAAATTGTCCAGATACTCCAGCTCTGGCTTTACTTCTTTGATATTCCTGGAAAGCTTCAGGGTCGAATATCGATAATAGAAATCGGCTCCAACATGGTTGTTGATGCCCAGGCTTTGCCTGAACCCGAGACCTGCCTTCAACGCGTCATGCTTGTAGTTCCCGATATCCACATTGTTGGAGTAAAAAGGAAGCTCTTCTCTTTCCCCGGTGACAAAAAGTGATCCCATAAAATTTCTCTTTTTGCCCAGATGAATGTCATAATAAGCCCTCATCTGCAGGTTTTCACTGATATCCAGGGAAAGGCCCAGGCGGGATCCCTCAACCAGGGAGTTGATAAGGGTATAGTTCAGAATCAGCCCGGGTCCGAAGGCATTGTCGTAATGAAGGGCCGCCCCAATCGAGGAATGTGCTTTCTCCTTGATTCGGAAAACAAGACGGTGTCCCTGATCCGTTTTTTCAAAATAGTATTCGATCTTTTCGAAAAAGAGGGTACCAAATAGTTTTTCAATGCCTTCATTCAGCTGATCCGGCTTGATCCATTCTCCCGTTTCAATTCCCGACCGGGCCACCACAAAACCTGAAAGGGCCGGACTTGCAGCCAGTACTTTGATATCGGTGACCAGGATGGAGTCATTGGCGGGAAGCTGTCTGCGCTCAGGGGCTACACCCAGGCTGTTCACCGAATCAGCCAGTGCTTTCAACACATCGATCTGGGCCCTGGCGGCCGCCTCACCCCTGTTCATGATTTCCACCCCATCGCTAAAACTGGCAGGGGAGTAGCCTTCCAGGTCTGGTACGATCATATAATCCACAAGGGGTACCTGAGACGCTACATCCTGGGCGCCCGACAACAGTGAGGTCCGGGTAATGACACTGGTCAGGGATCGAAGCTGGTCGGGTTCATGTTGCTGTCAAATCCCACATACACCCCAATGATGATATCAGCTCCCATATCAAGGGCCTCCTGGACCGGGAAATTGCGCATCACACCCCCGTCCACAAGAATGTGGGTTGAATCCCTCACCACTGCCGTAAAAACACTTGGAATGGCCATGCTGGCACGCATGGCGGACGAAAGGTCTCCGCTGTTCATTTCCACCTTCTCTCCTTTCAGAATATCTGTCCCGATACACGCAAATGGGTAAGGGAAATCATTGAAATCATTCACCCCCGCCTGCTTCCAGGAAAGCTCGGAAAAGAGTTGTGACAGTTCTTGTCCTTCTATAAGTCCGGCCGGCAGTTCCGGTTTCCCATTATACACAGGCATTTCCAAAATGAAGCGCTTATACTCATGCTTTCTGCGCATGATCACACGGTTCGATGGGATCTCGTTGGTAAGCACCGTACCCCAATCCACCGTCTCGATAATATGGGAAATCTCTTCGGCTGAATAGCCTATGGAGTATAGACCACCCATGATGCTTCCCATGCTGGTGCCGGTAATGAAGTCGGGTTCCAGCCCCACCTCCTCAAGCACCTTCAGCACCCCCACATGGGCCATCCCTTTGGCTCCACCTCCACTGAGCACATATGCTATTTTGGGCCTGGTCGAGGGCGATTCCTGACTAAAAACAGACTGCGAAAATATGAAAATTACCAGCAGTAAAACACGAAATTGAATTTGGAGCATACGCTTAGTTATTAATAATATTTGATTATTTGACGATTGATGGATGTCTCAAAGCTTTCCATGCATCCTCCTTGGTACCAAGCAAAGCAGCGATCCACCTGGTCTCAGGGAAATTATCCAATACGATTTTAATAAGCATGGTAAGGGGCACTGAAAGAAACATCCCAACTGGTCCCAGGATCAATCCCCAAAAAATTAAGGAAAGAAATACAACGGTAATAGAAAGCCCAAGTCCCTTTCCCATGATTCTCGGCTCCAGTACGCTGCCTATGGCTACATTGACAAATATAAAGGTCCCTATGGTCCAATAGGTTGCCGGAAATCCAAGCTGAACTACGGAAATGAGGATGGCTGGAATGGCGGCAATGATGGAACCAATGGTAGGGATGAAATTGAGAATGAAAGCAACCAGTCCCCAAAGAACGGGGTAATCGACTCCAATGAGGGAAAGAGCTATACCTACAAGGAGCCCTGTTATCAGGCTGCTTAAGGCCTTTATGGAGAGATAACGGCGAATGCTGCTGCTGACCTGCTCCAATATGGATAGGGAAAAGGGGCTGTTTCTTTCGAGGAGTTTTGTTTTGAAGAAAATGGCTTCAATTTCTGCCAGTAGAAAGACGACCAGGAAGATAAAGGTAATCTCACCGCTCAAGAATTCCCTGAATTTTGAAATTACCTCAGATGTGTTTTCCAGGATTGATACCGGATGCGCTGCATGTGATCCCTGAAGGAAACTCATGTTTATTCCCCTTTCGGTAAGTCCTTGGTGTGCGGAAGCTGACAGTTCTTTAAAACTTTGCTGGTACTTTGGAGCATCCTCAAGGAATAGAGAAATGGATGATCCTATGAGCTCAAAGAATCCAAAATAAAAAATGACCAAAACCGAAACCATGATCGCCAAGGCTGTTCCATGGGGTACATGTTTCTTTTTTAACCAGACAATGGGTTGGGTAAAAATAATGCTTATGAATAATGCCATCAGCAGGGGATTGATTACAGACTCGGCATAAATCACACCGGCCATGATAATTACAAAACCGGCAAGAACCAGTACAGTGGGTATTCTTAATTTTTCATTCATATTCTTCATTTTCTGAGTTCAATTGGTTGAAGATTGATCTGAACGGATATGCAGGTCCCTTTGCGGGAAAGGAATTTCGATTCCGGCCTTTTGAAGGGCCTTATTGATTGCTCCGTTTATATCACTCTCCACGGCAAGCCGGTTGCCAATGTCTGTCCAGGCAAGCAGCCTGAAATCCAGGCACTGTCGCCAAACCCGCTAAAATATGCCGTAGGGGGCGGATTCTTATCCACCTGGGGATGGTCCATGGCTATCTCCTGCAAAATTTTGATCACAGCATCGGTATCGGAACCATAGGCCACACCAACCCTGATGTCCATTCTCCGGTTTGAATCCGAAAGGGTCCAGTTGATCATCTCATTGGATATGAGGTTTCCATTGGGAACGATCACTTCTGCTCCGTCAAAACTCTTCACATTGCTGGATCTTAGGCCGATGGATCGGACCGACCCAATCAGTTCCCCAACCTGCACCACATCTCCTACCTTAATGGGCCGCTCAAGTGCAAGGATCAATCCAGATACCATGTTGTTGAAGATATTCTGCAAGCCAAAACCAATGCCCACCGAAAACGCACCCAACACAATCGACAAATTGGACAATTTGATGCCTGCTGCAGCTGCCGCAAGGAAGAAACCACAGGAGATCAGGATGATTCGAAGAAGAAGGGTGATCGTACTGGGGACTCCTTTAGCGGTTTCCACCCTGGGAAACACATCCTTCTCCAGGACATGGCGTATCATCCTGGAGACCACAATGGAGACCCATATCACAACTATGAAAATCGCGATGCTGCCAATGGTGATTTCCGCATCCCCCACTTTTATACCATCTGTAAACAACCCATTAAACCATTCAAAAACGGACTCTTTAATTCGGAATATATTCAGGGTTATTACGAAAAACAGTCCCCAGATCAAGAGGTTGGCCAGGGTCGTAGTCTTTTTGTAGATATAAACGAAATCATCCCTGACAAAATTCACTCTTTGCATGAAGTTGCTGGCCAATAGCAGGTAGATCAGGGTATCTGCTATATTTACGGCCACCAGTACTCCAAAGGCCAGGAGCACAATCTGAATAGGAATTATTGTGAAAAATTCCGCCAGGCTGAACGCACCAGCAAGGTTTGCAATCACAGCAATAATAAGCAATCCAATATATAGCAACAGCATGCCCCTCAGTATCCGGGAAATAACACTTTCCTGCACCTGATTCATAAGGGGTCTCTTCAAATACAACCACAGAAACAATGCAATGGCAGTTAGTGAGAATCCCAGTAGAACTGCTCTAAGCAGTATATCAGGATTGTAGGTTAGCTGATAGAAAAAAGTAAGTCCACAAAGTATTGATAGCAGGAGGATCCAGTTGCGAATCCGGACGCCATAAAAACGAACAATAATGATCAGCATGGGAATCATCATAACCATCAGGTTTAGAGAACCATAGGTATGCGGCAAATGAGGAAAAATTAAACGAATCAACAACCCAGCAATAAATAGTACAGTTACGGCAGGTGAATGAATCAATACCTTTCGCAGGTCCGACAGCTGGAATTTATCAGAGATGAGACGGGGATAGTTTTTCCTGAACCAAAAGGCAAGAATCATGAACAGGACCAGAAGAACCAGCACTCCAGTCATCTGTTTCCTGAATTTCATTTTCATTATCTCCATATCTGTATTGAATGACTCGATAATCTGAGCACGGTGTTTAGCCATGAGATCTTTCTCGGTTGCGGCAGACCTGAAATCAAACAAACCCGGCAATTCCCTGCTGAACAATCGTTGCCCCAGATTCTCCTTTTGCTCCTGGGCCCAGACCTCCAGCTGCTCAATATCATTCATCTTTTCAGTAATTCTGTCCTCCTGCTCCAGGATTTTTGTAAGATCCCCCTGGAGGAGTATTTTAACAGAATCAAGCCGGTGCAGGGTCCTGTTGATTCGATCTAGCCTATCCTGGGGGATTTCCTCTTCGGAGGCAGCAGTGAATATCTCCTCCCATCCCTCCCGGTTGGAAATCAACTGCTGTGTGGCCTCATTGAGTTCCCCGGTCTCATCTGATATTTTTTCCTGCAATTGCTTTAATTCTCCCTGAAAAAATTCCGCCTGCTGGTTAATGACGTCAAGCTCTCTCAGACTAACTCCGTTTTTTATGATTGCCGCTGTATCCGCCATAAAGTGGCTAATGGTGGAAAAGAGCGTATCCACCTCTTTCATGTAAAGATCAATAGCCTCCTTGGTAATATGTTTCGTACCCGATTCGATAATAAGCGTATTGGACTTTGTGAATGCTTCCGTTATTTTAGTTACCTCTAGAGGAACCTTCTGGATGGAGTCAGGTTCTGAGATGGGAATCGCTTTCTGGTCAACAGTTAGAGGGACTTCCTGACCCTGGAGTGTTAACAGAAATAAATGTGGCAAAAGTAAAAAACAGCAGAAAACTGAGGGTAAAGTTTTTCATAGACTGGGGCTTTTTCTTCTATCCTAAGAATAATTGATCCTGTTGGACTGCATGATTGACCAATATTTCTGATTATAACCAACAATAAAAGAGATGGTTCATTTAACCTTCCTATTTCATTGACTTGGATAAGAAGCCAAAATGAATTATCTTGTGTATGAACAAGATCATTGTCATATTTTTGTGTTACTGCCATGGCGCAAAAAAAAACTATGGGTACAGCTATCTCTGACTTCCTTTTTGGAATAGGAGAGATTGGTTCCTTCATTTCAACGCTGTTCCGTAATTTTTTCAGGCATGGCGTCAACTTCCCTGAATTTTCAAAACAATGCTACAGGATAGGAAATAAATCGCTGCCACTTATTGCTGCCACTGGTTTTATCCTTGGGCTTGTACTTTCTCTGCAATCGGGTCCCACTCTGGCAAAATTTGGTGCTGAAGCATTGTTGCCCGGTATGGTATCCCTTTCCATCCTTCGGGAGATTGGTCCGGTGATCGTAGCGCTGATCGTAGCCGGAAAGGTGGGTTCGGGAATAGGTGCGGAACTGGCCTCCATGCGGGTGACGGAACAGCTGGATGCCATGGAGGTTTCGGGGACAAATCCCATGAGTTTTGTAGTGATGACAAGGGTTCTGGCAGTTACCTTCATGCTCCCGCTTCTAGTCTTATTTGCAGATACCCTGGCCTTGGTGGGGTCCTACATCAGTGCCAGCGCCCTTTATAGCATTTCTCTTGAGTTATATGTTCAAAAGGCTTTCGATGTCATTCATGTGATGGATTTCATTCCCACGGTGATAAAAACCATTGTTTTTGGGTTTGCCATAGGGATTATAGGCAGCTACAAAGGTTACAATGCCAGGAAGGGCACAGAAGGAGTGGGTGAAGCGGCCAACTCTGCGGTGGTTCTATCCTCTCTGTCCATATTTATTATTGATCTGCTTGCAGTTCAGATCACTCATTTGCTAAGCTGAACAGGATGGATCAACCAACCCTCAATAATGTGGTACTCAGGGTCAGTGATCTGAAAAAATCATTCGGAAATTTTCATATTCTGACCGGTGCTGATCTGGAGCTAAGGGAAAAGGAGAACATGGTAATATTGGGGCATTCCGGTACAGGAAAGTCGGTTCTTTTCAAATGCATCGTACGCCTGATTGAACCCGATGAAGGTGAGATCACTGTATTTAACGAGAATATTCTGGCACTGAAAGAGGAAGCTCTGACCCTGCTAAGGATGCGGATCGGCTATGTGTTCCAGGGTGGAGCCCTCTACGACTCCCTGTCAGTGAGGCAGAACCTGGAATTTCCATTGAAGCATGCCAAAAAAACAAGCCAGCCACAAGCTGAGATTGACTCACTCGTGGAAGAAGCGCTGGTTAATGTTGGTCTGAGTGAGGCTATCGATAAGATGCCTTCCGAACTTTCAGGAGGAATGATGAAAAGAATCGGCCTGGCAAGAACCCTTATCCTTAAACCGGATATCCTTCTTTATGACGAACCTACCACAGGACTGGATCCAGTCACTTCCGGTGAGATCAGCGAATTAATATTGAAGGTCCAGGAAGAATACAACACCTCTTCATTGATCATTTCCCATGACCTGAAATGCATTGGAATCACTGCCAACCAGGTTCGGGTGCTCAAGGAAGGGAAATTCACTGCTGGAGGGACCATCGAGGAGATGAAGAACCATGAAGATCCGTTTGTAAACTCATTTTTCAAATAACCATAAATACTGTTTACCATGCAATTCGACAGAGGAAGAAAAATCAGGCTGGGCTTATTTATCCTGCTGGGAACCTTCATATTTGTGGCTTTCTTTTACCTGATTGGCAGAAGCAGCCAGTTATTCTCAAAAAGTGTAATGCTGCATACCACCTTCCCTTCTGTGAGCGGACTTCGTGCAGGGGATCATGTAAGGTTTTCAGGTATCATCGTGGGAACGATTAGTGAATTGGAGATCACCACCGATACCTCCGTGGTTGTGGATATGTCTGTGGACCGGAAAATGTTAAAATTCATCCGAAAAGATTCAAAGGTGGAAATTAAACCTGAAGCACTGATCGGAGATAAAATGATAGTCATTTATAGCGGCACTGAGGATTACGATCATGTCTTGGAAGGTGATTTCCTGGAGCCGGTCGGGTCCGTTCACCTGGAGGATGTGGTTCACCAGATCAGCCAGGAACTGAAGCGAACAGAGATCATTATAAAAAACCTGGATGATATCACGGGGAAAGTAAACAATGGCGAAGGAAATATAGGCCGCTTGCTGAATGATTCAAGCATAGCCATCAAAATGGATAAATCATTGGATAATTTTGAGGCTTTGACCAATAACCTGAAGCAATTCACTCAGCAATTAAACAATCCTCACAGCGACCTCGGCAAACTCATGAACGAGGACCAGCTGACCAGCCAGCTGGACTCAATACTGGGGAAGGTTGACAGCATGGCTATATACTTATTTTCTGCTTCAAGGGATCTGGACAACACAACGAGCCAGTTAAGTCTTGCTGCCGAGGCGGTGAACAAGGGCGACGGGGTCATAAATAAACTCCTATATGACAGTACTTTTGCAGATACAATCGGGGCCACCATCGAAAATTTGAATCTGACGCTGATCTCAATCGATGCTGTTGCCAAAAACCTGCAACATAAAAAGCTCTTCGGGGGTACAAAGGAGAAAAAATAGAAAGCTGTCTGAAAAAGGTTTCGAGCCCTTTTCAAACAGCTTCTTTATCAAAAATGCAGATTAAAAATCTATATGGATTCCGGCATTGATCCCAAAACTTGAGTGTTTTGAATCATGTGCTGCATCCTCAAAATAAGCGCTTAACGCGTATTCATAGTTAAATTCTACGAAAAGAAACAGGATATCCACGCCAACGCCGGCATCCAACATCCAGTGTGCGTTCTTGATCTCATCCTTGGAGATCTGGTCTTCGCCCTTATTGATCTTCCCGGCAATGGAAACAGCAGGACCTGCAAATAAACGCAATGCAACTGGACCCTTTTCATGTCCCAGGATGTGATAACCTGCATATACAGGAATCTTTACGAAATTCTGGGAGAAGTCGAACTCCTCAATGGTTTCTGCGGTCACAGTCCTTGAATTACGGACAAACTGTACCCCGGGTTCCACATAGAACTTATCACCGATCAACACGCCCAATCCAAACTGATAACCTGCGGAGGCCTTCCAGTCTGTACCTGTAGGGTGTTTAGAGAGACTTGCAAAGTTTAGACCTCCCAATCCTTTTATCTCAAATTGTCCATATGCCATCGAAGCCATGGACATTACTGCAACAAAAACTAAAATGTACTTTTTCATTTTTACTTGTGATTTGATTTAGAATTATTCATTAACTGTTAAATTTCAAAGTGATTATAGTTTAATCTTTTCTGATTTTTCTTAAACAAGAAGAATTTGGATTTGTTCAAACTTGGTAATAATTAACGCGGTATTAACATTAGTTTGAAACCTGAACTAATATTCTGATATCCGGCTGATCCTGAAATTCCGTGCGGTAAAGCTGCGATTCGTTCATGGGATATTTTAAATAAGCCATCATTGTTACCAGATGGCATCTGTTATTGTCATATCAAAAACTTAAAAACTGAAGTAGCCTATCTATACCCAATCTATAGCAGCACCTTTTTTGATAGGTCGCTACCAGTCACAATGAGTATTTCTAATGGGATAAATGAAGGCTAATCTTTCCTGGCCCAGTTGTCTCTCAGGGTCACCGTGCGGTTGAATACCAGCTTTTCGGGCGTGGTATCGGGATCCACGTTAAAGTAGCCCAGTCGCTGGAACTGGAACTGGTCCAGGGGCTTTGCATCCTTCAGTGAGGGCTCCACATACCCTGTAATCACCTTCAGGGAATCGGGATTGAGAAAATCCTCCGGGTTCTTGTCTTTGTGTCCGGCCGGATCCGGATCGGTGAAGAGCCTGTCATAAAGCCTTACCTCGGCCTCCATCGCATGTTTGGCCGATACCCAGTGCAGGGTTCCCTTTACCTTGCGGCCGGCCTCGGGTCCGCCGCTGCGGGTGGCTTCATCATAGGTACAGTAAAGTTCTGTGATCTCCCCGTTCTCATCTTTCTTGACGTCCTGGCACTGGATGATGTAGGCCGATTTGAGCCTTACTTCCCGGCCCGGACCCAGGCGGAAAAATTTCCTGGGGGGATCTTCCATGAAGTCCTCCCGCTCAATATAAATCTCCCTTGAAAACGGAATGGTGCGGCTGCCCATGGACTCATCCTCGGGATTGTTGATGGTCTCCATCTCCTCGGTCTTGTCTTCCGGGTAGTTGGTGATAATTACCTTCAGGGGATTGAGTACCGCCATTACCCTGGGAGCCTTTTTGTTCAGATCTTCCCTGACCGCAAACTCCAGCAGCCCAACATCGTTCTGGGCCATTACCTTGGTATAGCCAATGCTGTCGTTGAAATTCCGGATCGATTCGGGGGTATAGCCCCTTCTCCTCAGTCCACTGAGGGTAGGCATCCGCGGATCGTCCCAGCCCTTTACATGCCCTTCCTTCACCAGGTTGAGCAGCACCCGCTTGCTGAGCACGGTATAGCTCAGGTTCAAACGGTTGAATTCGGTTTGCCTGGGTCTGTAGTCCTTATCCTTCAGGTGCTCCACGAGCCAGTCATACAAAGGACGGTGTACCTCGAATTCGAGGGTACAGAGGGAATGGGTAATGCCTTCGAAAAAATCGCTTTGCCCGTGTGCAAAGTCATACATGGGATAGACCTTCCATGTGTCGCCGGTGCGGTGATGGGGAGTGAAAAGGATCCGGTAGATCACCGGGTCGCGCATATGCATGTTGGAAGAGGCCATGTCAATTTTAGCCCTGAGGACCCTCGAGCCTTCGGGAAACTCCCCTGCATTCATTCGCTGAAACAGGTCCAGGTTCTCCTCCACCGACCGCTCCCTGAACGGACTGTGGGTTCCCGGAACCGTGGGAGTTCCTTTCTGACTGGCAATCTCTTCCGAGGACTGGTCGTCCACATAGGCCAGCCCTTTTCGAATCAGATCTTTGGCAAATTCAAAGAGTTTTCCAAAATAGTCGGAGGCATAGTACTCCCTGTCCTCCCAGTCAAATCCCAGCCAGCGGATATCCTCCTTGATGGAATCCACGTACTCCACATCCTCCTTGGTGGGATTGGTATCATCGAAGCGGAGATTGCATTTTCCGCCGTATTTCTCAGCGATCCCGAAGTCCATGCAAATGGCTTTGCCATGGCCTATGTGCAGGTAACCGTTGGGCTCCGGCGGGAAGCGTGTATGGACCCTTCCCTGGTCCCTTCCTTTACGTATATCTTCTTCCACAATGGCCTCAATAAAATTGAGACTTTTCTTTTCGCTGGGCTCTTCTTTGTTCTCGTTCATTGTCAATGTTTAACGGCGTCACAAAATTAATAAATTTGTAAAGGCAAATACATAAACATCAAAGGCATCGGCATATGGGCAAAATCATCATCGAGGAGATGGAATTCTATGCATTCCATGGCCACTACCAGGAAGAACAGATCGTGGGCAACAGGTTCCTGGTGGACCTCGAGCTGGAAACTGACATGGAAGCACCGGCAGAATCTGACCAGCTGGAGGATGCTGTAAACTACCAGATGGCCTACCAGCTGATCAAAAATGAGATGCGGCGCAAAAAATCAAACCTGCTGGAAAATATCGGCAAGCGGATTCTTGATGCCCTCTTTACCGAGATGAAGGGGATCCGGAAAGCCACCGTCAGGGTCCGGAAGATGCATCCTCCCATGGGAGGCCCCATCCGGTCGGTTGGTGTAACCATGAGCAGAAACCATGAGTAAAAAAACATGCCCGAAGTGCGGATCCCAATTCAGCTGCGAGGGTGACAAGGATTGCTGGTGTGAAAAAGTGCAAATTCACAAAGTACAGATGCTGGAGATCATGGAACTCTACACCGACTGCATCTGTCCCGCTTGTATGAAGCTGTATACAGCCAGGGAGTAAACCCAATCAGATCCTACAAACACTGGTAGGTATACCTGATGATCCTGGTATTGGAACTTCCCAGCTTTTCGTAAATAGTTTCGGGGTATTCATAGGAGTTGTACTCTGATGTCGTACTGGTATTCCGTATCTCCGAACCCCGAAGATTTGGTCAGCTGGTTGTTCACAAAGGACTCCCCGTTAAAATATGTTCTGAGTTCGAAAAAGGATGCTTGCCTGTATCGTAGTCATTATCCGGACTGTCTCCGTCTCTCCTGCTTCCTCATATGAGGTGATAGCTGCTTGATAATGTTTCCCTCCCCGTCATACGCATATGCAACGTCCGGACCAGCAACTCTCACACCTCCCGCTTCAGAAACCTCATAACGGGTTTCCCGGGTGATGTACTTCCCTTCATATTCAAAATCGATGTGACCCGTATAGGCGGAGTCGATGGGCTCCAGGAAGGTAAAATCCAGGTTCTTTTTCACCAGGACCACCTTGGAGACAAGGGCACCGTCATATTCAAACCACATCTCTTCCTGCACCTTCTCCTTCACTTTCATCTGCCTGACCACCACTAGCTCTTTCGACTCATTGTATTCAAAGTAGTGGGTCTGGTGGTTGCTCCAGGTAATGTGGTCCAGCAATTCTGTCTCCGGTACATAATGAAAATCTGCAATGATCTTGGTTGTGTTGCTGCCCTGTACAATGGTGGCCGACATGTTCAGGGGAAGACAAACCACCTGCTCTTCTTCCGGGAATACTTCGCATGAACAGAGCAGGACAAAAATGATGAACGGAGTAAGTACCAGGACTTGTTTCATTTTACAATTCTTAGGGTAAATCTTTCAGGTTTTCAACCTTATGGATTTACGTGAAATTCGGCCCGGGGTTGATCTTATTACACGGAGGGAAATAATTGATTGATGAACGGATTCAATGGCCGTATTAGTAGTCCAGCGTCACCAGCACCGGCAGATGGTCGGAAAAGAAGGCACGGTCCCTGGAATCGGTAAGTGCCCCGTAGCGCTGTACAGTGATTCCCCCGGAAACAAATACATAATCGATCCTGGATTTGGGCGGATTGTCATAGGTGAAGCCATGGAAGGTGGCCACCGATCCGTGGGGCGGCAGCTGGCTGACCACATAGGCATCCTGAAGGCTTTCACTGATCAGTCCGATGGGTTCCGATTCGGGAGGAAGGTTGAAATCTCCACAAAGCACCACTGCTTCCTTCCCGCCTGCAATCTCATGCACTTTCTTCAGGATCAGCGCGGCCGAATTCTTCCGGGCTTCCACACCCACATGATCGAAGTGGGTGTTGAACACATGCAGGACACGTCCACTCTCCAGCTCCTTAAGTTTCACCCAGGAGCAAACCCGGGGGTAGGCCGCATCCCATCCCATGCTGGGTTCTCCCGGCGTTTCAGATAGCCAGAAAGTACCCCCGTCCAGTTTCTTAAACAGTCCATGATTATAAAATACAGCCGAGAACTCTCCCTTCCGCATCCCGTCATCTCTTCCAACCCCCTCGTAGGTAAAATCTGGAAATGCCGCTGCCAGGTCATCCACCTGGTCGGGCAGCGCCTCCTGGACACAAAAAATGTCTGCCCTGTGAAACTTGAAAACGCTGATCACATCAGTCTTCCTGTTGGGCCAGGCATGCTCCCCATCACCAGAGGTATTCAGCCTGATGTTATAAGTAATCAGATTCACCGGCTCCTGCGCCATGGCTCCCACAGCCAGCAAGCCATACACAATACTAAAATCTTTCTTCATAATCATTCTTTTTCCTTTTACTTTCTTCCTTTTCCCCTTTTCCCTTTGCATTACACGGGCATTCCAGCCAAAAGTATCGTCCAAGCCCCACGCCAAACAATATGATCCCCATCACCCCGTGCAGGACAGCAGTAAAAAGCACACTGCGGGTTTGCTGGTACACCCGGGCAAAATAAATGCCTCCCATAAAGGTAAGGATAATGGAGACCGGGTCATAATAAACAATGTGCAGGAATGAAAAGGTGATCCCTGAAGCCAGGATGGTCTGCCAGCCCGGTCCGAATAGATTCCCGTAGCGCCTGAAAAGAAAAGTGCGGTAGATCACCTCCTGTCCGTATGCCGAAAAGACCGGGTAGAACAAACACATGGCCAGGTAGATCCAGGGATTGGACCGGGGCAGGTCGAACAGGTGCTCCCTTTCAAAAAAGAAAACATAGCCCAGCATCAGCAGCAGGATCACAAAGGCAATGGTTCCGTTTATGACCAGGGTGCGGCGTGAAATTCCCCACCTGACCAGTTCCTTCCATTGGAAATCGGTTGTGCGCCGCAGTACGAAAAAAATGAACACCAGTACGGGAAGGATGATCATGCTGGGATGGATGAAATCCTCATCCAGGTAAATAAGCAAAGGAATCCCGAAAAACAGGATCACGAACTCGAGTATCCGGATTAGCTTTCTACCCATATCAGCAGGAATCTGTCATTTTAAAGATAAACCAAAGTTTCTTACCTTGTTTGGCGCAGCCCGGACAAATCATGTATACCTACGAGAAATACAATTTCAGGATCATTACCCTTCTTCTCGGACTGATGGCCGTCGTTTTCCTGGTATACAATGAATACATCGGTGCCATCATCTCCCTGGCCCTGGGGGTTTTGCTGATCTTTTCCTACACAGGCATCAGTGTTGACAGGGTCAACAAACGTTTCATCAAATACGACCGCTTTGTAAAATTCCGCATCGGCCGCTGGGAAAAGCTTCCCAAACCCAGTTATGTAACCCTGGTGCGGATCAACCTTTCAAGCCAAAGAAACCAGTCCAATCCCATGATACTGCCGGAGGCAGGAAAGGGAGCCAGAGCCTTTAAGGTCAACCTGGTGGTTGAGGGTGATATGCGCTTTATTACCATCTGCCGGGGACCACTTGGAAAAATGAAGGAGGAGGCTCTCAAACTGGGACGGGAGCTGGAGATCAGGGTGCTGGATTATACCACCCATGACAAACACTGGATCCTTTAAAAGTGGCTATGCATGGTTGATAAGCAGATCACATTCACCATTTCGGCCCGGGGAAAAAGGGAACAAACCCCCATCCTGGAATTCCTGCAGTCCAATTTCTCCACCATCCCATTGAAGCAGGTGGACAGTGTGTTTGGTTTCCTGGAGCCATCCACCCTGTACAGCGGAAGGCCCTTTCTGACCAGACAGCTCTCCGAAGCTGATACAGCATGGATGTCATGAGAATGAGATTGGGGTACGTATCCCCTGCACCAACCACCTGGTTACCCGGGAGGAATACAAGCACTACATCCCTTTCTTCGAAAAATATGAGCGAAAAGGGAACTCGGTCATCTGCACCAACGACGATCTGGCCAGGTGGATCAGGGAGGACTTTCCAGGGTACCAGATCGAAGCCAGTATCCTCAAAGAGATCGATACCCATGAGAAGATCGACCGGGCACTTAACCTGTATGATACGGTTATCCTGCCCATGAACCTCAACCGCAAAACTGAATTCCTCTCTGCAGTTGATCAGAAAGAGCGCATCACCCTTTTCGGAAATGCAGGTTGTGCACTGACCTGTCCGGACAGGATCTGCTACAGGAGAATCTCCGAAACCAACAAGAAACTGGCCATCCATCACCCTGTCCGGAGGTACATGACCTTCATGTTTCAGCTGGGTTTTAAATCAGATTGGTGTTCCAATCAACTGCATCCGCGCAAATTAAAGGGGATCGAGGACTTTGACCTGGATCACCTGTACAGCCTGGGTTTCAAGCGCTTTAAAATGCTCCGGGAACACCGTCAGCGGCAGACCGGCCACTAAAAACAATCACAAAACACTTGACTTGGTCACATAATACGAAAGAGAATGAAAACTGCAGGAGGATTGCTATCTAAACCAGAATCCCACCGAGAAAATCCACTGGCTGGGCCTGCGCATCCAGGTTAAACTCTCACCGCCAATAGTAACGGATTCGCCCAGGGCACTGAGGGATCCTTCATACCGTACATCCATAGAAATCTTGGACACATCCACTCCCAGGCCAGCCTGGAATCCCCAGGTCATCCCTTTGGTAAATATCGTATACATTCTCATTGGGTCCTTACAAATTCAATGGCAATGGACTGGTCCTGCAACACATAGGATCCAACCGGACCCGCACTGATCCTTACAGGACCCAGTTTCACACCCAAAATAACGGGAAGATCCACCCTTTTCAAATCAATATTTAACAACTCCGAGGGTCCATTGGAATCTACCAGGTCAACGGTACCGCCACCATCATTGAAATACAGCTCGGGCTGCACAAAGAACATGGCTATTTTGATCCGGGTCTGAATACCAACGTGATAGGCCGCCACACCGTCGCCAGTTGCCAGTGATATACATCTCCACCACTTTCGATGCCTGTCAGATCTTCGAATTTCAGATTTGAATATCCAAGTCCAGCCTTGATCCCGATTTTGAACATCTGCGCATCTGCAAACTGCACAATCAGGAATGATGCTGGCAAAAATTAGAATCAGTTTTTTCATGATATTTCAGTTTAGTTTATGTTCAGAAAACAATATTTGTACGGCAAAATACAGCTTATAGTTGCACAATCTGCCTGAAAAAGCAGGATTTTATTAACCAGAACCGGCCAGGTCCCTGATCACAATGGATGCCAGCGTGCACCCGAATATGGCTGGAATGAAAGGGCTTGTGCCCACGGTGGATTTCTTGTTGGGCTCTCCTTCCACCGGGATGATCATCTCTTTGGGGACCTGCTCGGTGGAGAAGACCACTTTAAATCCGCCTTGTACATCCATCTTTCTCAGCTTTTTACGAAGGATGTAAGCCAGCCTGCAGTTGTAGGTGTCCGCAAAATCCGCTACCCGCACCTGTGCGGGATCCAACTTACCGCCTGAACCCATGGAGCTGGTCAGCTTTATCCCTTTTGTCACTGTATGGTATATGAGATAAATCTTGGGAGAAAGGGTATCGATGGCATCC
This sequence comes from uncultured Bacteroidota bacterium, assembly GCA_963735755.1. GTDB lineage: Bacteria > Bacteroidota > Bacteroidia > Bacteroidales. The sequence goes on along the minus strand of CAVTME010000022.1, from coordinate 443,241 downwards.
ACCACGTAATCGAAAGGTTCTTCCAGGATCCCGGGTATCCGCTCATCTTTGATGAACTCATTGAGGATGGTGAGTTGCAGTCCCGGATTAATATCCAGCAGGCGTTCACCCATCACCACGGCCTTCGCCCTGTTCAGGCTGCTGTGGGTGGCAGGGATCTGCCGGTTCAGGTTACCGGGCTGAATGGTGTCTGCGTCCATGATGGTCATTTTCCCAACACCGCTGCGGCATATCATCTCAGCGGCCATGGAGCCTACTCCGCCCATACCAGCCACGAGGATATTGGCCTGAGCAAGCCTTGTATGCCGCTCCTCACCGAAAAGTTGTACGGTTCGCTCCTGCCAGTCTGGATGTGGACCGGATTGTGTCATTCATAAAAAGGATCAGAAAAGCTCTGAAAACCGAGGCAGGTGGATCTTTGCATTTTCTACAATCTGCATCCGAAGGTGATCCAGTGAAATACCTTTTACTTCTGCCGCGGTATGATAAATCTCCCTGATATCCAGGTCTCCCTCATCGGTCTCCAGGAACAGTTTCTCCACAGGAACCGAAAGAAGCGCTTCTACTATTTTGGAGTGTTCCCGGGCAATGGCCTCCCCAAATGAAATAAGAAATCCGGCCTTTACCAGTTCTTCTGCCATCTGCCTGCTCCCATTGTAACCATGAATAATCATGGGAACCGCTGGTTGATGGGATTTCATGAACTCCAGCATTTCATTGAATGCCTTTACCACATGGAGGATCACAGGCAGATCGGCGAATTCGGCAATTTCTACCTGCCGTTTAAAAATCCGCATCTGGGCATCAAAAGGAGCTTCAATGGATTTATCCAGTCCAATCTCACCCACTGCAAAAACATTGGGATTTTCTGTGGACAGGCGTACCTTGTTCAGGGTCTCCTCCTCTTCCACTTTCCCCACATTGTAAGGGTGAAATCCAACCGAGTAGTACCCATTCTCAATATCATCCGGCGGATATTCACTGGCCATCAGGTTCATCATAACCCACTCCTGAATGTTGTTGGCCTGCCTGTGCCCGTGAATGTTTACAAAGAGCTTGTTCTCCTTTTGCATCGTATCAGGATTTAAATTTGTATTGTTTCCACTCCCCTGTGCATCCTGGCCATAACCTCCTGTTTTCCCAGGAATTCAGCCAGTTCAAAAAGACCCGGACCTTTGGCTGCGCCAACCAGTACCAAGCGCCAGGCATTCATGATGGCTCCCATACCCCACCCATTCTCCGTGATGAGGCTCTTTACCACAGTTTCAACAGATGCTGCAGTAAATGGTTCACATGACTCCAGCGCAGCGGCCAGCTGTTCCATCTGGCCGGGTGTATCTTCCTTCCACCTCTTTTTTACCACAGCCGGATCGTAGGAATCGGGTGCTTTGAAAAAGAACCATGATTGTTCCCAGACTTCCTCCAGGAAAGTGATCCTGGGTTTAATAATGGGAACCAGGGTTTTCATTTGTGCTTCCGTACAGGAGATCCCGTTTTTGGCCAGTGCATCCGCAAATGGTCCATACAGGTCAGCATCCTGAACCAGCTGCATGTGCTGGTGGTTGAACCATTTCGATTTTTCCGGGTCAAATCTGGATCCCGATTTTCCTACCTTTTCAATCTGGAATTCGTTAATCAGCTCATCCAGGGAGAACAACTCCTGTTCCGTTCCCGGATTCCACCCCAGCAGCGCAAGCAGATTGATGCATGCTTCCGGCAGGTAGCCCTCTTCCCTGTAGCCGGGAGAGATAGCACCCGTGACCGGATCTTTCCACTCCAGCGGGAAGACTGGGAATCCACCCTTCTCCCCATCCCGTTTACTCAGTTTGCCTTTCCCGGTGGGTTTCAGGATCAAGGGCAGGTGGGCAAAGGCTGGCATCAGGTGTTCCCATCCGAAAGCTTTGTAAAGAGCCACGTGGAGAGGCAGTGAGGGAAGCCATTCCTCGCCACGGATCACATGTGAAATGGCCATCAGGTTATCATCCACCACATTGGCCAGGTGGTAGGTGGGCATTCCATCGGATTTAAACAGGATTTTATCGTCCAGGGTGGAGGTGTTCACTACCATTTCGCCCCGTACCAGGTCCTGCATCATGATCTCCATGCCGGGTTCAAACCTGAACCGGATCACATAGGGGGTACCGTTAGCGATCAATTCCTCCACCTGGCTCTGTTCCAAAACCAGAGCGTTACGAAGGGTAGCTCTCACCTTTGCATCATAGACAAAGGTCTCGCCCCTTGATTCATGGTCACGACGAAGCTGGTCAAGGTCTTCGGGGGTATCAAATGCATAATAAGCATTTCCACTCTTTATCAAATCGAGGGCATACTTCTCGTACTTGTCTTTCCTTTCCGACTGCCGATAGGGACCAAAGCCTCCCCCATGCCTGGGGCCCTCATCCGGGACCAGGCCACACCATTCCAGCGATTCAATGATATAGTCCTCGGCACCGGGAATAAACCGGGTCTGGTCGGTGTCCTCTATTCGTAAAATGAATGTCCCCTTGTGTTTCCGGGCAAAGAGGTAGTTAAACAGGGCGGTCCTTAAACCACCAATATGAAGTGGCCCCGTAGGGCTGGGTGCAAATCTGACCCTGATGTTCTGACTCATTCTTTCAATCCGTTTGGACAAATATAAAAAATGCTTCCCTGGGATGTCAATGATTTGCCCGCTTTTCCTTGTACCTGGGGTAAAGATCATCTTTCACCCAGGCAAAAGAAGGCTCCAGTCTCAGAAGTTTCCTGTAAACACGGCCTGCATCGTCCATCCTGTCGGTCTTTTCATAGGCCAGTCCAAGGTTGGCCATACAGTTCAGGTAGAGCCAGTTTTCGCTGATCCGGTCAGGTGAAGCTTCAAATAGTTTCACAGCCTTTTCGTACAGTTTAACTGCTTCATGTACCGAGCCGCCCAGGATGGCGGGTTTGTAGAATTCCATATTGGCCCGCTCCATCCAAACCCTTGGTTCCCCGGGGCCCAGCTCGATGGCTCTGTCACTGGCATCCGTGGACCGCCCTCCCAGAACGGGTGCTTTCACAGGATTTAAGGCCACAGCATACCCTATGAGGGCTCCTTTCATGCTGTATAGCTTTGGGTCTTCCGGATCCCTGCTGAGCAAAACCTCTATGTTCTTTTCGGCCTTCGAGAGCCACTCCTTTGCCTCTTTTTTATGCTTCCCGGTGAGGCAAAAGGCAATATATCCGTATTCGGCTTCGGTAAGCTGGTAGAGCACTGCCGGATTTTTTGAAGCCTTGTATTGCATTTCCATCCGGATCATAGACGCTTTCCAGAGGTCCATGTTGCTTGAGATGTAGGCGTGGTATATCTCGCTTTGGGATCCTGCCGCCAGCGGCCAAACTGTAAAAAGGAACCATCCTGCAAACAGCATCCTTCTCATGACTATGATTTGGTTTTATACAGTTTCCACCATGGAATTCCGGGTGCCTCATGGTGTTCCCGGTGATACCCGAAAAAATAGCAGGTAAGCATGGCCAGGAGGTGGTTGCGACTCATGGTCCGTGCCCTGTGTTTCCCCATCTCTTCCGTATGCGGCTTTCGATGGGGAACATAGGTGCCGAAATAAAAGAGTTGAAATGTTCCCAGGATAGCCGGAATAATCCAGAATACCACAAGAGCCGGTCCCGGCAGCCCTGCCAGGTACTTCAGCAGGTTGAAAATAATGGCCATGGAAATGAACTGCCAGAGGGTCACATAACGCACCAGGAACATAAACCACCAGGCAAAGAAGTTTTGTGATCGGGTATAGAAATCAGGATCCTTACTGCTACCAGGATACTTGTGATGGTCCCAGTGGTTGCGGGTTAGCTTTCTGTAAGAAAGACTCGCAAAGAGATATACGGATATGGTACCAACCAACTTGTTGATCCACTTCTTATGGGAGACGGACTGGTGCATGGCATCATGGGCAGTGATGAAAAGTCCGGTATACAGATAGGCCTGGATGAGCACGTGAACATAGACCCAGGGATTCAACCAGGAAAGTTCCACCAGGGCAATGGAAAAGGCCAGGTGGCCTCCCCAGAGCAGCATGATCAATATGGCAACGATTATCCCCATAAACGTTCAGCAATAATCCACAGATCCAGTACGATAAAAAATGCCAGCTGTATGAAATAGACAGGTCCGGCCATTCTATTTTTAGGAGAAGGCATCTTCATTCTTCCTGCCACATAACTGAGCACCACCGCTATCACAAACCAGGCCAGGTAATTCTGGAGTGGGACAGCCCCTTCGGCCCAACTCCACATATCCAGCCTGATGGCTGCCGGTTCGAGGGCAAAATCATAAACAACCATCATGGAACCAGCCACAAGAGATCTGAAATAAAGGGGCTCTACAAACCTTCCAGCAACAACCATGCTACTGTATACCAGCATGAGCCAGTTCACACCAATCAATAACGGGGTATGGAAAATCTTGAGGCCGAGCGTAGCACCGTACTGGTATTCCCCGAAAACAAGCCCGGTGGCTACCCCTGCCACTTCCAGAAACAGGCCCAGGGTAAAAATCAGCAAAGCGGCCACCCATTGCCGGGGCGATACAGGACCGTGATGAAGGAACAAGAGCACCAGACTCACTAGCAAAGTAAAGGGAACTGCCCTGATAAACAACCCCCTGGTAACCGGTATGATCAGTCCGGCTGCCCCTATGGCGAAGTAAAAGGCCAGGATGGGAACCAGGTATTTTGATGGAAGCTTTTTGAACAGGCTGTCTGACATGGCATTCTCCTATTTGATGTTCTGGTCAACAATCCGGGCTGATGCCAGACAGAGGGGGATGCCTCCGCCGGGATGCACACTTCCTCCCACAAAATAGAGGCCCTTGTATTTCCTTAAAAAATTGGGATGCCTGCTGAAAGCGGCCACTCTGCTGTTGGAGCTGTTTCCATAAAGCGCACCCCGGTGCGACCAGGTATTGACCTCAATGGACCGGGGATCGGCAACGAACTCTTTTAAAATCAGTGCTTCGATATTGGTTCCAAGCATACGGTAAAGTTTGTTTAGAATGTTGCGGCGGGCTTTTTCGACCAGGTGGTCCCAGTCCTGTCCCAGGTTCTCCGGCACATTGATCATCACATACCAGTTCTCCTTTCCTTCCGGGGCATCGCCAGGCACCATTTTGGAAGTGACAAAAAGGTAAACGGTGGGATCGTCATAGATTTCGGCCTTGTGGCTCAGCACCCTGAACTCCTCCTTGTAGTTGGCCGAAAAGAAAATATTATGAAGATCCAGCTGGGGAAACTCCCGGTCAATGGCCCAGTAAAAAATAAGGGCCGACGTAGAACGTTCCTTTTTAAATTCCTTCACAGGGAATGGGATGTCCTCCAGCAGATCCCTGTAGAGGTAGAAAACATCGATATCGCTGACCACCACATCTGAAGAATAAATCCCCGACCCGGTAACCACACCACGTGCCGCCTTTTTATCCATGACCACCTGCTCAACAGGCTCATTGAAGTGAAAGACCACTCCCAGCTTATCAGCCAGATCCTTGAGTCCGGCTGCCAGGGAATACATGCCCCTTTCAGGGAAATAGGCCCCCAGGTTATGCTCCAGGTGGGAGATAACGTTCAGTGTGCCTGGTGCCCTGTAGGGATCCGAACCGTTGTAGGTGGCATACCTGTCAAAAAGCTGGACCAGGTGTTTTGACTGAAACCTTTTCGCATTGATATCATGCATGGTGCTCAGCGAATCCAGTTTCCATATCTGAAGCAGGGCGGAGAGAAATTTTTGGGATACCAGGGTTCCCATATGGAGGAAACTTCTGAAGATGAATACCTCACTGGTGAGTTCATATATCTTCTTGCTTTTCTCCAGATGATCGGTCACCCTGGCTGTGGGTTCCCCGAGTACGCGCTCTACTTCCTCAGCAAAAAGATCAGGATCCCCATATGCATTCAGGACTTTACCATCCTCATAAAAATACCTTGTGATTATATCCAGCTTCTGGGTTCGGATGGAGGTTTTCATTTCGGCCCCGGCCATCACGTAGAGCTCCTCCACCAGGTCGGGTAAGGTGAATAAGGACGGGCCTGAGTCCCAACGAAAACCCTCCCATTGGATCGAATTCAGTTTGCCTCCCGGTTTATCACTGCGCTCAAACACGGTCACATGGTAACCCCGGCTGGCCAGCCTGATGGAAGTGGCAAGGCCCGCAATCCCTGCTCCGACGATAATCACAGATTTTTGCATTTCTTTGAATATCTCTGTTATGTGCTTTTCACAATGGTTTTAAACAATTTTGAATCTTATTTGTTTAATGTTTTTAATTGATTTAATAAACAAAAAACAGGGGGCCGAACATTTTCAGTTGGGTTCCGGTGATTAAATTACACATAAAAAGGATGCAAAAAAAAGTTCTGGTTGTGGGAACTGGTCTTGGAGGCCTCACCACGGCCCTCAGGCTTTCGAAACTGGGCTATGCCGTGGAAGTGGTGGAGAAACATCACCAGGCCGGCGGAAGGCTGAACCAGTTGAAGAAAGATGGGTTTACCTGGGATCTGGGGCCCTCATTTTTTAGCATGAGTTATGAATTCGATGAATTTTTCAAATTCATGGAGATGAAAGCACCCTTCGAATTTGTAGAGCTGGATCCACTCTATACGGTTCAGTTCCGCAACAGCAGGAAAAAATACACCATCTACCGTGACCTGGATAAACTCGCACAGGAATTCAGTGAAGTGGAGCCCGATTTCAAACGGAACATGGAGAAACTGCTGGCTTCGGCTGGAAAATTCTTCCATGACACTGACGAATTAGTGATCAAAAAGAATTATAACTCTGTCCTCCATTGGCTGTTCACACTGGCCCGGGTACCCCTGGGACACACTCCCAAGTTGTTTCGCTCCGTGTGGAAAGAACTGGAAAGGCACTTTTCCTCGGAAGAGGTGAAGCAGATCTTTTCGCTGGTGGCCTTCTTCCTGGGTGCCACGCCCTACGATACCCCCGCCATCTATACCTTACTTACCTATACAGAATTGGTACATGACGGTTACCACAATGTGAAAGGCGGAATGTACAGGATTGTGGAAGGACTGCTGGAAGAGATGGACCGGCGTGGGATTCCCATCCATTACAATACTGAAATCACTGGGTATGCCGAGAAGAACGGTGGTCTGGAGTATCTGGTGGACCGAGCAGGAAACAAGTGGGAATCGGACCTTTTTGTAATCAACAGCGATGCAGCAGGTTTCAGGCACCATATATTCAACAGACCGAAGTTTAGCGAGGAGAAACTGGACAAAATGAAATGGACCCTGGCTCCTTTTACCATCTACCTGGGGGTGAAAGGGAAAATCGGGGGACTGGAGCACCACAACTATTTCCTGGGAGATAATTTTGAGGAGTACGCCGGGAAGATTTTCAAGAATTCCATCTCCCTGGATAAACCCTATTATTATGTGAATGTGAATTCCAAATTTAATGCGGAAATGGCACCTGAAGGACATGAAAACCTTTTCATCCTCTGCCCTGTACCCGACCTGAGGTATAAACCGGACTGGAGTGACAGGGAAAAGCTGGCGGGAGATATTTTGTCCGATCTTTCAGAGCGGTCTGGTTTTGATATCGAGGCCAACCTGGTATCCAAAACCATCTATGATCCGACCGATTGGCGTGATCAGTTTAACCTGTACAAGGGAAGCGGATTGGGACTGGCCCATGACCTGAACCAGATTGGCTATTTCCGACCAAAAAACAGGGATGAGAATTACGGGAATGTTTATTACACCGGGGCGTCTACCACCCCGGGAACAGGGCTTCCCATGACTGTGATCAGCTCCAAACTGGTCACCCAACGAATTACTGCAGACCATGGATCAGTATGATATAAATTCATTGAAGATTAGCCGGATCACCACCAGGCACTACAGTACATCCTTCTCTTTCGGTGTAAGGCTCCTACAGCGTGATTTCCGGATGCCGATATACGCCATTTATGGATTTGTACGGGTTGCCGATGAGATTGTGGATACCTTTCATGACCACAACCAGGCTGACATGCTCGAGGACTTCCGGCAAAGGACCTTCGAGGCCATTGAAAAGAAGATCAGCACCAATCCCATCCTTCACAGTTTCCAATGGGTCGTGAACAACTACAACATCGATCACAGCCTGATCCACGCCTTCCTTGACAGCATGGAGATGGACCTGACGGATAAGAAGCACAGCCCGGAGAGTTTTAAAAAATATGTGTACGGATCTGCCGAAGTGGTGGGCCTCATGTGCCTTCGGGTTTTTTACAAGGATGATGACCTGTCTTATGAATCCTTGAAGTATCCTGCAAAAAAATTGGGAGAGGCCTTTCAAAAGATCAATTTTCTCCGCGACATCCGGTCAGACTATTCCGAAAGGGGACGGTTCTACTTTCCGGAAATCAACCTGAAAACCCTTGACGAAACAACAAAACAGGCCATTGAAAAGGACATCGCCTATGATTTTGAAGAAGCATATAAAGGGATTGTGAAACTGAACCGGGCTTCAAGGCTGGGCGTTCTGGTCTCCTATACCTATTACCTGAAACTTTTCAGGAAAATCAGGCGGACCAGCGCCCCGAACCTTTTCTGCAAACGCTACCGGATACCCAACAGCCGGAAACTGCTGCTGCTTGGCTCACTCTGGATCCGGTACCAACTCAGACTGGCGTAATGGAAAGGGCTACCTGGACATATATGGCTATACTGGGTCTGTCCCTGCTGTATCCCCTGGCCCAGAGCTTTGAGCGGCGCCTGTACATGCACCGTAAATTCCGCTTTATTTTTCCCGGCATCCTGGCCACCGGAGTCGTTTATGTGGTTTGGGACATCTGGTTTACCCAGCTGGGAATCTGGGGATTCAACCATGATTATACAAGGGATTTTTACCTGGCCGGACTGCCACTGGAAGAATGGCTCTTTTTCCTGGTGGTCCCCTATGCATGTATCTTTCTCTTCGAGGTACTTCGCTACTTTGTAAAACGCTTCCATCACCCGGGTGTCTCAAGGATCACCATCATGGTCCTGCTGCTGCTGTTTGCGGTTTTGGTCCCCTTTGCATGGGGAAAAATCTACACACTGACAGCCCTCTCCTTCACTTCCCTCATGCTGGTTCTTCAGCTGGTTCAGAAAACCCATAAAACCTGGTTTTCCGGTTTTTTGATCACCTACCTGCTCTCGCTCGTACCTTTTATGATAGTCAACGGGATCCTGACTTCTCTCCCCGTGGTATGGTACAACAATGCCGAGAACCTGGGAATCAGGGTGTGGACGGTCCCCGTGGAAGATTTCATATACCTGATGGGCCTGCTGCTTCCTGCCATCAACATATACCAGGTCTTGCTGCACAAATTTGCATCCCCGGCACTCAGACAAAAAATGGAGCTGCATAAAACCACCGGCTTCTGATCTCCTTATGTTGTTTATCATTTTTTAGGGTCCCGGAAACTCCTAATTTCGCAATCAACCAATTGAACAGCGTATATGGATAACATTCTGGTGATAGGTGCTGCCGGTCAGATCGGATCAGAACTGGTAACAGAGCTTAGGAAGGTGTATGGCAGTGACCATGTGTTTGCAACCGACATCAAGCAGGCACCCAAAGATATCATGGAGGGGGGGCCTTTCCAGATACTGGATGTGATGGATGACAAACAGCTGATCCACTTCATTATCCGCCACAAGATCAACCAGATCTATCACCTGGCGGCTGTGCTTTCGGGCAATGCGGAAAAGCTGCCCACCCAGGCGTGGAATATCAACATGGACAGCCTGATGAATATCCTGGAAGTAGCAAAAATGGTGGATGAGGTGAAAAAGGTATTCTGGCCCAGCTCCATCGCTGTATTCGGCCCGACTACCCCTCGGATCAATACGCCGCAGTTGACGGTAATGGAGCCTGTGACAGTGTACGGCATAAGCAAAATGGCTGGTGAGCGCTGGTGCGATTACTATATTAACAAATACGGGGTGGATGTAAGAAGCATCCGTTATCCAGGCCTGATCTCTTATAAAACAGAAGCCGGGGGAGGTACAACCGATTACGCTGTGGAAATCTTCTACGAGGCCGTGCGGACCGGACAGTATGAGTGTTTCCTCAACGAAGGGACAGCATTGCCCATGCTGTTTATGCCCGATGCCATCGAAGCCACCATCAAACTGATGGAGACGGATCGTTCCAAGCTGACCATCTCCAGCTCTTACAACCTGGGAGGCATGAGCATTACCCCTGAACAGATGCACCAGGAGATCCAGAAGCACATCCCGTCGTTTTCCATACGCTACAATCCCGATTTCAGGCAGGCCATTGCCGATACATGGCCGCACAGTGTGGATGATACCATTGCAAGGGTGGACTGGGGATTTAAGCAGTCTTATGATCTGGAGAAAATGACCGGGATCATGTTGAAAGAGGTACAAAACAAATTAAAAAAATAGTCATGTACGGAAAAATTAAAACGCACCTGAAACAGGAACTGAACGCCATTTCGGAAGCCGGACTGTTCAAATCAGAACGGATCATCTCCTCCTCCCAGTCAGCCGAAATCAAACTGGAAAGTGGAGAAAGGGTATTGAATTTCTGTGCCAACAACTACCTGGGGCTATCCGATCATCCCCAACTGATCCAGGCGGCCAAGGATGCATTGGATACACACGGATTCGGAATGTCATCGGTGCGCTTTATCTGCGGTACACAGGATATTCACAAGACCCTTGAACAAAAAATCGCCACCTATTTTGGAACCGAGGATACCATCCTTTATGCGGCCTGCTTTGATGCCAATGGTGGGGTATTTGAACCCCTTCTCACAGCCGACGATGCCATCATTTCCGATTCACTGAACCACGCCTCCATCATCGATGGAGTCAGGCTTTGCAAAGCCCAGCGATACCGGTACCAGAATGCCGATATGGAAGACCTGGAACAGCAGCTTATTGCAGCACAGGACCAGCGCTTCAGAATCATCGTTACCGATGGGGTCTTCTCCATGGACGGGAACGTGGCCCCGGTGGACAGAATCTGTGCCCTGGCTGAGAAATATGATGCCATGGTTATGGTGGATGAGTGCCACTCGGCCGGAGTTGTGGGAGATACCGGTCGTGGAGTGACAGAACTATTCCAGATCAGGGGAAAGGTGGACATCATTACCGGCACCCTTGGGAAAGCTTTCGGAGGAGCCATCGGCGGATTTACCACAGGCAAAAAAGAGATCATCGAGATGCTGCGCCAGCGCTCAAGACCCTATCTGTTCTCCAATTCACTTCCTCCTTCTGTGGTGGGTGCAGGGATTCGCATGTTCGACATGATGGATGAAACAACCGAACTGCAGGAGAAGCTACATGACAATACCGCTTATTTCATGGAACACATGACCGCTGCTGGTTTCGACATCAAACCAACCCAATCGGCCATTTGCGCGGTGATGCTGTATGATGCCAAGCTTTCCCAGGCGTTTGCCTCCAGGCTGCTGGATGAAGGAATCTATGTCATCGGATTCTATTTCCCCGTGGTTCCCAGGGACCAGGCACGGATCAGGGTACAATTGTCAGCAGCCCACAACAGGGATCACCTGGATAAGGCCATCAAAGGTTTTATTAAAGTGGGGGCAGAACTTGGGGTGATCAAGGAATAGCGCTACAGAATAAATTTCCTCCTGCTGAGCCCTGCATCAGATAACACCAGGATGAAAATAGCTACAATGGCTGCAACAACTCCGGTGGAGATGTTGATTTCGGAAAGGAAATCCAGGTTCCAGTTAATGTGGGGCATCTGCCAATCCAGGCTTGAAATCCCCATGGTATCAACAAAGCGGCCTCCCGGTTCTGAGTAGACAATGGAAAGTACGATGAGTGTAGCCACGAAAAGAATGATCATGATCCTTCCTCCTCTGCCGATCAGTGGCTTGTAGACCTTTTTTTGCGGCTCGGCAGATAAAAGTTCCATCACGCTGCTACTGAATCCATCGGGGGCAGTCACAAGGCCGCTCTCCCTGATAAGCTTTGATATTTGTGGATCCCGTTCCATAGTTATACAATTGAATTAAGTTCTGATTTTAACTGCTCGCTCAACACCTTATACATTTTCTTTCTTGAACGGTGCAGCTTGATTCGGATGTTGCTGCTGGTCAGCCCGGTTACTTCGGCAATCTCTTCCAGCGACAATTCGTCATAGTAAAAGAGCGTTACGACCACTGCATCGGTTTCGGGGAGGGCCTCCACAGCCATTTGCAGGTACCTGGTCCTCTCCTCCCTGCTCAGTATTTCAAGGCCGTTCACATCTCCTGAGCTTTCATCATTATCGGGCAGTTCGTCCACCAGGTCAATGACCTTCACCTTTTTTCGGATCTCACTGATGCAATGGTTGTAAGCAATCCTGTAGATCCATGTGGAGAATTTTGACTTCTCCTGAAAGCTGGCGATGGAGCGATAGGCCTTTACAAATACCTCCTGAGCTGCATCTCTGGCATCTTCCTCATCGGTGAGCATCCTCAGGCATAAGGTATAGACCATATCCTTGTACTGATTCACTACCCAGTGGAATGCTTCCCTGTCCCCGGCCTTTACCCGGTCGATGTGGTATTTCGCATCTTGAACGTCCATGCAACTATTAAGACGCCTGTTTTGAAAAAACGTTACACTCAAACCTGTCTTTTCTGCTCCTTATATAAAGAAACGTATAAAAAACAGGAAAAGTTTGCGGTTGAAGTGTAACATGGATGGAATACCCTGCGTCAAAGAGACAACAAACAACGTTTAACCAAATTTTACTGTTATGGCTGAAGATATTTTAATACCCCTCGTGGTTTTTGGTGCAATGTTCGGAATCGTGTGGGTGGTTGTATCCGCAAGGAACCGTGAACGCATGGCAATGATTGAAAAAGGCGTAGATCCGAAAGATTTCATTACCAAGAAGAGTTATAGTATTTACGGGATTCTGAAATGGGCCCTCCTCCTGGTGGGTGTGGGACTGGGAATCTTCCTCGGAAGCCTCCTGGATACTTACACAAGCATGCCGGAAGAAGCCACTTACTTTGCCTGCGCCCTCTTTTTTGGCGGAGCCGGACTGGCCATTGCCTTCATGATTCAGAAGAAGGCGCCTGAAGAGAAAGAATAAGTACACTCTGTTATACTTCCTATCAATGCAAAGGGGCTGTCTCGCAAGGGGCAGCCTTTTTATGTGTCAGCTATACCCGTTCGTCGCTGAAAATTTTTATGCAATAAAAATTTATAGGCTTCCTCACCGGCATAGCTGACACAATAGGCCATCCCTTGCGAGTGGGGTGTTTTAGGAAGAAAAAAAAGCCACCCGGATGGAGTGGCCTTTTCAACAAACTGTATTCACGTATTATCCGCACTTGGAGTGGCCGCAATCGGTACAGATCAGGCAGCCCTCCTGATAAATAAGTCCATCTGAACTACACTCTTCGCACTTCAGTCCCGATTTGGCTTTGGTACCATTGGGAATATATTTCTTCAGGGAACGAACCACACCGGCACTCCACGTATTAATGGATTCATTATCCAGCCTCAGCGAAGAGATCAGGTTGATGGCATCCACCACGGGCATCCCGTGCCTGAGCACACCTGAGATCAGTTTGGCATAGTTCCAGAATTCACTTTTAAACTGGTGAGACAATCCGCCCATGGTCACCTTGTATCCGTACTTATCCACATACTGGAAGTCGTAACGCTTTGTTCCGTCCTCGTTACGGGTTTTCAGGATCTTACCCTGTTTCACCTTGGATGGAATGGGGAAGGTATCCTCCTCCTTGCGGCCGGTAAAGATCTCGTAAGGTTTTCCATCCAACAGACCGATAAATGCGATCCAGTCCTCATCGTTGTTCTTGAATCTGAGGATCTCAGCATCCAGCTCCCTGGGCCGCTTGATGGGAAAATGAGTCTCTTCCTTGCTCTCCTTTTTATCCGCTGCTACCAGCACACCCGAGCGGGATCCGTCCCGGTACACAGTTGCTCCCTTGCAGCCGTTTTTCCAGGCATGTACATACAGGTCACCCACAAGCTCCTCCTTCGCATCCGAAGGCAGGTTGATGGTCACGCTGATGGAGTGATCCACCCACTTCTGGATGGCACCCTGCATCTTCACCTTCTGCATCCAGTCCACATCATTCGATGTGGCCTTGTAATAGGGTGAACGTTTCACCAGCTCTTCCACATCCTTGTCGCTTAAATTCTTCACTTCACCAGTTTTCAGCCCGTTTACCTCCAACCATGTAAGGAAGTTGTGATGGAATACATTGTACTCCTCCCAGCTGTCTCCCACTTCATCCACGAAAGTTATGTTGGACTCCTTGTCGTTGGGATTCACCTTTCTGCGCCGCTTATATACCGGAAGGAAAACCGGTTCGATTCCGGAGGTGGTTTGTGTCATCAGGCTGGTGGTTCCAGTGGGTGCAATGGTCAAGAGGGAGATATTTCTGCGACCATGGATTTTCATGTCCTCAATAAGCTCAGGGTCTTCTTTGCCCAGCCTGTTGATGAAAGGATTGTCTTTCTCCTTGTTAAAATCGAATACCTCGAAAGGACCGCGTTCCCTGGCCATGTTTACAGAAGAACGGTAAGCTTCCAGGGCAATGGCTTTGTGTACCTCTACAGAGAAGTCGATGGCATCTTCACTGCCGTATCGAAGTCCCAGACCGGCCAGCATGTCACCTTCCGCCGTGATGCCCACTCCGGTTCTTCTGCCTTCTAAAGCTTTGCGCTTAATATTATTCCAAAGGTTGATCTCCACCTGCTTGATCTCAACATCTTCAGGATCGGAATAGATTTTATCCAGGATGGCATCCACCTTTTCCAGCTCCAGGTCGATAATATCATCCATAATTCTCTGGGCCAGCCCCACATGTTTCCTGAACTTTTCCCAGTTAAATTTTGCTTCGGGAGTAAAAGGCTGCTCCACATAGCTGTAAAGGTTCACGGCCAACAGGCGGCAACTGTCGTAGGGACAGAGCGGAATTTCTCCGCACGGATTGGTGGATACAGTTTTGAAGCCATCGTCGGCATAACTGTCTGCCACAGATTCGCGGGTCACTGTATCCCAGAAAAGAATCCCTGGTTCGGCCGATTTCCAGGCATTATGAACAATCTTCTGCCACAGATCGCGGGCATCGATCTCCTTGGTGTGTGTTGGATTATCCGAGTCGATGGGGTACTGCTGGGTGTAGGTTTTTCCTTCCACCACTGCTTTCATGAACTCATCATTGATTTTTACCGATACATTGGCGCCGGTTACCTTGCCCGATTCCATCTTGGCATCAATAAAATGTTCCGCATCGGGATGTTTTACCTCGATACTCAGCATCAGAGCACCCCTTCTCCCATCCTGGGCCACTTCCCGGGTCGAATTAGAATAGCGCTCCATGAAAGGAACCACTCCCGTTGATGACAGCGCACTGTTCAGAACAGGGCTTCCTGAGGGCCTGATGTGTGACAGGTCATGTCCCACGCCTCCCCGCCGTTTCATCAGCTGAACCTGTTCCTGGTCGATCTTCATGATCCCGCCATAGGAGTCAGCCCGACCCTCGTGTCCGATTACAAAACAATTGGAGAGACTGGCTATCTGGAAATCGTTCCCGATCCCTGTCATGGGTGATCCCTGGGGTACGATGTATTTGAACCCCCGCATCAGATCAAAAAGCTCATCAAAAGAGAGGGGATTCGGGTATCTTTTTTCGATGCGGCTGATCTCCGAAGCAAGACGGCGGTGCATGTCGTCCGGAGTGCGCTCATAAATCTTGCCGGCTGAGTCTTTCAGTGCATACTTGTTCACCCACACCCTGGCAGCCAGCTCATCGCCTTTGAAATAATCCCTGGATGCTTTAAAGGCTTCGTCGAAACTGTACGTTTGTTGGATCTCCTTTTCTTCCCTCACCTTGCTCTCTTCAATAACAAGCTCCTTTTCCTCAAACGTCAAGTTCTTCTGTGGTACTGCCTTTTCTGCCATTCTTCTCTTTTTTATTCAAGTGGTTTCGCGGGGTGCCAAAAGTAACACCAAAATAGTCAATGGACGCTCCGGTTTCAATCGTAGTTATTAACGAATATCAACAGGCTTATAACGCCCTGTAAATCTGCTTCTTACACCTTAATCCTTTTAGGATAGGGAAAATGGTCCCTATATCCACATGGTTAAACTCGAATGGCTCGTCCTACAAAAGTGATGAAAACGGGGTCCTTCTTGATACAGATTTCGGGAAATGAAAATAAGAAGAAATCAATAGCAGAGAGGGTGAAATCAGGTCCATTTTATTAACAAGAAATCAACCCTGAAGCTAACTCAATGAATGGCAGACACATGACAAAAATCACGATTTACACGGCTACTTGCAATTTGTTATTCCTCTGATTATGTGATAGTTGTGCGGATGTAGGGAATTTGTACTGTCGCTGCACCTCCCTGTTCACGGGGAACCTGACTTTTACAAGAATCTGGTCTCAAATAAAATGAAGTACAAAAAAAAGGGAAGCGCGATGTGGCTCCCCTTTTTTCAAATAATTTTTATCCTCTTTTAGAAGATATAGCGAATTCCGATCTGGGCCTGCCAGCGTGAGCTGTTTACCCCGATATCGTCAATGTCCCAAACATCTCCTTCAGGAGCATCAAAACCAAATGTTGGTGTATAATCACCACCATCCTCATCCACAAATCCTTCAAAATCAACCAGCGTCATCGCCTTGTTGCCCACATAGTACATGCGGCCCCAGCTGCTATTGATCAGGTTACCCAGGTTGAACAGGTCGAAGGTAAGCTGCAGGGTGTGTTTCATTTCGCCGCTGCTCACATAAATGTCCTGTGCAAACTTGAAGTCAATGATGTGGTTGAAAGGCATCCGGGCACCGTTGCGCTCGGCATACTCACCCCTGCGTTGCTCAGGTATGCATCATTCTCAATGAAGTTATCCAGAGCATCCCACTGTTCTCCGGCAGTAGCAGCATCAGCAAATACAATCTCACTCTGGTCCGCCGGAATATAAGAGCAGGTTGCCCGCATTTTCTCCTTCACCGTTCAGATCACCGTAGTCATTGTATACATAGGAAAATACATCACCTGACTGGCCATTGTAGTACAGGGTGAATGAAGAAGTCATGTGACCAATCCAGTCCACCTTATAATTCACATAACCAAGAATCCTGTGTCCCAGGTCAAAGTCAGAATACGGAAAGATCCAGGTAGTTCAGACCATTCACATTCTCCATGTACCTCCATTGTGAGCTGTTCTGGCTGGATGTGGCGTCATTCAATGCCATAGCACGGCCAAATGTATAGGCCAGGCTGGCTGTCAGGCCGTTATCAAAGGGCTTCTGAACTGGGCGGTGATGTTGTAGGTATACCCCTCGTTTGTATTGGTTCCAAGCATCATCCTGGTATAATCACTGGTGATGCTTGCATCCGAATAGAAAGGACGGTTGTCAGCACCATCCAGACGTTTGGCCGGATTTGGATCCAGGTTCACGTTGAAATAGTTCACGTTATTCAATGTCTTGGTGTAGATACCTTCCAATGTTCCGATCATGCCCCAGGGAAGTTTCTGGTCCACTGCCAGGTTGGCCCTGAACATCTGGGGAAATTTGAACCCTTTGGTAAAGAGGTCCATCTGTCCGCCGTAAGCGGCTTCAGGTATAACCAAAATCGGGATTTTTGTACTGGTTGTCCCAATCCGGATTGAAATAGATAGGTATCACCCCATGAAGCTTCTGTGATATACTCCACCGATCACAACACCACTGTTGGTGTAGGAACCACCGGGCCATACAAGGGGAAGACGGGAAGTGAAGATACCAACACCACCCCGAGCTGGGTGATCTTGTCTCCTGAAACATCCCAGTTGAATCCAACCCGGGTGAAAACATGAGGGAGGAAGCGGGCATTTTGCCCGACTCGGCACCTTCCAGGTCCCATCCTTCCGCTTCAATCATCGGAATGGTATTGTTGTTGAAGTTATCATCTACAGGTGCGTCAGTTAAGAACATGGGCATGTCCATGCGGATACCAAAGGTCACCTTCAGATCGGGAGATGCCTGGAACTCGTCCTGGGCATAGATCCCCCACTGCAACATGCTGAAGTCTGCAGCAGCAGCCGATCCGTCACCGGTAATATCATCCACCAGGGAATATCCCCTTTCATACTGGTAAGCCGGAACCTCACCTGCAGTCCCTGTTGTCATGAAATCAGCCACGCTGTTGTACCTGAATTCCCCGTAAGTTCTTCCTCATAAAGAGGTTGTAAGTGGAAGAGATACTCCATGTTGGCGCCCACGGTGATGGTATGCTTGCCCTTATAGATACTATAGTTATCTGTAATGGTCAGCACATCCTGGTCCAGCGCATTGGCTGTGGAATAGGGCTCAGAACCAAAGTAGAGGGTTCCGCCTCCGTCTCTCAATTGAACAGCCGGGAAATTGTCCCCGTAGGGATCCCTGTCATCACGAACGCCGGTGAATCCAATGACCAGGCTATTGGAACTGGCGGTCAGGTTGGATTTCAATTCCAGTGCTGACGAATTGGTTACACTGGGGAAATACTGGGCATTGTTCAGGAAATTGATGGACCTGGAACTTGAGCTACTGGTCTTGATGGCCTCCAGACTGGTGTAACTATGCCTCAGTGTAAGCTTGTGCTTGTCGCTGATGTTCCAGTCCAGACGGGCAATAATCTTATTGGAATTGAGCTCGTCGTTTTTGCTCAGGTAGGTACCAGCATCATAGCCATAGTCATTCTGAAGTTTGGCAGCTACTGCATCGATGGTTGCAGCATCGCTGTCCCCAGTGTAGTCAGCAAAGTCAAAAGGCTTGGGAGTCTGCTCCCGCTGCATTTCAGCGTTCACAAAGAAGAACAATTTGTTCTTGATGATCGGTCCGCCCACCCTGAATCCATAGGTGTTGGAACTGAATTCGGGAAGCTTGGTACGCTCCACATCTTCGTTGTCTGTGGGCGTTTTTCCTGCCAGCCCTTCATTCCTGAAGAAGTAGTAAGCTGAACCATGAAAGGTATTTGATCCGGAACGGGTCACTGCGTTGATACTGGCTCCGGCAAAACCCGACTGCCTTACATCATAGGGAGCCAGTGTAATCTGGAACTGCTCGATGGCATCCATGGAGATAGGTGTTCCATAGGTCTGGCCACCATTGGTTCCCGAAGGAGAAAGTCCGAACACATCATTGTTTACCGCTCCGTCAAAGGAGATGGCGTTATAGCGGTTGTTGATACCCGCAATGGAGATGGCTCCGTTCCCGTCCACAATGGCCTGGGGAGTCATCCTGGTAAAGTCGGCCAGGTTCCTGTTCACGGAAGGAAGGTCAGCGATCTGATCTGCTCCTACCATGGTCTCTGCACCGGTCCGGTTCCCATCAAACACATCGTACTCTTTTACCCTTGAGCCCACAATGGCCACTTCGGCAATGGCTACCTGGGCAACACCCAGGTCAACGTTCATCTGGAAGGTCTGGCCCAGTGAAAGGCTGATGTTTCCCAGCTCATAATTTTCATATCCCACGTAGGAAACAGTCACTGTATAAGGACCGCCCACATTCATGTTGGGAATCCGGAAAAAACCTTTCTCCCCGGTAATGGCTCCATACTGGGAACCTGTAGGTTGATGCACGGCAACAACGGTAGCGCCGGCAAGTGGTTCAGAATTCTCATCCATCACCTGGCCGTTGATACCGGCCGTGGTGGTACCCTGACCCATTACTCCCATTGCCAGTCCAAGGACTACCAGAGAGAGCAATACTTTTTTCAAGATTTTCATAGACATTTTTAGTTTAGGTTATTTATAATTGCGAACGCGAATTTACAGGCAGTACGGTAAATCCGTATTAGATAATGATTCCAACAAAGATCTGATTGTTTATAGCAGGCAATCATAGACCAAAAATATAAAGAAATCCCCGCCCGGAAAGGTCCCTTAGGGCATATTGGGTATAGATTTTTTGCACACCTCATCCAGTATCAAATCGGTGGCTCCAACCCTCTCTTTGACATAGTTAGATGCAATCCGGGAAGTGGTTTTCAACAGGCTGTTCATTTCCAATTGTTGACGAATGGTTGATAACAATTGGCCACTTTCCGAAACCGGAAACGCTGCACCCTGCTGAATGAGTTCCACTGCCTCAGAAAATTTACCGTGGTTGGGGCCGAAAAACACAGGGAGTCCGTAAGTGGCTGCCTCCAGAATATTGTGAATGCCCTTTCCAAATCCACCTCCGATATATGCAACTGTGCCATATCTGTAAAGGTAGGAGAGGTGCCCAATGGTGTTTACGATCACAACACGGGTCCCGGGTGGGATTCCCTGCTCCGATTCTGTAAACAAAATGCTTCCGGGAAAGCGCCGTTTCAATCCCCCGAGATGAGACTCAGACAATTCATGGGGAGCAATGATCCACCTGGTTTCTCCGGGTAGTTCATGATATACCTGTTCCAGCAGCGCTTCATCAGGTTCCCAGGTACTCCCTGCCACGATCACAGTTTTCCCCCTGACAAATTCTTCCAGGCTCTTGTTTTCGTAGGGAGTATTGACCACCTGGCTCACCCGGTCGAAACGGGTATCTCCGGCTACGCTCACCCTTTTGAAACCGTGCTTTTCCAACAGCAGTCTTGACGCCTCCTGCTGTACAAAAATATGGGTGAAACAATCCAGGAATTTCCGGTACCACCCACCATACCACTTAAAAAAGATCTGTCCGGGCCTAAAAATGCCCGACGCCAGGTACACTGGTATACCCTTCCGCTTCAGCCGCGTGAGGAAATGAAACCAGAATTCATACTTAATGAAGAGGGCCGTTTCAATGGAAATGGAGCCTACCAGGCGCCTTGCATTCCTTGCAGTATCCAGGGGCAGATACATGACATGATCGGCCCCGGAGTAATCTTTGCGTTTCTCATAGCCCGAGGGCGAAAAGAAAGTAAGCAGGATTTTGTAATCCGGGCACTGTGCTTTAATCGCCTCAATGACGGGGCGGCCCTGCTCAAACTCGCCCAGTGAGGCACAATGGATCCAGACCACCCGGTCTCCCGGCTGAAATGCCTGCTGCAGCGGTTCAAACCAACCCTTCCTGCCTTGCACCCACTTTTTCGCCTTGACTTTCCAGGGAGAGATGATGATCGCCACCAGCTGGTACAACCTGATCCCTATGTTATAAAAGAGCCTCATTCCTTTTCCTGTTTCACTGTTTCTTAAGGGTGATCTTGCTGGTAATCCACACAGCCAGGAATGCCAGTACCCAGGAGGCAAACCTCACACTGATCACCTGGTCGAGCACAGTGATTTCGGACCAGACCACCGTAGAGACAAAGCCGGTGACCAGTCCGGTGATGACCCCCTGCCATGTCACTTTTTTCCAGGTGAGCATCAGGAGGATCAGGGGACCAAAAGAAGAGCCCAATCCGGCCCAAGCATAAGAGACCATGGAGAAGATCAGCTTATCGGAGGTGAGAGCAATGATAAAGCCCGTGAGCCCGACGATGATGGTGATGATACGGCTTCCCCTGAGCATGGAAACATCGCCAACCTCTTTACCCAAGGTCTGGTGAAAAAAATCCTCTATGATAGAGGAGCTGATCACCAGCAGCTGACTGTCGGCAGTGGACATCATGGCTGCAATGGCCCCGCTCACAAAGATTCCTGCCAGCCAGGCGGGGAGAAGCTCATTGGCCAGTTGGGGCATTACCTTTTCAATATCATCAAACATCCCCTGTCCATACAACCCGGCACCCACAATTCCAATAACCACAGCCCCTGTAAAAGCAGGGATCACCCAGGCAATAGCGATGCGCCGGGAAATCTTTATGTTTTCAGGCTTGTTGATGGCCATAAAGCGGGTGAGCAGGTGGGGCTGACCCATGTATCCCAGCGCCCAGCTCATACCGCTGATGATCACTGCCGCAGCAGCCCATCCGGTTTTACCGCCGGTAAATGAAAGGAGTGGGTATCCCCCGGCTGCTGTCATTTCTGCCAGCGGTTTTGACCCTTCGCTGATCTCTTTCAATTCCACCAGTCCAACCAGGGGCAGCACCACCAGGGTGCCGATCATGATGATACCCTGAACCATATCGGTCCAGGCCACTGCAAAAAAACCACCCATCATGGTATAAAATATGATCACTGCCGCGCCGATAATCATCCCAGTTTTTTGATCCATCCCGAAGGTCACATTCAGGATTTTTCCGGCACCGTTAAACTGGGCAGAGAGATAGAAAATGAAGAAAAAGATGATAATGAATGTGGCCAGCACCCTGATGACGGACTGCCCTTTATCAAACCTTGCCGCCAGGAAAGTGGGCAGGGTGATCGCTCCCATTTTTTCCGTTTCCTCCCTGAGGGCCCTGGCAATAAAGAACCAGTAGAATATGATCCCTGTAACACAACCCAGGGCTGACCAGAATTCCATCAGTCCGGCCGCATAAGCTGCTCCGGGAAGCCCCAGCAACAACCAAGCACTTTCCCCGGATGCCCTTTCCGAGAAAGCAACAACCCAGGGATTCAGTTTCCGGTCTGCAATAAAAAAGTCCTTGTGTGATTTGTTGATGTTGTAAGTGATGAATCCCACGACAAGGATTACTGCCAGGTAGAAAATGAAACCAAGAAGCGCGAAATTCATGTTCGAATATAGAAAAAAGCCATCAATCGGATCTATACGGAAAAACATTGGACCCGTCGGGTGCGTAAATATATTCCAGGTTGACTTCGTTGTAGGGTTTTCCCGATTCCGGGTCCATATGCTGGATGGTCGTTATGATCATCTTTACATAATTGCCCTTCCCGGTCACCTGCACCCAGACCTGGTGCAACTTCACAGTGTCACTCACTGCTTCAAAGGTCAGCCCATCCTCCACTTCCCCATAGGAATCAAAAAACGCGAAGGCCTCAGCACGGGAGTCAAACTCGCCCACCAGGGCAAATCCATGGCCCTGTCCCGGTGCATTAAAGCCCGGCAGGGAAACCTGTTTTCCTCCGTCGATCACCAGGAATCCCTCATTGAGTATCTCCGGAAGAAAACGCTCCTCGCCATAAGAGGGGTACTTGTAGTATTCACTCTCTGCGAATGAATAACCTACCAGGTAATAGTTCTCCACTCCAAATAACTGGGAACTCAACTGTATCTCCCCGGAATAATCGGGACCTTTGTTCTTATCACATCCGGCCAGCATCACGGTGATGCCAAACACCACTGTCAAAACTCTATGAAGACTTTTCACTTTCACCTTTTACCTTTTACCTGGGCACTAAGTACTGGGCACTGAGCACTATATCACAGCCATTAACAGATCAATATCCTTGGAGGGAATGCCCAGATTCCGGCCCAGGACTTCGCTGGTAAGTATGCCGTTGTAAATATAGACACCATGACGCAATCCCACATTCTCTTTCAGGTGTTTTCCCTCACCACCCTGTTCCCCCATTCCCAACGATCAGGGGGGCAAACACATTGGATATGGCAATGGATGCTGTCCTGGCCACCCTTGATGCAATGTTTGGCACACAGTAGTGAATAACCCCGTGTTTCACAAAAACAGGATCGATCTGGGTACGCAATTCTGAAGTCTCGACGCATCCTCCACGGTCGATGCTCACATCGATAATCACCGATCCCTTTTTCATTTCTTTGACCATCTCTTCGGTGATAAAAAAATCCTGGTACTTCTCATCCCTGCGGATGGCTCCAATCAGCACTTCAGCCGACCGGAGGGCTTTCAATATCACCTTGGGGTGGAATATGGAGGTGGGAATCATCTGTCCAACTGCATTTTGCAATCTGCGAAGCCGATGGATGGATGAATCGAATACCTTTACCTCCGATCCCAATCCCATGGCAGCCCTGACAGCGTATTCCGCTGCGGTACCAGCACCCAGGATCACCACTTCGGTGGGTGTAATACCGGTGATACCGCCAAGCATCACCCCTTTGCCACCCCTTACATTACTCAGGTACTCAGCTGCAATCAAAATACTGGTTGTTCCTGCAATGGCACTCATGCTCCTCACAGCCGGATAGCATTTATGTTCATCCTGGATTTTCTCAAATGCAATGGCAGTCACTCTTTTCTGCATCAGCATCCGGACATATTTCTCATCCCTGCATGTGGAGACCTGGAAAGAGGACAACAGGGTTTGCCGCTCCTTCATCCAGCTGATCTCTTCAAGGGTGGGCGGACTGATTTTCAGCAGGACGTCGGATGCACCAAAAACTTCCTGCCGGTTTTCAGCAATCATTCCCCCTCTCTCTGAGTAATCTGTATCAAGGTAATTGGCTGCTTTGCCGGCTCCTTTCTCCAGAATCACTTCATGGCCATGCCCCACAAGGATCTCCACCGCTTCCGGGGTAATCGGTACGCGGCTCTCCACCGCGTGGTCTTCCGAGGGGATCCCGATCTTCAATTGTCTCTGTTTATTTCCTACCTCCAGCATCTCTTCCTGGGGCATCAATCCTTCTCTGCGTAAGTTGAAAGATGAGGGTCCGGATTTTTCCATTGGTATCGCGCTTAGGTTGCCTAAATTAAGACAAATAGGGAATTTTGTCAATATATTTTATCACCCGGGAAATTAACCAGGCAAATCAAACTCTATCTGGCGGGAGTGATCTTCCAAAACCAGAATGCGTACCATCAGGGCATCGTCGGGAATCAGGTGACCAGCCTTTTCGGGCCACTCGATAAAACAGCGGCTACCCGAATAGAAATACTCCTCATAACCCAGATCGAATAGTTCGGCCGGATCCTCAATCCGGTACAGATCAAAATGGAAGATGGATTCTCCCTGGTCGGTAAAATACTCGTTAACAAGAGCAAAGGTGGGACTGTTCACTTCAACAGATACACCCAGGGCCAGGCAGAGGGACTGTATAAAAGTGGTCTTTCCTGCGCCCATTTCACCCGAAAAGGCTACAACAGGGATCTTCCCGATGGCATCCAGGAAGGATTCGGCCGCCTCCTGGAGATCATTCAGGCCTGGTATGGGAATCTTGTACTGCATTACTTTACCGGTGAAAGAATGGAAACCGGGATCAACATCTCCTCCATAGAGATGCCTCCATGCTGAAAGGTATTCTTGAAATGGTTTACAAAATGGTTGTAGTTGTTGGGGTAGACCATAAAATCGTTGTTCATGGCAAAGATATAACTGGAGGTCATGTTGGTTTTCGGAAGATAAATATCACCGGGATGGTTGATCTCATACACCTCCTTGGGATTGTAATTGAGGTTTTTACCCTGCTTATAGCGCAGATTGACAGACGTTTGGCGGTCTCCGATCACCTTCACAGGATTGCTCACCCTCACGGCCCCATGGTCGGTGGTGATCACCAGTTTCAAGTCTTGGCCCGCCAGTTGCTTCAGCAGGTCATACAGGTAGGAGTGTTGAAACCAACTGTGCATCAGCGACCTGTATGATGACTCATCAAAGGCCAGCTCCCTGATCATTTCCATCTCCGTTCGGGCGTGCGAGAGCATGTCCACGAAGTTATAGACCAGGATGTTCAGATCGAAGTTAAGCAGGTCATTGTAGTTCTCAAGGATCTTCTTTCCCACCCGCTGGTTGGTCACCTTCTCGTAATTGAACGAGTAGTCCATTCCCAACTTCTTCATCTGGAGGCGGCAAAGCTCCTCCTCATTTGCATTCTTCCCGCCCTCCTCATTCTCATCCACCCAGAGCCCGGGATGTTTCTCCTGGATCTCGGCTGGCATTAAACCCGAGAACATGGCATTGCGTGCATACTGGGTGGCTGTTGGCAGAATACTGGAAAATATGCTCTCCTCTTCTGTCCGGAAGAGCGAATTGATCTCCTGCTCGATGATCTTCCACTGGTCGTAGCGGAGATTGTCAATCAGCACCACCACCACCTTTCCTTGCTCCAGAAGGGGAAATATCTTGTTACGCATCATCTGGTGCGAAAGCAGAGGAACATCATCAGATTTGCCTGAAAACCACCCCGCATAGTTGGTTCGGATGAACCTGGAAAACTCGTTGTTGGCTTCTGTTTTCTGCATCTTCAAGACCTCATCCATCCCGCTGTTGCTGCTGGATTCCAATTCCATCTCCCAATAGACCAGGCGGGTATAGATCTCCACCCAGTCCTGGAAATTCCTGGCCGAGTTGATCTTCATACCGATCTGACCAAACTCGGCCTGGTATCCCGAAGTGGTTTTTTCGGTGACCAGGCGTTTGGTATCAATGTTTTTCTTGATGGTTAGTAAGATCTGTTTGGGATTGACCGGTTTGATGAGATAATCCGAGATCTTTCCTCCCAGCGCTTCATCCATGATATCCTCCTCTTCACTCTTGGTAATCATCACCACGGGAATGGAGGGTTTGATACCCTTAATCTGCTCCAGGGTCTCGAGTCCCGATATACCAGGCATGTTTTCATCCAGGAAAATCAGGTCAAAATCGTGGACCTCCACCAGGCTGATGGCATCCGTGCCATTGGCTGCGGTAGTCACCTGGTAATTCTTCTCCTCCAGGAAAAGAATATACGGCTTGAGCAAATCTATCTCGTCGTCTGTCCATAAAATGTGGATCTGCCTTGTCATTATTCCTGGTTTAGGTAGTGATTCTGATAAAAGAGATAATATGGGTTTTGCGCCTTTTGTTCAGAAAGGGTGGCAAAGTTATCCAGGGAGATCACCATCATCCTGTAGCTTGTTTCAGGTAAATTGGCAAGGATCTGAGACTGGTTCTCCCTGATCACCTCCAGGTACCTGGAGGCTCCTTCCTTGTTGATGAAGGACTTGACAACCAGCATGGAATATCCATCCGTGAGAGCGAGCCTTTCAATATTCAGGTCATATTCATTGAAATTATCCAGGTTGTAATTCAGCAGGTCAAAACTGACCTGGTTGGCATCCACTCCCAGTTGCAGTGCCAGCAGGAAATAGTGTTCCTGTTCCGGATCATAGGCCGTATAGATCTCTTCTGCAACCTTTGCCTCCTCTGCTTCCCTGATTACCGGGAAGGCTACAAACATATAGTCGATGATCTCCTGTGCTTGCAGGCTCTCCTCTGTATCCGGATGCCGGGCAATGAGTGAATCAAACTCCACCTTCATTTCTTCCTTCCCAACAAGGGCTCCTACCGACAGGGCTTTGATATACTTGAACTTGGGGACCAGGGCGTCATCCGGATTATCTGCAATGGCGCTATCGGCATCAGCAATCACCCCGGGGTAGTTCCTGGCTTTATACTTCTCATATACCCCTTCATATATGCGGGTTACACGCATCTCTTCAGCTTCCAGTTCCTTGATGTAGTTGGGATTATTCAGTAGTTTGGTATAGTGTGATTCGGGATACTGGGCCACAAGCTGTCCCTTATAGTAGTTGGCCCGGTCCGGTTTCTGGGTGGTGTTGTACAGTTCATACAGATAATACATAATCTGGTCGTTGTATCTTCCATCCGGATAGGGATACCGGCTCAGATTCTCATCGAAAGCCAGGATGGCCTCATCGTAATCCAGGAGGTTCTCCTTATAGATCAACCCCATATTGAATAATGCATCCTCGAGCCTAAGGTCGGACTGCTTCATGGCCGAATCGGTGAGAGGAATGGTAATCAGATAATACTCCCTCGACTTGTTGTCAAAAATAGGTGTGCCGCCTTCACCACCATTGATGCTGTCAGCCTCGGCTCCCATACCCGGCATCATGGAAGATAGAGACTGCTTGTTCTTCCGTCGCCAATTGTCTTCCAGCCGCCTGGTTCCCCATTTCATTCTGAATTCGGGCTGACCAAAACTTTTGGCGTTCAGGTTGTAGAAGTACCAGGTACCCCCCTGTTGTCCAGACTGGTTCCCTGTCTGGTTGTTATTATACATCATGGACTGGTTGAATGCCATATCCTGCATGGCCTGTTGTTCTGCCTGGCGCGCCTCCTCCTCAGCCACACGAACATCTTCAATGAGTCCGTCAATAATGGCGAGCCTTTCTTCTTCAGGTAAGCCGGCCAGCATTTGGAGACTGTCCTCCATCTCGTAGATATTGACATTGTAAACCAGACGGCTCAGACTGGCAGAGAGGGTAACCAGTCCGTTGTACCCGGGATAGTCCCGGTTCAGGAAAGAGACGGCCGAATCGTAATAGGCCGCCGAAAGGATATAATCAGGTTCCTCGTAGTATATTTCGGCCAGGGTGACCGAAGAAAATCCTTTCTGGTACTGGTTCTGAAGACTGGAAGAGACCGAAAGCTGGTAATATTCGATGGCCAGTTCCTTTTCGCCCTCTTCCATGGCAATGTTCCCCAGGGCGAAATAGATCTGGTCCTTGTACTCTGTATTCTTGCTGTCTCGAAGCATCTTGTTCAGGAGCTTTTTAAGGTCTTCGCTGCTGGAACTGCCCGATTCAAAAACCTCCGCCATACTGACCTTGGCATTAAAGGCCATCTCATAGGGCGGGTTGTACCGGTTCACCCGCTTGTACTTCTCCAGGGCCAGGTTGTTATCCCCCGCTTCTTCATACAACTGGGCCAGGATAAAGGTATACCTGATTTTCTGCTCCTTGTTCAATCCTTTCTGATTCAATGAATTCTCAAGATACTGTGCTGCGCTTGCATACGCTTCCTTTTTCAGTTCGAACTGCGATTGGGTGGTCAGATAGTCCACCAGGTAATCCTTGGGAAGCGAAGATTGATCGGATAGGGAAATAAGAATCCTTTCTGCCTCGCGCATCTCATCGATCATGATATGGGCCCTGGCCAGCCAGATCATGGCAAGGAAACGAACATCATCCAAGGGGAAGGTAACCAGCACATGCTTGAATGTTTCAATGGCCAGGAAGAATTCCCCCTGGTACATGTATGCCTGTCCCATGAGCATGTAGCAGTCATCTACCCATTTGTTGTATTCATTCCTGTCATAAAATGCCTGATCCTTTTCGGATTGGTCACCCTCCTTCACCTCGGGTTTGGCGGTGATAGAGTGGTAGGTGATCACTTTGGTGGCTTTGTCTGCGGCCCTTTTCATATCGGCATTCACCGCTGAGTGTACCTCCTCCTGCTCATAAAGAAAGACCGGCAGAATACTGGTGTAATCAAGCTGAACGGAGGTTTCGGCTTTTTTAACCCCGCGTTTATAACTCTCAAGTCCGTTGAAATAGATATTGTAGTGTGATGTCAGGTTATGGTAATTCCTGCTCATGGAGGTATTTTTCTCCACGCTGCAGGAGATCATTCCGGAAAGAATTAGAAATACCATGCCACACACCAGGAAGCTCCTGCATGGCCATAAGGTCCGGTTCTTTGTGAATCTCTTCAACAGGGAAACTATGATTGAGTAAAGCTCCTGCGGAGGCTTACAAATAACTAACTGCTTTTGTAATTAATTATTGTTAATATCAACCACCTCTTTGATTTCCGGAACTTCGTTACGGATCGCCATCTCAACCCCTGCCTTGAGGGTTTGCATGCTGAACGGGCAACCATTACACGCCCCTTTCATCTCAACCCTGACCACCATATCTTCAGTGATCTCCACCACAGCAATGTCTCCGCCGTCTGCAACCAGGTAAGGCCTGATCTTCTCCAGTGCCTTTTCAACTCGCTCTTTAATCGCTTCCATATGTTCTGTTTATCTGTTCTATTAATTGCTTGTGATCTCTACCTTCTTTGTGGGCTCTAGCTCAGCATTCCTGGCATCAACTGCCTTCCGTACTGCCGAAGCAAGGTTGTGGAAGGCTTTCCCGGAAAGCTTGTTGGGATCAAGGGCCACCGGCTCTCCCGCATCGCCCGACTCCCTGATTCCCTGAACCAATGGAATTTCTCCCAGAAGGGGAATGCCGGTTTTCTCGGACAACTTCCTGCAACCCTCTTTCCCGAAGATGTAATACTTGTTGTCGGGCAGCTCCTCCGGCGTAAACCACGACATGTTTTCAATAATTCCCAGTACGGGCACATTGATCTTATCTCCTGCAAACATGTTGATGCCCTTTACCACATCGGCCAGGGCCACCTCCTGTGGAGTACTCACAATAACCACTCCTGTTACAGGAACCTCCTGGACCATGGTCAGGTGCACATCACCCGTACCCGGGGGCAGGTCGATGAGCAGGTAATCAAGTTCACCCCAATCTCCCTGGTTGATCAGTTGCTTCAGCGCACTGGTTGCCATGGGACCCCGCCAGATCACTGCATCTTCAGGCTTCACAAAAAAACCAACAGACAGCAGCTTTACCCCGTATTTCTCTATGGGGATGATCCACTCTACTCCATCTTCGGTCTTTGCAGTTGGGCGCTTGTCCTCCTCGTTGAACATTTTGGGAATGGACGGACCGTACACATCCGCATCGATCAGTCCCACGCTGGAACCAGTCTGCGCCAGTGCCACTGCCAGGTTGGCTGCCACTGTAGATTTACCCACACCTCCTTTACCTGATGAAACGGCCACAATGTTCTTCACTCCAGGTAGTACTGCGCGGGGTGGGGGTGGCTCGGGAACCATCACCTGGATGTGACCTTTCTTTAATGTATCCTCCCCAAAGGCATTGTTCACCGCCCGCATGCATGCTTTTTTAATGGACTGGATAAAGGGGTCGTTGGCCTTGCTGAACTTCAATGCCAGCCAGAGATCTCCCTCCCTGTAAACAAGCTCGTGGACCATCTCCATGGAAACAATGCTCTGCTTCGATTCCGGGTGAACGATGCCATTTAATACCTCGCGTATTTTCTCCTTCTGAATCTCCATGATTTTCAAACGAATTAAGGCCCAAAGATAGCCTTTTTTTTATTTAGATTAAGTTGCTATAGTCCCAATTCCTGCACCGGATCCCAGAAAATATCCTCGAAATTAACGATGCGGTTCTGATCAATCACGGCACCTTCGTTCTCCAGCAATTCCTGCATCAGGTTCCGGCCATCGAAGTGGTGCTTCCCGGTGAGCAAACCAGCCCGGTTCACCACACGATGGGCAGGGACATACTCGGGATGGGTGTGACACTGATTCATGGCCCAACCCACCATCCTGGCTGCCCCGGGAGAACCCAGGTACCTGGCAATGGCCCCGTAGGAGCTTACCCTTCCCGGCGGGATAAGCCTGACCACCTGGTACACCCTGGTGAAGAAACCATCATTCGACGTCATAAGGCAACTCCTTGATTTCACTGCCTGTGGGCAACCTGAACTGTATGAAATGTATGCTGCTTCCTTCGGCTCTGAACCGGGACTCGTAATAGGTCTGGATGGATACCGTTTCATCATCCCAGTCGGTACTGTACAGGTCGTCGGTATGCCTGTCAATCTGCAGATTGTTATATTTGGCCAGTTCCAGGGTGTAGGTATAGAGTCCGCCATTGTCTGTTTTCAAATGGATCACACCCTGGTCCTTGATGATGTGACGGTAACGATTCAGAAAGGCCGCCCCTGTCAGACGTTTTTTCTTCCGCCTCTTTTTTTCCTGGGGATCCGGAAAGGTAACCCAGATCTCATCCACCTCACCGGCCGTAAAAAAGGAGTTTATAAAATCGATGCGCGTCCTCAGAAAAGCCACATTTTTCATTCCCTCCTCATTCACCTGCTTCACGCCTCTCCACAACCTCGCTCCCTTGATATCGAGCCCCATGTAGTTTCTCCCGGGATTCATTCTTGCCAGTCCCGTGGTATATTCACCCTTTCCGCAACCCAGCTCCAGGACCAGGGGATTTTCATTTT
Organism: uncultured Bacteroidota bacterium; assembly: GCA_963735755.1. Taxonomy (GTDB): domain Bacteria; phylum Bacteroidota; class Bacteroidia; order Bacteroidales. The sequence goes on along the minus strand of CAVTME010000022.1, from coordinate 411,608 downwards.
TGAAAACCTCCTGTCTCCACCTGCCTTTGAGCCAAAAATCTTTTTGATATACCTCCTGAAACTCCGGCTGAAATACCCGGCTCAGAGTCTCCAGTTCCCTGAATCTTTTCAGTTTATCCTTTCCCAAAATTCTTATGGCTTAATTCGTTCGATGCGAACCCCCACATTGTTTACCGGTAGTTCGGAGTTTCGCATGGCCTGCTCCACTGAAATGGTATAAATTCCCTGTTCACTGAAACGGGTCTGTTGTCTGTACAGCAACCGCAACTCCCTGAGCTTACCCTGGCCATTCCCAATCCATTGTCCGTCGGGAGCAGCAAGCACCATGTTGACTGTATCCCTGACGAACTGTCCCGATGGACCTTTCAGAAGAACAAACATATAGAGATTGCTCATGGGATAGTCCACCGAATGGCGTACCTGCAGGTAGATATTATGAAGAGATACCGTATCGGCCATATCCACCTCAAAAACACCCACATCGTTCCACTTCCACTCCCCGTTCTGCGTGGTCATGTACTGGTCATATACCATCTGCGGATCGCAAGAAAAGGCCAGAAGGATAGAAAGCGTGAGAAGTAATAACCTGTTGCGGATCATAACTTATGATGTGGATTGCGGGGCGGGCGACGCTTCTTCTTCTTTTTGGGACGGTTCTTCTCGAACCGCGTCAGACTCTCCTCGCCGGCTCCATTGGTATATTCCAGTTTGGCACTCTCCTTTATGGCTGTAGATTCAATGATTTCATCGGGAAATTTGCCGTTTCTGTTCATCTCCACAATCTCGGCTACCCTTTCCACTGAGACGGGCAGCAGGGCCTGTGAAGCACCTCCTCCATATGCATACCACAGAATCCCCCTGTAAACATCTGTTTTCAGCAGATGGGCTTCTCCTGTTGTTGTTTTCAATGGGGTGGAAACCCTGGGGAATTTTTTCCGGGCATCTTCATAACCAGCCAGTTCATAGTTCAGACAGCATTTTAATTTTCCACACTGTCCGGCCAGTTTCTGGGGATTCAAGGCCACCTCCTGCACCCGGGCTGCATGGGTGCTTACCGAGACAAAATTGGTGACAAAAGTGGAACAGCACAACTCCCGGCCGCAGGTACCGATCCCTCCGATTTTCCCGGCCTCCTGCCTCGCACCAATCTGCCGCATCTCAATGCGAATTCTGAACGATTCGGCCAGCACTTTTATCAACTGCCGGAAATCGACCCGTTCATCTGCAATATAGTAGAAGACCGCTTTGGTATTGTCACCCTGGTATTCCACATCACCGATCTTCATGTTCAAACCCAGGTCACTGGCGAGCTGGCGGCTCCGAAGCATGGTCTCCTCTTCCTTGGCAATGGATTCCCTCCATTTGTCAATATCCCCCTCCTTGGCTTTCCTGTAGACCTTTTTCAGCTCTTCGGATGGATTGTATTTTGTTTTTTCCCTTTGCTTATTTACAATTTCACCGGCCAGGCTTACGATGCCTATGTCATGGCCCGGTGAGGCTTCCACGGCCACTATATCGCCACGCTTCAGGCGAAGGTCATTCACATTCTGGTAAAATCCTTTCCTGGTATTTTTAAAACGAATCTCCACCACTTCGGGGATATCCATGTCAGAAACCTCCCGAAGCCAGTTGTAAGAATCCAGCTTCGAACATGAACTAAAGTAGGAATCAATGCGATCGGCATTGTCACCGGAGATCTCCAGCTGTTTTTCGGTGCAGCAACCTCTTGCCTTCAGGCTTTCCATCTTGCAAAAATAGGGATTCGGATTTCTAAAACAAAACCAGGTTAATCTGCCCCGGGGGCCTTCTGCATTAATAAGCGGATCACCTTGACAGAAAGGTCCATCAAAACAATCTTCGGATGACCGTTGGCTTCGATGTGGTTTCCGGCCAGTGTGAACTGTTCAACCAGGCCATGGACATTTCCTTCATGAATGAAAGGGCTGAATTTCCCGGAAAATTCCGCTTCTTTGGACGACATAAAGTTCAGATCATCCTGGGCCATGTGAAGCATGAAATTTTCCCTGAGAAGCCTCAGGGAATAGTCCAGCAACTGTTTCTGCCGTTCACGGCCCATACCTGCAACATCATCCACCCAGTCGTTGATCTCAATAATCTTCCTGCCGTAAGCCAGCCTCATAAGCCCGGTAAAGAGGTTAAAATACTGCAACTCCTGTTCGTCTTTCCGCAGGGTGGTGAGCGCCAGGTTGTAATTGCCGTTGGCTTTGCGTACAGCATCCTCCAGGAATTGGGGATCGTTTCCGGGTTCATTGAGCAGTCCTTCCCTGATTTCTGCACCCGAAAGGGGTGGCACATGCACCAACTGAGTCCGGCTCAGGATGGTAGGAAGAATCCGGTCGGTATGCTCTGCCACCATGAGGATCAAGGTTTTTTCCGGTGGCTCCTCGATCAGTTTAAGCAGCTTGTTTGCAGCAGGCTGGTTCATTTTTTCAGGGAGCCAGATGATCATCATCCGGTAATCCGACTCATAAGGTTTAAATCCCAGCTTGATAATCACCGACTCACTCTCTGCCACAGAGATCACCCCCTGTTTGTTTTCGGCTCCGATGGCTTCGTACCACTGATTCTCCGACAGATAGGGATTATCCAGGAAGGCCTTCCTCCATTGCTCCAGGAAGGGGTCCGTGGTTGGCTTTGAAGTCACCTTTTGGGTTGAGGTAACCGGTACCACAAAGTGCAGGTCGGGATGAACCAGTTTACCGAATTTGATACAGGATGGGCACTGTCCACAGGAATCACCTGCTTGGCGGTCAAGGCAGGCCAGGTACTGGGCCATGGCCACTGCCAGGCTCCGCTTTCCTGTCCCCGGAGGACCAAAAAGCATCAGTGCATGGGGGGCGCGGTCTTCACCCACCATATTGAGGAGTCTTCTCTTGATCTCCTGCTGTCCGATGATCTCTTTAAACAACATATCCGTTTGGAACTGTAAATGTAGATTTTCTTTTTTACCTTTGGAATTCCTAATTCATTTTGTACTCATTCTTAAAAATTACTTTGATATGCAACTTATTGACAATTATAGCTTTGCAGGTAAAAAAGCCATCATCAGGGTCGATTTCAATGTGCCCCTCAGCGCCCAGTATGAAGTGACCGACGACACCAGGATCCGCGGTGCACTTCACACCATCAAAAAGGTACTTGCTGATGGTGGCTCTGCCATCCTCATGTCCCACCTGGGACGTCCGAAAGAGGGTCCGGAAGAAAAATTCTCACTCAGGCACGTGATCCCCGCCCTTTCAGGCCTTCTGGGTGAGGAGGTTCAGTTTGCCAATGACTGCGTTGGAGAGGAGGCCGTGGCCAAATCTGCCACCCTCCAGCCCGGACAGGTACTTCTTTTGGAAAACCTTCGCTTTCATTCGGCCGAAAACAAGATCAAGACCGATGATGAAAAGGCTGCCACAAGGGTTTTTGCTGAAAAGCTATCTACCTATGCGGATGTCTACGTGAATGATGCATTCGGTACAGCGCACCGTGCCCACGCCTCCACTGCTGTGATCGCTGACTTCTTCGATACGGATTCTAAAATGTTTGGCTTCCTGATCAACAAAGAGATCGAAGCCATGGACAAGGTGCTCCACAACTCCGAAAAACCAATGACTGCCATCATGGGAGGAGCCAAGGTCTCCGACAAGATCCAGGTGATCGAAAACCTGCTGGATGTTGTGGACAACCTGATTATTGGAGGAGGAATGACCTATACTTTTATCAAGGCCCGCGGAGGTGAGATCGGAAACTCACTCTGTGAAGAGGACAAGCTGGATGTGGCCACCGACCTGGTGAAAAAAGCAGAAGCCAAAGGCGTCAATCTGATCCTTCCCGTGGACCAGGTGCTGGCTGATAAATTTGACAATGAGGCTACCACTGAACTGGCCAGTATTGATGGTGGAAAAACAGGTTACATGGGGCTGGACATCGGTGCCGACTCTGTGGCTGCACTCTCTGAAGTGATCATGAAATCCAAAACCATCCTCTGGAACGGGCCCATGGGCGTATTTGAAATGCCCAACTTCCAGAAAGGAACCGTGAGCATTGCACAGGCCATTGCTGCATCCACTGCTGCCGGAGCTTTCAGCCTGGTGGGTGGAGGTGACTCTGTGGCCGCAGTCAATAAATTCGGTCTGGCTGACAAGGTGAGCTATGTCTCCACAGGTGGCGGAGCCATGCTGGAGTACATTGAAGGCAAGACCCTGCCGGGTATTAAAGCCATCAGGGGCTAGGCCTCAAATAATTCATCGGCATACATTTCTCGCAACGTGCTTGTTAGCATAGCTAAAAAATGCCAGGTTGCTTCGAAAGTATGCCGAATGAATATAAGAGATGCCTTTGCCTGAGCAAGAAAAGGATAAGGAAGAAATGATATGGATCATCGGGTATTAAGAGAGGAGATATTTAAGATAAAAGATGAAGAGACCTTCAGTGCCATCGCCCTGGAGGTTTTTCGTTTCCAGGCCGAATCGGTACCGGTCTACAGGGAGTACCTGGATGCCCTGAATGTGGATGTCGCAGAGGTGAAGGAGATCGGGGACATACCCTTCCTGCCCATTGAATTTTTTAAATCCCACAAAGTCATTTGTAAAGGCATGGAGCCCGAGGTGGTTTTTGAAAGCAGCGGTACCACACAGGACAAACCTGCACAACACCACGTGGCAAATGTTTCCCTCTATAAGGAAAGCTTTCTCAGGAGCTTCAATACTTGCTATGGCTCCCCGGAAGATCTCTGCATCCTGGCCCTGCTTCCCTCTTACCTGGAGCGCTCAGGAAGCTCCCTGGTTTTCATGATGGACCAGCTGATCAAGTGGTCGGCCCACCCCGACAGCGGTTTCTACCTGGACAACCTGGAAGAACTGGCCGGGATCCTTCAAAAAAGAAACAATGACAGTCAACCCACCCTGCTGCTGGGTGTAAGCTTCGCGCTGCTGGATCTGGCCGAAAAACACCCCCTTGAACTATGGAAAAACATCACAGTCATGGAAACCGGCGGGATGAAGGGGCGAAGAGCTGAGATGGTCAGAAGCGAACTGCATGAGGTTCTGACAGGCGCCTTCGATGTGCCTGCCATTCACTCCGAGTATGGCATGACCGAGCTTTTGTCCCAGGCCTACTCCTCAGGAAAAGGAATCTTCTCATGCCCTGCCTGGATGGATGTGCTTATTCGGGACCCTAACGATCCGCTCTCACAGGTGGAAACAGGTCAGACAGGCGGCCTCAACATCATCGACCTGGCTAATCTTTACAGCTGTTCTTTTATTGCCACCGGCGACCTGGGAAAATGTTTCGACGACGGCTCCTTCGAAGTACTGGGCCGCTTCGACCACTCCGATATCAGGGGGTGTAACCTGCTGGTGAACTGAGCTACATGTAATTTGGCGTTGGCGAACAGCCTAGCTATTCTTTTCTTTCCGGTACTCCCCGGGAGTAATCCCGTACAGTTTCCTGAAACTCTGGGCAAAAATGGATGAATTTGAAAATCCTGAGTTTAATGCAATTTGGGTGATGCTGTCATTTCCCTTTTCAAGCATGGTCGCAGCGGTTTTCAGACGCAAGGTTCTGATCAACTCGCTGGGCGAATTTCCTGTAAGTGCTTTTAGTTTCCTGAAAAGGTGTTCCCGGCTCATGGCCATCTCTTCCTGCAACGTGCTCACATTGAACTCGAAATCTCCCATTCGCTCCGATATAATGCCTGTCACTTTTTTCAGAAACTTCTCATCCAGGGTGGTGACTGACATTTCGCCCCAATCAAGGCCCACCATTCCAGAGTACTTTTTCCTCAGATGTTCCCTTTGATCGAGCAGGTTCCTGATCCTTACTTTCAATTCTGTGATGTCAAAGGGTTTTGAGATATAATCATCTGCGCCACCCTCCAATCCTTCAATCTTATCCTTCTGGGTGGCCTTTGCGGTAAGCATGATGATGGGGATATGGCTGGTCCGCTCATCCTGCTTCAGCTTCCTGCAAAGTTCCATTCCATCCATTCCTGGCATCATCACATCCGAGATAATCAGGTCGGGAATACCGGAAACCGCCTGCTCCCAACCCATTACCCCGTCTACTGCTTCTGTGATCTTGTATGTTCCTGAAAGATTCTCACTGATAAAGGTCCTCAGATCCATGTTGTCCTCCACCACCAGGACCTCCTGGTCCAGATCCTGGGTGGAACCTTTCATGAGGTCCTCACCAGGATCACCATGCGCATTGATTCCCCGTGGCATCGTATCTGCAGGCTCTTTGATCACATAATCCTTTTCATCCAGATGCATCCTGCCCAGGGGAAGCGTTACAATAAAAACGGCCCCTGCACCCATGGCGCTCTTTATGACGATCTCCCCTTTCATTATGCCAACCAGTTCTTTGGTCAGGGAGAGTCCGATCCCTGTTCCACCTGCATCCTCGTGAAGGTTTTCTTCTGCCCGGTAGAACCTTTCAAAAATCTTGCTACGCTCCTTTTGAGGAATTCCAGGTCCGGTATCAGCTACCATGATCCTGATAAGCGGATCCTGGTCCTTCACGTTTGGATACAGAACTTTCACACGGCAGGTAATAATCCCAGCATCTGGGGTATATTTGAAGGCATTGGATAGGAGGTTGGTGATAATCTTTTCAAGCTTTTCCCTGTCGTAGCAGGTTAGCAGTTCCTGGCTGGGAATATCGCATAAAAACCTGATCTTTCTGCTTTCGGCCAGCGAAAGATATTCGTTGGCGAGGACCTTGAGGTGCTGCATGATGTTTGCCTCTTCCATAACCAGTTTCATATGACCCGAATCCAGTTTTGAAATATCCAGTAACTGGTTTACCAGCTGCAGCAGCCTTTTGCTGTTTCGCTTAATCATGCTCAGCCACCTGCCTGTATCCTGATCGGGATAATCCTTCTCCAACAGGGTATCAAGAGGCCCAGAAATCAATGACAGGGGAGTTCGGATTTCATGCGATACATCTGTAAAGAACCGGGTCTTCAGCCTTTCCATGTCAACAATGGTTTCATTCTTTTTCCTGATTTCTTCCGTGCGCAGGGCAACCAGCTTTTCCAGGGCGATATTGTCCCGTCTCAGCTTTTGTGTTCTAAACCACACATAGCCAGCAACCATAAGGACCATAAGCATGATATAACTTCCCCGGGCCACCCCGGAACTGTACCAGGGCGGATGAATGCGAATGTCCAGGGTAATCCCATCGGGATTCCAGACTCCGTCATTGTTTGAGCCGCTTACCCAGAAGGTGTACTTTCCAGGTCTGAGGTCGCGGTATTCTGCAGATCGCTTTGTTCCGGCATATACTGTATCCTTATCCACTCCCTCCATGAAATATTTGTACTGGTTTTTAGCCGGAATGGAATAATCCAGGGCAGCAAATTCAAATTCCAGGAAGTTCTCACTGTGGGAAAGATCAATTCGTTCGGTGTAGCTTATGGACTGCTTTAAAGCAGTGGTATCTGAGATGGGGACAGGCTGATTGTGAAGGCGAAAGTCGGTAAGAACGATGGGCGGAACGTGCCGGTTAAGGGGCAGTTCTTCCGGAACAAAGGAGATCATTCCATTTTGTCCCCCAATGTATATATCGCCTGAGGTGGGATGTATAGAGAAATCACTTTCGAATGGATCCACCTGGATCCCATCCTCATCATTAAATTGAGTGATGCTTCCTGTTCCCGGATTCAATCTGCTCAGGCCCCGATAGCTTGAGATCCAGATATTGCCTGAATGATCTTCCACAAGCTCATCAATATGTAAATCGGGCAGTCCGTCTTTTTTTGAATAGTGTCTGAGTTTCAAAACATCGGGATTCAAATCAGCATCATTTAAATATTTGGCATCCAGAAAACTCAGACCATTGGATTTATAGCCTATCCACAAATTTCCATGGTGATCCTGCATGAGTGCTGTGATGCGGGGTGCGGCAAGGCCGTCCTTCTTCAATGGATTGTGTGTGATTTTCACGGTGGTATCGATTCCTAGGATCGTATCTGTTTAATCCGAATTCTGTGCCTATCCAGATATACCCGTCCCGGTCCTCGATAATGGCATCTGTTATACCACCCAAAAACTGCTCGGTATTGGCTAACTCGAAGATCGTTTTTGCGGTTTTTGATTCAGGGTCTACCTGTATTAAGCCCGGATTAACCCCAATCCATATGGACCCACTGCTGTCCCGGATCATCTCCTTACTTTCTGTTTTTCCCTGACCGCCCCAAATATCAGGATAAGGTATCATTTCAAACTTCTCTGTCTCAATGTCAAAAATATAGAGGCAGTTTCGGGCTGCAATATAAAGCTCGTTTTTATCACCCGGTACAATGATTTGCAATCTGTTCTCAACAATTTTATTGAAGGGAAGAGGCGTAAAGCGTTTAAGGAGATTGGATTTGGGATCCATCTTTATAAGGCTTCCATTTAATCCGACCCAAACCACGCTGTCCGGTGCCGTATAAATGGAATAAACAGTTCCATTTTCAATGCCGGTTTTATTGAAGAAGCCCGGTTCATAGGATGTGAATTTTCGCTTGGTGGGGATGTAGTTTTTCATTCCATGCACATAACTGAACCATATGCCACCTGATTGATCACATAGAATATTCCCTTAAATGTAGACCTCAAATCGTTCTTTGTAAGGTTTGTACTGCTCCAGTTTATTTGTAAGCAAATTGTACCTTAAAATGCCCCGATCTCTTGTCTGAAGCCATAAATTTTTCTCAAGGTCAAAAGCGAAGCGGTAACAATCAAAGACCTTGGGATACATCTGATAAGATCTGAACAGCCCTATTGAATCGGAAGGTTCAGTCTGAAGCTTGCTCAGATCATCTTTAATTCTTACCAGGTAGGGATAAGTAGAATCGGCCAGGTTATACATCATAATGTCAAAATACAAGTCACCATCCGGACCGTTCTGCATGTAAGCAGCGGTGATGGGCAGGGGTTCACCACCGGGCACATCAAGTCGGAATTCGATATATTTTTCTTTTTCCACATCAAAGCGGTATAGCCGTCCCCCCGTTCCACTCCATGCAAGGGTATTTATCCAGACATTTTGATGCCTGTCGGTGTACACCATTGATATTTCATCCCAGGGCAAACTGTTGGGGTCCTCCGGATCATGCCTGTACTCAGTGACTGAATCGGTTTGATAGTCGTACATATATAGACCCCTTCCTCCCTCGTACTGCATGGTGGGTATCCAGACCCTGTCTTTCCCGTCGGGGGAAATAAACCAGAACTCGGCATCAGACATTTCCTGAGGGTCATGCTCATTTCGCGGAAAGCGCTGAAAGGTATTCTTCCTGGGGTCATAACGGAACAGGCCCTCTTTTCGGTAACAGCCGAGCCAGATATAGCCGTATGGGTCTTCCTCCATGGAAGCAACATTAGAAGCATTTAAATCTTGCGGACCAACTGGGACCTCGAAGAAGTCGGTCAGGTGATAACCATCATATTTGTAAAGATTCCCTCGAATTTCAAACCATATGAATCCTTTGCTATCCTGGAAAAGAACTCTGATAAGGCGCATGTCTACTGAACCTGGAAGATCGAATCTGGCCAAAAGGTCCAAGAATTCCACATCACCGGGTTTGATAAGTCCGGGAATGCGATCCTGTCCATGGGCTTTACTGTGGCTTAGCACCATGCATAAAACGAGGCCTATGCAAAATAACTTCCAACGCGCTGGCAAGAAAGCCCTTCTCATTGCTGGAGTCGTAATGTTGGTTTTCAGTAAGTTATGAAATTTTTCTGATCTGGCTATCGAATCGCACATTTTCGCATGTGGAATCCAAATTGTTACCTATGTGATCACATCTGCAACAATACCCATAGCATAGCCATCCTGTATGGAATAATTTTACCTATTACATCCCTGAAAACCAAGTTATGAAAAAACTCACACTGTTATCCGTAATCTTACTGATGGCTTCGGTCATCTGCGCCCAACAGATCAACGTTCCCGCTGATCAATCCTCTATCCAGACTGCCATCGAAAATTGCTGAAGAAGGTGATACAATTCTTGTGGAAGAAGGTACTTATCTCGAAAATATCAATTTTCTGGGCAAAGCCATCACTGTGGCCAGCCGCTTCATCCTGGATGGTGACACTGCTCACATCTCAAAAACCATCATTGACGGAAGTCAGCCAGCCCATCCGGACACAGCTTCTGTGGTTATCATGTGGTCGGGGGAAGACACCACTTCTGTTTTAATGGGTTTCACCCTTACAGGAGGAAATGGAACCTTCAGTAGATGGGACGGCGATCCAAATATCATTGGCGGAGCTATTTTGATGCTCTCATTCGGGCGGCAAAATCTGCTCTAACATCATTGAAGAAAACCATATGAATGCAAATGGAAAAGGAATGATATACGGGGGTACATTGTTTGCCCATGTGGATAAGCAGCACAGGGCCATCATACGTAAAAACGTGATCAGGAACAATACTACCCAGGCCAACTGGTTTGATGGAGGATGTATTTTCCTTAATGGGGGAGGAATTCTCCTGGAATCCAATCAAATAGTGAACAATTCTGTAACTGGCTATTATGGCTATGGTGCGGGACTTGCCATATTTAATTATGCTACAACTAATGTAATCGAAGAAGTAATTGTAAGGAACAATATTATAAGAGACAATTCAGGAACAAGCAGTGGAGGAACCAAATGTGATGGCGGTGGTATATTTATAGCCTTTGCCTATGAAAACCGTGGACCAGAAATATATAACAACATCATCACCGAGAATTCAGTGGATGGCATGGGAGGAGGCATAGAGCACTGGTGGGATGCAGCGGTTGTCAATAACAATACAATATTCAATAATTTTGCAAAACGCGGAGGAAATAACCTTGCTCTGGGTGAGGGGACAATGATCCTGTTTAACAATATCCTTGGAGCTGATAAAGGACTATCAGGGGAAGATATTGCATATCGAACTTCTAAGCGGGGCACTCTTTTCGCACATCACAACCTACTGAAGGAACCTTTAATCACAGATGGTACAATTACCTCAATAGGAAATATTGTTGGAGATGCGGAATTTGAATCGAACTTTTTCAATCTTTCAGCCATGAGTCCCGGCATTGGTTGGGGCCTCGATTCTCTGCAGATAGATGGGATTAGCTATTACGCACCTCTTACTGATTTCAATGGCAATCCGCGCCCTCATTCAATAGACAATCGAATGGACATAGGAGCGCTGGAATCACCTTATGAAGGATTTGTCTACATTCCCGACACCGCCTTCCTCCATGCTCTAATTGAAGAGGGTGTTGATACCAATGGAGATGATGAAATCAGCTATACAGAAGCCGAAGCAATAACATATTTAGATGTAAGTAGCGAGCATATTTCAGATATAACCGGAATTGAAGCATTTGTTAATTTGGAGTATTTGAGCTGCGAAAGTAACCAATTAACCAGTCTGGATGTTTCTAATAACTTGGATTTAGAATCGTTGAGTTGTTCAAATAATCTATTAACCAGTCTGGATGTTTCCAATCTTGTAAATTTAAGAGGTGCCGATTGGGGTGTGTCTAGAGGATTGGATTGTTCAAATAATCTATTAACCAGTCTTGATGTTACAGAGAATACTACATTACTTGAATTGAATTGTTGTGATAATTTGCTAACAGAATTAAATGTATCCAATAATAACTCGTTAGTGGTTCTCCGTTGCGGGAACAATCAGCTTTCAAGTTTAGATATTTCAAATCTTAAAAATTTAGGAAATAATCCGGATGGGGTTTTTAAGAGCCCTTTATTGCGTTGCAAATTGATAATATGCCCACATTGTTTATGATTTGCGTCAATAGTTCATTCCATCCTCAACAATCTGATGATTGAACAAAGATTCTGTCAGTATTACGCAACAGCAGCCCAAATGTATACTTCACTACCAATGCAGTAGTAGTTTTAAAATTGAAGAAACTAGTCTTTCAGCTACAATCTACCCCAATCCTGTAAATAACCTCTTAACCATCGAAACAGAATACTCCAACCACTACGCTATCAATATCACAACCCTAATGTCAAATTATATTGTATGAGAGATGAAGGACCCACCCACCAACTCGACCTCTCTTCAATTTGCTGGTGACCTGAGCAGCATGTAAATTGCGCTTGCGAGCCAACCTAGCTATTCTTATCTTTCCGATACTCCCTGGGGGTCATCCCAAACTGTTTCCTGAAATTCTGTGCAAAGGTGGATGCATTTGATCGAGCAGGTTCCTGATCCTTACTTTCAATTCCGTGATGTCAAATGGTTTTGAGATATAATCATCTGCGCCTCCCTCCAATCCTTCAACAAGGGAGTCTATTTTATCACCGTCAGATCAGAAGAATTCGTAACAACACGTAAAATTATCAAGCTGGAATAGAGTCAATTGAAAGTGATCTACTTGTGTTTTGGGGGGACCTTTTTTGGAATATTCCCAGTTAACAAAAATGTTACCCGGTTATAATGTCCCCCGACCGGACAGCGTTTAGGTAATTCATTATGTATAAGTCATTTACAATCAGCCCATCACTGCGCGGTTGAATAAACTGAGGTAACAAAATTGTTAACTCGGAACCGTGGAAAAAGGCATGTCCTGCATCCCCATTGCAAAATGTCACAGGGCTGTGACATCTGGAAAATGAAAAAACAGATTCTTACAGAACCTCCACCATGCTGATGTCCTTCACCGGGATGCTGAAATCGCCTGCGTCGGACCTTCCCGAGAAGCGGATGTTCTTGATGATCTCCAGGGTCTCTGTTTTCCCGTCCTTGTATTCCAGTTCCACCCCGGTATAGATCTCATTCCCCGAGGGACTGGTCGGCAAAATGGAGATATACTTCAACTCATTGAAGTTAATATCCTTCCTGGAGCCGCCTTTCAGGGCTGGAAAATCGGGTGAGTTGCATGAGGAGGAAGACGATGAAGAGGCTCCTTTGACAACAGTGCTCACTCCATTTACATCGGTAATCTTGATGGTAGCACTCTCTCCCTGGGCATATGCTGCCAGGAAAAATACTGAGAACAGAATGGTGAGTATGGTCTTATGTGAATGCATGGTCTTGAGAATTTATGATGTATCTGATCAATAAAACAACCTGGAGGCTGTATTTGTTTTTAAACGATATCACTGAACAAGCGGAAAATCAGGATCAAAGGCAAATTCGTCTTTAACCCTTTCAAACTGACTGCGCGCATTGAGGGTATCCCCCAGCTGCAGGTAGCATTCTCCCAGGTACCTGCGGGCCATATGGGAGTCGTAGATGTCAAGGGAAGCTTCAAGGATGGTTGCGGCCTCAGCATAACGTTCCTCCGACATGAGCTGTTTGGCCCCGCGTACCTGTTCCCTGGTTTTATACGGTACGTAATTGGTGTAGGTATAGCTGGGTGGTGGGATTCGCAGGTACTGCGTAGCATTGTATTTTCTTAATTGGTCGGCGATGGATTGTGCATCAGCATCAAAACCGCCATACACACAGGTCGCGTAAATTCTTCCCAGGACCTTGATTTTCTCTTCATTGGTACCTGCAACCGCGAATGCCTCCTGGAATCTCTTGCGTGCATTCAGATAGTCTCCTTTGATCAGGTAAATCTCTCCCATCCGAAAAATTGCATAAAAGGACGTTTCCAACTCAAGTGACTTCTGAAAGTACTCCAGGGCAAGGGGAAGATGCCCAAGGTTAATCAGTGATGTGGCTGCATCCCGATAATTTTCAGGAATATATGGATTGGTCCGGATCAGCGCTTCATATTCCCTGTACGCTGCATAATCGTTCCCCTCGGCTTCGTATTCCCTGGCCAGGTCCAGCCTGATCATGTCAAGATACATTTCCGGGAACCTCATGGACAAAAATGCCGCAGAATCTTCTTTCGATATGGGACGGTATGTCTCCCTATAATCGGAATTGTTTGGCTCCACAGGTACAAAAGGCCAGTGGGTTTTCAGGTTCGCGATACGGTGATGGGCCAGCAGGCTGTCAAGTTCAGTGTATCCCCAGTTCCGTTTATAATACTTACTGGAATAGAGCCTGTCTTTATTTGCCTTCCCAGGGAGGCCTGATGCCAGTACCTCCTGAAAAAACGCATCCGCCATTAAAAACTCCCCTTCAATATTCGGATGCACATGTTCTGTCATCAGGTTGTTCCCAATGATACCATGTGGGGATGCTTCCCGGAAGAAATCCAGCATGGGCACAAAGTAGGTCCCATATTCCCCGGAGAGCTCTCTGATGATCCTGTTTACCTCCTCAGAGGCCCTGAAACGGACACCATCCAGGTCTTTGGCTTCATAAAAAAGCGCGCTCGCTTTTTCAAATTCGCCGGATTGATAGGCCTTAACCGCCTCCCGGTATACTTCCCAGGCCCTGTTTTTATCACCGGTAGAAACCGCACTCAGCGGTACAATATCCCTCACATTGCTGACGACATCGCTCAGAAATACAGGAAAGCCTTCTTCCTTATAAAGCTGTAACATGTCTCCCATGTTCTGCCTGTACCTGGTCATGGCGCGGGTGTAATCTTCACCTTCAAAGGGTATATCCTGGTTCGCAACAATGCGTTTCATCAGGGTTCCATGTACCTGATTTTCTTTCCCTGAGCCTATTTTTGCCACGGCATTTCTGAATAGCTGGAAGAAGCGAAAATCCATGAAATACATGTGCAGCCTGGTCAGTCTGAGGCTCTTACTCATGTTCTCATTAGAGCCGGCACCAAATGCTCCATAAAACTCGTTGTGACCCGCGTATACCAGGATGGCATCCGGACTGTACCTGACGATCTGCTTGGCATAATCCAGCAGGGTATAACTATTGATGGCCGTTATGGATGTATTCACCACCTCAAAGTGCTTTCCAGGATAAGCATCCTCCAAGCGTTTGTGCAGGATGCGTGAAAACATGAGGTTTCGTTCATAGGGAAAACCAAATACTGTGGAACTGCCCATCACGAATATGCGGAATGTTCCTTCCTTTTTTTCCTTCAGGAAAATATCGTTGGGGGGAGCGGTATACTCCAGTTTCTGAAAGTACTTCTTCCCAACTGCCGGATTGACGATCATATACTCCTTATAGCCTTCCCTGGGATTCTCCATAAAAAGGTCCAGGTTATCGCCGTAGGATACCAGTCTGAGAATTCCTTCGAGAAGCAGAAGAAACAGGATGGGCAAACTCACCGCAATGATCCTGAACAGGATTTCCCGTCCCAGGTTCTTATCACTACCGGCAGTGTTGGGTTTGCTCATGAATCTGTTGGCCGTTTGGGAACCGAAACATAAGGAAATAATTTGGAATTTTAATGGTGATGGTGCTCTTCCAGGTGCTGTTTCAGCAGGTCCTTCCCGTAATCATTGCCATTGGGGGTTCGTACCACCGTGTGCACATGCCAGTTTACAGGACCCGGATTCGGGGCTCCTTCCTCAACGACAAATACAGGATTGTGATGGTCATACTCGATCAGGAGGACCGGACTCTGAATCCGGTAATAGAACACATCCTGATCACCCGAACCACCCACCCAGCTGAACCAGGTGTGATCCATGTGAGCGATCACCTCATTCATCTTGATTGTGGCGTGATCATGCTTCATATTGCCCACATACTCCTCGATCAAATCAATCAGCAGGTCTTTCTGGCTGTTTTTGAGTTCGTTCGCCTTTATCCCGGCATAAGGCACTACAGCATTATCCCGGAAGGCTTCCGTCTGGTTGTATTGCATCTCTTTGCTGTCAAGGAGAAGTGCTGATTTTTTCTGATTTTCGTCCAACGACCTGAAAAGCGCCAAACCCTTTTTCCCCTCTTCCACAAAAGTCCGCGTACCTGCATCAGGGCCCTCTTCAATATGGGTCAGTTCCGAACCCATGAAGGTGGGTGTCATTACCACCTGGTCTCCCAGGATAAAATAGTTGATCACCAGGTGATGCCCGTCGATTTGCCACCCCCAGGGTTCGGTATCTGAAGGGGTTCCCATAAAAGTGAAATAGTATTTGTCGTTCCCCAGTCTCTCAACCTCCAACCCACCGGGATTGCCCAATTCAATACTTACCGCCTTCAGGTATTCTTCCATGGCCATAATGTTTTTGGCCTTTGAAACGCCCTCCGGGCTCAAGCTGGCTGCCAGGATTCCATAGGCAAGGGCTCGCTGATTCTCGTCCATCTCAAACAGAGCCATACCCTCTCTCTGGTAAGACTCTATGTTATGCCATCTTCTCCATTCATTGTTTTCCACAGGAAATGTACTCCTGCTTTTATCTTCTTCGGAAAGGGAAGAGAGGAAAGTCTGAACCGCATCCTGCACAGGTTTGGTAGAAACCCCGGTGGATGTAATTGAAAACAGTCCGTCTTCCGGGACACCATCAGTGGTGATTCCAACAAAAGGATCATCCAGGGCTGCTTTCTCTTTAGGAGAATTGGCCTTAAATACCGGAATGGGAGGTGAAGGTTGGATCCTGGCCGGGGTCGAATCGCTTGTTTCATTTTTACTCTTGCCGGTCCCGCAACCTGTTTGAAGGATGAAGGCAGACAGAAGAAGAGCGATTACAGGCAGTGCGTGTTTCTCAATCATGTGTGAAGTTTAAATAATGGTGCCTATTACAACCTCCTGATAGATAAAATGTTTACCCAGAACATGTTAAGAAAATCACAAAAGAAATCAACACCGAAAGTATCATTCAGTCCATCTTCAGGGATTTCATATCTTTAATCAGAATCAAACATTGAGACGACAATGCTGCGCAACTACCTGTTGATCGCCCTGAGAAACGTATTTCGCCAAAAAGGATACTCCCTGATCAATATTTCCGGTCTTGCCATCGGGATCGTCAGCTGCCTGCTCATTGTTTTCTACATTGTGGATGAATTCTCTTATGACCGCTTCCATGAAAATGGAGACAGAATCTATCGCCTTTTTTTTGACTACACAAGCCCCAATGGTGAAACCTTCTCACATGCCATTGGTCCGTACCGTCTGGCCGACGAGCTGGAGAACCGGTATCCTGAGATAGAGGAAACTGTCAGGCTGTCTTTCCCCATGCCGCTGCCTTTCACTTATGAAGATGTAACCTTTGTGGAAGACAATGCCATGCTGGCCGATTCGAATGTTTTCTCTGTATTCTCCTTTGACATGCTCAGGGGTGAACCGGCATCTTCGCTCAGGGAACCCTTCACCTGTGTAATTACAGACGAGGTAGCTGAGAAATTTTTCGGTGAAGAAGACCCCCTGGAAAAATCACTGGTCTTAAATATGCCCATGGGTGAAACCCAGCTTCGGATCACGGGAGTGTATACAAGATTTCCCAACAACTCACATATACGGCCCGATTTGCTCGTATCCATGTCCACTGCCGAATATATTTACAACGACCGGCAGAAGCTGAACTGGGGGGAAGGAACGGTAGCCTATTATCTCCTGCTACAAAACAACAATTCAAAAGAGGGCCTTGAAGCCAAGTTTCCGGCCCTGGCTGAGGAGGCATTTGGTGAAGGGGCTTCCGAAAGGGTACGTTACTGGTTACAACCGCTCTTTGATACGCACCTCAGATCCAGGCTCAGAATGGACTTTGAACCCTCTGGGAACATCACAACCGTCTATATCTTCTCCCTGGTGGCCCTTTTTATCCTGATCATTGCCACGATCAATTATATGAACCTGGCCACAGCCCGTTCAGCAAGGAGGTCCCGGGAGGTCGGCTTGCGTAAGCTTGTGGGTGGTCAGAGAAGGCAACTGGTCTGGCAATTCCTGGCCGAGTCGGTCGTCCTGGTCTTCATTGCCATGGTCCTGGCGCTGATCCTGGCCCAGCTGCTATTGCCCTATTTCAATACCCTTTCGGGGAAGTCCTTTGACCAGCAGATTTTCATGCAATGGAAGGTCCTCGGAATTCTTTTCCTGGCCAGTTTACTTATCGGTGTCCTGGCTGGATCTTACCCATCATTTGTACTTTCTTCTTTCAGGCCGGCCCGTGTGCTGTTCGGCAAACCACCCGCCTACCAGGGCGGCTTTACCCTTCGAAAGATCCTGGTGGTGCTGCAATTCAGCATTTCCATTGCATTGATCATCTCTACCCTCGTGGTTTATTCGCAGTGGAAACACCTCAGTAACAAAGATCTTGGAATCAACCCGGAAGGGATTGTGATCAGTCCGCGCCCGCCGTCGGGATCTTATGAAACATTCAAGCAGGAGGTGTTAAAGAATCCACAGGTGCTCAGCGTCACCAGCTCCAATAAAAAACCCACCCAGGGATTGACCAGCAACCTGGGATACAAGGCAGAGGGACTGCCCGAAGACTTTAAAAAATCCATCAAGATCGTGACGGTTGATTTTGATTTTTTCGAGACCCTGGAAAACCGGATCGTGGCCGGCAGGAGCTTTTCAGAGGAGTTCGGCATGGACTCAGTATCCACCTTTATCCTGAACGAAACGGCGGTGAAGGAGATCGGTTGGGAAGAACCCATTGGAAAATGGTTTGAAACCTCCACCCTCGATCCCGAAACCGACAACTGGAGAACCCGGCGTGGAATTGTGGTCGGGGTGGCTGAGGATTTTCATTTTGAGTCGGTACACAACACCATTCAACCGGTCTGTTTCTTTGTGGACAAATTCTGGATCAACTGGATGTCTGTGAAAATTGGCAGCGGAGATGTCCCGGGGACCATAGCCTTCCTGGAAGCTGAATTTAATAAGCTGAGTCCGGAAAATCCCTATAATTATTCCTTTTACACCGATGAGATTGAGTCTCTCTACACTGAAGAACGGAGTTTCCTGCGCCTGTTTATCATCTTCTCCATCCTGGCCATTTTGATTGCATCTCTGGGAATCCTGGGCCTGGCTTCCTTCTCGGTGGAGCAGCGAACCAGGGAAATTGGGATCCGCAAGGTGGCAGGGTCCAGCATAGGCAGGATTATCCGCTTAATATCCAATGAGTTCCTGGTCTTAGTAGGTGTGGCCAACCTGTTGGCATGGCCGGTGGCCTGGTACTTCATGCGGAACTGGCTGCAGGATTTCCCCTACAGGATCAAGCTGGGAATCCCCATCTTCCTCCTGGCTGCATTGCTGGCCATGATTCTCGCCATGGCTACAGTGGTTTACCAGGGATGGCGCGCTGCCAATATGAACCCTTCGGAGGCACTCAGGCATGATTAAAGTTAAATTCATTTTAAACAAAACCTTATGATGATGAAACCAAAACACAATCCCCAACAAAAAGTAGACAGAAGAAGCTTCATTAAAACCACAGGTGCAGCCTCCTTATTTACCATCGTCCCCAGGTATGTACTCGGAGGAACAGGATATGTGGCTCCCAGCGATACAGTGTACATTGCCGGTATTGGCGCTGGTGGAAAGGGTGAGTCAGACCTCACCTCCTGCGCCGAAAGCAAGCATGCCAAAATCTCCCTGCTTTGCGATGTGGATGATCGTATGGCGGTGAACTCAAAAAAGAATTTTCCCGATGCCAAATACTACAAGGATTTCAGGGAGATGCTGGACAAGGAACACAAGCACATTGATGCAGTGACCGTCTCCACTCCCGACCATACCCACGCTGTGGCTGCCATGGCTGCCATGCAGTTGGGAAAACATGTGTATGTACAAAAGCCACTCACCCATAGCATTGGTGAGGCACGCGC
This sequence comes from uncultured Bacteroidota bacterium, assembly GCA_963735755.1. Classification (GTDB taxonomy): domain Bacteria; phylum Bacteroidota; class Bacteroidia; order Bacteroidales. The sequence goes on along the minus strand of CAVTME010000022.1, from coordinate 392,002 downwards.
ATTGACGCTGGCCGCCAGGGAATACAAAGTGGTGACCCAGATGGGGAACCAGGGGGCTTCGGGCGATCCGGTCCGAAGGATGAAAGAGATTGTGGATGCAGGTCTGATCGGGGATGTGTCCAAGGTGTATGCATGGACTGACAGACCCGTGTGGCCACAGGGTATTCCGGCCCCCACCGGAAAGCATGAAATCCCCGCGGAGCTGGATTGGGATCTGTGGCTGGGACCGGCCGAATATATCGATTACAATCCTGCCTACCTGCCATTCAACTGGCGGGGCTGGTGGAGATTTGGTACCGGGGCATTGGGTGACATGGCCTGCCACAACATGGATCCCATTTTCAGAATCCTTCCCATCGATTACCCTTCCGAAGTAGAGTGCAGCGCTACCACAGCCTATGAGGGATTTTTCAAAGTAGCCAGGTATACCGAAAGCTGTCCTTCCTCCTCCATCATCCATCTGAAATTTCCCCGCACAGACGGGAAAGGCGTGATCGACCTCACATGGATGGATGGCGGTCTGCGCCCCCAGATGCCTGCTGATTTATCGCCTGAAGACAATACGGGCGATTTGAGCAACGGGGTTATTTTTGAGGGCAGCAAGGGCATCATGATTGACAACCACACCGAGAGGCCTGTGCTTTTGCCAAGAACATTGATGGGTGAAATTGACAACATTCCCAAAACGGAAAAACGGGTACCCGAAGGACACTACGTGGCCTGGGTGGAAGCCTGCATGAAGGGCTACGGGGAGTCGGAGCTGAGTTCGGATTTCGATTATGCGGGACCCTTGACCGAAGCTGTTTTGATGGGAAATCTGGCCATCAGAAGCTACCAGCTCGAGACCATTGAATCCGGGAACTCAGCTTATCCGGGACGGAAAAGACTGCTCTGGGATGCAAAGAACATGAAGATCACCAATTTCGATATTGCCAATGAGTTTGTGATGAGAAAGTACAGGGAAGGCTGGAGCTTGTAGCCCCTGCTTCAGCATGGCATGATGTGCCGAAATCAATATAATTTAAGCTTCTGGCATATAATCTAAACCCTCTCCGGTTTTTTTTATCTTTTTGAAATATAGGTTCTTGTTACTCCTTCTTCTTAAGTGCGAACTTTCCACTAAGAGATTTTAATGCTTCACCAATTAAAAAAACAAGAAACTATGAAACGTTCAATCTTTCTGTCATTGGTAATTGCAGCGTCCAGTCCTCTTTTTTGGATGCGAAGACGTGGATCCTTTGGTTCCCGGTCTGGAACAGCCTGATCAGGAAATAGCCTCTTTGAAGGGTGCAAAAGCAGGAAAAACATTCGAAGGGATATGCACACCTGTTGAAATAACTGCCGAAATTAATAAATGGTACGATTTAATGGATGATTGGAGGGTAACTGGCACCACCCTCTGGGTACAACCCGATGAAGGAGTTTTTGAAGGAACAGCCGAGTTATTTGTGGATGCCAGGAATCCCCATGATGAGAACAGCGGGAAATGGGAAATGACATGGTTTGGTTCCATGACGCCCTCTGCAGATGGAAGCAGCACGCTGATAGTGGCTGAAGCTTTCGGGATGGGTGTGGAAGGAAAAGTAAGAGGTATGAAAGCGAATTGGACCTATACAATGACCTATGACGGGACTCCGGAAACTTTCTTCTACGTGGTTAAAGGCTCTATTGAGAAGAGTCAGGTTCAAAGGAAGCACCGAAATAGAAGGCACTGAAAATTCATCAGCCTATCAATATTTTCTCAATCACAACCCCTCCATTGGATGGCCCGGTCATTCAGTCGTGCAATATAATTTAAGATTTGCAATATAAGTTAAGATACTTTCTGAACATTTAAGCTTTTTGAAATATAGCTGTTTGTTCTCCCCCGGGTTTTTGTTGGACCTTTCCATTGTGATTCACTAAAACCGTTCTATCATGAAACATCTTAATCTCTTCCTTACAAAAGTGCGCGCTGCCATCATCATCACCAGCCTGATATGTGGCAGTGCATTTCCGCATCTTAGCTGTGAAAAGGATCTTACCGAACCGGATCAGGAAGATACTTTTAAGGATCCTCAAAACAACCTGCCTTCATGCTGGACCGCGCTGGATAATATGAACAAGAAAAGAAATAGCCACATGATTTTCGTGATGGAAAACAAGATCTATGTGGCCGGAGGGATCACCAGCAAAAGTGGCAATACCTTTGAATCGTATGACCCTGACGCCGATTCATGGAAAACATTGGCAAGGATGCCCCACTCAAGAGAGTGGGGGGCAGGTTGCGCAATGAACGGCAAGATATACACCTTTGGTGGATGGTGGGAAGAAGAGACGCTGGATGCTGTTGATGTATTTGATCCTGAAACAAATAAATGGACCAGCTTGTCGCCAATGCCATCCCGGCGATGGGGTCACACTGCTGTTGCGTTTGAGGATAAAATTTACGTGGTAGGCGGGGTGTTGGACTGGCCCCTCAACAAATATTATGATTCCGTCGAAATCTATGATCCGGAAACCGATACATGGACCACGAAAAGTGCTCCTGCATCTTCCGGGATGGTACCCAGGTGGGGGTTCTCTGCCTGTGTGGCCAACAACAAGATCTATCTCGTGGGGGGTCTGGATTGTAAAGAGTATCCAAGGGCTGAGTCTGTGAATGCAATGTCCACTGTTGAAGCATACAATCCGAGAAATAACAGCTGGGAAGAGAAAGCTTCCATGCCAACCGCCCGTTGGGGCCTGTCAACGGTCTCCGTAAACAACAGGATCTATGCGATGGGGGGAGGACTTACATATTTTCCGGATAAAAAGCTGACTATCATCGAGGTATATGATCCTGAGAGTGATACCTGGAGCAGCAAATCCCGCCTGCCAAAGGGAATCATTACACCGGCTTCCTGTGTTTTGAATAACATGATCTATGTGACGGGTGGTAGTGGACTGGATCCCTATGATGAATATGGAGGCGTGTATGTGTACGATCCCGCATGTGATTCCAATTCGGAGTGATCCAGGTGCGATTTATGACATATTTTTTCATAACTTTCACTAAATGCACAACCCACAAAAGCCTCATACAATGAACTTAAACCTACCTGCTGAACAGGAGTTCCTTGACAGACTTACCGGCATCATTGAAGCAAATCTCTCAGATGAGAATTTCCGGGTGGCCGAACTGACCAGGGAAATGGGCATCAGCCATTCTACTCTTCACAGGAAGCTAAAGACTATCGTCAACCAGTCCATCAGCCGGTTCATTCGGGAAACCAGAATGAATCATGCCATGGAACTCCTGCGGATGAGGGCGGGAACGGTGGCCGAGATTGCCTATGGTGTGGGATTTTCCAGTACCACCTACTTTACCAAATGCTTTCACGACCATTTTGGCTATCCGCCCAGCAAGGTGAAGGACCGTTTTGTGACGGTACCTGAATTGATCGAGGATCAAAGCTTTCCGCTAAAATCGGGGAAAAGTATCGATTCCATAGCTGTACTACCCTTTGACAATTTTACCGGGGATTTAAGCCAGTCCTACCTGGTTTCCGGAATGCATGATGCCCTGATCGGGGAGCTGGGGGAGCTGGAAGGCATCAGGGTCATCTCGAAAACATCCACACTCAGTTACCTGAATTCCGAAAAGACCATCAGGGAAATTGCAACTGATCTGAATGTGGATTCCATTATCGAAGGTTCCCTGATTGAGGTAGGTGACAGCCTGCGGATCCAGCTAAAAATGTTCAGCGCTTACCCGGAAGAGAAACTGGTGTGGACCCGGACTTTCGAGGCGAACCTGGGGGATATTCTTAAATTGTACAGCGAGGTCATCAAGAATATTGTCGTCGAGATCAAACTAAAACTTTCCCCGGAAAAACAGACCCGGCTTGACGAATCCCGGCAGGTGCACCCGGAATCATACAAAGCATATCTTCGGGGTAAATACAACCTGCTGCAGCAAACTCCCGAAGGCATTCAAAAAGGGCTGGAGTATCTTCATGAAGCAGTCCGAATTGATCCGGCCGAACCACTGGCATTTGCCGGACTTTCACTGGGATACCTGGATATTGCCCATGGACCGTTTAATGCAGGTGATGCCTATGTGAAAGCTGAATCGGCAGGGCGACAGGCAATCAAACTTGACCCGAATCTGGCAGAAGCTCAGTTGGCCCAGGCCGAACTATGCATGTATGTCAGCTGGACATTTCAAGCGGCCGAGAAGTATTTCAAACGCGCAATTGAGTTAAATCCCAACTTAAGCCTCGCACATTATCAATATGCATGGGCGCTCTTTCTTTTCGGCCGGAATAAGGAGGCACTTTTTGAGCACGAGCTTGCCTGGAAATGTGATCCTTTTAATCCTGTTATTGCCACTTTCCATGGAGCGATGTTATCATACCTAGGGAGGCACGAAGATGCTATTTCTCAGGTTCATAAAGCCTTCGACATGGTAAAGGATTTTCCTCCTGGCTATTTTGTGCTGGGTGAAACCTATCTGGCCATGGGCAAAGAAGATCTGGCCATTGAGGCCCATCAGAAACTTGCGACTTTAGCCCCTCCCTGGGGCTGGTTTCTGGGATATACCTATGCATTAACCGGACACCGGGATGAAGCACTGAAGATTCTGAACCAACTGGAAAAAACTGAATTGAGTGGATGGAACGCATTGGGACTTGCAGTCCTGTATGGGGCCCTGGGCATGTTCGATGAAGCTTTTAAATGGATTGCTTATGAACCCCACCATGTCTGGATACCCTGGGTAGCCGTTATGCCCATGTGGAAACCCTTGTATAGCGATCCACGGCATGCTGCGTATGTGAAAAAATTAAATCTTCCGAAGTAGTCCTTCATCATCAGTAGCCAGCAATTCCATGGCCGCTTCGTGGTCTCCCTTCAGGCTGGAGCTTGTTTTCATTCGCACTTAAAACGGCCCTCACTCAGCCATGTTCTGGCAGCTTCTTCTGAAATAAAGGTTTTGAATGAATAGCTTGGAATCTCATTGGCCATGTTCTCAAAAAGAATACCCATGGCCGTATTCATAGCTGAGGCTGTAAGGATGGCGTGCCTTACTTCTTTGAAGTGGACAAGTGCCTCGCCTATCCTTTTACTCAGTTTGGGATAATCCCTGGTCGAAAATTGGGGGGTGGAATCCCTTGCATCATCCAGGATGTAGAGGCACTGGAGCCTTTTATAATTGGAGACTGTTTCCTGAACCTGCGCAAACAAATCCTGAATCCTTATTTCACCCTTTCTGTCCAAATGCAGGATATTCTCCTCCTCTATGTAGCGGCTGTGAATCATTATTCCGTAGTTTTCTAATCACCTAAAGTAAATATCTAATATAATTTACTGATATCAAAATAGATAACCTGTTTTTAGCCGATCCGGTTCGCAGGGCAGATAAAAAAAGAGAGTGACCCTTGTGAGTCACCCTCTCGATTGTGCATCAGTTGATTGCGATTTTACGTGGTGGTTTCGGCTTAATTTCTTCCCTTTTGGGTAGCGTGATATGAAGGATTCCTTCTTTGTAGCTGGCATGAATTTTATCACCATCCACCAGGTTTTCCGCAATGGTAAAGGATCGTTGAAAGGACCTGTAACTGAACTCCCGACGGGTATATCTATCTTTCGATTTCCCATTCTTTTCTTCCTTCATTTCTGAAGAAACAGTTAAACGTCCGTTTTCAAAATCCACTTTAATCTGCTCCTTTTTCATTCCAGGAGCTGCTACGTCAATCAGGAACTCGTCATCGTTCTCCCTGATGTTCACAGCCGGCATAGTCGAGTTTGAACCGGCAAAGTTTGAGTTGGACCAATCCATCAGGTCCCCTTCAAAAAACCTGTTAAATATTGAAGGGAACGTGGGATTCAAATTGTCAGATAATCTTGCAATAGTCATGGCTAAGCCCTCCATTTTTTAATGCGCGTATAACGCGTCTGTTTATGATTAAATCGTGTTTTTGCACCACTTATGTGCAATTTTCCATTTTCAAATGGCGTGCCATTGATCCAAACTGAAAAAATGTCAGTATATGACAATATATCAAGTGTTTATTTAACATTTTTTTTGACTTACCATTTGACGATGGTGTCATTTTGTCATTACAAAACAAGGGTGATTCATGTCATTTTGACATGTGTTGATTCAGTGCTGAATAAAACCACAGTCCAAATCTCTCTGTTGATCCGGCTTTTAGCCCATAGCAACTGCTTTTCGGTCTGATCAGCCAAAACAATGGCGCAACATTTGATCATGAACGGACACACAGTAGAAAGAAAAAAGGAAAAACCATGAATACTGACAAATTTACAATCAAAGCACAGGAGGCTGTTCAGAGTGCCCAGCAAATTGCCATGGAGCACCAGCATCAGTCCATCGAATGTACCCACCTGCTCAAAGGAATTCTGCAGGTGGATGAGAACGTGCTCCCCTTTATTATGAAGAAACTCTCCATAAACGGACCCCAGGTGGAAGCCAGTCTGGATCAGATGATCAAACATCATCCGGTAGTTTCGGGGGGCGACAGTTATTTCTCACAGGAGGCAGGAAAGGCGCTGAATAAGGCACAATCAGCCCTGAAAGAACTGGGAGATGAATACATCGCCCTGGAACACCTTTTGCTTGGAATATTCCGTTCCGGAAACCAGGTGAGCCGCATGTTGAAAGATGCTGGAATGAACGAAAAGGAGCTTTTGGGTGCCATCCGCGACCTGCGCAAGGGGAATAAGGTACACAGCCGTTCCCAGGAAGAGACTTACAACGCCCTGGATAAATACGCAGTGCACCTCAATGAGCGGGCCGAATCGGGGAATCTGGACCCCGTGATCGGTAGGGATGAAGAGATCCGACGGGTACTACAGATCCTTTCGCGTCGTACAAAAAACAATCCCATTCTGGTGGGCGAGCCGGGGGTGGGAAAGACAGCCATTGCCGAGGGGATTGCCCTTCGGATAGTGAATGGGGATGTCCCCGACGACCTGCTGTCCAAACAGATCTATTCTCTGGATATGGGAGCCCTTATTGCCGGTGCCAAATACAAGGGAGAATTTGAAGAGCGCCTGAAGGCGGTGGTGAAAGAAGTGATTGAATCGGAAGGGGAGATTGTCCTTTTCATTGATGAGATCCATACCCTGGTGGGTGCCGGAGGGGGCGATGGAGCCATGGATGCGGCCAACATCCTGAAGCCTGCCCTGGCCAGAGGAGAGCTCAGGGCCATCGGGGCCACTACCCTGAATGAATACCAGAAGTTTTTTGAGAAAGACAAGGCCCTGGAACGCCGCTTTCAGAAAGTGACCATTGATGAACCCGGAGAGGAAGACGCCATCTCCATTCTCAGGGGCATCAAGGAGAAATATGAAAACTTCCACAAAATACGTATCCGGGATGAGGCCATTATTTCTGCGGTGCAGCTTTCGGTCCGCTATATTACCGACCGTTTTCTGCCTGATAAAGCCATTGACCTCATTGACGAGTCAGCCGCACACCTGCGATTGGAAATGAATTCCAAGCCGGTTTCCATTGATATCCTGGATCGAAAGATCCAGCAGCTGGAAATAGAAAGGGAAGCTTTCAAGAGGGAAAAGGACAAGGCCCGCGTGGAACAGATTGCCAGGCAGATCGCAGACCTGGAGGATGAGCACAAGCAATTGATGGCCACATGGGTGGATGAAAAAACCATTGTGGAGAAGATCCAGCAGATCAAACAACAAATTGAACAGCTCCGTTACCAGGCCGAAAAAGCGGAAAGGGAAAGTGATCTGGGAGCCGTCGCTGAAATTCGCTATGGTCAGTTGCCCGCTGCAGAAGAAGAACTTACATCCACCATACGCAAATTGCAGGAGTATGAAAAGGACGGTCAGCGCCTGGTCAGGGAAGAGATCACTTCCGAGGATATTGCAGAGGTTGTCTCACGGTGGACCGGTGTGCCGGTGAACAGGATGCTGCAAAGCGACAAAGAGAAACTCCTGCATATTGAAGAAGAACTCAGGAAACGGGTGGTTGGGCAGGAAGAGGCTATTGAAGCCGTTTCCGACGCCATTCGCCGAAGCCGTACAGGTCTTTCAGATGAGCAGAGACCGGTGGGTTCTTTCCTTTTTCTGGGGACCACAGGTGTGGGGAAAACCGAACTGGCCAGGGCGCTGGCCGAATACCTCTTTAATGATGAGCGGCTGATGACCCGCATCGATATGAGCGAATACCAGGAAAGACATGCTGTATCCAGACTGGTGGGGGCACCTCCGGGCTATGTGGGTTATGACGAAGGAGGTCAGCTTACCGAAGCGGTTCGCAGAAAACCCTATTCGGTGATCCTGCTGGATGAAATCGAAAAAGCCCATCCGGATACTTTTAATATCCTGCTCCAGGTGCTGGAGGATGGGAGATTGACTGATAACAAGGGCCGCCTGGCCAATTTCAAGAATACCATCATCATCATGACCTCCAACATGGGATCGGAGATCCTCCAGGAAAACCTTTCCAATGTGGAAGGTTCAGACCTGGACCGGGTGTATGAAAAATCCCGGACCCAGGTATTCGAACTCTTGAAGCGAAACCTGCGGCCCGAATTTCTGAACCGTATCGATGAGCTGGTGATGTTCCGCCCCCTTACCATGAAAGACATGGAGGGCATTCTGAAAATCCAGTTGGGCCTGCTTCAGAAAAAACTTCAGAAACAGCAGATCACCTTCGAGGTGACTGATGCCTGTATCTCCTTTCTGCAACGGGAAGGATTTGACCTGCAATTTGGTGCAAGGCCTCTGAAGCGCTTGATCCAGAAGAAGATACTCGACCGGCTCTCCATCGCCATGCTGGAAGGCAAGGTGGAGCCAGGCTCCCACACCATCATCGATGTGGAGGATGGTCAGATCGTCTTTACCCGGTCAGATCCCTGATGATGATTCCGGGAGAACCCTGCATCAGGGTTCCTCCCCGGATATCAATTGCTCAGATGCCGGAAACAGATCATGGAGCTCGGTCTCTTCAAATAAGAACCAGGTTTGGGGATTAAAGCTGCTGTTCAGGGCGACGGTCCCGTCTCCCTGTACAAATGCTTTGATTTGCTGTTCTTTCATATTGTCCCCTTCAAACACAAGCGTATAATCTGGTTCCGATCCGGGTGGTGTTTTGTCAGAAAATCTGGAATGGGTCTTGTTGGCACTTCGCTGCAGGTATCCGGCCATGCTGGCTGAATCAGCCAGAACACCCGAAACCATCCATCCTGCTTCGCTCTTTTCTGCCACAAAACCCGAGTCGGCAGGATAATCAAATACCATCCTGGTAATGGAAGAAGAGTTCATCCTGGAGACGGTGCGGTTTCTCCACTGGGCAAATCCCTGGTTCAGACCCATGGCCAGAAAACCATTCACTGAATACACTTCCTTCTCACCGGAGAGCCTCACATAGGTTTTGCCTGTTCCCCGGTTCTGTCCATAGGGTGAATACTGGTTTTGGGGAGGGGGTTGGTAGTGAAACCGCCCAACGATCAGATCCAGCGTTACCTTGCTTCCCTCCTTCACAAGCACCCTGGTACCGGAACTGTCCTCCACCATATAGTCAGCCCAGCGGTCTTCTGATATGGCCACCAGTTGTTCTGCTTTCAAAGCCTGAATCTCTGACAATATATTGTTTAAAGCATCCTTATTTGCAGGTGCAGAAACCGCCTCCCTGGCCACGGTCCAGGAGCCATCCGTCCTTGTGAATTCCAGTTCGGCTCCATTTTCTACCTCCGGATAAAGAAGGATGGACGATACCCGGCTGGTATCAATTTGCACCAGATTGGTATGGAGTGTGCGATCAGGTTTCTTCAGGGAGGTAAACCTGCTGATTACAAACAGTGAAACCAACACCAGAAGCACCAGAAGCAGGGTCCTGTTATTAAATTTTCCGCTCATGATTTGCTTGATATTAATTAAGAATAATTGACTTCCATTCGCTTGATTTTCTGGCTTTTACGACGCTGATAACGGAAGACTCCATAGACCAGCACAAGCAGGATGGGAAGCAGGAAATTAATCCATTTAATGAGCGAGCGCTGGTGGTCCTCCATCTGTTTGATGGGCCGGGAACTGACACCTTTGGTACGCAATTCTATCAAACCGGTATCATCGCTGAGCCAGTCAATCCCATTCACCAGGAGACTGATGTTATCCGGGTTTACTTGCTGATTGCCTGTATTCACCGCAAAATCGCCATCGCCGATGACCACCAGCTTTCCACCCATTCCTCCTGGTCTGCTCTCCTCAATAATGCCCCCGAGCACCTGGCCTTTCAATGGAAAGTCTCCCATGGTCCACCTTCTCTGGAAATTGAAATAGGTAGGCGTACCCTGGGTTCCAGACAGGTCTGAGCTATATAGCAGAGGGGTAAATTTTGTAGTAGAATCCCCCATAAAATCCATGGTACTCACAAACTGAAGAATAACCTCTTCCAATCCCTGGGTAACGGGGTGTTCAGAAAACCTGTTCACCCTCGGTATATAGGGAATAGCCACACTGGATAGCTGGATGGCATTTCCGATCTGCTGCTGCATAGTGGCAGAGACGCAATGTTCATCCACCAGAAAATTTTCATTGACATGCAAGCCTTTATTACTCAGCCAGGATTCGAGCCCGGTGGACAATCCGCTTCCATAGCCTGTTTGCAGGTCGCCACTGACACGGTTCAGAGCAACAAACACATTTCCTCCCCCGGCCAGATAGCGGTCCAGTACCTTCAAGACCCCCGGGGGGATGGAGTCCGTGGGCCGGATGATGGCCAGGGATTTGATATGGGCCGGGATGGAAGAGGAGTCATTGATGTGTACATCCTCCACCGAATAGAGAATATTCAGCTCCTGTTCTGCCTGAAGCCTTTCATTACGGCTTGCTTCTCCATGCCCCTGCAAAAATCCTACCGCAGGTTTATTCACTACCGCCAGTTTCTTGATGGAGGTGGACAGGGTATATTCCATGGCCAATCCGGGTTCCACCACGGGAATGATCTCCTGGCGCTCCCCAATACTGAGGACCGCGCCCATATAGGCCCTTTGCTGCTTCATCTGATCCTTCTCCCGCACATTGATCATTACTGGTTGTATTCCATCTCTGCATGGCTTCCTGCTCGCGGGATTCGTCCGTATCCGGACTGATAAATTCAAAAACCACCTTCTGACTGGAGAGTTTTCCGTACTCCACCAGCATCTCCCTGAAATCATTCCTTGTCTTAATCAGCTGCGAAGGAAGATCCTTGCTGAAATAGGCCTTCACAGTGACAGGTTCGCTAAGTTCCTTCAGAATATTTTTTGTGGCAGTGCTCAGTGTATATTGTTTGTTTTCGGTAAGATCAAGCCTGAAAAAGAGTTGCTCTGACAAGAGGTTGATCACTAATATGATCAACACAAAAAGCAGGATAGATACGGAGTATTTGCCTTTATTTCATGATTCGCTAACTTTTATTCGTTGAAGTTTCGTTTTGCAAGGGAAATCTCAGAAAGGAACAATCCAAGGACGATGAGGGAAAAGAAGTAGATCAGATCACCGCTGTCGAGTACACCCCTGTGAAATGCTGTCAAAATGTTCACGCATGCTCAGGCTGCTGAAAAGCCTGCCTCCGAAGCCTTGCAAACCTGTGGAGAAAATGCCAAACAGCAGGTGAAAAAAAAGTCCAGATCAAAAGCGACACCAGGTAGGCCACGATCTGGTTCCTGGTAATGCTGCTGGCCCAGAGCCCGATGCTGATGTAGGAGGCACTCATGAGAAAGAAGTCCCAGGTATCCGCATAATCACTGCTCCCAGATCAATGTTCCCGATGCTTCCAACTGTGATCTACATAAGGAAGAGTAAAGACCAGGGCCACCACGATCAAGCAGCAAGGTGGAGAGGAATTTTCCCAGAATGACTTCCCTGTCGGTTATGGCCCTGGTTAAGCAGCAGTTCGATGGTACCTGAGCGGATCTCTTCTGCCAGCAGACGCATGGTAAGGGCAGGTATGAAAAAAAAGAGGGACCAGTAGGCGATGGAAAAAAAGGCGCCCAAGGCTGGCCTGCCCGACCATGGAACACATCGCTGCCAAACAACCATGTGAAAAAGCCGCTGAATCCCAGAAACAGTACCAGCATGATGTAAGCCATCAAAGAATCGAAGAATGATCTGAATTCTCTTTTACTCAGTATCCAAATGGTTTGCATGATCTGTCTAGTTTTTTTGTAAGTTCCCTGAAAATATCTTCCAGCTTGGTTTCAAAGGGTGTCATCTCTGTGAGGGTCCACTTATTCTCCACACATAGATGGAAAATATCACGGACCGGCTCTGGGTTCCCGGCTGGACCTGGATCTCGAAACGATCTTTTTGGCCTTCTACAAATCCAACCCGGGTGACCAGCGTCAGCCCCTGGAGGGCCTTGAATATTTCATTGGGGTCCCCATCTTCTATTTTCACCCTGATATGGTCCTCTCCACTGGCCTGTTTGCGAAGAATATCCGAGGTTCCATCGGCCACGATCTTGCCCTGATTGATGATCAGGATTCGGTCACAGGTAGCTTCCACCTCGGGGAGGATATGGGTGCTCAGGATAACCGTTTTGTGTTTCCCCAGTTCCCGGATCAGTTTCCGGATCTCAACAATCTGGTTGGGATCCAGCCCGGAGGTGGGCTCATCCAGAATCAGAATCTCCGGATCATGAATGAGAGCCTGTGCCAGTCCCACCCTTTGCTTATATCCCTTGGACAGCTCACCGATCTTTTTATGCTTCTCCTGGTTGAGCCCCGTCACCCGGATCATCTCGGCCACCCTGGACGGTATATTTTCTTTGGAGATACCCTGCAGGCCTGCCACAAATTCCAGGTAATCCATCACGGGCATGTCCTGGTAGAGGGGGTTGTTTTCCGGTAAATATCCGATGTGCTTCTTTAAGCTCGTCTCCCCCATCCCCCAAAGTGTTTTCCGCCAATAAAAATTTTTCCTTCAGAGGGGGCTATGAAGTTGGTAATCATTCTCATGGTGGTTGTTTTTCCGGCCCCGTTTGGCCCCAGGAATCCGACGATCTCACCGGTATTCACTTCAAAGGAGATGTTATCCACCGCCCTTTGCCCTCCATACTTTTTTGTCAGGTTCTCAATTCTGATGTCCATTTTCCCGCATGTTATAGGTTCGGGCCCGCGCTTGAATATCAGGGGCCCGTTGACAAACTGAATCATTTGCGAAAAGCAAAATAAAAAAGTGGATTTCAAAAATAAAAATCCAACAGCATCCTTTTAACTTACTTTAACAATTTTTCTGACAATGACACCCAAAATCAGAATCAGCCCGAGAAACAGGATGATCAGGGGAGAAGCTGTCAGATCCAGGGTAAGCGAAAAATGCAGACCGAGAATGGCGGCAAGGAACCCGGACACCAGGCCGATGATGATTCTTGGGCGCCACCGGGTTGAGAACAGGGCGGAGATGGAGGCGGGCAGAATCAGAAAGGCAAAAACAGTCAGAACACCGGCGATCTTCACGGATTCAATGATCATGATTCCAAAGCTGAAATAGAAGAGGAAATCCCATAACTTCCGTCTTCTCAGGAGCCGGAGCTGTACCCGTATAGAAATCCGTAAGCTGAATGAATTTCTTACGAAACATGACATGAAATCCCCCCACAATCACAAATACAATGGCCAGCCGAAGAACCTGTGGCCAGGACGTCCAGAGTAATACGCCTGCAAGCATATCATGCAGGTGAACATCCGAACCTGCTCCTTTGTCCAGAATGATAACCGCAGCAGTGGTAGCCAAGGCATATGCAATCCCTATAAAAGCCTCAATGGGAATCTTTATTTTCGGATTTTTCAGGAAGGTAAATATGAGGGCTGCTCCCACACAAAAAAGCAGGGAGAAAAAATAGGCCAGCGTTTCAGAAAGGTTGATATTCCCGATCATCACCTCATGGATCTGGAAGGTGTGCTCAAGGTATATGGCGATGGCGCCTCCCAAGAATTGCAATCTGGGCCAATGCAATATCAATAAATATGATCTCTCTTTTTAATACATGAATACCGAAATATGATGTGAGGCTTAACAGCACAAGACTTGCGAGCAGGGGAACCAGTATGAATTGTAAATTGAATAACATGCTATCGTTTATTGTTGAAGGGGACGTGATAATTTAACAAATGCCAAAACAAAGACCAGCAATCCAAGAATGCAAACGATGGCCGGTCCATTGGATATATTCAATGAATAGGAAATGAATATTCCGGACACGGTACCCAAAAGGCCAATGATCCAGGACCAGAAGAGGCGTCCCTTCCAGCTTTTTACAAACATACCCGCAGCTACAGCCGGGGCAATCAACAGGGTAAAAACAAGGAATATACCGCCGATGAGCACCGCTTTAACAACCACCACTCCGAAGGTGATATAAAAAAGCAGGTTCAGGAATTTGTCTCTCATTTGAAAATCCGAATCCGCATGACACTTCTGATTTGACAAATCGAAGAAGCTCCTGCCAAGAAGAATATGGATCAGAGCAATGGGTGCAAACAGCAAACCCAATTTGATCACTTTGTCCCATGTAACCCAGAGTATATTTCCTGTAATGGTTTTGGTGATGAAGTTGGAACCTCCCGGGATTTTTTCTGCCAGTAAAAGAGACAGAGCAAGTCCGAGGCAATAGATAATACCTATCACCGCTTCAGCCGGTATGGGAAGCGAATTTGGTTTCAGAAAAGCAAATCCGCCAATAATGATCAGTGTAAAGAGATAGGAGAGCATCTGGACCTGGATGGCTTCCTCCGCAAAACCAAGGAGCAAACCGATCATGGTGCCCAATGCTGCAATCTGTGCAACCGCAATATCAATGAAGATAATTCTCCTGCTAGAATATGGGTACCGAAATAGCCAAGCATCCCTGCCAGGATAATGCTCGCAGTAACAGGGGCGGCAAGGAAGAATAGGGTTTCCTTCATGATGGTTTCATTGAATGTTGGTTTATATCTGATCAATCCAGTAATCCACCAGCTTGAAATTATCACTTGCTTCCGGAACCCCTCCCACAAACAGGGGAAGGAAAACGGCTTTGATACCGGTCTTTTCTTCGATCATCCGGGCTGAATTCTTTTCAAAATAACTGGCCACCAGCATCAGTTTGATGTTCTGGTCCTGAATGATCTGGATCATTTTCTGCACATGTTTGGCTGAAGGAGGAATTCCGGGTTTGGGCTCTATATATCCAACAATTTCAAGACCAAAAGTCTCAATAAAATAGACCCAGTTCTTATGGTAGGCAACTATTTTCTTCCCTCGCCAGGGTTCCATCTGCTTCAGCCATCCCCCCAGCTTTCCTTTAAGTTCTTCTCCCTGGTAATCATTCTCCAGAAAGGTAAACAGGGTTTTGTTTTCCAGGAGTTTTGACAACATCTCACCCCCGAAAATATCAACAAGCTCATCTCCAAACAGGGCCCGGTCAACCTGGTCATTAAATGATGTCAGATTACTTTGGTATTCAGAGGCATGGTCGGGATCAACCTTCATCAATCCGGTGGCGATATTGGTAGCAATGTTTTTCCAGTTCAGGGGGCCCGTGTTGATGTGCGGATTTCCCATGAGATGGACATCTCCTTCGGTCCTGTCTGCCTTTTCAACCTTTCTGCAGTATATTCACTCCATCGGAAACCGATACAAATCCGATTTCTCCATCCATAATCTGTTTGTTCCTGGCTTTATCGAGCAGGGTGGTTGACCAGACTTCCAGGTCCATCCCTGTGGTTATCCAGAGATCCGCATCGCTCAACATCATGGCATAGCTGGGTTTTGGCGGTACAAAGTGAGGATCCTGCTCCCCATGGGCAATAGACTGGACATCTGGCATGGCTGCCGGCAATTCTCTCTGCTATGGAAGCAAAGTCTGAAAATGAACATACGATGTTTAAACTGGCTCCACTGTTGCCCTGTCCCTGGTTCTGATACCGGTGCTGGTGCCGGTGTTGATGTCTGTTCTGTTGCCTGTTTTGTCCTGAAACCAGCAATGATCCGGATAATAAAGTAATGAGGATAAGTGGGGCTGAATCTCGCGATTGTATTGATTCATGGTTATAGATTTACAGCTTATTAATATGCTTCATGTTTGTGCGGGCCCATGGCCCAGGCAACCTGGATGATAAATGAATGATCACTGGGATAAGGCCCCGGGTATTCCAATTCTGTCCGTCATATTCCTGTTGTTATACTGGTACTGGAAGCGGGTTAGTACAAATTCACTTTGCCAGAAATCAAGCGTCAGGGTATAATCCCATTCACTCTGGGACGGATCGTATGGTATCTCAGAATATCCGATCCTTCCTCCCAACCAAAGCCTTACGCCCAATTTATTGTGAATACTTGAATAAAATCCTTTGCTTTGGTAAGCTCCTTCGGTATATTCTCTTTTGCTGTACAAAAATTCTGTTTTCCATTCCAGTGTTCTGTATTTTTCCCTTCCAACAGGTGCCCATTTATAGGCAAATCCTGCACTTCCCACATAGGAATTGTACTCCCCGACAGGAAGATCGTTTTTTCCGGCTGCACCGCTTAACCTGATTTCAATGTAACTGCTGGCTGAAAGGTCATAATAGTTGAGAAACTGGCCTGTAAAGACAAAACCAGCAGCGGAATCAGGACTGAAGCTCTGGGGATTGCTGCCATAGACCACTGAAAAATCCAGTGGAAGAGGCATGAGCAATCACAGATGGAAGCATAAAATTGGTTGCAAGACCTGCACCGCCCAACCCTCCCTGACCAAACATATTGACCAGTACACGGGGTCTGTCAAATTGTGGCAATGCATGATCATGATACCTGTTTAAGAAACCAAACTCAGATTTAAACACGCCTGCCTTCAGATTCATGCTCAGGGGAAGATTCAGCCATTCCATATAGACCTCATCAACCATAAACCCTTCTGATGAGGCCGAAATGAAGGCTTTTCCCCTTGTAAAAGGATCCAGGGGAGCCACCAGTGAGAGTTGTGCTTCCCTTAAAAAGAAACCGTTGTTGCCATAACTAATATCGCTGGGTTCACTGATTGAACTTGCTTTTGAGGTACTGATACCACCAAAAAAATCCATTCCGAAGCTGATGTTGGGATTAAGGCCCTGTTGCTGCCGAACACCGCTGAAGAATTTTTTTGACACATCAACTTCATGTTCCTCCTCCTGCATGGAAAGCCGGTCAGCCTCCTTCATCAGTGTTTCAAATTCATCTTTCTGCTTTTGTTCAGAAAGGGTCTTCTGGATTTCTTTCAGGGTTTTTTCAAGTTCGAGGATCTTCAAGGAAATAGTATCGTCCGGATTGGGCTGCACCGTATCCTGGGCATGAACATCTCTTCCCGTACATGCTATAACAATCAATCCAGCCACGATTGATTGCAGGAATTGTCTATATCCAGACATGGTAAAATCTGTATTTAATTGAATGGAAAATAAAATGATTGGGCTAAAACAATGGGGAGATCAAGCGGGGAAGGGGGGTGCGTGATAGTGGTGAACCTGGAAATTTTTCCTGACAGGTATCCGACGGATACTTTGAAACCTTAAAACCTGCGGATGGGTACGCAGATAGGGTCTGAGCACCAGGAGTGCCAGAATCGAAAAAACAATTTCACAGAACAAACCAAACAGCAACAACTCTTTCTTGGTATGCCTGTGCGCAGGAGGGGTATCTGCGGCAGCCTGATTCTTAACAAAAGGATGTGCATGGGTGATCACATATCCGTCAGAAAGCACATGAACATGCCTGTTGAATGTGGTATTGAAGAACAACCACATCAAGGCAGGAAGCAATAACAGAAGGAGAATGTGTGAGGGTTTTATTCTAACCATTCCTGTTGGGGTTGCTACGTATTGACCCCTGAAAAATACAGAAAAAAAACGAAAATTAATCGAAACTGCGCGTTCAATAATTCCCTGAGTTCAAAGCTTCCCTATCCGCCTTCTTCAATCCCCGCACCACCAGGTCATAAGAATGATCGATCAGCTTCAGAATCAAATCCCGGGGAATGCTTCCGGTGTAGTATACCGAATTCCATTGCTGCTTGTTCATATGCCAACCGGGCCGGATGTCCTCAAAATGGCCGCGCAGTTCAATGGCCCGGTCGGGATCACATTTGAGGTTGATAAAAGGCGGAACGCGCTCCAGGCCCACCAGGGCGAACATCTTATTCATAACCTTAAATACCAAAGTAGTCTCGCCGAAGGGAAAGCCTTCGGTAACGGCAGGTTTGGCCAGGCAGTATTCACGGATCTCCTCGATGTTCATGTTCCTGTCTATAAGTCGTTTAGTTTAATGGAAATGGCAACTTCTGGATATGAATTCAGAACGGTCCTGCCCATTTTGACCAATGATCCCGAAACCATCCACAATGGGAAAGTTCTTGTTATATGCTGATTCACAAATGTTCAGGAAATCCCTTTTGAACTTCCTGAAGAAATTGCTCTGGTTATCAAGGATTAACAGCATGCTGAATTTATGTTTCTTCTGCATTCAATATTATGCTTTTTTTCCTGATATTGCATGGGTCAAAAATATATTTAAGAAAATTTTGCTTAACCCGACGGAAGTAGATGAAGAACAGCTATTTCGATTTAATCGAGCAAACCTATTATTTCCCCCAGGAGGGATTTGACCTGAGGGAAGGAAACCTGACCTTCCATGGCGTTTCCCTGAAACACCTCATTGAGAAACACGGAACACCTTTCAGGTTTATCTACCTGCCTAAAATTGGCGATCAGATCAAGAAGGCCCGGAACCTCTTTAACCGGGCCATCAAGAAACATCAATACCAGGGGAAGTATTATTTCTGCTACTGCACCAAGTGCAACCATTTCTACCATGTAATCAAGGAAGCCCTGAAGCAGAAAGTCAACCTGGAAACCTCCTCGGAATTTGACATCGACCTGATCCTGAACCTGCACCAGAAAGGCAAACTGGACTCGGACCGACTGATCGTTCACAACGGGATGAAGACAGAAGAATACCTGCGTAAGATTCTTTCCCTGCAGGAGGCCGGGTTTGAAAATTCAATCATCATCCTCGACAGTACGGACGAACTGGATCGCCTGCTCAATCTCAAACCGAAGCATGCGGTCAAGATCGGTCTGAGGATGGCCATCAACGAAGAAGCTCAATCGGCCTATTACACTTCCCGGCTGGGCATTCCTCCAGATAAGATTATTGATTTTTTTAAGACCCGCATCCGTGATAATGAAAAGGTTGAGTTGAAAATGCTCCATTTTTTCGTGGATACAGGGATCAAAGACACCCTCTACTACTGGGGAGAGTTTCAGAAGGCGCTTAAACTCTACGTGGAACTGAAGAAGGAAAGCAAGAATCTCACCTCCTTCAACCTGGGTGGAGGTTTCCCCGTCCGGAACCACCTGGGCTTTGAATACAGCTACGAGTACATGATCAACGAGATTATCAAGAATATCAAGGAAGCCTGCGTAAAGGAGAAGGTTCAGGAACCAGATATTTTCACGGAATTCGGACGCTACACGGTGGGTGAGGCCGGGGCCATTATTTTCAAGGTCCTGGAACAAAAACAGCAGAACGACACCGAAACCTGGTACATCATCAACAACAGCCTGATGAATACCATCCCCGACGCCTGGTCGATTCATGAAAAATTTATTTTACTCCCGGTGAATAAATGGGACCATGAATACGGCCGGGTAAACATCGGGGGCATCAGCTGTGACCATTCGGACTATTATAATTCCGAGGACCTGAACCAGGAGGTGCTGCTTCCCAAATACAAACCCGGGGAAAAGGAACCCCTCTACCTGGGATTCTTTCACACCGGGGCCTACCAGGACTCCATCAGCGGTTACGGCGGAATCAAACACTGCCTGATTCCTGCTCCCAAGCATGTGATTATCGACCGGGACTCCAAGGGCAATATCGTAGACCATGTGTACCGGGAAGAGCAATCGGTCACCGAAATGTTCAACATACTGGGTTACAATGGATGATCTGAGAACATTTGCCGGGATCGATGAGGAATATGCCGGATTTGATTATGCCGGCATCCTTCTTCAGTCCATTCCCTACGACGGGACAAGCACCTGGGGAAAAGGAGCCGACGGGGGTTTTGAGGCCTTTTTGGAAGCGGCCAAGAACATGGAGATTTATGATATTGAAACCGACTCGGAGGTATTCAGGAAAGGCATTCACATTCTGCCGGAAATCAGTGAAGACAGCTCGCCCGAAGCAGTATACCATGCGGTTCTGCAGAAGACCGGGGAATTACTCTCTTATGGAAAATTCCTTACCTTTTTCGGTGGAGAACACTCCGTAAGCATCGGGATCATCGAAGCCTTCCGGAAGCAATTTCCGGATCTGACTGTATTGCAACTGGATGCCCATGCCGATCTGAGGCCGGAATACCTGGGCTCCCCTTACAACCATGCCTGCGCCCTTCATGCCGCAAGCCATAACCACCAACCTGGTCCAGGTGGGAATCCGGAGCATGGATACGGCGGAAAAAGCTATTTTTAAATCCTGACCAATGTTTTTTTGCCCATGAAATCCACGGTGGACAGCTCCTGGATGGAACGCTCCATCGCTTTAATGGGCGACCAGGTTTACCTGACCATCGACCTCGATGTGCTGGATCCTTCCATCATGCCATCCACCGGAACTCCTGAACCGGGGGGCATGGACTGGTATACCATGCTGGTCTACCTGGAGAAGGTCTTCCGGCTGAAAACAGTGCGTTGGTTTTGACATTGTTGAATTTGCCCCCATACCCGGGCTGAAAGCTCCGGGTTTCCTGGTGGCCAAACTCTACTACAAGCTTCTGTCATACAAATTCAGACCATAAAATTATCGGGAAATGAAAGATCAAAAAAGCCCCATCAGCGAATTCATGCTGAAGCATTTCAAACATTTTAATTCAGCTGCTCTTGTGGATGCTGCACAGGGCTACAGGGATCAGCTGGACAAGGGAAATAAGATGATGGTGACCCTGGCAGGAGCCATGAGCACTGCCGAACTGGGGAAATCGCTTGCCGAGATGATCCGGCAGGATAAGGTCCATATTATCTCCTGCACCGGCGCCAACCTGGAGGAGGACCTGATGAACCTGGTGGCCCACAAACACTATAAGCGGATCCCTGAATACCGCGATCTGACTCCCGAACAGGAACGGGAATTAATGAACGGGGGACTGAACAGGGTCACCGATACCTGCATCCCCGAGGAGGAGGCCTTCAGGCGCCTTCAAAAACATATCTTCCAGATATGGAAGGAGGCTGAATCGAAATCGGAAAGGTATTTCCCCCATGAGTACATGTACCTCCTGCTTCGCTCGGGGGTACTGGAACAATACTACGAGATCGATCCGGCAAACAGCTGGATGCTGGCTGCCGCTGAAAAGAACCTGCCCATCGTGGTCCCGGGCTGGGAAGACTCCACCATGGGCAATATCTTTGCCTCTTACTGCATCAAGGGAGAACTCAAGGCTTCTACCGTGAAATCGGGCATTGAATACATGATGTGGCTGGCCGACTGGTACACTGAAAACACAGCCGGGAATGGAATCGGTTTTTTCCAGATCGGCGGCGGGATTGCCGGAGATTTCCCCATATGCGTGGTACCCATGCTCTACCAGGACATGGAAAGAACAGACACTCCCTTCTGGAGTTACTTCTGCCAGATTTCGGACTCTACCACCAGCTATGGTTCTTACTCTGGCGCGGTTCCCAATGAGAAAATTACCTGGGGAAAACTGGATGTGAATACCCCCAGGTTCATTATTGAATCGGATGCCACCATTGTGGCACCCCTGATCTTTGCCTGGTTGTTAGGCTGGTAGGAGTTTAACCCTATTGTTTTTCCTGCAGCTCTGTAGTCGTGTTCGCAATTTTACTTGAATCACGTACACTTTTTACTTTACTTGTGGTCTAAGCCTTTCCATTATGACTGAAATCGAAAAGCTGGACCGTATTGCCATCAATGTGAAATCACACAAGCTGCTCAGGCAGCTGCTCACTGAGAACCCGACCCTAGAAGAGATCCTGCGAAATTCGAAGAACGAGACCGAGGTAGTGGTAGGGGTCAGGGAATGGATCGAGAAAAGCCTGAAGGACCGGGAGAATGCCTTCCGCTTCTATCACGCCAGGCATGCCACCCGGGAACTATTTGAGAAGCTGGAGTGGGGTGATTATGCTATCATCCGGATTCTGGACTACATCGATCATGCGGGAAAAGAGTACCCTGACCAGAATCTCCACGGGGAGATCGCAGTAAGCAATCCCCTCAGGCTTATTTGGCTGGCCGTAACAAGGGGAACCGGTGGGGCGAAACCAGGTTTCTTTATTGACATGATCATGCTGTTTCGCCAGCTCAGGGGTGACAGCAGGACTCCGGAATTTTCCCCGGAAAGGATTCAGGAATGGATGGACCGCTTTCCATCCGGTTTGGATCCCAGGATAGTGAAACTCCGGGAGGAGAACAAGCTTCGGATCATCAGAATTCTCAGGGACCTCATCAGCAGTGGCAAGATAAGCAGCCGACGATATTTTTTCGAGCAGGGGACTTCGGAAGAAACAAAAATGGAGAAGATGCTGCAATGGTGGGAGGAAAACCATTTTCACCTGCGCTTTGCTGTGCGATCGCCCGAATTGCTGAACAAAATGCTTGATCATTCACTGGATCCTGACACCATGAAGATCCTCAAGGAGGCTGAACAGGCTCGTATTCCATTTTTCGTCAATCCCTATTACCTCTCCCTGCTGCATGTGCGTGTGCCCTATTTTGCCGTAGGGGCCGACCTGGCCATCCGCTACTACATCCTTTACAGCCAGCAGCTGGTGGAAGAGTTTGGCAAGATCGTGGCCTGGGAGAAGGAGGACCAGGTGGAGGATGGAAAACCCAATGCTGCAGGTTGGATCCTGCCCGAAGGACACAACATTCACCGGCGCTACCCCGAGGTTGCCATACTGATACCGGACTCAATGGGCAGAGCTTGTGCAGGTCTTTGTTCCTCTTGCCAGCGCATGTACGATTTCCAGAGCGGACACCTGAACTTCAATCTGGAAAAGCTTGCCCCCGGAGACAAGTGGGACCAGAAACTGAAGAAACTGCTACAATATTTCGAGGAGGACTCCCAGCTCAGGGACATCCTGATTACGGGGGGTGACGGACTGATGAGTTCCGACAACACTCTAAGTAAGCTGCTGGACGAGATCTTCCTCATGGTGCAACGGAAAGCTGAACGAAACCGGAGCTTGCCCGAGGGACAAAAACTGGCCGAACTTGTGAGGGTAAGGATCGGAACCCGGCTGCCGGTATATCTCCCTCAACGGATCACCCTGAACCTTTTGAATATCCTCCTTGCCTTCCGGGAAAAAGCCCTG
The DNA here is from genome assembly GCA_963735755.1 of uncultured Bacteroidota bacterium. GTDB lineage: Bacteria > Bacteroidota > Bacteroidia > Bacteroidales. The sequence continues at coordinate 368,675 of CAVTME010000022.1, read as the reverse complement.
GGGGTAGGTGTCCGCCAGTTTCTAATCCAGACACATTTTGTGTCTCCCATGGAGATAACTCCCGAATCCCGACTGGCCATTCAAAGGCTTATGGCTGCAGGCTGGACCGTAATAAACCAGCAAGTCTTCACTGCGGCTGCGTCCCGAAGAGGGCATTCAGCAAAACTCCGCAAAGTGCTGAACGACGTGGGTGTTCTTCCTTACTACACATTCACGGTGAAAGGGTACATGGAAAACAATGCCGGATTTGCTCCCAATGCCCGGGTAGTCCAGGAGCAGCTCGAAGAAAAGGTGGCCGGAAAGATCGACAAAAAGTACTATGATACGATCCGGAAGTTCCCTGAGGAGGCCAACTCGATGGAGGAAAATATTGAAGCACTCAGGCGCTTCTCAGGTCTGCCCTTTCTGGCCACCGACCGCAATGTTCTGAATCTACCGGGTGTGGGTAAAAGTCTGACTTTCAGAATGATTGGTATCACACGCTATGGCCGGAGGATCCTGGAGTTCGACCACGATGAGACCCGTCGACATAGCCCCATCATCCATAAAATGGGCAAAGTGGTGATTATTGAGTCCAAATCAATCCATGAGTACCTGGACCAGCTGGAAGAGATGGGCGAAGACCGCCACGACTACGAAGGCCTTTATGGTTATTCCCTGGGCCAGACCGAACACCGCGTCCCCATCTACGATTACCCTGAGTCGGACTTCCGCATTACAGAAGAGATGAGCAACCTGGAGCTCTGAAGGGATATTGGCATCAGTTTCACTGGAATAGGGATGCTGAAAGTACATCCCGCAGCACCTCGCCCTCGAGAAAGCGGATGCTGACCTGCAGGCTGGCCAGGGCATTCAGGGCGCCTATCATGGGGGCCTGGTTGAAATTGTAAGACAACCAGGATTCCTGATATTCGCCCATGGGACCGGTGTATAGCAACTGGTCAATGGATGCAGCAAGCTCGGGTCCGGCATTCTCCAGCAACAGTTCCTTGTATGATTCCAGGGAAGCCACCAGGATTTCTCCTTTTCCCGTAGTTTTCTCGTCACCAAAAATGACCCGGGAGACACTGCTGTGAACATCAAAAAAGCTTGCTTTATCCAGATCGATGGAAAGGTCCGTTCCTACCGCCGGTCGGTTTTTCTCATGGGAAAGCAATACGATCTCGGCCATGATCTCCTGGATATATGTATCCAGCTCATTGCTCTTTTCACGGATGATTCCAGCCTGGTCCGGCAGTGAGTCTGGATTCAGGAACAGGGCATTATTTGCTTCCATGGTCCGGCTGGTTACCATCGCACTTTCTGCGGTCACCTTCATGGAGACCAGAACGTTTTTAGAAACCTTCAGGGCAATGACCATGATGTTCACACCCATCATGGCCAGGATAAATATCAGGATGGAGAAATTCTGAATCTGGTTCTCTTTGTCCCTGAGCGCGTGGATGACCAGGAAGGGGATAAACAGAACTACTAAAATCAGTAAACTAACGATAAGGGCAATACTGGCACCCGGCCAGTGCATGATCTTGAAGAGTACACCTGTCAGGAAAATAAAACCGGTGATTACGCCGGTGATATAGAGGGGCTTGTTGACTTTCTTCCCTTTTTCACGGGTGTCGCGTATGCTCACCATGGCAAAAACAGGCAGGTAGACTGCTGCCAGCAGGAAGGTGCCCAGGGTAATGAGAATGCTGGCGCCAAACCAGTGCATCATCTTAAAGATGGCTCCCACAATCAAAAGGGAAGGAGCAAGGGTTCCAAGGATATACATGAACTTTTTCATCATCCGGTATTTTTGGTTTATAAGAATCAATGTTTCTTCCTGGATCTTCTGGATCCTGTCATTTTCGAGCTGCTTTCTGACCTCCTCGAAGGCTTTTAGGAATTCGATCCCTTCATCCATCCTTGCTTCGATGTCGCAACAAAGATGGTCAAGGAGTTCTTTCTGAAGCTGGGTGTAGGTTAAACCCTGCTTGTCGATCTCCTTGCTGAGGATGTCAAATTCCCTGCTGGTCAGTTCAGCCATTTATTTAAGCCAGGTTCAGGCTGGGACCTGTATCCAGGACCCGTCCCATGATGGTCACAAAATCGATGAATTCCTGAATCTTCTCTTTGGCTGCACTGGTGCCCGACTCGGTAAGTCGATAGTATTTGCGCACCCTTCTGCCGATACTCTCCTCTTCGGAAGTGATCAGTTTGTCCGATTCCAGTTTATGAAGCGCCGGGTAGAGGGCTCCCCATGAGAGTTGCACCTTGCCTTCAGTAAGTCTTTCTACCTCCCGGGTAATCTCGTAACCATACATTCTACCGTTCTCCTCCAGAAGTTTCAGAACAATGGTTTTTAGCGTGCCTTTGAGCAAATCTTTTGATATCATGATACAAATATATGTATTTATTTCCGATATATCCAAATCTTATATATAGATGGGATACAAGCTCAATCATATACCTCACTTTCAAGATTAGACCACAAGGGTTATTGACCCGGGGGGAAATGTTCACTAACTTGGACGAATAGCGATCGAATCCCTAATGACTGAAGGCTGAAGAGATGCCATATTCACAAAAACTCAGGTCCCTGTTTCCTGATATTACACTGCAAGCAGAGGATCTGTTTCTGCTGGAAACATTTCAGGTAAAAAACCTGCCCGAACGGGTACCGGAGAGAGAATTTGCCACCCTGCTTCGAAACCATCCTGTGGTTCAAAGATTCCTGCTTGCCAAACATCCGCCACTCGCATCCTTTCTCGACGGAATTTTGGAGGAGCACAAACCCATCATTGATAAGAGGCTCAATCATGAGGAATGCCAGGAAGCGCTCTGGGAGATCGCCGATCTGATTATTTACAATAAATTCCCGGAACGATTTAATGCTCAGGCACCCATCAAGTGGGACCTGGATGAGATTACTTCCATCGCCCCTCTTGAAAACAAAGTGATTGCTGATGTGGGTGCCGGATCGGGCAGGATTGCTTTTATGGTAGCACCCCTGGCTCTTACTGTTTTTGCTGTGGAACCGGTCACCAGTTTACGTTCTTTCATGAAAGAGAGGGCTTCCAGGGAAAAGGCGGAGAATCTCTATGTGATGGACGGAACCCTGGATTCCATTCCCCTGCCAGATTTTTCCCTTGATGTGCTGATCACGTCCAATGCCATTGGGTGGAATCTTCCGGAAGAGTTGAAGGAGATTGAGCGGGTAACCAGGCCCGGTGGTTTTGCCATTCATCTGCTCCGCTCAGACACCCGGGAGGAGCATCCTTTTCACGAAACCTTGACATCGGTTCCATGGAATTATTCCTGCCTGGAGCACAAGGGCCAGAATGAAATGAAGATCAGGTATTTTAAGGAAATCTAACTTCCTTCAATAAGAATCACTCATACCGCAACGCATCCACAGGATTGATCCGGCTTGCCCGCCGAGAGTGAATATATACTGTGGAGATCACCACAATGGCTGCAATTGCAAATGCAACTGCAAATACCCACCAGCCGATTGCCACACGGTAAGGATAGGTGTTCAGCCATTTCATGATGTCGTTGATGGCCGCGATAAGAACGATCAGGAAGGCTACCATGGAAAACAGGCGGATCTTTTTCATGTTTCCGCTGGTGAACGTATTTCCCACGTCTTCCGATCTGAGGTACACATCAGACAAATTCTGTAGTGAATACTGAAATTGCGGTTCCTCACCCATGTGCTTCTTCTCCAGGGCGTCCAGTTGTTCTTCAAGCATTTCAGGACTTGCATCTTCAGAAAGCAGTATCCATGTCCTCCAGAAATTATCGCTCCAGCTCTTATCAATATCTGTTCTTTTGTGTGATTCATTCAGGGGGGCCAGGGTCCACTCACTGTTCACCAAACATTCTGCCTTGAAAGTGGAATTCACAGGAAGGTCTTCAAATACACCGCTGACAATAAATACCTGTTCGGCATTATTGACCATGGCGTCTATTTCTTTCCCGACCGGATCCGTATCCGGGAAGAACTGTTCGGCCAGTTTACGACACAATACAATGGAATTCAGATCCCCCAGGGGATCTTCATACAGGGGGCTCCCCACCAGTGGAATGGTAAATATATCAAAGACCCCGGAACTGGCTGCAAGGGCACTTTGAACATTGATAAAACGATCCGATTGTTTCAGGCTGAAGGGCCTCACGTAGCGCAGGGTAACGACCTCTTCAACCTGTGGAAACTCCTCCTTCAGGGTGTTGGCCAGAACATAAGGGGTGCCCGCCATGGTCATACTGAACTCATTGATCACAAACAGGAGGATGATAAAGGAGACTGCCAGGGAAAGCGATAGTCCCAGGATATTGATCCCTGTGTAAAGCTTGTTCCGCTTTAGAAATCTTAAGGCAGTAAGGAGGATTACCTCACCCAGCTCGTGGTGACCGAATAGGCATTCATCTCCTGGTCAACAAAAGTCTCTACATATTTGAGCTTGTCTTTTGTCAACTCATTAATATTTGCCGTAGAGGGAAAGCCGTCATCATCCGGGGTAAGGATCAATTGATCGTCCCCGATCAGTGACCAGGTACCGGTTTCGGGTTCGTCCGCCAAGGGAGAATCCATCATGTATGTTTTATCGGACTGGAAATCCATGGTTGCATCTGTCAGCAGTGCTTTTCCCAGTAAAATTAATCCTTTTATGTTGTCATCTTCACTGTCGGTGGTCATATCATCGAAGTTCCATATACCATCGGTCAACTGGGTGCTTGCATCCGGATCAGCACAGGATGTCATGGCCAGCATCATCAAGATCGCAAGACCTAAAACTGAAAATAGATTTTTCATATCTGAAAGCTTAAATCGTTTCCGGCTAAGATAATGGAAAAATCATGAAATTTGTATCTGTAACTGTTTTCCCAGTCCCACCTCAATGATCTTCCGTAAGGTTCCAAGCTCAATGTCAGAATGATTGTTCTCAATTCTTGAAATGTAGGTTCTTGTGGTTCCACTTCTATTGGCAAGTTCCTGTTGGGTCAATCCGGATTTTCTCCTGCACGCTTTGATGAGCCGGCCAAGCTGCTGGTTTGAATCAGGTTTTTCAGGTTTGCTCAATTCGAATAGAATGTCGGGGCCGATCTCATAAGGTACTTCCTTTGGACTCCCATCCAGGCCTGTAATAGTCTCCGATACATTCCTCCAGGACAAGGTATACCCTTCCAATTCCATTTTTGCAAATTCTTCAGGATTATTAAGCTTGTATGCTGGAGAATCCTCACTCACCCTAACCTGGTTGAGCACATCCTTAAAATCAATCACCCTGGACTCTCCGTTATTGAATACTACACCAACAGAAAGTCCCTTAATCCAATTGATCTTTAGTATTCTTGGAATTTGGATTTTTCTTCTCATGCTGCTCAGGATTTAGCCTATAAAATATTTCAAGTATCTGCTTACCATATTGATTTAACCATATTCTGATTGCTTTTTTTTGTCTTCCCGGGATACTTCCTCCCAGTGACATGCCTGATTCAATTGCGAATACCGAATGGTATTCATTGTAAAACACATGAATATGGGGTGGCATATGATCTCCATAATACACATATATTTTTATGCCATTGAAAGAGTCAATCAATGACATAATTCGGGGTAAAGGTATCTAATTAGGTACACTATTCCAAGGGGTTTTTGCTATTCAATAGCCGGGAAGAAGGCGTTCTCGATGTGCTCAAGCTCCACACCTGTCTTGCTGTATACCACTGCAATGACATCAAAGCGGGTGGGCCGCCGGCAATCGTAAAGTCTGATGAAGGCCTCGGTGGCTAAAATGATGTTGCGCTGCTTGGTATGATTGACCACCTCCGAGGGATTATTCACCCCGTTTCCGTCCCGGGCTTTTACCTCGACGATAATCAGTTCCCGGCGGTAGAGGGCCACCAGGTCCAGCTCCCGCTTACCCCATCGCCAGTTGGACTTCCAGATGTGATATCCCCTTGCCCGCAGGTACCTTGCTGCCAGCTGTTCTGCCCTTTTGCCTTTGTCAACTTGATTCATGGATCCTGCTTTTTACCTATACATGTGACCAGGGCTTCCTGAATCAGCCATATCTGCTTGCTTGCCGGATCATTTTATCACTATCTTTGTGCGATCCCAAAGCATTTGAACATGACACAGAAGACCTTCAAAAGATACCTGATTACCTCTGCCCTGCCCTATGCCAACGGTCCGCTTCACCTGGGACACATGGCCGGGGTGTATGTACCCTCAGATATCTATGTGAGGTACCTGCGACGGCAGAAACGGGATGTGATCTCCATATGCGGATCGGATGAGCACGGCGTGCCCATTACCCTGAAAGCCAGGAACGAAGGGATCTCCCCCCAGGCTGTGGTGGACCGCTACCATGCCATCAATAAAAAGGCATTTGAAGACTTCGGAATCTCTTTCGATATCTACTCCCGCACCTCCAATAAGGTGCATCATGAAACAGCATCGGAATTCTTCAGGACACTGAATGAAAAGGGTGTCTTTATGGAAAAGACCTCTGAACAGTATTACGACCAGGAGGCTGGAGCCTTCCTGGCTGACCGGTACATTTGTGGAACATGCCCCCACTGCGGTAATACTTCCGCCTATGGTGACCAGTGTGAACAGTGCGGTACCTCCTTGAGTCCGTCCGACCTGATCAATCCAACCTCCACCATCAGCGGGAGCAAACCCGAACTGAAAGAGACCAAACACTGGTACCTGCCCCTTGACAAATATGAGCCCTGGCTGAAGGAGTGGATCCTGGAAGAGCACAAAGAGTGGAAGCCCAATGTATACGGACAGTGCAAATCGTGGCTCGACCAGGGACTGCATCCCAGGGCAGTGAGCCGGGACCTGGACTGGGGCGTGCCCGTTCCCGTAGAAGGAGCAGACGGAAAGGTTCTGTATGTTTGGTTTGATGCACCCATTGGTTATATCTCAGCCACCAAGGAGCTTACCCCCGACTGGGAAAAATACTGGAAAGATGAGGAGACAAAAATGGTTCACTTCATTGGGAAGGACAACATCGTTTTTCATTGCATTGTGTTTCCCACCATGCTCAAAGCCGAGGGCAGTTATATTCTTCCCGATAATGTTCCGGCCAATGAGTTCCTGAACCTGGAGAACGACAAGATCTCCACCTCCAGGAACTGGGCCGTATGGCTTCATGAATACCTGGAGGACTTCCCCGGCAAACAGGATGTGCTCAGGTATGTGCTCTGTGCCAATGCTCCCGAGAGCAAGGACAATGATTTTACCTGGAAGGATTTTCAGAACCGCAACAACAATGAGCTGGTAGCCATCCTGGGGAACTTTGTAAACCGGGCCCTGGTTCTTACTCACAAATATTTCGACGGGAAAGTGCCAGAAGTGACCAGCCTGCTGGACAGTGATCGCCAGGTGCTTGCCGAGATCGGAAAAATTGCCGCCAGCACAGAGCAGAGCCTGGAATTGTACCGATTCAGGGAGGCCATAAAAACAGCCATGGACCTGGCCCGACTGGGGAACAAATATCTGGCCGACACCGAACCCTGGAAGGTGATCAAAACCGATCCCGAGCGGGTAAAGACCATCCTGAATATCTCGCTGCAGATCACCGCCAACCTGACCCTGTTGCTGGATCCCTTCCTCCCCTTCTCCATGGAAACGCTCAGGGGTTTTATCAGTTTTGAGGCGGACAGATTGGGCCCTGCTGGGTACCACCGATCTTCTGAAACCCGGTCATCCCATTGAGAAGGCCTCGCTGCTGTTTGAAAAGATCGAGGATGACCAGATTCAGGCACAGATCGATAAGCTGATGAAAACCAAAGAAGAGAACCAGGATGAGATAGCAGCAGCCCCCCTCAAGGATGAAATTACCTTTGATGATTTCACCCGAATGGACCTGCGCTGCGGTACCATCCTGGAAGCAGAAAAGGTGCCCAAAACCAAAAAACTGATCAGGTTGCTTGTGGACCTGGGATTCGAAAAACGAACCATCGTTTCGGGAATTGCGGAATACTACGAAGCAGAGTCTCTCCCCGGAAAAAGGTCTCTGTGCTGGCCAACCTGGCCCCGCGTCAGCTGAAAGGCATCGAATCACAGGGAATGATCCTGTTGTCGGAGAATCCGGATGGATCGCTTCATTTTGTGGAGCCCACGGAAGATGCCATTAACGGGTCACCGATCAATTAAACCCGGGGTTATTCATTGGAGAGCAGCCAGCACGATTCCAGCCCGGGAACAGATTTGATCCTTGAGAGTTCCCTTTCGGCCTCGACCTTGGTGGCATAAGAGCTAACACTTACCCTGTACATCCTGTTTTCAGTAACCATCACCTCAGCATGGTAACCCCTTGCCTTCAGCTTGTCCTGAAGCTCACTGGCATAGCCCAGGTGTTTGAAACTACCGGCGATCAGAAAATATTTGTGTTCGGGTGGAAGATCCTCTGCCGGGGTAGATTGCTCCGGCTCTGAAACAACCGGTTTTTCAGAGTCAACGGTCTCCATATCACCCTGGGAGCTTCCTTCGGTAACAGTTCCGGCCGGATGCTCTCCTGCGGCTGGCTGTTCGGTACCATCCTTTCCTTCAAACACCTGTAGTTTATCGGAAGGAATGAGGATCAGGGCCAAGAGGATCACAACCAGTGAACCGGCTACAATCCATATAATCTTCCACAGATTGACCCCGCTTTTCGATTTCTTCTCGGCCTTCCAGGGTTCATGCACTGGGGCAGATGACCTGGTGGTTTTCTGAGTCACCGCTGTGGCAGGTTTGGGAGAGACCAGACTCACAGGTGGGACCTTCTCATCCAGGGCTTCTTGCTCAGGGACCTTCTCTTTTTCCTCTGGCTGTTCAACAGCCTCCTTCACTTCGGGCTCATCGTCAAGCTCAAGCAGATCCACAGATTCAAGTCCATACTGGTCCGGTTCAAGAACCCAGCCCTTTTCTGGCTGGAAGTGAACCTTCCCGTCATCATCCCTGCTGAAAGTCCCCGCACCCTCCACTGCCCAGGGTTCACCCTTATCCAATGCAAACTTGATGGCATCCACCAGTTCCAGTACCTGTTGTCCGGCCTCCTCCGGGTCCATGGATGCATTTGCGGCAAACGTGCTGGCCACCAGGCTGTCATCTTTGCTGTAACTGTTGTCGAACCGGATGATCGAGCCGGGCGGATCGATCCTTTTTCCCGATGTGGGCGCCCCGAGGCCGGTCTCAATAACTTCTAGATTCCCGAAACCGGGGAGGATCACTTTTTTACCCTCTTCCAGAAGTTGTCTGATGGTATTTCCGATGGTCACTTTGCTGACTTTTGTTGCATAAAAGTAATCAGACATCAGAGCTTTTCAAAACGAAGTTATCAACCCGCAATTTTTATTATATTCGTAGACTATTCCTGCAAGTACCAAAGGACGAACAGACTATGAATGAGATCAGGATGGTAGACCTTCACGGTCAATATCTTAAAATCAAAGCGGAAGTCAATCAGGCCATACAGGAAGTCATCGATTCGACGGCCTTTATCAGGGGTGCAGATGTAAGCTTGTTCCAGGATGAACTGGCCGCCTATATGGGGGTTCCGCATACCATCGCCTGCGGCAATGGGACCGATGCACTTCAGGTGGCCATGATGGCCCTCGGACTGCAGCCTGGTGACGAGGTGATCACCACTCCTTTTACCTTCATTGCCACCGTTGAAGTGATCAGGCTCCTGGGGCTGAAACCGGTTTTTGTGGATGTGAGGGAGGATACCTTCAACCTGGATCCTGACCTGCTGGAGCAGGCAGTAACAGACCGTACCCGGGCCATTGTCCCCGTGCATCTGTTCGGGCAGTGTGCCGATATGGACCGGATCATGGATTTTGCACGCAGCTTCGGGATCTACGTGATTGAAGACAATGCCCAGGCCATAGGGGCCGATTATACCAGCAAGGATGGTACCCAAAGGAAAGCAGGGACCATCGGTCATATGGGGACCACCTCCTTTTTCCCTTCCAAAAACCTGGGTGCATTCGGGGACGGAGGGGCCCTGTTTACCAGGGATGAAAGCTTTGGAAACCTGCTTCGTTCACTGGTAAACCATGGGATGAGTCGTGAACGGTATTACTACGACCAGGTGGGCGTGAATTCCAGGCTCGATACCCTTCAGGCCGCCATCCTCAGGGTGAAACTGAGGCACCTGGACCATTACCATGCTGCCAGGCAAAAAGCGGCAGCCCATTATGACCGGGCCCTTTCAGGAATCGGTGAACTACAGATCCCTGTGCGGTCCCCCTTTTCTACCCATATCTTCCACCAGTATACCATCCAGGTCCCTGCAAAGAAAAGGGACGGACTGAAACAATGGCTCCAGGAGAAAAATTTCCGTCCATGATCTATTACCCGGTTCCACTGCACCTCCAAAAGGCATACAATGACCTGGGGTATCAAAGCGGAGACCTGCCGGTTTCGGAAAAGCCTTTCAGGCAGGGTTCTCTCCCTGCCCATGCACACCGAACTGGAAGAGGAGCAACTGGTACATATCTGCGAACAAATCAAGGCTTATTTTAATTCCTGACCCATGCAAAACTATTTCGCACACGAAACGGCCGTTATTGATGAGGGAGTTCAGATTGGTGCAGGTACAAAGATCTGGCATTTCAGCCACATCATGACCGGTTGTGTCATTGGGGAGAACTGCAACCTGGGCCAGAATGTAGTGGTCTCCCCTGATGTTACCCTGGGCAACAATGTGAAGGTTCAGAACAATGTTTCCATCTATACCGGGGTGATTTGCGAAGATGATGTGTTCCTGGGGCCTTCCATGGTTTTTACCAATGTGATCAATCCGCGCAGTGCCATTAAAAGAAAGGATGAATACATGAAAACAGTGGTTGGAAAAGGAGCTACCATCGGAGCCAATGCCACCATTGTTTGTGGGAATAATATTGGTAATTTTGCGTTTATAGGGGCAGGAGCAGTGATCACCCGGGAAGTGAAACCCTATGCACTGGTTGTGGGGAACCCGGGAAAACATGTGGGATGGATGAGTGAATTCGGACACAGGCTTGAATTTGACGCTGACGGCAAGGCAAGCTGTCCGGAAAGCAAAACACAATACATTCTGAAAACAACCAGGTAAGAAAAAAAGGAGAATAAGATGGAAGGAAGGGATAAGAATTTTGCGATCATTGGTGTGGCAGGTTACATTGCCGTCAGGCATGTAAGGGCCATTCGGGAAACCGGGAATAACCTGGTGGCCTCGCTGGATCGTTTCGACAGTGTGGGTTTCATCGACTCCTATTTTCCTGAAGCAGATTTTTTCATTGAATTTGAACGTTTCGACCGCCATATTGCCAAACTGAACAGGCAGGGAACCCGCGTTCAGTACGTAAGCATCTGCTCTCCCAACTATCTGCACGATTCACATATCCGCTTCGCCATGAGGAATGGGGCCGATGCCATCTGTGAAAAACCACTGGTGCTGAATCCATGGAACATTGATGCGCTCAGGGATTATGAGAAGGAGACCGGGAAAAAGGTCTGGAACATCCTTCAACTGAGACTTCACCCATCCATTCTTGAACTGCGGGAAGAGGTTAAGAAGGGTCCGGCAGATAAAATCTATGATGTGGATCTCTCCTACATTACCAGCCGCGGAAACTGGTATCATTATTCATGGAAAGGAGATGTGGAGAAATCGGGAGGGATTGCCACCAATATCGGCGTCCACTTCTTCGATATGCTTACCTGGATCTTTGGAGATGTAAAACAAAACGTGGTTCACCTGCTGAAAAAGGACAAAGCTGCCGGGTTCCTGGAACTGGAGAAAGCCCGGGTACAGATGGTTTCTGAGCATTGACTACAATGATATTCCCAGGGAGATCAAAAAGAACGGACAGCGAACTTACCGTTCCATCACCATGGACGGAAAGGAGATCGAATTCAGTGGAGGATTTACCGATCTGCATACCATCTCCTATGAAAAAATCCTGGAAGGAAAAGGATTCGGACTGGAGGCCGGACGATCTGCCATTCAGACCGTTTACAACATTAGAAATACAGCCCCGGTTGGAATCAAGGGCGACGTATCATCCCATAATTAAAAACATAGAAAATGATTTATGATGACCTGCTGAGCAGGAAGAAAAAACTGGCTGTGATCGGCCTGGGTTATGTGGGACTGCCCATTGCCCTTGAATTTGCCAGGAAAATTTCAGTCATTGGTTTTGATATAAAGTCCGATCGCGTGGAAATGATGAAAAAGGGGATCGATCCAAGCAATGAACTGTCAAAGAAGATTTTGAAGGATGTGACATCCATTTCACTTCAGATATGGAGGACCTGAAGGAGGCTTCATTTTATATTGTGGCTGTTCCCACCCCCATTGATGTACATAAAAAACCTGACCTGACCCCGCTGCTGTCAGCCACCGAAACCGTTGGGAAAGTGCTTTCCGAAGGTGATTATGTGGTTTATGAATCCACAGTTTACCCAGGTGTACAGAAGAAGACTGCATCCCGCTCCTGGAAAAGATTTCAGGACTGAAATACATGGATCAGTTCAAAGTGGGCTTTTCTCCTGAACGGATCAATCCGGGAGACCGCCAGCATACACTCACCAAGATTACCAAGGTTTCGTCGGGCTGTGATGAGGAATCGGCCGAAGAGATTGCCAAAACCTATGAACTGGTCATTGAAGCCGGTGTGCACAGGGCCTCTTCCATCAAGGTGGCTGAAGCCGCCAAAATCATTGAAAATACCCAGCGGGATATCAACATCGCCTTCATGAATGAACTCTCCATGATCTTTAACAAAATGGGCATCAATACCTATGAAGTGCTGGAAGCTGCAGGAACAAAATGGAATTTTCTGAATTTCTATCCCGGACTGGTGGGTGGACATTGCATTGGTGTGGATCCCTATTATCTCACCTATAAATCCATGAAATTCGGACACCATGCCCAGATCATCAATGCCGGACGGGGAATCAACGACAGCATGGGAGCCTATGTGGCCAGGCAGGTGACCCTGAAACTTTCTTCCACCTTTCCCAACCTGAAGGATTGCCGGGTACTGGTGATGGGTGCCACTTTCAAGGAAAATGTAAGTGATATCCGGAATTCCAAAGTGGCTGATGTGATTGCTGAACTGAAAGAATTCGGGGTTACAGTGGATGTGGTGGATCCCCATGCCTCACCCGAAGAGATCAAGGAAGAGTACGGTTTTGAACTGGTCCGATTCCATCCAGGGACCATACCATGGTATTGTGGTGGCTGTCAATCATAAGGAATATGCGGAACTGGATGAGGCCTATTTCAAATCCATCACCCACCCGGGAGCTGTATTTGCAGATCTGAAAGGAATTTTCAGGGGGAGATGGATTCATTCAATTACTGGAGTCTTTAACACAAATAACATATGGCAACAATACTTGTAACAGGAGGAACAGGTTACATCGGGTCTCATACCGCGGTTGAACTGATGGAAGCAGGGATGGAGGTGGTGATCCTCGATAACCTGGAGAATTCCAACAGGGAAGTGATCGACGGTATTACTGAGATCACCGGACAGACCGCATTTTGAAGAAGTGGACCTGAGGGATCAGGCCGCCACCTTCGCCGTCTTTGAAAAATACCCGGATATTGAGGCCGTGATCCATTTTGCCGCCTATAAAGCAGTGGGTGAAAGTGTTGAAAAGCCACTTGCCTACTATGAAAACAACCTGCTCTCCCTGGTGCACCTGCTGGAGGCCATGAAGAAACACGATGTGACCAACATTGTATTTTCATCCTCCTGCACGGTTTACGGACAGCCGGAAATCATTCCGGTTACCGAGAATGCCCCTGTTCAGGCCGCCAATTCACCCTATGGGAACACCAAGCAGATCTCTGAAGAGATCCTGCAGGATGTGGTGGTCTCCACATCCTGGAACCCGGGTGGTTTCGCTGCGCTATTTCAATCCCATCGGGGCACACCCCTCAGCAATGATCGGGGAATTGCCCATGGGCGTCCCAGCCAACCTGGTTCCATTTATCACCCAAACAGCGATCGGGATCCGGGATACCCTGAAAGTTTTTGGAGATGACTACAACACCCCGGATGGTTCAGCCATCAGGGATTATATCAATGTGGTGGACCTGGCCCGGGCCCATGTGGTGGCCATCGAGCGCCTGCTGGACAAGAAACAGAAAGCCTCCTTTGAAGTATTCAACCTGGGAACAGGGAAGGGGCTCTCTGTATTTGAAGTGATCCGGGCCTTTGAAAAAGCCACGGGAGAAACTGTAAATTACAAGGTGGTGGACCGCAGGGAGGGTGATGTGGAGCAGGTTTTTGCCGATACCAGTTATGCCAATGAGGAGCTGGGCTGGAAGGCAGAAATAGGTATCGAGGAAACCCTTCAATCTGCCTGGAAGTGGGAGAAACAGATCAGAAAAAATAAAATCGGATCATGAAAACCACTCCTGGTCACCGGAGGTGCAGGATTTATCGGATCACATGTGGTGAGGAAGTTGGTCCTAGATCACCCGGACTACCAAGATCATCAACCTGGATCAGCTCACCTATGCAGGAAACCTGGAGAACCTGAAGGATATGGAAGAACACTCCCAATTACCTGTTTCATGAAGGGAGATATCGTGGATGCAGCATTTCCTGGATGCAACTGTTCAGCGAATACGACATCGATGGGGTGATCCACCTGGCTGCTGAATCCCATGTGGACCGGTCCATCACAGATCCCATGGATTTCATCCATACCAATATCGTTGGAACGGTGAACCTGCTGAATGCCTGCAGAAGTGCATGGGAAGGATAGGAAGACAAACGTTTCTACCACATCTCTACCGATGAAGTCTATGGAAGCCTGGGAGTGAAGGACTGTTCACCGAAGAGACTGCCTATGATCCCCGAGTCCCTATTCTGCTTCCAAAGCCAGTTCCGACCACCTGGTAAGAGCCTACCACCATACCTATGGATGCCTGTGGTGATTTCCAACTGCTCCAACAATTACGGACCCAACCAGTTTCCGGAAAAACTGATCCCCCTGGCCATTCACAACATCATTCATATGAAACCGATTCCCATTTACGGAAAGGGGAAAATATGCGGGACTGGCTCTATGTGATGGACCATGCCGCTGCCATCGATCTGATTTTTCATCAGGGAGAACCAGGCAGAACCTACAATATCGGGGGATTCAACGAATGGAAGAATATCGACCTGATCACGTTGCTCTGCCAGATCATGGATCAGAAAACTGGAACGTCCCGAAGGCACTTCAGCAGAACTGATCACCTTTGTGAAGGACCGGGCCGGACATGACCTGCGCTATGCCATCGACAGCTCCAGGATCACCAGATGAACTGGGATGGAAACCTTCTGTCACTTTTGAAGAGGGACTGGAAAAAACAGTAGATGGTACCTGGAAAACCAGGAATGGATGGAAAGGGTTACCTCGGGAGCCTATCAGTCCTACTATGATAACCAGTACAACAAACGCTAATCGCCAGCTTATTCCACAGTCACCGATTTGGCCAGGTTCCTTGGCTGGTCCACATCGCATCCACGCATCACGGCAATGTGATAGGCGATCAGTTGCAAGGGAACCACAGCAGGAATCGCCACCATGACCTCATCGGTTTCCGGGATTTCAATCACATGATCGGCCATTTCCCGAATGGTCTCATCTCCTTCAGTGACAATGGCAATGACAACACCTTTCCTGGCTTTCACCTCCTGGATATTGCTTACAATCTTTTCATAGGAACTATCCCTGGTGGCAATAAATACAACCGGCATCTTCTCATCAATCAGTGCAATGGGACCATGCTTCATCTCAGCAGCAGGATATCCTTCTGCATGGATGTAGGATATCTCCTTCAGTTTCAGGGCACCTTCAAGTGCCACCGGGAAAGAAACCCCACTTCCCAGGTAAAGGGCATTGGTGGCATCCTTGTATATCTCAGCAATCCGCTTGAATTCATCATTCTGTTCCAGGATCTTTTCAATCTTTCCCGGGATATCATTCAGTTCACTGATTAATTCCGCAAATTTGCTCATCGAGCAATCCTTTTTCCCTGCCAATCATCATGGCCATCATGGTCAGCACGGTCACCTGGGCGGTAAATGCTTTGGTGGATGCCACTCCTATCTCCGTACCAGCATGGGTATATACCCCTGCATCGGTTTCCCTGGAAATCTGGATCCGGCCACATTGCATATTCCCAATGACCAGGGCCCCGGCCTCCTTGGCAAGCTGAATGGCTGCCAGGGTATCGGCGGTTTCACCGCTCTGACTGATGGCCAGCACCACATCTTCCGGACCGATCAGTGGATTCCTGTACCTGAATTCGGAAGCATACTCCACTTCAACCGGTATCCGGGCCATGTCCTCGAGCAGGTATTCCCCCACCAGTCCGGCATGCCATGATGTTCCGCAGGCGATGATCACAATCCGCTTGCATTGACCAGCCTGTCCTTCACCTGCTGAAGTCCCCCAAGCCGAATCTCATTGGTATCCGGATTGATCCTTCCCCTGAATGTATCCTGATGGATCGGGGCTGTTCAAAGATCTCCTTCAGCATGAAATGGTCAAATCCATTCTTCTCAATCTCAGAAATCCCCAGGTCCAGGGTTTGAATATTGACTTTGGTCCCATCGTTGGTCAGGTTCTTCAGGACCAGTTCATCCCTGCGATCAGGGCAATGTCATCGTTGTTCAGGTAGATCACCCGGTCGGTATACTCCACGATGGGAGTGGCATCGGAGGCAATGAAATATTCATTGTCGCCCAGGCCGATCACCAGCGGACTGCTTCGGCGGCAGCAATCATCAGGTTGGGATCCTCCCTGGAAATCACCACCAGTCCATATGCCCCGATCACCTTCTGTAATGCCAGTGTGACCGCACATCTCACAGTCACTTCCTGAGATGTATAAATGTACTCGATCAGGTTGGCCAGAACTTCTGTATCTGTCTCACTGTAGAACTTCATGCCCTGATCCATCAGGCCCTGCTTCAGAACGGCATAATTCTCAATGATTCCGTTATGAATAATGGTGAATAATCCCTTTTCAGAATGGTGGGGATGGGCATTCAGGTCGCTGGGTTCTCCATGTGTGGCCCACCGTGTATGACCGATGCCAATGGTGCCTTTGGTCTCTTTTCCCCTGATATAAGTCTTCCAGTTCCTGGACTTTGCCCTTCTTTTTATAAATGGAGGTTTCTCCATTGAGCAAGGCTACCCCTGCTGAATCATAACCACGGTATTCAAGTCTCTTTAAGACCTTTGATAAGTATCGGATAAGCATCACTGCTTCCGATATAACCAACTATTCCACACATCAGGTATTACAATTTTAGGTAAACTACTTCTAACCTTATACGTCTGGGGTTGGTATAAAGGTTACTCCAAAGCTTACAAATTTCTGGATTTCTCACTCCGCTATTCACTCTGAGTCTAAAATTGTTGTCTGTTTTCGTCCCGTCCACCATGGACTGAAAGTGCAAACTTACGTTGAATTGATAGATGTAGGTGGTATCCTGGAACATGCCTTTGGAGTATGTTTTCTTGTCCCCTCCAAACATGGTAGGATCCACGTCGCGCACAGCCTGAAAATCATATATATATTCCAACTGGCCACCCTCCAGCTCGCTGTATAGCATCAAGCGGCTGGGTAGCTCTTCAATGGGGATCCCGCTGATCTCTTCGGGAACAACTTCAAAGATCAGTTGCGCTGAGTTGATCGCCACCTTTCCTCCCTCAAGCCATTCATCCAGTTCTGTAAAAGAGAACATGGTATTTACACCAGACATTCCCTGCACATAGCAGAATGGTGACGCTGAACTGTCATTGTTGATAAATCCGGAAAGGGTTGTGTTGGAATGATCATGCGCAAATGCATTGATTTTCTGGGCATAATTCTCTTCAATGGGAAATGTGGCCCAGGTAAAATCCATTCCTGCCGTGGAGTCCACTTCTGTGCTGTCGTTGGCGTACCTGATGGTCAACCTGGAGACCGGATTGGAGAGACCTACCCGTGCAATGGCTCCCCCTTCGGCCTGGGAAGTAGCAGTTATATAAAGCCCATTGAAATAATCTTTGAACAAGCTGTCGTTCTGAAACAGCGCAGTGTCGGTTTGAACATCCAGGAATTTCTGGATGAAGGCCTGGTCCTGGATCACGATCGCCACTGTGTCGTCCTCCCCAGGTGTAAATTCAGTTTCACCCAGCACTGCGGGATTGTAATTGCCTTCGGTCGGGTGATCTGAAAAATAGAGTGAATCCATATAAGTGCGCTCTGTGGCCTCATGCACCTTGATATGAAATGTGCCGTGCGTGTTCCCAACATATTCGCTGATATAGAGGTGCAGCAGCATGGAATCAATCACTGTATTGGGACCGTGTTGGAAAACCCCAATATCAAACTGGGTGAATAATGAAGCTTCTGATTTCCCTACAATGGTATCCTCCATGTTGCCCAGGAGAAAAAGGGTGGACGCATCATAGGACACTTCAGAAGAGACCACTGGATTCCCGGACACCGGGTAAGCATGAATATCAAAAATGGTATCGTGAAACAGAAATACATTGTCACCCGGGGGCAACAGGTCCTTGCCGAGATCCGGCTCCCATACCGAACAAGATGATAACATTCCCACTGTGATCAAAATGATCCCAATAACCCACAAATCCTTCTTCATTATTGAAATAGAAAAAATTAAACGTTGAGGATACTGTCATAGAAAACGGAAAACTTCTCCACATATTTCTCATCCCCCGCATAATCGAGAAATGGCTTCCCCGATTTCTTCAGTACCTTGGTGACAGTTTCAGGCAGACTGCTGCTTCCCTGGATTAATCCGTCCGAATGGGCTGCTGCCAGTCCAACCAGATTTTCATAAGTGGGATCTTTGACTTGAACAATGTGGTCCTCCGATACACCGTCCACCAAAATTTTCTCAGAGAAAGTGGTATCCAGTGTCTGATCAAATCCATTGTCATAAAAAGAGAAGACAACTTTCGAATCTGCAAACAGGGGATCTTCCCTGTAAGCTTTCTTTAAATAGAGTGGAACAAGCGAGGTAAACCACCCGTGACAATGCACCAGGTCTGGCGACCAGCGCAGTTTTCGCACAGTTTCCAAAACGCCCCTGGCAAAAAAGATCATCCGCTCATCATTGTCCTTGAAATAAGAACCCTTGGCATCAGTCACCGTATACTTTCGATGGAAATAATCTTCATTATCAATGAAATAGACCTGCATCCTGGCTGCCTGAATGGAAGCTACCTTGATAATAAGCGGATGGTCCGTATCATCAATGATCAGATTCATTCCCGAAAGCCGTATCACTTCATGCAGCTGATTCCTGCGTTCATTGATATTTCCATACCTGGGCATAAACGTTCGGATCTCCTTGCCGGTCTCCTGGATTGCCTGGGGCAGGGTTCTGCTGATTTGGGAAAGTTCGGTTTCTGGTAAATAGGGTGTAATCTCCTGAGAAACAAATAATACCTTTTTACTTTCCATTGTGGTTGCCTGCTTGTGAAAATCATGCAAATTTACTAAAAAAAAATGATTCCATTTTATCTATCTTTGAGTCCATGCTTTCCGGATGATTGTATTCAACACCAAAAAAGAGTTGGCCAGGCACCTGGATAAACTACGTGAACAGGGTAAAACCATCGGATTGGTACCCACCATGGGAGCCCTGCATGAGGGCCATCTCTCCCTGGTAGAAAGATCTACACTTGATAACGAGGCCACTGTAGTCTCCATTTTTGTAAATCCCACCCAGTTTAATGATTCTTCTGACCTTGAAAAGTACCCGAGAACTCCTGAAAAAGATCTGGAGCTTCTGAAACCTTATCATGTGGATGTTGTATTTATGCCTTCTGTGGAAGAGATGTATCCCGAAACCGACACGCGGACCTTTGATCTTCAGGGGCTTGACCTTGTTTTGGAAGGAGCTCACAGGAAGGGGCATTTCAACGGGGTGGTGCAAATCGTAAGCAAACTGTTTGAGGCAGTAGAACCTCACAGGGCCTATTTCGGGCAGAAGGATTTCCAGCAGCTGGTCATTATCCGGCATATGGTTCAGATGATGGGCATGAACCTGGAGATAAAGGCCTGTCCCATCATCAGGGAGAAGGACGGACTGGCCATGAGTTCAAGGAATGTTCGTCTGGGTTCAGGGAAAGAGAAATGGCACCATTTATTTACCAGACCCTTAGAAATGGCCGCCAGCCTGAAACCTGATCTTTCCCCGGCCCAAATCAAAACCTGGGTGAGGGAAGCCTTTAGCAAACAATCCCTATTTAAGCTTGATTACTTTGAAATCGTTGAAGATAAAGCGCTTATATCGGTTAAAGATTGGAGTGAAGGGGTGAACAAAGTAGGATGCATTGCTGTTGTATTGGGTGGAGTGAGGCTTATAGATAATATGTTTTTTGATTAACTTTGCAGCGTGAATAAAGCAATCATGAATATTGAAATAGTCAAATCAAAATTACACAGGGTAACGGTCACAGAGGCAGATCTCAATTACATTGGAAGCATCACCATTGATGAGGACCTGATGGATGCAGCAAACCTGATCGAAAATGAGAAGGTTCAGGTTGTAAACATCAACAATGGTGAACGCCTTGAAACCTATGTGATCACCGGTGAGAGAGGGAGTGGGCAAATTTGCATGAACGGTCCGGCAGCCAGAAGGGTGGCTGTGGGGGATATCATCATCATCATCTCCTATGCCTCCATGGAATTTGAGGAGGCCCGTTCATTCAAACCGGCTATCATTTTTCCCGATACCAGCACCAACAAGATAACCTGATCTCCACTTTGAAAAAAACGCTTCTCCAAATCCTTAAAATTGCCGGGTTCCTGGCGCTGGGTGTTCTTTTGCTCTATTTTGCCTTCCGGGGTATTGCCCTGGATGAACTTGGGGCTACCCTCAGGGAGGCCAACTTTGCCTGGATCGGTCTCTCCCTGCTGTTTGCATTCCTGAGCTTCTTTTCCAGGGCACGCCGCTGGGTTTTGCTCATTGAGCCACTGGGTTTCAAACCCTCCTTTAAAAACACCTACAACTCCCTCATGGTAGGCTACCTTTCAAACTTTGCCTTGCCGCGTCTGGGAGAAGTAACCAGGTGTGTTACGCTGGGAAAACGGGAGAAGATACCGGTGGAATCCCTCATTGGCACGGTGATCATTGAAAGGGTTATTGACCTGTTGATGCTGCTTTTAATCATGCTCTACCTGATGTTCAGCTGGATGGAGAAATTCGGCAGCTTTCTTTGGCGAACAGGTGTTTGAACCCATCCGTCAGAAAATGACAGACACCTTTGGAGGAATGTTCGTTTTCTGGCTTATTGTACTGGGCTCCATGGCCCTGGTGCTTCTCCTGCTGTTCCTGTTCCGGAAGCAACTGGGCAGATTCAGCCTTGTACGCCGGATAGGCGGTTTCCTGAAAGGGATCCTGGATGGTCTGAAAACCATCTACAAGATGAAACGAAAATGGGAATTCATTCTTCCATTCTGTCCTGATCTGGTTTCTCTATATCATGATGACATGGGTGGTTGTATTCGCCCTGAAGGAAACATCATCCCTCAAATTTGTAGATGGGGTGTTTCTACTGGTGATCGGAGGATTGGGTATGTCAGCCCCTGTAACAGCAGGATTTGGCGCCTTTCACTGGATCACATCAAGAGGACTTGTGTTTGTTTACGGGCTGTCTCTTGAACAGGGAGGTGCATATGCCATTCTGGCCCATGAGTCCAACTCCCTCTTTCACCATCTTACTTGGAGCTATATCCTATGCCCTTATCATGCTTTCCGTAAGGAAAAAAACAACCGGGGAAACCGACCCCTGAAATGCTTGGCTACGAAGCAATTAAAAAGAAACTAATCACTGCTGAAGAAGCAGGACAGCTGTTCTCCAAAAACTTCAGAAAGAACAAGCGGATTGTATTTACCAATGGCTGTTTTGACATCCTTCACCGGGGACATGTATATTACCTCTCCAAAGCCAGGGAGATGGGCGACCTGCTGGTCATCGGCCTGAACAGTGACAGTTCGGTCTCCCGCCTGAAGGGTAAAACAGGCCTGTGAACGATCAGAACGCCAGGGCTGAAATGCTGGGTGCCCTGGGCATGGTGGATTTCATCATCCTTTTTGAAGAGGACACTCCGCTGAACCTGATTACCTCTTTGAAGCCGGATATCCTGGTGAAGGGCGGAGACTACAAAGTGGAAGAAATTGTGGGTTATAAGGAACTCCTTTCGTGGGGCGGAAAGGTCATCACCATCCCCACCCTGGAAGGGTACAGCACCACCTCCATTCTCAATAAGAACAAATAAAGGAAAATTCTACCCGGCAGGGATATTTTCGCGAGCATACTGGCATTCGGTTTACTTGTACGCAAAAAAACCGAGGCTCTAAAACATTCCAGCGGTTTGTTTACCTTTAGGTCTTATTCATTGGGGGATGGCTAAAACGAAATCTGTATTTCTGTGTCAGAATTGCGGCGCTGAATCGGCCAAATGGCTGGGCAGATGCCACTCCTGCGGTGAGTGGAACACATATGTGGAACAGCGGATCACCAAAGGACCGGTACGCTCGGCCTCCCAGGAAAGCAGAATCAGGGTGGCTCCACAATCCATCGAACAGGTTGCGTCGGAGAAGGTCGCACGGATGGATCTGAAAAACCAGGAGTTTAACCGCGTACTGGGAGGTGGTATCGTTCCTGGCTCCATGATCCTTATCGGGGGAGAACCGGGTATCGGGAAATCCACACTGGCCCTTCAGGTAGCGCTGAAAATCGACAGGAATACACTGTATATTTCAGGAGAAGAAAGTCCCCAGCAGCTTAAACTCAGGGCCGACCGGCTTGGATTCGGATCGGGGCAGTGCCAGGTGCTGGCCGAGACCAGCC
This sequence comes from uncultured Bacteroidota bacterium, assembly GCA_963735755.1. Taxonomy (GTDB): domain Bacteria; phylum Bacteroidota; class Bacteroidia; order Bacteroidales. Next base: position 345,806 of record CAVTME010000022.1, on the reverse strand, counting down.
TTCAGGTGATCCTTGACCACCTGAAGGAGGCCCGGCCGCAATTGCTCATTATCGATTCCATCCAGACCCTCTTCTCGGAGGATCTGGAGTCAGCTCCGGGTACCATTTCCCAGGTCAGGGACTGCGCTGCCCAGCTTGTTAAGGGAGGCCAAGGAGAACCACATGCCGGTCATCCTGATCGGACACATCACCAAGGATGGAAGCATTGCCGGCCCCAAAGTGCTGGAACATATTGTGGACACTGTACTCCAGTTTGAAGGAGACTCCCACCACCTGTACCGGATCCTCCGCGCCAGCAAAAACCGCTTTGGGTCCACTTCCGAAATCGGTGTGTTTGAAATGACGGGCGAAGGCCTGATTGAGATCAGCAATCCCTCAGAATTGCTGATCAACCAGCAACCGCCCGATCTGAGCGGATCGGCCATTGCAGCAAATGTCGAAGGAATCAGACCCATCCTGATCGAGGTACAGGCCCTGGTCAGTTCGGCCGTGTACGGTACTCCCCAGCGCACATCTACAGGCTTTGACACACGACGCCTGAGTATGCTGCTGGCTGTCCTGGAGAAAAGGGCCAGCTTCAAACTGGCCAGCAAAGATGTCTTCATCAACATCGCCGGCGGCTTGAGGGTCGATGATCCGGCCATTGACCTGGCTGTGGTTTCGGCCATCCTCTCCTCCACCGTGGATATCCCTGTGGACCAATTTACCTGTTTTGCCGGGGAAGTGGGACTTTCGGGCGAGATCAGACCCGTTCACAGGATCGAACAACGACTGGGTGAGGCCGATAAACTTGGTATGAAGCGGATCCTCATGCCGGCCTTCAACCGGAAACGGATCGATGCTTCCAGGTTCAACCTGGAGATCGTGGAAGTCTCCAGGGTCCAGGAAATTCCCAAACACCTTTTCGGATGAAACACCATTCCGGTCAGAGAAACCTGTCCCGATTTTCAAGGAGGGATTAATTCAGATGGTAGAAACACTTCCCCGTGGAGGCTCCCAGCATCAAATCAGGGGAGGCCTACTATTTTGAAACGGAGAGCGGATTGCGATACCAGGTATTGTTTGCCAGGAAGAAAAAGAGCTACCTGGAGCACATTGTAAACTTCAGTGTGTTGAATGAGGAGTTCGAGGATGAGTACAGTGAAACCAACCGGGGGGAGGTATACAGGGTGATCGCAACCGTGGTGGAGATCATAAGGCTCTTTCACGAAAACCACCCGTTTTCGGTCAGTTACGAATTCAGCGGGGAGTTTAAAAAGGGGAATGAGAACCGGGATACAAGCATCCGTACCCTGCTCTATTTCAGGAAGGCCAAAACATCATGCACCCTTCCTGGCAGATCGAAAAAGAGGGGAACAAAGTAACTGTTCACCGGAAGAAGAATCTAGAAATCATCAAATTCGCTGGTGCTGCTGGCCTCCATAATATTTGGACAATCCAGATCCACGAAAAAATCAAGGGGTTTGAGGAACTCATCCTCCTGGGTAATTCCAAGGGTGGAGTCGGCATAGACCCGCTTCATGAATTCGGCATAAATGGGAAGGGACATCCTTCCTCCAGCTCCCATACCCAGCATATCGAAATGAGCGGACCGGTCCTCGGCTCCTACCCAGGCTGCAGCTGTCAGCTTCGGTGCCATGCCGATAAACCAGCCGTCACTCTGATTCTGAGTGGTTCCTGTTTTTCCGGCCATTTCACCCGTGAATTCATATCTGCTTCTTAATCCATAGGCTGTCCCCGAGTAGATCTGGCCCTGGTATCTGCCAATCATATCCACCACATTTCGCAGCAAGGTTAGCATCAGGATATGCAGTCTCTTCGCTGATGGCCTCATTCTCTACCGGGTGAAAAGTAGAGATCACATTGCCATAGCGGTCCTCAATGCGGGTCACATAGTTGGGACCCACATAGATCCCACTGTTGGAAAAAGTATTAAACGCTCCCACCATCTCTTCAAGGGAGATGTCGGCCGGTCCATAAATCATGCTGGGGACCGGATCAATATTGGAAGTGACACCCATCTTTCGCATGAGCTTGATCACATTCTCCGGGTTGAAATTCTTGAACAACCAGGCAGACACCCAGTTGTGGGAGTTGGCCAGTCCCCATTTCAAAGAAACCATTTTTCCGGCAAAGCGCTGGCTGGTTGCTTTGGGAGTGTAGGTAGAATCGTTCACCACATCCTTAAAAGTGATGGGAACCAGGGGGATCATCTCACAGGGAGAATAGTTCTCCTGCATGGCCAGCAGGTAAAGGAAGGGTTTGATGGTGGAACCCACCTGCCGGCGTCCCTGGTACACCTGTTCATACTGAAAATAACGGTAATTATGTCCCCCGACGAATGCCTTCACCTGGCCCGAAGAAGGGTCCATGGCCATGAATCCGGCCCTGAGGAAGTGCTTCATATACCTGATGGAGTCCATGGGTGACATGACTGTATCAATGGGTCCGTCCCATGAAAATACCTTCATGGGAACAGGCTGGTCGAACACATACAGTACCGAATCCCACGAGGCACCCGCAGCGATCAGGTACCTGTACCTGTCGGTCCACCGAACAGCTTTGTATAGAATGTTCCGGCTTTCCTCCCTTGTAAGATCCTCAAAGGGAGCATTGGTCCTGCCCTCTTTCTCCCTGAAAAATGCTGGCTGCAGATCCCCTTTCAAATGCACTTCAACAGCCTCTTCGGCATATTCCTGCATTTTATAATTCAGGGTGGTGTAAATCTTCAGGCCGTCACGGTAAAGGTTATACTGGGTCCCATCCGGTTTAAAATTCTTATTGATCCAGCCAAAAAGGTTATCCCCGGCCCACCTGATGGAATCACGCCTGTAACTTTCCCAGGCCAGTGCGCTCCGCATCCTCACCGGGTTCTACCGGTTTGGTTTTATTCATAAACCCGGCAAGGAAAGAGCGAAAATGCCTGGCATTACCGGTCAGATGGCTGGCCAGGTTGTAATCCACCACCACGGGCATCTGCTTCACCGAATCGGCCACTTCCGGATCCAGGTATCCGTATTTCTCCATCTGGCTGATTACTGTATTCCTCCTTTGCAAAGAGCGCTCCGGATTGATCCGCGGATTATATGCGGTGGGGGCTTTCAGCATACCCACCAGGATGGCAGCCTGTTCAATGGTCAGTGAATCAGGGCTGGTATTAAAAAATGTTTTGGATGCCGACTGGATCCCAACAATGGACTCCCCACCGAAGGCGACAGTATTGAGATACATGGCAATAATCTCCTGTTTGGTATAGCTGCGCTCCAGCCTGACGCCCGTATTCCACTCCTTAAACTTCACGATGGCCAGGTGGCCGGCTTTGCCAATTCTTGAGCGCCTGATGGTCGTATCCCTTGGAAACAGGTTTTTGGCCAGCTGCTGGGAAATGGTACTTCCGCCTCCTTCGTGCTTACCTAGCAGTACCGAATAGACGCCAACCCTTACAAGAGACCTCACATCTATTCCCGAATGTCTGAAGTACCTGACATCCTCAGTAGCCACAAGCGCATCAACCAGGTGGGGGGCCAGTTCTTCATAGCTGACATAGGTACGGTTCTCAATGAAATATTTTCCCAGTTGTTCTCCATCCTCGGTAATGATCAGGGTGCCAGGTTGGTCTGGGGATTCTCCAACTGGGCAAATTCAGGCATAAAACCCATCTTCCCTTGACCGATCAAAATCATGATGATTATGAACAATACGAGCGGTAAGGTGTATAAGGACCAGAGGATGATTAAATATTTTGTAGTTTTGCCGGGTTTTTGGTCCATGGAAAGGTTAATTTGCGTCAAAAATAGTAATTATCTTATTTTGTGGTCGATTTATTAACGAGGGAGTAAGGAAAATATGATAGAGAATCTGGTCATTGTTGAATCACCAGCCAAGGCAAAAACCATCGAAGGTTTCCTGGGCAAGGCTTACACGGTTAAATCAAGCTTCGGACATATCCGTGATCTGGCCAAGAAAAACCTGGGAATTGATATCGATGAGGGCTTCACACCCAAATACATTGTCCCGGCAGAAAAAAAGAATGTGGTCAAAGAGCTGAAAGAGCTGGTGAAAAAATCCCAGATGGTTTGGCTGGCCACTGATGAGGACCGGGAGGGAGAGGCCATTGCCTGGCACCTTTTCGAGGAACTGGGGCTTGAGAAAGAGAAGACCCGCAGGATCGTATTCCACGAAATAACGAAAGATGCCATCCTGAGTGCCATTGATAATTCCCGGGATATCGATACCAACCTGGTCAATGCGCAGCAGGCCAGAAGGGTTCTTGACAGGCTGGTGGGTTTTGAGCTCTCACCCCTCCTCTGGAAAAAAGTTAAACCCTCCCTCTCGGCAGGCAGGGTTCAGTCTGTAGCCGTGAAACTGATCGTAGAAAAGGAGAGGGAGATTCAGAATTTTGCTGCCAAAAGATATTTCAGGGTCACCGGTGTTTTTTCGGGTGACAATGGAAACGGTGGTTCTGCCCGCTTAAAGGCTGATCTCTCTAAACGTTTCAATTCACAGGAAGAGGCTGAAAATTTCCTGGCTGTGTGCAAAAAGAGTGATTTCACAGTAGCTAACGTCGAAAAGAAACCTGTAAAGAAATCTCCTGCACCCCCGTTTACTACCTCCACCCTACAGCAGGAGGCCAGCCGGAAACTGGGATTTTCAGTGAATCAGACCATGTCCGTAGCACAGCGACTCTATGAATCGGGAAAGATCACCTACATGAGGACCGATTCGGTAAATCTGTCCAAACTGGCCATTGGAGCTGCTGCCGGGAAGATCAAAGAGGCTTTTGGAGAAGAGTACCTGAAATCCAGAAATTTCAGCACAAAAACCAAAGGTGCCCAGGAGGCGCATGAGGCCATCCGTCCCTCCTATATGGACCAGGAATCCATCGAGGGAAACCGGGCCGAACAACGATTGTACGAACTGATCTGGAAACGAACCATCGCCTCTCAGATGAGTGAAGCCAAGCTCGAAAAAACCACCATCAGTATCGCTATCTCAGGTGCGGAAGAAAAATTTGTAGCCACAGGTGAGGTGCTGAAATTTGACGGATTCCTGAAGGTATATATGGAATCCACCGATGAAGATCAGGAGGAGGAAACCAAAGGGCTTCTGCCCCCTCTGAAGATGAATGACCGCTTGAACCGGGAAGAGATCGAGGCTGCAGAAAAATCCACGCAGCAACCAGCCAGGTATACCGAAGCCAGCCTGGTTAAAAAGATGGAGGAACTGGGCATTGGTCGCCCCTCCACCTATGCACCTACCATCTCAACCATTCAGCAAAGGGAGTATGTGGTGAAAGAGGACCGACAGGGGAGCCAGCGCGAAATGCTTCAGATTGTCCTGAAAGGCGAAAACATCTCAAGTAAAAAGGTGAAAGAGAATTTCGGATTTGAGAAAGGAAACTTTTCCCCACCGATATCGGTGCCGTGGTGAATGACTTCCTGGAACAAAATTTCGATAACATCATGAATTTCAATTTCACCGCCTCCGTGGAGAAGGATTTCGATGAGATCGCTGAGGGATCCGTGAACTGGTCCAGTATGATCGAAAAGTTCTACAAGCCCTTCCATACAAAAGTGGATTCAGCAACACAGACATTCAGAACGCTCCAAGGGGGAGAAGATTCTGGGAACCGATCCTGAATCAGGAAAACCCATCAGCGTAAAGATTGGCCGCTTCGGACCCATTGCGCAGATCGGTGAGGCCAGTGATGAGGAAAAACCCCGTTTTGCCAGCCTTCTGAAAGGCCAGAGCCTGGAGACCATCACCCTGGAAGAGGCACTGGAACTATTCAGGCTTCCCAGAAGCATTGGTCAGTTCGAAGATGAAGAGATGGTCATTGGCGTAGGCAGTTACGGTCCCTATGTAAGGCACAAATCCAAATTTTTCAGTCTCGCTTCCGGAGATGATCCTTATACAATCAAGGAGGACCGTGCCATTGAGATCATCCAGGAAAAACGTACCCAGGAGGAAAACAGGAACATCAAGCAGTTCGAGGAAGAGCCTGGTCTTCTGATTCTTAATGGCAGGTATGGCCCTTACATTGCCTTTCAAAAGAAGAACTACAGGATTCCCAAAGGAAAGAAACCGGAAGAGCTGACCCTTGAAGAGTGCAGGGAAATCATCAAAAAAGCAGGAAGCAAACCGAAAAAATAAAACTCGCACCAAGTACTAAGTACTGAGTACCAGGCACTGACATTATGGATCTCAACGGATACTTTGACCCTGTCAGCCTCGAAAGGCCGGAATTTGAGTACCTGGATAACAGGGAGGCTTTCAGTCACCATATTTCGGTACATACTCCCGATCAGCCCATACAGGGAACTGGATAAATACCAGGTAGCCATCTTCGGTGTACCGGAAGACCGCAACGGCTTTATCAAGGGAAGCAAAGATGCACCCGATGACGTCAGGAATAAACTCTACCAGTTGGTCAGAATCAACAGGGGCCTGCAGATCTATGACCTGGGCAATGTTAAAACAGGTGGTGCGGTCAATGATACCTATTTTGCCCTCAGGGATATCATTCTCGAGTTGAAGGAGCGCCAGATCACCGCACTTATCCTTGGGGGATCCCAGGATCTGAGCCAGGGGAGTTTTCTGGCCCTGGAAAAAGAAGAATGGCCTGCATCATATACTCACCATTGATTCCATGCTGGATTTTTCGGAATCATCAGAAGCCATTCACTCAAGGAATTATCTGAACCAGTTGTTAGAGCCCGAATGGAAGGAGACATTCAGTTTTACCAACCTGGGGCACCAGGCCTATTTCATCACTGCCAGCCAACTGAAGCAACTGGAGAAATCTCACCTGGAAAGCATCCGGCTGGGCGTGGCGCGCAGCAACATCAGGCAGGCTGAACCCTTGATACGCGATTCAGAATTTGTGAGCATTGACCTGGGTGCAGTAAGGCATTCCGATGCACCCGGAGCCTCCATCCCTTCACCCAATGGTTTTTTTGGTGATGAGCTCTGCCAGTTCGCCAGGTATGCCGGACTCAGTGAACAAGTGGACGCAGTGGGCTTTTTTGAATTCAATCCGTCCCTCGATCTGAATGGCCAAACCGCCCACATTACCGCACAGGCCGCCTGGTATTTCCTGGACGGTCTGGCCCACCGTATTCGGGAAAATCCTGTTGATACACCCGAGCATATCAAAAAATTTATTGTCAACCTGAATGCGGCCGGACATGACATTACCTTCCATAAAAGCACCCTGTCTGAAAGATGGTGGATGGAGATTCCGGTAAAGAATTCGGCAACAGGCCATAACTTTTTTGTATCATGTTCGTATGAGGATTACCAGCAGGCCAGTAATCAGGAAATACCGGACCGCTGGTGGCGTTATTTACACAGGCTGGGTAATGAATCCGAATAAATCACGTTATTATTTCCATTACCAGGGCATAAATTCCAGCTGATTTTTGCCCCCTGATCATGATCAGGGTTATGAACAATTCGCTGTTAATAATATTTGCTTGGTAGAACTATTTTTACTTATTTTACCATAAGCCTAAAAGCTAAGAGAGATAAAGCCTGCGAGAGAATTCATAAGCCCTATGAGAAGAGTGTTATTCATATTCGTTTTGGGAACCTTTGCGTCCGGGCTTTTTGGCTCAGCAGGATCCGAAATTCACTCAGAATATGTTCCTGGCGCCCTTCTATAACCCGGGTGCAGTAGGAAGCAGCGACAAGATCTGCCTTGCAGCTGCTTTCCGGAACCAGTGGACCGGGCTTCCCGATGCACCGACCACCACAACCTTTACAGCCCACATGCCTTTCAATTTGTTCGGGCAGAACCCATGGGGTTGGTATCAACCTGATGAATGACAGGCTGGGCTTCAACAATGATTTTATTTTCAGCGCCGCCTATGCCTACCGGATCGATGTGGGAATGGGCAAACTGGGCATCGGGGTCAATGTGGGTGTCGCCAACCAGTCATTGGAACCCACATGGAACGGGGCCGATGTTATTAATCCGGATTCGGATCCTTCCATACCCAGCAGCGGTGGCAGTGTATTTGGATTTGATATGGGACTGGGACTGTATTACAATGCCGATAATCTGTTTGTAGGACTCTCCACTACCCATCTGAACCAGACCTCTTTCATCTACCCTGAGCAAAACGAAGAGACCAAGCTGATCAGGCATTATTACCTGATGGCAGGATACAACATTCAGCTGGCCAATCCCATGTTCGAGATTATGCCTTCTCTGATGGTTCAGACCGATGCCAGGTCAAATCATATCTACCTGAATACCAATGTCAGATACAATAAAAAGTTTTGGGGAGGAGTTTCTTATTCAGTTGGAGGTGCCCTTTCGGCACTTTTTGGCATAGAATTAAACAATGGACTCAAGATCGGATATTCATATGATTTCGAACTTTCACCCCTGTTAAACTACAACAGTGGGTCCCATGAAGTAACGGTTCGATACTGCTTCGATCTCAGTATTGACAAGAGTCCGCAAAAGTATAAGAGTATAAGATTTTTATAAAATTTACCTATATTTAAATAGTTTTTTATAATTTAAACATTTCGTAAAAGGCTGGTTTTTGCACCTATTAAGCGTTGAACTATGAAACGAATCTTGTTTTTTGTTGTCCTTGGAGCATTCATCGTAAGTTGTAGCACTTACAACAACGGTGAACTCGTAGGCGTTGATGGAAGGAAAGCTTATGCTGAACCTATACCATTTGGAATGGTGCCTATTCCAAACGGATCTTTTGCTATGGGCCCCAGCGACATGGATGTGTCCTGGACCCAGAACGCCATGTCAAGAACCGTTGCAGTAGATGCTTTCTGGATGGATGAAACTGAAATTACCAATAACGAATACCGGCAGTATGTGGACTGGGTTCGCGACTCCATTATACGAAAAGAGCTTGCTATTCAGGGAGTTGAGGATTTCATTCTGAAAGATGATGAGGGGCAACCCTATGAAGACAGGAACGGAGAACCGGTCATCAACTGGGAACCGTCCATCGATCCCAGTAAAGACAAAGAGGGAAACATCCAGCAGATCATTGATGACCTGGGAATTTACTACAGTGGGGCCGACAGGCTTTCATACATTGCCAAGGAGATCAATGTGACCAAGCTTATCTACAACTATTACTGGGTTGACCTGATGCAGGCATCCAAGGCTGCCAACAGGTTTAACCTGGATTATTCAGGCGGCACCGCCGATCCGGTTGTAACGTACGGAGGTACTGTCACAAGACCCGACGGAACCCAGGAAGAGGTAAGCAGCAGGGCATCGTTCGTGAACAAGGACTGGGTTCTTGTATATCCTGATACACTCGTTTGGATCTCCGATTTTACCTATTCCTACAATGAGCCCATGGCCAACATGTACTACAAATCCCCATCTTATGACCACTATCCGGTTGTTGGAATCACCTGGAAGCAGGCCAACGCATTTTGTGTGTGGAGAACCAATTACCTGAACTGGGCACTTGTGAGAAGCGGACAACCTGTCGTTCAGAACTACAGGCTTCCCATTGAAGCTGAATGGGAATATGCCGCACGCGGTGGTCTGGACCACAGCATGTACCCATGGGGTGGTGTTTACCTAAGAAACATGAGTGGCTGCTTTATTGCCAACTTCAAACCACTCCGGGGTAACTATACTGATGATGGTTCCATGTATCCCACAAGGGTGGCTCACTACGCTGGGAATCCCAATGAATACGGGCTGTACGATATGGCCGGTAATGTATCTGAGTGGACCATCACAGCCTACGACCCATCTGCATATGTCTTCTCACATGATATGAATCCCTATTACAGTTACAATGCCAAACCTGATGATCCGCCGGTAATGAAACGGAAAGTGGTTCGTGGAGGTTCCTGGAAAGATATCGCCCGTTATCTGCAGGTCAGTACCCGTGATTACGAATACCAGGATTCTGCCAAATCATTTATTGGATTCCGATGTGTTCGTTCATATTTAGGTGATAACTAATTAAATATTTGATATAATGGGAATTACGGAAATAGTTCAAAGTTCGGGCTGGAAGAATTTTACAGCCAAACTTTATGGCTTCGGGGCTTCTATTGTAATTGTCGGAGCTCTTTTTAAGATTATGCACTGGCCAGGTGCTGCCATCGCTCTTACCTCAGGTCTTCTGATTGAAGCGGTTATCTTCTTCTTCTCTGCGTTTGAACCACTCCATGAAGAGCTCGACTGGACGCTTGTCTACCCAGAACTGGCGGGGATGTCTGATCCGGATGAGATCGATGAATACAAAGAACAGGCTATTGCCGACCGGAATGTGGGCCTGCAAAAGTTTGATGAATTGTTTCAGCAATCCCAGATCAATGCAGAAGATGTGAGGAGCCTTGGTAAACATCTGAATACCATCTCCTCCACCACTGAAACCATTGGAGACATCACCTCTGCCTCACTGGCCACCAAGGAGTATTTCGATAAAATGGGGTCAGCAGCTCAGAACATGGACAATGTAGCCACAGCGTATGGAACCAATACCGGTGTTCTGAATGAATCCGTGAATACACTGGCCGATTCGTACAAAAATACGGCCTCCCTGATCGACCAGAAGGGAAAGGATATCGCAGAGAAGTTTGCCTCCTCCAGTGCCAACCTGACCGCCACATACGAAGCCATGTCCGGTGAGGTGAAACAAGAACATACCCAGATCTCTGAAAGCCAGAAACAGTTCAACAGCCAGCTGGAAACCCTGACCAAGAACCTTTCGCAGCTGAATACTACCTATGCTGACCAGGTGAAAGGTAGCCAGGAACACCTCCAGGGAACTTCAGGGGTTTATAAAGGACTGAATGAGATGATTGCAAATCTGCAGGCTTCTGTAGAAGAGACTCAAAAATACAAGACCGAAATCGTAAAACTCAGCGAAAGCCTTTCTGAACTGAATAATGTGTACGGCAATATGCTCACAGCCATGAGCATCAGAAAAAAGTAATAATCTATTAATTCTGATCTATGGGACACGGTAAAGAAACACCGAGACAAAAGATGATTGGCATGATGTACCTTGTGCTGACTGCCATGCTAGCATTGAACGTGGCCAAAGAGGTACTCAATGCTTTTGTCCTCGTGGATGATGGGCTGGTGACTACCACCGAGAATTTCGCTGCAAAAAATCAGGGATTATATTCAACTTTTGCAAAGGAATATGAGTTGAATCCGGAAAAAGTCGGGGACTGGAAAGACAAAGCAGATGAAGTCCAGGCCAAATCCAATGAACTGTTTGAATTCATTCATTCCCTTAAAATAGAGATACTCTCCGTCAAAGAGGAGGAAGCCATCCACGGAGATGATATCCACCTGGATGAGGTAAAGGCCAAGGATGACAACAACATTCCTGCCGAGATCATGATTGTAAAGAAGAGAGGCACAGAGCTGAAAAAGAAGATTGATGAACACAGGGAGTATTTACTTTCTCTGATTGATGACAAAGAGAAGTACGCCACCACAGTTGATGCACTGGGGGGGATCCTTTCCACTGAACTTCCCGATCTTCATATGGAACACGGGGGAAAAAGGTAGTTCCCACCTGGGAAACCACCTATTTTGAACACTTGCCCCTGGCCTCTGTCATCACCCTGCTCTCCAATATGCAGGCCAATGTAAGAAATGCCGAAGCTGATATGCTTAATTTTCTGCTTGACCAGGTGGTTGCAGGTGATATTGGCTTTAACGCCCTGGAAGCAGTTGTTATTTCCGACCGAAGCCTGGTATTCCCTGGAGAAGAGTACAGGGCCCGGGTATTTCTGGCCGCTTACGATTCCACCAAAGCGCCAGAGGTTGTTCTGGATAATGAGACCATCCTACCCATTGAAAGTGGAAAAGGTATTTATACCAGTACGTCCAATTCACTGGGAGTAAAAACCTGGGGAGGTATCATTAAACTTGAAAATGATGGCAACGTTATCGAACGGCCTTTCGAGGCATCCTACGAGGTAGCTGAAGCCAATGCTACCATTTCTGCCACCGCCATGAATGTATTCTACCGCGGATTGAATAACCCGGTTGCCATTTCTGCAGGAAGTGTTGCCGAAAGTTCCGTAAGAGCCAGTATTACCAATCCCCACTCCATCAGGAGGGTAAGACCCGGTGAATACATTGTGAAACCAGGCGTACAGGGGAACAAAGCTACAGTAAGCGTTTTCGCAGACATTAGTGGCACCTCCAAACTGATGACGCGCATGGACTTCAGGGTACTTGACCTTCCAACCCCCGTAGCCAAGATTACCGGATCGAGAAACGGACAGGCCACATTGCGGGTGAGCGATTTAATCAAATTGCAAATCGTGGAAGCCGAGGCGGAGGAATTCCTTTTCGAAGTGGATTTTGAAGTAACCTCATTCAGCATGGGTTTCCGGGATGCAAGTAATATCTGGTCAGAAGCCAAGTCAAGTGGAAATAAATTCACCGGCGAAATGAAAACCCTATTCAGAAACATGAGGGCAGGTAGCAGAATTACCATCCAGGATATTAAAGCCATTGGACCGGACGGGAAGGTCCGGGCACTTAGTCCTATTAACATAACCGTTAGATAAAACATGAAGGCAAGAAAGATCATATTGGGAATGGCGGTATTAACCGGTTTTACTTTCATTGTATCCGGTCAGGAAGTGAACACTTCCATTACCCCTGGAAGTACACCAGCCATGTCAGAACAGCAGGCTCCTTCCACTGATATTTACAAAAAAGAGACGATTATTCCTGAAAAAAAAGCGGTCCCCTATCCCTATGTTCGGGAAGCAGATGTTATGTGGTCCAAGGATGTTTGGAGGACTATTGATCTGAGGCAGCGGATGAATTTTCCGCTCCGGTATCCAACCGATGGCCAGATGTCGGGTGGAGACAGGTATAGCCTGTTTGGTCTCCTGCTGGAAGGAATCAAAACTGAAGAGATTACGCCCTACGAGTATGTGCCTAACGTGGGCTGGAAAGATCCATTTTCAAAGATCACCTCACTGGCAGCCATTTATGAAGCCACCGAGGGGGATAGTATTCCAAACGATGACGGCAGTTTCAGTGGCGAAATTCGTCCCACAAGTGCAAACGTATGGCAGTTTATGATCCAGGAACAATGGTTCTTTGATAAAAAACACTCTGTCATGAATGTGCGTATTATAGCCATTGCGCCCGTATATTTCCAGTTGTATGATGAATTTGATCAAAGGTTGACCGAACCCAGGGTGAAGGTTCCCTTCATTGTCCATTTTCCGCAGTGCAGAAGGCTCTTTGCATCCAATCCTGTATACAATCCAAACAACGATTCTCAACCCATCTCCTTTGATGATCTCTTTTTCCAACGCAGGTTCGCCAGCACCATTAGTGCTGAGTCAAATGTGTATGGAAACAGGGAGCTGGCCCGATACAAAACCGGGCAGGACATTTTACTCGAGGCCGAAAGGATCAAAAACGACCTGTTCATTATGGAGCATGATCTCTGGGAATATTAGAAACCATACATCCATTATATCAAAGCCGCGTCCTCACCGATGCGGCTTTTTCTTTTCCATCCCTCCGCATACAGCTCTATAATTTTTGTCCCTGTTTCTTTCACTTATACCGGTACCGGCATAAGCTTCAGGGAAAGCCCGGGGACCAAAAATACGCTCATCTTGAAAGGCTTTCTTCCTTACAACTTGATGATGTAAATATTGCGACAAAAGGGGTGTTTGGTGAGTCACCTTCTTTTTTTTGCCTGCAAATAAAAACAGTGACGAGAGAATATATCCCTGAAGGAGCTCTGATTGTTTACATCATCCCGTCCCCGATCTCTGTCTTGATCTCGGTAACATACTGTTTGATCTTCTGCTCCTCCTCCCGACGACAGATCATTATGATATTCTCATTCTGAACCACGATGTAATCCTTCAGTCCCTGCAGAACCACCAGCTTATCATCCTGAACATTGATGATGTTTCCCTCAGATTCGTACATGAACACATGTTTTCCTTTCACAGAATTCTGGAACTCATCTTTATCCAGCTGTTCGTAGAGGGAACCCCAGGTTCCAAGGTCTGACCAGCCAAAATCCGAAACCAGGACATAGACGTTTTCTGCTTTTTCCATCACGCCGTAATCGATACTGATGTTTCGGCAGTTGCTGTATGTATCTTCAATAAACAACGTCTCTTTGTCGGTCCCATATGTCCCTATGCCTTCCTGAAAAAGGGCGTGGATTTCTGGCAGGAAGCTTTCAAATGCCTTCATGATAGACTTCAACGACCAGAAGAAAATACCCGCATTCCAATAAAAGTCTCCACTGTCAAGAAATACCCTGGCCAGTTTCAGGTCAGGTTTCTCAGTGAAGGTTTTCACTTTTTTCATTCCTGTGTTTTCGTATCCTTTCACCTTCTTCTGAAAGGACTGAATATAGCCGTATCCTGTTTCAGGCCTGTGGGGAACAATCCCCATTGTTAACAGTGCGTCGTTGTTTCCGACAAACGCGAGGCCTTCCTTTACATATTTAAGAAACTCTGCTTCTTTGACAATCAGGTGGTCGGACGGAGCAACCACCACATTGGCATCCGGATCTTTCAGGTGGATCCGGAAATTGGCATAATCGATACAGGGCGCTGTATTTCTCCTGAGGGGCTCAAGCAGGATATTTTCCTCCGGAAGATCTGGTAACTGTTCAGCAATAAGCACTTTGTACTCCTGGTTGCTTACAATATAAATCTGGTCGGCCGGCATGATCTGGATAAACCGATCATATGTTTGCTGAAGAAGGGTTCTGCCCACTCCCAGAATATCAAGGAACTGCTTGGGCCGCTGTGTTTTACTAAGGGGCCAGAAGCGACTTCCGATCCCACCTGCCATGATTACGCAATAGTTTTTATTATTCATAAATGGTCACATAGAATGTTACTTATTTAATAAATATAGCTGGTTTTTAATTAACTATCGGTGAAGAAAGGATGTTTTATACAATAATTGATATATTTAGTTTTCTTCCCGGAATATGCGACTTCTCATTCATATTGGATCCTATCTCCTTCTCATGAAGAGGGCCTTCAGCCGTCCTGAGAAATTTTCCATTATTTATCGGCAGACCATGCGGGAAATTGAGAAAGTGGGCATTAACTCTTTCTCCATTGTTGTTATCATCTCCATATTTATTGGCGCAGTTATCACCATCCAGACCAACTTCAATATTGAAAACCCGCTTCTACCCAAATACCTGATCGGTGTCACAGTAAGGGATTCTCTCTTGCTGGAGTTCTCCTCTACCATGGTAGCCCTGATCCTTGCCGGGAAGGTGGGATCGAGCATAGCATCGGAACTGGGAATGATGCGTGTCACTGAACAGATCGATGCCCTTGAAGTGATGGGTATCAATTCTGTATCCTTCCTGGTGTTGCCGAAAATGATAGCTGCCGTAATTTTCTTTCCCATCCTCTGCCTGCTCAGTATGATTGTTGGCCTGTCAGGGGGGTACCTCTCCTGTGTTATCGGTGATGTGATACCGCCAGCCCAATACATATACGGAATCCAATATGCCTTTCAACCCTATTATATCGCTTACGCCCTTACTAAAACTGTTTTCTATGCATTAATCATCACATCGCTCTCCTCATACCATGGATACTTTGTGAAGGGAGGGGCCATCGAAGTGGGTAAATCCAGCACAAAGGCAGTAGTTCAAAGCAGTATCGTGATCCTAATGGCCAACCTTGTGCTCACCAGAATTATTCTTCAATGATCGAAGTAAAGCACATATTTAAAAGCTACGACAACAACTTTGTTCTGAATGATGTAAGCGTGAAGTTCGAAAAGGGAAAGTGCAACATGATCATCGGACGAAGCGGCTCGGGTAAAACGGTGTTGCTGAAATCAATTGTGGGCCTGATCGAGGTGGATGAAGGAGAGATCTGGTATGATGATCAGAAATTCAGTCATATGGATACCAATGCGCGGCAGAGCATCAGGAAGGAGATGGGAATGCTTTTCCAGGGCGCCGCCCTGTTCGATTCCCTGACAGTGGCTGAGAATGTAACATTCCCCCTGGATATGTTAACCTCCATGACCAAGGCCGAAAAACTTGAGCGTGTGAATTTCTGTCTGGAAAGGGTAAAGGTATCGGGTACCAATGAACTCTTTCCCGCCGAATTGAGTGGGGGAATGAAAAAAAGAGTCGCCATTGCCAGAGCCATTGCCCTCAATCCCCGCTACCTCTTCTGCGACGAACCAAATTCAGGCCTGGATCCTGAGACCGGTATTGTAATCGACAACCTGATCAAAGCGCTTACCGAAGAGTTCAATATGACCACCATTATAAATTCACATGATATGAATTCAGTCCTGGAGATAGGTGATAACGTGGTTTTTATCTACCAGGGCTGCAAATGCTGGGAAGGAACGGGCCAACAGGTACTGAGAACAGAGAATGAGGACCTGAACAACTTTGTATTTGCAACGCATATGGCCCGACAGATCAAGGAGAAATAGAATCTCCCCTACTGCACCAGCGGCCTATCCAGGTTCTCCTTATAACCAAAGACCAGGTTCAGTCCCACCCAAACATTCACCGACCGGGATTGCTCGGGCCAGAACAGAACATTTAATATATTGTCCGAAACCATGTAGAGGTTCAGGGGCCCCGCATTTAAGGAAATACCAGCCCCAATGTTCCTGAAACTGGAATGCATATAAGAATAGCTCAGTGCCAGATTAATCATCCTGTGTGGTGAGAAATTTGCACTTGCTGTTACGCTTTCAGCTACAATGTCTTTCCTGAAATCTGTCCTGGAGAGAATCCCCACTCCGAACATGGGTGTTATGGCATAGGAGGCACCTGCATACAGTTTTGTATTTAACATTTTGCTGTAGGGAGCCCCGGGACCCATTTCGATGAAACCCCCGATGCTATCTGCCATCTGGGATAAGGTGCTGTCCAGGTAATCTCCCAGTGCATTGTCTCCGGAAAGCTCAAAAGGGTTCAGCTCAATCCCCTTGAACTCATAATCCGCCTGGAAACTAAGCTGGTGCACTTCCTCTTTCCATTTGATGAATCCCAGATCCACCACACTCAGGTTCAATGAAAGCTGCTCAATGGGGCGGAAAACGGCCCCCAGGTCCACACCAAAGCCCAAATTGCCCGCATTAAATGCATACCTGGCAACAGCATATGGATTCATGTCCTGCAGCTCATCATCTATAATAACCTCTTCAATCATACCCTCGTCGTTGTATACCACATCAGCAAATCCAACAGAGGCATTGATCAACATATTCGCCTGGATGTTCCAGGCATCCTCTGAGGTATAAAGAGAGAATTCCGAGTTTTGGGTGTAGAGGTTGCCTATGCCAAACAGCATTTTCGCACGAACGCCCACCTCCAGATTATCCAGGATGGATTTAGCCCACCCTGCTGAGATCTCAGTAAAAAGCGACATATTTACAGCCAGACCATCCATGGTATAGGTTCTTCCCTCTTCTGCCCCATATACCAATAAATTCAAAAGGTCGGCCGGATAACGAAAACTTCCGTCCATTCTGGTTGCCGCCCCCAGGGAAAAGAAACCGGCTTCGGTTCTGAATCCCATGGACAGAAGCGAGGTTCCCAGGTTTGAAACCACCATGTTAAGGGGCTTCAATTTGCCCATAAAGGCGTCCCTGTCTGCAAGTGGATGGAGGAAGGTGATCAGGGAATCCTCAGTGGGGTGTTGCTGGATCACATCTCCATAGCTGTGAGACGCGTAGGATAAACCACCTCTTGCAGGTGAAACCAGCGGGAATCCGATATAAAAGTCGCAATTGGGCAGATACGCAGGATTAAATCTGTTGGATTGCGGGATGCCCTTCATGAAATACAATGTACTGTTGATCTGCCCCTGGGCCGGGACAATCAGACATGCCACAAGACCGGCAACAAAAATACTACGGCTCAGCGCTTTCATAATTCTCTGGTGTTGATTCGGAAATTAGCCAGCATGGAAATTTCAAAGTCCAGGGTATAGCTTGAGTAGATTTTTACAAATGGTACCCCACCTGCCGAAGTAATCAAACGGGCCTGGACCTGCATATAGAAAACCTGGTCCAGCTTCCCCAGTTTCTCTGCAGGGAACTCCACCCTGTTGGTCTCTTCAGAAGCCTCTACCAACTTACCTGTTTGATCATCTACCAGAGAAGCGGCCAGGATTGGGGCATTGTCATTAAAAACCGAATCGATCACCATATAATTCTCATCCAGGAGTAAGACCTGAAGCATGAGTTCGATGGGTAATTCATTTACCGTGGTGATGGAGATCTCTGCATTTTTTACCAGGCTGGTATCGATCCCTTCTTCCAGGATAAAGTCCATGGTATCGGTCAGGCCGAATCCCGTGGATTTGAAATCCAGCGGCATGAGCAATTCCAGGAACAGATCCATCTGGCTATTATCCAGTGACGAAATGGGTGGTATCATCATCTGGTGGTTGACGTACGGCCCTCAATACTATACGTGATACTTGAAGGGGCCCAGTGCCAGGAAATCCTCGATGTTACTGGTTTTGTTATTGATCTCGATTTCTGTGTTACAGTTTCCCCGATCTGGTCCATGCCGGGAGCATAGAATTCCAGTGTATTGCCATCATTCAATGTAAGAAATACCTCTTCTCCATCCGATCCCACTGCAATTAAGCTGTCCAGGTCTATCTCGAAGGGAATCCCCACAGAACTGGAGTTGGTTATCCCGATCCTGGGATCCGCAAATACTGATTGATTTCAGATCCGGATTATCTTCCCAAAGGGGAATATCCACTGAGCCGCTTTCATCCACCAGGGTTTTTGTATCAATAAAACCAAATATGCTATAAAAATCCATGTCCTGAAAGTGGCGCTTACCACGCAGGACTCGCCCGGACTAATGGGATTCCCCGAGTTGACCAGCGCCAGGTCGAAATTCATGAATACCAGGTTGGAATCATTTCTGTAAATGGGGGTGAACAAAAAACCATCCGATGAGAAAAAATCCTGAGATTTCGTAGATCCCCAGAAGGATCATTCTCAATGTCCAGGGTACTTGAAAATCTATTCCCCGAATTGATCCCAGATCTCATTGCTGCTGATGGTTAGTTTGCCCGAATGTTTGAATGTACTGTCAAGCCGAAGCTCAATGCTTCCACCTTTGACCAATACTTCGTCAAGACGGTTATCCCCCACCATTTCGAACTCCATGATTTTTACCCGGGTATCAATGTTTGCAGTATCGCCTACAGGAACAGGGAGCCATGATATCAAAATCCGAATCCGAATCCAGGTAGACTTCCACCGCATCCATTTCAGGAAGCTCAATTCGTCGCCCGCCACAACCGAAACAACTGTATCAGAATATGCAAAATAGATCAGATTGCCCTCAAACTCCCCGATATAATCAACGGAATCGAATAATTCCGTGATATCAGTCATGGTCATTGATCCGAAGATCAATGGAGCCACTATCTGGGGATGGATCTCCACCTCATCTGACAAGCGGTCCAGGTTAAATTTCTCCTTTTGACATGTGGTTAGCAAGAGCCCGCCAGCCAGAAGAAAGATAAATCCAAAGATGCGATTTCGCTTCATATCCTACTCTATTGAATAGTTATATAAAAAGTTGTTTGCACTTCCCACAATCAGGTTAAACCTGCTGTCAGAACCGGCAAAGTAGCCTATACTGAACCTTGTTGATCCCTCCAGGGGAAATCCCTCATAAAGAGATCCGTCGGCGTTGATCAGATAGATCCTGTTCCTTGATTGATCCGTAAGACCGATCTTTATATCTGATGAAGAGAATTTGTAAATATCCGGCATGACACTGATCCGGTCCCTTACCTTATAGCTGAAGAGCCGCTTTCCGTCCGGGCTAAGCACACTCAGTTCGTTCCCGTCAGCGAAAACATAGTCGGGAATTCCATCGGCATCCATATCCTGCATCTGGAAAAAGTGGTCTGCTGAAGCAGTATGCTCAAGCAGCCTGGCAACAGAGCCATCCAGGTATACACACATCACGTTGCCCGCTGTATCTGTGGAGATCCACCTGGGTTTCTCCTCCCTGATATTCATATCGAGGAAGAATTGGTTTCCTGGTGAGAACACCACCCGCTCTTTCGGTTTTACCCTCTCCTTGCCCCTTCGGTCAAGAAAGTAGGAGCGATTCTGGTCCATAAAAACAATATAGTCCCTGTCTCTGATCCTGAAATGTTGTGGCGCTTTGGTCACTTTCGATTCAGATTTTCCGAATTTCCATCCGGTCACCAAATTGCTTTCGATATCATACACATAGATCTTCCGGTCCTCACCCGCCACGAATATCCTGTAATCCCTGCTGTTATCATAATCAAACAGGGCCATAGGAGCTGTGGCTGAAGAACGAAGGGATACCGGATACCTCTCCACATAATTACCGTTCCTGTCGATCAGGTGGAGTTGCTCAGCTGTATTGAACATGTACTGAAGCTTTCCGTTTTTATAAAAATCAACCTGGTGAATTCCTCCCATAACCGGGTCCGTTCAACTTCAATTTCCAAAGAATTCTTCCCGTTCCGTTAATCAGGTATATATTATTGAAAGCATCCTGCACGAAGATCTCTTTTTCCCTGGTGTTGTGATTGATCACCAGAACCGGTTTGATCACTGCCGTTGAATCCATCAGGCTTTCCCAAACAGTCATTGCTTTCTCTTTGATCTGGGACGTATACTTAAAACTGACGCTATGATACAGCAACTTCTCCTCAGAGGAGTACTGAACCACAATACCCGGGATCCGCCGGAGGAAAAGTTCGGAGGCCTTCATCTGACGGATCGTGTATTCGCTCAGAAGATCTTCCTTATATTCCATATAGGCAAATGGCCTGAAGAAAAGCGTTACATTACTCCGGTTCGAAAGATAATCGGACATCTCTTTAAACACAGGATCGCTCACCAGAGTTTTTGTGCAGAACATTCTGATAGATCACCCTCGAGAGCACTTCCACCGACGGACCAAAGATCAGGCAATTCTCATATACCGTAAAATAGTTGCTGAACAATCTTTCCGGGAAGTGCCCTTTATAAAAAGCTTCCGGCATCCGGTAGATTCGAAAACTGGTTTGATTGTCAAGCCTGTACACATGCCTGTATGACTGCATATCAAAGGCATGCACCTGCAGATACTGCTCAATCCATCGCAAAACCACCTCCGTGGTCTCGCTCTGACTCCTGGTTTCGATGATGATCACTTCTTCTTCCGGTTTGCTGGTCTCGCCCTCAATGGCAAACCATGCAATTTCATCATCCATGATATTGATGATGTCATCCAGGGGGTTGATTCCGTACTTCTCCAACAGATTCTCAGTCTCAGCTTTAACTCCGGCCCATTCACCCCTGGCAGTAAGGTATTTTTCAACCTGGCTCATGAATTCTGATCTGTCACTGATCCCAAGATGTGTGAAATACGAAGTTCCCGAGGGCATCATCTCGTGGAGCTCAATTTTGACAGGATCCTGTTTTGCGAATACCCCAAGCAGAAGAGGTTCTTCCCGTTCTGCATAGCGTCATTCCATTCAGAACCACGGCATCCTCCTTGATATCCAGATCAAGCTCACCCCAGCTTGCCAGTCCGGATAACCCCTCAAGCAAATCCCAATGATTCTGGTGCACCAAGGGATAAGAGAGCATATGAATCCTGGAATAATTAATATATATGTTGGCATGTACATACTTTCCGGCTGTCCCCCGTATAAGTTGAAGTCCGGGATCCAGAGAAGAATCGGTATCGGAATGAATGGTCCTGACGGATTCCTCCACCAGCATGGAAGAAGGGCTTAAAATGCATAATCCATTTACACAGGAGAATGTGAATTTCCCCGGAATGATGGCCGGATTCCCTGAAACATCAAATAATACTTCCGTTTCATACTTCCTGTCATTTACCATGGTTTCCTCATCAAGCAGAGAAAAGATCATCTCCTCGAATTCATGGTCACTGTGTTGGCCGGCATATGAAATATAAAACAATGGTGAAATCTGTTCCTTTCCCAGCACATGGAGTGAGAGACTCAGGCCCTCCTTCAACAGCAGATCCCTGACGGCATCATTTGTATTGATCCGGCTAAATACTCCGTTGATCATGGAGTCAAGCTTGTTCTTGCCTGCAGTATTGATGAAATCGATCCATATCCGGCTGCCGGGCAGAAATGTCTCGGTCATATACTCATAATCGATATCCTCCATAAAAAGCAGGGCATCTCCGGGCATTGCCTGTAGCTCCTCAAGGGGGGTGATCTTATCCATCCGCTTCAAGAGGATAACAGTCACCAGTCCGGCACAAACCACAGCAAAAAACCCCACATACAAATACCTTTTCAACATAATCGGCTGCCTTTAGTCCAAAAATAGGAATTTCAATAGCAGGTTGGAGGGAAAATTACCAACACAGCCAGAACATCAGTGGTAATAAGAATTCGACAAGCAATATTTGGTACAATTTTTGTTTATTTTTGCATACTTTTTTATTCGATGATATTTCGTACAGGCCTCATAATAAGTGTGTTGTTTTTATCCTTTTCGGTTCAGGCACAGAACATCAGGGTCATCAACGCATCAGACCGTTCTCCCATCGAGCACGTAGCCGTATTCAATAGCTCCCGGGACAGGGCTACCATCACTGATTCAACGGGAATGATTGACCTTTCTATTTTCCATGAAGGGGATACCGTTGTTTTTCAACATCCCTCTTTCATTACAGCCAGTTTCAGCAAACAGGATCTTGCCCGGAGGAAAAGTATTGAATTGGAACGGAAGAACATCATGATTGATGAGTATGTAATCTCCGCTTCCAAATACCGGGAAAGCAAACTGATCATCCCGTATATGGTGGATGTACTTGAAGAAAAAATGCTGCAGGAAAGTTCAGGTCTGACAGCTGCTGCCATATTGGAGGGAACCGGACATATCCTGGTTCAGAGAACCCAGGGCGGTGGCGGCAGTCCCATTCTCAGGGGTTTTGAAGCCAACAAAATCCTTCTTGTGGTTGATGGGGTCCGCCTCAACAACGCCATCTATCGCAACGGACATCTTCAAAATTCCATTACCATTGACAACGCTGTTCTTGAGCGCGCTGAAATAATATTCGGGCCCACCTCCATCATTTATGGTAGTGACGCACTGGGAGGAGTCATTCACTACTATACAAAAGATCCGAAGTTGGCAACGGATAAACCATCTCATTTCGGGATCAATGCCTATACCAGGTATTCCTCAGCAAACAGGGGAATTACCGGTCACCTGGATCTGTCCATGGGAAGGAAAAAATGGGGTTCCCTGACCAGCGTTACTTACAAAAACCTGGGCGATATCCGGATGGGTGCACGCAGAAGCCCCTACCTGGGTGACTGGGGAAAGGTTTTGCATTATGTGGAACAGTTCAATGGAACGGACTCCACTGTGGTCAACCACAATCCACTGATTCAGAAAAACACAGGATACAGTCAGCTGGATATCCTTCAAAAGATCATGTTTGCTCCATCGAAATATGTGGATTGGATGCTGAACCTGCAATACTCCACTTCCTCGGACATTGACCGGCTGGACAAGCTGAACGATTACAGCGGAACCAATCTGAAATACGCATCCTACTACTATGGCCCCCAGGACAGGGTATTGGTCTCCCTGAAAAACGTCCTGAAGAAGGACAATCCGGTTTTCACCAATATGACCACCATCCTTGCCTTCCAGAAAATTGATGAGGACAGGTATTCCAGGAAGTTCCGGGCGGAAGATCTTCTTGTACAGAAGGAAGATGTATATGTATTCAGCCTGACCACTGACCTGCTCAAGGTCTGGGGAGCAAGGCATAAACTGAACTACGGACTGGAGCTGAACCACAACAGGGTTGGTTCCCAGGCGTGGTATGAAGACATTATCAACGGGGCTCGTGTACCTGCCCAAACCAGGTATCCCGAAGGGGGAAGCTTTACCTGGAATGCATCAGCATATGCAAGCTACAAATGGATCCTGGGAGAAAAGTTTGTTTTTAACGGGGGAGCCAGGTACAGCCGTGCCAGCCTCTCATCCGATTTCACCAGCGGGGTGCTTCCCTATGACCAGATTCAAATAGAGAATGGAGCCCTGACCGGAAGCCTGGGTATAATCTATACCCCGTCTGATAAATGGCAGATCAATGCCATCCTCTCATCCGGATTCAGAAATCCCAATGTGGATGACTACGGGAAGGTCAGGGCCAAAGATGATTATATCACCGTACCCAATGAAAACCTTTCTCCTGAATACTCCTACAATGCAGAGATTGGTCTCAGCAGAGTTGTGGAAGGGTTTATGAAAATTGAACTGGTAGGCTACTACACCTATCTGAAGGACGCCATCGTGCGCACTGAATACCAGCTCAACGGAGCGGATACCCTTTATTATGACGGGGATCCATACCGCATTACTGCAAACTATAATGCGGGCAAGGGCTACATCTACGGTGCTTCGCTGCGAGTTGCTTCCACGCTGAACAGGAACTTCAGCCTGAATGGTACCCTGAACTATACCCATGGACATAATATCACGGATGATGTCCCACTTGGACACATTCCACCCATATTCGGACGTACATCATTCACATACAGGCGGAATCACTTCTTCCTGGACACCTACGTGATATACCAGGGATGGAAGAACGCAGAGGATTTCTCCCCTTACGGAGAGGACAACGATGGGGAGGCCATGGAATACGGATTCCCTTCCTGGTGGACCCTGAACGTAAAAGCCGGGGTTCAGTTGGGTCAGCACATCGATCTGATGGTGGCCGTGGAAAATCTGTTTGACCAATTTTACAAACCCTATGCCTCGGGAGTAAGCGCTCCCGGAAGGAACTTCATCCTTACAGCAAGGTATTCCATGTAAATCAACCTGACAAAACAATGATCTGCTGTTCTGTTCTGAAGATTTGGTATCTTTCCATTCCATGACAAGCATTAATCCGCACATTGAAGACAGTTGGAAAAACATCCTCTGGGAGGAGTTCCAATCCACCTACTTCAGCGAATTGAAAGCATTCCTTGTGGAGGAGACACAAACCAAAACCATCTTTCCTCCCGGGAAACAGATCTTCTCTGCCTTCAGTTTTACCCCGTTTGACCGGGTCAAAGCGGTGATCCTGGGGCAGGACCCCTATCATGGAACGGGACAGGCCCATGGTCTCTGTTTTTCTGTACCACCCGGTATCCGGCAACCTCCCTCCCTGGTAAACATTTTCAAGGAGCTGAATGCGGACCTGGGAATTCCAATTCCGGAACATGGCAGCCTTGAGACCTGGGCAGACCAGGGCGTCCTGCTGCTTAATGCCACACTGACTGTCCGCTCCGGGCAGGCCGGATCGCACCAGAACAAAGGGTGGGAAACTTTCACCGATTCGGTGATCAGCAAGATATCACAATTGAAAACTGGAGTTGTTTTCCTGTTGTGGGGCCGGTATGCCCAGGCCAAGGAAGCACTGGTGGATGGAGAGAAACACCTGGTATTGAAAGCTGCACACCCCTCTCCTTTCTCAGCCTATAACGGTTTCTTCGGATGCCGGCACTTCTCCAAAGCCAATGAATACCTTGAACAACAGGGCCTTGAAGCCATCAACTGGTCCTTGTAACATCACCATCCTCCACATTCAAGATCAATTTCCTGATACCAACCTGGTCCTTTGGCACGCTATTTGCTTTTTTAGGGTGACAGTTCATCCAATCATATTCCCTTGAACACCAGGGCCAGGTCCGTCTTTTACAGGCGGACTTTTATTTTTTCCGGATTATCGTATTGTTCACTTCGCATATGGCATCTCGTCGCTGGCTCCGCTAAGCGCCCAAGGCTTCCTCCATACCATATACTTCGTGAAGACACTCCAACAAAAAAAAGGTCGGGGAGTGTTAGAATGGCCTGTATCCCAGGATTTCGCGAACTTCACGAACCGTCTTTGAAGCGGATTCGCGGGCCTTTTCGGCGCCCATCTTCACCACCTGCCGAAGGTAATCGTCATCGTTGTATATCTCATTGATACGTTCGCGAATGGGCGTGGTGAATGTAATAATGTCCTCTGCGAGCTGCTTTTTCAGGTCCCCGTAACGGATGGTGCAGTCATTATAGCTGGCCCTGAAGTGTTCCACCGTATCGGGAGTGGAAAGGAGTTCCAACAGGTAGAAAAGATTGGCAACAGGTTCCGGCATTACCGAGTTGGGCTCCTGTGGGCCTGCATCTGTAACTGCCCGCATAACCTTCTTTCGGATCGCACCTGGATCATCAGCCAGATAAAGGCCGTTCCCTTCACTTTTCCCCATTTTCCCGGTACCATCCAATCCGGGAACCTTGATCAGATCCTCTCCGAAATTGTAGGGTTCGGGCAGGGTGAAGTACTCCACTCCATACATGTGATTGAAGCGCTTGGCAAATTTACGGGCCATCTCCAGGTTCTGTTCCTGGTCTTTTCCCACAGGAACTTTGTCTGCATTGTGGATGATGATATCGGCACACATAAGCACCGGGTAGGTCAACAGTCCTGCATTGATATTTTCGGGCTGCTTGCGGACCTTCTCTTTGAAGGTGGTGGTGCGTTCAAGCTCACCCACATAGGCATTCATGTTGAGCAAGAGGTACAATTCGGAAATCTCTGGTACATCGCTCTGGACATACAGGGTTGCCACTTCGGGGTCCAGGCCTGCAGCCAGGTACTCGGAGAGTACTTTCCGGATGTTGTGTTGAAGGTTTTCCGGCTTTGGATGGGTGGTCAATGCATGATAATCCGCCACAAAAAAGAAACACCTGTTCTCATGCTGCATCTTCACAAAATTCTTTACGGCTCCGAAATAGTTGCCAAGGTGAAGATTCCCTGTCGACCTGATCCCGCTTAATACTGTATCCATGCTGCAAAACTAAAAAATGTTATTGAAAAAACGTACTTTTGCCTGCATGACAACCACCCGCCAGAATAAAGTATCAAGGCTCTTGCAAAAAGAGCTTGCCGACTATTTTCAGAAAAACGGCCCAGCAATAACCGGGGGTAAAATGATCACTGTCACAGTGGTACGCATCAGTCCTGATCTGGGAGTCGCCAAAGTTTATCTCAGCATTTTTCCCGGACAGGATTTGAAAGAAGCCATCACTACAATTTCAGAAAAGGCACTCATGGTCAGAAGTGAGATGGGCAAGCGCCTGAGGAACCAGCTGAAACACATTCCCGAATTTGTGTTTTACCTGGACGACTCCCTCAACTACATCGACCGGATCGAGAACCTCTTAAATGATGATGAATGAAGTATGATCCCATTAAGCGAAGCCTGGGCAGCGTCTTTAACAGAACTCCCTTTCTCCGAATCCTGTTTTACCGTTTGCTGGATCTCCTCCTGTTGCGTTCATGGCATATCCGCCGGGAGCTCAAAAAACTGAAAAGAGAGGGTTTCAGGCCTTCCGATATCGCCGACGCCGGATCGGGGTTCGGACAGTATGTTCATTATCTGACCAGGAAATTTCCCGGGACCAGGATCACCGGACTGGACATCAAGCAGGAACAGGTGGATGACTGCAATCGTTTTTTCAGCTCCATAGGTAAACAGGACGTAGTCTCTTTTGAATATGCTGATCTGACAGAACTGAACAGGAATGAGGCATATGACCTGGTTCTGTCTATCGATGTTTTGGAGCACATTGAGGATGACCGAGGGGTGATGAAGCACATTGGCCAGTCGCTGAAACCAGGTGGAATCCTGTTGATCTCTACCCCTTCCGACCAGGGGGGCTCGGATGTACATCACGATCATGACGAGTCGTTTATTGATGAGCACGTCAGGGACGGTTACGGGGTGGAGGAGATCGATGAAAAGCTCCGCACCGCCGGATTCAGTGAGGTGGATATTCGTTATTCCTATGGCCGGCCAGGCAAGATCTCCTGGAAACTGTCCATGAAATACCCCATCCAGCTGGCCAATGTGAGCAAGCTGTTCCTGCTGCTGCTACCGATTTATTACCTGCTTGTGTACCCCTTTTGCTTCTTCCTGAACCTGGCCGATGTCAGGGGTGATCACACCACCGGAACCGGACTTATCGTGAAGTGCAGGAAGTGAACCTCTCCTTCTACATAGCCAGGAGGTACCTGCTCGGGAAGAAATCCCAGAATGCCATCAATATTATTTCTGCCATCTCGGTGATTGGGGTGACCGTGGGTACCCTGGCCCTTGTGATTGTGCTTTCGGTATTCAACGGCTTTGATTCGGTTGTGAAGTCACTGTTCAGCACATTCGATCCTGAGATCAGGATCTCCGCCATTGAAGGGAAAACTTTTCTTCCTGATCCGGAGACTGTGTTGCAGATCAGGGAAAACCCGGGTGTGGAGGCGCTGTCGGAAGTCCTGGAGGAGAATGTACTGCTGCTTTACGGTGAGAAACAGCACATCGGCACCATCAAAGGTGTGGATGATTCTTTCCAGGCAGTGAGCGGACTGGACACAATGATCTATGACGGAACCATGAAACTGAAGGACAAAAACCGCCCTTATGCAATAGTGGGACAGGGTGTAGCCTACAACCTTAGAATCAGTCTGAGTTTTATCGATCCCCTCTTTGTATATACCATCGACCGGAAATCCAGCTTCAACATGGCCCAACCCGAGGAATCGATCCGAAGGGATTTTATCTACCCCTCGGGGATCTTTGCCATTGAACAGGATTTTGATTCCAGGTACGTGATTGTTCCCATTGGGTTTGCCAGAGCGCTACTTTCCTATGACAATGAAGTCTCCGCCCTGGAAATAAAACTCAACCCGGATTTCCCGGCCGATAAGGTGCAGGAGGAGATCATCACCCTGATGGGCCATGGATTTAACGTGAAGAACAGGGCGCAGCAGAATGCGCTGTTTTACAAGGTCATGAAATCAGAAAAATGGGCCATCTTCCTGATTCTGACTTTTATTCTGATCATCGCATCATTTAATATTGTTGGCTCCCTGAGCATGCTGATCATCGATAAGAAAAAGGACATTGCTTCCCTTCGGGACATGGGTGCGGGGAACCGGCTGATAGAGCGGATTTTCCTGGTGGAGGGCTGGCTGATCTCCATCACCGGAAGCGTGCTGGGCCTGGCCCTGGGAACCGGAATCAGCTGGATCCAGCAGCGCTTCGGCATTATCAAACTCTCAGGGAGCGGTTCCTTTGTCATTGATGCCTATCCGGTCAAAATCGTCGGGACGGACATCCTGCTCATATGGCTTACAGTACTGCTGATCGGCTGGATCGCCGCCAGGTATCCCGTAAAGCAGATTTCCACAAAGTACCTGAAAAACCTGGAGCGCAATGGAATTGTTTAAAACTTTGTGTTCCAACTTTGAAGAGATGCTCTAATTTTACCATGCAACCTTAAGCAGGGCATAACTGTTTTGTAGAAATATACCGGCTTAGTCTCTATGACTCTATGAAAAGAATCAGGATTTCATTTATTATACTCTTTCTTCTTTCATCTGTGATCATGTTGCAGGCTCAGGATGTGGTCGTCAAAGTGGAATCCATCACTCCTGTTTCCTGCGGGGGTGGCTCTGACGGGGAAATTACCATCTCCATTTCCGGGGGAATCGGGCAATACTCTGTGCTGCTCCTCAGATCAACTTTTCCAGCCGAAGCTGCAGGCCCAATTGTCGGGAACACCTATACTTTTACAGGCCACATTCAATTCTCAAATTATTTAATCATTGTTTCGGATGAAGACAATGTAACGGGGGACGGCTTGGAGTGGGCGACAATCGACGGTCCTTCTCCCATCTCCATTACCTCGGCCATCTCCACAGACATTACATGCGACGGCCGCACCGACGGGACCATTAAAGTAACAGCGAGCGGTGAGGGGGGGAATTATATATTTGACCTGGCAGGTCCCGATCCGCAAATCAATGAAACAGGGCTCTTTTCAGGACTCTCCCAGGGAGATCATGTCGTTACGGTCACCGACAAGGATTTATGTCCCTCGAGCGATGTGACACCCACGTTGACCATTGTCAACCCTCCCCCCATCAGTATTTCGGTAGACAATACAACCCCGGTAAATTGTTTCGGGGACAATACCGGATCCATAGGGATCACACCCTCAGGTGGCACGCCTGGCGGAGGAGGAACCGGTTACACCTATTCATGGACCGGCCCCGGAGGATTTACAGCTGCTACCGAAGATATAGCCTTTTTGGAGGCGGGTGACTATTTTGTGACCGTCTTCGACGGAAACATCGAGAACCCATGTTCGGCCAATATCGGCCCCATAACCATAACCCAGCCCGCAGAACTTTTCGCCACCTTAACAGGCAGCACCGATGCAACCTGCTATGAAGGGAATGACGGGACAGGTTCCATGATACCCGGGGGAGGTACAGGTGGCTATTCTTTCTCCTGGGACGGACAGTATTCCGGTTTGATTTCCACTGCTCAGAATCCAGTCAACCTGGTAGCTGACACCTACGATTTTACATTATTTGATGCCAGTGGATGTTCCCGCACCTATATCGATTTCGCTGTCATTGACGAACCTGAAGCTTTCGCGGTTACAGTTACAGATTTTGCGAATGTCAGCTGTCCCTCAGGATCAGATGGCTCCGCGCAAATTGCCCCATCCGGTGGGACAGGACCTTATACCTTCCTCTGGTCGGGAACCACTTCTGGATACAGCTCTACTGATCAGGATCCCCTGAACATGCCGGCCGACGATTATGATCTGACCCTCAGGGACGTGAATGGATGTTTCCTGCTATTCCCCGCACTCGTTACCATCAGTGAGCCTCCTCCCATCACGGTGCTTGTGGACGGAACCGGAGAAGTTACCTGCTTTGGGGGTGTAGATGGATCTGCCACAATAACGACTTCAGGAGGAACACCGACCTACTCCTTTATCTGGACAGGGGATGGAACAGGACACGTCTCAGCAGCTGAAGATCCCATTGACCTGGTGGCCGACACCTATGACCTGGCCATCACAGACAACAATGGATGCCCGCAGTTCTACAACAACCTGGTCACCATTATCCAGCCGGCTGACCTGGCTGTCACGGTAGAAAATCTTACTCCTGTGGACTGCAATGGTTTGGCCACCGGTGCCATTGACATTAGCCCATCAGGAGGTACTCCCATCCTCTCCTTTAACTGGACCGGACCCAATGGATTTAATGCCACCACCGAGGACATTGCAAATCTTGAAGCAGGAAACTACAGCCTTACCATCACCGATGCCCGCGGCTGTTCCAAAGAATTTCTTGATCTGGCTACAATCACTACCAACACGAACATCATGGCCACATTTGGCCTTTCCCACATTACCTGCAACGGGACTTCAAATGGTGGCATCACTACGGATGTATCCGGGGGAACACCCAACTATCTCTACAGCTGGACCGGGCCCTCCGGGTTTGTGGCTTCCACCAAGGATATTTCCGGCCTGATTCCCGGTTCCTACCGATTGACGGTCACTGATGCCGTGGGATGTGCCGAGGTAATGACCGACCAGGTGCTGATCGAACCACCACCCATCGCAGCATCTGCTTCAACTGTGCATATCGATTGTTTTGGGGCGGCCGACGGATCTGTGGACCTGACTCCTTCCGGAGGCACCGCTCCCTATACCTTTAACTGGTCGGGTCCCGGAGGTTTTTCTGCCATCACGGAAGATATATCCGGACTGGAGCCAGGTACCTACAGTGTAAACATCACCGATGCCAGCAGCTGTGTTTCCATGTTCAACAGCATTGCCACAGTTACGGAAGAAGCTGAGATTTTGGCCGCAACAGTCAAATCGGATATATCATGCGGCGGACTTAGCAACGGATCCATTGACCTTACCCCATCGGGAGGTGTCCTTCCCTACACTTTTTTGTGGTCCGGTCCCGGAGGATTTACTTCACCGGCCAAGGATATTTCCGGACTTGATGCCGGAACCTACGACCTGTCCATCACCGACGGCAATGGATGTACTGTACCTTTCCCCATCATTGAGACAATAACAGAACCCGCTTCAATCACAGCTACCTACATATCCCAGGAAGATGTTTTATGCGGCGGAGATGCATCGGGATCTGTCGAGATTGATGTGGCCGGCGGTACTGCACCGCTTGTTTTCGACTGGACCGATGGTTCCGGTGCTACAGTTTCCACCGATGAGGATCCTTCAGGATTGAGAGCCGGAACCTATTCGCTGGCCATTTCAGATGCAAACGGGTGTTCCATATCCTTCCCAGACATGGCAAACATCACCGAACCACCTCTCCTGACCGCCTCATTGGTCAAAACAGATATTGTATGTTATTCGGATGGGAACGGCACCATCACAGTAAGCCCATCTGGAGGCTTGCCTCCTTATGAGTATTCCAGATCGGGTAATTTTGGACCTGCCTATCAGCCCAACCCGGTGTTTAGCGGACTGGGGCCGGGATTCTATACCATCTGGACCAGGGATGCAAATCTTTGTGTTTTCTCCGATACCATCTCCATCACAGAACCCGAAGAGATCCAGATTCTGGGTGAGATCAAAGGTGGACAGAACCTTTGTTATGGAGATGCCTCAGGCACCATCACCATTAGCGATGTTACAGGAGGTGTACTACCCTACGCATATTCCATCAACAACGGCACTGATTTTTATCCCTCCAATACATTCACAAACCTGCCTGCCGGAAACTACCAGACGGTGGTTAGGGATGCCAGCGAGTGTGAGGCATCCGGAAACCTCAATGTCATTACCCAACCCTCAAGGCTGCTTATTGAAACCTACAACCAGGAGGACATCACCTCCTGCGCTGATGCCCTTGAAGGCCGGATTGTGATCTCCGGAACCGGCGGTTACGGGCCCAAGACATACATGCTCAATGATACCTTACCAAGCATCACAGGTGATTTCCAGAACCTGCCAGGTGGTCCGCATGTTGTGGGGATCATTGATCAAAATGGATGTTCCCTTGACACAGCGGTAGTCATCCTTTCACCGCCGGCCATCGTTGTGGACAATCTGACCATTACAGATGTTACAGGCTGTTTCGGCGACACCAACGGAGAAGTGGCAGCCACCGGATCGGGCGGAAGTGGCACCATCAACTACTCCATGGATGGAGGCGCGTTCCAGGGAAGTGGGAACTTTGTTGGACTTCAGGCCGGAAACCATACCCTCACCCTGATGGATGGAAACGGATGTACCCTGGATTCGGTCATATTCATCAGCGAACCGGGTCCCATGTCCGTTGCCTCGCAAATTGTTACCCCGATCACCTGTGCGGGTGCAGCCGACGGAGTCATCACCATCCTTGTTACAGGTGGAACGCAACCCCTGAATTATGTCCTGAATCCGGGATTAGTTTCAGATCCTACAGGAATCTTCAGCGGATTGGCCCCAGGCACCTATACCGTATCGGTAGATGATGCCCAGGGTTGCGGACCTGTGATTTCATCACCGCTGACCCTCACAGATCCTCCTGTTTTGATTCTCGATTCCATCCTAAATAACAATATTAGCTGTAACGGTGTGGGTGATGGAAGCATCGGCATGTATGTATCAGGCGGCGTTCCTCCCTATGAATACTCTACGGACAACCAGGTCAGCTGGGGAAGCGATTCCCTGGTTACCGCACTCACACCGGGTAACTATGAAGTATATGTGAGGGATGCCAACCTGTGCCAGGTTTACGGCGGGACCATTGTTATGAGCGATCCGCCTGCGCTTTCACTTACAGTAAGCACCACAGACATTAGCACCTGCTCGGGCGATTCAAGCGGGGTCATTGAAGCCACCGGAACAGGAGGAACAGGTATCCTGGAATACTCCCTGAACGGACTGGACTTTCAGGACACCGGCACCTACAACAATCTCCTCGCAGATGCTTACACGGTGTACCTGAGGGATGAAGAAGGCTGTTTTGTGACCGAAGCAGTTACCATCAACGAACCGGCACCCGTACAGGCCACCATTGAAAAGACAGATGCCACATTCGGCAACCTGGGATCCATTACCATCAGCAATACCACAGGAGGGACATCGCCCTATGAATACACAATCTACGGGGCCTCAGATACCTTCTCTGCCCAGACCTTTTACGACCTGCTGGAAGCAGACACCTACCATGTCATCATAAGAGATGCCAACGGATGCACCTATGATACGATGGTGGCTATTCTGGATGTTCTGCCCCTGGATGTGGATGTGAATTCCATCGATGTGACCTGTTTTGGAGAAGATGACGGCACCATTGAATTTGTACCGCTGGACGCCGAAGGAGCTGTGGAATATTCCATCGATGGAGGAAGCACTTTTGGTTCAAATGCACTGTTTGAGGACCTTCCTGGAAACACCTCATATTACCTTGTGGCCATTGATGCTGCAGGAAAAGTATTTAACGATACGCTTACCATCGCAGAACCCCTTGAACTTATTCTCTCCTGGACGGCTACCCCGGCCGAATGCAATGCATTCAGCGAAACAGGCGCCATCGATATCTCCGTTTCGGGTGGTGTGGGCGCTTACACCCATATGTGGTCGGACGGCCATACGGATGAGGACCGGACAGATATTGTAGCAGGAGAGTACATTCTTCAAACCACTGATGCAAACGGCTGCTTCCGGATAGATAGCATGCTGGTCAGCAGCCTGGTGATTGTGGACGTCGACGCAGGGGAAGACACCACCATCTGCCACGGAGCTTCCATCCAGCTGAACGGACAGGGAGGACACATTCCGTCCTGGTCGCCTGTCACATTCCTGTCCGATCCCGATATTGTGAATCCCATGGCCCATCGCGTCACAGAAACTACCACCTATGTACTGACCATCACCGAAGAGACCAGTGCATTCGGATGCTTCAATACTGACTCGGTAACCATCTCGGTATATCCGCTCACTGGACTGGAAGTGACTGAAGACACATTTGTATTAAGGGGAACATCTGTCCAGCTTGAGGCTGTGGGGGGTCCTTTCAGTGATTACCGCTGGGAGCCGGATGCCGGATTGGACAACAGTGCCATTCCCAATCCGCTTGCTTCACCACAGGTGTCAACCCGATATACCGTTTACGCCACCAACGAATATGAATGCGAGGAAAGCGATTCTGTATTTATCGAGGTCATTGAAGATGTCAGGGCGTACAATGTTTTCACCCCCAATGGGGACGGCTACAATGATTATTTCGAAATCGAAAACGCGGAGCGCTTCCCGGCAATCATTATTGAGGTATACAGCCGCTGGGGCGACCTGCTTTACTCGAACACAGGTTATGATGAAGGAAACCTCTGGGACGGGACCTCAAGGGGTAAAGAGGTGCCTTTGGGAACTTACTATTATGTAATCATCCCTTATGGTGGTGCAAGACCCATCACTGGTAACGTAACGATAATCAGGTAGCATGAAAAAAATCACCACCATACTACTTTTGGCCGTGATTGCGGGTTCGGGAAGCCTGTGGGGACAACAGATGCCCCAGTATACACAGTATATGTTCAACGATTTTGTGATCAATCCGGCCATCGCCGGGATTCATAATCACTACCAGATACGAACCAACCATCGTTTTCAGTGGATCGGACTGACCGACCCCCCCCTGACCAACTCCATCTCATTTTATGGTCCGCATGAGAAACTGGATATGGGTTACGGTGGGTATATTTATAACGATGTAACGGGTCCCACCAGCAGAACCGGCTTCACTGGTGCATATGCCTATAATATTGCCATCAACAGTGAAATAAGGGTCTCAATGGGTCTTTATCTCAGCCTGATGCAGTACCGCATCGACGGCACCCAGCTGAATCCAAAGGATGTCTCAGATCCCAGCATCCTGAACATGGTGAGTACCTCTTATATGCCTGATGCCGGCCTGGGAGCCTACCTCTACGCCGAAGATTTTTATGTGGGTCTGTCGCTGGCGCAACTCCTGAACAACAATGTGAAGCTCTTCGATAACAAAGACGGGATTAACAGGCTCAAGACACACATCAACCTGGTGGGAGGTTACAACTACCAAATCGACCGGGATTGGACCATCTCACCTTCTCTGATGGTTAAGGGAACCGCCCCCAAGGAGTTTAGTTTCGATATAACAGCCCGGGTGGACTGGAAAAAAATGGTGTGGGGCGGCGTATCATACCGTTTCCAGGATGCGGTTTCCATCCTGATCGGCTATAGCTATGAAGAGACGCTCATCTTCGGATATGCCTATGACATTGGGATCACCAGCCTTAGGAAATACAATACAGGTACACACGAACTGATGATCGGATACCGTTTTAACGATATCAAATAACTGAGATGTGGACGCGTAAGCTGTGTATTTTATTCCTTCTTCCCATTCTTCTTCTTTCGGGATGTAAAAAGAAGTCCGAAATCACCGGAAAAGAATATATACAACAGGAGGTTTTTGTTGATGTACTGGTGGATATGCACCTTGTGGATGGTATTACCAATGACCGCAAGTTCTACAGGAGGTACAAACGGGTAGACTCTATCGATGTATTGGGGCCCATCCTGGAGAAATACCAGATCACCCGTCAGATGTTTGATACAACAATGTATGTATACAGCAGGAATCCCGATCTGTTCGACCAGGTATACAGCGAAGTTCTCAGAAAGTTGAATATCATGATGGATGAGAATGAACGTGAAGAAGAGATCAGTAAACCAGGAGTGTAAGCACCACCACCACAAATCCCACCACAAATCCTGAATAAATTTCCTGGGGTCGCTGCACGGCGGTAATAATCCTTGCAGTACCTGTCAATCCTGCTGCCATCAGTGAAAAAATGAGGAAAGCCTGGAGCGGGGTCTCATAGAGCAGGATCAGGGTAACAATTAATCCAACCATACCACCCAACGCCGCCATGTGTGCACAAATGTTGAATTTCAGGCCCACAAGCAGGATGATTCCCAAAAGGATCGTTACAGACAATACATAACTGTGAATGACCCTGCTCAGTGGCAGCCTCACAAAATATACAAAGGTAATCACGTACAGGATCAGGACAATCAGATACGGGATCACTTTCCCTTCCCTGGTGGCATCCTGGAAGGAGGTGATGAGGTTCCGGTAATAGAGTATGGGCAGCATCATGAGGGGGAAGAAGATGGTGCCCAGTGCCATTACAAACATAACGGCCTGCTTGGCAGTCGGATCGAGTAATGAAAGATAGGTTCCTGAATTCAGAATGATCAACAGGCCCAGGGTGGGCATGAGCAGTGGATGAAATATATAAGAAATAACTCGAGCTGCTGAATTCATATCCTGTTGGTTATAGCTCCTTTCGGAGCCTGGCAACAGGCAGACCAAGCTGTTCCCTGTATTTAGCTACAGTTCGTCTGGCGATCTGATAACCCTTTTCATTAAGGATGACCGAGAGCCGGTCATCTGTAAGCGGCTTCCTTTTATCTTCACTACCAATGCAATTCTGCAAAATCTTCTTGATCTCCCGGGTGGAAACTTCCTCTCCACTGTCTGTCTGCATGCCTTCTGAGAAGAAATATTTCAATGGGAAGATCCCAAAATGGGTCTGGATGTATTTGCTGTTCACTACCCTGGAAATGGTGGATATATCCAGGTTTGTAACATCTGCGATGTCCTTCAGTATCATGGGACGCATGCAGGTTTCATCCCCCTCATAAAAATATTTATGCTGGTATTCCAGGATGGCGTTCATTGTTAGCAGCATGGTATTCTGCCGCTGTTTGATGGCATCGATAAACCACCTGGCTGAGTCCAGTTTCTGCTTCACAAAGGTGATGGCATCTTTTTCATCCCTGCTGGCCGATGCCTTATTGGCGCTGTAACTTTCAAACATGTCGGAATAGGTTCTGCTAAGCCTCAGTTCCGGCACATTGTTCGAATTCAGGTAGAGCTGCAGCTCTCCTTCGTTCTCTTCCAGTATGAAATCCGGCACAATATGGTGAAAGGACTTCCCCTGTGATTCGCCAACGGCTCCGCCTGGTTTTGGATTGAGCCTGAGAATCTCCTCAAGGGCAATCTTCAGATCCCCTTCGCTGATTCCAAGCCTCTGGAGGATCTTGTCATAATGCTTGTTGGTGAATTCATCAAAATGATTACTCAGAATCTTGTGAGCCAGTTCTGTAACCGGATCATCCATATCTTTCCTTTTTATCTGAAGCAGCAAGCACTCCTGCAGGTTCCTGGCCCCAACCCCGGCGGGGTCGAACTCCTGGATAATCATCAGGACCTCATGCAGAGACTCATAGGAGGTCTCCAGTCCCACAGAAAAAGCCAGGTCATCGGCGATGGCTTCCAGTTCCCTTCTCAGGTAACCGTCGTCATCAATATTGCCCAAAACATACTCGGCCAGCATCTCCTGCTCCTCTGTAAGCTTCCTCAATCCCAGCTGGGTCTTCAACTGCTCCCTGAAGGAGTTCCCCATGGAAAAGGGAATCTCCTCCCTCTTCTGATCGGTTGAATAGTTCTGTGAATTTAGCCTGTAGCTGGGAATATCATCATCCTGCATGTAGTCTTCCAAAGAAAACTCGTCCTGCTGTTCGGTGGTGGTTTCATCCTTTCCCTCATCCTGCTCAGCATAGAGCTCGTCGGCACCCTCCTCCAGCACAGGATTCTCCTCAAGTTCTTTCTTAATACGCTGCTCCAGCTGAATGGCAGGAATCTCCAACAACTTGATCATCTGGATCTGTTGCGGAGAAAGCTTTTGTAATAACTTATGCTGAAGCCTCTGTTTAAGCATGTTTTTTAATTAAAACTCGGCACTTTTGGGTGTCCTTGGGAATGGGATCACATCCCTGATGTTACTCATTCCTGTCACAAACATAATCAATCGTTCGAAACCAAGGCCAAAACCACTGTGTTCTACAGTACCAAATTTACGAGTTTCCAGATACCACCACAATTCATCTTCAGGAATATTCATCTCCCGCATCCTGTTTTGCAACTTCTCCAGCACCTCTTCCCTCTGTGAACCTCCAATGATCTCACCAATTTGCGGAAACAATACATCCATGGCCCTCACTGTTTTCCCATCATCATTCTGCTTCATATAGAAAGCTTTGATATCCCTTGGATAGTCGGTCAGAATCACCGGGCATTTGTAATGCTCCTCCACCAGGTATCTTTCGTGCTCTGATTGCAGGTCGCATCCCCATTCCACCGGAAACTCAAATTTCTTGTCTGCTTTCAGCAGAATATCCACCGCCTCCGTATATGTTTTCCGTTCAAAAGGATGGTCCAGCACAAATCTGAGCCGCTCAAGAAGTCCCTTATCCACCATCTGATTGAGAAATTCAAGGTCGTCCTGACAATTCTCAAGGGTATATTTGATCAGGTACTTGAGAAAATCCTCCGCCAGGTCCATGTTATCAGTGATGTCATAAAATGCCATCTCCGGTTCAATCATCCAGAATTCAGCCACATGCCTGGGTGTATTGGAATTCTCAGCCCTGAAAGTGGGCCCGAAGGTATATATGGAGGAAAGTGCCAGCGCACCCAATTCCCCCTCCAGCTGTCCTGATACAGTGAGGTTGGTTGGCCTGCCGAAGAAATCCTGTGTAAAATCGATGTCACCCTTTTCATTCTTTGGCGCACCGTCCAGATCCAGTGTGGTTACTTTGAACATGGCTCCCGCTCCTTCGGCATCAGAGGCAGTAATAATGGGCGTATGCAGGTAAAAGAAACCCCTGTCGTTGTAAAATTTATGAACAGCATAAGCAAGGGCATGCCTGATCCGGAATACAGCACCAAAAGTATTGGTCCTGAAACGCAAATGGGCAATCTCTCTTAGAAACTCCATGGAGTGTCCCTTCTTCTGCAGCGGATACTTTTCAGGATCCGAATCTCCAAGAATAACGATCTCTCCGGCCTGAATCTCCACTTTCTGACCTTTTCCCATGGATTCTACCAATTTACCGGTCACACTGATACTACAACCAGTTGTCACCCGTTTCATGGTCTCTTCGTCAAATGAGCCCAGGTCCGCTACAACCTGTATATTGTGTATGACCGTTCCGTCGTTCACGGCAATAAAAGCCACCTGGTTGTTTCCGCGCCTGGTTCTCACCCATCCTTTCAGCAACACATCCCTGCCGGTTTCCCCGGATGCCAGTAATTCTTTTACAGTTGATCTCTTCATGTACTTTTATTTTAGCAAGCTACAAAAGTACAATTTTATCAAATTCAAATCGTTAACTTTATAATCTAAAAAGATTCAATTATTTTTATTGTGGTTCAAAAAAATACACCATGGAGCAAGTGAAGAAGACCATCATGGTTACCTGGGATTTTTCGACAGTTTCTTACAGCGCGCTTAAGCATGCCATCCGTATGTCGCAAATTGTGAAATACAACATCCTGTTGTTTCATATTGTGAATGATCCCTCGGAGATCGAAGCCGCCAGGGAAAAGCTGGGTAAATCAGTAGAAGAGATTAAAAATGACCTTGGGGTGGAGGTCGGTAGTTTTGTAAACCATGGCAAGATTTTCAAAGAAATTGCCGAGTATGCCTCTGTGGAAGAGAACAATGTTGTTTTAGTGATCATGGGTACCCACGGAATGAAGGGGGGACAAAAGCTATTTGGCAGCTGGGCCCTTCGGGTGGTAGCCGGATCGGCTGTTCCTTTCATCGTTGTCCAAGATGATCCTCCAAAGAAGGACAGGTACACTGATATAGTGTTTCCCATTGATTTCAAGTCTGAAAACAAGGAGAAGCTTCAGTGGGCCATCTTCCTGGGAAAATACCTGAACTCCAAAATCCATCTCTACAAAACACCTGCGGCGGACAAGAACCTTCAGAAAAAAGTCAATGTGAACCTGAATTTTGCCATTCGCTTTCTGATCCAGAATAACATCGACTACGAAATCCACGAATCATCGAAATCAGGTAATTTTCAAAAGGAGCTGCTTGCCTTTTCTAAAAAGATCCAGGCAGACCTGATCCTGATCACCACCACCAAACACCTTACCAAGGTGGATTACATTTTCGGGGCCAAAGAGCAGTACCTGCTCTCCAACACTGAAAAGATTCCGGTTATGTGCGTGAATCCCAAATCCAATTTCGCTACAGTGGGCCAGTTCATGTACGGCTAAGATCCCTATCGCGGGCCTCGCCCGCCTCCTATTCCCTAACGTTTGCGCAGCAAACTCCTAACCCGCCAGGCCACTATGTCCATTGTTGTAGAAGGTATATCAAAAGCTTACGGCTCTCAGCTGGCAGTCAATAATGTTTCCTTTACTGTTTCCACCGGCGAAATCGTCGGATTCATTGGCCCCAATGGTGCCGGCAAGTCCACTACCATGAAGATCATCACAGGAACCTTACGTCCTGACAAAGGAAATGTGGAGATCAATGGTCAACCCTCCGATGAAAGTCAGAAGGAGATCCGTAAGATCATCGGATACCTTCCCGAACACAATCCCCTCTATCTGGAGATGTATATCAGGGAATACCTTGCCTACGTGGCCGGTCTTTATGGAATCAAAGGGGAATTAAGAAAAACACGCATTGAGGAGGTGATCCGCATGACGGGACTGACACCCGAAGTACACAAGAAGGTTGGGAGCCTCTCCAAAGGATTCAGGCAGCGGGTTGGCCTTGCCCAGGCGCTCATCCATGACCCTGAGATTCTGATCCTGGACGAACCCACCACCGGCCTCGATCCCAATCAACTGGTTGAAATAAGAACCCTGATCTCATCCATTGGGAAGGAGAAGACTGTACTCCTCTCCACCCATATACTTCAGGAAGTAGAGGCCATTTGTGACAGGGTGCTAATTATCAACCAGGGAAGTATTGTAGCTGACGGGCTTTCGGCTTCTCTGAAAGAGAAAGGAGCCGGACTGATTCAGACCATTCATGTGGAATTGGGAGCACCGGTTGATCCCACTCTCTGGAAGAAACTTGGATATATTACCCATGTCAGATCCCTTGAAGGGAACCAATTTCTTCTGGAAACCCATGAAAACAGGGACATCCGGGGTGAAATATTTAATTTTGCTGTAAATCAAGATCTTACCATCCTATCTCTCTCCCTGAAGGAAAAGAGCCTTGAAGAGGTATTCCGGGAAATAACACAGGGTTAATCAACTGATTATTTGTTAGATGCAAGGCAAACAAATTGGCATTGTATTTGTTTACATTATTTATATATTTACCGATTCAATTTGTTAACCAAATGTTTAACCTATGAAATTAAGAGTATTAGCCATTTTAGGAGGAATACTGATTGCAGGTTCAATCTCTGCCCAAACCCTCACAGATGTGATTAACGAATTCAACACAGGTGTTGAGAAAGTGAACAACCAGGAGTATGATGCTTCACTGGAACATTTTAACCAGGTACTGGCCCTTGCTGAGACCGTTGGTGCTGAAGCTGATGAAATGAAGGGAAAAGCCCAGGAGCAGATTCCCCTGGCCTACTACAGGCAGGCCACCATGTTCATGAAAAGAAGACAATTTGACAATGCCATTCCCTACCTGGAGAATACAGTGACAACGGCTACTGAATTCAACAACAACCAGGAGACCAGTGAGAAGGCAAGCAAATACCTGATGCAATCCTATATGATGGAGGGTCAGCGAAACTATAAAAATGAGTCCTTTGAGGATGCTCTGGGTTATTTCGATAAGGCACTTGCGATGGATGAAGGCCTTTACCAGGCACACCTTGGGAAAGGAATGATTTTCCTGGAACAGGATGAAACAGATATGATGCTGGAAGAATTTGCCTTGGCCAAAGAGGGCGCTCTGGCAGATAACGACTCCAAAACTGTGGATCAAATCAATGGAAAAATTGATTCGTACTACAACCAATTCATTACAGAGGAGATGGAGATGATCGATCCGGAAGATCCCGATTACGAATACGTCGTTGAGGCATGTGACAATGCGCTTGCGGCCAACCCAGCCAATCCCCGGGCCCTGTACCACCTTGCTGTAGTTAGCAATAAGAAGATAGAGTTCGATGCAGCCATTGAGTATGCTAACAAAGCGCTTCTGTCCGAAACTGAAGCCGTCTGGATATCAGCCATCAATTTTGAGCTGGGAAGCGCCTATGAGAACACCGTTGAATATGAAAAAGCCTGTGAAGCCTATGGGAAAGTGGTTGAAGAACCTTTTCTGACAAGGGCCGAGAAGAAGATGGGATCCGTCCCGGGTTGTAATTAGTCCGCGACGAACAATTGTATATAAAAAGCAGCGTTAAATACGCTGCTTTTTTTTGCCCCCTGCTATTAATTTATTTCCTTTGCATGATCTCAGTGGAGAGATTTGACTGATTGCAACCACATTAAAAAATGCTAAAACAGGTTCATCCTGAATTTCAGCTTTTCACTCCCGGGTTATTCGTAATACAACTAATTCATATTGATATGGCATATCTATTTACTTCCGAATCAGTATCTGAAGGTCATCCCGACAAGGTTTCGGACCAGATCTCAGATGCACTTCTGGACGAATTCCTGGCTTTTGATCCCAGTTCAAAAGTTGCGTGTGAAACATTGGTAACCACCGGTCAGGTAGTTCTGGCCGGGTGAGGTTCACACAGACACATACATCGATGTTCAAAAAGTGGCACGGGATACCATTGAAAGGATCGGGTATACCAAAAGCGATTACCAGTTTGAATTCAATTCATGCGGGGTAATGACCATGATCCATGAGCAATCCCAGGATATCAACCGGGGAGTTGACCGTGAAGATCCCATGGAACAGGGTGCCGGCGACCAGGGTATGATGTTCGGTTATGCATGTACAGAAACCGATAATTATATGCCCCTCTCCCTGGAGCTTAGCCACAAGCTCCTGATTGAGTTAGCTGTGGTTCGAAGGGAAGGGAAGGTAATGACCTATCTGCGGCCGGATTCCAAATCACAGGTGACCATTGAATATGATGACAACGATGTGCCTGTAAGGGTGCACACCATTGTGGTTTCAACACAGCATGATGAATTTGACAGCAACGACAAGCGCATGCTGGACAAGATCCGTTCCGACGTGAAGGAAATACTGATCCCCCGGGTGGTCGCTCACCTTCCGGAGCGAATCCAGGCTCTCTTCGATGATACCTTCATACTCCATGTGAATCCCACGGGAAAATTTGTAATTGGCGGGCCCCACGGTGATACCGG
Source organism: uncultured Bacteroidota bacterium (assembly GCA_963735755.1). Classification (GTDB taxonomy): domain Bacteria; phylum Bacteroidota; class Bacteroidia; order Bacteroidales. The sequence continues at coordinate 301,746 of CAVTME010000022.1, read as the reverse complement.
CCTCACGGGAAGAAAAATCATTGTGGATACCTATGGCGGAAAAGGAGCTCATGGTGGTGGAGCCTTCTCAGGCAAGGATCCCTCAAAGGTTGACCGTTCAGCAGCCTATGCCGCGAGGCACATTGCAAAAAATATTGTGGCTGCCGGTATTACAGACGAAGTGCTGGTTCAGCTCTCATACGCCATCGGGGTAGTAGAGCCCATCGGTGTATTTGTAAATACTTACGGTAAATCGAAGGTGGACCTGGGCGACGGGGAGATTGCTGAAAAAATCTCCTCCTTGTATGACCTCAGGCCGGCTGCCATTGAGAAAAACCTGAAGCTTCGCAATCCCATTTATACAGAGACTGCTGCTTACGGACATATGGGGCGTACACCCGTAACCGTAACCAAAGTATTCTCCTCCCAGTACTGGGAAGAAAAAGCCATAGAAGTGGAGCTCTTCACCTGGGAAAAACTGGATTATGCTGCCAAATTTAAGGCTGCCTTCGGCATCTCTTAAATTTGGCTGAATCTTACTATCGTGAGCGAAGCAAACTATTAACTTTTTTAATATGTTTTCAGGGATTGTAGAAGAAGCCGCCGAGGTGGTCCGGCTGGAAAAGGAACAGGACAACCTGCACATCACCATGCGATGTTCCTTTACCCATGAGTTGAAGGTCGACCAAAGCATTTCCCACAACGGTGTATGCCTTACGGTGGTACATATCGAGGATGATACGTATACGGTAACGGCCATCAGGGAAACCCTCCTCAAGTCGAACCTGGGCCTGCTGAAGACCGGGGATAAAGTCAACCTGGAGCGAAGCACCAGGCTTGATTCAAGGCTTGACGGTCATATGGTACAGGGTCATGTGGATCTTACCGCCACCTGTACCGGGGTAACGGAAGCAGATGGAAGCTGGTACTATACCTTTGAGTACGCTGCAACGAGCGAAGAACATATCACTGTCGAAAAGGGTTCTGTTTCGGTGAACGGAGTGAGCCTGACTGTGGTTAATTCCAGGGACAACTCCTTCCAGGTGGCCATTATTCCTTTTACGTACGAGCTTACAAACTTTCACCTGTTCCGGGCAGGTAGCGTGGTAAACATTGAATTCGATATCATCGGTAAATATATTGCCAGAATATTGAAGGCCCAGCTGGGAAAATAGCATATCATATGTTTTATAGTAGGGGATTGGGCCTCTGGTGAGACAGTGTGGTTTAGTATCTTTAGTCTTCAATTTTTAGCCCATGCAGACTATACTCGTTCTCGGTGCAGGACTCTCCTCAACTTCCCTTATCAAATATTTTCTGGATTATGCGGAACATGGCTGGAAGGTTCGCGTGGGTGACATTAACCTGAAAAGCGCTGAATCCAGGATAGAGGGCCATCCTTCGGGAGAGGCATTCCGTTTTGACGTATACCACGTTGAACAGCGCTTTGAGGAGATCCGTAAAGCCTCTGTTGTAATCAGCCTTCTTCCGGCCAGGATGCATCATCTTGTGGCCGAAGCATGTGTGGAAACGGGCAGAAATATGATTACCGCATCCTATCTTTCGCCTTCCATTCAGGCACTGGATGAAGCAGCCAGGAAAAAAGGCATTGTCCTGATGAATGAATGCGGTGTGGATCCGGGTATCGACCATATGTCGGCCATGCAGATGATCGCTAAGATCAAAGACGAGGGAGGAGAGCTGCTGGCCTTTGAATCGAGCACAGGTGGCCTGGTAGCGCCAGGCTATGAGAACAATCCATGGCAGTACAAATTCACATGGAATCCAAGAAATGTGGTGCTGGCAGGGAAGGAAGGGGCCAGATTCCTTCACAATGGCAAATTTAAATACATTCCCTACCACAAAATTTTCAGGCGGATTGAAACCATACAGGTACCCGGTATGGGTGCCTTTGAGGTATACGGCAACCGAGATTCTCTCACCTACCGCGACACTTACGAATTGATTAACCTGGAAACCATGTTCCGCGGAACCATACGGAGGCCCGGATTCTGTGAAGCCTGGGACATTTTCGTTCAACTGGGTGCCACTGATGATTCCTATGTGATGGAGGACACAGAAAACATGACCTACCGGGAATTCATCAACAGTTTCATGGCCTATGAAACCACGATCCCGGTAGAGACCAAGCTGGCCCGTTACCTGGGTTTCAGTGAAGATTCAGAGATGATGGAGCGCCTCAGGTGGCTGGGTATCTTCGACGACAAAAAAATCGGTATGGCGGGACTCTCCCCAGCCCGTGTCCTGCAGACAATACTCGAAGATAAATGGAAGCTTGATCCGGGTGACAAGGACATGATTGTGATGCAGCACCAGTTTGACTTCATGCTGGATGGAGTACATAAAAAAAGGTCTGCCACCATGGTCTATATCGGGCAGGATACCGAACAGACAGCCATGGCGATGACCGTGGGATTGCCTCTGGCCATGACAGCCCGCCAGATCCTGGAAGGAAAATTCCGGGAGCCCGGGGTGCAATTGCCCATTCATCCTGGGATCTATAATCCGGTCCTGGACGAATTGTCAGGCTACGGGATAAAGTTTGTTGAAGAGGAGATCAGAATTTCTCAAACGAACCCAGGCCAAACAGGGCATAATCATACCTGATGGGATCGACCGGATCCAGTTCCTGAAGCTTGGAGGTAAGTTCTGCCACAGCTTTCCAATCATTCTGTTTTCGCTGCAACAATCCAAGTTTTCGAGCCACAGTCCCCGTATGAACATCCAGGGGGATGTAAAGGGCATGCATGGGAATCTGATCCCAAATTCCGAAATCCACCCCCTGTCGGTCATTGCGGACCATCCACCTGAGGAACATATTGATCCGCTTACCTGCCGAATTCTTTGAAAGATCGGGCAGATGTTTGGCGGTTCTGCCCGGCTCAGCAAGCTGGAAAAAAAGCTCCCTGAAAGCAATGATGGCTCCGGCCATATCCCCATGGGCAGCATAGCCCCTTGTAAAAACTGCCCCGAGACCCCCATGATCCAGGTAGATCCTTCTGAGCGCTTTGATAAAATAGATGCAATCGATTCCGTTAAAGGTACGGTGCACGAAGGGAAGGAATGCAGGAAGATCTTCCTCCCCCGCTTCCGATAAAAAAGCATGGGGTCCTCCTGGCATCAATGCCATTAATTGTCGTGCGCTGGCGATAATGGAGGCCTTTCTGCCCCACGAAAGGATGGCGGTCAGGAAAGCAGATATCTCGATATCGGCAGGATCCGTGAATGTATGGGGTATCTGGATGGGATCCGTGGGAATAAACCGGGGGGTGTTGTACAGGCTTGCCTTTTCGTCCAGGAACAATTTCAGTTCTGCCTGATCGACCTTACTGTTCCACCCGGCCATCTTTCATGATAATGGTCCGGTCTGACATTCCTGCCAGATCCCTGTCATGGGTCACAATCACCAGGGTCTTTTTAAAGGTCTCCCTGAGGCGAATAAACAGCTTATGAAGTTCCTTTTTATTCTCAGTGTCCAGGTTTCCCGATGGCTCGTCGGCCAGAATCACCTGGGGATCGTTTATCAGTGCACGCGCCACTGCGACCCTTTGTTGTTCACCTCCTGACAATTCACCCGGCTTATGATCAAGCCTGTCGGACAGGCCCAGGAAATCGAGCAGTTCCCTGGCGCGGTCCTCCACTTCTCTCCTTGGAGTCCGCGCAATATACCCGGGTATGCTTACATTTTCAAGCGCGTTAAACTCGGGGAGCAACTGGTGGAACTGGAATACGAATCCGATGTGACGGTTCCGAAACCTGGCCAGCTGGTTCCCGGCCAGGGAGTCGGTCCGGATCCCGTTGATGTAAACCACTCCGCCATCCTGCTGACTCAGTGTACCCAGAATCTGCAAAAGGGTGGTCTTCCCAGCCCCGGAAGGGCCCACGATAGAGACCACCTCACTCTCAGCGATCTCCATATCGATTCCTTTGAGCACCTGGAGGCTTCCAAAAGATTTGGTGATTTGTTCCGTCTTGATCATCCCGGCTTAGATTATCAGGTAAATATACAGAAGATAGATCACAATCATCAGGATACCTTCCCACCGCGTGATCCTCGAGCGGGATGCTGGCAGCATCAGGAACAACAAGACCAATGTGACACCCAGCATCCAAGGAATATCAAAGCGGGCAATGGCCTGGTCTACACTGATATCACCCACGATGCCGGTAAATCCCAGTACTGAAAGAATGTTCATGATGTTGGACCCTATGATGTTCCCCACAGATATGTCGGTCTCCTTTTTAAGGGCAGCGATAACACTTGTAGCCAGCTCAGGAATGCTGGTTCCCACTGCCACCATGGTAATGGAGATGACCCGCTGTGAAACGCCCATTTTGCCAGCTATTGAAGCCGCATTCTCCACAAGCAAATCTGCACCAAAGGCCAGACCCACGCAGGAAACCAGAAAAAGGAGGAGCGCATGCCAGGTTTTCATCCCGGGCGGATGATCTTTTGCATTGTCGTCCTGAACCAATGGTTTTTTTCGGGATTGGATCACCGCCATTCCCAGATAGACAAGCAGCAGAAGTAAAAGAATAAGGCCTTCATACCTTTTCAGGGTTCCATCCAGTGAAAACACGAACAGCAACAGGGAGACAAACATCAGAACCGGCCAGTCTTTTTTCACCGAGTCAACCGGAACGGGGATGGGAAATATGATGGCTGTGATGGCAAGGACCAGCAGGATGTTTGAAATATTGCTTCCTACCACGTTTCCCATGGCAATCTCGGGATATCCCCGAAATGCAGCCTGGAGACTGACAAGTAATTCAGGAGCAGAGGTTCCGAACGCAACCACCGTGAGGCCAATGATCATGGTGGGTATCCTTAAGCGCCGGGCTATGGCCACACTACTGTCAACCAGGAATTTTCCACTTATAAAGAGCAGCAGTAAGCCAAGCAGCAATAAGAGATAAACTTGTGTCATGGATCAGGGAAAGGTGCTAATCAAGGTCCATGTTCTTCTTTACACCTTTTACAATTTGGTCTGCATCCTTGGTTATATTCTTCTTAATATCATTGGCATCCTTGGTGATGGTCTTCTTTATTGCTTTAAAATCTTCCATCACCTCAGGAGTACTCTCCTCGAATTCCTTTTTGATATCATCGGTGGCCCGTTTGAACTCTTTCATACCCTTGCCAAAAGTCCTGGCCAACTTCGGGATCTCCTTGGATCCGAATAACAATAATGCGATCAATAAAGCAAAAATAACCTCCTGCCCGCTGATAAATAGAATTGTCCCAAACATCTTTGCTTAGATTTACGCAAATATAACAATTCCGGAGTATATTATATGGTCAGCTGCCAATACACATGGCATTGCTTCACTGGTGAAGGGATATTCACCTCCGAAGCCTCCATATGCGGAGGAGTATTGGCCGACGCTGCCTTCTTTTTAGCGTAGCTAAAAAACAGCGAGGAGGATAATACTCCGGAGCTAGTTATAGGATATGGTGAGCATGTAGTTCCCTTCGGCTTTTTCGGCTTTCACCTCATACTTCCATGAACCGACATATTTGTCATCCTCTCCCTCCTTAATATTCAAAGACTGGCTATAGCTGATCTCAGCAGAGGAATTGATGGTTAACTCTTTAAATACTTTATTATTTGGATATAATATCTTAACGGTGATTTCACCCGAGCGGACCTTCCCGTTGATATTGCATCTGAAATGCCTGGTTCCCGATTCCACATCAAATTCACCTTTCGAGGAATCCGTACCTCCCCTGAAACTGTTGCGCAGGGTCAATTGTGTTTGTGATTCCTGGAAATAGAAAGGGGCCACGTGTGTGTCACCCTCCACAACACGGTATCCTGCTGTTGCTCTGGAGGCCTCTCTTGCCCTGGAGGCCACCCGTGCCTGTGAGGCATACTCCCTCTCCAGGCTGCGCATCTCATCCTGCTGCTGTTCAAGCATCTCTTTCCTGGCTTTTAGCTCTGCTTCCTGGACGGCTTTCTCCTCCATTTTCCTGTTTTTCTCAAGCTCTATGGTCACTTCATCATCGCTTTGCTGGGCCAGGATCTTTGGACCTGAACCAAATACAAGAAACAGGAAGAGGAAAAATAAAATGGCATGTTTTGCTTTCATGATATGGGGTTTTATGACGTTTGCTTATGATACAAAAATAGCCGGTCCAAGCGTACAACTCGGTTAATGCTGTGTTAACGCTTGGTTAACGACTAAAGAAAGGTAGTATCTTAGTTGTCAAATTGATGCGGATGAAGAGCCGTTTTCTCATATGGTTGTCAGCCCTGGCCCTCCTTGTACTCATCGCAGTGCAGTTCATGTTTGTTACCGATACGTATGTGACCAAACAAAAACAGTTCGATGCCAAATACGGAAACCTGGCCAGGGAAGCCCTGCGCGAGTTCAACAACCAGGATTTCAACTTTACCTTCGATTCTGTCCTTTACCTGATGGACAACATGGCCTTGGAGTATCAATTCCCCCATCCGGATTCCATGTTGCCTCCTGTTGCCGAAGCATTCAACAAGATCATGTCCGGCTATGTTGAGCCCCGGGAATTCATGAAAGATTTTATCCTGAAAGCGGATGAGAATCCTGAATTTACCTACATGGTACACATGAAAGATCTGTTCCTGCTGGATGCGGGTTTTGAGCAACAGGTCTATCCTGACAGCCTCCTTCTGGATGCACCCCCGGATGGAGCATTGCGGGTTGGCTCATATACACATGAACGGAATTTCTTCCGCATCTCCTATGATGTATATATTAATTTCAGGAACCGCACACAGCTGGTTCTTAACGAAATGTGGCTGATCCTGCTTCTTACCGCATTTACTTTGTTGCTGGTATTCTCAGTCTATTATATGACCCTGAGAAACATGCTGCTGCAAAAGCGGTTGTCGGAAATGAAGACCGACTTCATCAACAACATGACCCATGAGCTAAAAACCCCCCTTTCCACCATATCAGTGGCATCCAGTACACTGGAAAAAAGGGATATCATCCGGCAGGAAGATAAGGTGGAAGAACTATCCGGTCTTATTAAAAAACAGAACCGGCATCTTACCGAACTCATCGACCGCATCCTGGATATTAACATCTGGGAGAAAGACCAGGTGAGGGTGAAAAGACAACAAGTCAAAGTGGATACCTGGATCCGGGGGCTTGCAGATGCTTTCCGACTGGAACGCTACCAGGGTTCCATTGAACTCACACTGGAAGTGGATTTCCCAACCGGAAGCATCAGCATGGATGATGTTCACATGTCTACGGCAGTAAACAACCTGTTGTCCAACGCCGTGAAATATGGGAATTCACCTTGCCTGATCAATGTATCGGTTAGCGAATCCGAAGGTTTTCTGCGGCTCTGTGTGGCTGATAACGGACCCGGAATCCGGAAAGATGAATTAAAACACATTTTTGAGAAATTTTTCCGGGGAAGAGAATCGAAGCAACGGGTGACCAAGGGACTGGGGCTGGGCCTCTATTATGTAAAACAGATCGTAGAAGCGCACGGGGGTACCATCCTGGCACGCAGCGATCCTGGTAAGAAGACTGAATTTATCATAAAAATACCTCTATCAGATGGAAATACTACTGGTTGAAGATGACATTGATCTTCAGAAAGTACTGGCTCAATATCTGGAATTATCAGGTTTTACGGTCCATACAGCAAACCATGGAAAACATGCCCTTGAGGTTTACCGAAAACACCATACCGATCTCTGTGTCCTGGATGTGATGATGCCGGTAATGGACGGCTTCACCCTTGCTGGCGAAATCCGTGCCCTGGATCCGGATATGCCCATCGTGTTCCTCACGGCAAAAAATCAGAAAGAAGACCGGCTGAAAGGATTGAAGATCGGCGCCGATGATTATATCACCAAACCTTTTGAAGCAGAGGAACTGGTCCTGCGAATCAACAACATCCTCAAGCGTGCGAGAAAGGCGACAGAGATGAAAACTGAATCGGTACAGCTTGGTAAACTACAGATCATGTTCAATGAACTGATGATCGAGGACAACGGTAACCATTACAGCCTGACCACCCGGGAATCAGAATTGCTCAGGTACCTGATGGATCATCCCAATACCTTGCTGACCAGGGAGCAGATACTGGAGGAACTCTGGGGAAAGAACGATTACTTTCTGGGCCGCTCCATGGATGTTTTTATCTCAAGACTCAGGAAATACCTGCAATCGGAACCCTCTGTATCCCTGGAAACAAAAAGGGGTGTGGGATTCATCTTTAAGATTTCCTCCCTCACCCCTCAGTAAGATTAGTATCCGGGGAATGTTATTTCCTGACAGTCCCCTTCAGAACGCGTGTGGTTTCTGCACCCTTGATGGTATCATAAACCACAGGAGTGGCTATGAACAGGGATGAATATGTACCCACAACCACACCCGATCAACAGGGCAAATGTAAAGCCCCTGATCACATCACCTCCGAATATAAAGATGGCCAGCAATACAAAGAAGGTACTCAAGGATGTACTGAATGTTCGGCTCAGTGTGCTGTTCAGGGCCGTATTGAAAATCTCCTTGCGCTCACGTTTCTTCTGAAGCCCCACATATTCCCTGATCCGGTCAAATACAACCACGGTATCGTTGATGGAGTAACCCACCACCGTCAGGATGGCTGCAATAAAGGACTGGTCCAGCTCAAGCGAAAAAGGCATGACCCCGTGCAGGAGGGAGAAAAGCCCGATCACGATCAGCACATCATGTACCAGGGCTGCCAGTGCACCCAGACCAAACTGCCAGTTTCGGAACCGGGCCAGGATATAAAGGAATATGATCAGCAATGATGCAAAAATCACGATCACCGCAGTCCGTTTGATATCATCGGCAATGGTTGGTCCCACCTTGTGAGCTGATGATGATATAATCCTGTCCGTTCAGAAATTCATCCAGGGTTACACCATCGTCCAGGTATGGCTGCAATCCATCAAACATCTGTGCATCAATGATGGAATCCACTTCGGGACTGTCATCATCAATCAGGTATTTGGTGGTTACCCTTACCGTACTCTTGTTTCCATAGGTAATGACCGTGGGGGCTTCACCGAAAGATGCGGTAAGGCTGTTCTGTATCTCCGCAGTTTCCACCTCCTGGTTAAAAGCAATTACATAATTCCGCCCACCGGAAAAGTCCACTCCCAGGTTCAATCCCGTGTGGCCAGGGAAGCTATTCCACCAAGAATGAGCAAGCCCGAGATAACATAAAAGATCTTTCTTTTGCCAAGGAAATCGATCTTGGTGTTCTTGAAAAAGTTCCTTGTGATCTTTGTATCAAAAGTAATATTCTTTCCCTTGGCCAGCATCCGCTCATACATGAGCCGTGGTAAGGATAATGGCACTGAACAGTGAGGTCAGGATACCGATTACCAGTGTGGTGGCAAAACCCTTGATGGGTCCGGTTCCGAAGAAGAACAGGATCAGACCTGTAAGGAAGGTGGTGATCTGCGCATCAAAAATGGCTGAATATGCATTCCTGTATCCATCCTTGATGGCGGTCTTCAGGTTCTTTCCCGCATTCAGTTCTTCCCGGATCCTTTCATAAATAAGTACGTTGGCATCCACCGACATACCGATGGTAAGCACAATACCCGCAATACCCGGAAGCGTCAGGACTGCCTGGAGAGATGCCAGCACACCAAAGAGAAAGAACATGTTGGCCAGCAGGGCAATGTCTGCCACCATACCAGCTCTGCGGCTATAGTAGAAAATCATGTATGCCAGGACCACCACGAAAGCGATAAGGAATGAATTCATTCCGTCTTTCACCGATTTTGCTCCCAGCGAGGGACCAATTACTTCGCTGGATTCGATGCGTGCACGTGCAGGCATCTTACCCGATTTCAGGATATTGGCCAGGTCATCCGCATCGGCCTGGGAAAAATTCCCGGAGATGGAAGAACTACCTCCCTTAATCTCTTCACTTACCGTAGGAGCAGAATAAACCAATCCGTCCAGAACAATGGCAAGGGCCTCACCAACATTTTCCCGGGTCAGGTTGGCCCACCTTTTGGCACCCTCAGAATTCATGTTCATGCTCACATTGAACTCTCCGGTATAAGGATCAGTACCCACCCTTGCATCGGTCACATACTTGCCATCCATGGCAGGCTGGCTGTTTCGGGTGGATTTCAATGCATGAAGTCTGATAAACTGCTGATCTTCTCCATCGGGCTGAAAATGCCATGAAAACATCATATCTGAGGGGAACAATTGTTTGATCTGGGGAATGGCCAGGTATTCATTTACTTTGGAAGTATCCTTTAACAGTACCACACCAACTGTGGATCCCGGAATAAAGTTCCGCTGGTTATCCAGGTAGGGTGTCAGTACTGCAATCAATGGATTTTCACGGTAAAATTGGGCTTCCTGGTCATCAAGACAGCTGGTTGAATCCAGATCGGTAAGCAGGTCAAGTCCCGCCGTATCCAGAAGCAATTCATCCTGGGGAATATCAAGAAGTGAAGTTCGGCTCCGTGCTTTCTGCAGGCACGACTTTCATCACCTTCAACCGGTTCTATCAAGCTGTCATCGACACTTAAAATGGTGGCCAGGGTAGTTATTGGCCTGCTCAAGATAAGTCCAGACTTCGGGAGCTGAATAGGTTGTCCAGAATTCCAGGTTGGCTGTTCCTGTAAGCAGCTTGGCTACCCTTTCCGGTTCTTTAACACCAGGAAGTTCAACAAGGATCCGTCCCTGGCGTTCCAGTTTCTGGATATTCAGCTGGACTACACCAAAGCGGTCAATCCTGTTGCGCAATACATTGTATGAATTGTCGATGGCATCTTCAGCTTCAACTTTCAGAAAATCCACCACCTCCTGATTGGTGGTATTAAAATCGATCTCACCCCTGGTCTCCGGAGTCATAAAAAACTGGGCCAGCTGGGCTCCCGGATTCAGTTCCTCGAAAGCCTCTGAAAACAGGTCCACGAAATCGCTCTGGCTGTTGGTCTTCTTCTGATGGCCAGGGCCATGGTCTCGACGAAAACCGGATCGGTAAGGTATTGGGGAGCCGCAATGGACCTGACGATATCTTCAACGGCAATCTCAAGGATCACGTTCATTCCACCTTTCAGGTCAAGACCAAGGTTGATTTCCCTCTCCTTACAATCCTGGTATGTATATTTCTTAAACAGGACATTGTAAACGACCTCGCCCTTCATGGAGTCCAGGTATGAACGCTCAATCCTGACATCTCCATTTGCATATTCCCTTGCATCCTTCTCTACTTTCTGTGAGAAAACAGTAAACAAGAGCTGGTATACACTGACCAGGGCCAGAACGATGGTAAAAAACCTGATAGCACCTTTATTCTGCATTTTTAACTTGTTTATTGATAGTTACTTGGTTATCTTTTTTGAATAGGCCGCAAATATAGCACTTATTTTCCGCACTTCTGAGGGAAGACCAAAAAAATTACGCAACCGGACCTGGATCCAGTTGCGTAGTTTTAATGTTCTAATGGATTGTAAACCCGTGGGTTACATTTTAACTATCAAACAATTTCAGGTCATCCAGCACCTTCATTACCTGCTTCACACTATCCGCAGATGACTTCAGCAACTTCTTTTCGTCAGCATTAAGGCTGATCTCTATGATCTCTTCCACCCCGTGCTTTCCAAGTTTCACAGGTACTCCCAGGTAGATGTTCTTCTGTCCGTATTCGCCATTCAGATAAGCACATACAGGGAAGACCCTGTTTTGGTTATCCACAATGGCCTCAACCATCTGAGATACAGCGGCACCCGGTGCATACCAGGCGGAGGTACCCATGAGACTGACCAGTTCACCTCCCCCTTTACGGGTCCTTTCCACGATCTTCTCGATCTCCTCGGGTCCCAGCAATTCGGTCACAGGAATACCACTTACCGATGTATACCTGGGAAGCGGAACCATGGTATCTCCATGTCCACCCAGGAGCATGGCGTGGATGTCTGTGGGTGATACACCAAGGGCACTTGCAAGAAAGGCCTTATAACGCCCGGTGTCCAGAATCCCGGCCATCCCGAATACTTTATGGGGATCCTTATTGGCTGCCAGAAAGGCCGCATAGGTCATGACATCCAGCGGGTTGGAAACCACAATGATAATCGCATCGGGTGAATACTTGATGGCCTTCTCGGTCACCTCCTTTACAATACTGGCATTTGTTTTGATCAGATCATCGCGCGACATTCCGGGTTTCCGTGGGAATCCCGGAAGTGATTACAATGATCCCCGATCCTTTGGTCTTCAGGTAGTCATTGGTGGAACCGGTCACCCGGGTATTGAAGTGGTTGATGGAAGAGGTTTGCCAGATATCCAGGGCTTTTCCTTCTGCCAGTCCTTCCTTTACATCCAGCAGGACCACTTCATTGGCCAGGTCCTTGTGGGCGATCACATTGGCGCAGGTGGCACCCACATTTCCCGCACCGATTACTGTAATTTTGTTCATAATTCAGGGTTTTTAGGTTAACATACAAACTCAATATAGGTAAAATGGGCAATTGGTAACAATGGGCATAAATGTAACAAATTCTCTAAATCAAACCGTGTTGTTTTATAGCATACCAGGGCAGAACACTTGACTTTGGGCTGTAATTATGGTAAATTGGGTTTCAACTTTTCTTCTGCTCCAATGATGAAAATCGATCTGACAAAATACCTGGATGACTGGTACAAGGAAGAACCGGCAAAAAACATCTACCCCGGACCGGTAGTCACCATATCAAGGGAACTGGGTTGTCCGGCCAAGAGCCTCGCATCCAGCCTCACAGATCACCTCAACAGGCTTAAAAAAGTGTATGCAAAAGATCATCCATGGCGCTGGATCAGTAAAGAAATCCTCCAGGAGTCGGCCCGGGAACTCGAGGTGGATTCCAGCCAGATCCAACATGTTTTCGACTACAAAAGCCGGGGGGTGCTGGAAGACTTGTTGCTGGCACAATCCAAAGACTACTATAAATCCGACCTGAAGATCAGAACCACCATTGCCAGGGTGATCCGAAGATTTGCCAATGAAGGCAATGCCATTATTGTAGGAAGAGGAGGCGTCGCCATCACCAGGGATATACCCAAATCACTCCATGTTTTCCTGGAAGCCCCACTGGAATGGAGGGCCATCAGGGTGGCAGAGAAACATGATTACACCATTGAGCAGGCCCGTAGCTTTTGCCCAGAATATCGATAAAAAACGTTCTCATTTCAGGGACTATTTCCAGGGAAAAGGGAATGATTACACCCGCTTTGACATCAAACTGAACTGTATGACCCTCAAAGAGGAGAATATGGTTGATATTATCGTTGGGGCGCTAAAAACCCTATCAATGCTTTGATACAAGCACTTTGCCAGTCATTTCTTCAGGTCTTTCCACACCCATCAGATACAACAACGTAGGGGCCACATCGGCCAGGATTCCCTCTTGTTTATCCGATCGTAATCCGACTCACCAGGATACAGGGAACCGGGTTCAGGGAGTGTGCGGTATTGGGCGAACCATCCGGATTCACAGCATTGTCTGCATTGCCATGGTCAGCAATGATCAGCACATCATAGTCCTGTTTCCTGGCAGCTTCCACCACCTCTCCAACACATTCATCCACTGTTGTAACCGCCTTTTCAATGGATTCATAGACACCGGTATGTCCTACCATATCACCATTGGCAAAATTCAGGCAAATGAATCCGGGCTGCTCTTCATTGATGGATTTGATAACTGCATCTTTCACTTCATAAGCACTCATTTCGGGCTGAAGGTCATAGGTAGCCACCTTGGGCGAAGCGACCAGGATCCGGTTTTCGTTTTCAAATACTTCTTCCCTTCCGCCCGAGAAAAAGAAAGTCACATGGGCATATTTCTCCGTTTCGGCAATTCTCAGCTGGCTGAGTCCCGCCCTGGAAACAACTTCTCCCATGGTATTCGTCACATTGTCTTTATCATAAATGATATGCAATCCTTTGAATGTAGCATCATAGGGAGTCATGGTGCAGTAATAGAGCGGCATGGTCTTCATTCCTGCCTCCGGCATATCTTCCTGGGTCAGGGCAATGGTCAACTCCTTGGCCCTGTCATTCCTGAAATTGATGAATACAACCACATCACCCTCCCGGAGGTTCCCCAACGGTTTCCCATTGTCATCTACCACTACAATGGGCATCACAAATTCATCGGTTACTCCTTCATCGTAGGACTCCTGGATGGCGGCAATCACATCTGTGGTAGGCTTTCCCTTTCCATTCACCAGCAGATCATAAGCCACTTTTACACGTTCCCAACGCTTATCCCGGTCCATGGCATAGTAGCGGCCAACAAAAGAAGCCACCTTGCCATTGGAACCTTCCAGGTGCCTGTTGAGTTCCTCCATGTAACCTTTTCCACTCTGGGGATCCGTATCCCTTCCGTCTCCAAATCCATGGATAAAGACATTGCTGATACCATACTCTCCGGTCATGTCGCAAAGCTTATAAAGGTGCTTATCCAGCGAATGCACACCTCCGTCGGAGAGCAATCCCATAAAATGCACCTGTTTCCCATTGTCACGGGCATAGGAGAAAGCCTCAACCAGTGCCTGGTTCTCCACAATTGTATTATCCCGGATGGCCATGTTGATCTTCACCAGGTCCTGGTACACAATGCGTCCAGCGCCGATATTCAGGTGTCCCACCTCTGAATTACCCATTTGTCCTTCGGGAAGTCCCACATCCTCTCCCGATGCAAAAAGCCGGGAGGAAGGGAATTCCTTTTCCAGCCTGTCCATGTTGGGTGTAGCTACCTGGCTGATCACATCACTTTTATCTCCTTTTCCGATTCCCCATCCATCGAGGATCATCAACATTGTTTTTTTCTGGCTCATGGTCTTTCTCCTGTATTTTAAGGGCACAAAGATAATTCAATTAAAAGGAACAAACTGAAAGACCAATTGTTTTTCTCTTACCAAATCTCTGAAACGAACCCGGATGGATGATCAATATACCAACGCCCTGGTCAACGAAACCAGCCCTTATCTCCTGCAGCATGCCCACAATCCCGTGAACTGGTTTCCGTGGGGAGAGGAGGCGCTGCAAAAGGCCAGGGATGAAAATAAACTCATTATTGTAAGCATTGGTTATTCCTCATGCCACTGGTGCCATGTGATGGAGCATGAAAGTTTTGAAGACTCAACGGTGGCCCAGCTGATGAATGATCATTTCATCAGCATCAAGGTGGACCGGGAGGAACGACCCGATATTGACCATATATATATGACTGCTGTGCACATGATGAATCAGCGTGGAGGTTGGCCACTGAATTGCATAGCCTTGCCCGACGGACGTCCCATCTGGGGAGGCACCTACCTTCCAAAAGACCAATGGATGGAATGTGCTCAGCCAGGTGGAGGCATACCACCAGGAAAATCCCGGACCAAACAGAACAGTATGCCGCGCAACTTGCCGAAGGCATCCGTCAGAATTCACTTTTCCAGTCTGACCAGGGCAAGGATCCACTCGAGGACTCCGGCCTCCGGGCTGCGGTTGAAAACTGGTCCGCTCAGTTCGACCATGAATATGGAGGCATGGAGGGTGCACCCAAATTTCCCATGCCTGCAAACCTGGAGTTTCTGCTTCACTACGGACATCAATACAATGACAAAGCTGTACTTCTCATTTGTGGAAACAACCCTCACAAAAATGGCCCGGGGTGGTATTTATGACCAGGCTGGGGGTGGTTTTGCAAGGTATTCGGTGGACCCCATCTGGAAGGTTCCCCATTTTGAAAAAATGCTCTATGACAATGCGCAGTTCGTGGGACTTTATGCTGAGGCCTACCAGGTTTTCGGAAAAGAGACATTCCTGAAAGTGGTGGATCAAAGCGTTGAGTTCCTGGAGCGGGAAATGATGAGCAGGGAAGGTCTGTTTTTCAGTGCGCTGGATGCAGACAGTGAAGGGGAAGAGGGTAAGTTTTATATCTGGACCAGGGAAGAACTGGAAGAGTTGCTGGAGGAAGATTTTGATCTCTTTGCAGATTATTACAACATCAATGCCTCCGGACTATGGGAACAGGGAAATTATATTCTTTACCGCACATCCGATCCCGAAAACTTTGCCGCTGAAAGAGCCCTGGAGAAGGATGCCTTCATTAAAAAGATAGATTCCTGGAACCGGATCCTGCTGGGAGCGAGAGGCCAAAGGATCAGGCCGGGACTGGATGACAAATCGCTTACCTCCTGGAATTCCATGATGATCTCCGGACTGGCAAAGGCATACCGGGCCACAGGAAACCCTTCCTACCTTGAGATGGCCTTAAAATCAGCCTCTGCCATCCGGGAGAAGATCTGGGACGGTGAGAAGGTCCTTTTCAGGAACTACAAAAACGGAAAACGGTCCATCCCCGGATTTCATATCGACTATGCACTGTATACAAGGGCCTGCCTGGACCTGTTTGAAGTGAATCTGGATCCATTTCATGGCTGGAGCTGGCCTCTGTGCTGACTGCCACAACCCTGGACCTGTTTTTTGACCAGGGTCCGGCATGTTTCATTACAGTGCGTCGGGCTCAAAAGTACTGATCACCCACCATGTGGAAACACAGGACAATGTGATCCCTTCATCCAATTCGGTCATGGCCCATAACCTGTTCAGGATGGGACATCTTTTCACCAACAGGGAGTACCTGGAGTATGTCAGCGTCCATGGTGAACCAGATGGCCGACAGGATCGAACAATACCCCCATGGATTTGCCGGCTGGGGCCGCCTGTGGCTGATACAAAGCACCCCTTTTACGAAATTGCTGTGGCTGGTCCCGATGCAAGAGAAATTATGAAGGATCTTTCAAAGGATTACCTGCCCCATGCCATTATTGCCGGTTCGGCCAGGGAGAGTGACCTTCCCCTGTTCAGGGATCGCTTCCAAAAGGATAAAACCCATATCTTTGTTTGCAGGGACAATGTATGCCAGTTGCCCGTTGAAAATCCCGAAGATGCTAAAGCAATCTACCATACTCAATAAACTTAAAGAATTGAAGGAGGCCGCCTGGAATCTCCCCGTAAAGGACTCCAGGAGCCACCGCTTTGCAAAAAAATATGCTGCAAAAACCAGTGGCTGATCAATGAAGGCGTAAAGGCTGTGGGCGAGGAGGCAGAGGAGACAGAACAGATGGCCCGCTCCTTTTTCAAAATGCTGGAAGCCAAACTGGACCTGAGCGGCCGGACCGATCCTCCCATCGGAAGAGGAGGTAAAAGCCGCCATTGAGCAACTGAAAGATGTGGGACGGTTCTCCATATTTGCCACCCTGGTCATCCTTCCCGGGGGTGTGGTTTCTCTGGTTGGTCTGGAACTGCTGGCCCGAAAATTCGGGATCAAAGGATTTAACCTGGTTCCTTCCTCCTTCCGGAAAAAGAAAAAATCCAACCTGCCTGCCCTGTTCGGACAGGATCCCGATACTTTGGATTGATTTTTGAACAGGTTCTGTAAACCAACACTCCTGGAAAATGAAATGCAATATTACCATATGCCTTTTTGCTTCTGTTTCCCCCTGTATCTGCAGGCACAGAAGGTATTCAAAGTTAAGTACGAATCGCAGGCCGATATCAAGGTGTTTGTGGTGGAGTATGAATCCCAGTGCGACCTGAAGGTCTTCTTCGTGGAGTATGAATCACAGGCCAAAGAAGATGGACTCTGGTATTTTGTGAAATATGAATCTCAGGCTGACAAAAAATTGTATTTTGTGGATTATGAATCACAGGCCGACCTGAAGATCTTTATTGTGAAATATGAATCTCAGGCAGGCTGGAGGAACCAGGAAAAACAACATCTGCTTCTGTAGTAAAGTCCATGATCCGTTTAACCACTCTTTGTGCAATTACCATGCTTCTTGGTCCTGGAATTTTTCCCGCGGATGCTTCTGGCCAGGATCATTCATGCCTTCACCGACTGGCCCCAGTGGCGGGGACCTGACCGTTCAGGTACCTGGTACAACGGTCCCAGCATTGGATTCCCTGACCCCCGGGTTGATCAAAAAGATCTGGGAAGTGCCGGTGGGCAGCGGGTACAGTGGGCCCACTGTTTCAAATGGACGGGTATATGTGATGGATTATGCAGGATGGTTCGGAAAGATCCATCTGCTTGGATGCTGCAAACGGAAAGAAGCTCTGGACTTATAGCTATCCGGTCACCTACAATGTGGGTTATCCCACCGGCCCAGGGCCTCGGTCTGATTAGCAAGGGAAAGGCATATTCCTGGGGGACCATGGGCCACCTTCATTGTCTGGATGCAAACACCGGAGAAGTGCTCTGGCAGGTGAATGCCATGGAACAATACCAGAGCCGCATCCCCATCTGGGGCCTGGCATCCAATCCCATTATGGTGGATGAAACTCCTAATTGTGCAGGTGGGTGGAGTGAACGGAGCCTGTCTGGTGCCTTCCATAAGAGACAGGGGAAGGAGGTCTGGCGGGCCCTGGATGATGAAGCTTCCTATTCTGCTCCTGTGCTGATCAACCAGGCAGGGAAACAGGTGCTGGTTTGCTGGACCGGTGAAAGCATTTCCGGACTGAATCCGCTCAACGGACAGGTATACTGGTCTGTTCCTTTTCAGCCCGGTAAGATGATCATGAATATTGCCGATCCGGTATATGATCCCCCCTACCTGTTTCTCAGTGGTTTCTTTGATGGATCATACCTGCTGAAACTGGACCAGGAAACCACGTCGGCTGCGAACTGATTTATCACCGTCATGGAGAAAGTGAAAGAGATACCGATGCACTGCACTGCTGCATTTCCACCCCACTGATCAGAGATGGTTATGTCTATGGGATCGGTATCTATGGTGAAGCACGTTGTCTGGACCTGCTCACAGGTGAACGCATCTGGGAAGACCTGACCCTGGTCCCCAGGGAACGATGGGCCAATGTCCACCTGGTCACCCAGGGAGATAAGGTCTGGGGATTTAATGAGATCGGGGAGCTTCTGCTATGGCAAATTCACCCCCGCAGGATACGTGGATCTGGGCAGGGTAAAGGTGATCGATCCGGTGAAAATCTCTCCCAATCCAAGGAACGGAGTATGCTGGGCACATCCCGCATTTTCGGGAAACAGGTATATGTACGCAGCGATTCAACTTGTCTGCATTGAAGTGATAAACAGATTCAGCCCCTAATTCGCATTCATTCCAAACACATAATGCATAGTTTTAGACGAGACTATTAACTAAAACTACATCCACTTATGAGTGGCTTTTTCGGAGCAATCTCCAACCAGGATTGTGTATATGATGTGTTTTATGGGACCGATTACCATTCCCACCTGGGAACCAAAAGGGCAGGAATGGTTTTTTATAATCCAAAAGGAAGGCTTCAGAAGAGCGATTCACAGTCTGGAAAATGGATATTTTCGAAGCAAATTTGAATCGGACCTGGAACAATTCAATGGAAACAGCGGCATGGGGATCATCAGTGATACCGATCCTCAACCCATCCTTTTCAACTCTCATATGGGCAGGTTTGCCATTACCATCAGTGAGCCGCATTGTGAATATTGCATGAGCTGGAAGAATCAGTTCCTGAAAAAGAAAAAACACTTTACTGAAAACTTTCAAGGCAATGTAAATCCAACGGAGGTGGTGGCCAACCTGATCTGTGATGAGGATGATTTTGTGTCGGGTATTGAAAATGTCCATCACCAGGTAAAAGGTTCCTGCAGCATGCTGATTCTTACACCCGACAGCATCATTGCAGCCAGGGATAAACTGGGCAGAACAACCATCATCATTGGCAGAAAAGAAGGGTCCTATGCCGTGGCTTCTGAAACATGCGCTTTCCCTAATACCGGATATGAAATTGAATATTACCTGGGTCCGGGTGAAATTGTTGAAATTACCGCAGATGGATACAAGGTCCTGAAACCTGCCAGGGAGACAGATGCAGATCTGTTCTTTCCTCTGGGTTTACTACGGCTATCCACCCTCCTATTATGAAGGAATCAATGTGGATGAAGTAAGATACCGGTGTGGTGCAGCCCTGGCCAAGAGGGATACCGTGGAGGCAGATTTTGTTTGCGGCATCCCCGATTCGGGCGTGGGTCATGCCATAGGATATGGGAATGCCAACGGTATTACCCTACAAAAGAGCCTATTCCAAATATACACCCACATGGCCCAGGAGCTTCATGCCCCAGAGTCAGGATATGCGCGACCTGGTGGCCAAAATGAAACTGATTCCCAACAAGGCGCTTATTGAAGGCAAACGGATGGTTTTCTGGATGATTCCATTGTGAGAGGAACCCAGCTGAAGGACAATACCAAAGATCTTCGAATGGCCGGGGCCAAGGAGGTCCATATGCGAATCGCCTGTCCGCCCCTGACCTTTCCCTGTAACTTTCTCAATTTCTCCCAATCAAGATCCACCCTGGAACTGGCCACCCGAAAAGCCATCAAACAACTGGAGGGGGAAGAGAAGAACCTGGAGGAATATGCAGATCCTACATCAGAAAAATACAGGGCCATGGTGGAACAGATTGCAAAAAACCTGGGGATCGACTCTTTGATATACCAGAACCTGGACGACCTGGTGGAGGCCATTGGTCTGCCCAAGGAAAAACTATGCACCCATTGCTGGGACGGCTCCAGTTATTACTGATCAAATATGAAAATAGCTGTCACTACCGCATCGGGACAACTGGGAAGGGCTGTTTTAGAAAACCTTTCAGAGAAATAGGAAAAGAGCATGTGATTGGGATTTTAAGGAGCCCCGAAAAGGCTGCTGATCTCGGAATCGAGCTTAGAAAGGGTGATTACAACTCCCGGGAGGAATTTGACCTGGCCCTTCGCGGGGTGGATGTGGTCCTTCTCGTATCGGGCATGGACCACCCTGATAAGCGGATTGAACAACATCGCCATGTGATTCATGCGGCCAAAGAAGCCGGGGTCAGAAAAATAGTCTATACCAGTATTTTCGGAAAGCAGGGGAACTCAAGTTTCGATGCCATTGTGAACAGCAACAGGCAGACCGAGAAGGATATTCAGGAAAGTGGATTGGAATGGTCCATTGGCCGCAATGGTTTGTACATTGAGCCCGATGTGGAATATATGGAAACATATATAAAAGAAGGTAAGATCTCCAATTGTGCCGGTGAAGGACTGGCTTCCTATACCACCCGGAAAGAACTGGCCTTCGCTTATACACAGATGATTCTGCATGACAGCCGGAATGGACACATTTTCAACCTTGCCGGTGAAGCCATCACCCAGTCAGAGCTCACGGCCTACCTGAACAAGGCTTTTGGTACTTCACTTTACTACGAAGCGATGACTCCCGAAGCCTATCTTGCATTTCAGCAAAAAGTGAATGGAGAATTCCTCGGAACAGTAATCTCTGGCATTTATACCAAAATACTGAATGGCGAAAGTCTCATGGAATCACAGTACCGGGAAGCAGCCGGACGGGAACACATCTCCTGGGATGCTTACTTTGATTCACTGAATAAAGCCAGGTAATTCAGCAAGATCCGGGTTGTTCCTGTGATGAACTCCTGCTACATTTGTTGGCAAAAGAGAGAACATATGCATTCCGAACAGGCAGTTCTTGATTACCAGAGGGTGGAAAAAGCCATTGAATTTATCCGGGACCAACAGGGAGCTCAGCCGGATTGGATGAGATTGCATCGCATATCAACCTGAGTCCATACCATTTCCAGCGGCTCTTTACCCGGTGGGCTGGAATATCACCCAAAAAATTCCTGCAATATCTGACCATCTCCTATGCCAAAGATCAACTGAAGATGAGCCCGAACCTGGAAGAGGTGGCGCAACGCTCGGGCCTTTCCGGCACCGGACGCTTGCACGATCTTTTTATCTCCTTCGAGGGGATGACCCCTGACCAGTACAGGAGACAGGGGGCCGGATTGATCATCAGCTACGGAATTCACAAGCCCCTTCGGGAAGTATCTCCTTGCGCTTACCGGGGAAAACAGGATTTGCTCCCTTCTCTTCATTGAAAATGCATCCATAGCCATAGAAGAACTGAAACAACAATGGAAAGGATCCATACTGGTATATGACCAGTCCGGGACCGGTGCTGTAGCGGAATCCCTGTTTCAAACTGGTCACTCGAGTCAGTTTACAATCTTGGCCCGGGGCACACCTTTCCAGCTTAAAATCTGGGAGGCCCTGTTAAGGATTCCCTCCGGTGCGATGGTATCCTACCAGGTCATCGCAGAATACATCAATAATCCACGGGGTTTACAGGCAGTGGGGAGCGCCATTGGTAAAAATCCAATCGCCTGGCTGATCCCCTGTCACCGGGTCATTAAAAAGAGCGGACAAATCAGCGAATACAGGTGGGGCAGCAACCGCAAATATGCCATCCTGGGATGGGAGGCCTCCCTGCAGAACCTGTAAAGATCATATCAAATAGAATCATTATCTTGCACGTACCCAAACCTTGATACATGATACCAACTCGCAATTTCGACTTGCTGGAACGCTTTGTAACAGAGTTCCCTGGCAAAAATGTGCTATCCGAAAAGATCGATGGCACATGGACATTCTACACCTCTGAACAGTACAATGAGATAGCCCATAATTTTGCCCTGGGACTCCTTGAACTTGGATTTAAGAAAGGTGACAAGATTGTCACCGTCACCAACAACCGCCCCCAGTGGAATTTTGTGGATCATGGGCATGGCCCTGGCTGGTGTGGTGCATGTACCGGTCTATACATCCTTAAACGCCAAGGAATACGCTTACGTCCTGGAACATTCCGACGCAACCATGGCCATCGTTTCGGATAAGAAGCTGTACGAAATGATTTACCCGGAATCGAAAAAGGTGAAAGCCATAAAAAATGTCTTCACCTTCGATGAAATTGAAGGTGCGAAACATTGGACTGAAGTCCTTAAAAAGGGAGAGAAAGCCGGAGATGATACAAGGAAAAAACTGGAGGCAATCAAGAAGGAAATCCTGCCCGGAGACCTGGTTTCCATTATCTATACATCAGGTACAACCGGCCAGTCCAAAGGTGTGATGCTCTCCCATGAAAACCTGGTTAAGAATTTCCTGGCAGCTGCTGATGTGTTTCAGCTTAGCCCCGAGGACCGCTACCTGGCCATTATCCCCTCCTGTCATGTGGGGGGCCGAATGGGAAATTACCAGACCCAGTATTCGGGGGCCTGTATCTACTATGCCGAAAGCATGGGCACCATCGCCGTCAACCTGAAAGAGATCAAGGCCACGGGCTTTGATGCGGTTCCCAGGATCCTGGAAAAAATATATGACAATGTGATTGCCAAGGGCCGCAGTCTGACAGGGACCAAAAAGAAGATATTCTTCTGGGCAGTGGACCTGGGCCTGCGTTACAGACCCCATGGAGAAAATGGCTGGTTCTATTACCAGAAGATGAAAATTGCCGATAAACTGATCTTCAGTAAATGGAGAGAAGCCCTGGGAGGACATGCCAGGGTTGTGGGTTGCGGAGGTGCTGCCCTTCAGTCAAGGCTCGAAAGCATCTTCTGGGCCAGTGGACTGAAAATCATCAATATGTACGGTCTTACCGAAACCTCTCCCGTCATTACCATCAACCGCATGGAAAAGGGCCTGTGTAAACTGGGAACTGTGGGTAGTGTCATCGATGGCGTGGAGGTTAAGATCGCCGATGACGGTGAGGTGCTCTGCAAAGGACACTGCGTGATGCTGGGATATTACAAAGATGAAGCCCAGACCAAAAGCGTATTTGACCAGGAGGGATGGTTCCATACAGGCGATGTGGGACACCTGGTGGACGGGAAGTTCCTGATGATCACCGACAGGAAGAAGGAGATCTTTAAACTCTCCAGCGGGAAATTTGTAGCGCCACAACTCATTGAAAACCGCCTCAAGGAGTCAGCTTTCATCGACCAGGTCATGGTGGTGGGAGAGCATGAGAAATTTGCCAGTGCCCTGCTGGTACCCGACTTCAAGTACCTGAAAGAGTGGAGGTCTGAAAAGGGATTTGTAAACGGCAAGAGCAACAAGGAACTGATCGCTATGCCGGAAGTTACAAGCGTTTTAAATGAGGAGGTCGCTGCAATTAACAAGAGTCTCCAGGATTGGGAGCGTATCAACCGCTTCCGGCTGGTGGCTGATGAGTGGTCCCCGGCAAGCGGGGAACTTTCGGCCAGTCTGAAATTAAAACGAAAAGTAGTGGCTGATCGATATGCTGATTTACTTGATTCTATTTATCCCCGGCAAATCTAATCCATTCATACCTAAACTATGAAGGTTACAGAGGTATCCGGAAAAAAATTAAAACAGGCCTTTCTGCGCGTTCCGAAAATTCTCTACCGGGAAGAAGAGACCTGGGTTTGTCCCCTTGACAAAGAGATTGAATCCATTTTCGACCCTGGCAAAAACGTCTACTTTCAACATGGTGAAGCCACCCGATGGATCCTTGAGGATGATAAGGGCAACCTGACCGGCAGGGTAGCTGCCTTCATTGACACCAAAACAGCGTGGAAGCAAAACCAGCCCACAGGAGGTATGGGCTTTTTTGAATGTATCAAAGACCAGGAGGCGGCGAACCTCCTGTTTGATACAGCCCGGGACTGGCTTAAGACCCGCGGGATGGAGGCCATGGATGGCCCTGTAAATTTCGGGGAAACCGACAAATACTGGGGCCTCCTGGTGGAGGGCTTTACCCATCCCTCTTATGAAATTGCTTATAATCATCCCTACTACCAGGGACTATTCGAATCATACGGATTCAAAACCTACTTCCGGCAGGAGGGCTTTCACCTGGATATCACAGAACCACTCCCGCCCCGTTTCCAGAAGATTGCAGAGTGGATCTCCCGCAAACCCGATTATGAATTCAGACATCTTGACTGGAAACAAACAGATAAGTTTGTCCATGATTTTGTGACTGTTTTCAATGAAGCATGGGCGTCCTTCAAGGAGAACTTCGAACCTCTGGAAGTATCCTACATTAAAAAGACCATCCAGAAAGCCAAAGCCATAATGGATGAAGAATTTATCTGGATCGCATACAACAAAGGGAAACCCATTGCCATTTACCTGATGTACCCCGATGTGAACCAGATCCTGAAACATCTGAACGGCAGGCTCACCCTTCCGGCCATGCTCAAATTCCTCTATCTGAAAAAGAAGAAGACCATGACCCGGGCCCGGGGTGTGTTGATGGGTGTGGTCCCCGCCTTCCAGGGAATGGGCGTGGAGGCAGCCATCATCCTCCAACTGGTGAAAGTTTTTGAAAGGAAATCCCACTATACCGAAATTGAATTCTCATGGGTGGGAGACTTTAATCCTAAAATGAGGAAAATTTTTATTGGCGTCGGATGCAAATCAGTAAAGCATTACATCACCTACAGGTACCTTTTTGACCGGCAAAAGGAGTTCAAAAGATATCCCATTCCGGTTGAAGAGGAGAAAAAACCCAAATCATCAGCATGACCTACGATTTCATCATTATAGGCGGCGGACTGGGAGGGCTCACCGCCGGAGCCAAACTTGCCAAAGAGGGAAAAAAAATATTGCTTCTTGAACAGCATGACAGGCCCGGTGGATGCGCCACGACCTTCAAAAGAAAGGAGTTCACCATGGAGGTGGGGCTCCACGAGATGGAGGGCCTTTACCCGAGGGATACGAAGCTAAAAATGTTCGAGGACCTGGGAATACTGGAACGGGTGGAATTCCTGGCCCTTCCCGATTTCTACAGGTTCATCAATGGTCGGCAGGACCTTGTGATCCCACATGAGGTGGAAAAGGCAAAGGCTGTTTTAAAGGGAGCATTCCCTGCTGAGGAGGAGGGCATCGATGCCTATTTCTGGCACATGGCCAATGCCAAACGGGTGATGGTGATGAACCGGAACCAGCCGGAAAAAAATATCGGGCTCTTCCTGGATGAAATCATTACGAATGACGAACTGAAACTGGTACTTCTCGGAAACCTGGGCTACTACCACGATGATCCCTACACCCTTTCCTGGTTTTATTATCTCTCGGCCCAGAACAGCAACTATGGCGGACGTTCCAATTACATCCAGGGAGGCTCCCAGAAGCTTTCAGATGCACTGGTGGATATCATCAGGGAAAACGACGGAGAGGTGAAGCTGAACAGCCTGGTTACCGGAATCGATTACCAGGGAGGCAAACCTGCAGGCGTGACCTATTCCGACACAAAAGGAAGGGAGCGGGGTACTTACTCCGACCTGGCGGCCGATTTCATTGTCAATGCGGCCATTCCCAACCTGGCGAAAACCTGCTTTCGGCTTCAGACGGAAAAAAACTGGCCGATACCATTCAGGATAACAAAATAGGCGCTTCACTGCTTACTGTCTATTACGGTTTTAACAGGCCACTGAAGGAGATCAACAGCCAACTATGCCACATTTGTATTTGATCCTTCCATCCGCACACAGGCCGACATCCTGCCCAATAATCAAAGCGATTTCAGTACCCGCAGTTTCACTTTCGTAGATTACAGCCAGGTGGATTCCCGGCTGGCTCCAGAAGGAAAAAGTGTAGGCGCTGTCTGTGCTGTGGATTATCCTTCAGACTGGGAGGGCCTGAGCCGGGAAGAATATAACAGGATGAAGTCGGATGTGGCCGACACGATCACCGACCGCTGTGAGCAGTTCATTCCTGGATTCAGGGATGCGGTTGACTATGTGGAGGTGGCAACTTCTTTGAGTGTAAAAAGATTCACCCTGAATCCTGGTGGTGCAGTCTATGGTTTCGCCCAGAATCCGGATAAATCCATCGAATACCTTTCTTCCCTGCCCGAAAACATCCATATCGCTTCAGCCTGGGGAAAACTGGGGGGTGGATTCTCCGGTGCCTTCATTAATGGATATAACACAGCAAACGACCTCCTTCGAAGGACATAGTGCCCAGTACTGAGTACTCAGTAGTGAGAAGCACAAGCTCTACAGAACGCACTTTCAACTTTTACCTTTCTCCTTTTACCTTCTAGAGGGTGATGTGGATCAGAATTTGCTGGGAGTGATAGAGTCCATCCCCGGGAAGCAGGTGCAGGTTCCATCCAATTTTTGATGATATCCGCGGATTCTTGAATGGATCCACAAAAAAATCGATCCTTCCATAATTTCCCGATGTATAGAGTGGTTCGCCATAGGTTAGGGCAGGCGGGTCGCCGTAATAGTAGGTCCCTTTTAACCCGAATATCTTGTACCTCATATCCAGCTGAGAATACCAGCCATTGAGCCACTGGAAATCGGTGGCGGGTCTCTGACGCACATAGGTACTGGCCATACCGGAAGTCAAATTGAGTTCATCCAGTGGAAGCCTGTCGGACAAATCAATGCCAGCCAGCGCCATGATGGAACCGTCATCCCTGATCTGGTTCGCATCCGCCGGGTCGGTGGTCTTAGCCAGGTGGGACCTGGTGGTAATTGCCTCGATGTAGAACACATTTATTCTGACAGTCGCATCGATTCCTGCAAAGATGGCTTCACGGGTATCGACCGTCTCACGGCCCATCCAGTCCACCCACCCGTGCACCGTTCCCCAATTCCAGTTGTACCGGATGGAGGCACCCTCCATATTGGGCCGGTAATATTGAAGGGAATCGGTGAGCAGGAACAAGGGGTAGTCCATCACATCCCTTCGGGGAAAGGATCCGAATTTCATCTCCAGTTTCTCGGTCTGGTAGCTATAATAGAGATCGAGTTGGGGTTTTACTTCAAGAAACTCACCTCCGAATTCATACATGTAGTTGAATCCCACACGGACCGAATGAACCGAGTCAAAGGCAAAGGCCACACCCGGATTAACACGTACTCCGAAAAAGGTCTGATGGATTCCGTAATCTGTAAAATATTCACGGTTGTCGAGAATATGATCAAATCCCATGTAGAAGGCAGGACGCTGGGCTGCGACCGAAAATGCAGCGAAAAAAAACAGTAGACCGATATGGGCCGATAAGGCTCTCATGGGTTGAATGATCAGCCCCAAAGGTAAGGATTTGTTCCTATATCAAACCAGGCTTGTGAGGGCTGTGCCCACGCGGTCCATGTAATTGTTGACCTGTCCTTCGTCTTCAAATCCGACGATCATCATGTCCACACTACCCAGTCCCAGCACAAATCTGATGGTGTGATCAATCTTCTCACTGCTTTCCTTTAATTCCCCATTGCCCACCAGTTTCATCCCTATCACTCCCTTGCCGGCAGCATGTAGTTTATGGATCACCTCCACCACCTCTTCCGGGTCGGGCTTATCCATGGCAATGCCGTAGGGATTGATCCGTGCATGCAACACATCCACCCAGGGATCGGCCGCAGCGGTTTTCATGGCTTCCAGTGAATGAACCGATACCCCGTGGGCCCGGACAATTCCCTTGGCTTTCAGCTTATCCAGTATATCCATCTGCCTGCGCTCACCATCGGTCCACCCCTCATCAACCATGCAGTGGATCTGAACCAGGTCAATATAATCGGTATCCAGCTCCTTGCGAAACCGCTCCACAACCACATCCGCATCGGGGCGGTCATCCTCGGGAATTCCCCCCTTGCGGGTCCACATCTTGGATGTGATCACCATCTGATCACGGTCCATAAATTTCAAAGCCTCGGACATGAGCCCATGTGTTCCGTAGGTATCAGCACAGTCAAACATCCTGAATCCGCGATCGTAAGCGTGTCGCAGCAGACCAATGCTTTTGTCTTTCTCCTGCCTGGTGAGGAAAGAGGTCCTGTCCCCGGCCCAGACACCGGTCCCAAAACCGAGCAGCGTGGTATTCAATCCTGATTTTCCCAGGGGAACAAACTGAAGCGGATCCGGTGAAGTAAATCTTCCTGTGGCCCCATAGAGGGGATTTTTAAACATGAGGTGTGCGGTTCCCAGGGCAAGTGCACCCATAAACTGTCGGCGGCTCAGATCAAATTTTCCCATCGTTTAAATTTTGCAGGCAAGTTAAAGCAAACCCATTGTATAACAAGTGAATGAAATGTTAATTCTTAGCAGGTCCATTTTTATTTCCCCGGGATCCACATGTCCTGGGAGGTAAGTCCCAGCTCAGCAATCATTTCGATGCAGTAGTCCATTCTACCCAGGTCATTGGCACCGCCGTTGTTGGTCCCGAAGGTGAATTTCACACCGGCCTCTTTGGCCTTTTTCAGGAAGGCCGGGCTGGGGATTCGGTTCCGGTTGTTGATCTCCAGTGCCACACCACTTTCCACCAGTGCAGCGACCACCCTGTCCATCCGCTCCTCTGTCCAGAGCTCATCATAGCGCTCACTGATCTCAGCCGGAAGGTAGGTGGGATTCACATGAATATCGATGGGTTCTTCCGTAACAATCTTCACAATCTTGTCGGTGAGCTGGTCCATGAAATCCTGCGGATCGCCCACTTCGGTCTCCTCCTTGATCCAGAGACGCATCCGTTTCCCATTTTTATTGGTCCAGGTCATGGCATCGGTGAAGACATAGTCAAACCGATCGCGGCTCTCTGCACTGAAAAGCTCCAGCCACTCCCGGCCCTCGGCCTGCATGGCATGCCAGGTAAAGGGTGAGGGGCTATGATTGTCCAGGTAATTATTCAGAGAATCATCGGTCTCAAAACCCATCTTGATTCCACAATTCACAGCCAGTCCATAGGTATATCCATATCTGCGGGCCTGCTCCAGGGCCTGCTCTTCGGTCATGCCACCCTTCAGGTGGGTGTGCAGATCGATGAGTGGGAAGTTCTGGGAAGCCAGGTCGATGAGCTGCTTTTCAAACTCCAGGTCCTCGGGAGGAGTCCCGGGGGTGGGAAGGTCATCGGACAAGCGGTTTCACTTTGATGTTCTTGAAGCTGACCACGCTACCCGGATCGTGGCACTGGAAGGCAAAGGTTCCCGAGCCAAGCAAGCGGCCACTCATGCCTTCCGGGCGATAGGCCTGCTCAGGCTCTGTATACTCGGCTGCCAGCATATCATTGATGAAGGTTTGTATGGTTTTACCCTGCACCCTGATCCGGTAGTTGAACCACTGATCATCGGGTACGGGCGCTTTCCATACATTACGGATGGCATAGATGCTTCCTGTCATCTTGTGCTCCACATAGCCTCCCTCTTCGGTGGGGGGATTGGAGTTGATCACCTGGCATTCGTAACCTTTGGCAGGCCAGCCTTCGTCCTGGAATTCGGTGTGGATATAGATACCCGAGTTGGCTCCGGCCTGGGTTCTCACCGCCATCGATAATTCGAAATTCCTGAAATCATGGTCCATAACATCCCCGTCATAGAACAGGTGGGAACGGGTTCCTGCAGTGACAATGGCTCCATCTTCAACTTTCCATGATTCTGAATTTTCGGAAGCTTTCCAGCCGTCCAGGGTCTCCCCGTCAAAAAGAGAAATCCACTCTTCAGAATTGCAGCCGGTAGAATGCCAGTGCGCAGAGAACATAAACTAGAGAAAAAGTACGTTTCATTGGGATGGTTTTGGTTTGGCTCTATGTGAATGAACTCTAAAAGTAAGAAATCATCTGATTAAATGTTAATACTGCTCCATAACGTACTGATTCTTTTCACGATTCCGCTGAAAAATGGTATTTTCGGCCATCCACTACAAAAGCCAACCAACAATGACACTTTCCAGAAGACATTTTATTAAATCCGGAGGTGCTGCTGTGGCAGGAACCATGGTGTTGCCGCCACTATTAAAATCATGCCAGAACCTCCAATATCCACTGATGTGAAAAATTTTTTAGACCATTTTGAAGTAAGCCCCGAGATGCTGCAAAAAGTGATTGCAGAGGCCATGTCCAAAGGGGGAGATTATGCCGACCTCTTCTTTGAACATAAAATCTCCAATACGCTTGCCCTGGAAGATGGCAAGGTGAACCGGGCCTATTCCAATGTGGATTATGGGATGGGCGTCAGGGTGCTGAAAGGGGACCAGACGGGATTTGCCTATACGGAAACCATCAGCCTGCAGGACATGCTGAAGGTAGCCAAAACTGCCGCCAATATTGCCAGTAGATCCGGTCACCTTCAAACAGGATGAGCTTCTTGAGAAGGTACCTCCCAACCACTATAAAATTTCCCGGAAATGGGAAAATGTATCGGTGGAGGATAAGATCCCTTATGTGCAGAAGATCAATGACAGGGTGATTTGAGCTGGATGAAAAAGTAACCAAGGTGAATGCCTCCCTGGCCGATGAAACAGCCTATGTGATGTTCTACAATTCGGAAGGCCTTTTCACCTATGACTATCGTCCCCTGGCCAGTTTCAGGGTAGGTTGTGTGATGGAAAAGGATGGCCAGATCGAAAATGGCGGAAGTCGCCAGGTCCTTCCGAAAAGGATTTGAATGGCTGGGTGATGATCTGATCGAAGAGATTGCCCAGGAAGCCATCGAAAGCACCAATATCCTGTTTGGTGCCACCAAACCCATAGCCGGTGAAATGCCTGTGGTACTGGGTGCCGGAGGTTCGGGTATCCTTCTGCATGAAGCCATGGGCCATGCCTTTGAAGCTGACTTCAACAGGAAGGAAACCTCCATTTTCAGCGATAAAATGGGCAAAAGCATTGCCAAAGATTTCATCAATATCATCGAGGACGGAACCATGGAGAACAACCGGGGTCCATTAATATTGATGATGAAGGAAATGATGTGAAGAAGGTCTACCTGGTAAAAGACGGAGTACTGGAAAGTTATATCCATGACCGCATCAGTGCCAATTACTATGGGGTTGAACCAACCGGAAACGGCCGCAGGCAATCTTTCAGGAATGTTCCGCTTCCCAGGATGCGGATTACTTATATGGATCCGGGTCCTCATTCCAAAGATGATATCATCTCCAGCTGTGGATTACGGGGTGTATGTGGATAATTTCAGCAACGGACAGGTGAACATCGGAGCCGGGGATTTCACCTTCTTTGTGAAATCGGGATACCTGATTGAAAATGGAAAACTGACCCAGCCCATCAAGGACATCAACATCATCGGAAACGGACCCCAGGCACTGGCCGATATCACCATGGCTGCAGGCGACTACAAAACCGATAATGGAACCTGGATGTGTGGCAAAGGCGGTCAATCGGTTCCTGTTACCATGGGTCTTCCCACCGTGCTGGTGAAAAAACTTACTGTTGGTGGAACAAGTGCATAACCTGGAAAAACATTGAATCATGACCAAAGACGAAAAATACAGCATAGCAAAATGGGCCATGGAGCATGCCATGAAAAATGGCGCCCAGCAGGCCAAAGTTTCCATCTACGAAAACAACAGCAGCCGGATCGAAGTGAGGGAAGAGAAGATCGATAAACTGGAAGAAGCCAACCGCAACAACATGAGGATCTCCCTCTATGTGGATAACAAGTATTCCAGCATCTCCACCAACAGGCTCAACAACAAGGAGGAACTGGGCCGTTTCATTGAAGAAGCCATTGCCGGCACCAGCTACCTGTCGGAAGATGAATTCCGCACCCTTCCCGATCCTGAACTCTATTACAAGGGAGGAGGAGAGGATCTGAAGACCCTGGATGCCAGGTTTCACCAGCATCGATCCCCAGGACAAGATCAAACTTGCTTTTGCCATCGAAAAAGAAGTTCTTGGAAAAGATGAGCGAATCATCTCTGTTTCCGCATCTTACAGTGATGGTATTACAGGAAATGTGATGGTCACCAGCAATGGATTTGAAGGAGATAGCGAAAATTCCTATTACTCCCTGGTGGCTTCGGTTTCAGTAAAAAGCGGAGACGCCAGGCCCAGCGCCTACTGGTACGATTCATCCATCTTTCATAAAGACCTGATCAAAGAAGGGATCGGCCAAACAGCACTGAAACGCGCCCTGGATAAACTGGGACAGGAGAAGATCAAATCAGGGAAAATGCCTATGATTGTTGAGAACATGCAGCTGCGCAGGCTTCTTCAACCCATGATCTCTGCTTTGAACGGAAGATCCATCCAGCAAAAAAACTCCTTCCTCATCGATATGGAAGGGGAAAAGATCGGATCCGATCTGCTTACCCTGGTGGATGATCCCTTTATTGTTTCCGGAAGGGGATCCCGGCATTTTGACGGAGAAGGACTTGGCAGTCAAGAAACGAAGCATCTTTAAAAGCGGGGTGTCTGAAGGACTACTACATCGACACCTATTACGGGAAGAAGCTGGAAATGAAACCCACCTCGGGCGATACCACCAACCTGGTATTCAAACCGGGTGAGAAAGACCTGGAGGGACTGTTGGGCGATATAGACCGTGGAATCCTGGTTACCGGTTTTAACGGGGGTAACAGCAACGGGACCACAGGAGATTTCTCTTACGGTATTGAAGGATTCCTGGTAGAGAAGGGGAAACTGACCCAGGCGGTATCGGAGATGAACATCACCGGGAATTTCAAACAGCTCTGGGAAAACCTGGTCGGCGGTAGGCAATGATGTCTATACCGGGTCATCCTGGAGGATGCCCTCGCTGGTATTTGATAACATGGACTTCAGTGGGATTTAGGGTCAGATCCTGATCCCGATCATCACCACGTCGTCAATCTGTTCGATATCTCTCTTCCAGTAGAAGAACTTTTCATAAAGTACAAGCTTCTGCTGGTCCATGGATTTATTATGGATCAGTTCCAGTAATTCCTTTAAAGGCTTATATTTAAATTTCTTCCTTTGGGGCCCGCCAAATTGGTCTGCATAACCATCTGAAAATATGTAGATTGCATCCTCCTCCTGCAGTTGAATGGAGGTTGTAGTGAAGGGTGTGATGTCTCCTGGATAAAAACTAATGGGCATCCGATCGGCTTTATACTCCTCCAGCATACCGTTCCTTACCAGGTAAAGGGGATTATAGGCGCCTGCATATTGCAGCTTATTGGTTTCGGGATCATAGGAACAAAGCGCAATATCCATTCCGTCCTTTTGCTCCCCTTCACTTCCGGTTTGTTTCAATGCTTTAATTATTTCCACCCTCAACTGATCCAGGATCACCCCTGGATTTGTCTGTCTGCGCTCCACCACCATTTCATTCAGGAAAGATATTCCCAGCATGCTCATTAATGCTCCCGGTACTCCATGACCGGTACAGTCAGCTGCAGCAAATACCATTTGCTTTCCAACCTCAGCAGCCCAGTAGAAATCTCCGCTCACCATTTCCTTTGGAAGAAACAGGATAAAATGTTCCGGAAACATATTGCTCAGGTTCTCATTCTGCGGCATGAGGGCCCCCTGGATACGGCTGGCGTAATTGATACTGTCGCTTATCTCCTGGTTTTTGTGATGGATTTCATCATAAGCCAATTTCAACTCCACATTCCGGAGTTGGAAGATCTCCTTCTCCTTCTCACTTTTCTCCACGGCAAAAGCGATCTGCTGATTCTTCAAGCGGTTGCGGGTCTCGTCATTCAGGACATTTTCCCGGGTACTCCTGTATTCTTTATAATGGTATAGGGCCTTTTCGAAATGACCCGCAGATTCATAATAATCAGCCAGTGCATAATGAGCTTCCACCTGGAGTGGTTTGGCTCCCAGCCGGAGGGCAAGTGTCAGAGAGCGTTCAAAACAGCCTATGGCCTCTTCATCCAGTTTCAGCTTATGCAGGGTTCTTCCCAGTCCAAGGGTTGCCTGCATCCTGCATCGGTCATCCAGACATGGATGCTCACCCTCCAACATTTTCCGGTAATAAGCCATCGCCTCATCAAACAGCTCCATGGCTTCGTATGTACTTGCCAATCCCAGGTAGGTCCATGCCAGCACTCCTTTCTGCCCCAGTTTTTCCCTGATGGCCAGGCTCTGGCTGTAGGTTTCCAGTGCTTTATCATACTCCCTGGTCAGGGTATGGATCCGAGCAATCCGGTTCAGGGAAGAAGCGGCAGCCATCTGGTCACCCATATCCTCCCTGATCCGCAGACTCTCTTCATATGCCTTCAGCGCCCGGTCATAATCCGACATGCGGCTGTAGATCAGTCCCAGCACACTCTGCACCTCTCCCAGCATCTCCTGGTTCCTGATCAGGGCAGCGGCATTATAGGCCCTCTGGCAATGGTCCAGGGCCGTCTCGTAATCGCCAAAACTTTCATAAATATTGCCGGTATAGTAAAGAACAGCGGCGAAACCCGGTTCTTCTGTATGGGAAGAGAAATACCCCAAAGCATCCGCCAGTAACTCGAGGGCATCTTTATTCTCAGATTTCAGAAAATGTCCGGCCGCCAGGTTCAGACATGCATAGGCCTGTCCCCTGAAATCCTTGAGCTCCCTGGCCAGTTTCAAGGCCTTTATTGCGCTGGTTGCCGAAGCTGCCTGATCCACATACCGCATGTTCCAGGCATCACTGTTTAACAATTCGATGCGTTTGATCGGATCGTCTGCTGTATCGCTCATAATCAGTATTAAATTTAAGGAATTTGTTGTAATTTGTATATGATGAGTAAAGTGCTCCATATCACCAGTCTCGGCCTCTTCTGTTTTCTCCTCATTCCGGGATGTGACTATTACGAAAATTATGAACCCAGGTACAGTGGAAATGTGGAGGGTACGATTTATAACCGGGCCACCGGCCAGACCCTGGAGGGTGTCACTGTCTATTACGACTATGAACTGGAAGAAGGACAGGCTATGGATGATAAAGCCTATTATGAGATTGATTATGAGGGAGTCACCGTATCTGATTCTCAGGGGAAATTCCTGATCAGGAACCTGGCAGAAAACCGGAAGTATGTCATTGTGATGCGAAAATGGCCTGGATTTGAGCAAAAGGGTATCGTTTTTGCACCCACTCCGCTTCAGACGGACCGCTTTGATTACCAACTTGACTCGGCCGTTTCTGAAGTCAGGTTTGAACCTGCAACTTTACATTTTGACAAGGTAACAAATCAGCATGCCCTTTCAGTTATAAACATGAGAAGCACTCCCTTTAACTGGACCATCGACCAGGAAGTATCCTGGATCCATTGTGAGCCAGCCAGTGGGACCCTGGATTCAAAAGGCGCCCAGGCCATACTCATCTCCATCTTCAGAGATTTTATGTCTGGGACAGACTCTGTGAGTAGTGTAAAACTCACAGTCCTCTCAACCGGTGAAACACATCTCATCCCGGTTATCGTGGAGAGATAGCACTCAACCTCAATAAGTCCGGTAATTGAGGTTCACTCCAAAAGTGATCACCATCTGGAAATGGTTCCTGACTCTCATCAAGAAAATGTCATCATAGTAGTGCAGGTCATCATCTTCAGGAATCTCTGTAAAATATTCCACATCACTGAAAGGATCATTTTGGATCAACCTGGGGAAATACCTGAAACCTATTTCAAAAGTTCCAAATTCTTTCAGATTGAAAAAGCCCCCGAAACCGGTGATAAAGTCATAGTCAAGAGGGGTCTCATAGAAGTAGGCAACTGACTTGACCGGAACCGTCTTTTCCGGATCCACAGCACTCACAGAATAGTATTTCCCGAACTGGTCCGAATGCTTGATCTCAAATTCAGGAGCCAGGTTGAATACAGGCTTCCCTGTTTTATGGATTGAAATACCCAGTTCCAGGTACATGATGATATGGGGTGTGATATATATGTTATAATCGCAGAAAACTGGCCACTCATAGGAAGCGATCTGCAGAAAATACGTCCATCTTCCTTTAACCGGAATGGAAGAGCCTACCATTTCATAGTCTATGATCTTCCCACCTTGAAAGCCCGCTCCCACTGCAAATTTTGGATTCAAAAATCGCTTGTACTGAATCCCGATCATGTTTCCGTCAGAACGCTCAAGCAGTTCCCCAGAAGGGGGTGCAGGTGAAAAATTCCTGATTACCTCAGGATTGGTATTTGGAAAGAAAAATCCAATGCTGACGATGTTTTTCGGGTATAGCCAGATGTTCTCAATATTGGCTTTGAACTCAGGCAGGTCATCATCCTGAACTTCATAGTAGGGTTGTACCTCCAGCATCTCCCGGGTAAACAATTCTGCTTCATCATACAAACCCAGGTAAATGGCAGTTTCTGCTGCAAGCTTGTATATCCGGCCCCTGTTCTCCGGGGAAACCGATTGCATGGCTTTGTCGTCA
Source organism: uncultured Bacteroidota bacterium (assembly GCA_963735755.1). Taxonomy (GTDB): domain Bacteria; phylum Bacteroidota; class Bacteroidia; order Bacteroidales. The sequence continues at coordinate 264,805 of CAVTME010000022.1, read as the reverse complement.
TTGATACAGGATAAAAGGAGTTGATAGGCCTCATCGATCCTTCCCCGCTCAAAGAATACGCTGGCATGGCTGTACCGATCCATGCAGTCCGGGTCCTGGGCTATCAAACCAATGGTATGGGGGAGAAGGGTTATGATCCCTAAAAAAAACAGGTGTCTGCAATCAGTTCTCATGATCAGTATGTTTCCGCTGTTCCAGGATTGGACCGGGTCTCTCTATATCTCCTTTCACATACAGTGACCACCCGGCATTCGATAGTTTTTTACCATCCAGTTTGCCAAGCAACATCTCAAGGTTGTTGTCAAGGTCAAGTGGATAGATAAAAATATTTCTTAAATCATTATATACAAGATATTTACCTTCATCATCAAACAATATTCGGCGTATTTTTATCCCCGGAAAATGCAGGATCGGATCCAGGTTTTCCATTTCGAAAATACCCTGTGAGGAGATATCCCACAGGCTGATAATACCATCATAACCACTCATGGACAGCCATTTACCATTGGGACTGAAGAGAATATCTGAGATCATCCCGGTATGGGGACTGGCCAGCTCTGTTTTCTTCAGGACACCTGATCCATCCTCATTCATTTCAAGAATGGTCAAGGTGCCTGTCCCGGCAATGGCCAAAAGGTGGCGCTTGTTATACAGATCAAAAGCATCCACGGACTGTTCCAGGGTGAATATTTTCTCTGGTGCGGGGGAAGCATCCTGGAGATCGAGACGATAAAAGGTTTCCTGTTCATCATGGAAGATCACATACCTCTCTTTGCTGAGAGCCAGATCGCTGGCATTAAAATCTAATATGTCCTGATACAGGATGGTTTTTGTTTCCACATCATAGACAATGATGGTGTGGTCCCTGGCAGTGGAAATAATTTTCCCATGTACCGGAGATACAAGGAGGGCCGAAATATTACCCTGGTGACGGTACAATTCGGAGGTCCCTATTCCATCCATTTCTGTAAGTGTTACCATCCCGCTGGAATTTCCGCAAACCAATCTTCTGTTGCCATGATCGATAACAATGTGCCTGAGGTACGAATCATCCTGAATGGTTCTGACAGACCCATCCAGCTTTTCACTCAGCCTCTGGTTCAGGGCCCTTGTGCTCTTTGCAACCAAACCGGGGAAGCTACCGCCATCCGATTCCACGAAATCTGAAATCAACAGCTGATCCTTCATATTGTTTATGGCCATCATTCCCTGATTCATATCCATGGCCCAGTGAACACCATGGTACAGGGTGTCATTATCAAGTCCCAGCAAGGCCTTTTGAAGGGCCTCGATAAGCCTGATGTCATAGGATCTCTCTGGGACACTGTCAGCATAATACCTGTACCCATGCTCAACCAGTTCGAAGGCGCTGTAAGCCAGGAGGGCGGCCAGGGTATCATTTTTTTCGATCAAAAGGGATTTGCTGGCGAACTCCTGGGCATTAAAAAGATAGAGCTGTAGCATGGCTTTCCTGTTGGTCTGCTGAACCTCCATGGCCGATAACTCCGCCTCCTGCTGGGCATCCCTGGCGATCTGGCTCTGTGTATTGGCCTCTTCAAACAGCCCCTCAGCCCTTAGCCGTTGCTCCTCTGACCTGTTTCGCTGGTATTCTGCCACCAGAAGGGCTGAATCGGTCAGTTGCTTCTGGGTCAGAGCCTCCTCCCTGGACCTCTCTGCTTCACTCCTGGCCCAATCTGCCTCTTCCTGAGCCTGAATGGCCTGGTCCCTTGAGGATATGGCTTCCGCTCTCTTCTCCTCAGCAAGCTTGGTCTGTTCCACAGCCTTTCCTCTTTCCCGCAGTGCCCAAGCAGTAAATAGAGAGAGAATCACGATAAGTGTGGCCGCGGCTGAAGCGATCCATCTTCTTCTTCTTCGCTGTACTTTTTGAATTTCATCCTTGCTCTCCGCAATGAAAGAATGCAGCCTTTTGCTCAGAAACAATTTGTCTTCATAGGGACCGATATAAGTCAGGTCGGCTTCATTCAGATAGACTTTCCTGCGTTCAAAATTATGAAAGGCGTTGTCAAGGAACTCCTTGATTTCAAGCAATTCTTTTTCAAGCAGGGTGATCTTCTCATAGATCTTCACAGCCAGGCTGTCGTGTCTTAACTCATACTGCTGACGATCATCCTTATCTTTGAGTACCCTCAGATTCACAAAGCGCTGGAGCAGGTCGGTGAGCTTTTTCTTTTCCATTGGCTTGCCAAGGGTGGTTGCAAAATCATGAATCTCTGCCTCCCCAATCTGCTTTTTGGTCCCCTGCATGGAAACAAAAGCCTTCAATACCACCAGGCCTGTATCCGGATCATCCAGCTCCCCGATCTGCTCTTCCAAAAAACTTCCCAGAAGGTCACTCACATCACCTACCTTCCTGATCTGATTTATGGTAAACTTATTCTCACCAAGCGATTGCTTATAAATCTTATCCAGAAATACCTGGAGGTATGTAAGTTCAATTTCATTGGTATCCGGATTCAGTTTATTCAGCAGGGCTTTTGAGAATCCCTCTTCCACGCCTATGCCGTTGACCCGGCATGGACCATCAATCACCTCCATGGCATTCTGGTGGGTCATCTTCTCCACCCTCATGCGGTTGGCCAGAAATTCCGGAATATAACTTTCAAATTCGGTCACGCCCGCCAGGTACTCTTCCCGGATGGAAAAGAGGCATTTGCAGTGAATATCCGAATTGATCAGCTCTTTGACGGTCTGGATCAGGCGCTCTCTTTCGCCCCGGTCCCCGAAAACAAACAACTCCTCGAACTGGTCAAAGATCAGGTAGACAGGTTTGAAATGATCCAGGTATACCGACTGAATGGCGTCCCTGATGGAAACACCATCTTTCTGTTCGGTGATGGAAACCTTGCGGATCGCTGATCCCAGGCTTTCGTTAATATTCTTCCCCCTCCGGATGCTGATGGGAAGCCAGTCGCTCTCCTGGAACTTATTGGCCAGCCCACAGTTGATCAATGAGGTTTTCCCGGTACCTGATATCCCATACACAAGGAGGATCTTGCTCTCAAAAACCTTCTGGTACAACTCCTCAATCTCCCGGTCCCTCCCGAAAAAAATCGCCCGGTCTTCACGGGTATAGGCATCCAGGAATTTAAAGGGCGAATTCATGATGTTGGCTCTGCAGATGAAATGGTTCTAAGCAGTTCTCTGAACTCTTCTACCAGCTGTTGGTAGTTGCTCAGCTCCCGCAAATCACATTTTTCGGTAACCTCAGTACCCAGGTACATCAGGTGGTCTCCCCTGAATTTGGTATACATGAAAATGTCTTTCTTGATTCCGAATTTGGCTTTGGTATCCAGCACCTCTGAGTGGGTGTCAATAATCAATGGGGACAGATTCAGGTATCCGTCTATGGATTTGATGGATTTCATCAACAGGACCGAATGGCTTTCAGAGAAATCCTCTTCATCGATCTCTTTGGCCGCAAAATCCGAATCCGAGCTGTTCAGCAAGTCCACCACATGTCGGAATTTTGCGTCTTTATATTTGGGTTTCTGAACCCGGATCTCCCTCACTGAAACAAGCCTGTACTTTGCCAGGAAAGCTATCTTGATCATTATGTAGGTAAGCTTCTCTTCATATTCAACACAGCGCTTCTCAATCTCCTCCTGGTTTAAATTGATCTGATAGTGTCCAATTTCATTTCTTTCGGGCACCCAGAAATCCAATGCAGAATAAAACTCCTTATGGAGTTGTGATGTAATCTCCGGCATAAAACAGTCATAAGCCGATCCCTGGTATAGGTTCCCTATGGTTCTGATCATCCAGGAGTAGCTTCCCATACTCAGTACCATCAACCGGTTTTCTAACTCTTTGGCTATATTGTCAGGGAGATGTATTCTTTTCTGAAGAATATCATGCCACAACTGGGAGAGCATTACAAAGGATAGAAACTGCATGGTCCGTTCAATGGTCTTGAAAACCTGGTCCAGTCGCAACCGGTTCAATTCCCTCATGCTTGCCGAGAACAGCCTTCTCAGTTCAACCCCGATGGGCCACGGATAATTCTTAATAATTTGGTCTGCCAGTATCCGGTAATCCACCTCCTCCTCTCCATCATCCATCAATGAATACCTGGATAAAGCAGACCTGTATTTTACCATTTCCTCGAAAACCTGGCGGATGAGGTTTTCGTTTATCTGAGCCATAATTGCTGGTTTCGGATGGCAATTAACAGGATAAGTTATTAAATAAATCGCTGTGAAGCAATTGTATCTAAAGCGACTCTCCCGGAGAGGACCTGTATAAACCAAACGCTGATATGGAGGACGGGTAGTAAGATGAGTCCACTACCACACGTAGCCGGGAGGTTGTCATCCGTTCGGTTTTCAGGAGGCGTTTGTACCCAACGGTCGTACCACGGGCGACTTCCTTCCAGTCCCCGTGAACCAGCTGTGCATCCACATGAAAACTACTGATCCGCTGTCCCTTTTGAATGGGTTCACCAAGCATTACCCGATCGAAGGTGACAGCTCCATCCAGGTCAATGATCATCTCCATGGGACAGGCGTTCTTCTCTGCTGTGGTCAACCTGGCACCATCGGCCAGATTTTGACTGAATGTTTCCTGGAGAATCTCACTAAACTCCCTGAGATGAGCCACATCAGTCTCATGGATCAATCCGCGCCTGTCGGGGGGCAGTTCAGGAGCAGCACCCCATTTCGGCCCACCGATTTGTAATAGATGTCGACCAGTTCCTGTGGAGACTTCACCAGTGAATCCTCGGAGGCATGATAAAACCAACCGGGACGGATGGAGACATCGCACTGACCGATAATCCATTGATCTCCCATGGGATCCCCCCTGTTCAGGTAGGCCGGATCGGAAGCCCCGATGACCAGGTTCTCTGTGGAGATGGTGGACCAGAAGGTCTCCCCGGCAAATCCATGTTCATTCCCTACCCAGCGGATATCGGGACCCGCATCGGAAAAGATCTTGATTCCGGGCTGCAACTCCTTGACCAGTTGAATGGTGTTGGGCCAGTCGTAATAAGTGAGCTTGTCAACATGCCGTTCACAATTGTCACCTCCATAATACCCGTCACCACCATTGGCGCCGTCAAACCATATCTCGTTGATCTCCCCATAATTTGTGAGTAATTCCCGCAGCTGGTTTCTGTAATATATGATGTATTCCTGGTTTCCATAATCCTTATGGTTCCGGTCCCAGGGAGAAAGATAGAGTCCCACCTTCAGTCCATGCTTCCTGCATGCATCCACAAACTCCCTGACGATATCTCCTTTGCCGTCTTTATATGGACTGGCTTTAACACTGTGCTCAGTGTATTCACTGGGCCAGAGACAAAAGCCATCGTGGTGTTTGGCAGTAAGGATCAACTGCTTCATGCCCCCGGCCTTCGCGGCAAGCACCCACTGTTCAGCATCCAGTGCTGTGGGATTGAACACTGCCGGATCTTCATCTCCATATCCCCACTCCTTGTCAGTAAAGGTATTGACGGTAAAATGGATGAAGCCCACCATCTCCATCTGCTGGTAGGCAAGCTGTTCGGGAGAAGGCAAGACTGGGGACGGGCCGGAAGAGCATCCAGCCAGCATCATGGTCAAAAAGAATATCACTGAAAATTTCCACATGGTACAAGTAGTTGTTAATTGGGAATGATGGTAACCGTTATAAGGGCTGTATCGGTTTTGGAAAAGGTTTGAAGGTCCCTGACCAGGACTGTGAAAACCCGTTGATCATTTACCTTGGAATCAAATGCCGCCGGGTCATTTACCGTCAGCACGCCAGTCTCACCATCCAGGGCAAAGGCCTCATCTTCATTGCCCGAAAGAATCGTAAACAACAAGAGCTGGTGTGTCTCCGGGTCGCTGGCCTGTATGGTCCCTATGATTGCACCCATCTCCGCACCCTCCTGGATTTCAAATGCCTGGTCCTCCACAACGGGGGCAAATTCATTCACGTCCGACAGGATGATGGTGATCTGCGCAGCTGTTTCCATGGGAGGATTTCCGTCATCTTTTACAATGACAGTAAAAACAAGCTCGGTATGGAGCTCATAATCCAGCAACGCTGGATCTTTTATAGAAAGGTGTCCGCCTCCCGAATCAATTTTGAATGTACCGGTATCATCGCTTTCCAGGATCCGAAACGAAAGTGACTGTCCCGGATCCAGGTCATGGGCCTGTACCACGCCAATGATTGTTCCAGCCGGCGTGTTCTCATCCACCGTGAACTCCTGGTCCCCTACTTCCGGAGCATTGATGTTCTTCTCACATGAACAAAAGAAAAGTGCGGCAAGGGTTGAAAAAAGAAGAATGACCTGTTTCATAATGGTTCATTTATGGCAAGTTAATGATTTGTCGAATTCCCTTTGGCCAGAATCCAATACTTTTCATATATTTCAAAATCATGAGTGCCACCAAATATAATAACCCGGAATTCACTGCCCTGATTGATGAAGCCATCCAGATGGAACTCAATATTGGTGAATTGTACCTGCTGTTTTACAATCAATACAAAGATGATTCCCAATTCTGGTGGACGCTGGCCATTGAAGAGGAAAATCATGCGGCTTTATTGAAGACGGTCAAACAGATGGAGCACATGAACGTGGATATACCCTTGGCGTTCCTCCCGGCAAAACTGGAAGAGCTTGAAAAATCCAACCAGGAGGTTCTTTCTGCTTACGATGAATTTAAAACCCATCCCGACAGGATCCGGGCTTTTCAATTTGCCTTCAGAATAGAAAACTCAGCCGGAGAGCTGCACTATAACACTTTTATGGTCAATGCTCATGATTCATCAGTGGCCGGAGTTTTCAAGAAGCTCAATGGTATGGATGTGGACCATGCCGACAGGATCAGGGATTACATGCTCAAAAACCGTATTCCCGAGGAAGATCAGAATAGCGTAAGGTCTTAAATGCTCGGTTGCGACCTGAGCCTCTCGATTTCTTTCATGGCCACAGGGCCCATCTGAATGGCAAATTTCCGAGGCCAGGGATTTCTGGCCGAACGATCCAGAATTACACCCGGAGGAGGCAGGCAGATGAAATTGCTGTTTTTCCAGATGATCTTTTTCTCTATGACTTTCCCGGTCATATATTCCATGGCTTCCTCCTCGGAAACAAGCAGCAGGCTTGATATAACCTCGGTCCCAAGAAGAATAATGGCATAAGGGTTGGCAATCTCGATTTCCTGTCGGATCCACTGCAGGCTCTTGTTGGCATACTCCATGTATTTGGACCGGTTCGCTTTGATCTCCTTGCCAAGCCTGTGGTACTTCTTCACATGATCATCATCAAACAGGAATACCTTTACAAGGCTGGTTAGCCAGCAATGCTCCCTGGGAATCTCCAGGGTTTCCAGGATAACCTCGGAAAGTTCCTGTCCCGTAAATGAACTTCTTACCCGGGAACCATCGAAATAGGGCTCGATGGAAAACGGGGCTGTAGCATCATAGAGTGGAACATCGGGAATATCATTTACAAAATATACCTTGGCAGCCGGCTGAGGTCCGATCACCATGATCTTACCAATGGCTGTTTCAATGGGTATCACAGTCTCCACTGGATTGCCATATAGATAAGAATTCTCCTTTGGGAAATTTAATGCTCTGGATGTACTCCTTGGAACATTTTTTCTGATACTGGTGAATGGTCATGGGTGCAATTTCTATGATAAACCATGCAACAAATTACGATTTTATCTTTGTATTCACTGCTTAAAATGCAGGCTTAAAACAAAATGATCCCGGGGCAATGCCCACCTGGAAGGTATCCAGGGATCCCCGTCGGGCGTAAACCGGTAAACCATCCCCGCTGAACAAAATCAATGGCATCCGACACATAGACTTCAGAAGTGGCCTGGTCAACCTCCAATCCATAGAATCCTCCGCGGATAGGCTTCATGTAGGGACTTGAAATGAAAATCTCGGGTCCAGGCCAGATTGTGACTGGAAGTCTGTACACATGCCTGTTCAGGAAGTAGAGGGTATCCCTGTCCCGTTTATGCACAACGCAGAAGGAGATTCGCCGCTATTCAAAGCGGTGAACGATTCTGGCTTACCGTCCGACCTGCCTCGACCTTTAACAGTCCAGGTTCTTCATACCCATAGGGACTTTCGGGAAATCCCCCATCGCGTCAGCACCCACAGGTTGTGCGTGTTCATCCAGCACCATGGAGTTGGGTTGTTTGAACACCTCGATTGAATCCATCACCCGGTCAGGTTCCGAATCAATCACCAGGACCTGGTTATCAAAACTCCAGCAATTCATATAAATATACTGATCCAATTGCACCATCATGTTCGGTGGAGTGCTGGGAGAATTGTGAGCGCTTATTGCTCACATCGATGGACCCGGTAACTTCCATTGTAACGGGATTAACTACAGAGATGGACCTGGCATAGAGGTCGGTTACATAGGCTTTGGTATCTGAAATGAAGTGCATGTAACGGGGAGACGTGAATCCGGTGATTTTGCCCACATATTCAAATGTAGAGGTATTGATCATATAAATCCTGCCGCTGTTGTTCACCACCACATAACCCAGGCTGCCACCGTGAATGGTCATGGAATACGCCACATCTCCAAGTGGAAGCGCATTGGTATTGAAAAACACATCATTGAAGACCTCGCCTGTCTCCATGTCATAGTAGGAGAGAGAGGCGTTGCCGATAAGTAAAGTTTCCCTCATTGGTAATAAACAGGCCGCGGTAAGGTTTTTGCAGCTGCAATCTCTCAAAATCCCATAGCTCATCATCCTTCATGCACCCGGAGAAGGAAAGTACGATCAACAGTAATATGGCGGGAATCCGTTGCACCATCCGATCAGATTTTCAATTTGATAACCAGGTGATAATTCCTTCCCGGCATGGGCCGGTAGAGAACAGAATGGTATGATTCATTGAACAGGTTGTAGATCTTCATTTCTGCTGAGAGCTCAAGCTTCCCGATCATGAATGTTCCTCCCACTGCCACATCATTCATAAAATAAGGGTATAGCCAGTCTCGACGTGCCAGATCGTTACTGGAGGTGGTATATCTTTCACTGTATGCATTGAACTGATAGCTCACAAAAACTTTCCTGTATGAAAAATTGGCCATCAGGTTTCCCGAATGCAACGGGATATAGACCAGTTGTTTGCCATGGGAATCATCGCCAGGGGCCAGGGAATCACCAAGATTTACCGAACTGGTATAGGCATAGGTTCCAGACAATCTGTATGTTATCTTTCCCAGGGATCCCTTCAGCGCCAGTTCACTTTCCATTCCGCTTGAAAGGACCTCCCTGATATTCCTGGGCTCCCAGTAACCCTTGTAGGATGGAATCCAAAGGATCCAGTTGCTAATATCCGTACGGTAAAAGCTTAGCCCCACATTCAATTGATGAGCGGTGAAAACCTTCTGGTATTCCAATCCGGCTTCTATGCTGTATCCCTGCTCCGGCAAAAGATCCGGATTTCCCCCGGGCTGCCAGTAAAGATCATTCAGATCCGGCATGTGATAATTCCTTGCCACACTTGCCTTCAGCACCAGTTCCCTATCTTTAATGAGCCGGACATCCACGCCAAGGAAAGGGATGAAAGGATTCATTTGCCCATCCACCCAGTCCTGTCTCAGCATCAGGTTCAGGTTCAGGCGGTCTGCAAAACTTTTTCGAAAAGAAGCATACAGTGATACTTCATTGCGCTGGCTTTCATATCCACTCCCGCTGATGGTATCCCTGGAAGCCACATGGTGGTGGTTCACATCCACCTTGCCTTCCACCGAAAAGTCCTGCCCGTGATCATGTGTAAATGAGAGTGTATTGAGGAAACTGTTCTGCTGACTCAGTGAATGGATGGATGGGACCAGTCCCAATCCAGGTACCCTGTTTTTCTGCATATAATCCAGTTGTTTCCCTGAATACCCCGACCTGACCAAAATCTTACCAAAGGGGACATAGTATTTCCAGTGGGCCACCACCTTGTGATCGGAATCCTCCTGGCTGTTCAGGTTGGAATTATCGGGCCCCTCATAACTGGTTGGTCTTGGAATGGTCCGGTCGGCATACTGTCCCCAGTACAAGAGAGATATCACATGGTCGGAATGGGGCCTGTAATGGACTTCCTGAAGCAAACCATAACGTAGATAAGCAGCATTGTCATTGGTATCCAAGGGATTGACCACTTCTCCAGTGACAGGATCAATGTTTCCGATACCCCTGTTGATGAAGGTATAATCATTCCGGGAGTAATTGTGATAGAGCCTGGTCTTTAGCCTGATCTTTTTTTTTCCAAAACCAGCCAGAAGGTACTCATCAAAGCTTGTGTAGCTTCCTATTCCCTGCATATACTGAACTTCCGTTCCACTATGCCAGTCAGCCGAATTGCTGATGCTGATGGAGCCCCCGATCCCTCCTGCCTGGTCTGCAATGGAAGCTGCGCCATGTTTCAATTTCAGTTCATCGACCACATAGATGGGAATCAGGGAAAAATCAACCATGCCGGACATGGGACTCTGTATGCTGATTCCGTTCCAGATGATGCTGGTATGAGAAGCTGCTGTACCCCGGAAAGATGCTGTTGAAAGGGCACCCCTTCCATGGTTCTTTATAAACACGGTGCTGTTTTCTGACAGCAGGTCTGACAGGGAGAGATTGACTTTCCCCTGGAGAACGGAGGAGTCAATTTCGGTCTGCTTCATCCCGGCTTCCTCCTTCTGGAAAATCTGGTCGGCCCTGACCTCCACAACATCCAGGATGAACAGGGAGTCTCTGATTCCCTGGGAGTGAACCGGAATGGCAAGGAGCCCGCCAATACAAAGGATGGTTAGCCTACGCCACATGCTAATGCTTCAGAAGTTTCAAGTGCTCCAGGGCAGCACCCCTGCGTATCTGAACCATATATACACCGTCTGGAAGTTCTCCTATTTCAATGGGTTCCTGACCTGATTCCTGTTGTACCTGTTTTACCAGGCTGCCGGAAGAATTATAGAGAGAGATCATCCCCTCCCCGGTACCTGTGATCCGGAATTCCTCATGAGCCGGATTGGGAAACAACTGTAATCGGACCGGTGCAAACACTCTGTCGATGCGGGTGGAGCTCCCGGGATTGATGATGGTTGAAACGGTGGCTTTCACTGCCGGATCAGCATCAAGAGATGCCGTCAGGGTCAAGGGTCCCGTTCCCGAAACAGTAAGTACATTCAGCTCATCGATCCGGGCCCACTCCTCATTGCTGCTCCACTGTACATCCCGGTTGTAAACAAGCCTGCCCCTGTGAAAGGAAAAGACCTCCATCTGGTACGCTGTGGTACCTATCTCGGGAGGAAGATCCCTTATCACCAACAGATCCATGTCTCCTTCTAAACCCGCCAAAGGAGGCACGTCCACTGCTCCGGCAATCTCCGTGGATACCTCTCCCAGCCAGCCTCCTTCATGAATGACTGCATTTACAATACGTACAAAATGGACCACATCCAACGCCACATGATTTCCATCCATATCCACGGCCCAGTCAATATCAAAAGCATCTCCACCTGAATTATCAAGTTCTTCTGTATAGGGATTGTCAGGAAGTGTATATGGTGGACCTCCCCGAAGCCGGTTATCCGCATATCCGAAGGCCCGTCTGGCTGATCTCAGCAGGGGTGGATGATCCACATCCACGGCCCCCCTGACCATGGAACCTGATACCGTATACCCTTCTGCCGAAATCCCGGGAAAGAGTTCCTGAGATGGATAATAAGGCTGAAGATGGGCACTGTTTGCCCTGATACATCCTGTGTTCCCCAGCTGGTCTTTCCAGGGCACATCCCGGGCCACTGTATCCCCGGGATTCAAATAGGTCACCTGGAAATTTTTCCTGGATGATGAGAAATGGTAGTCACTGCCAGCCAGTTCATACCAGGTGTCGTCGGGTGACCCGTTTCCGTTTTCATCCTTCATCACCCAGACCACTCCCGGTTCTGACCATTCCGGCATGGGATTTCCAAACACTGTGAAGTCCACCCCGAATGGATTGTCAGGATGGTTCTCCACCGGGCCGTCAAATCGAAAAACAACTTCACCGCCAAATGCTCCCAGACTCAGGTTTCCGTTCACTCCCCCTACAATAGAAGCGGCAGACCCCGGAAGCCCCCATGGGGATGCATTGATGAACTGACCAGGCGCCGGGGTATAAGAAATCACCTCCGATATATACTGTGCATCCAGGGAAGTTATCCCCAGGGTCAGTACCACGTATAGAAGAATCTTTTTCAAGGAATCGCTTATTGCTTTTGAATCAGGGTGCTGGATGATCCCCTTTCACCGGTGATCCTGATGATATAGGTTCCGTCGGGAAGACCTGTGATATCCACAGGCTCATCCTGAACCTGAATGGCCCTTCTGAATATCTCGGTTCCGGTAAGGGTAAAAACAGCCACGCTGGCTACTCCCGGTTCTGCTCCTTTAACCCGGTAAATTCCTTCGGAAGGATTGGGATAAACATCCAGGTGGGACTGGTCATGATCCCCGATTCCACCCACATAATCAATGGCCACCATAAAAGTATCGGTAACAGCCAGTCCGGCCGAAACCCCCCGGATAACAACTTCAGTCTCCATGAATTCAGCGGCCCCCTTGACCAGATATAAAATCTGGATATATAGCTTGTTATCCTCAATATGCATCTCAAAAGGAAACTCATCATAGAGGACTTCCAGAACAATCATTGTGTCGGGGTCATCCGGATCAGAAAACAGGAAGCTTAAATCAATGGGGTCAGAAAGGTCAATCTCCTGCTCATTAAGATCAGGAAGGGGATGGGCCACGTAAGGCGGGTAATCGGCAGCATGTATATCTACAAGAGACTCTCCGAACGAGAATGTCAGGATGCTGTTTCCTATTTCCGGATGGGTAACATTTCCGATGGTTTTTAACAGCGCCAACCATTTATCGGTGGTATAGGCCAGTGTATCCAGGTGTATCCCTTCTCCTCCTGTACCATTCCATCTAGCCAACACATTCTTTCCCCCAATCTGGTTCATGGTTAACACCAGATTTCCTGCCATATCCACGTCACAATCGTAGGCTCCAGCCGGCAGGTCAGAGAGCTTTTCTGCATCCCGAATATGAAGGGTATCCTGTACGCCAGGATTTAAAATTCCAGCCAACTGGGCACTGTCCCATCGATAGAGGCCATTGGGATCCATCATGAAAGAGGTGCCGTAATAGAGATCTCCATCGGAATCCTTTGCAATACCTGTCGAATAGCCACCGGTTTCAATGAGCATCCGGTGCTGGTCCTGTCCGGATGTATCCAGTAGAAAGATGCCATTGGGATCCTCCCATGAGGTAGAACCAATCCCTGATACCAGGATGATGTCGTTCCAGAATACCAGGTTAAAATTCCGAGGGAATCTGGCCTGCATGGCCCACGCGCCACTTGCCAGATCGATCCGGTAGATCCGGTGATCCGCATCGGTATAGTTGGTATAACCGGCCCATATGGATGTTCCATCCGGGGAGACGGTCAGGAAACTGGCAGAGACAGAGACCGTATCATCTGCCGGTTTCCCATATTTCTTCAGCATCGTTCCAGCATTCAAATCCAGCATCCGGATGGTGTCCATATCGCTGATAAAAACGAAGTTATCGTAGACTTCTAATGCCGAAACCATACCAGATTCGAATGGAAGATAAGCCGATCTGTAACTGTTTTGATGGGCCAGGTAGGTCTGACCCATGACTGAAAGCCCGATGAACAGGCCTGTAAGAATGCTAATCCATTTTTTCATACTGCTACGATTTTAATGTTCAAATATTAAAGTCGCAGCGGGCGGAGTGAGGCAAGACCAATGATAGATTTTTGATCAGCTTCCCGTTTCCCGCGGGCTGCAAAAACAAGGGTATCACTGGCAGGTCTTCTGACTCGTCCGGACCTATGGAACCTTCCCATTCATCCCGTAGTCCACAGGATTAAACAGTGGTTATCTCCATAAGCCATGCAGCCCTGATCGGGCCTGGATTCACAGCAGCGGGAACTGTTGCCGATTCTAACGGCATTCCCTTTTCATTCCCCCGGATTTGCCGGGATATGGAAACCAATAATAAGTTAAAAGTACAAAATATTTTCAGAAAGAAGCACCCGGATTACGCTCCTGGAGGAGTCCATCCATAATCCACATACTCCCATTCAAATTCCTCGCCGTTCACGTGCAACAACAGGAATCCTTCCTCCATGGGATCATCTGGCTTATTGTTCCACCACTTGCCGCTCACAGCACCACCGGTAATAAAATGAACCTGGTTGTTCACATTGATGTCCTCCAGGTAATGCAGGTGTCCCTGCAGGACAAGCTTCAGATTATAATCCCAGAAATGGAGCAATACATCCCGGGAATTTACAATAACAAGTCCCCTGGAATTGGGCTCAAGAGAACCTCGTGTGAGCTGGGTCTGCGAGCTAATAAAGGGAATATGCACGCTGATAGCAATGGGCGTTTCTTTCCCGGTCTTGTGAAGATCTTCCTTGATCCAGTTGATCTGTTCATCGTCGATCATGCCTTCATAGTGGCCTTCTTCGCTTCGGGAGATGGCATCAAGTACCATAAAATGCCAGCCTTTGTGGTCAAAGGAGTAGTAGCGGTCACCAAATCTTTTTTCAAACATGCCTTTTCCAAATTCGGCATGTTCTTCCAATCCGGCTTCTTCCCGATGCCAACCGTACACTTCGTGATTACCTACAGTATTGTGGACCGGCATGTTAAATGCCTTCATGGACTCATCATATAATTTGTACAACGAATCTGCTCTTCCATAGGTCTGGTTCAGCGCATCCATCACCAGGTCGCCTCCTGTCAGCACAAAATCGGGACTGATCACGTTGATGGTATCAATGGCTTTTTGAAAACCCTCCACAGCCGAGCGTTCAGGCTGGAGGTGAATGTCAGTCAGAAAAGCAAAGGTGAAGCCATCATCCTGGCTATCACTTGCCACTTTTACAGGCTGGTTGCAGCCCCACAGGATCAAAAGGGATAAACCCAAAAGGTAAATAATCTTCTTCATGGTTGGGAATTTTCCGTTAAGTTACAAAATCCGGTCAATCTTCAGCAACCTGGCTTCCCACAACAATCCAGTTGAACCATCATTTTTCTGAAGCGACCATCCAATTCGGCGATTCTGGATGTATTCAGGCAGTAGTTCACTTTTACCCCGCTGATCTCCCCCTTGATCAGGCCGGCCTCCTTCAATTCGGCCAGGTGCTGGTTCACTGTGGTGCGGCTCAGGGGCAACTCCCGGGTAATATCGCCAGTAATACAGCTCCTGGTCTCTGCAAGATAGTTCAGAATGGCCAGCCGGGCCGGGTGGGCCAGGGCTTTGAAGAGAGCAGCTGATGCCTGCAGCTCTTTATCGAATAATTCAAGTTTCGGGGAAGTCATGCCGTTATCTTTATGACGTAAATATACGACATAGAAATGAACATGCCCGACCTATTTTAAAAATGGCTGCCAGCGCATGTAAAAAAGGCTTCGCCATAGCCACTCAAGCGGTCCAAACCGGAACCGTTTTAGCCAGATAGGGGATATGACCATGAGGATGATCCATATCACGACTACCAGCAAGATTTGCTGTGATCTCTCCACTTGCCCGAATAATCCCAGGCCGTGACCATAAAAAATGAAAGTGCATAGAATGGTTTGCAGGATGTAGTTGCTAAAAGCCATGCGGCCTACTGAAGCAAAAACCCGCTTCAATACAGAACCCCCTGCCGATTTGCATATAAGCATGACCAAACCTGTATAGCCCAGAGCAACAGCTACACTTCCCACATAGTTAAAATGGGTTCCCAGGAACATGGAAAACTCCATGGACCACTGGTTCTGAAAATTCAGAAACACGCCCAGTCCTGACAAAAAGTAACCCATCCCCAATCCGGTTAAAGTCATCCTGATATAGTATCCTGTTGACTGGCCAGCCGAAAGTATGTTCCACTTGTAGAGCGACATCCCCAGCAACATCATGGACATCACACGCCAGAATGTCTGCATCATGAACCACCTGGTTTCAAGGAACAATGTGGCAGGAACCCTTACCCCCATTTGATCCACCCAGCGTCCCCGGTATCCCTCCAATATATGCTGAAGGTGCTTCTGGTCAGGCATCCAACTCTGAATGGTAGATTCAAGGGCCTCTTCCGGCCAGTAAGCCATGGTTGAGGCGAAGAATGTGTCCAGGATCAAGGGTACCAGGTAAAAACCGAATCCGATCAAAAAGAGTTTCCGCGGGGATAGCTGTCGGAATAACAAAAGCAACATCCCGCACAGGCTGTATGTAACAAGGATATCACCGTACCAGAGCAGATAGCCGTGCAAGAGGCCAAACAACAACAGCCATCCCATTCTCCGGTAGTGTAGCAAGGCATGGTTCTTCCCCTTCGCACGTGCATTGTCTGTAAAAATTAAAATCCCGGCACCAAAAAGGAGAGAAAAAATACTCATGAATTTCTCGCTTGCCAGGATGTGACTGAGAATCCATACCCACTTATTGAGACCCTCCAGGTTCCCATATGCCGCTGGATTAATGTAGGCAGCCGCCGGCATGGAAAAGCTCTGAATGTTCATGATCAGTATTCCCAGTACAGCCACCCCCCGGAGCACATCAATGGAAATAATCCGGTCTGTGTTGTTCATTCCATCAAGTTAGAAAAATCATCCCGGAAAAGAAACAAGGGCATCTAAAACACCAGCGTATCGCCCGCCTGTACCAGGTTTTTTCCAAACGCCCTGTAAAAGAGACTCAGGGCCGGATCCTGTGTGCAATGGGAGGGCCATACCGATCCAATATTTCTGTTTTGCAGGTATTGAATGGTCTTGTGGGTCTGATGATCATCTGCCGTAAGGTGAAAACCTCCAATCACTCCTGCCACCCTGTCCATTCCGGTGACCTTCCTTGCATGCTCTATCATGTTGCAGATCCCCGAATGGGCACATCCTGAAATCACCACCAGGCCCTTTTCTGCCACACAGGCCAAACCGGAATCATCCATGATGAAATCCTCCTCACCTCCCTCAAGAAGATACCTGGTTGTTTTTGCTTCAAAATCATTGATCCTGGGAATTTCTCCAAGAAACCAAAGGTGTTCGGAGATCTGAACCGGTTCGCGGGAGACAGTCAACGCGTACCTGTTTTCAATCTCCTCCCTTGTTAGTGCCAGTCCCAGGCTACCGCCTCCAAGTTTCCTGGTTCTGCCCTGGAAACAGCCCGGATGACAGAGCAGGGGCTTGCCTTCCAAAAACTGCAATCCATTGCCATGGTCCCAGTGACCATGACTGAGCACCAGTCCATCCACGCCGTTCAGCTCCACCCCCAGCTTCTCAGCGTTCTGCAGAAATACATCAGAGGCCCCCGTATCGAGAAGGATCTTTTTCTCATCCACTTCAACCAGGATAGAAAGGCCATGCTCGAATTTAAATCCGTGCATGGCCTTCGTATCTGATAACACCACCAGCTTCATGCGTGCCAAATTAATTGTTCCAGAACTCTTTGGCGATCACTTCTGCCGCCTTGATGAGCGGATAGGCAGCCGGAGAGGCTGTCAGCATGGGATGGGTTCCAATCTGCGAGGTCATCAGCTCATTCACATTCATTTTGTTCTGTATGATGAAACCGATGATGTTGATCAGTTCGCCTGAACTGGACCCGCCCACAACTTCACCACCGAGAATCACACCATTTTCACGACCCGCGATCAATTTAACAATCTGCTTATGCGGATGGTTCAACATACCGGGGTGTCTGTCTACTCCTGCAAAAGTTCCAGTAATAATGTCAAATCCTTCCTGTTTTGCCACCGTCTCAGTAAGCCCTGCAGCACCAAATCCTGTCCCGTTCAGGGCCGTTGAGAAGATGGCAATGGTACCTCCAATGGTCTTCAGGGTAGAGAGCTTGTAAAGGTTCATCCCTGCTACCCTGGCTTCTGCACAGGCGATGGATGCCAGCATGGCTTTGGACCTCTTCCTGGTAAAAAAATCTCTTTTTTCAGCACAGTCTCCCACAGCAAATACATCGGGGTGATCGGTGCGCATGTATTCATCCACCTTGATGAAACCATCCCTGTTATATGCCACGTCCAGGTTCTTCGCCAGTTCGGTATTGGGTGCATATCCCATGGAGAGAATCACAGCTTCGGCCTTCAGGATGTTGGTCACATCAGCGTACTCAATCTTCACTCCCTCAACCTTCTTCGTTCCAATGATCTCTTGTACACGGCGGCCTGTCATGATTTCGATCCCCCGCTCCTTCAATATGCTTTCTGCTTCATTGGCAAGGTCCGGGTCAAAAGCCAGTGGAAGTACATGCGGAAGCAACTCAACGAGGGTTACATTTTTCCCCATCTTCTTTAGCTCATCGGACATTTCAATACCGATAAATCCAGCACCTACCACAACTACATTTTCCACTTCCGCCAGCTTCTTCTTCATGGCCTCGAGGTATACCAGATCTTTGGGTACAGTGAATACGTTATCAAGTTGCGCTCCTTTTAACCAGCCAGGTACAACAGGTTTTGAGCCAGTGGCCAGGATCAGCTTCTCATACGCGATCTCTGTACCATTACTCAAAAGACAGGTTTTCCCCTCTCCATCCAGCGAGCGAACCTCGTTGACGATAATCTCAACACCTGCATTGATCAGGCCTGCATCAGGCAAAATATCCATATCGCTTGTTTCCAGGGTCCCGAAAATATAAGGGATTCCACATGGAATGGCTACTTTTTCTTCTTTCCGGATCAAGGTCACACTCTTTTCAGGGTAGTGCGATTTCGATGCCAGTGCAGCGCTCAATCCGGCAGCGCTGCCTCCAATCACTAATACGTTTGTATTTTTCATCTTCTTTTAAATTATATATTGTAATTATTGGTTATGGTGCGATCCCCACGGGGGATCTGTTTAAGCATTTCAGGTATCTTTCAGGATCCTTCAGCAACTTGCCAGTCTCCTTCTCCACAAGGACCAGTGATGTTTTTGCCCTGGAAACCAGCTTGTTATGTTGATTTCGTATCCTATATCGGAACACCAGCTTGGTATCCCAGGGGGCTTGAATCGAAGTCTCTACCTCAATGGTGTCCCCATAAAACAGGGGGGATGAATAACGTGTTTCCATCTCCACAACAGGCATGATTACTCCCGCTTTTTCCATGGCAATACAATCGAAACCGACGGATTGTAACAAGTCCATCCTGGCTTGTTCCAGGTATAGGGCGTACTGTGAATGGTGCACATAACCCATCTGGTCGGTTTCCGCATAGCGGATCTTTATGTTGGTCCAGTGTTTAATCACTTTTCCTGATCAATGAAGTCTTGCAATCCGGACAGGTTTGTGAGAAACAGGGAACCCCGGCTTCATGAGGCGTCTGATAATCACACCTTGGACAGATGCAAAACTCATCAAGGCGCATCATGGATTTTACCGCGACCTGTTCCTCTTTCCACTCCCGAATGCTCTTGTTTATATGTTCGATGTGGTCTGATTCGCAACTGATGCACTCCTGGTGTTCCGCATTGGGATGGTGAAAAACTGTAGTGCATTCATTGCATCGGTACCACTGCCTGTCAAATTCCACATCACCCCCCTCAATAACGATGGAGCGCCCTTCGGTAAATGCCCGGGCAAGCTTTTGCAGGCAGCTGCTGTAAATCCGCGTAAAAGTCGGGCGGGACACATTCATCAACCTGGCGGCTTCCTCCTGCTTCAAACCCGAGTAATCGGCCAGACGCAGCGCCTCATACTCTTCATAAAGCAAAGAGACCACCACAGTATCATTAAACGGCACTCCAATGGGCTTAAAACCCTTGAGTACTGGCGGAGAGACCACCTTTCGAAATTGCTTGCTTCTGGGAGACATAAGAATATATTGAACGTATGCTCACAAAGGTAGTGAACATATGTTCATAAACAAAATCCTGAATCCATTTGGTTACTCTACCGTGGAGACCCAGGTCAGGTAGATTTTATAGGCCAGGGAGAGGATGATGGCTCCCAGGAAAAGACCGATGAAGCCAAAGGCCATGAAGCCCCCGATGGCCCCGAGAAAGATCACCAGCATGGGTACATCCGATCCTTTTCCCATGATCAGGGGTTTGAGGAGATTGTCAATCAGCCCCATGACTAAAAAATAGAGCGACCAGAGAACCGCCGGAAAGGGATCCCTGAATGCGAAAAGGTATATGATCATAAAGATGTTGAAGATCAGCACCGGAATCTGCGCAATGGTCATGATCAGGATCAGGATGATCCAGACTGCAGCCAGGGGAATATCGGCCAGAATCAATCCCGTCCCCATCAGGGAGGTTTGAATAACTGCAACACCCAGCACCCCTGCGGCCACGTTGCGAATGGTAACAAGCGATATGTTCAGGAATTCCTCACCCCTTTCTCCGACTACCCTGGAAAAGATCTTTTTTCCCGAATCAGCTCCCTTTTCAAAAAACATGAGAAATATGCCGGCGATGATGATAGAAACCGCAAACTGCAGGATACCCAGCCCGGTATTGGCCAGTGCCCCGAACAGCTTCTCTCCCCAGGCCGCAATCTGCGGAAGGAATCCTTTGATTGATTCACCCATGTTCCGGGAAAGTTCCAGCCAGTTCTCATAAAGCCATGGACCGATCAGCGGCCACTCTTCCACCGCAGGTGACGGCGGAGGAATACTAAAATTTCCTTCCTGGAAGCTCTCAGCCAGATACTTCACACCGTCAACCAGCTGGTTCACCAGCCAGATGCTTGGAAAAACCAGCAGGGCAAGGGCCACGATAACGAGTAGCAAGGAGGTGATCTTGTTCCTTTTTCCAATCCACCCGTTTACCTTCTGGAAAAGAGGAAACAAGATGATGGCAATGATCAGCCCCCACAACAGCATACTCAGGAAGGGCTTTAAAATTCTGAAGCAGAGAAAAATTACCAGGGCAAGGGCTCCCACTTTCAGGATCAGGTCAATGGCAACGTTCACATAGCTGCTTTTCCCATTCTCATTTGACTTGCCTGTACCTGCCATGATGCGATGATTTGATGTAAACACAAGATATGAATTCTGATTGTAACTATTTCTTATCTATCTTCACAGTTGAAATGTTTCCTTCAACCATTTGACCATGAAAACACATCCCGTTTCCAGGAGAAAAGCAATCGCCACAATGGCCCTTGCCGGAGTCTCTACCTCGCTGCCCCTTAACGCCCATCACTTTTTAAAATCAAGTGATTCAGCAGTTTCAGAAAAGTCGAATTTCAGGTTCTGCCTCAACACCAGTACCATCAGTGGCCGGAAACCCGGCCTGCTCAAATACATCGAGATCGCATCCAAAGCAGGTTATGATGGCATCGAAGTGTGGGTGCGGGATGTGAAAGACTACCTGTCAGAAGGAGGAAGCACGGAGTCTCTCAGCACTTTTATCGCTGACCATAACATCAGGGTGGAAAACGCCATTGGATTTGCACCCTGGCTCACCGGTGGTGAAGAGGGTTTCAGGCAAATGGAAGAAGAGATGTTGATGCTGGCAGATATCGGATGCCGCCGCATTGCTGCTCCTCCGGCAGGTGTTCCGGGTGATCAGCAGCTGGATCTTTTTTTGGCTGGAGAAAAATATAGCCAGCTCCTTCAGCTGGGAAGAAAAACAGGGGTGATGCCCCAGCTGGAATTCTGGGGAGCTTCCACCGTATTGTGGCATATGGGCCAGGTACTGATGATTGTTGCGGCAGCCAATGATCCCGATGCAAGGATACTTCCGGATATATATCACCTTTTCAGAGGGAACTCGGGCTTCAATTCTCTGAAGATGCTGGACGGATCTCTTATTGAGGTGTTTCATATGAACGATTACCCTGCTTCCATTCCAAGGGAGCAACAAACGGATGCAGACCGGGTCTACCCGGGTGACGGCAGTGCTCCCATGGGCCAGGTCATCACCGATCTGAAAAATATGGGGGGCGAGAAAGTGCTGTCCCTTGAGTTATTCAATCCGTCCTACTGGAAAGAGGATCCCCACAAGACAGCCAAAACCGGGCTTCAGAAAATGAAAGCCCTTACGGGATGATCACACAGCTGATTTGAACTTTTACATCATTGCCCACCATTCCGGTACCTGAATTGCCGATCCCGTATTCCTGCCGGTTCAAATCAAAACTTCCCCGGAATACATTATTCTCAAACGTAAAAGGGATTTCTACAGGCAGGGACACCCCTTTCAAGGAAAGTTCACCCCTGGCCACAAAACCGGTGAGCGTTACCTCAAGCTGCTGAGAGGTAAAACAGATGAGGGGAAATTTCTTCACCCCCAGGAATTTTTTTCCCGAAAGATGCTTGTCCCTCATCCCTTTACCCGTCTGAATGGTAGCAGGATTTATACAGACATTAAAAGACGATTCCTCCAGTGCCTGGGGATTAAATTGAATGGTACCTGTCATTCCTGTTATTGTTCCCTCCACAGTCTCGGCCTCAGGCCCAGAGGAGATAAATTCAACCACAGAATTGTCACTGTCAATAAGCTGCCCGTATGCCAGGGCAGCGCCAGCCATCATAAGGGCGGCAAAAACGATTCTCTTTTTCATATCCATAAAAAGGAAAAAGAGCGCATTTTGTTCACCACAATCATCTTTTTTGGCCTGTTCGCTGATTTACTTAAATTTGTGGAGCATTCACAAACTACCATGCAGAGCAATAGGTATATCGCAACGCTTCTCTCTTTCTGTTTCGCAGTTTACCTGGGACACAACATGGTTCCACACCACCACCATTCTGAAACCCCGGTGTCAGCCGAGGCTCAATCCTGTCCCCTCGGGCACCAAAACCACCACGACGAGAATACCGGCACAAAACATTGTCACGCCTTCAATGACTTTGATTTTGTAAAAAAGAGCCATGCGGGAAACCCTGGCCCTACCACCATTCATAGCCAATTTTTTATGGCCGATCCGGCCAGTGTTCCGGATCCGCTTGAAGAATTTGGATTACCCCATCTGCTCCGCCTGAAACTACCCATACTTTCAGCGCTGTGTTCGGGCCTTCCTTCCCTGAGGGCTCCCCCATCTGTTGTTTAATCTGATCTTTTTATTTGCCCTTTAACGGGACATGCTTCGCATGTCCTGAATACATTCATTTACAAGACTCAATCATGAATAGAATTACGTTGGCCATCATTGTGCTTTTGGCCTTTGCATGCGGAAGGAATCAAGGCGATCCGGATCAACACAACGACTTGGGTCACCAGCATTCAGAGGATGCTGCGCAGCATACATTATTCGGTGACAATACCGAATTCTTCATCGAACATCAGCCTCTTGTGGCAGGAGAGGAAGCAGGATTCCTGGTCCATGTGACCTGGCTTGATACCTATGATCCATGCACGAAGGGAAACGTCACCATCCGGATTGACGGTGTTTCGGCCACTTCGGGTCAGCCCCACGATCCGGGAATTTTTGAGGTCCCCTTTGTTCCGGAAAAAGCAGGGGTATTCAACCTGGAAATTACACTTGTATCAGGCGAGGCCACCGATATCAGTCACCGGACATGTGCATGTATATAAAGACCATGATGAAATTCACGCTGCTGACGAATCTGGCCATTCCCATGGAACAGGATCTGAGGGAGAGATCGGCTTTCTGAAGGAGCAGGCATGGAAAAGCGACTTTTTGGTCTCCAGGGTAAAAATGGAAATGATATCCATGGTTATCCCTACCAGCGGGGAGCTTATTTCACCCCCTGGCAAGATAAAACGGGTTCAGGCCAACATCGGGGGGATTGTATCCTTTGCTGATAAAAACCTGGTCCAGGGTTCTCATGTAAACCGTGGTCAGCATCTGTTCACCATTTCAGGTAAATCCCTTCCTGAAAACAACTTCCAGCTCCAGTTGCTGCAATCAGTCAACAGCTTGGAGAAAAGCAGGAGTGAATATATCAGGCACCGCATACTGTATAAACAGGGTGCGGTATCGGAACGCCAATTACAGGAATCTAAATCAGCCTATACCGCCGACAGCCTTCATTATGAAAACCTGGCTGCCCATACGTCGGAGGATGGACTGAAGGTATATGCCCAGGAGACCGGCTCCATTCATGAGCTGGAGGTGGCAGAGGGGGACTATGTGGAAACCGGACAGGGTTTGGTGACCATCTCCTCGGATAAAATCCTTCTGCTCAGGGCAGACCTTCCCCAGCAATACCATGGAATCGCGGACAAAATTCATACAGCCAATTTCCGGACGGCCTATTCCCGTGAGACCCATCCCATTGAATTCTTCAATGGCAGACACCTGGCCACCGGACACTCGGTGGCAGAGAATGACCATTATCTTCCTGTCTATTTTGAGCTGGAGAATAATGGCAGCCTGCTGGAGGGTGCTTTTGCGGAGATCTACCTGAAAAGTGAAACGGGATCAGAACGGATCGCCATACCCATGAATGCCCTCATGGAAGACCAGGGCAGCCACTATGTATATGTGCAGGTCACGGGCGATACCTACACCAAACGGGTTGTAAAAACCGGTGTCAATGATGGCAGAATCATTGAGATCACGGCTGGACTGGAGCCCGGTGAGCGGATTGTAACCCGGGGGTGCATCCTGATAAAGGCGGCCTCGGCGGTGACCGGTGTTGTAGGACACGGACATTCACATTAATACCCGGAATCATGCTAAATCGAATTATAGAATACTCCCTGAATAACAGGGTGCTGATCATCTTCCTCTCGGTGATGTTGCTGGCCGGCGGCCTGTTTACAGCGAGAGATATGGAGATAGACGTGTTTCCGGATCTGACTGCCCCCACTGTGGTGGTTCTTACTGATGCCCATGGCATGGCTGCTGAAGAAGTTGAAACGCTGGTTACCTTTCCCATTGAATCATCATTGAACGGTGCCACCGGTATCCGCAGGGTGCGCTCCAGTTCCTCTTATGGATTTTCCATTGTTTGGGTGGAATTTGACTGGAATACAGACATTTACAGGGCCAGGCAGGTTGTGAGTGAGAAACTGCCTACCATCAACACGCTTCTGCCCAAAGGCATCGAAACACCCATCCTGGCACCCCAGACTTCGGTGATGGGTGAAATCATGCTTGTATCTCTTACCTCGGATTCATTGTCACTGTTCGATTTACGAACCATCGCTGACAAGCAGGTCCGGCAACGGCTTTTATCGGTATCGGGAGTAGCCCAGGTGGTGGTCATGGGTGGATTGCCCAAACAGTACCAGGTCCTGGCCGATCCCTTCAAAATGAATTATCACGATGTTTCCCTCTCCGATCTCACCCGGGCCGCAGAAAACACCAACAGCAATGCATCCGGGGGCTTTATTAATCAGAACGGATTGGAATATATTGTGAGAGCCACCGGCCGGTCCATGGACCCGGCGGACATTGGCAGCTCGGTAGTCCGCATCAGGAATGATAAACCTGTAAAGATTGAGGACGTGGCTACAGTGAAAATAGGCCATCCCGACAAGATCGGCGACGCTTTTCTGGACACTGATCCGGCTGTCATCCTGACCATCCTGAAACAACCCGGGATCAACACCCTGGAGCTCACTGACAATGTGGATGCGGCCCTGAAAGCGCTCGCTGTCTCCCTGCCTTCAAACATGGAGGTAAATTCATCCATATTCCGCCAGGCAGATTTCATCCGTATTGCGGTAAACAATGTTTTCCGTGTATTGCTTGAAGGGGGCCTGTTTGTGATGATTATCCTTTTCCTCTTTCTTCTGAACGTCAGGACCACCTTGATCTCGCTGATTGCTATTCCCCTGTCGCTTCTGCTCTCCATCATTACACTGAAGATCATGGGACTTACCATCAATACCATGTCGCTGGGGGGCATGGCGATAGCCATCGGAGCCCTGGTGGATGATGCCATTATCGATGTGGAGAACGTATTGAAACGCTTGAAACAGAATCACCGGAAACCGCCCGGGGAACAAGAAGGAGTAATGAAAGTCATCTATAAGGCCTCTGTGGAGATCAGATCCTCTATTGTGCAAGCCACCCTGATTATCATCGTTGCCTTTGTGCCGCTCTTCTTCCTGGCAGGAATGGAGGGGAGAATGCTGAAACCCCTGGGAATCACTTTTATCGTTTCGCTGATGGCATCCCTGGTGGTGGCACTGACCCTGACCCCTGTGCTGGCCAGCTATCTCCTGACTTCCGAAAAACAACTGAACAGGCATGAGCGGGGAGGGAACATTCTTGTCCAGAAACTCAATGCCTGGTACGAGAAAGTCCTTGGCAGCATTCTGAAGTTCAGGATAGCGGTGATCGTTGGTGCTTTTGGCCTTTTTTTAGTAGCACTGCTCATGTTTTTCCGCCTGGGGAACTCATTTCTGCCCGAATTCAATGAAGGAACCCTGACCATCACAAGCACCACCTTTCCGGGTGTCTCTCTTGAACAGAGCAACATCCTGATGGGCCAGATTGACGCAGAGCTGATGATGATCCCCGAGGTTTCCTATGTGAGCCGGCGAACCGGCAGGGCTGAACTGAATGAGCACAGTCATGGCGGCTCCAACTCGGCTGAAATCGATGTGCCATATGTTCTTGATCAAAGGGACCATGAAGCATTCATGGAAGAGGTCAGGGGAAGATTATCCTCCGTACGGGGCGTCAACCTGAATATTGGTCAACCCCTGGGCCACCGTATCGACCATATGCTTTCGGGCACCAGGGCAAGCATTGCCATCAAGTTGTTCGGACAGGACCTGGAAACCCTCTACCGGCTGGCCAATGAGATACAGGAAGAGATTTCAGGAATCCCCGGACTTGTGGACCTGAACGTGGAACAACTTGTGGAGATACCCCAGGTCCAGATCAGGCCACGTCGAGAAATGCTGGCCAGGTATGGAATTGCTCAGAATGAGTTTTCGGAATTTGTGGAGACTGCCCTTGCCGGACAGAAATATGCGGAGGTTTACGATGACAACCTGAACTTCGCCCTGGTGGTCAGGTTCGACGAACGCTACCGGAACAGCATCGAGGCCATCAACAATACCCTGATCGATACCTACGACGGTCATAAAATTCCTTTGCGCTACGTAGCAGACGTGGTATCAACCACCGGTCCCAATGCCATCAACCGGGAGAACGTGCAGCGAAAACTGGTGGTCTCTGCCAATACCGCCGGACGGGATCTGGGCAGTGTGGTCAGTGAGATCCAGGAAACCATTGGCAACCATATGGATTTTCCTGAAGGGTACAGGGTAGAATATGGCGGACAATTTGAAAGTGCCCAGCGGGCATCTTTCACCCTGCTGATCACTTCCCTGCTGGCCATCCTGATCATCTTTGTAATTCTTTTCCAGGAATTTAAAAGCGGCAAACTGGCCGGTGTAATCCTGTTGAACCTTCCCCTGGCACTCATTGGAGGGGTTGTGGCCATCAGGCTTACATCACAGGTGGTAAGCATTCCATCCATCATTGGTTTTATCACCCTGTTCGGGATTGCCACCCGGAACGGCATTTTGCTCGTTTCCAGGTACAGCCATCTCCGGAAAGCGGGTGAAGGATTGAGGGAGACCATCATCCACGGGTCGGTCGACCGGCTCAACCCGATCCTGATGACCGTGCTGGCTTCGGCACTGGCGCTGATCCCCCTTGCCATGGCCGGGGACAAGCCGGGCAATGAAATTCAGAGTCCCATGGCCATTGTGATCCTGGGCGGACTGCTTACATCCACCCTTCTGAACCTGATTGTAATCCCTTCGGTCTATTATATACTCGAAAAAAGAAAATCATGAGCACAAGACAGATCTATACCATTTTCATTCTGACAGTCCTATTTTTTCCCGGATTATCACAGGATCATGAAACACTGATGAAAAAAGTGCTTGAGAACAACCGTGAACTGAGGGCTGCCAGGGAAGCTTTCCATGTGGCCACCCTGAAGGCAGGAACCGGAAACACTCCACCCGACCCTGAAGTGGAGTTCGGATACCTGTTCGGAAAACCAGCCGAATTGGGAAATCGTGTGGATTTCAGGGTAAGTCAGCAAGTTGATTTCCCCACAAGCTACATTCACAGATCACGGCTCAGGAAGATCCGTACCAGTCAGGCCGAACTTGAATATATCCTGGCCCGGCAGGATATTCTTCACTGGGCGCAGCAATTGTGGATCAACCGGATTCACCTGAACATGCAGGAGGCCATGATTGGGAAGAGATTGGAAAACGCGAAGCAGATCAATGATCATTTCAGGCAGAAACTGGCTTCCGGTGAAGTGGGACAGCTGGCTTACAGCCAGTCCAATCTGCAAATGACAGCCATGGAATCCTCGTTAGACAGGGTAAGATCTGACATCAGGAACAATGACCTGGCGCTGATCGAAATCACGGGAGGGAGCCGAGGTGGAGATTAGAGATACCACTTACCCTGATCCGGCCGGGATCATCGCTGATCACCTTACTGCTGGCTTATCGCGAAGGAGCCGCCATGCAGATCCATGCGCAACAAATGGAGTTGACGGAGGAGCAAAAAAGTCTTGCCGTCAGTCAGAACCCTGCCCAAACTAACAGCGGGCTACTATTCTGAATCTGTGCTGGACCAGGCATTCCGGGGTTCCAGGTGGGAATTACGGTCCCGCTCTGGGAGAATTCCAACAGGATAAAGCAGGCCAGATCGGCTGTGGTCTTTGCCGAAGCTGATGCGGAACGCTATACCCATCATCAACAAAATGAGGTCTTGCAGAAACTGGAGCAGCTGGAGAGCCTGAATAAACGGGTAGAAAGCTGGAAGAGGCGCTGGATTCGGGAAGGGGCGCGAAAATCCTGACCCTCTCCCTGGAAAACGGGGAGATTTCCCTTACGGACTATTTCTATGCATCCGATTTCTATTTCCGTAACGAATTGCTGCTGCTGGAATACAAAAGGGATCAGCTCCTCACCGAAGCAGAACTGCTGAAGGTATACCTCTGATTATCATTCATACCTTAAGGCATTGACCGGGTTCTGACTGGCAACCCTGTAGATCTGAAGGGTAATGGTAAATATGGAAATAAGGATCGCGGCAAGGCCGGCAAGTACAAAGATCCACCAGGATAGCTAGGTATGAAAAGCGAAATCCTGAACCAGCGCCTCATGATGAACCAGGCTGCAGGACAGGCCAGCAGGTATGCCACCAGCACCCACTTCAACAGTTCCATATTCAACAGTACAATAATCTGGCTTACAGTGGCACCATTGGCCTTGCGGATGCCCACTTCTTTAAATCGGCGGGCCACAAGCAAGCCGCTGATCCCCATCAAGCCAAGACAGGAGAGCAGGATGGCAATCATGGCGGCATAAGCCACAATCCGGCTCCAGCGGTCCTCATCCCTATACTGCTCCCCAGGTTATCTGACATAAAGCTGTAGTCCCATGAAAACTCTGGGACCACTTCTTTCCACACCTTTTCCGAATGCTTCAGAACTGCTGCCACATCTTCATCCGTTTTCACAAACATGTACCAGATGCTGTTGCGGGGATATATATGCAGCATAACCCCCTGGATCTCATCATGCATGGAGTCGAAATTAAAATCTTTTACCACCCCGATAATAGTCACCTCCTGGGTATCATCGGATTCAAGCTTAATATGTTCCCCTATTGGATCTTCAAGTCCAAGGTTTCTTACAAGGACTTCATTAACAACCACATTGTAATTGCTGTCGATGGGTTCATCTTAAAAAAGCTCTCTGCCTTTAATCACTTGCAGACCCAAGGTCTCAATATAATCCGCATCGACCCTGAGGAAACAGACCGTGAAAGTTCACCCTTTTTATTCTTCATGCCCGGGAACTTCTTCCGGAAGTAAAACTGCGGTCACTCATGCATATATTCTGTACATGGGGCGATTCCAGGATCTTCTCCTTCAGGGTTAATATCTTTTCCCTTGAAAAATCCACCGGGATGACCACCACATTCTGCCGGTCAAATCCCACATCCTGGTTCACCATATAATTCAACTGTTTCAGGATCACACCCCCGGAGATCAGCAGAATAATGGCAATGAAAAACTGTAGCACCACCGATATCCTGGCCACCCCATTCCGCCGAACAGATAGCATCTCTTTTCGGAGAAAACGAAGGGGCGACTTTTCGCGGAGCAAGTACAAACCAATATACAGGCTGGTGCTTAAAACAATAAAGAGCAGAATCAGGGCCAGGAAAACAAAGTTTCTTCCGTCCTTATAAAGGATAAACTGAAGATCGCCCTGGGACATGCGGTTAAACAGGGGGAGTAATTGTTCGGCCAGAATGATTCCCAACAACAAAGAGATCAGTGTTAATACAAATGATTCAATAACAAACTGGATCAGTATCTGCCATCGGCGGGCGCCCACTACGTTCATGATACCAAAATCGCCAATGCGGTTCAGGGAGGTTCCAATGGAAATCATCACATAGTTAAAACAGGCAATCAGGAGGATCAGGATCGCAATGCTGCAGAGAATATAGATTGATTTCATATTCCCGGTATACTCGTATGATCCCCCGAATCCTTCCGATCCCAGATAGAGGTCCCTGAACTTCTTGAAATGATAGGTAAAGTGATGCTCGTTTGCAGATAGATAACCCATTTGAACCATTCGTTCCAGAGTCCCACCATGAATTTCACCCACAAGAGTCTGGGAGGTTTCAGTAAGTCTCTGCACATCGTTGGTCTCATCCAGCATCACATAGATGTATGTATCGCCCGTAAAATCATTGCTGCGGGGATAAACCCTTGCATTTACAAAGGGAATCAGAACACTCCATCTGAAGGAAGTATTCATAGGCGGATCTTTGATGACTGCAGTAACTTCATACTGGTTAAAGGGAGGATTTTCCGGGAATTCAATACTTTTGCCTATTACATCATTGAAACTTAAAAGGGAATCACCAAAGATTTTTCGGGCAACACTTTCCGTTAATACCACACTTTTGATAATGGAAAGGGGGTTGTTACGATCGCCCGCAATAATATCATAACTAAACATGTCAAAAAAAGTGGAATCCACAAACCCTATCCTTTCCCGGAACAGCTTATCCTCAACCCCGATCCAGGCCCCTGTTGATTTCAACCTGCAAGTTGCCTCAATTCCCGGAACTTTTTCCTTCAACGCGGCAGCCATTCCTTCGGGCTGGAAAGGAGAGAATAATTTTTCTCGATTAACCGGATCTAAACTGGAATACATCCTGTAGAGCCTGTCGTTGTTTTCATGAAAATCATTGTAGCTAAGCTCCCAGGTACTGTAGAGGTAAATAATAATTACACAGGCAATGCTGAATGAAAGCCCGAACAGGTTTATCAATGTCCGACCCCTTTGCTTGATCAGGTTGCGGAAAGCGTATTTAAAATAGTTGAAAATCATTGCCTCTATAATAAGATCGTTCACCCAGAATAAGCCAAATGGATGCCACACTTAACTACACACAGATATTTATCTGTATTTCTGCACTTTAGCATACTTGTCTAACAATATTTCGCCCTTCCTCTGTTCAGTTTCTGAACAATGTGTGTCAGCCTTCCGAACAATTAAACTTAAATTTACAATGAAAATTCTTGAAATGTTACAGGCCCGCATATTGATCATAGACGACAATGTTCAGATCCTGGAATCACTCAGGATACTTCTGAAGGATGAGTTTGCAGGAATTGATGCCATTACAAAACCGTCACGGCTTTCTGAAATGTTGTGGCGAAACAGGTATGACATTGTAATGCTGGATATGAATTTTGTAACCGGAGAAACCTCTGGTAACGAAGGGATCTTCTGGCTAAATGAGATCCGGAAGAAAGATCCCACAATCCCTGTCATTCTCATGACAGCATACGGCGATATTGAACTAGCCGTAAAAGCCGTCAGGGAGGGTGCCACAGATTTTATTACCAAACCCTGGGATCCCGAGAAGCTGATTATTACCCTTAAAAATGCCTACCGCCTGCGCCGTTCCAGCTTGGAGGTGAAAAAACTACAAAAAAGACAACAGCAACTATCTGAGGACCTTGAGCGGAATTTTCAAATGTTCCAGGGATCCTCAGATGTGATGAGCAGGCTCATGGATACATTGGTCAGGGTGGCGGAAACCGATGCCAGTGTATTGATCCTGGGAGAAAACGGAACGGGCAAGGAGTTGATTGCCCGGGAAATACACAGGAGGTCCGGGAGGTCTGATCAGATATTTGTCGGAGTTGACCTGGGCTCCATAAGCGAATCTTTGTTTGAAAGTGAAATGTTCGGGCACGTGAAAGGAGCATTTACCGATGCCCGGGAGGATCGCACCGGACGTTTTGAAACAGCAAATGAAGGCAGCCTCTTTCTGGATGAAATTGGAAATATCCCTCTCTCCATTCAGGCCAAATTACTGCAGGTGATTCAGAATCGTGAAATGATCCGCGTAGGAGACAGTAAACCCATCCCCATTGACATTCGGTTGATTACTGCCACAAATAAGCCATTGAAAAAGATGATTTCAGACGGCACTTTTCGTGAGGATCTTTTCTACCGCTTTAACACCATTTCCATTGAGGTCCCGCCTCTCAGAGACCGGGGAGAAGATGTGATACAGCTGGCTAAATTCTTCCTGGATCAATATAGCCGGAAATACGATAAACCAGGTATGAGGCTAAACAAAATGGCAGTGCAAAGGCTTCAGGAATATTCCTGGCCCGGCAACGTGAGAGAACTCAAACACACCATGGAAAGGGCTGTGATCCTGGGGAAAGATGCAGATCTCGGTCCGAATGATCTGCATCTGTATAACACCCCGGGTATGCCGGAAGTTGATTCATTCAAACTGGATGACGTGGAAAAAAGAACCATCCTCCGGGTTGTGGAGAAATGCAGGGGAAACCATTCAAAAGCTGCTCAAGTGCTCAATATATCCAGGACAACCCTATACGCAAAGCTGAAGAAATATGGGATCTAATCGTTTCTATCTCTCCATTGTCCTGTATTGTCTGCTGATTGGCATTGCAGCCTTTCTTTTTTTCTTTTTCCTGAACTCCAGGCAACAACCCTCTACTGCAGCCGGGATAGCAGTGGTGTCCATTCTGCTGCTAATCAGATTGATCTATTTTGTGAACAGATCCAACCGGATATTGAGCTCTTTCCTGGTATATATGCAGGAGAAAGATCCCTCTCTGAAATATACTGTTCGCTATGTAGACAAGAATTTCAGGGGACTACATGAAAACCTGGAGAAACTGATTCGTGAATTCAAAGAGAACCGGCTAAACCTGGAGGTCCAGGCACACTATCTTGAAGCCATTCTCGATAATGTATCGACGGGTATAATCACATTTGACCATAGCGGTAAAATACGGACCATGAACAGGGCAGCCGGGGTTTGCCTCGGTTTTTCTTTTCTGGAGCACCTGGATGACATTGACAAACACCAGCCTGGACTTGGAACCCGTATTTTGGCCCTGGGCCCTGATGAACAATTCATTGAAACCATTCAGTCCGGAGGAAAAATAACACACCTTTCAATAAACAGCTCACGGATCAAACTTAAAAACGAGACGATCCATATTGTGGCCCTGAATGACATCAGTAACCAGATGGAGGAGCAGGAGATCCGCTCCTGGAAAAAACTGATCAGGGTCATGAACCATGAGATCATGAACTCCATGACTCCAATTATTACCCTCTCCCAGGCCATCCGGAGAAAACTGGCCAAAGGAAGGTCCATAAAACCAGTAGCAAGCCTTTCCAAAGAGGTCCTGGAAGATGCCGTAAGGAGTGCATCAATCATCGGGGAACGATCCAAGGGCTTGGTCAGTTTCATAGAACGGTATAAGAAGCTTACCGGACTTCCTCCCCTTCAACTGGAGATTTTTCCTGTGAGCGATCTGATGGCAAGGGTGGAACAACTCTTCAAAGAAGAACTTGCAAGCCGGGAGATCCGGTTGATCATTCAGACGGATTGTCCCGTAAAACTGAAAGCTGATAAGCCAATGCTTGAGCAGGTAATCATCAACCTGGTTAAAAATTCAGCTGAGGCGCTGAGCGAAGTAAAAAATCCTGTAATTGAGATATCCTGCTACATCGACCCCGATCAGCACATCTGTCTTAGCATCCGTGACAACGGGAAAGGAATTTCTCCCGACAAACTGGAACAGGTGTTTGTCCCCTTCTTTACCACGCGTGAAAATGGATCAGGAATTGGCCTGAGCCTCTGCAAACAGATCATCCAGCTTCACAAAGGAAGAATTTTTATGGAATCGAAGCCGGGAACAGGTACAGAGGTAATCATTAAACTGTAATGGAATCAATGATCACTCTTCTGTCCACAGGCTGTAGGCGCCTTCCAGCAATACATCTTTCAGATCAGCGTCCAGCACCTCGGTGAATCCATGGCGGGTTGCACCGGTATGCACCGGTACCTTTCTGAAAATGATTTGTTCTTCGGACCGATTCACGATGGTCCACACATACGCTCTATCAGGTTCACTGATCAGGGCCTGCTCCGGGATGGCCATGGCTTCCCGCTGACAGGTAACAATCCTTGATTCAACATATAAATTGTTCACAAAAGCGCCCCGGTCTTCTGCTTGAAGCGTTGCTAATACACTGTACCGTTTTTGTCTCCGGGTTAATGCTTTTTCCCACATGGCTGAGGGTGGCTTCAAAAATTCTGTCCCGCTGATCAGGTGTGTAAAAATGTATCTTCTGCCCGGTAAGCAAGGCTGCCAGATCCTTTTCAAAAACCTGGAGTACAAGTTGAAGTTTATAGGTATCCACTACCTCCATCACGGTTTCCTGGGGATCAATGAATTGTCCCATTACCAGCTCCTGCCGGGTGATGGTCCCCCGGATGGGTGCGCGAACGGTAAGCGAGGGAACAATGGTTCCGTTTTCCACATCCGATGGATCAATATAAATCATACCCAACCTGGCCTTCATCCCTTCTGCCCTGGCAAGCATGGTCAGGTACTCACTCTTTGTTTTGTAAAAATCCTTCTGTGCCACCACCTTCTCGTCCGACAGGGCTTTTTGCCTTTCATAGTCAGCCTTCAAAAGCGCCAGTTGATGGATAACTTCGGCATAATCCTGTTGCAGGCTAATGATTTCATGACTTTCCAGGGTAAAAAGTGGTGCTCCTGCTTGTACGGTTTCTCCAATTTCATGATGGATATGTTTGATCCTGCCCGGGATCAGGGTAGAAATCTTTGCTCTTCCCGTTAGGGAAGCCGCAATCATTCCGCTGGCACTGATTTCATTGCTGAACTGCATGGGTGAGGGACTCCCAACTTTCATGCCGGATTCCTTGAACTGCTCCATGGTAATCACGATCTCCCCGGATTGCAAAGTTTCACCCACCGATTCTTCATTGAATGAACCTTCATCGCTGTGAGCCCTGTGACAGGAAGTGGTCCAGATCAGGGCAGTCATTGAAATAACAAGCAAAGAATACTTCATACGCTTTGTATTAGTTCTCAAGTGTCAGGTGGTTGATCTCAAGTACCAGTTCGTCATACTTATAGAGATTCTCCAAATGGAGCAATTCTATCTCAATGGCACGATCCATACTCTGTACGAATCTGAAAAAATCAATCTCCCCTGCCAGATAACTCATTTGTGATGAACGGAACAGCTCTTCTGACAACAGCTTTCCCGTATTTTCATAGTGCAGGAGGGCCTCCATGTACTTGACCAGGCCCGAACTCAGTTCTGAAATCCTGTTGTCGTACTGACGGATGTAGTGATTCTGAAGACTGGCGGTAGCTTCCATGGCATACTTTTTTGCCTTCACTTTGGCCCTTTGCTCTCCAAAAAACAGCGGAATGCCCAAACCCACCTCAAATCCCTGGTAGTTCCTTGCTCCGTCATAACGATTGGTGCCATTAAAATAACCCAGCGTCACATCAGGAAGCAACAGGTTTTTTTCTGCCTTTAATTCTGCATCCTGCATCAGGCCCGCATTCTGTAAATAATGGAGTCCCGGATCCGATCCCACGCTATCGACCTTCACAACAAGCATCTCCAGGGAATTCTCCCGGATGGTGAAACAGGCTGTCGAATTGCATCAGGGTGGACAATCCTCCATAGGCGATATCAATATCATGCTGCATTTGGGTCAGCTTCAGTTCTACCTCCTGGTGTTTTGACCGGGCATTGAGCATTTCAAGGTAGCTGATGGCTCCATTATCATAACTGACCTGAGTGGCTTCTGAGAAACGCCTGTAAATGCTGTCTATTTTCTGATAGAGGCTTTGCCGGTGCTGCAGGTATACTACCCTGTAATACGCCCTGGACACTTCTTTCGTCAGCTTCCTTTTCTTGCCTTCATAAACATTCACAGCCATATCATAGGCACGTGTATTGGCCTCTTTTTGTGCAAAATACACCGTAGGAAAATCAAAACGCTGTTCCGCTCCGATTACCCCGATTGGATAGTCATTGGCTGCAATGTTGTTTTCGTCATAGCTGTAGTAGAGAGAGGTCTTTTCAATACTGAACGCCGACTTTATGACAGCCCTGCTCTCCTCGGTCTTCAATCTGAAGGCCTCCAGTTCGCTGTTATTTTTATAGCTCATATCCAGCACTTCTTCAAGGGAGAACGACTGGGAATACGCCGCAGCCGGAATCAGCGACAACAACAGCAGGAGCATGGGAACCTTTCGCTGTCTTTTCAGACCCGGGGGCCACAGACGGATCCCTGTGATCTCATCCACAACAGCATACAATAATGGGAGAGCCAGCATGGTAAGCAGGGTGGACGTGACCAGGCCGCCAATGACCACCGTTGCCAAGGGACGCTGGACCTCTGCCCCCGCCGATGTAGAAATGGCCATGGGCAGGAATCCCAGGGCAGCAGCACCGGCGGTGAGCAGGACCGGGCGCAAACGCTCCCTGGTTCCTTTCAATACCCTTTCACGCATATCGCTAATGCCCTCCTTTTTCAGATCTTTCAAATGTTCAATCAATACAATGCCGTTGAGCACCGCCACCCCGAACAGGGCAATGAAACCGATTCCTGCCGAAATACTGAAGGGCATTCCCCGTATCCAAAGAAAGAATACACCTCCTACCACCGAAAGGGGGACTGCAGTAAAAATTAAGGCGGCTTCTTTGAAAGAGCTGAATGCGAAATGGAGAAAAATAAAGATCAGCAGCAATGCAATGGGAACCGCCATTTTCAGTCTTTTTGTAGCATTTCTCAGGTTTTCAAACTGGCCTCCGTAATCGATATAATACCCGGCAGGTAGCTCCAGTCGCTGGTCCAGTATTTCTTCGATATCCTGGACCACCGACTCCAGGTCCCGGTTCCTGACATTCACACTCACCACCACCCTTCTGTGGGTATCATCCCTGGAAATTTTAGCCGGACCCGTGGAATAGTGAATATCTGCCAGCTCCATGAAAGGAACCTGTTTTCCGCTGGAAAGGGCCACAGGAAGATTCCTGATATCTTCAATATCAGTACGAAACTGGGGTTGCAGGCGAACCACCAGGTCAAATCTCCTCTCTCCTTCAAAAACAACACCTGCTGCAGCACCTCCAAAAGCCATGGTCAGGTAATTGTTAAGCTCTTCAATGGAGAGTCCATAATAGGCAACCTTGCTTCGCTTATACTTTACACTCATCTGCGGCAGTCCTGCGGTTTTTTCCAGGATTACATCCGCCGCTCCAGGTACCCCGGTGATCAACCTTTTGACTTCTGTGGCCCGCTCGGCCAGGATATCCAGATCCTCTCCATAAATCTTAATGGCCAGATCGGCCCTCACACCCGTGATCAATTCATTGAACCGCATTTCTATGGGTTGGGTGAATTCATAATCGATTCCCGGAATAATGGTAAGTGCTTCCTTGAAGCGATTGGCCAACTCCTCTTTACTTTGGGCTGAAACCCATGTTTCTTTGGGTTTCAGCTTGATGATCATGTCGATCTCCTCCATGGACATGGGGTCTGTAGGCACTTCGGCAGCTCCTATCCGGCACACGATCTGGTCCACCTCGGGAAACTGATCAATCAGGATATTCTCCATCCTGGTTGTTAATTCTACCGTTTTAGATAGCGATGTCCCCGTCCTCAATACAGGTTGTATTACAAAATCCCCCTCATCCAGGGTAGGTACAAATTCACCCCCCATCCTTGAAAATATAATCCCTGTTAAAACCAGTGACGCGATCGCCAATCCGAAAATCACACCTTTGTGGTCGTAGGACCATCGGATCACCGGATCATATGACCGATAAAACAGCTTCATGATAAAACGGGTCAATGCAAACTGTTTCTTTTTCTCGGGCCGAAGGAAGAGGGCCGAAGCCACAGGCAGCCAGGTAAGACCGAAGAACATGGCCCCCAGAACCGCGAAACTGAAAGAGAGTGCCATGGGACGGAACATTTTCCCTTCCACTCCGCTCAATGAAAGCACAGGAATAAACACAATCAGGATGATCACCTGGCCAAAAATGGCCGAATTCATCATTTTTGAAGCTCCGTCAAATGTAATCCTGTCCATGACCGTCTGCTTCTCATCCCCGGTCTTGCCGGTCAACTCACCCTGGTTCAGCGTAAGCTTGATGGCTATAAATTCCACAATAATCACCGCCCCGTCAATAATAATCCCGAAATCGAGGGCCCCCAGGCTCATGAGGTTTGCATCAATACCAAAGATGTACATCATTGATATGGTGAACAAAAGGGACAGGGGAATGATGGAGGCAATGACCAATCCTGAACGCAGATTCCCCAGTAGAAGAACCACGATCAAAAAGACAATGAGACAGCCGAACAGAAGATTCTCAAACACCGTAAAGGAGGTCTTCGAAATCAATTCACTTCGTTCAAGGATGGGATTGATAAAAATACCCTCGGGAAGCGATTCCTGAACTTCCGCTACACGCTCCTTGACCAGGTCAATCACTTTGTTGGAATTGGCATCCTTCAACATCATAATCTGCCCCAGTACCTTCTCGCCCTCCCCGTTGGCTGTGATTGCCCCGAAGCGGTTTGCGCTTCCGAACCGAACCTGGGCAATATCCTTCACCAGGATGGGAACACCATTCCGGTTTGTGACCACCACATTTTCCAGATCTTCCAGGGTGGTAACCAATCCATCCCCCCTGATAAAATAGCTCTGGTTCTGTTTTTCAATATAGGCACCTCCAGCAACGCTGTTGTTCTCTTCGATGGACTGGAAGACCTCCGGGAAGGTAATCCCCATTCCTTTGATCCTTTCAGGATTAATAGCCACCTCATACTCCTTCAGAAACCCACCCCAGGTGTTGACCTCCACAACGCCCGGGATTCCCGATAGCTGCCTTTTCACAACCCAGTCCTGAATGGTACGGAGCTCCATGATGGAGTACTTGTCTTCGTATCCGGGTTTCGTATCAAGGATATACTGGTATATTTCACCCAGGCCTGTGGTGATGGGACCCATTTCGGGAGTGCCAAATCCATCGGGGATATTTGCAGAAGCTGTTTTGATTTTTTCTGCGATCAACTGTCGGGGCAAATAGGTTCCCAATTTGTCTTGAAATACAATGGTCACCACCGACAGTCCAAATTTTGAAATGGAGCGAATTTCTGTCACTCCGGGCAGATTTGACATTTCCAGTTCCACCGGGTAAGTGATGAACTGTTCCACATCCTGGGTAGAGAGATTGGTGGAGGTGGTGATCACCTGCACCTGGTTATTGGTGATGTCAGGAACCGCTCCCAGCGGAATCCGGAGTATGGAGAAGACGCCAAACCCTGCAACAAAGAGGGTCATCAAAAGCGTAATCAGCTTATTCTTAATACTTAAATTGATAATCCTGTTCAGCATGTCGGGGTTGAAATGGGATGATCTTGATTGCATTACTAATATAGCTAAAAAAGAATTGTATTTTAAATACCAGGAGGAATCATTATATTTAATGAGAATCCCCAACATTCTATCACAGATGAAAAAAATCCCAAGCCTCATCCTGATCCTGTTGTGTATTTCATTTCTCCAGGTTCTGACCCAGTCCCCTGCTTACAAAACAACACTCTCCGATACCATAGACCTTTATCCCGCCACCATTATTGCACTGCATCCCAGGGCGGAGGAGGCGGAGACCCTGGATCTGGATTACGTAGACCAGATGGCCCATGACGGGGGTGCTTTGCTGAACCAGATTGCTGCCATAGGAAGCATCAGGAAAAGCGGGTCCTACGGATTTGACCCCGTCTTCAGGGGCTTTAAATACGATCAATTGAACGTGGTGCTGAATGGCGCCCAGTCGGCCACGGCGGCCTGTCCCAACCGCATGGACCCCCCTACCAGTCAAATGGCTCCCAACATGATCCAGCGGATCGAAATTCTGAAAGGACCCCATGCGCTTCGATATGGCTGCTCCTTTGGCGGGACCATCAATTTTATTCCTGTACCCCCCCGGTTTTCTGAAAATCCCAACATATACGGAAGGTTGTCGGGTGGCTATGAAAGCAACGGGAACATACTCAGAAGTGAAGGTCGGGTGGGCTTGTCCGGAAAATGGGTTGACCTGGGTCTGTTTGCAGCCTGGTCCCAGGGAGATGACTATAATACAGGTGATCAAAAGCCTGTACAAGCCGATTTCCTTCGGGGAAGCTTTGGCGCCGAGCTGGGTTTGAAGATCTCTGAAACACAGCTCTTGAAAATATCTGCCACCCGCAATGTGGCACGTGATGTGGAATTCGCTGCGCTTCCCATGGACCTGAGAGATGACGATACATGGATGCTGAGTGCAGATCATGAGGCCCTTTTTAAAACAGGAAATCTTACATCGTGGAATACGGTTGTATACGGATCATTTGTTGATCACCAGATGGACAACCTGAGCAAAACACTTGATCCACGCATGGTCAATGCCGAAACATCTGCAACAACCCGAAATTACGGAGGCCGGACCGAAGGGAGCTGGAGCTTCAGAAGAGCCCGCTTATACACCGGTATGGACTTCAGGATTGAAGGAGCCGAAGGAAGCAGAATACGCGAATTTCTCATGGGACCCAATGCGGGAAATGAGGTCGTTGACAATGCCTGGCAGGATGGTCAGATTACCAGGTCGGGGCTGTTCGCCGAGTACCATCTGCAAAGGGGTGGAATTCGTTGGGTGGTCTCCAGCCGAATGGAAATCAATCATTCCGATGTTTCTGATCCTGATCCCGATTTCTCCAACCTCTACCAGGGAACCGCGGCAACCCGGATCAACCCGGGGATCAGTTTGGGTGGCACTGGAAAATTATCCGAAAAGCTATCCATGGGACTGTGGCTTGGAAGGGCCCAACGCAGTGGCAGTCTTACTGAAAAGTTCATTAATTATTTTCCGGTGGGTCAAGATCCCTACGAGATGGTGGGAAACCCATTGCTGGATCCGGAGGTGAACAACCAGGCCGATCTGAACTTTCAGTGGAAAGCTCAGCATACCACAGTCAGCCTTGACCTGTTTGCAGCCTATCTCCAGAACTTCATCTCTGCATCCATCGATACCTCCCTTTCCCCGCGTCTACCCAGCAGTCCGGGAGTCAGAAGGTATACCAACGTGGATAAAGCCTTCAAAAGCGGATTTGAATTCAGCTGGAATCAAAAGTTGTTTGCAGGATTACAACACCAGTTCAGTGTAGCCTATACTTACGCGCAGGACCTGGTACTGGATGAGCCCCTTCCCGAAATCGCACCCCTGGATCTCAGGTTTCAACTCTCTGGTGTCTATTTGAAAAAGAGATTGCTGCCCTCTGTCACTTTCAGACATGTGATTGAACAGGACAGGATCTCCGGTGAGTTTGGAGAGACCACCACACCATCTTTCTCTCTCATTAACCTGGGCATCACTTACCGGGTCAGCAGCATGATCGGAATCTCAGCTGGAGTACAGAACCTGCTGGATGCTAGATTACTATGAACATTTAAGCAGATCTGCCAGGGGAGCAGAAGCCATCCCGATCCATGCACCGGGAAGAAGTTTCCTGCTCTCATTTAACCTTGATTTCAGATAATATTTGAAAAGGGAACAAATCTGGGCACCCGCTTCTTATACGCTTCATAATCGGGGTACTTCCCTGCGGAGATAGACTCGCTGAAATTGCTGCTTCCCCAGAAGAGCAGGACAAGCAGAATAGCCACCCATTACCGACCAGTTGATCCACTGCCCTGTGGCTGTCACACTGAAGAAGTAGAACACGATCCATATGGCCTGTTCGGCTGCATAATTGGGATGGCGGACCACTCCCCAGAGACCTGTCTGTACGAATCCTTTCTGACCGGGCTTTTTATGCCGGTGATAGTTCCACTGCTGCTGGTCAGCCACAGTCTCCACCACAATAAACCCGACCAGCAGGACAGCCAGTATCCAGTCTGCCGGGGTGAGCGGGGCTCCTCCCACACTCCTCACAGCAGGAAGTGTCATGAGCAAAATCAAGTCCCATCTGGTAAAGTGAGATGAAAAAGAAGTTAAACACGATCCATTTCCATCTGGCAGCAAATTCCGGTTTCGCCCTGAGTACGGCCCACCTGTAATCCTCATCGCCCGTCCAGAAACGAATGGAGTATCCCCCCCTTCTGGAGAAGTTATAGGTAAGCCTGATCCCCCAGACCGAGACAAGCACCGCCATCAGCACAATCCTGGGTTCAAAACCGGTCTGCCACGCCACCACCCATACATAAACCATGGGTATGGTGCTCCAGAGTTTATCCACCTGACTATAATTATTGGACAGGGTGCTTACCACAAAACAGAGCAGTGCAGCCACAAGATAGATAATCACCAACCTGGTAAGGATGGCTGACTGCAGCAGGGTCAGGGGATCATCAAAACGAAACGCAACAAAAGGGATCACCACGATGGTGACCAGCAGGGCCAAAACAGTTTTCCACATGACAAATTAGTTAGCAGCAGCAAATATAATCAAATGAATGTTAAATTTTCTCCGCCTCGATCAGGCTATGGGGAGATATGGTGGGGTAGATCTTCCGGATTCTGAATCCGGCACTTTGCAGCAACGCTTCAAATTCTGCTCTTGTCCGCTCTTTTCCCCCGGCTGAAACCATCATCAGGATATCGGTCATCTTTCCAAATGAGGGTTTGT
Organism: uncultured Bacteroidota bacterium; assembly: GCA_963735755.1. Taxonomy (GTDB): domain Bacteria; phylum Bacteroidota; class Bacteroidia; order Bacteroidales. Next base: position 221,826 of record CAVTME010000022.1, on the reverse strand, counting down.
TGCCCCTTTCAATCACCGATTCAATCACCAGCAGGCGGGAATGGCCCTCCATGGCATCATGGACATTGTGAAGGATCTTTGCAGCCGATTCATCATCCCAGTCATGCAGTACGCTTTTCATCATATAAAGATCCCCGCCCCCCGGAACCTCTTTAAAAAAATCACCTCCACTGGACTCCATCCGCCCTTCAAGGGCATACGCCTCTATGACCTCACCTGCCCGGACCAGGGCATGGGGAAGATCAAAAACGATGCCTGTATTCTCTTTGTAATGTTGCAAAAGGGCGGCAAGAAACAATCCCTGGCCACCTCCCACATCGATGATCTTCCGGTATTTTTTAAAAGGAAAAGCCGAGATCAGGGTGGAAACCTGCATCCTGGAGGCATTGGTCATGGCCATGTTGAAGCGTTCGTTTTTCTCTTCATCTCCGCCTATGTGGTCAAAAAGCGCGCTACCCGATAAATTCCCCGAACTCATTTTTACCTGTCTTCACTGTGTTGAGCAATTCGCCAAACATCTGGAAATGACGCGGAGTTACATGAACCATGATCAGGTACCTGATCTGCTCCTCTTCAAGAGGTTTTGCGAGGGCCGTGGTTGCAAATTTCCTGTCCCTGGTCTCCCTAAAATTCCATGTGCGGCAAGCATACGCATGACCCTGTACAGAGAATCTTCGTGGGTGCTGGTGCGTTCTGCCAGTTCTGAGATGGGCCGGGGCCCATTCTTCAACAGATCTGCGATCCCCAGTTCTGCCACCACGCCGATCCCAGCTGCCAGCCAGAAATTGTGGACCATTTCCCACATGACCACATTGGGATGGGTAAATCGCCGGTTCAGCCTGAGAAAAAAAACCCGTAGTTTTTCAGTGATCCTGACAAAAAAAAGGGGAGGATACACAGGAAACTCCTTCTCTCTTTTCATACCGGAAGGTAAGCAGGTTTTGGAAACAAGCCAATAAATGCCATGAGTTTTTAGCTATTTTAGTCCTTTGCTCTTTTTATTAATATCGCTTTAATCTCTATCTTTTAGGACAATTAACAAACTACATGAAAGAAAAGGACATACTGACCGATTTCAAAGCTCACCAGTTGATCCTCTATGCGGAAAAGGAGGATGACTCCATCGGACCGGTACTTACCGGTTCATACATGGCGGGGAATTACCTGGATGAATTCTATCACATCTGGGGGAATTTCGAGAAAGACCTTTTTGAAAAACTACTGAAAAAGGAGATCAGTCCCATTGCCCTGTATAAATCACTTGAAGAGCTTTCTCTGGCCGAGTTGGCAGCAAGGGTGGGAATCCGCAAAAGAAGGGTAAAGAAGCACTTGAAATACAGACGTTTTCTGAATGCAAGGGTAGAGGAGCTGGCCCGATATGCTGAAGTATTCAACATCCCCGTGGCAAATTTCTTCCAGATCATCAGTACGAAGCAGGACGGCAACTGGAACATGGGTCATAACCTGGAAGCAGCAAAATCCAGGCCCCTGACCATCTCCCAGGAGAAAACCCCCAACTCCATGTTGGTAATTACGAATCCGGAAAAGAACGAATCTTGAACACCATATCATACAAACACACCATGGCCGCGCACTGTGAATCAGGCACGGTTACCAACCTGGTGAACCACCATGGATTAAAGATTTCTGAACCCCTGGTATTTGGCATTTCCAGCGGAATATTCTTTGGATACATGAAAACCCCCATGAGGGATTTTCCCATGGTATTTTCACGAATCAGGCCGGGAAAGATCCTTGAGAATTTCACCAAAAGAACAGGGGTTACTTTTAAATCCCAAAAGTTCAGCGATCCTGATAAAGCCGAACAGGAGCTGGACCGGCTGCTGGAAAAGAACCAGCCTGTGGGTCTGCAGGTCGATTTTTTCTATATGGATTTCTTTCCCACCGTGGCACAGGGTGCACATCAATGTGCATTACATTGTGGTGATCGGAAAGGAAGATGACCACTATATCGTCAGTGATTGTTACCATCCCACCATCGCAAAACTTCACCGGGACTCCCTCCGGAAAGGAAGGTTTGCAAAAGGAAGCATGGCTCCCAAGGGACTGATGTTCTACCCCGCGGAAGTGCCTGCCGAGATTCCACTGGACAAAGGCATTCAGCATGGATTAAAGAACACCGTGTTCAACATGCTGAAAATCCCCATGCCCTTTCTCGGGGTGAAGGGGATTCGCCGCTTTGGAGATAAGATTGTGGACTGGCCAAACTATGCCAAAGATACCGAGCAGCTTGCACATAATATCTTCATGATAACAACAATGTTGGAAGATCAGGGTACAGGCGGAGCAGGATTTAGGTATATTTATGCTTCTTTTCTTCGCGAAGCTGCAACTATTCTGGATGAAGCTGTCTTTAATGAGTACGCAAAGCGAATGATGGAAATTGGGGATGACTGGAGAAATATCTCCTTGTTTGCCTCAAGGATAGCCAAACGAAGAGAGCTGGGCACGGAAAAATTGAGAGAGATGGGAGATATGATCCGTGCCAATGCTGAGCTTGAACATGCGTTTTTTACAGACCTGAGGCAAACCATTGCCTCCTAGTGCGATTTAACCCATATGGCAGTGCAAACACTGGATGAAATAAAGCTTGAGACAAAGAACCCTGATCCTGGAGTGTTTGAATATTGAGGATGTTCAGCCCGGGGAGATCAGTAACGATGTATCACTACTGAGCGGTGAAAACACCATTACCATCGACTCCATTGATGTGCTGGAGGTGGTGGTCGCTATACAGAAAAATTTTGATGTGAAGATTCACGATCAGAACCATGCCAGGCTCATTGTAGATACCGTGGATACCATCGCAAATTTTGTCTATTCTCAACATCAATAAAAATACCGGTTGAAGATCTTCAACATAATCCTGGGCATCAGATTACCGGTTCTGATGAAGCTGGTCCTTAAGAATGGTATAACACCCTACCCGATCTATATTCTCAGGTTTCTGATGTTGCTGCAGAGTGCTGTGTTCTCATCCATCCTGACCCTGGTCGAAAGAAAGAAATACAACAGGAGGATCAGGGAGGTGAAAATCACCAATCCTCCCATTTTTATTATCGGTCACTGGCGCACCGGAAGTACCTACCTGCACCAGTTGTTCAACCTGGATCCCCGTTTCACCACACCCACCATGGTGCAAACAGTGGTGCCGGATCATTTCCTGTTCAGCACGAAATACTATGTCCCCATCCTGAATAGAACCCTTCCCAAAAGCAGGCCCATGGACAATGTCTCACTGGGGCCCCATGAGCCCCAGGAAGAGGAGTTTGCCCTGGTCAAGATGGGCTGCGAAAGCCCCATTGAAAAACTGATCTTTCCTCCCAGGAAAAAATTCTTTCTAGAAGGATATGATACATTCATTCCCCATGGGAAGAAGCTGGAATTCTGGAAAAATAGTCTGCTTACTTTCTATAAAAAAATCACCTGGCTTACCGGGAAGCAAATTGTGTCCAAGAATCCCAGTCACACCATGCGCATTTCGCTGCTTGCAGAAATGTTTCCCGGTGCCCGCTTCATCCATATTACCCGGGATCCCATGGCCGTTGTCCCCTCCTCCATTCGCATGTGGAACATCGTAACGGCCGACAACAAGTTGAAAAGTGGATGGAAACAGGCCTCTGCTTCTGATGTATCAACAGTACTGAAAACCTTCCTGGAATATGTGAGCAGGGAGAGCAGCCAACTGGGCAGACATCAGTTTGCTGAGCTACAGTTCGAAAAGCTGGACAAAAATCCCCTGGCAGAACTGAAACGCATCTACGCAGAACTGAATCTGCCTTTTACAGAATCTTTTCAATCGGAAGTACTACGATTTACTAGCGCCCTAAAAAACTACCAGAAAAACAGCTACACCCTGTCGGATGAGGACCGGGAGATCATCAGGGGCTTAACAACACCTATTTAGCCTGTTTGGGAACCGGAAATTTGGCCATGAGCGATCCGATTTTACTTGGAATGGCCTTCTCTCGTTTCTGTGGATTTTCAACAATGGTTGATGTGGCAACACCCTGCCAGATCTGGTCCTCCGTTTCTCCGTCGAACACATCCATTACCAGGGTTCCCTCCATGTAATCACTTTCGGAATAGGTGGTTGTGGCAGAGCCATAACCCCAGCCGCCACCATACCTGCTGTATCTGCCATAACCGCCACCACCATAATAGTCAGTATAGGCCGTTACAGATGTTTTCTGATCAACCACAATAAACAGGCTTACATCCATGTCTCCATCTTCCTTCACAAGCTTCATTCCGCGGGCTTCAAACTCCTTGATAAAGGCATCATGAACACGTTTTCTGTCCATGTCATTCATAATCTGATCACTGTCCTGCTGCCAACCCAGGAAGCTATAGGTCGCATACTGGGTAAAGTCAACGGTTTTGTCCACATCTGTAACAACCTTCACGGTAGAACAGGAGGCCAAGAGGGCAACAAAGGCCAGAACAAAGAAACTTTTTACAATTTTCATCTCTGATTGTATTTATAAATGTATGTGTAAATAATTTGTTTTCTGTTTAAGATATGACTGTTGGGCTTGAAATTAGTTCATTCTCACGAGGTATTTTCAACATGATTTATGTTTTTTTACTAAAACTGTTCCTTACCGAAGGTACTGTCTCCTTTTTTTCCCTGCTTGCCATTTGAATTAAAAGCATAAGAGACCGATAATTCGGCTATGGGTCCATACCGGTTGTACATTGTCTCCTGGAAAAAGATCTGGACTCCGTTGCTGTCATATGCCCGCGTGTTCAGACCGGTATCGTTGGAGCTAAGAAAATCAAGAACTTTCAATGAGAAATCCCATCCGTTCAGCTTTTCAGGAGTGAAATTCAGGGCCGTGTTGGCCATATAAAACATTTGATTCTCTCCCTGGGCTGTCACGGTGGCAGATCGCATATCGAAATCAACCGTGAGTTTCAAAAAATCGGTGAGGTTCAGGTTCATGTTTCCTTTCAAGCTCCAATTGGTGCTGTGATTGTTCTCCTGGTAGCCAAAAATATCCGCATCGATCCTGAAGTCATAGAGCGATCCCCCAACAAAGATTTTCATACGCTTTCCTGCCACCATGTTGGTATTCAATTCGACACCCAGGGCCGTGGAGTTGCCCGAATTGGTGTAAGAACGGATCAAAACATTCTCCTCCTCATAAACCGTATTGACCCTGAAAATCGCATTGTTTGTTCCCCGGTAAAAGCCGGTAAGGGTGATATCACCGTTTCCCACATCCTGGCCCATTGAAAGCTCCAGGTTGTTGATGTATTCAGGTTTTAGGGCCGGATCTCCCACAACGTATACCTCGTAATGCCTCCGGTAGAGGAAGGGGGCCATGTTTTTTGTGGGAGGCCGGCTGATCCGCCTGCTGGCCGCAAGGCTCAGTTCACTCTTTTCAGTAAATCCGTACTGAAGGTGAAGGGTAGGAAACCAGTCCAGCTGTTTTACCTCATACTGTGAGGCGGGTTCCCGTTCGAAAATGGTGAAGTAATCCGGGTTTTCAATCTCCAGAAGCTGGTCGGTATACTCCAGGCGCAGTCCGGCCATAAAATTGAGGTTTCCCAGGTTTCCGGAATAATTCAAATAGCCAGCGTATATACCCCGCGACAGATCAATGGCGTTTTCCAGGGAGGTGACCGGCCCCCATATATCCGAAGCCACATTCAGGGTATCATAGCTGAAGGGACCCGCCTGTTTCAGGAACTGGGGTTGAAATCCGGCCCCAAACAGGTGTCCGTTCTCAAACTCCTTCTCATATTCGATCGAGAAGCGAATTCCATCCAGGGGCGTATCATCTGCCTGTCTGAAATGTTCCTCAAGGGCTCCGGGTGTATTTGTCAGGGGATCGAAATCATAATTCCGGTTGTCCAGCTTTCGGCTTAAACCAGAGTGCTCATAGAGGACCGAAACCTTTAACTCCGATAATCCATCAAATTTCTTCGAATAATCGAGACTGGCCACATGGAATACACCATAACGGTTGTCGGTATTGGGATTATAGATCCACTCCTCGTCTGCAGGTAAACCAGGGATGGGATTTTTGTCAATGTCCCCATAATAATTGTTGTAGACATAGAATGCGGACCTTCCTTCAGTCCGGTTTCCATAATAGTATGACCCGGATACTTGTGATCCCCCTGTCGGACTATACTCAAAACCTGCACTGGCCGAATAATTCTGATACCATTCGGGACGTTCTCCGGAAGCTACCATGTGATAGTAGGATCCGTCGGACTGGAGCAAGCGGGCGTCACCGGTGCGTGCTCCATTCACATTGCGTTGATTGTAGTATATGCCACCATACAAACTGAGTTTCTCTTGTACATACACCATGTTGAGACCCCCTCCATATCGCAGGTCATTCTGGTCGTAGTGTGCATAGGGCGTGGTAAAATTACCCCAGGGAGCCCCTCCCAGCAAAAGGTTGCCGGATAGGGAAAAACCCTCCGCTCCCTTTTTCCTTGTATTGATGTTGATAATGCCTCCCTTGCCCTGGGCATCATATTTGGCCGTGGGCACCGTGATCACCTCAATGCTTTCGATGGCCTCTCCAGAGATCTGGCCCAGCAGCATGGAGGGATCCATCAGTGTGGCTTTCCCATTCAGGTAAACCAGGAAATCGGTGGTTCCACGTACGGATACGGCTCCATCGGGATCCACAGAAACCGAGGGAAGCTTGTTCAGAACATCCACTGCGGTCCCGCCCTGTGCCGTTTCAAAATCGGCCGCCCGGTAAACCTTCCGGTCGATTCGTGTGGATGACGTTTTGGCCATGGCAGTGACCTCCACCTCGTCCAGCTCCACCATAGATACTTTCAACGCTACTGTACCCACATCAATTTTTGGGGATTGTCTCGTGAGTTCAAGCATCCTGACCGAGTCCGTTTCATAACCTATAAAAGAGATTACCATGCGGTAGCGTCCAAAAGCAACATCCTCAACGCTAAACTCCCCATTGTTATCTGAAACAGTCCCTTTAACGGGGGATCGTCCGTCCTCTTCAAGCAGTGCTACTGACACAAAAGGAATTCTTTCTCCGGATGCTCCATCGGTCACCATACCACTGATCTGACCCTTTTGTCCAAACATATTGATTGCACTTCCCCACAAAATCAACAGGCCCCATACCCAAATTTTCCTCATTGTTCCCTAATCCGGTTCTACCTAATAACCCCATCAGGTGCGGATTGTTTGGATTCCAAAAAGGATTCTGACGGATATCCTCTTACTTTGGCCAAAAAAACAGGGAAAAATCAGCTTATTCGGAAGTTTGTGAACAATCCGACGAAACAGAATCTAACAATAGTATAACTTCATAGTCAGATTTCATATCCGATTGATGAGGTTTAGAAAGTTGAAAAGGTTTGTTCTGATATTCCTGATGGCCATATTCGGGGTAGTGGTCCTTCTTTTTGCTATCATCAATCTTCCTTTTTCACAAAAGTTCGCCACCAGGCAGGTAAACCAGATTCTCGAACAATCCCATGTCCCGATTCACATTCACGCCATCAAAAGAATCCTGCCTACATCCGTGAAAGTACAGGGGGTCGCTATCACAGGCCTATCCGGGGATACCATCATTTATGCCGGGGAGCTTCATGCGAATTGCCGCCTGCTGGCATTGTCCCGGAAGAAAGTGGTTCTTCGTGATCTGGATCTTGAGCAGGCCACTGTCTATTTAGCCAGGAACAACAATACCGGGAAGATCAATATTGCCTCGGCTTTTCAATCCGGTAAACAAGCTGATTCACCAAAACAGAAAAAGGGTAAAGCCAATTGGGAAATTTCAGTCAAAGAGGGCGAATTGACAGGCATTACCTTTCGCATGAATGACGCTGTTTCAGGGGTCCATATTGCTCAGGATGTGTCAGCAATAAAGCTTAAAAAATTCTTGATCTCTCTTGCTGAAAGAAGTATTTCAGCCCATACTCTTGACCTGAGTGGTGTTGATGGAGGTATTCAGCTTTCTCCATCCGAGGGCTCTGTTTCTGAAAACAATTCCAGTCCTCCGTGGACCTTTGAACTTCTTAATCTGATAATGAACCATGTTGGATTCTCCTTTCATCAACCCGCCAATGAATTCAAGTTGGATGTGGCTCTTGAAAAAGGCAGGATCAAGGCCAAAACATGGACTTTCTTTCTAAAATAATCGATCTAAGGAGCGTCTCCCTTGAAAAGGTGACAAGCACCATCCTCACAGCCCAAAAGAAAAAAGAGCCCCAAGAAGATTCATCTCAAATCAACAACACATTCCAGTGGCATATATTATCGAAAGCCCTTGAAATGGAAAGTGGATCTGTTTCGCTGGGGGTCTATAAGAATCCGGGTTTGGAAGCACCCGATTCCCTGCTTACATATGCTGGACTAAACTTGGATATCAAAGACTTAATCCTTCATGACGACCGTGCCGGCATAAGGCTGAAGAATCTGGGTTTTTCTATGAACAATGGATTTTTGTTGAAGGAGATGAAGGGTGAACTTGAATCAGATAAGAATCAAACTGAGCTCAGGATGGCCATTGAAACTCGGAACAGCCGTATCCACTTAGAAGGCTCCTCAGAAGAAGGTCTTTTTAATATGATTTCAAAACCTGATGAGATACAAAAAGCCAGGCTGAAGATAGACAAAAGCCTGGTTTCCATAAGGGATATTGTATATTTTATCCCTGGTTTGTCGGACGTCCCGTTTTTTGAATCTCTTGCATCCGGGCCTGTCAATCTGGGAGGTGACCTGCTTGTTGAGGGATCCATGTTCACTGTTTCCGAATTGTCGATTGCCCAGGGCAGGAATTACAATATTTCACTGGATGGTTTCACCGATTACCCAGGGCAGTTATCGAAATCCCGAGGGAATCTGGACCTTGGAATTACTCATATTGATCAGAGCTGGTTGGAGGCACTTTTATCCGGTTTGGGATTTGAAGACAGCATACCGGACCAGACAGGGATGGCTGTTCATGCAAACATCTCAGGTTTATTTGCTGCACCGGATTTTGCAATTGATATAAGGAGCCATCTGGGGAGCATAGATATGGCAGGATCCCTGGATTTTGCAAAGGACCGCTTTGCCCTTGGTGCTTCTTTCGGGAGTCTCTCTCTTGGTGAACTGTTGTCGAATCCACAAATTGGCTCCTTTACCGGGAGGGGAGAGTTTAGTGGTCAAGGATTATTAGGGGATTCTCTTCGGGCCACCCTATCCTTTCAGGTTGACTCTTTCAGTTTCCATGACTACAGCTACAGTCAAACGGACATACAGGGTGAGCTCCGGCCTGGACAATACAGTTTTAATATCCAGGCAGATGATCCTTCCCTGCATGGGGAGCTGGTCGCTATAATCAATCCCCTGGATACTGTTTTTAAGGTGAATACAAAAGGCATCATCTCAGCACAACTCAATGAACTTCGACTGTATAAAGACACCCTGAGAATTGAATCCAAAATTGAATCTAAGCTGTTAAAATCAGAGGGCCTGCTGGAAACGGAATTAATTGCAACAAGATTGAGCCTGGCCACCCCCCACGACACTGCAAGAGTCGAGCAACTCAAGGCAATCTATATAATGGATACGTTGAATTCAATGCTTCAAACCAGTTCCGATTTCTTTAATATAGAGATGCAGGCGGCGAAATCGATCCGCGAACCCGGTTTGCTTGCTGATGGATTCCGAAATTATTTGACCACGTTCATTGATTCAACTCAAGTTCATGATTCAACCCGGATTTCACTTCTTCCCGAATTTAACCTTGCTGGCTGGATGACTTTTCACAAAACCCTGAATTTTTTCGTTCCGGATTCGGGCTTTCATTTTGACCGGCTTGACTTTTCACTGATCAGCCGGCCGTCAGAAAACAGGATGAATTATTCTCTCACAGGTGGGGGTATTCAATATAAAATAGTAAAAGCAGACAGCCTTAATATAATGATTACTGATACTGCCGGGATGATCAATTCGAAGCTGTTGGCCGATAAAACCTCGATTCGTTCGGGTCCTGAATACAGGTGGGAAATTACTGGCAACACTGGTGGTTGGAAAGCATTGTCTGATTTGTCTGTCAGGGATGCCATGGGACAAATTGTATATGAAGTAGAAGTTTCAGGCATACTGGAAAGTAAAATACTACTTCTTGAGATCCCCTCCCGGCAGTTGGTCCTGAACCGGAGCCCATGGCAAATGGAAGCTCCCGGGCTTTTGAAAGTAGACCTGCCCGGCAAAACAGTTCTTCCGGATTTCAGGATGCATACCGACTCCTCAATGCTTCATTTATATGCCATTGAAAAGGAAGGTGTCATTTCATACACATTGGATGTGGATCGAATTTATTTGGCCTCATTGTTAAGGAAGGAGCTGATTTCCGGCCGGCCCGAAGGAATTTTATCCGGATCAATCTACTACAGTGGGGAAGAAAATGCCGAAAAGAGCATCACAACAGAATTGCAGATCGAGGATATAACTTACCACGACCTTGATCTCGATAACATCAATCTAAACGGATCCATGACATTCGGCCCGCTTGACGCTTATTCGATCCATATGATGGCCCGTCTGGACTCTTCAAGGGCCGAATTGAACGCCGAAAGAAAAGATGGCGGAGCCCGGAACCTGAGCAGCTCATTAACCCTCTTTCCCTTAAAAACCATTCAGCTTTTCGCCTCCGACCATGTATCAGACATTGAAGGATCCGTCTCAGGTAATTTCAGCATATCATCAGCCAACGATATTGAAGAGTACAATGGAGAACTTATGCTTGCGGATGCAAGTATGAGATTAAACTTGCTGAATTCCATATTCCGAATACCCGATCAGCGTGTGGAGTTGAAAAACGGGAAAATGATTCTGGATCAATTCACAATCCTTGACACGCTGGATAAAAAAATGAATGTGGACGGGTATATCGATTTCGGCGATAAGGGGCCGGCCATGGTCGACCTGTCTGTCGCTTCTTCAAAAATGAAAGTGATGAGCAGGGCTCCGAAGTCCAAAGCTACCTTTTCCGGGAACGTTTTTGTGGATTCCAAAGTTTCAGTGAAGGGGCCCGTGACCAGTCCGGTTTTTGAGGGGAAGATTCTGTTGTCAAAAGGGACAGAAATTTATTACCAGCAATTGGATGAACTCAGGCAACCTGAAGCTCAAAAGGTGGTGAGTTTTGTAGATAACTCCCAGGCCCGTGATCAGAACATTGCAACCCGTGTTGACTCATCGAAACGATTTCATGAATTCGTCCCTGAAAACTGTGATTGAAATTGACCCGTCCACCGCCATTCATTTTAGCCTGTCCAAAAGGTTGTTCAATATCGATCTGGACATTACAGGAGGGGGCATGGTCAATTATAACATGTTAAAAAACAAGCAGATGATGCTCTCCGGGGTATATGATATCAGTGAAGGTTCGGCCCAGCTTAAACTCACGGGCTGGCCAAATAAATCCTTCCGCATTGCAGAAAGCGGTTTTATCAGGTGGGATGGGGTTGTTGATGATCCTGAACTGAGTTTTTCTGCTATAAACAGGGTGACCAGCTCCTATGTAAATCCGGTGGATGGAAAAAGCCGGGAAGTTGATTTTGATGTCATCCTTCAGCTATCAAATAAACTCTCTGACCTGGATGTAGGCTTCACTGTCCAGACCAAAGATCAGTACATCATGAGTATACTTAAATACCATGAGTCCGGAAGAACATATGCGCCAGGCCATTTCGATCCTTCTGTTTGAAATTATCGATCTGCCCGGGAATTTCCAGTTCCAATGACTACATGACCCAACAGGTGAACCAAATCTTTGCTGCACAATTGAATCAGCTCACCAGCAACAACATTCAGGGAGTTGAGTTGTCGTTCAGACTTAATTCCTATAATCAGCAAGGGACGGCTGGAGCCGAGGAACTAACAACAAACCTTTCGTACGAGGTTAGAAAATCACTTCTGAACAACAGGGCCGAGATTGAATTTTCAGGTCGATATGAATGATGTAAATCAGCAACCAGGAGCTTCCGACGTATCACTGAATAATATATCTTTTGAATACAGGCTTGATTCGGCCTCAACCAAATATGTTAAAATCTACAATGAGCAATCCTATGAGGATGTGTTTGAGGGAGAGGTGATAAAAACCGGTGTGGGCTTAACCTTTAGAAAAAGATACAAGCCTTTGGGTGATATCTGGAGACGAAAAGAAAAATGAGGATTCATTTAATCATATATCTGGCTCTTCTGCTACTGGTCCTGGGCGGGTGTTCAAATACCCGCTTTCTCCCTGATGATCAGTTGCTGTATACAGGAAAGAAGAAGGTGGCAATCATACAGAAACACCCTGATGTAAATGTTTCAAAAGTAAAACCGCATTTCAATCCCTCACCGCTGCAAAACCAAATAATTCCCTGTTTGACCGGCGTATTCTTCCCCCCATTGGATTATGGGTTTACAACTATAAAAAGCCAAATGAAGAGAAAAAAAACGGAGGCTGGATCTACAGAACATTTTCAAAACCCCCGGTTTTGATTTCAGATGTAAATCCCGAACTCAGGGCTCAAAACATTGAAAATGAGTTGTTTGACCAGGGTTATTTCAAGACCAAAGCTTGGTCGGAAGTGGATAGCAGCAGTGCAGAATTCCAGAAAAGCAAAAATTTCATACTATGTTGAAGTGGATGCCCCCTATCTATACAACCAGGTTGATTTTGAAACAAATAATGATTCCATCGATTCATTGGTGAACCAGGATGAATTCAGAAAAAAGATAAAGACGGATCGCCAATTCAACCTTGAGGAACTGAGCACGGCTAGAAGGGGGCTTTCCAGACAAATACAAAATCAGGGTTATTTCTTCTTCCAGTCCGATGATGTTGCCATCAATGCAGATACAGCATTGGGAAATCACCGGGTGAATCTGCTTGTCAAAAGAAAAACAGATCTGACCCCGTCAGTGCTCTCCAAGTACAGAATTAACGACATTCACGTTCATCTTGCAAACTCCCTCGATACGGCAGTCGCCGACATGGATTCAAGCTTATTTGAGGACATCACCATTCATACTACAGGCAACTATTTAAATCCCGATGTCATCCGTGATGCAATATATTTTGCACCAGGCGATCTGTACGCTTACGACACATATCAAAATACCATTACCCGCCTGAATAACCTGGGAGTATTCAGTTATGTGAGAATATCCTTCAATATGACAGGGGAAGACAGTCTTAATAACCAGATGGATGTAAGGATAGATCTGGTCCTGGCCGACAACATTAACCTGGATTTGGAAGCCGACCTGGTGATGAAATCTTCCGGTTACCTGGGTCCTCATATTTCAGCCGGAATTTCTCACGGCAATACCTTTAAAGGCGCAGAAAAAATTCATGTATCACTCAGCGGAGGATTTGAGTGGCAGTGGGGCCCCAAAGAGGAATACCAGCTGGGGTCTTTCTCCTATGATTTTGGATTAGGCTCCGGCTTAACCTTACCAAAAATCCTTCTTCCAGGAAACAAAACCAGGATCAAGGGAATCATCAATCAACAAACCTCCATCAATCTGAATTTCAATATTCTGAACCGGACGGCCTATTATTCTATGTTTTCCGCGTTGACCAATTACTAAATACAGCTGGGGAAAGACAAAAGAAATAAAGCACTCTTTTTCACCCGGTTTATTTAAATTCCGTCTCGCTCCTGGAAACAACCCCTGCTTTTGATTCTGTGATCAATGACAACATCTATATCCGGAAAAGTTTTGAAGAACAGTTTGTTTTTGGATCAAGATATGAATTCATCTATGACAATACCTTTAAAAAACAAGCCCGAAATATTTTCTTCCTGTTGAGCCTCAGTACTGCCGGGAACTTATGTCGATCTGTTGGTAGGTATAGGAAAAGATGAGGCAGACAGGCCCTACACCATTCTGAACAATGTCTATTCACAGCACATCAAAGTTATTTACCGACTTCCGGTATTTCTTCAATGGCAACAATAAAACCCTGGCCATGCGCCTGTATGCAGGAGTAGGTATTGCCTTACCTCAATTCCACCGTACTTCCTTATGTGGAACAGTTTTTCAGTGGTGGAGCATACAGTGTACGGGGATTTCTTGGCGCGGACGCTGGGTCCGGGATCCTTCCATGAAGAGAATAGCACCTACATCGATCAGTCGGGGGATGTGAAACTGGAAGGCAACCTGGAATACCGGTTTGGGATCACCAAGATCCTGAAAGGAGCGCTGTTTGTGGATGTGGGAAATATCTGGCTGGTTAATGAGGATGAAAACAGGCCCGGCGCCAAATTCAATATCAACACCTTTTATGAGCAGCTCGCGGTGGGAGCAGGGGTGGGACTGAGGTTTGATTTCACCTTCTTTGTGCTCAGAGCAGATTATGGAATACCGGTCAGAACCCCTTATCTCCATGATGACAGAAACTGGCAGCTTGGAAACGGCAATCTGCTTTCCAAAGGATTGTTTTACCTTGCCATCGGATATCCTTTTTAGAATCATGAAAACATTCGAAGATCTGAATCTCTCCAAACAACTGTATCAGGCCATTGATGACCTGGGATTTGAGGAGCCTACTCCGGTACAGGCAGAATCCTGTCCTGTGATTCTTTCAGGAAGGGATGTGGTGGGAATCGCCCAGACGGGCACCGGCAAGACCTTTGCTTATCTGCTTCCCATATTGAGGGACCTGAAATTTTCAAAGCAGGTTCATCCCAGGATACTGGTACTGGTTCCCACCCGTGAACTGGTCCTGCAGGTAGTCGGAGAGACAGAAATACTCACCAAGTATATGAATACCCGGGTGATGGGTGTGTATGGCGGAACAAATATCAGAACACAATCACAGGCTGTGGCCAATGGTATGGATGTTCTTGTGGCCACGCCGGGACGACTTGTATGACCTGGTCCTCAACGGGGCCCTGAGTTTAAAAGATGTAAAAAAACTGGTGATCGATGAGGTGGATGTGATGCTGGACCAGGGTTTCCGCTTTCAGTTGCAAAACATCTTTGATCTCCTCCCTGAACGCAGGCAGAACATCATGTTTTCGGCCACCATGACCGAGGAGGTGGATGCGCTTATCGATGATTTTTTTACTGCCCCGGCACGAATTTCCATCGCCGTCAGCGGAACACCCCTGCACAACATTGCCCAGCAATGTTACCCGGTTCCTAATTTCTACACCAAGGTAAACCTCTTACAACATCTCCTGAAAGAGAGAGAATGAATACAGAAAGGTGCTGGTTTTTCTGTCTGGGTAAAAAGGTAGCCGACAGATTGTTATGAATCCCTGGAAGAACAATTTGGATCCGAAACCTGTATCATCCACTCCAACAAATCGCAGAATTACAGGATTCGTTCCATCCGGCACTTTGACAATGGAGAAAAACGAATCCTGGTCACCACGGATGTGATGGCCCGGGGACTGGACCTGGACAGAATTTCCCATGTGATCAACTTTGACACCCCCGTTTACCCTGAGAATTACATGCATCGCATCGGGCGGACAGGCAGGGCGGAACAACCGGGCAAGACGATCCTGTTCTATACCGAAAAGGAAGAGGCTGCCAAAGAGGCCATCGAATCCTTGATGAAGATCAAGATCCCGGTGGTTGATTTTCCCGGGGAAGTCCAGGTATCCAGGGAATTAACTTCCGAAGAGAGTCCCAGGGTTGCAGAGGTCAAACTGAAGTCTGCAGTGGATATCAAGACTTCGGGAGGTGCCTTCCACGAAAAGAAAGAGAAAAACAAAAAGACCAACCAGGGCGGTTCCTATCTGAGGAAAAAGAAGGTATATAAAAAACCCAAAACAAAAGGCGACAAAAATTTCAACAGGCGAAAAAAAAGATAATTAAGTGAGATGGAAGAAGCTCCCATTTTACTATTTTTGATTCCAGGAATAGATCCCAATAAATATGTGTAATCTTCATAGATTCCGGGTTTCAGCCACTGCATTGATGTGCGGGCTGATTCTTTCTGCCGGAGTTCAATTGGCCGGACAGGCAGTTGATCTCCCCGCGAATTTTTATACCTATACCCTGGAAAACGTTGACAATCCAGACCCCGGTTATATTTTCACATTCATCCGGCCTCAGGCTCCCAAATTTCCGGGTTACCTGATGATCATCGACAACTATGGGACTCCATTGTATTACAAGTACCTGCCTTACCAATCCGGGACCTTTGCGGTTCAGCGGAGCGGCTTGATTTCCTTTCTGAGGACTGAAGATGGAGATAGCAGGATATACATGATGGACAGCAGTTACCGGGTGGTGGATTCCGTCAGGATGGAAAGCTACCAGCTGGATTCCCATGATTTTATAGCCATGGAAAACGGGCACTTCCTGATATTTGGCCTCGACATCAGGGTCATGGATTTAAGCGCGTATGTTGAAGGTGGCAACCCGGCAGCCACGGTAAAAGGTTGCGTAATCCAGGAACTGGATGCTGACAAAAATGTAGTTTTTGAATGGAACAGTTTTGATCACTATGAGATCACAGATACATACAAGGACCTTTCGGAATCCTCCATCGATTATGTTCATCCGAATTCACTGGAAATCGATTATGATGGGAACATTCTGTTGCTGGCACGGGCCATGAATGAAGTTACCAAGATCGACAGACAGACAGGTGAAATCATCTGGAGGCTTGGAGGAAAAAACAACGATTTTGACTTCAGCCGACACAAGCCATGTTTTCTCAATGCCCCATGATTTCAGGTTGCTGGAAAACGGGAACTATACCATTTTTGACAATGGAAACGACAGGGACCCGGCTTATTCCAGGGCTGTTGAATACCAGCTGGATGAGGCCAACAAGACCATCGAGATGGTTTGGGAATACGATGCAGATAAAACCATATTCGGAAGCTCAGGAGGAAGTACCAGGCGTTTGCCCTCAGGAAACACCCTACTGGGTTATGGTGGCAAAATATCTGAGTCTGCAGCCCGCGAAGTTCACCCTGACGGGACCCTGGCCCTTGAGCTCAGTTTTGATAACAACATGAAGGCTGGCCGGGTTCTGAAATTCCCCTGGAAAACCACACTTTTTGAACCAGCTGTGGAGTCTGTGAATTTCGGAGAATGGGATGGATATACCGAGAAGGTCTACCTGCTTTCAGTGAAGAACAATAGCGATAAAGACCTGGATATCACCAGCGTAGCCCTTCATGGTGAGGCCTTCAGCGTAGATGAAGAACTTCCATTTACCATCCCTGCCAATAACGCCAGATACATGAAAGTGGTTCTATTCCCGGAAGGCAGCCCGGAAGGATCTGTCTATTCAGATATCCTCACATTGAATGCTGACAGGGATAGTACCGAAAGGATTGCCGTGCAGGTATGGTTGGAGGGCTACTATCCCGATGTGACATCTCCTGTAGTAAGCTTTAGTCCCGAAAAGGATACAATCAATAGAAATGAAGAATTCCTGGTCTCTTTCAGTGAAAGCGTCAGGATGGTCGACAATTCGGAGCTGACCAATGAGAACGTGGATGAGGTCATCATATTCAGGGAAGAAAACGAAAGCGGTGCAGATGTGGACGTTACCCTGGGTGTGAATGAAGAAAAAACGGCCATCACCATCATACCCCTGAACGAACTGGAATCAATGAAAAGCTATTACCTGGGTATAAAGCCGGTACTGGAAGACCATGCCGATAACACCATTCTGGCTGTGCAAAAGACATACACAACCATCCCCCATGTGGGCATAGATCCGGTCCCAGCAGACCAGGCCTTTGTAGTGTACCCCAATCCTGTGAAAGATGTACTCCATATCAAAAGGGATTCGGAATCTGGTTCATTTGATCTAACCGTTTACAGCATTACCGGAAAGACCATACAGCACCGTACTGCCCTATCGAAAAAGACATATCAAACAGACTTTTCACCCTTATCATCGGGCCTCTACATTCTGAAAATTCAGGATTGTGCCACCAGTGAAACCCACTGCATTAAAGTTGTCAAGGAATAAACCATGTTGAAGTGGAGAAAACTGACACATCCATGCGGGGCACTCCTGCTCTCCCTTGTCCTGTTGACGAGGCTTCCGGCGCAGGCAGATCGGATGATTTTTCCTTTCCAATCTGAGATTTTCATTCCTGGTGAGCAACAGTACTATATGTTCGACGCCTCCCAATATGCCTTCATTATCGACAAATATGGTACTCCCGTATACCAGAAATACTTCGAGCACGGGATTAAGAACTTCAAGCCGCTCACCGATTCCAGCTATACCTGCTACCTGAACAGAGAAAAAGCCTTCCTTGTGTTGGATGAAAGATTTCAAACTGTGGATACGCTCACGCTATCCGGAAATTTCGATGTGGATTTTCACAGCATCGGCCAGATAGAAAACGGGAATATCCTCATGCTGGGATCTGAGTTGGAAAGTATTGATTTAAGTGAAACCATATGGATGGGCAGTCCGAATACCACCATCCGGGGAGCTGTTATCCAGGAGATCGACCAGCTTGGGGCTGTTTTGTATGAATGGAAGAGTCTTGACCACCTGGGCATTGCTGATTCGGTCACCTGTCTTGTGGATATGGCCTCTCAATCCTTAGATTACATTCATGTTAATTCGATTCAGTCCGACACCGATTCCACCTGGATTGTCTCAGCAAGGAACCTGAATCAGGTCCTTCGGATCCACAAGGAAAGCGGCCAGATGATCTGGCGGATGGGAGGCATTGGCAACCAGTTTGAGTTTCCGGATGACGCAGAGGCATTTTCTGCGCAACATTCTGTATTTCTGCATAATAATGGGTATATCTCCATGTATGACAATGGAAATTGTAAGTCCATTCCAAGCTCCAGGGGATTGGTGTATGACCTTGACCAGGAGGGGAAGATCGCTGAAAAAGTGTCAGAATTTTTTCATGATCCACCCATCCGAGCTCCGTCCATGGGAAATTTTATACTTCTTCCGGAAAACCGAAGCATCGTTGGTTGGAGTAAAAGCAAAACCCCATCACTATTCACCGAATTCCTTGGCACAAAAGTAGCGATCGAAATGTCGGTTCGGGACGGTTATTCGTTTATCACCTATGCGGTAAGTCCTGTAAACTGGAACTTCCCGATTCGCATTCATTCAGGAGACGGTGCAGATTTTGAAAATGCCCGAATTGGTGATACGCTCTCCACGGTAATCCAGGTTAGCAATGACCTGGACATGGAGGTCAGCTTGGTTGGTCTGCATTTTGCAGCCGACTTTTTTGAATTTGAGGAGGAATTACCCATCCCGTTCCTCCACGGTCAAACATCGAAACCCGTATCAGATGTGTTCCATCTTTTGCAGGAAGCTGGGAAACCCCGCTGACAATCTATGCTGAGTTTAACGATGGAGATATCCATTTGCCAGTAGCAGGAAGCCAGCTTGATGTGAAGCTCAAGGTTTCAGGAGTAAGCAGTAATCTCTCACCTGCAGGCTGGGAAAGCCCATGCAGGGTTTACCCCAATCCAGTCGCTGACATCCTGAATCTTGAAACGAAGATTCCTTTATCGAACCTGCGGATTTATAACAATTCCGGTATTCTACTGTCTTCTTTCTGTGAAATCGACCCGGGTATTCATCCCCTTTCGGTAAGCCATCTTGCTTCAGGAAATTACATACTTGTTATGACCGGTCAGGATGGATCATCTCACGCGGAAATGTTTACCAAAATCAAAGCTTCACAACCCTTCTCAGGATCTGATTTTCATCCGTTCTGATTTTCATCAGGTAAACGCCCTTATCTATGCCGGACGTTTCCATATAGAATTCGGCCAGGGCACCTTTCCGGGCTGCCGGATCCATCCTGGATACCAGGCTCCCACTCATACTGTACAACTCCAATGTATACAGGTCTCCGGCTGCTTTATCAATCCTGATATGGAATCCATCCGCCGAGGGATTCGGGTAAATCGACACAATACTTCCTGTTTCGGAAGGGCGACGAATTACGGTGGCCAGATCCAGGATCCCGCTTTTTGTGATCCCGTTCAGCAGACCACCCGAAGAGGCAACCGGGGTCACTTCAAAGAATATATAGTGATTCCAGTCTGTCTCTTTGATGGTATAGTTAATGGCTTTGGCTCCAAGAATCTGCATCTTATCAGAACCGTCGGCATTTTTTCCTTTGAACCACTTATAGCTTGATTCTCCCTCGGGATCGCCATTCTGGTCGTAATAGGTATAGTGGCCGGTCAGTTCTTCCCCGATTCCCAAATTTCCACTGATGGATACATCCAGTGCCTGCGGGGCTGATATCAGGTCAGGTGTTTGCAGCTTCAGCGTGGTGTATATCCTGTATTCACTGATATCAAGTGCAAGCGGCATATGTACATCCGTTACCTCCAGTGTATCCCCGCTCAGGTAGTCATACCAGGTTCCTGTTTTTGTGAAAGAGGGATCGATGATTTGGGGATAGGTATCAAAATTTCCAACAATGGTCACATCCATCTCTTCGTGCCGGAGATGAATGGTTTTCAGGGTATCAGCCACATCAATACTGTAGTCGCTTGTATTGAAAGCCGGCTGTGATTTCTTAAGATCGATCAGGGTGCTATAGACCTGGAACAGGCGCTGCCGGTTGGGATCTTCCAGGTAGTCCCAGCGTATGGGTTTGGGACCCAGTTTATCATTGTTGTAATGAAGATCAATGTCATTTCCCTGTTCACCAAATTGCCATATCATTTTCGGGCCGGGTATGGTAAAGAAGAACGAGGCGCATAGTTCCGCCCTGACCAGGGACAGTTCCAGATTGTCGCGGATATTGTAACCGGGATTGTTACCATTACCCCACTTCAGGATATCATACATGTGTCTCTGCTCATCGTGACTCTCCATGTAGGTGACCAGGTGAGGCTTGGTAAAACCCCTGGTTTGATAAGATCCCCATGAAAAATCCGATTTCCCATCATAATTCCATCCCATTCCGGCCCTGCCGTAATTGTACTGTGAATTTCCCCAGACCATCATTCCAAGAGCGGTCAGGACCTGTTCCTCCTTGTTTTCCGCAAAGTGTTCCAGGATCACATAAGCCTCCGGATTCACATTCCAGATGGAATCGGCGTAAGCTTTCAGAATGGCAACACGACCGGGATCGTATTGAGCCATGGCCCCGGCATCTCCAAGGGTATTGTTCTGGGTAAGGCCTTTTGAAAGATCAAAACGGTATCCATCCACCCTGTACTCTTCCAGCCAGAATTTAAGTGCCCGGCTGACATGATATTGGGTCGCATCGCTTTCGTGATTCATATCATATCCCACGTTGAATTCGTGCTTGGGCACCTGGTTGAACCAGGGACTTTCGGCAGAAGGACGGTTGTTTTGGCCATCCCAGTAGAGTCTGACCAGCGGGGATTGGCCGAAGGAGTGGTTAAACACCACGTCGAGAATCACTGCAATTCCGTTGGCGTGACAGACATCAATGAAGCGCTGAAGATCCTCCCTGGGTCCGTAATATTTATCAAGGGCAAAGTAGTGTGAAGTATTGTAACCCCAGCTGCTGTTCCCTTCAAATTCGTTCACAGGCATAAGCTCCACGGCATTCACTCCAAGTTTCTTGAAATATTGAATGGTGTCGGTGAGCGTCTTGTAATCATGGGCTGCTATAAAATCCCTGATCATGAGCTCATATACCACCAGTTTTTCCACCGGTGGGGGGATAAAATCCGTGGTGTTCCACTGGTATTCAGGCCGGGCTGTTTGCAAATAGCTTGCAATACCGCTGGTTTTTCCTTCCGGATAGGGTAGAAGTCCCGGGTAGGTCGTTTCACTGATATACTTATCATTGGGATCACTCACCTTCTCGGCATAGGGATCACCGATAAGGATAGAACCATCCACCAGGTACTGGAAAATATACTCTTTCCCGGCTTCAAGATTTTCCATGGTCAACCAGAAACGCTTTCCATCCGGTGTGATGTTCATGTAATATCCGTCATCCATGGCCCATTCATTAAAATCGCCAATGACGTGGACAAACTCCTTACCCGGGGCATAAAGAACCAGGCTTACGGCTGTGTCATTCAGGTAATTGATTCCGTCTTCCAGTCCATCGGGCAATTCCAGTACAGGCACCTCCTTTTTTACAATATAGTACAGGGAGTCGGCCACCTGGTCGCTTTCATCTTTGGCAAAAACTTTAATCCAGGTTTTGCCCTCCTGCTGCACGATGATTGTGTCCCTGAGGGTTTGTTCCGTTGTTCTGCTGATCACTTCATTGTTATGAATCAGAATCAGGGAATCGGCGTCCTGGGCCTGGGCTTCTATGAAAATGGTATCGCCAAGGTCAACAATCAGCGCCTTTGCATCGGGTTTTACAATGCTTACATTCAACCCGACCAGGGAAACCGGATACAAAATGTCGCCACCCTGGGCCGTTTTTCCTTCTTTGGAATTGTCGGCGCTGCGAAATACAAAAGCCAGCTCTTCCACCACTTCGCCCGGATCAGTTTCATAATAACCGTCGATGGAGGGTACAATTTGAAGCTGGTACAGATCTGTACCGATCCGCTCCAGTTTGTATTTGGCAGCGTTATCCCCCCAGGCCGGGGCATGTTTCCAGTCCCCGGTACTTGAACTCTCCTGTGTAAGCACACCCGTATGTGCATACACATCTCCTGTATAGCCCATCAGACCCTGGTTTCCCAGTGAAGCATCAAAAGTGATGACCACCGCTTCAGTCTGCACCGGAAATGCCGGATCGGCTGTGATCAGCTGTCCGTACACATTCATTCCACAAAATAAAATCAGAAAAAAACTAATTCCCTTGATAATTTTCATCATGCCCATAAGGTATTCAATGATCCGTTAGTATGTCCACACAGCTGAATAAAAACAGACCCGGCCAAAAAGACCGGGTCTGAAATTGTAAATATCAGAACTTTACTGTTTAATAAATTTGGCTGTTCCCACATAGCCATTCTCCCCTGATACACTCAGGATATAGATTCCCCTGTCCAGGTTACTGGTATTCAACTGGTAGGATTGACTGTTATCGAGCCTCATGCGTACTACCTCCTGTCCAAGGATGTTATTGATCCTGATCTCTTTCATGTTAACCTTGTTTTCGATATACATCACATCGGTCACAGGATTCGGGTAGAAGGTGACTTCTTCCAGAAGAATGGGATTCTCATTGATACCGAGTGCAATATCATTGAACCAGACTACTTCTGGAGCATTCTCTACACCTCCGGTGGTATCCACCACTACCAATTTTCTGGCCGGACCATTATCGGGAAATTCATGCTTGTCATTGTCCCAGCTGCTGTCCATGCGGAACTTATACTGCATGGTATCACCACTGATGGGCGCAAAGGCCGGTGGATTGGTTACATAGATGCCGTCACTGTCTTCATCAAACAGCTCATCATTCCAGTCTCCTCCCCATCCATTCATGGAACCGGCTACATCAATATAGCTCTCCTTGGGAACAAATGTTCCGTTGTCGATCTCCCTGTTCATGTTTACTGAGAGTGTCACCGGGACCATTCCGGGTATGCTGTTGTTCCAAACCGATTTTGCATCTCTTTGACCCTTGATAACGGTGGCATGCCTGTTGGGACCCGCGTTGGGGAATTCACTCAGGGTATCGGCCCAGCTTCCGTTGATTCTGTATTTGTATCCCAGTACCGACTCAAGAGCTAGCTCCTCCAGAAGAATCTCATAAAGGGAGTCACCATTGTCATCGGTCAGATGATAATCGGTACCGTCCCATCCGTTCATATCGCCGGCGAGATCTACATAGTCAACCTCAGGATCGAATATACCCGCCCGTGCTGCATACTTCATATCCACCATAAACTTGATGTCTCCCACCGGTTTCCCGATATCATCGAAGAAATGTTCCTTGGTGATTTGAAATTCACCGGCCACGATGGGTTCCCTGACCACTGTTTCTTCCTGGTCATCCATCTTGAACTTATAGGTATAACTAGTCCCGGCTGTAATGCCATCATCTGCTTCTGTCAGGAGCAATTCATACCTGGCGTCGGGCGTGATACCGATGAGCAGCTGATCCATTTCCATTTCTGTGTCATTGACGATCACATAGGCTTTGCCGGTTGCACGGTCAAAATTACCCAGTTCTTCCTGGTAGGTCAGGTCAAGCTTGAATTTTAATGCAGGCGTAGGTGCATCATAAGCCAGTGGGATGTAGAAGTCCCCGCAGCCATCATCTCCATTAGTCCTTGGCTTCAAAATCCCAGCTTCCACCGTTGAATACGGCGGTAATACCGATGATGGTTGATCCTTCCTCCACACCATAAAATTTGGCGGGAGTGAAGGTAATGGAATAGGTACCATCACCGTTGTCGGTCAAGTATAGGAAAGTCGAACCCGTCTTCCTTGGGTTGGGCATCATAATCAATACCAGGAGCGCCCCAGGCACCTTCCCAGTCATCAATGTTGTCGTATAGGAATGCGGCCGAGTGCATTCTGACTTCAGAAGCCAGGGTTACAGATTGTTTACCATCCGGCACACAGGCTGCGTTTGCATCCAGGGTAAGGGTCAGCTCTTCCCAACCTGTTGCATTGGCAGGTGTGATGGTTACTATCTGGGAATGGGCCAGTTGGGCCACTGCCAGGAGAAGGATAAAACTAAATCCAAAATGTAGAATTTTTCTCATAACATTATAGTTTATTGATTTTCACCGATAAAGATACGAATTAATCCCTCTGTTCAATTAGAATTATAGCCCATAAACCCTTCATTTGTTGGCGTTTTAGAAAGAGATATGAAGGAATACCCGATTGCAAACGATTGCGAAAAAATGAAGTATATTTGAAAAAAGCTATCTTTTTTCATGCGAAGCGCCCAGGTTACCATAAAAGATATTGCCGAACAGCTCAGGATATCACCGTCAACGGTCTCCAGGGCACTCAAGGACCATCCCGATATCAGCAAAGGGACCAAAAAAGCTGTCAAGGAGCTGGCTGAAAAACTCGGATATGAACCCAATGCCATAGCGCTCAGCCTCTTAAGCAGCAGGAGCAACAACATTGGTCTGATTATTCCAGAGATTGTACACTATTTTTTTTCTACGGTAATCAGCGGGATCGAAGATGTAGCCAATGATGCCGGGTACCATGTCATTATTTGCCAGTCCAACGAATCCTACTCCCGGGAAGTAAAAAATGTACACGCTTTGCTCTCGAGCCGTATCGAAGGTTTGATCCTGTCCATATCCAAAGAGACCAGAGACCTGGATCATTTGAAAAACCTGAGGAAAAAAAATATACCCATTGTCTTTTTTGACAGGGTACCCACCGATTTCCAGGCTGATCATGTGGTCATTGATGACTACAATGGAGCCTATCAGGCTGTAAAGCATCTGATTGATATCGGTTGCAGGCAGATCGCACATCTGGGCACAACCAAGGATATGGGCATTGGCAAAGACCGGTATGATGGGTACATTCAGGCCCTCAAAGATCACAGACTTTCCATCGACGAACGCTTGATTGTGGAATGTGATACCTACAAGGCTGCCCGGCTGATCACACGAAAACTTATTTATGAGTCGAATCCTATCGACGGAATTTTTGCTGTGAATGACCGGACAGCCATCGGAGCGCTTCAGACGGCCAAAGAGTGTGGGAAAAAAATACCCCAAGAGCTGGCCATCGTGGGTTTCAGCAATGGCATTTATTCCAACATGACCGACCCGCCACTCACCACTGTCGAACAATTCGGATATAAAATGGGGCAGCATGCAGCCCGTATGCTGCTGGACCGTCTGTTTTCCAAGGAAGACTACCCGCCAGTAAATGAGGTGATTAAGTCTGAGCTCATCGTGCGTGGAAGTACGATCGAACAGCAAAATCTCTGATCTGGTCTCCGCTGGACCCGGGCAAGGCCGGAATGCTTGTGCCAAATTCAAGACTTTATTTGTCCATTGCAAACGTTTGCAATAATGGTTTCAGCGCAGAAACGTAAATTAAGTTGTTATAAATCATAATATTACAATAATATTAATAATCTCCTTTCTGTATTTTATTGTATTTTTAAATGCCGTAATCCGGTAATCTTTGAATACAGTATAATTAAACCTAATCTACTAAACTATGAAACAATATCTTCGGAGTTTCTGTCTGATCATTGCAGGGATATTCCTTACGGGAATGGTGCAGGGACAGACTGGAATCGTTCAGGGAACGGTCTCTGATCCCAATGGTGAATTACTGATTGGATCCACGGTAATGGTAAGGGGAACCACCCAGGGGACCATTACCGATGTGGATGGACGATTCACGCTGGCATCACTAGCTGCAGGTGAAGTTATCCTGGAAGCCTCCTACATTGGATACGGGAAACAGGCAGTCACCGTGCAGGTGATCGCCAACCAGACTGTAACCGCTGATTTTACACTGTCAGAAGACATCGCACAACTTGAAGAACTAGTTGTGATTGGTTACGGTACCAAAAGAAAAAGGGATGTAACCAGCTCCATCTCCAGTGTGAAAGCGGAAGACCTGGCCAACAGTACACAGTCCAGTTTTCAAAGTGCCCTCCAGGGTAAAGCTGCCGGGGTACAGATCACTGCAGCGAACGGAATGCCCGGTTCTGCCATGACTGTCAGGATCAGGGGAACATCTTCCATCACCTCCAGCAGTGAACCGCTCTATGTGGTGGATGGAGTTCCTGTCATTACCGGGAACTTTGCCAACGGATGGGCCGATGGAACCAATACACTGTCGGCGCTGAGTCCATCAGATATTGAATCCATTGAAGTTTTAAAGGATGCATCTGCAGCAGCCATCTACGGTTCCCGGTCAGCCAACGGCGTCGTCCTGATCACCACCAAATCCGGACAATCGGGTCAAACCAAATTTAATGCCGGATACTGGGCGGGTTTAAATAAAATTACCAACATCCCCGATATGCTCACCGGTGCGGAGTACCTGGAGTATGGAAAAATTGCCTGGGCCAATTCCGGCAATGATATCTCAGATGATTACCAGGCATTCTACGATAACCTGCCCTACGGGATTACCAGGGAGATCGCAGAGAACACCAATACGGACTGGATCGATGAGATGGCCCGGACGGGCAAGGTTCAGCAATTTAATCTTTCTGCCAGCGGTGGAGATGTAAAAAACACCTTCTATATAGGCGGCACCTACCGAGACGAGGAGGGTGTTCTGATTGGAAACGAATATAAAAAACTAAGTGCCAAGATCAATTTTGAGCATAAGGCCAATGACGTTTTCTCCATCGGAACTAAGAATACCCTGGTATATGAATTGAACAAAAGGGTTCCCACAGGATGGGCCGGCGGTCTTGGAACTGCACAGAGCCGTTCCCTGCCCATTATGCCGGTGTACGATTCAGTTGGGAATTTCTATGCACCAAGGAGTGGTATCAACCCGGTTGCTTACAACGCTGACCTGGACTACGGAATGAATGTATATACCCTGATCAGCACCGTATATGCACAGCTTAATTTTACCAAATGGTTGTCCTTCAGATCAGAAGTAGCTGCCAACATTTACGACCAGCGAGAGACCAGGTATGTGGGAACCATCACGCAGGAGAAGGCATCCAGCATGGACAGAAGGGTGATGCTTACAAACATCAGTACCAACAACTACCTGAATTTCAACAAGACTTTTCAGGAAACTCATTTTGTAAACGCAACCATGGGTATGTCAGTGGAATCGCGGAGTCAGTATGAAAGTCTTTTCCAGGCAAACGATTTCCCCAACCCGGGACTGACTAACCCTACCTCGGGTTCAGTCCAATCGGGTTCAGGCTATGAAACCGGACATGGTTTTCTCTCTTACTTTGCACGTGCGGGATACAACTATTCCGGAAAATATTACGCCACATTCAGCATCAGGCGTGATGGATCCTCCCGCTTCGGTGCCAACTACCAGTATGGGTGGTTCCCGTCAGGTTCTGTGGGATGGACCCTTTCAGAGGAATCTTTCCTCCAGGATAATTCCGTACTCACCTTCCTGAAGTTAAGAGGATCTTACGGAGTTACTGGAAATGCTGAGATCGGTGATTTCGAATACATGGGCTTGTGGCGCGCCGTGAACTATCTTGGTAACCCGGGTCTTGAGATTTCCAAAGTAGAAAATCCGGATCTGAGGTGGGAAAAAACAGCCCAGCTGGATGTGGGTATTGACTTCCAGCTCTGGAACGGAAGAATAACAGGAGGTTTCGATTACTATATCAAACAAACCTCCGACCTGATCCTCAACAGGCCCATCAACCAGACCAGCGGACAATCATCCATCACCGCCAATGTGGGTGACCTGGAGAACAAGGGTATTGAGCTCTTCCTTACCTCCCATAATCTTTCATCCTCGTCTGGAGTCAAATGGATTACCGACCTTACCCTGGGAAGGAATGTCAATGAAGTAACCAATACGGATGACAACCAGCTGGCTGGCGAGAACTATGGAAACAACGTAGTGGCGGAAGGATATCCCATCGGAACCTGGGAACTGGTTGAATGGGCTGGAATTGCCCGGGAGGACCAGACTGCAACCGTTACCGACTGGATTGATTTCAATGACCAGGATCTGGGAACCACAACCAAGGAGATCGATATTCTTGCGGGGGATGAGATCTTTTATAACAACTGGGGAGAGATCACCAACGAGTTCGATTTTGACAGGGACGCCAAGTTTACCGGCAATCCCTATCCCAAACTTTTCGGTGGCCTGAACAATACAGTGGAATGGATGGGTTTCGATTTGAGCATCTTCTTCACTTTCAGTGTGGGAATGCAGGTGTACCGGGATGATGGAAAATTCCTGGATGGTGGATTTGACGGGAACTGGAACCAGACATCCATTGTGAAGGACAGCTGGTCGGTAGATAATCCCGATGGAACATCCCACAAATTATACTGGCAGCCGGAGAACCGGAACTTTAATTCCACCCGCTACTTAGATGAAGCCAGCTACCTGAGGTTAAAGAATTTCACCATAGGCTATACGCTTCCGAGTTCCTTAACCAGCCGCTTTTATATTGACCGCTTGCGGGTTTATGTGGGTGGAACAAACCTATGGACCCTGACTGACTATTCAGGTTGGGATCCCGAAGTGAACCGTGACGGCTCAGGGAATATTACCCAGGGTGTCACCTATCTTTCACCACCCCAGGTAAGTACAGTGAACTTTGGTATTGAACTCGATTTTTAACCATTGTAAAAGAAGCGATATGAAAGCAATAAAATATATATACATCGCATTTGCAGCAGGAATGATTCTGTTCAGCTCATGCGAGAAAGTAATGGATGTTCAGCCAGTTGTTGAACTGGCCGATGAAGTCGCGCTCAACTCAACTGTCGGACTGGATGCAGCCCTTATGGGTGCATACAATAAACTACAGAATGGTGACCTCTATGGCGGACGATACTGGGTATCTCCTGATATGATCGCAGGAAGTGTCAAAATCTCCGGGTTGCAAAACACTGTTTTTGAGGAGCTGCAGCTCCTCAATAAGACCATGTCTGGCCAGAGCAACCGGATTGTCCAGTCCACCTGGCAGGTTAGCTATGAAGCCATAGGGATTATCAATAAGGTTCTTGCATTTCTGCCGGATGTGGATGATGTAGATATGACCGATGAAACCCGTAAGCGTATTGAAGGAGAAGCTAAATTTCTCAGGGGATTGATATTCTTTGAGATGACGCGGCTTTTTTCCTATGATGTTTCCGGGGAGGGCCCTCTGTCTGTCCCGGTATTTACTGAACCACTCTCTCCCTTTGAAACGCCATACCGGGCTTCGGTTGACGAAGCCTATGACCAGATTATCATGGACCTTGAAGATGCTGCAGATCTCCTGGTGGGAATCAATACAAATGGCCGCGCCACGGATGTGGGAGCCATGGCAATCCTGTCCAGGGTCCATTTTTACCAGGAGGACTGGCCCGGGGTGATCAGCGCAGCTGATTATGTTATCTCTTCTTTTTCGGGGAAGCCCCGGGGCGGATTGGCAGCTGATGTGCTGGATTGTTTCCAGACCGGGAATCCAGATCCGGAGGTGCTGTTTGCCATTCTTTCCAGCGCGGTAGATGATGCTTCGGGAACGCTGAGGAGTTACTATCGCATTGCTTCAAATGCCAAATTTATCTTTCCCATTCAATACCTGATCAAGATCGGGACTCACGTTGGGACCCATGACGACGCCAGGGCGAGGGTCGATCACGCCTTCATCAATGTTGACGGCAAGGTGTATACCACCAAATTCGATGTGGAATTTTTGAATGTCCCTGTCATCCGCCTTGCTGAGGTTTACCTGAACCGGGCAGAAGCCAGGGTGCACCAGGGAGATCCTACAGGAGCAGCGGAGGATTTGAATGTGGTCCGTGAACGCTCAGAGGCCGGATCCTATACCGCACCTGCCACACTGGCCGACTGCGAAAAAGAACGCAATGTGGAACTTTACATGGAGGGTGACTACTTTCACAACATGAGAAGGCTTGAAAAACCTGACTTTGCTGTGGATATTGCCGGAAACACCTATAATTGGGACGATGTAAAACTGGTATTTCCCATACCAAAGTCCCAGCTGGATGTGAATCCGAACCTGTTGCAGAACCGGTAGACGGATTTATGATGCAAATGAAAGAGCTTGTTCCTTTGAGCAGGCTCTTTCTATATAGATGCCCATGAAAGTGACCCGATTTTTGTCCATATTGCTTACCTTTTCAATTCTTACGCTCTCCTGCCTTAAGAATCAGGAAAGAAAAAATATGAACCACACTCCAATACCCATCGGTGAACGCGTCTTCTATGAAATATTTGTACACGCTTTCTATGATACCAACGGGGATGGCATTGGCGATTTGAACGGTGTAACGGCGAAACTGGACTATCTTCAGAATCTTGGGGTAAGCGGCATCTGGTTGCTCCCTGTGTTTCCTTCCCCCTCCTATCATAAATACGATGTCATCGATTATTACGGGATCCACCCCGATTACGGGACCATGGAGGACCTGAAAATTCTTCTGGCCGAGGCCCACAAGCGAGACATTCTGGTGCTTTTGGACATGGTCATGAATCACTGCTCCAATGAACATCCCTGGTTTATTGAAGCCAGGAAAGGAAAAGACAACCCTTACCGTGACATCCTTTGTATGGAGCAGTGATACCCTGGTCCAGAGGGAGAATCCCCACCACTGGCATAAGAATGGCGATGACAAAGAGAAATATTACGGTTTTTTCTGGCACGGGATGCCTGATCTGAACTTTGACCGTCCCGAGGTGAGGGAAGAGATGAAAAAGATCGGGAAGTACTGGATCACAGAGCTTGGTGTAGATGGTTTCAGGCTCGATGCCATCAAATATATCTACCCCGACTCACTCGTCGGAAAGAATGTGGAATGGTGGCAGGAATACAGGTCTTCCCTGGAATCAACAGGCAAAGATTTTTTCCTGGTGGCAGAGATATGGGATCAATCGAACTACATCGGGTCCTTTCTGAACCAGGGTGTTCATGCTGCCTTCAATTTTGACCTGAGTTTTGCCATCGAGGAGATGCTGGCGAGTAAAAAAGATCCCGGCATTGCCAGGATCCTTGAGGAGATCCACCAGGTTTACAGCGATGTTTCGGATGCATACAACGATGCCATCTTTCTGAAAAACCATGACCAGGACAGGATCATGAGCCTGCTTGATGATCCCCGGCAAGCCAAACTGGCTGCCTCCATTTTGCTGACCCTTCCAGGCATTCCTTTTATTTATTACGGGGAAGAAATTGCCATGCTGGGAAAAAAGCCGGATGAATACATACGGGAACCCATGGTCTGGGATCTTCCCGGAGCCGACCCGGGGCAGACCAGCTGGATCGAACCCCGTTACTCCACACCAGGAAAAATCACAACCGTGAAGCAACAGCTGGAAAATCCAGGATCGCTCCTGTTGCACTATAAAAAGCTGATCACTTTGAGAAAGGAACATAACATCCTTTCAAGTGGAACCATAAGCAGATTGGATTATATACCCGAACATCTTTGCGCCTATGCCTTGCGTGACGCTGACAGCGAAATCGTAGTCATTCACAATTTGACAAATAAAAGAACTCGACTGGATGCCGGACTGATACATGTGGAGGGACCTGTATTATACCACGCCGGAACTTATACAAAAGACGGGGATTCCCTTTTCCTGGAACCATACGGGACCCTGGTTCAGTATTTGAACTGAATCCCACATCATTCCAACAATTTGTGAATAATGTGAAATGAAAGTATTAGAAAAGAGTTATAACTTGTTCGGGCACTTATTCGGCGGTGACCTGATCAATCAAAATGTATAACCCTCATATTGTGAAACGCGTATTAACTTATTGTCTTTTATGCTTTCTCATAACGACAATTCCCTATCCTCAAATCATTTCTGCCCAGGATCCGGAGCTTAAGTTTAATCATATTACTACCAGGGACGGCCTTTCTCAAAACACTGTAGCCTGCATTTTTCAGGATAGCAGAGGTTTTATGTGGTTTGGAACGGAGGGCGGATTAGATAAGTATGATGGCCGCTCCTTCACCAATTATCATTATAATCCATCCGACACAAGCAGTCTTCTGGGCAATTATTTCTCCAATATTGTCGAGGATTCCATTGGAAATTTATGGATTGGTTCCGAGAGAGGATTAAACATGTTCGACCGGTCGCACAACAACTTCATTCGATATGAGCACGATGCGAATGATCCATCTGGCCTGAGTGGTACTTCAGTCCTGTCTATTTTTGAGGACCGCGAAGGGAATCTATGGGTAGGCTCCAGCGGAGGCGATTTCAGCCGTTTTGACCCTTACAACAAAAATTTCGTTCGTTTTCCACATAATGAGTCAGGTTCTGGTAGTTTGAGCAAAAACATTTGTTCTATTTATGAAGATTCCAGAAATAATATCTGGGTAGGGACACTGACTGGTGATCTGAGCCTTTTCGACAGGGAAAAGGAAGTTTTTACTCCAATCTATTACCAGAATGCCAAGTTAAGCAACAGCGAAATAAAGAGTATCACCGGTGATAGCAAGGACAATATTTGGGTGGGTACCTATCGAAACGGACTTTATGTAATAAACTTTTCCGGGAAAGGTGACCCCGAGATTGTACATTATATAAATGATGTGAACGATCCGGGTTCCATCAGCAGCAATGATATATTCACTGTTTTCGAAGACAGCCACGACCGGATCTGGATTGGCACAGAAAACAGAGGATTGAATTTATTCGACAGAAAAAAGGGGAAATTTTTTACATTCACATCAGATCCCTTTGATGAAGAAAGTTTAAATAACAATTCGATTTATTCGATTTATGAAGACCTTACCGGAAACCTCTGGATTGGGACATTCGCCGGGGGCATTAACCTGAATACCAAATACGACAAATCTTTCGGTCATTATAAGCATATTCCAGGGAAAGGAAACAGCCTGAGTAATAATTTCGTGACCTCTTTCTTAGAAGATTCCCGGGGCGACTTCTGGATAGGTACAGATGGCGGAGGCATTAATCTGTTTGACAGGGAAAGCGGGACCTTTTCAAACTATAACAGGAAGAACAGCAATCTGGGCAGTGATGCGGTTCTATCTATCCACGAAGACAGCCGGGGCAATCTCTGGGTCGGGACATGGGGGGGAGGCCTGAATTTGTTCAACAGGGGAAATCGCACTTTCAAAGAATACACCAGCGAAAACAGCAAGCTTTGTAGCAATCAGGTCTTTTCGATTATTGAAGATAAAAGAGGTGTTTTATGGACAGGATCATTTTTTGGGGGACTCAGTTATTTTGATGCAAAAAGCAAGACCTTTGTAAATTACACCCCTGATAACAGCCAGATTAGTGACAACCAGATAAGGATGATTTTAGAAGATTCTTATGGAGATATATGGATTTGTGGAGCTTCTGGCCTGAATTCATTCGATCCGGAAACAGAAACTTTTACCACCTATACAAATGATGAACATAACAACAATAGCCTGAGCCAGGGATATGTCTTTTCAATCATGGAGGCTGCTGATTCTACCCTATGGGTCGGTACGGCAGGGGGCTTGAATAAGTTCGACAGGCAACAGAAAACTTTTTTTACTTATCATAGGAAAGATGGTTTACCAAGCGACATGATTAAAAGTATTCAGGAAGATGATCAGGGCAAACTATGGCTGGGTACAAGTGCGGGACTTTCCATGCTGGATCCTGAAACCGGCATTTTTAAAAATTATGATCATTCGGACGGTTTGCAGGATGATGAGTTTTACCAGGGCAGTGCCTACAAATCCAGCAATGGAGAAATCTATTTCGGTGGGGTCAATGGCTTCAATGTTTTTCATCCCGAAAATATTCAGAGCAATCCCTACATACCACCGGTTGTTATTACAGATTTCCAGATTTTTAATAAACCTGTGCCTATTGGCGATCTTTCTCCCTTAAAGACCCACATCAGTGAAGCGAAACAAATCACACTGTCACACAAACAAACGGTTTTTTCCCTTGAATTTACCGCATTGAACTATATCTCAAGCGACAAAAATCTCTATGCTTATAAACTGGATGGCTTTGATCCGGAATGGAATTTCACAGGCACCAAAAATAGTGCATCATACACCAACCTCGATCCAGGCGAATATACCTTCCGGGTAAAAGCCTCAAACAATGAC
Source organism: uncultured Bacteroidota bacterium (assembly GCA_963735755.1). Lineage (GTDB taxonomy): Bacteria > Bacteroidota > Bacteroidia > Bacteroidales. Next base: position 187,223 of record CAVTME010000022.1, on the reverse strand, counting down.
GGCCTTTGGAATGAGGAGGGAACATCTGTAAAAATAATCATTACACCGCCCTTCTGGAAAACCCTGGCATTTAAAATTCTAGCCATATTGTTCGTGGCATTACTTGTAATTTTGATTTTTTATATCAGATTCCGACAAATCATTAACAGGAATAAAGCATTGAATGAACAGGTAATAGAACGGACCAAGGAAATCAACCAGAAAAACACAATTCTCCAGGAGCAGACAGAGGAACTGAAAGCTCAGCGTGATGAACTGAAAACTCAACGTGATGAATTGGATGTTACTAATTCCGTTAAGGACAAGCTCTTTTCAATCATATCACATGACCTCAGAAGTCCTTTCAACACCCTGAAAGGTTTTATTGAATTGATCAAGTTAAAATATGATGGCTATTCTGATCACGAGATCAAGGAGATGATTGGAATCATCAGTGATTCTGCAGACAATGTGTATAACCTTCTTGACAACCTGCTGAGCTGGTCCAGGTCCCAGAGAGGAAAGTTAAAGTTACACCCCCGAAAGACAGATATGGTTGCTTTGATCAAAAATAAAATTAAACTCTTGAATTATCAGGCCATCTCTAAAAATATCGAGGTTGAATTCGGGAGTGCATCAGAAGAAATAATACTGGAACTTGACCCAGACCTGATCAATGTGGTAATTCAGAACCTGCTTACCAATGCCATTAAATTTACACATAAGAATGGGAAAATTGAGGTGGATTGTAAAATTGAAGATGAGCACATCATTGCATATGTCAGGGACAATGGTATCGGTATATCCGAAGAAGATGCTGAAAAACTATTCAATCCCAATGTGCATTTCTCATCCAGTGGCACTGAAAATGAGAAAGGAATCGGTCTCGGCATGTTAATCTGCAAGGATTTTATTGAAATACACCGTGGGGAAATATGGGTAGAGAGCGAATTAGGCAAAGGATCCACATTTTTCATAAAACTTCCCCTTGAACAGCACCATAGCACAGCTTTCAAATAAATAGTATTATTACACTCCTGTTTTTATCTCAACTCCTGAAACATGAAACAAATTTTAGTATTGCTGATCGTTGTTGCTTTTACAGTAAATGCCCAGGCAAATGAATATTCCAATCCCATTGTAGGTGAAGATGTAATTTTTGAAGAGCTTGATGGCGTTGTGGCCGTTGAAGCAGAGTTTTTCTACAAACAATCCCTTACAGAAATCCGGCAATGGTACCGTACAAGCAAGAATGAATCACCATCTGTTGGCAGGGACGATGATGAGTCACATGTGGCCGGAGCCAGCAACGGAGCTTATCTTGAGATACTACCCGATACCCGTGTCACCCATGAAGATGCCTTAATTGGAGGAGAAAATTTTAGCAACGAACCCGGAAAACTGGCTGTTCTCCATTATAAAATCCATTTTAACACGCCGGGAAAATATTATGCCTGGGTTCGTGCCCACAGCACCGGTGGTGAAGACAATGGTCTGCATGTGGGAGTAAACGGCACATGGCCTGAAACCGGTCAGCGCCTCCAGTGGTGTGAGGGCAAACAAACCTGGCACTGGGAGAGCAAGCAGCGAACCGAGAAAGTGCATTGTGGAGAACCCTATCTGATCTATCTGGACATTGCCGAGCCCGGACTTCATGATATCCAGTTCAGCCTGAGAGAAGACGGTTTTGAGTTTGACAAATTTGTTCTGACCATGGAAAAGGATCCGGATTTTGGAGATGGTCCAGGACCGGCCGTGAAGGTGAAAAACGGTACTGTGCCTCCTTCTTATCCTATTGTCCAGTCAGATCAACCTGCAGAACCCCTCCCCTAAATGGAAAAACCTTGTTTCAAGAATATGAACCATTATATTTCAAAGTCCCATGAAAACGAACATTCGTATCATATTTCTCTCCGCGTTGTTTTTTTGTGCCTTCTTCATCCAATCCTGGGCGCAGATCGATGTTATTCCTGACAAAGCGGATGGAGTCTATACTACCGGGGAGACGGTAACCTGGACCATCAAGGCCAACGGCCAAAAGGATTTGGATTCGTTGAGATTCATTGTAAAAGCCGGGGGACTATTGACAATGGATCAAGGCTTACTCCATCTTGCGGACAGTACAGCCATCGTACAATACACCTTCGATGCTCCAGGATCGGTGTTACTCAAGGTCTACTGGGGAAAGGAAGATGTTTTTTATAGCAGCGCCACCGGGGGAGCAGTCGCAGATACCGATCAGTTCCAATTATCCAGTTCCCGGCCCGATGATTTCAAATCTTTTTGGGCAGAAAAAATATCCGAATTGGAAGCGGTGCCTGTCAATGCCCGCCTGGAAAAAGGTGCAGCGGAGGTCCCCGGGGTGGACTATTATGAAATCGCCATGGATAACATCAGGGGATCTCAAATCAGGGGACAGCTTGCCCGGCCTGCTGAGGGCGATAAATTTCCTGCTCTGCTGATCGTTCAATGGGCCGGCGTATATCCCCTGGAAAAAAATTGGGCAGTGGACCGCGCCAAAGAGGGGTGGCTCGTCCTGAACATCTCAGCCCATGACCTGCCTATCCTTGAAGAACAATCTTTTTATATGGAGAAGGCCAAAGGTGATCTGAAAAATTACTCAGCCCTTGGCAACGATGACAAAGAAACCAGCTATTTTCTCCGCATGTACCTTTCCTGCTACCGGGCGGCAGACTACCTGGCACAGAGGCCTGACTGGAATGGAGAAACCCTGGTAGTTACAGGTGATTCACAGGGCGGACTTCAGGCTTTCATGACTGCGGGACTCTATCCCGGCATTACGGCGTGTGTGGCACTTGTTCCAGCCGGCTTTGATCATCTTGGTCCCGAAATAGGGCGCAAGGGAGGCTGGCCGCAATGGTATTATTCTACAGAGAACAAAGATCCCGAAAAGGTACATGAAGCCAGCAGGTATTACGATGTGTCCCATTTTGTTCCGGATATCAAATGTCCTGTTCTGGTAGGCGTGGGCTTGCTGGACGAAACCTGTCCCCCGGAAGGGATTCTGGCCGGGCTTAACCAGCTAAAGGGTCCCAAAGAGGTAATGCTCCTCCCCAGATCGGCGCACCAGAACCATAATGGTGGCCAGGTTCCCTACCAGGACAGGCGCGATAAAACCTGGTTCCCCGCACTCAGATCAGGCAAATCGATGCCTGAATAAGAAGATCTAGAATTTTTCCCTGTACAATCCCTCTACTGCACGGTTCATCGTCCTTAGAGAGAGGCTCCTGGGCAGGATCCGGGTCATAATGAAATAGATGAGTTTGTTTTTGTAACCAGGAATCACAAATGGCCTGCGACCAAAGGATCGAAAGCAGGCTTCAACTACTTTGTCAGGCTGCATCACAGACCGTCCTGTTACCCGCCCAGTGGGAAGTGAAGCCATGTATCCCGGCGTGGCAATTGCCCCTGCAATACAAGCCAGAACATCAAAGCCTTCTTCCTTCAATTCATAGTGGAGAGACTCAGCCAGGATGTGGTTGAAGGCCTTGCTTCCTCCATAAGGGGCCAGAAATTTTGTCCCCCAGGAACCCGCCAGAGAAGACATAAGAAGAATGCCCTTTCTTTGATCCTTCGCTACCGAATGGTCTCCATCATGAGGTTCACAGCGTCCCCTTCAGCCAGATCCAGGGGAAGCTTTTTTACCAGGATCCCGAAGGTGTTTTCCAGCTGACCGGCCAGGGAGTTGAGAAGATCTGTCTTCTGGTCCACCAGAATCACATTTATTCCCCTCCTGGCCAGTGATTGAGAGAAGGCTCTGCCCAGTCCCTCGGCTGCACCTGCTACCAGGACCCAGGACCCGTATGTGCTTTTTATATCATTCTTCATGAGTGGACCCTGAGATGAATGGCTTCATTGCAAGTTCTATCTCATACACCTGGATATGGTATGTTCTATTTTTACCTGTTACCTTTTTCAGCAAATCGCTCAGATAATGGGACGAAAGGTAGCGATTCATGCAATAACTGTTTTAATGCACCATCCAAGGTGGGAAACTGAAACTTATATCCTGCTGCCTGGATTTTTTCAGATGAAACCCTGCTCCCATGTAAAAGGATCTCCGACATTTTGCCGAATACCATTTTCATTACAAAAGCAGGAATATTCGGGAACCAGAGGGTCTTATTTAAATGATGAGCCAATGATTGCGTAAAATCCTTATTTGTAACATGTTCAGGCGCAACTGCATTATATGCGCCAAACATTTGACTGTCTTCAATCGCTTTTATATATATGTCGCATAGATCGTCTATGTGTATCCAGGGAAAATATTGTTTCCCGTTACCAATGGCCGAACCAAAACCGATTTTTATGGGAACCATCATCTTTGATAATGCTCCTCTCCGTTTTGTCAGAACCACACCTGTTCTTATCTTGACCGTTCTTATTCCCAAATCCATCAATCTGTTGGCAGCATCTTCCCAATCTCTGCAAGTCTGACCAAGAAAGTCATCTCCGGGGGGATCTGTTTCAATCCATACGCTTTTGCTTGTATATGCGCCATAATATCCTATGGCTGAAGCTGAGATGAAAGCGCTCACTTTTTTATTTTGTCTTTTTACTTCATCGTAAATCAATTGTCCTGATTTGATTCTGCTATCAACGATTTGTTTCTTTCTTTTGGTGGTCCATCTTTTTTCCCCAATACTTGTCCCTGAAAGGTGTATGATATAGTCTGCATTTGCAATGGCTTCTTTATCCATTTCAAATTTGTCTATGTCCCAGATGTAGGTCTGTATGGGTTCTTCTTCGCTTCTGAATCTGCTTAGAATAGAAACTTCATATCCTCTTTCCTGTAATCTGTTACAAAGATGATTCCCTATAAGCCCTGTACCTCCGGTAATTAATACTGTCGCCATCTTATAAATCTTTCCGGGCCATCCTTTTCTCCTTCACAAAGGTCAAGATGTATGGTTTATGCTGTCAAATTAATTCTTATTAAGGTCAGGTACAAATGTAAAAGGCCATCCACAAAAGCGGACGGCCTTTACAAAATCCGGTAACAAACGCTACTTCACAACCTTAACCTTATTTGCAATTTGACTTTTACCGGTGTTAATAATTAAGAGATACATGCCTGTTTCGAGATCGTTTACACTCATTTCGACAGTATTGCTTCCCTGGAGCATATATCCCAGCTTTTGGATGCGAACCTGTTGTCCGAGCATATCATACAATTCGAGACTAATTTCTGTATCCTTGGCAACTTCAAAACTTACGCTTACATAATCGCTTGCCGGATTCGGATATACTGACACATTTGCTTTGTCAATAATCATTTCACGAACTCCAGTAGCTGTTTGGGTGAGTACGGCATCTATCACATGTACCACACCGTTGGGAGCTACGTAATCAGCAAAAATCACTTTTGCATTATTCACAAAGACACCGTCCTCGTTGATCGTGATTTCAATATCTTTCTCGGCCAGGGTGGTAAACATGTCACCATCGGAAAGATCTCCTGACAATGCAGTGGCACCAACCACGTGATATTTAAGGATGTCGGCGAGAGCTCCTGTCGGATCAGCAAAAAGCGCATCAATGGTCTCCTGTCCAAGGGCGGCAAAGGCGTCATCGGTGGGAGCGAACAGGGTAAATGTTCCTTCAGCAGATAGAGCATCTGCAAGCTCAGCAGCGATAACCGCAGCTTCCAGACTCTCGTGACGCGGACTGTTCACAACAATGTCAACAATAGACTCGGGTTGTGTAATCACAGCGTCGATAACATGCACAACACCGTTGTCAGCCACCAGATCCTTAACGGTGATCATGGCCTGGTTCATATAAGCCATATCGTCGTAGAGCGATACAAAAGCATCTGTTCCTTCGAACATCTCAACGATCTGTCCATCAGTAAGTGCTCCGGACATTACACTGGCACCTACAACATGGTACTGAAGAATGGTTGCCAGGCTACCTGTCGGATCAGCAAAAAGCGCATCAATGGTCTCCTGTCCAAGGGCGGCAAAGGCAGCATCGGTGGGAGCAAATACGGTGAAGGGTCCATCACCGGATAAAGCGTCAGCCAGACCTGCGGCAATAACAGCTGCCTCAAGGCTTTCGTGAACATCACTGTTTACGATGATGTCAACAACAGTGGTGGGCTCAACAACAACCGCATCAACTACATGCACCACTCCGTTGGGAGCTTCGTAATCAGCAAAAATCACTTTTGCATTATTCACAAAGACACCGTCCTCGTTGATCGTGATTTCAATATCTTTCTCGGCCAGGGTGGTAAACATGTCACCATCGGAAAGATCTCCTGACAATGCAGTGGCACCAACCACGTGATATTTAAGGATGTCGGCGAGAGCTCCTGTCGGATCAGCAAAAAGCGCATCAATGGTCTCCTGTCCAAGGGCGGCAAAGGCGTCATCGGTGGGAGCGAACAGGGTAAATGTTCCTTCAGCAGATAGAGCATCTGCAAGCTCAGCAGCGATAACCGCAGCTTCCAGACTCTCGTGACGCGGACTGTTCACAACAATGTCAACAATAGACTCGGGTTGTGTAATCACAGCGTCGATAACATGCACAACACCGTTGTCAGCCACCAGATCCTTAACGGTGATCATGGCCTGGTTAATATAAGCCATATCGTCGTAGAGCGATACAAAAGCATCTGTTCCTTCGAACATCTCAACGATCTGTCCATCAGTAAGTGCTCCGGACATTACACTGGCACCTACAACATGGTACTGAAGAATGGTTGCCAGGCTGCCTGTCGGATCAGCAAAAAGTGCATCAATGGTCTCCTGTCCAAGGGCGGCAAAGGCAGCATCGGTGGGAGCAAATACGGTGAAGGGTCCATCACCGGATAAAGCGTCAGCCAGACCTGCGGCAATAACAGCTGCCTCAAGGCTTTCGTGATCATCACTGTTTACGATGATGTCAACAACAGTGGTGGGCTCAACAACAACCGCATCAACTACATGCACCACTCCGTTGGGAGCTTCGTAATCAGCAAAAATCACTTTTGATTTATTCACAAAGACACCGTCCTCGTTGATCGTGATTTCAATATCTTTCTCGGCCAGGGTGGTAAACATGTCACCATCGGAAAGATCTCCTGACATTGCAGTGGCACCAACCACGTGATATTTAAGGATGTCGGCGAGAGCTCCTGTCGGATCAGCAAAAAGCGCATCAATGGTCTCCTGTCCAAGGGCGGCAAAGGCGTCATCGGTGGGAGCGAACAGGGTAAATGTTCCTTCAGCAGATAGAGCATCTGCAAGCTCAGCAGCGATAACCGCAGCTTCCAGACTCTCGTGACGCGGACTGTTCACAACAATGTCAACAATAGACTCGGGTTGTGTAATCACAGCGTCGATAACATGCACAACACCGTTGTCAGCCACCAGATCCTTAACGGTGATCATGGCCTGGTTAATATAAGCCATATCGTCGTAGAGCGATACAAAAGCATCTGTTCCTTCGAACATCTCAACGATCTGTCCATCAGTAAGTGCTCCGGACATTACACTGGCACCTACAACATGGTACTGAAGAATGGTTGCCAGGCTGCCTGTCGGATCAGCAAAAAGTGCATCAATGGTCTCCTGTCCAAGGGCGGCAAAGGCAGCATCGGTGGGAGCAAATACGGTGAAGGGTCCATCACCGGATAAAGCGTCAGCCAGACCTGCGGCAATAACAGCTGCCTCAAGGCTTTCGTGATCATCACTGTTTACGATGATGTCAACAACAGTGGTGGGCTCAACAACAACCGCATCAACTACATGCACCACTCCGTTGGGAGCTTCGTAATCAGCAAAAATCACTTTTGATTTATTCACAAAGACACCGTCCTCGTTGATCGTGATTTCAATATCTTTCTCGGCCAGGGTGGTAAACATGTCACCATCGGAAAGATCTCCTGACATTGCAGTGGCACCAACCACGTGATATTTAAGGATGTCGGCGAGAGCTCCTGTCGGATCAGCAAAAAGCGCATCAATGGTCTCCTGTCCAAGGGCGGCAAAGGCGTCATCGGTGGGAGCGAACAGGGTAAATGTTCCTTCAGCAGATAGAGCATCTGCAAGCTCAGCAGCGATAACCGCAGCTTCCAGACTCTCGTGACGCGGACTGTTCACAACAATGTCAACAATAGACTCGGGTTGTGTAATCACAGCGTCGATAACATGCACAACACCGTTGTCAGCCACCAGATCCTTAACGGTGATCATGGCCTGGTTAATATAAGCCATATCGTCGTAGAGCGATACAAAAGCATCTGTTCCTTCGAACATCTCAACGATCTGTCCATCAGTAAGTGCTCCGGACATTACACTGGCACCTACAACATGGTACTGAAGAATGGTTGCCAGGCTGCCTGTCGGATCAGCAAAAAGTGCATCAATGGTCTCCTGTCCAAGGGCGGCAAAGGCAGCATCGGTGGGAGCAAATACGGTGAAGGGTCCATCACCGGATAAAGCGTCAGCCAGACCTGCGGCAATAACAGCTGCCTCAAGGCTTTCGTGATCATCACTGTTTACAATGATGTCAACAACAGTGGTTTGAGCCATAGTCATACTGGCAAATAAGACCAGCATCATGGCAATAAGGCCTCTTCTGACCATTACGATCGGATTTTCGGTTCTTAAAATGTGTACTTGTGTTTTCATGATTATTTGTTTAATGATTTGTTTGTTATGTTAAACATTATTTGGTCATAAATGTTTAATTTTTAACATAAATCATTAAACAATATTTATTATATCGCTATATATCAGGCAGATACAAATATGGGCTGTTCAGCTATTTAACAATTAAGAAGTTGTGAAAAATGGTGTGTAGAATAGATCTTCTGGCCAACCGGATCCGGATTGCTATCAGTAAACGAGCAGGTTTTATTGCTCTGCATTTGATCCACGATCCATCACCATCCATATGGGCTGACTGCCCTTCCGTGAAAACATCTTTTCGTCGGACAGGTCTACCCTCTCCCCGTGGAAGGCGGTATCAAAAACATGTTCAAAGGCCGGCAGGTCTATCTCAAATTGATGATATCCGGCAAAATATGTATGCTGCGTGCCGGCCACATTTGTAAAATCAATATAAGTGGCCCCCGTGGCCAGGGGTTCAATAACCACATTCCCAAGCATCTTGCCCGCGGTAAGCAGATGGGCTCCCCTCAACACCTTGTCATTGTTGTTGAAGATCACATACAGATTCTCCTGCATCCCAATCTGTGAAATGACCTCTCCGTGCTCCTTTGAACGCACAGCTGCCGAATTCATGATGATGTTATCAAAGATTTTTTCATCCATGTACTGGTTGTTTCCGTTAACCACCAGGTGGGTGAGAAAATAATTCCCCAGGCTATGCATCAACATACTCAGGTGTTGCCCGGGTTGCATATAAAGGCTCCTGTATTCCTGCAGCTGAAGCAACAGGTTGTAATAGTTTTCACCACACCTCCTTATCCTGGAGAGCGACTTATTAAAATTGGAGTTGAAAGAGGGCCAGTCGAAAAGTATCATTGAAACATTATACTTGTCAATAATCTGGTGCCCCCGGGTAAGTGCTGCAGGCATCGATTTGCCATGCCCATGCACAAACAAGAGAATATCCCGACCATTATCAATGGCTGTCATCCCCGACATAAAATCATTCACCCTGTTCAGGGCCCACTTTTCACCGTCACATGTTGCCAGCAAATAAGTCACCTTTCTGTATTCTGAAACCTCATTGGGGAATACATCTTCCCCCTGAGCCTCGCGATTGTATGGACGGTTGGTTACGATCAGGAACTTTTCTGCATTTTCGGGCAAAGGAGAATCGGTGACCAAAATACGGTCCCAATCCATTGGAATGCTGCAGGGTGGAAACTTGTCCTGCTGTCCCTCAACAGTGCTTGCACAGAACAACACAAACAAGATTACGAAGGCGTGAAATCTCATGGCCATACAGGTTAACAGTTAAGGTCTAAGGTAAACATATTCACAATACAGGCCATCAGTCTTCAGATGTATATGGAGCTTTTTTCCTTTATTTGGTACTTATATAGCCGCAACAATACATTTCCGGATTTGTTATGATTTAAAATAACAGCCATGAAAAGAACGTCTCTTGCATTTTTCCTTCTTTTGATTTCTCGCATCATATTCAGCCAGGAGATTACCATTGACCCGCACGTGACCATGCTTGCCCTGGGTGACTCTTATACCATTGGTGAATCGGTCGATATCCAAAAAAGATGGCCACATCAATTTATTGATGAATTAAGAACCCTGGGGGTTACGGCAGACTATCCAGACTATATTGCCACCACTGGATGGACGACAGGTAATTTAATCCAGGGTATCAATACCATGCTTGACAAGGATAAAGACTATAACCTTGTATCCATTCTTATCGGGGTAAACAACCAGTACCAGGGAATAGATATGACCAGCTACGAACCTGATTTAAGAGAAATTATTGAGCAAGCGCTTCAAATCGTTGATCAGGACACCTCCCGGGTATTTATCCTCTCCATCCCCGATTATGCATTTACCTCATTTGGGGGGGGTCGCGAAACCATAAGTAAGGAGATTGATGACTATAACCATATCAAACAAAGGATTGCTGCTGAATACAGGATCGCATATATAGACATTACACCCATTTCCAGAACTGGCTTAGAAAATCCCTCTCTGGTTGCAGGAGATGGTTTGCACCCCAGCGGCCTACAATACACCTCCTGGGTACAATCGATTATTCCTCATCTCAAGCTTGATTGGAGTGTGTCCACTTATACCCATTCTTCCTTTCCCGCGGATAACTTCATGGTATATCCCAACCCTGCAGAAACCCGTTTGCATATTCAATCCTCCCTGGACATTGACCACATTCGTATTTATAATATCCTGGGGGGGCTTGTTTCTGAAGTAAAAGTAAGCAGCGTCCCTGTTTCAATTGACCTGTCCCTTCTTGCACCGGGCACATATGCCCTGTGGGCGCATCCTTCAGACAAGCTTGATCAGGCCATCCGGAGTACCATCATTATACAAGCAGGAAAAAGTTATGAATCCCCATTGTTCAGGAATTGAAGCGCATCAAGAGCCAGATAAGATGGCCTGGATATCTTTCTCCATGGATCCCGGTTTCGTGGAAGGTGCATAACGCTTGTAAGGTTGACCATCGGGAGTGATCAGGAATTTGGTGAAATTCCACTTGATTCTTTTGCCCAGCTTCCCCGGGAGTTGATCCTTCAGGTACTTAAAAACGGGATGCGTCTCTTTGCCATTCACCATAATTTTCTCGGTCAGTTGAAATGTAACTCCGAAATTGAGTTCACAGCTTTGTTCCATGGTATCGTTTGTCTCAGGTTCCTGGTTCTGAAATTGGTTGCAGGGAAATCCTATAATCACCAAACCTTTCTCCCTGTATTTCTGGTGCAAAACCTCCAACTCCCTGAACTGAGGAGCCAGACCACATTTTGTTGCTGTGTTAACAATCAATATCGCTTTCCCCTTATATTCGGCCATGGGGAGTTCATTCCCTTGTGGGGTCCTGACCTGCAATTTATAAAAATCCATCATACCTTTGTATTGTGTGTCTGCTTTCATCCAGCTGGTTTTGTTCAAGATGTCAAATCAATAGTTAAACAACACACATCGGAAATAGTTTCATTACATGAGACAAATTGGAACTTCAATCTCTTGGTTCCATAGCTAAAAATTGAAATTTATCTGTTAGTTTTATGCGTTGGTCCTTCCACTATTCATTGAAGTCAGGCATATGGAAATACAGAATGAGGAAAAATTCATAAATGGAGTTGAGAGCATGATCAATCCTATGGAGGTGAGCGATCTGCTTTTTCTCCAGAAACTCAAAGGGTTGTTGCCTTCGTTTGTGATGAAGAAATTGCTCTTAAGAGCTTCAAAAAATACGCCCTATATCGGTTTTGTGATTGAACCATATAGTCTGTTTCTGTTTTTCAAGCTCAAGGATATCGAATGGGCAAAATCTATGCTGACCGATCGTTATGAGCTTGCCAAGACCAAGTTCTTTTCCGATGACGAGCCAGATTATTACATGGGAGTTGGTAATCTGGGTACACGTGCAAGTTCTTTTTGGGGCACCAGGCTAGAGTCTTACCTTATTGCAACTGACAAAAAAACCGGACTTTTGTCTTTTATTTTCATCGATATATTAAGCAACACTTTAATTGCTGAGCCCTCAAAAGGTGTCGCCAATCCAAATTGCAAAGAGGCCTTTTTCACAACGAGTTCAAAGGGAGAAGTTTATCTGGATATTCAGGAAAACAAGACAAACAGAAAACTGAAACTAACAGGCAGCATTAAAAATGGAAAGATGCGCGAACTGGATCAAAAGCTTTGGCTCATGGGGAACACATCTATCTCTTACAGTAAGGACCTTGCTCATGGCGATGATACTCCTTTTGCCGTGATTTTTGATCCGGCTGAAGTTGAAAAAGCCCTGGATATTCCACCAAAAGATATTCACATCATCGAAAACACACTTTTCCCGGGATTGGCAGAACCGGAAGCCAGTACAGTGGTGTGTTTTCCTTTTGCCCAGCACTATATTGCCGACAGTCCGGGTTGCTCGACTACTGTGAAGGACCGGGATGATTTGATCTCCAAGTATAACGAACTGGCGAACTCCGGAAAATTCAAAACTTTCTCCCCCAGGACCATCGTAAAGCAGCTTTATTTGGGAATTGCTGTTTCTGTAATCATTGCAATCTTACTATATCTCTTGTTGTAGTTAAGCTTTTAAGATCCTGCGGGCAGCCAGTTTTCCGGTAAGAATGGACATGGGTACTCCGGCCGGACTATAGGTCCATTGACCAGCCTGATAGATGGAAGGCAAGGGTGTGACGACTGCCCTATTTGCGGCCTGTATTTTATTTACCACTGGGATGGGTTCCTGGAAAGACCACCCGGTAATTGCCCCCTCCGAACTTCCTACTCTATTCTCATAGCTCAGCGGTGTAAATGAAAAGCGGGCCATCACCTTATCCTTGAGCATGGGATAAACAGAATCGGCAAGTACCCTGATGATGCGATCCTCTATTTCAGTAATAAATTCCTTATACCAGCCCGCATCAGCAATCATTTTAAACAGATCATATTCGGTGAGGAAGCTAATAATCAATCCCGTTTTGCCTTCTGGTGTCAGATCAGGATCTTTAAGGGCCGGTATAGAAATCTCATAGGTATTCAGGTCAAGAAATTTATCGAGCCAGCTCAAAATTTGAGGCTTACCTGATTCCCCGGGTACTTCTAAAATACGATCGAGCTCGCTCCAGTGGGTTTGTCCCAAGCCCTGTTTCGAAGGAGAATAAAAGAAGTGCCCGTTCGCAATTTTCTTAAAACTTTCTTTGGGTTCGTCCACTTCAACATACATCGTAAAAACCGAATCTCCTCCCCGTTTTACCATGATGCGACTTTTTGCATTTTCGAATTTCGCCCGGATCTTAGCAGAGAAGCCCCCCGTATCCGTAATCCTGTAGAAAGTCTTCAGGTCAGCTGCCCAGATAAGATTCTCATAGGTGTAACTTACCTTGTTCTGATCCCATACCCTGTTTTCGAAGGCTTCCACCTTTTCAATGATGGTTTCGCGCTTGATTTCGCCGCCATATTCGAGGAAGCGGTTTTCGATGACCTCGGCCAGCTTGCCCACACCTCCTTTTGGATAAAAATAATCCAGGTAGAGGGTGAAGTAGCTCAAGGCAAAAAAAGTGGGGGTATTTTTAAAAAAATGTTGGGAGATGATGTCTCTCAGGGATGGGTTTTTAATAATCTTTTCAAGGTAAGGCTCTACCGGCATATTCATCCGGTTGATCCTTCCTATGGTAAGCAGGAATTTTGGCAACCAGGGAAGCAATTTTTTGAATAAATAGGCCCTATCGCCCTTCAGGTCTTTAAAATTTGGGTTCTCAATGCCATAAAGCACATCCATGTTTTTCATGACCTTCCGGATGATCTGTATAACATCATCGATTTCCGCTTCACTTTGCGGATAGACCTTCTTTAGCAACTTCCCATAATCTCGTAAGCTGTTGCTGTCCTCAATATGCAGGATCTCGTTCTCTATTCCCACAGATACAGGACTTTTAACTACATCAAGCTTTATGCCCAGTTCCTTTAACATGGGGAAAATGATTCCCGCATTTTCTAGAGCCCTTACGCCAGCTTCAAATTGAAAACCGTCACGCGAAAAGGAATTCACCAGGCCCCCGCATTCCTGGTTCTTCTCTATCAGCAAAACACTCCGGCCCTCCTTGGCAAGATATGCCGCACTGGTCAGTCCGGCCATCCCTCCTCCAACAACAACTGTATGATAATTCTTTTCCGTCATACCGTTTCATCATTTTTGGATGATGTCCTTTACTTTAGACATCTCCACACTTTTTGCCCATATTTCTAAGGCCGCTTCTTTGTCCAGCGCGGGTGGTGCGGGTTCTTCCTCCGTAGTCAGGTTAAAGAACCTTCCGCTTAATCCTTCTACATCACCAGAAACCCCAAGGTAGTAAATCGACTCTGATGCAATATCCGTAGGCCTCAGCATCTTATCAAAAAGGTTCCTTTTAAACCAGCGGTAGAAAGCACCGTTTTCCTTTCCGGTCTCCGATCTGACTGCTCCCGGATGCATGGCATTGATGGTCACTCCCGACTCCCTGAAATACTCATCAAATACAATCATGGTTTGAAGTTGGGCCAGCTTGGCCGAACCATAACTTTTCAATCCGGAATAACGGCGTTTATCCCAGTTCAAATCATCAAGTGTCAAGCCCCAGGCAGCAAAACGATGACCTTCGGAATTGACCAGTATAATTCTTGCTTTTTTCTGCGATTTTAGCTTCTCGCTTACCAGGATGTTGATCATAAATGAAGAAAGATGATTTACCAAAAAAACTTTGTCAAATCCTTCAGGGGTCAGCTCCCTCTTGGTTCGATGCACTCCCGCATTATGTACCAGCACGTCAATGGGAATGTCGATCTTTTGAAGTTCTTCAGCTGCACGCTGAACATCTGCCATAACACTCATATCAGCAAGAATGTACTCACAGCTGATACCAAATTCCTTTTCGAGCTCTTCTTTCAGGGCCGCACTCTTTTCCTCACTCCGGTTTATGCACAGGAGATTGGCTCCCTGAGAAGCGAATTTCCTGGCTGTAAGGTAACCTATCCCTGCTGTGCCACCAGTGATCACGACCAGCCGATCCTTGAAGTCTTCGGTACAGATTACCGGATCCCGCCGGTTGTTTTTAATCATTGCCGAGATGTTGGACACCTCATACGCTTTGAAATATTTAGGCAGCTTCATAAACTTCATGTATCTCAGCCAAATTTCTTTCTCATAAACCTTCGGTAGGCTTTGCCAAATCGCGGAATATTATCGAATATATCTCCCCAGAGATCATAGTAATCCCGTTGTTCAATGATCTTGCCTTCGTCATTAAGGGTAACACGGCTGGAACCATATAATACGGAACTGGGTCTTTTTTTAAATGTTAGTGTCATTTCCCACTCAATAAAGATGTCCATACCCTGCTGGGCGGTTCTGAGGATATTCATGGATAAATCACCTGAACGATCTGTAAGCCGCTCTGTCATGGCTTTAAACTCTTCCAGGCCCCTGAGCCCCTGAATGGAATCCCTGAAATAGATATCCTTATGGTAGAAAGGAAGGATGTGCGACCAGTCTGGCTTTCCTTCTGTATTGTAAGTCTTGGACCATAATTCCTTTATGCTCTCAGCATTTAATTCCATTTGACTGAAATCATGATCATTTGGCTCCTCGCTCATCATTTATTGGGATTATCGGTTTAATATCTACTCAGCGCGCGCTATTTCCCCGAAATAAATTCAGGTTCCTTGGGAAATATTTCATCTCTTATCTGCATTAATTCCTCAAGAGTATCTATGTTCGGGTCGACCGGAACCAATAAAACAGGACTCATCCCCGGATCGGGATGCTGAATGGAGTTTGATTCCTGATTTAGTATTTTTTTTGAAGCGCCAACTACAAATTGCTCAGATTGGTCAACAACGTATCCGCTTATGGTGCCATTATTGTTCAATGCCACGTAATTGCTAAAAATTTCCCTTCGTGTTATATAGATCGCACCCTTGAAAAATTTTCCCACACTGAGCTGAACTGTAACTCCGGGAAAACCATCCAGATCAGGATCTGTCAAGTTGGGATCGTTGGGATCCTTTGATAGGGATTTCAATGGATCTCCTTTTATCCCCAGGAGGCTGGGTGTTGCAGGCCTGTATATGTGCCATCTTCCATCTTTCCTGGTCAATTCAACTTCCTGCACCCTGGGCTTAATGGCCTGGACGGCTTCGTCGCTGAATACAGATTTAGCTTTCTTATTACTTAGTTTTTGTTCGGCATGCACAAATCGGTCAGACTGCATAAGCTTACCGTCTTCCAGGTAAAAATCAGTAAATCCATAAGAAATAATAAAGGTCCGCATGGTGGTCCTGGTGGTCGTGTCTTCGTAAGACACCACATCATAATGTGCATAATGCCCCACAATCGCCTTCTTGGCGCTTTCCAGGTCTGTCACTTGCGTCGTATTCGATTCTCCCTTCTCGAAATTATACAAAGGAGAAGGTGGCCATTCCAATGGCTTGGAACAAGAACTCAGGAAGACCAGCATGACCAGAATTCCCGGATATATCCATTCACCTTTTTGCATTTTGCGAGCGATGTACTTTGCGCTAAAGCTATTTAAAAGACCCAGAAATTCCAAACCAATCCTTCGGAGTAAATCTCCAACAAAAATTGCTATTAAAATCTAGTGGGATTGCCTTGCATTCACACAATGGTCCACATAGAAATTGTAGACTTCATGGATGTCATTTACTTGTTTCACCTCGATGGCGTGGACCAGATCGGGACAATCTGAAAAATAAGCGGTCAGTTTATTCCTCTTCAATCCCAGAAAGCCCTGGGTAACCCTGACCATTTCATGAAATCCTTCTCTATGGAACAGGGGTATGTAATCAATATAGTTGCTGTCCCCATCAATATATTCCCAGTGATAATACGTCAGGTCTCCATTTCTTGCAATGACTTTTAAAAAGACCCGCTCGTAGCCTTCACCTACAGGGTATCTGAACCTAAAAAACTCGCTTTCCTCATACACGGGGACTGATCCAAAGAGCTGGCCATTGACATTGTATGCGAGGATATCACGGGGACCATATCTTCTTTTACCACGGGCCTTATCCGCTTTGAAGTGAATGCGTGCATACAGATCCGGAGAAGTTCCGGAAGACCGGTCCTTTACCCAGCCCTCAAGCGTATCACCTTCAGGCTGTATGATATATCCCCGGGCATAGTCCTTTTTCTGCGCATAGACAGACGTGATCATGCAGGCAAAAAGGAGCAAAATAAAGTATCTTCTATAGTGTATACGCATATTATAATCTCACTCAGCTTAGATCAAACTACAAGAAAAGTGCCACTTTCGAACAGAGTGAGGGCCCACATCGCAGGTATCTACATTAACTCTGAGTTTTGTTCATAGGACTCGATGTTGCTGAATCGGTACTGATAATTCATGGGAACAAGCTCATTATACTCCTCCGCGGTCGCATCCGAAAGACAAGCATCAATTATTCTCCGCCCTGTTTGTAGCAAATCCGGTTTCAGATAGTTTTGCAGCTCTTCCTTAAAGAATTTCCTTAGCTGCTCCGCCCCTGCATCATATCCTGCGAAATCTACCTCTGGCTGCTTATATACCTTGAGGAAGCGGGACGGAATCTTAGAACCTTCCAGGGTCAGGTAATTCAATTCATAACCCAGCAGTGAGCAACGGGCAGGCTGATACTGGTCGCTGCGCAACTTCGCCGCTCCCCGGCGGGTCAGGTATTCACGCATCAGGAGCTGGGGCTTGAAACCCACTTTCCAAACTCCTATATGTTGGTTGGGAACCAGTGTAAAGGTGGTCCGGGGTGTCTCGATAATCTGTTTCAGGAGCATGTTGGCATGATTTACACGCTTGCCTGTTGCAAAGGGCCAGAAAGACCCAACTCCTTCACTCTGCATTCCTCCTGAAGAGACGATACTTGGATTGTTATGGCCACGTGGCGCAACCAGGCGCCACAACCAGGCCAGGGCAGGTGGGAGAATGTGGTACATACCAACAATTCCGTAGGATGGAGTTTCAAAAGAACTATATGGCGTACGGATCCCAAAACTCCGGATGTCTACAGAAACAGGTTTATTTACCACACCGGGAACTGATTCCCTGGTAAGTATTACCCGTGGATTGGGACATCTTTTTCCTGGTTCATCTTCGATATGCTCCCAGATCAGTGCCGTTGCCTCTGGTTTGGATTCTATATTCAGAAAAAGCAGCGGTTTCGCTGGATTAATGGTTACTTTTTCAAGAAAGGGGTCGTCTCCATACTGCTGCACACTATCCACCCGAACAAACCAGGCATTCTCTGCATCAATAATCCTGAGCTTGCCATCCTCCCGTTGCAGCGACGGGTGACAGAAAGCCATATCATCCGCTACAGGGTAATGTAAGCAGAACCTGGGAATGGTGATGAACCTCTGTTCACCACTTTCAGTGTTTGTTCCCAGCATCACCCGTCCGTCTGGTTCCCGAACAATATGCTGGTGCATTTCACTTTTACCACCCCCGCTGGCACCTTCATGCATGAAGGTTGTTATATTATCGTAAGGACTTATGGACTGAACTACCGAACAGTGGGCCGTCACCCACTGCTCCTTCTCCCCCTTGTCAAGCAGCACACTGTAAAGCCCTTTTTTAGCGCTTGGCCCCGGATAAAGATTGTATGCATATATTTCATGCACATCGGGATTGCGTTTGTGCACAACCACCTGCTTGCCGTTGAAATGGGTATGCCTGAATACGGGTGCCACATAGATTACTGACTGGACCTCAACGCCGTTTTTTAATCCTTCCGGGGAGATCATTTCCTGGAGCATGGAGAGTCCCAAAGCAAAAAATGCCGCGTTGACAGGAACAATGGCTATACCTGTCGACCCAATGCCCATTCTTCCGGCAAAGTAGAAGAAAATCCCCAGTTCCTGATCCTTTAACCACTTGAAGGTCTCCTGCTGCAGGGAACTGAATTCATATCCGTATTTCTCCGAGAACCTCTTTTTATCGGTGGGTTCATCATCTGCAATGGACATGGTTCCGGGATCCCTGCGGCGCATATAAGGTTCCGGATAGTTCACAGCGATCCCGTTCTTAACACGGCTTACGGAGGCTTCAGTAACGAACCCTTTACCGGGAATCTGGTAGGTCACTTTGTACTCGTTGTTCTCCAGTCCCATGGTGGCCGCTTCGGCCAATTCACTGGTCGATCCGAAAAACCTGAAGCTCCTGCCATTTTCCAGTAATCCCATTACATGGGCGGGCAGGGTAATATTCTTCTCGGCGATTAATTCAAAAAAGGTGTTCAAGGTTATAGATTTTAAATAATTCAGAAAATATAGTTTCTGATTTTAACTTTTGCGCTGCAAAATTAATCAAATTGTTAAATGTATCGCGCCCGGCAATAAATTTCTCTTTTGACCTGCGTCTTCCTGGTGTCAGAATCATAAAAAATCAGAATCGTTGAGCAGTCGATTCCAAAAAGTCCTGAAGGTGGGGATAGTACTGATAATACTAGATTGATTTAGGACTAATCCGTGTGTATAATAACAGCCTCAATGTGCATATAATCTGCAATCTTTTTAATTGTTTCAGCGTGATGCCCAATACCTAAAGCAAAATGATGCGTCGGACCTTCAGCAACCCAGCGCTTGAGGAAGGTTTTGATATCCGGTTTGAAATATCCTCGGGTGTTTGTGTTCCCGGTATGAGGAATCGGCCCCTGAACAGATAGCCCTTCTGCAATGACAAATTTGAATGTACCCTCAAATGTTGAAGTAATACTCAGCATCGTGATGGGCCCTTCTTTGATTTTGAATTCCACGCTTGCGCCACTGCCGGGTTTACCGTGATATTTCGTTAAACTTCTCAATACGGGCTTCCCCTCGGCAATATTGATATGGTGAGGTCCGTCGTGACCGACTAAAACAAAGCCATTTTCGAAATCTATCGGATGAAACTCTGCGAAGCTTCCCCCAATTTCCAAACGGTCCATAATCATCATCGCTATGGCTGTTTTAAGGTCCGATTCGCCACACATTGGGAATCCCGCAGCTGTAAGCAGGGAGTTCCCAACGATCAAATTGCTTACAACCTTTCTCAAAACAGATCCTTCAGAAGATTCGTAATAATATGCCAATCCATCCAGGTTCTTCTCCTCAACAAATTTGTTTAAGGCCAATGCCACATGAGCTGCCATTTTCAAATCTCCATCCGTCAATTTGCTGGTGATTGGGTCGGCGACAGGTATTGGAGTGTCGAAAAAACTGAGGATCTCCTTTTCTTTTTCAATGATTTCCTTTTCTTCTATTTCCAGGTAGTGTTTCAGAATATCTTCTGCCTCAGTCTGAACGATGTGGCACCCAAATGCTGCCGTAAACATGGTTGGGTCGGAATGCATGTCCAACATGGCTTCGATCGGGTGTCCGAAATGCCCGATTCGCGCATTTTTAATGTCATGCAGCACCTTTGCTATCTGACAATAACTTTCGATTTCTGCATCTGCATCTGCATCGTCTTCCAATGTTCCAATAATTACATCAGGGACTCTTTTTCCCATCCTTACAGCTACGCTGGCAAATTCCGGGACAGAACAAAAATCATCATTATAGAGCTGCATGTGGGTGGTTGCTTTTTCGTAGTCCAAAGCTTTCTGTGGCTGCAGGGCAAGCATAACGATGGGTACATCTATGTTCCGGATAATGGTGCCAAATGTAACAGAGGTAGCATATGTGACCATATCACAAAAAATAAGGTCGAGATTTTGTGCCTTCATTTTGGGGACCAACTGATAAGCGCTCTCGGCATCATCAATCATTCCAAAATCTGTTACATTGACATTGTGCTTTTTCAGTTTTTCTACAAATACTTCTTGCTTGGCAATTAATGCGTCATACAAACCATTAAATTGTTCCCAGTACTTCCAGTAACCAACCCCAAATACACCGATGTTCGCGCTTAGAGGTTTCCTCCTGACCATGATGCTATGCTCCATGATTGATATTTTTTTCAGTAAAATGTATTTCTTTTATTTTCGGTACCATTGTCAGCAACACCACAAATCCAATTGGATACATAATGCCGGACATGATCCACATGGGCAGGTAAGAATAGTTTTGCACTATCTCTCCAATCAGAGGGTTTATGAGCAGCCCCGCGATCGCTCCGGCAGTTCCCGCCATGCCCACCACTGTAGATGTAGCTCGTTTACCAAATATCTCACTGGTAATGGTAATGTAGTTGGTAATCCAGAACCCATGCGCGAACATAAACAGCGAAATAATCATAATGGCCAATCCCACACTGGATACCGTCGTAGTGATCGCTGTAAACATGGTGAAAACAGCCGCTATCCCCATGATGGTCTTCCTCGCCCGATTCACAGAGATTCCGGATTTTATGAGTTTGTCTGAAGCCCAACCTCCCATCATATTGGAAACACCCAGGGCCAGAAAAGGAATCCAAAACAAGTCGCCTATTTGTTCAAATGATAGTGCACGTTCTTCGCTGAGGTATTTGGGAATCCAAAACATGATAAAATAAAAAACCGGATCGAGTAAAAACCTTATGGAGATCAAACCCCAGGCTTCCCTGGTTCTCAATATGCTTTTGAAAGAAACGCTTGCTTTGTTTTTATCTTCTGCCTCCTCCTTTCCCTGAAGTATCAGTTTTTTTTCCTTATTGGTAAGCAATCGGGAGTTTTGTGGTTTTCTAAAAAAAACCAACCAGATCATCACCCATACAATACCAATGAAACCCGTACCTAAAAACGTACCTCGCCAACCAAATAATGAAGTCAAATAGACCGTGAGTGGGGGGGCAATTACCGCCCCAAGTGCAGAGCCACCTATGGCGATTCCCATGGCAAGTCCCCGTTCTTTTTGCGGAAACCATTCTGTGACCCCTTTGGCTGCACCCGGAAACGCACCACCTTCTCCCAGGCCCAGGAAAAAGCGCGCTAAACCCATCTGCCACACATTGTGAACGACTCCATGCATGGCACTGGAAATCGACCATAAACCGACCGAAAAAGCCAGCCCGACACGGGTGCCAAATTTATCGATCAGCCACCCTCCAAGTGTAAACATGATAGCATAACTAAGCAGAAATGCCGTGTTGATCCATCCGTATTCAACATCGGTCATGCTAAACTCCTCTTTAATCTTAATGACAGCGAGAGAAAGCACCTGACGATCCATAAAACTCAGTCCCGTTGCTGCAAAAAGCAGGGCAACGATGACCCATCTAAGGTTTTTTATTTTCATAGTTCCAGGTGAATTAATCATCCGGATGCCATAGGCTATATGATGAAACTGTCACCGGTCCCAACAATCCGGATTCAATAAGCGGAACATCCTTCCAGGGCACCCTCTCCTGACTGGAGGCTGTTATTCCTTCAGTGGGAAGCATGGTATTTGGAATGTTTGTATATGTATATTTTTGCCCTGTTACTGCATCTCCTACCAATCTGTTTGACCAGGTGTTGGCGACCTCAATGCTCAGGTGGTTTTCCCCGTTTTTAATGATTTGAGTCACATCAAATGAATGTGGTTTGGTCCAGGTGATGCCAATGTATTGATCATTTAGCCAGACCTCACCCACTTTGGAAAGCTCTCCTAAATCCAGATAGATTTTGTGCCCAACTGAAGAAGCCTCTCCCTCAGCGAAATAGAAAGATTTTCTATATGTGGCTGTGCCAGAAAAATAATTTGCTCCTTCGTTTTCTATTGTGGTCCATGACATGAGCCGGGGTAAAACCATTTGTTCAGGAGCTCCCCATCCTTTCGGAAAATGTAACTCCCACGACCCATCAAGCGTTTGAATATCCAAACAGTTCTTTATGTCTGTCGATGTATTGTTCGCTGACAAAGTGAAATTTCCCTCTTGCAATATGATCAATCCGTCCTTCGTATATTCAAGATGGGGCGTAACGTGATCAGTAGTCGAGATTCCAGTGAAATGTGAGTTTGGCCCTTCATTTCTTAGAACAATTAACTGAGAACCGTGGGGAGCCAGAGTGATTGGCATTTTCACATATTTTCCATCCTGATCAAAGGTGGAAACTGGTATGATCTCTCCGGATACAGGATCCCAGATTTCCGGGACTTTGTCTTTCTGCCTGAAACCGCAAACCCGCGATATCCATTCATTGGAATAATTACTAATAAAATAGAAATCAAGGTGCTCCTTTTGGTAGTGAATGTAATCCAGCGATGATTTTTCACCACCTGCACAGGTAAAATCAGGTGGAACCTGCAAAATATCCAGCACCTCCAATGGCTTCACAGCTGCCATTATTTTACCTTTTGTTTCCCTACTGCCAGAATCTGCCCAGAGTTGGTTTATCTCGGCCTGACCCTCCTCCCTGGTAAATGGAGCGTTTCTTACATTAGAGATGCTTTGGGGCCTGGCGCCAACAATAACCGCTCCCCGAGCCAACAGTTCCCTCAACTTGACTAAAACAAGCGGATTGATATTTTCTTCGTACTCCAGGGCCAAAATGCTGAAGCTTGCTCCATTGGACAGGACCAACTTGCCATCTTCAACTTTCAGGTCATTAAGAAGAATCTCGGTATTGATCACCTCATAATCATAGCCCTGACCAACCTTAAAGTGGGTGTTTTTGGGGGTCGCTGAGTTCGGCACCTTATCGCCATAATACCATACTACATCAGCCACGAAATCTGTTCCCTGAAACACTGCTGAAAGCCTGGAAATATAATGGACAAAGGGCTTTACTTTTGGCCACCAGGCCCGTTTATCGTTGAAATGCGTCCCTGCATTATAAACAATCCCGGGGAAACCGATCCCGGTAGGATTGTGACTAAATCCATGAAAAACAACCCGGTTCATGCCCTCACAAAATGCCCTGTCCCCTAATGGTTTAATATCGTAGGGGCCTTCCTGCCAATGCTGAAATGAAGTAAATGCTTCCTCTTCTACTATCCCTTTTTGATAAATATGCGATGCAGCTGCAACCTCCTTTACAACACGCAGAATATCTATGCTGTCATTTCCATCCTTGTAAAAACGTGGATGGTTTACCCAGAACTCCCCCCGGGGAATATCCAGGGCACCAAGTGCTTTTAAGGGTTCAGCGGGACCATTGTACAATGGGAATCCCGGTCCACCAGCCTCACAATTTATCTTCAGTCCATATTCATTACATATCTCCCTGGAAGTTTTATAGAGATTCTGAATCATCAGCTCTGACAGTGTTTTCTTAAAATCCAGTTCTGTCATTTTCGTTAGCTCTGGCGGGAATAATTCTTTGTCAAAAAAAACAGGGATAAGTTTAGAAATATCATAGCCATTGATCTTTTTAAACTCAGCGCTCAGCGTTGATGTCCATACAAATCCACGTGCTTCATAACTGGCCAGGTATAAACTTTTCAAGGCTGTATTGCCAAAGTCTTCCAACACTGATTCCAGGCGATTGATGACATGCATCAGGTGCGTGCGGACTGCCACGCTATCAAAGTGATCGACGGTAAGGCCTGCCGACAGGGGGCTTGGAAGCACCAACTGTTGCCCTGAATTAGAACATATGTATCTCATGATATTCCATTCTCCCGGAGGTATATGCCATTCCAAAAGATCCTTTTCAGCATTAAACAGACCTGACAGATCAATTACCTGTGTGGTATCAAGTGTAAATTTTCCAACCGAAGCAGGAAGGGCCAAAATTGCTACTTCCTCATAGTATTCCGGCTTGCCATCGGCACGAAAAGGGATCATGGGTTTATCGCTTCCTCCAATCAGCGACTCCTTGGGAAACTCCACCTTTGGGAAAGGGATCTTGATGGATTGTGTACCGGAGTTGCCTTTCACTTCCGTTTTTGAGAAATAGAGCGATTTTCCTCCGTGCTCAGGTTTTATCCAGCTTCCTCCCGCATTCCAGCTGCTCGCAACATTTAAGCCGACATAAAGGCCCAACTGCTCTGCTTCATTTATCACATACTTCATGATATCCAAGGATTCATCACTTAAGAAAGCCGGTCCTCCGGGAATCATTTTATCTTCCCCGCGAATCCCAATTTCAAAGATGTCAAAACCACCAATACCCGCTTCTTTCATAGCAAGCATTTCTTCCCTGGCTCTTACGGTATCAATATTCCCATTCAGGCACCACCAATAAACTTTGGGCTTGGCCGCAGTTGGCGGCACAAGGAAGGCCTGCTTCATTTCTTGATAGATGCTGTTTTCCAACTCTTTTTGCTGCTTTGAACAAGAAACCAAGCAAAGGGTAATCATAAACCAACTAATGGATGCCCTGATTTTTTTCATCATCTGTCTTATTCAAATTTATCCGGTTTGTATGACAGCTAAAAAACCTGCCCAGGGTATCATATGGGATTGAGAACTTCAAGAGCAAAGCTGTCTTTTGTTTTTTCGGCCCATTCCTGCAGGTTTTCTCTGCACTTTTTACGTATGGGTTCAAATTCCCTTTCACCCATGAGATTTTGCATTTCACCGGGGTCATTTAACAGGTTGAATAATTGTTCTTCACCCGTACTGTATATGTTGTATTTATATTGACCCATTCTAAGCATTCGCCCCTTCCTGCTTGTATCCTGTTTAAAATCGGCCAGCTCTACCACCAGGTAGTCCCTCCAGTTTGCTGACTCGCTGTCAATGAGCAGTTTGAGGCTTTTTCCAGTGAATGGTATATCTTCTTCTATACCGGCATAATCGAGCATGGTGGGCAAAATATCAATCTGGGATATCAAATGGTTATTGTCAGTCTTTCCGGCAGGAATCATTCCTGGATAAACAACAATCATTGGGATTTTTGAAGATTCTTCATAGAGACTCAATTTAGCAGCCCATTTGTGCGCTGCAGCACCGTCACCATGATCCGATGTAAATACAATCAACGTGTTTTCCCACATGCCCCTTTCCTTCAGTGCATCCAATACTTCGCCTATTTCACTGTCCACCATTTCTGTGAGTCCGTGATAAGCGTTCAGGTATCCTCGCCACTCCTTGCTGCTAAATTCCAGGTTCGCCAGCTTCGTTTCTACACCATACTCATCATGATTTTTGCGTTTTTCAGATATAAAACCTGGTTCTTGCGTATCAATTTCGTGGTTAAAGGGCAGTTCGGGCAGGGTGGCGAACTGGTCCGGCTTGGTTCCCACTACCAGGGGCAATTTGTGTTTAAAGCCATAATGTCTGATCTCAAGTAAAGAGTCATTTTCTGAGACCCACCCGGCCTTTCGCGGATACATACAGATATCATGTGGATTGTGATAGCTGACGGCCAGGAATAAGGGCTTAGGGTCATCATATTCTTTAATATATTCAACAACAGCTTTTGTCAATGGTGGATCGGTATCAGCACCAAGAAACCATCTTTCCTGTTTTAAATCCCAAAAAGGCAGAACATCAAAACCTTTAATGGTTTTTTGGCTGGCATAAGGATAGGATTCCGGCAAATGCCACTTCCCTCCCCACACGGTGGTGTATCCGTGCTTCCTGAATAGTTCCCCAGCATTGATAATTTCTTCCTTCATCCTTTGTCCATTCCACTCCACACCAGTTTCATGCGGCATGAGACCTGATATAATACTGCTGCGGGCAGGCCCGCAGACCGGAGAGGTACAATATGCCTGTGAAAATCGTATACCTTGATCGGCCAAAAAATCCATTGCAGGTGTTTCCAGGTCGTTATTGCCTGCACCGCCCAGCATGCTGGCATTTTGCTGATCAGTAAAAATCAATACGATATTGGGTTTTACGCTGGCCAGTGTTCCATCATTTTTACATCCAGTCAGCAGGATGAGGAAACCAATTATGAGTGACGTAATCTTAATCACGATTGACTTTTTTAAAACTAAAAATACAGATTCTTTGCCATATCCAATGTGATATTTTTATGCTGTATGCGCTTCCCGTAAGCGTGTTCGAATAAATGTAGAGAATAATCCTTAATCTGGCGTCAATTCTGGGAACTTAAAGCTTCTTACGAAACAGGAAATCTTGGTTCAATATTTGTTTTTAGAAGTGTATATGAAGGGAATGATGTATACCACTTCCCTGTTAATAATTGTATGCGCTTGCTCGATGAGATTGTATTCACAGCAAGAAACAAATATTAGAGAGGAAAGACCCTGGGGAGCATATCTGACCGCTGGAGGTCCATCATTTGTTCTATCAGCATCTGCATTCTATTATATTGATCCCAGATTACAAGTTGAAGTTGGTGCGGGTGCGATAGGTTATTTCAGTGGGATTAAGTTTCATCTTTCAAGGCTGAAGATTCAAAGTACATCCGTGTACACAGGAGCCTATTATTCCCGTTTAAGAATGAAGGGCGTTGGCTCAACTATGGGAATCTATGCTCCTCTTGGCTGGCAGCACATCAGTGAATTTGGTCTTGCCATTGGCGTAGAAGTTGCTGTCTGGCATGGGTTCCAGGAAACATCCTTTTTATGGGGGGGCTCAAAATGGGCTGGCATTTTTATTGATACCAGAGCAAGCATAAGGAATATGTTTTGCCAAAATAAAGCTGTGGAATGAATCTCTGTTACTGCCTGAATATTAATACATCTTCATCCAAGGCAGCCCAATATGTTTTAAAAGAATAGAAGGTTGGGCCCAGACTGCAGGGTAGACCTGCCGTATAAAAATGTTCGGAGGAGCATTTTAGGCAAGGGTTTGACTGCAGTTGAGATGTTTAAAACTAAAAAATTGATTACTTGTAATAATCCGTAAATTTCTGGATATCAAACATATCTTACTATAAGCGCTATTTAATCAGAATCTGAGTCAAACCAGAGGGTGGGGCTCACATCGTCAAAAATATCTAACTACATTAATAAAATCCAAAACTGAAAAATCATGAAATTTACAATCTCCTTTTTTTTAATCGTGTTGACACTTACAGTGTTAAATGCACAAGAAAGCTCAACAGCAGTCGATGTGTCTGCTACTGAATTTAAGCAGAATGACGGTGACGTATCATTCGAGGTAAATTTTGATCCAGGTAAAATTTTTGGCTCAAACGGTGGCAATCAATTTAACCTTTTTGATGGGGGACTTAAATTCAGGATTTTTACGTCTGAATCTTCTGCCGTCAGATTTGGAGTAAATCTTTCATACATGAATGTTACGGATATCACTCAACAAGAAGATTTAACTATTAATGATTTAGAATTAAAATCCAATGAAACGGACCTGTCTATCAGTATTAAGCCCGGTTTTGAAAAACATTTTGGGGGACTTGAAAGATTATCGCCCTATCTCGGAGCCCAGGCCTTGATAGGTTTCTCAACAACCACATATAAACAAGAAATACAAGAGAATGCCAATACCACATATCTCGTCAAATGGATCAATGATCCCTCTGAAGCTGGTTATGGCAGCCTTTCCATCGGGGCCGGGATCTTTGCCGGCGTTGATTTTTATTTCGTAAAAAAATTATACCTGGGAATTGAAGTTGGATATGGGGTTCAGTATTCAAGTTTACTGAAATCAACGTTCACCAATGAGAATAACCCTTCTAGTGATTACGAAGTAAAACATGGTAGCGTCATTGGTGTTTCACCTTCATTGGCAACCGGGAATCTAAGATTGGGTTGGACCTTTTAATAGTGGGGAGCAGGTCGGAAATCGTATAAAACCCTTCTAGACAATTCCTTGAAGAGCTTTGTGGGCCCAGAAGGGCTCGAATTTAGGCGAGGGCTAGCTTGTGGCGGGGGCTTGAGCTCGACCCCCTGATTATGAGTTTCCTTTATTTGATATATTGTCCGCTTCGAAAAAGTCGGATCATTTGAGTTATCTTCAACATTAACAGAGAATTATGTATTTACATCAGCATAATTAACTGTTCATTTTATGTAAAATATTACACTTGTATACATGGATTTGTAGAAATACTGGCGAAAAAACTGGCCCCGTTTAACGATTATCTTCTTGACAAGAGCCCGAATAACTGCTCATTAATATAATAGTTAGCGGTTCCAAGCTTCTCTTTTCTGATTAGTCCGTCTTCAGATAGCTTGTTAAGGTAATTTGCTGCAGTTATTCTTGAAACATTTAATTCATTAACAATGAATTCAATTTTAGTATATGGATGTTTGAATAGGTTGTTTAACAAATCCTGACTATAGAATTTATACTCTTGTCTAAGTCTGTTTTTGAAATAGAGCATTATATCCTTAATTAATCCAATAGTTTCAATAGCAGTTAGTTCAATGCCTTCAACCATATATATAATCCAATCTTCCCAACTATTCGTCTCGCGCACGTGTTGAAAAAGTCTGTAATATTCAGATTTGGTTTTAATTATATAACTGCTCAGGTACAGAATTGGCAGATTTTGAAGGTTTTGAAGAATCAGGTACAGGATATTCATTATTCTTCCCGTTCTTCCATTTCCATCACAGAAGGGATGAATACTTTCAAACTGAAAATGTATTATCGCCATTTTTACAAGGGGATCCAGGTCGCTAATAGTTGGATCATTAATAAATCTTTCAAGATTCGACATTAAATGATTAATTCTGTCGATATCCTGAGGAGGAGTATATATAGTCTTTGCACTGTCCGAGGTCTTCAATGCCGTTCCAGGTAGTTTT
The DNA here is from genome assembly GCA_963735755.1 of uncultured Bacteroidota bacterium. Lineage (GTDB taxonomy): Bacteria > Bacteroidota > Bacteroidia > Bacteroidales. The sequence continues at coordinate 157,538 of CAVTME010000022.1, read as the reverse complement.
CTGAATCCGGCTTTGTTGTCTTCCAATATTTCCTGAACCTTCAGAATGGTTTTATTCGTCAACAAATCAATATTTAGCCCCGATTTATACAAATCATCATGTGTGGCAATGATGTTTTCAATAGCTGAGCTGTCTTTAGCTTCTTGCAGGCCAAACGTATTTATCAAAATTCCTTGATTTGGTATGGTTGATGCAATGCCTTTAAGCTCGGCAAGTGCAGCATGTGCCTTGGGTAATCTTTTCAATACAGCCTTTGACTCAACATCAATAGCTAAGGGTAACTCTTTAGGTTGCCAATCTTGTCCATTACTCATAATGTAAAGATTTCCAACTTTTCTTTACATATGGTAGTCATCGTGTTAAGATTTCAGAGAAAACCTATCATAAGGGATTGATGATCTTCTTACTGAAAAACGCATCATTTAAAAATAGAAAAGTTGGCATAATTGGTGTTAATTCCCACCAATCATTTCACTCAAATCCTGGCACCTACAAAGAAGATACTTTGAGATAAAACCAATTTCAAAAAAGAATCATGTTAAATTATTTGACACATGTGTGAATTTACAACGTCTTTTACAAGATGAAACGATAAGGCGTTGATTATGTTTAGATTATAGTTAAGGTATTAAATCTGATTATGTTAAATTCATTTTAAATCAAATAAGATATTATGATACTGAAATTTGCGTTAAGAAATCTATTTAAAAATAAGGTTGATGCATTTATTAACATGGGCGGATTGGCAATTGGTATTGCCGTCTTTTTTTTAATTTCTTTATACTCCAAGCACGAATTGAGTTATGATAAATTCAATAGTAATTATAAAGATATCTATCAGGTTAATATCGGCAAAGAATTTTACACAACTGCTCCATTTGCCAATTTAATGAAGGAAAGCATACCGGAAATAAGGTCTGTTACTCGGATTGATTATTATGCAGGTGGAGGTCAGGCTCCTTTTATTGAGGTTGATGAAAATGGTGGATCATCAAAAAAAGTGAAAGTTAAAAATGTTGCTTTCGCAGACAATACTTTTTTCGACCTGTTTAGTTTTAAGGTAATCTATGGCAATCCAACCACTGCTTTAAATAATCCATATTCAATTGTGTTAACCCGGAATACGTCACAGCTTTTGTTTGGAACCGACAATTCAGTTGGCAAATCCATCCATTATATTGGAGACAGGTCTAACCTGCCCGAAATGGACATGACTGTAACTGCAGTTATTGAAAATATTCCAGACAATTCATCGGTTACCTTTAATGCCTTAGCATCTTTCGCAACCTTATATTCCATTAAACCAACCGGAAGGGACATGGATTCAGACTGGTCAAACTGGATGTATAGTACCTTTGCTTTATTAGATAATAACAACAGTAAAATCGTTGAAGAGAAATTAAGCAAATTATGGGAGGAATGCGAGTCAATATATTTTGCTGAAAATGAACATCAGGAAATAGGTATAGTTTCGTTGTCGGATATTCCGTTTTATAACAATAATAAGCGACAATTAATTTTTCTTATACAGCTTGTCGGAATATTTATTTTAGTCTTAGCCTTGGTTAATTTTATAAACCTTACTATTGCCAGATCCTCATTACGTGCGAGAGAAATTGCTATCAGAAAGGTTAATGGTTCATCACGATTTGAACTTATCAAACAATTTCTTTTTGAATCGGTACTTGTCAGTGTTTTGGTTGCGCCGGTTTCATTACTAATAGTCTTGCTTAGTAAGTCTTTTTTTAAACATATTACTAATACACAGATTTCGTTGGAGATTATCCATCAACCATTGCTGATTGTATATTTTGTAATAGGTATCATGATAATAGGCATTATTGCGGGCATTTATCCTGCATTTTATCTGTCATCTTTTAAAATAACCTCTCTATTGAAAGGAGAGGTTACAAAAGGGAAAAAGAGAATCTCTTTACAATTTGGACTTTTTGTTTTTCAGTTTGTTATTTCAATTTCTCTGATTATTTGTACGGTAATAATATCTAAACAAATTGATTTTGTGAAAGATAAATCACTGGGATTAAATACGGCTAATATTATAGACTTTAATCAGAGTCAACAAATTGGACTGGAGTATAACGTTTTTAAACAAAGACTTCTCCATAATCCAAATATTATATCAGTAACACGCACGAATACCGGACTTGGGAAAGGTCTTCCTATTACTGCGACATACGAGCATAATGGAATAAAGAAAACATATGCTGTTACAACTGTCGATCCTGATTTTATTCCAACGATGGATATTGGGATGCTCGATGGCAGGAATTTTTCATGGGAGATACAAGGTGATAAGGAAGGGGCAATTATTATTAATGAAACCTTTGCTAAAGAATTAGGTCTAAAGTCAGTTTTGAATACTGAACTTACTCTTTTTAAGAGGAAGGTGAAAATTATTGGCGTGGCCAAAGACTTTTTTCATGATTCTTTCCACCAAACACTGAAACCATCTGCTTTGTGGTATGCCGATTGGAATTCACATATTAACATTAAAATCAATAATCAAAATACAGCACAGTCTATAAATTATATTGAAGGTTTATGGAATGAGCTTTCGCCACAAATACCTTTTGAATACGACTTTCTGGACAAAACTTATGGTCAGTTATACAAGTCAGAGGAAAATTTACAAAAGATATTTACCACCTTTTCTGTAATCGCAATTATTATAGCTTGTCTTGGTTTGTTTGGATTGGCTTTAAACAGCACTCAGCAACGTGTGAAAGAAATCAGCATTCGCAAAATAAACGGAGCTGAAATATCAGATGTTTTGATAATGCTCAACAAAAATTTTATAAAATGGATTGTGATTGCATTTGTAATTGCGTGTCCAATAGCTTGGTATGCTATGCATGAATGGCTTAATAATTTTGCCTATAAAACTGAATTAAGCCTGTGGATATTTGCGATAGCTGGCATATTGGCATTAGGAATTGCATTATTAACCGTGAGTTTCCTGAGCTGGAAAGCAGCTTCGAGGAATCCTGTAGAAGGGTTGCGATATGAATAATTAACTCAAGTTGCTACCTATAACAATAGACATCAATGCTTTTGATTCTCAAAAACAGAGTACTATCAACATTTTCGAGATGGTTTTCAACCTCGAAGAAGGTGGTCGAAAGTTTCAGATTTGAGAAGGTTAAACATTTTGATGTAAATTATTAACAATGAGCGTATTGAGTATGGTATTTAATTTGATAAATATAAAAAAATCCTCCAGATTACAGTTGCGAAACCTTTAAACCTGGAGGATTATGATAAATAAGTGTATTGCAATTTACGTATTTATTGATGATTTGCTCAAAGAAACTGAATACAATGAGCCAAAAAACAGAAATATGTCTGATGCAGAGATTATTACAACAGTCCTTGTATCGGCGATATATTTCTCTGGTCATCATGAAAAAGCGATGAGCTTTATGAGTTCAACTGGAATGGTCACACATATGCTTAGCAAAAGCAGGTTCAATCGACGATTGCACCAGATCAGGGATCTGATCGTCGATCTGTTCTTCCAGTTGTCTGCTTTGATAAAAGAGCTAAACATTAGTTCAGAGTATTCCATTGATAGTTTTCCTGTTCATACTTGTGACAATATCCGTATCATAAGGACAAAGCTGATTCAAGGTGAAGTTTACCGTGGTAAAAAAGTATCCATGAGGAGATACTTCTATGGTTACAATATCCATCTGCTCTGTACCGCAGATGGGATCCCTGTGGAATACACATTTCTTCCTGGCAGTAGGCATGACTCAAATGCATTGAAACAAATGCCTTTACATGTCCCGCCAGGTAGTAAAATATATGCCGATAGTGCGTATACAAATTACTCCATTGAGCAAATGCTGAAAGATGCTGAGAATATCGACCTGCTGGTACAGAGAAAGTCAAACTCAACAAAGAAGCATGAACCTTATGTGGACTATTTGATATCATCTATGCGAAAAAGAATCGAGACAACCTTTAGTGAAATCTCCAATTTCCTACCAAAGAAAATCCACGCTGTGACTGAGTTTGGGTTCTTATTGAAAGTGGTGATATTCATTTTTGGTTATGCGATTTCGAGAACATTAATTTAAATAGCAACTTGAGTTACTTAACCTAACCGTGTTCATTTTTTGAATAAAGATGGACAAAGTTGGGGTTTGTGTTCAGATTTTGGTGTCGATGGTAGGTTTGGAAAATCTGCTCCATCAGAGCCTCCTCTTCTGGTTATTGAACTACACAGAGGTAATCATTATATTATATGGATAAATCAAAACTGTTTTGTATAATTTTGGCTATGATTCAGTGATATTAAATCCAAGTTTTTCGATAAACTCCTCTCCCCATATTCTGCTAATTACATCGCGGGCATAGTCATTGAAAAAGGCTGCTTTATGGTGGTCTCCATTCTTGGTGTGGGACTGAATCAGTCCTGTCAACATTGGAATATTATCAGGGAACTGTTTTAATCCTTCTGAATAGTACTCAATAGATTTAGCATACTCACCTTTTTCATGATAATGTTTTGCTTTTTGAATATACGTTTCTATTTCTCCCAGATTGCTTTCAAAATAGGTTCGTGTAATATCCTTGGATTTTGTTGTGATAAAACTACAGGGTAATTCACGTGTTACCTTTTCGGTTACACTTCCCATAAATATTCTGCTTATTCCGGTTCTTCCGGTTGTTCCCATCATTAATAGGTCGAAATTCTCCTTTTCGATGGTAGAAAGAATGATCTGATGCGGTTGACCTTCTTTTAGTAATACTTTATGTTTGATTTCGGCTAAATTAAATCCAGAGAGATACTCCTCAAACTCTTTGTTTAGTCTTTTCCTCTGGATTCTATTCTCCTGCTCATTGTCCACCTGTATTCTTGGCGACAGAATATTAATGGGTGTAAAAACATGCATCACTGAAAGTTCAGCATTGAATTTTGATGCTAGGATAATCCCATTATTCAAAGCACGTGAGGAAGCGTCGGAAAAATCTACCGGACAGAGAATCTTTCTAAACGGTATCTTATCTGATTTTTTAATTACCCAGAGAGGAATCTGACTTTTACGCATAAGCTTTTCCATGATTATACTTAGCTTATAATGCTCATTATCTAAATCAGTCCCTGCCCCTGCCATTATTACATTGATGTCTTCCCTAATGGCTATTCTAATAATCTGCTCGAAAACCACTCCTTTTCCAATTTGGAAGCTTACTTGTTTCTTCACTGAAGGATCCAGATCTTTCATCAATTCCTCAAAGCGGCTTTTTAAGGTGTCTTCAAGAAGGTTTTCTGTTTTCTCTGATAGATTTTCTTCCTTCAGAACGTTCAAGACAATAATTTCAGAATTGAATGCCTTGGAAACCTCAACGGCATGCTGTAAGGTATTTGTCGATGATTCACTAAAATCAAAGGGAACCAATATTTTTTGCAATAGTTTCATCTTACTATAAATTAGACTTGTATATGCGTTTAAAACAAATTTATATCCTTTTTGTTTGTTGAGAATATTGAATAATATTGAGGTGTAATTGCTCCTTGAAAGCGATGTAGAGGCCCCTATAATCTGAACTGATTTAGTGCGAAAACTCTCCATTCAAAAAGCTTAGAGAGGGGGAATCCTATTTCTTGCCAATTTTTCCTATAGTTTGGGCAACAGCGTGTGCCGCCAGGGGCGCTGTTAAATATATAAATACAACAATAAGCACCGCCTTAATCACAACGATAAATGTGAGAAAGTGTAATGCAACGCCTGTCAAGATTAATAAGAGTCCAAATGAATTGGCTTTTGTTGTAGCATGCATGCTGCTGAATACATCCTTGAAACGAAGAATTCCGATTGCGGCAATAAGGATAAATAATGATCCCAGCAAAACAAGTATTAAAACGATTATTTCTTTCATGTTTTTTGTTTCAAATAAATGGAAATAGCAACGGTACCCATGAATGAAATCAAAGAAATAATAATAGCAATATCAACGTAAACGGCCTTGTCAATCAGTAATGAATATATGAGAATGTATCCCATAACAATGGATGCTATCAAATCAAGAGCAACAATCATATTTGCAGGTTTTGGCCCGCGTATTAATCTTGCCACTGCAAAGACAAGTGCAAGAAGTAGTGCACTGAATGCTATTGTTATTGTTATCTGCATGATTCCTTCCATTCTTTTTTCTAATTTGTAATTTGGCCTGCTTTTTTGATAATCTCGTAAATTTCTTGCTCTGTTGCCTTTCGTCGGTTCAGGTAAAGTACATGCACAATTAACTTACTTCGTTCTAAATCCAGATCAATGCTAAGTGTTCCGGGGGTCATCGAAACCAGATTGCTTATCAATAGTAGTCCAAATTTGCTTGATGGCTCCAGATCAACTTCTATTATACCGGGATTAAACCTCATTTTTGGAGTAAGAATGTCATATGCAATTAATAGGTTTGCGATGATCAGTTTCCAAATGTAGAATCCGAAAAACAGGATTAAATGATATGTTCTTTTAAGCCATTTCATTTCGACATCACACTGTGGATATAATTTGTCGGATTTAATAATTCTGCTGCTGCTTCCATAGTAAAATTGAACATTGAGGCAGCAAATATTCCCATCAATATGGTCGCTCCACCCAGAATTACCGATGGTAAAAGATCCAGGAAGGTAAGATGGGTTATTTTTTTATCAGTTATTGTCTCGGGAACTTTTTTCATAAAGGCTTCGTTCCAGATCTTTATCATTGAATATAAGGTAAGCATACTGGTTAATACGGCTATTCCGGTAATCCAGAAATGCCCGTCTTCGAAACCTGCTTTTATCAGTATAATTTTTGCATAAAATCCTGAAAGAGGAGGAATTCCTGCCAGGGCAAAAGCTGGGATAATGAATAAGACCGCGAGGAAGGGACTTTCTTTGAAAAGCCCGCCAACTTGCTTTAAAGAATAGCTGCCTCGCATGCGGTTGATCAATCCTGAAACCACAAAAGTATTTGTTTTAGCTAGCATATTGTGCAGGGCAAAGAAAATCGCGCCTGCTATTCCAAGCGGAGTGAAAATTGCCAGGCCCATAATCATATATCCTATTTGACTGATGATATGGTAGGAAAGAATTTTTCTAGTCTCATATTTTGAGGTGGCGGCCATTCCACCCAGGACCATGGTTAGGCCTGCAACCACAAAAAACAAGTTGTGCCAGAACAAAGGGTCCTGAACAAAGAACAGGGTGAAAAACCTTATGAATGCGTATACTCCAACCTTAGTTAGAATGCCGGCAAAAAGAGATGATACGGTTATATTGGGTGTATGATAAGAAGCGGGAAGCCAGAAGTATAGTGGGAATATTGCTGCCTTTATGCCAAAAGCCAGAAAAAAGAGCATGGCCGAAGTATTGATCAAAAGGGATTGGTCATCTCTCATTACTATCTGAGCAAGGTGGGCCATGTTCAGTGTCCCTGTTTTTCCATATAAAAGTCCTATCCCAGCAAGAAAAAACAATGAACCAATCAGGTTCAAAGCCATGTATTTAATTCCTGATCTCAGTTGCTCTTTTGAAAAGCCCAGATTTATCAGCACGAAAGAAGAGAGCAGCATTACTTCAAACCAAACATACATATTGAAAATATCTCCCGTAGTAAAGGAACCATTGATCCCAAGTATCAGGGTGAAAAAGAAGAAATAATACTTCGACTGGTTCTGCCCTTTTTGCCGGAAATTGATTGTAAATACAGAAATGGCCAGGACAATAATAGATGAAACCAGAAGAAATAATGCACTCAGCGGGTCAATAACTATTGAAATGCCATATGGAGCGTCCCATCCTCCCACCACCATGCTAAAATTACCTTCGCTGAAAACTTTGATGAAAATATAAACCGATCCTAATAAAAGCATAAGACTTCCCGTAATTCCGGAAACTACCGCAGCTCTGTCATTCCTGATCATTAGGTGAATCAACATCAGGATAACTGGAAACAGTATTGGAAATATCGCCATCATCATTATCTACTCTTCTTCAGTAGGTTTAAGCTGGTCCAAATCATCTGTTTTCGTCTCATAAAAAAGGCGGTATTTCACTGCCAGGAGGTAGACAACTATTCCAAATCCAATGACTACCGCAGTTAATACAAGTGCCTGTGGAAGCGGATCAGCCAGATTATTTATCATTGTACCTGTTGCATCTATAAATGCTGGTTCGCCGGGTATTATTCCTGCTGCAAGAAATACCAGCAAATTTGTGGCATTGCTGAGAAATATAATTCCGATAATAAACTTCAGAATGCTCCTCCTCAAGAGCATATATACACCAGCAGTATAAAGAACCCCAACTAATATTGCGAGTATGATTTCCATTATTCTGCTCGTTTAAGTGAAAAGAAAAATAATCGTGTTATGCCAATGACTCCGAAAAATACTCCGATATCAAATAACAGAGGCGTTCCCAATTTCAATTCACCCAGAAGGGGTAATGTAAGTTGCAGCCAATAACCTGTCATAAATGACGTCCCATCAATCATAGAAGGTAGCGTGCTGGCTAGGATCAATACGATCCCAAGTGCCATAATGCTCTCCGGGGCAAATCTCATTTGCTTTGCTACAACTTCTATATTATAGGCAAATCCCTTCATGACCATAGATAGGCCTGCCAGCAATCCAGCAATAAATCCCCCACCCGGATGATTATGTCCCCTTGCTAAAGCAATTACAGCGAATACCAGCAGAAAGAACCTAACGTATCTCTGTGCGATTTGTAATATCATTGAGTTCATACCTTGTTCTTTTTTACGTTAAACAACAAGGCTGCACCAGAGGCAGCAATGATCAATACAATAACTTCTCCCATTGTGTCTAGTGCCCTGAAATCTACCAGGATCACATTTACAACATTCTTTCCGAATGCTTCCAAGTAGCTTTTCTCGACGAAATAGTCGCTTATCGGATGATTAAAATCCAGGTGTATGGCTTTTATTGCCATTACAGTCATTACACTTCCAAAGGACAGCGCAATAATAAAGTCCCTGATTTTTGTTTTATTATTTGACAGCTTTGCAAATTTCGGAAGTTTTTGCAATACCAGTACAAACATAACTACAACAAGGGTTTCTACTAGTATTTGGGTGATTGCAAGATCTACTGCGCTATAATAGAGATAGATAAGAGAAATGCCATACCCAATTACTCCCATGGCAATTATTGTAGCGATTCTGGATTTTGATAGCGCACCAAAAATTGTCGCTACAATCATCACCATTACCAGGGCTGATATGTTATAGGGTCGCAGGGAAATGGTTACTTCAGGCTTCCAGCCCCATGTAAAAATGACCTGGAACCATATGGCTGATGCGGCAAACAGGAAAACTGTGAGAATATAATAACGGTGATAGCCATGCTGTAGAATACTGCTTTTTCTGTCAGAAAACTTAACGAAGCCATCAATAAGTGACTGAAATGCATCGGCAGGATTTATAAAAAAGAGTTTTCTATTCAAGCCCTCCCAATTATAAAGCACTGCTGGTTTTCGAATAAGCAACACGGTTAAGGCAATTCCTGAAAGAACCGTAAACAGGCTCAGGAAAAACACTTCGTTGAAACCATGCCATAACTTAAGTTTTACCAAAAGTGCTTCAGTTTGAATTTGAGACAGTGCCGACTGTATTAAGCTTGATCCAAGTATTGAAGGGAAAAGCCCTAAAACCAGACTAAGCAGAGCAAGGATAGCGGGGCCTAAGATTAATAAAATACTTTTTTCATTGGGAACCTTCGGAGCGTTTCCTGCTTTCCCCATGAAAATTCTATATACAAACATAAAGGAAATGCTGACCAGAAATATATTGGAAATAACTCCAAGAAGCAGGATAAGTCCGGAAATTCCCGGAAGTTGTAATTTTGCTTCATAGATCAGCTCCTTGCCAAGAAAGCCGAGCATGGGTGGAAGGCCTGCCATGGATAGAGCCAATAATAGTGTAATTATAAAAGTCATGGGGATCTGTTTGCGAAATCCACCCATTAATGTGATGTTTCGTGTTCCGGTTTTCTTTTCCAACATTCCGGCAATCATAAACAGGCCAGCCTTATAGAAGGCATGAACGAAGAGGAAGAGCATGGCCGCTTTTATCGAGGCAGAGGTATCTATTCCCATCAACAAAACAAGAATGCCAAGCGCATTTATGGTAGTAAATGCCAGTATTGCTTTAATATCTTTTTGTGTAAGGGCCAGGTATGAGCCAAGCAGCATGGTTATAACTCCTGTAATGGATAAAATATAGATCCATTCATTTGTTCCGCCCAGAACAGGATTTAGTCTTGCCATCAAATAGAATCCCGCTTTAACCATTGTTGCAGAGTGCAGGTAAGCACTCACAGGACCAGGGGCCTGCATTGCTCCCGGGAGCCAAAAGTGGACCGGAAATTGTGCTGATTTTGTAAGTGCCCCAATCAGAATCAGTAATAGACCGGGGATATAGTAGGAACTTCCTTTGATATCTGATGCTTGTTCCACCCAGTCTGAAATAGAATAACTATCTACTATTGAACCAAGAAGTATAATTCCGGCAAGGAGGCTTAATCCGCCAAATCCTGTAATAAAAAGTGATTGAAAAGCAGCCTTGCGTGCTTCTTCTTTTTCATGGAAGAAGCTTATCAGGAGAAAGGATAATACTGTGGTAAGTTCCCAAAACACAAAAAGAAGAACCAGGTTTTCTGAAAAGACCAGCCCCAGCATTGAGCCACTGAAAATAAAGAGGTATATAGAAAATCTACCCTTCCCATCGTAGCTCTTCATGTATTGGTGGGCATAAAGAAAGATCAATACCCCGATGCCCGAAATAAGCAGGCCAAAACTTAGACTAAGTGAATCCAGGCGCAAATCAAAGTTCAATCCCAATTCAGGAATCCAGGTATAATGATTAATAATGGGGCCTGAAAAAATTACATCCCGAAGTTGTACAAAAAGAAATATGAAGGTGCCCAACTGAACTAGAGCAAAGAGCAGGGAGCTATAGGCCAAAAGGCGCTTTGGAAGCATTATTACCGCCAGTGGCAGGAAAAAATATATGAGAAGAATATACAGCACCGGGATAATTAGTAATGATCACATATATTGATCTATTGCTTTATAAAGATACCTAAGGGGTCTACCACTGTTTTCATTATCTCCCGAAAATTGAAATCAGTTGCCGAAGCCGTTAGACTTAAAACGGGTATTGTTGACCTGTTAATAAGGTGATGAGCAAATGCCCCAATATAATTATCATAGTTGTATCCCTCTTTGTGGGTCATAAGCAATATCATACCTGCATCTATTTCTTCTGCGAAATCTAGCACGCGTTGATATGAGGGGCGTTTATCTTTCTCAAAAATCACAATTTCTGTATCCACGCCATTTTGTTCCAGGGTGTCTTTCGCTTTACGCATTTTCTTGTAAATAAGGCTCTGCTTCACTTGAACACCTGAAATCAAAGAGGAAACCAAATAAACTTTTGCCTTATAATTTAATCCATATACAAGGGCGCTGTATAGTTGCTTTTTATTTTCCTGAGCCAGGTCGAGAGGCACAACAATGGACTGTACAAATTGTCTGTCCTTACCTTTTAAGGTTAGAACAGGAACTACAGATTTCAATGTAACATGAAATACCGTTGACCCCAGGTCTTTTTGTGCTTCATCTCCTTCGTGATTCTCACCAAGGATAATCATTCTTGCATCTATATCATAAGCTACACGAAGAATACGCTCATAGCGTTTTCCGCGCTCAACCCGACTTGTGATTTTCACACTCTGATCAATATGTTCAAGTTCCTTTAATAATTCATACAATTTCTCCTTAGCATGATCTGTAACCTTTACCAGCAAATTGCCGGATTCAAAGAATTTTGAGATCAACCCTTGGGTTTCAATTATATGCAAGAGGCATACTTCAGAATTCAATCGCTTAGCAAGGCTGACTGCATAGTATGCGGCTCGCTTAGAGGGCTCCATGAAATCTATTGGAACCAAAATGTATTTCTTATCTTTTTTCATTGATAAATCTTTCAAAAATAACAAGTAAGCCAATAAATTGTTTAATTTTTATGGTCAGACACTAAACAAGAGTTAAACATTTTGTTATTGAAAGGCACATTAGACTGAATCGAAAATAACTTCAATACAATAGGAATCTGTCCCGTCTTGGTCAAATCCTGGCACCAAACTGGCACCAAAGAAAAACCACCTAGACTCGCCGTTAAAAATTTGGTCCGGTGGACCAATTTAGGCGAGGGCTTGACTGCAGGGCAGGCTCAAGCCCGGGTGGGTCCACGAAGCCATAGAAAAGACTGCTTTATTCTGATTAGAGTATATTATCCGCTCAGAAAAAGTTGGGTTATTTGAGTTATCTTCAACATTAACAGGGATTTATGTTCTTACACGATTCAAATTAACTGTTCATTTTATGTAAAATATTACATCGGTTTACATGGTTTTGTGGAAATACTGGCGAAAATACTGGCACCTTTTTTCCATGTCAGGATATAGTTCCACACGCTCATTAGAATAGCTCTTCATGGATTTAAATAAACATCAGATCCCTTAAAATGGCAAACTCAAACAACATCTCTAACTCATAACTTGTACTCTATCCCAGCGATTTAACTTCCATCCTGAATAGTGATTCAACTGGTTCTGGCACATGTTGCGTACCAGAGGCATTGTATATTAGAGTTACTCAACAGGCCTACCAGCTGCAATATTTTTACTTCGTTCAATGGATTGCAGCGCAAGGTAGTTGATTCCAAATTTTGCCAGGTTTTCCATTTCATTATCGTATTGTTCGAAGTGCCTTTCCTCGTCTACAACGAGCTCTTCAAATAGGGACTTGGACACAGAATCAGCATTGTTTGAGCATTCGATAGCCCATTTGTTATAATCATCTGCACTGGATGTTTCCATGTTAGCAGCCATCTCAAGCATTTCCTTTACATCATGTACCTTTTTCACTTCCGTAGAAGCTATCATCTCCACATCCCCTTTTAAAAAGATGATACGCTCAGCCAGTTTTTCAATATGAATCATTTCTGCAATGGCAGTACGCTTAAACAATCCGGCAAGCAGATCATATCCCTGATCGTCGCAATGAAAATGAAAATACATATACTGGTGGACTGCTGACAGTTCATCAGCAACTGCTTTGTTTAATAGTTCTACACTTTTTTCTTTCATGATTTGTTAAGGTTTAAAATTAATATATCAGCCTTCTTTTATCTGGCAAGATCGAAGCGATCCAGGTTCATCACCTTGTTCCATGCAGCTACAAAGTCCTGCACAAATTTTTCCTGGTAATCTTCACTACCATAAACTTCAGCAAGGGCCCTGAGCTCTGAGTTCGAACCGAAGATAAGGTCAGCACGGGTTGCAGTCCATTTAACCTTCCCGGTTTTTCGGTCACGTCCATCAAACATTTCTTTGTCCTCAGATATTGGCATCCATGCAGTACTCATGTCGAGAAGATTTACAAAGAAATCGTTGCTAAGAACTTCCGGACGTTTTGTGAAAACACCATGTTTAGAATTGTCAAAATTTGTGTTCAATACACGCATTCCACCAATAAGCACGGTCATTTCAGGAGCAGTTAAGGTTAGTAATTGTGCTTTATCAATCAACAACTCTTCTGTTGAAACTTTGTATTTTGCTTTTAAATAATTACGGAATCCATCAGCTGCAGGCTCCAGTACTTCGAAGGATTCCACATCGGTTTGCTCTTGTGAAGCATCCATGCGTCCAGGAGTGAAGGGAACTGAAACTGCAAATCCAGCATCTTTCGCCGATTTTTCAACGCCTGCACAACCTGCTAATACAATTAAGTCAGCAAGCGATACTTTTTTATTATTGGATTGAGCACTGTTAAATTCTTCTTGAATTCCTTCCAATTTTTTCAATACTTTGCTTAGTTGGCTTGGATTATTTACTTCCCATTTATTTTGAGGAGCCAGACGAATACGTGCCCCGTTTGCACCACCACGTTTATCAGAGCCACGGAAAGTAGAAGCCGAAGCCCATGCAGTTGAAACCAATTGTGATACAGAAAGTCCTGATTTTAATACTTTAGCTTTTAATTTGGCAATATCTTTTTCATCAATCAGTGTATGATTCAAAGCTGGAATTGGGTCTTGCCAAATCAGCTCTTCTGTAGGAACTTCAGAACCTAAATAGCATGCCCGTGGCCCCATATCCCGATGCGTAAGTTTGAACCATGCACGGGCAAAGGCGTCTGCAAATTCAAGAGGATTTTCATAGAAACGTCTTGAAATTTTTTCATAAGCAGGGTCGAAACGCAAGGAAAGATCGGTAGTAAGCATGGTTGGTGCATGTTTTTTAGATGCATCATGTGCATCAGGCATCAGATCGCCAGCATTTTTTGCAACCCATTGCTTTGCCCCGGCTGGACTTGTTGTGAGTTCCCATTCGTATTTAAACAGATTTTCGAAGAAGTAATAGCTCCACTTCGCTGGTGTTTGTGTCCATGTAACTTCCAATCCACTGGAGATTGTATCACCACCTTTTCCCGAGCCAAATTTACTTTTCCATCCCAAGCCTTGTTCTTCAATATCGGCAGCTTCAGGTTCTGGCCCTACATGAACAACATCACCTGCTCCATGGCACTTCCCAAATGTATGACCACCTGCAATTAGTGCAACGGTTTCTTCATCATTCATAGCCATACGGGCAAAAGTTTCCCGAATATCTTTTGCTGCAGCAAGCGGATCAGGATTTCCGTCTGGTCCTTCAGGATTTACATATATTAATCCCATTTGAATAGCTGCAAGCGGATTATCTACTTCGCGTTTTATCCAGAATACGTTCGTCATTTTCCAACCATTCAGTTTCTGAACCCCAATACACATCTTCTTCCGGTTCCCAAACATCTTCACGTCCTCCGGCAAACCCAAAGGTTTTAAAACCCATTGATTCCAAGGCAACATTACCTGTAAGTATCATCAGGTCAGCCCATGATATTTTTTTACCATATTTCTGTTTGATTGGCCAAAGCAACCTGCGTGCTTTATCGAGATTAACATTATCCGGCCAACTGTTAAGAGGTGCAAAACGTTGTTGTCCGCCTCCCGCACCACCACGTCCATCGCCTGTGCGGTATGTGCCAGCACTGTGCCATGCCATACGGATAAAGAACGGTCCGTAATGTCCAAAATCTGCCGGCCACCAATCTTGTGAGTCAGTCATTAACTTGTGAAGGTCTTTTTTGATTGCCTGCAAATCGAGACTTTTGAATTCTTTTGCATAGTCAAACTCTTCGCCCATGGGGTTTGACTTTGAAGAGTGCTGACGAAGAATGTTAAGTCTTAACTGATTTGGCCACCAATTAACATTTTTAGTACCTCCCGCACCAACACTGTGTTTCCCTACAGCACCGGTTACCGGGCATTTGCTTACTTTATCAGATTGATTTTCCATTTTTAATATGTATTTAGTTTTTACTATTTTAATTATTTACTGTAGGCACAACGAAACCCATTACAATAGTTCCAACTATACCAAAAGCCGAAACAACCAGTATTATTGCAAATGGCTCAATAAAGAAAATACAAGACAGGGTAATCATTGCCCACATGGTTGTTATGGCATAAATTTTAGATTTTATGGTCATGCCTTTTCTTTGGTTAAACTTTAGGATATAAGGAGCCTACTAATCGGTTGGAAATTAATTTTGTATATAATTTATCGGAACTTTTAATGTACAGCCCTGCTGTTAGCAATAAAAATGGTGTAGTAGGTAGTCCGGGAACGACAATTCCAATAACACCAATACAAAGAGATAGTGTGCCAAGTAAGATTAATATTGATTTTAAAAAGCTCATGTACTATTTTTTGCTTTTTGTGAATTTGCCAATGATCTGGAGTTTGATATCTTCAATTTTGAAATCGGGGATTGCATTATTCCTGAAAAACTTTTCAAGCATATTATTTAACTTATCATCATTATAATCCTCAATTCTATCAGAGTCTGAACAGTATAAATGATGATGATTCTCCATAATCCCATCATATCTCATAATGTCCTTATCGGTTTTCACTTTCTTGACAAGCTGATTCTCTACTAAGGCATCCAGTACTTTATATACAGTTGCTGATGCAATACCCGGATGAGTATCCTTAATATAAGCCATGATCATTTCAGCGGTTGGATGATTATCCAAGGTATATATTGCCTCCAGGATGGCTATTCTCTGCGGGGTAACCTTCAAGCCTTTCTCAGCAAGTTTATCTTTGATCTGACCAATACTAATTGTCATGTGGAATTGTTTTCTTAGGAGAATGATTCTCTTTTAATAATGAGCAAATTTAAGCAATAATTACAAGAATGTCAAGTATTTTGTTGTTGGACATACTCCATTTATTAGGTAAACCCAAATGCCAGCTTTATTTGCTTTAGTTTCTGAGATTGGTCCAGAACCACTGAGATGAAGAAGAATACCGCCAGTAGCAGTGCCATCATGTTTAGCAAACGGGAGTACTTGAGGACTCTGATATTCTCCAGATCATAGGTTTTGTACTAATACCTTGTAAAATAACCAACTTCGAGATAAAATCCCGTGATTTTTAACAACTGGTATTCGATCCTGCTGAAGCAAAGAAAGTGCTGCTTTTTGAGAAATACATCCGGTAAAAACTAGATCAATCCAGGGTCTAGGGACGCGATATAAATCCCTTACAGGTCATGGCAAAGACTGCGATATAGTCTCAAATCAAGTCCTGAGGCCTTCATAAGTGGCCTGTCCTTTGCCAATGCACGGGTTTCCCCAACAGCCATGATCTCCCCGTCCTTCAGTATGGCCATCCGGTTGCACAGGGCCATCACCGGCAACACCGACTGTGAAACAATCACCTGGGTGGATTTCAAAGAGCCCATTACTTCAATCAGCTGCAATACCATGGATGGGGCCAGGTTGGAGAATGGTTCGTCAAATGCCAGGACCTCTGGCTTCATCGATAGCACTGTGGCAAGGGCAACCCTTTTGCGTTCGCCAAGGGATAGATGATGAGAAGTCCTCTTTTCAAATCCGGAGAGATTCATCATGGCAAGTGCCTCCATAACCCTTTCATTAACTTCAGTTGCGGTCAGACCAAAGTTCAGTGGACCAAAGGCTACATCCTCCTCCACTGTGGGATTGAAAAGCTGATCGTCGGGATTCTGGAATACGAGGCCTACCATTCTTCTGACTTCCGGCAGGTTTTTTGCGGTTACCGGGGTGTTGCCTATGGTCACCTTCCCTTCTTCCCCGGTCAGCACTCCGTTGAGATGGAGCAGCAGGGTCGATTTTCCGGAGCCTGAGGGCCCGATGATGCCGAACTTTTCGCCCGGATCTATCTCCAGAGAAACAGATTTCAATACCCTCGTACCAGGATGATATGAAAAATTAAGATCTTCTATCTTTATTCCCGACGGCATCTTACAGAATTAGCTTTATTAGAAGTAAAGATCCAATAAAAAGAAGTGAGAATACAATATCAGAATTCCTGAGTTTCATCTCCTGCGTATCGGGGAACTCTCCCCCGAAACCCCGTGAAAGCATCGATTTGTAGATAACCTGCGATCGTTCCCAGCTTCTGTAGAATACCACAGCCACCTGATTGCCATATACTTTTAACCTGTTGGCTCGGAGTACCCCCGGAGTCCGGCTATCACGCGCCCTCGCGGTTTTGAGCCATTCATCGGACAAAAGGAAAATGTATCGGTACAACAACGCTGATATGGTGGTCACAATGGCTGGCATTTTCAGCCCGCGTATTGCCCTAAGCAACCGGTGAAATTTCTCAGTGGAGCTCAACAGCAAGAGAATCAACAGCGCCAGGGAGGCTTTCAAGAATACTGAAAGTCCGACCTCAGCAAGGACCCTCCAGTCGGAGTTAAATGAAACTTCCCGAATCTGCATTTGTGAAACCGGGTAAAAAAGTGCAGCCATCAGAATAAACGGAGAGAGAATGAGCATCCGTTTCAGCAAATATCTGAAGGGTATCTTGCTCAATCCTGCAATTACAAGGATTATGACAGAATAGATCGCAAAGTGCATAAGCCTTCCGGAAACAGGTTCAGTCGTAATAATGACAATAGCAGCAAGTGCAGCACTGATCTTTATCCTCGGATCTATCCGGTGCACAGGCGAATCCAGGTGACTGTATTTATCGAAAAAGTTGTGTTTCAATTATCCGCCCTCTTTTTTTCGCTCCTGCCTGGCTTTCAGTCCGTAGAACAATCCGGTAATACCGATGAGTAATGCAAGACCTATTACGATCTTATGGCTAGTATTCAATCCGTTACCTGCAGGTTCAAGCGGTTTGGTAAACGTTTCTTCAGTAATTTCGCTTTCTTCAGGCAAATCAGGGGTAAAAACAATGGTGGTTTTTTTCATGTGCCCCTTCTGGTCATCAATAACAATAGACCATTCACCTTTAGCATCCGGTAAAAATGCAAAATGACCTGTCTTGTCTGTTCTGCCTTTCTGCCATTCATTTTCAGGTTCGGCCGGGGAGTAAATAAATACCGATGCATCCACGAGTGGTTGAGCGGGAGAATAGGATGCTCCTAAAATAACCACTCCACCCTCAATACTTATGTCAACGGTAATCCCGTGAGCCAGAGCGCTGCCTGTGGACACCATAGTGCTTAGTGAGATCAGAAAAACAAAATGTTTTACCATGATTGTATATATATTTTTGAATTATTCATGTACTCCCACATTCAAGATTTCCGGCTTGACTTTATGCAGGAACATCACTGCCGAAAGGGTAATACCTCCTTCGATGAATGCAGCCAGCATATACACTGTTAGCAACAGCGCGATGGATGCTCCGTATCCCGTAGCTCTGAATTCAAGTACCATCAGCGATGCCGGAATAAGAATCCCGGTCAATCCGGCCAATACCGATTTCAGGTATGAAGGCATCACGGCAATGCGCCATATCATCCATGCAACATACGCCCCGGCACCCATATTCAATGCATTGACCCCAATGGCCAACAATCCGCCATGCTGGAAGATCAATGACTGGAATAAAAGAACGGTGAAAACAACGGGGAATGCGCGGTTGCGAAGAATAATGCCGGCAAGACCAAACAGCCCCAGGTGTATGGACGAGCCGGCTACCGGGAAATGGATAAGCGAAACCACGAAGAGGGCGGCCCCGGTCATGCCCATTCGTGGGATATCCTCTGCCGTCGCCTTACGTCCTGTAGCATAGACCAGTCCCAGTGCTGCAACATTTGCCGCGATACTTATTGGGGTGCTTATGATTCCATCAGAGATATGCATTCCTGTTGGAAATGTCAGCTAAGAATCAGTATCCTATTCATGGGTAGCACGTTTTTATAATAAGGTGTCACGAATATAAGTAAATTTGCAGATACTTGCAAGCAATCGCTTAGCAGTGGATACTATAGAAATAATATAAAAAGTAAATACTTTTACACCTTTTAGTTTCCGGTTGAACAAAGAGTACACTTAATCCTTTTTGGCATGTACAGAAATCTCACAGCATTGTTGATACTGTCCCTCCTTTTTGCCGGACAGTTATATGGTCATTCAGGGAAACCCAAATACCATGTAATTATTGATACCGATGGCGCACTGGACGATATGCGATCCATAGCAATGTTTTTATCGGGTAATGACATAAGGGTTCTGGCTATTACCTGTTCACAAGGAACATTGTTGCCGGATTCTGCATTTAGTAAGGTTGAGTCCCTATTATCCGCTTTCCATCACGAGGGGATTCAGGTAGGAATCGGTGATAAAACTGGTCAGCAACTGCCAGATTGGTCTTCCTTTGCCCAAAGTATATACTGGGGAAGCCTTAAAGAAAAAAAATCAATTAATGTTTGGGAAGATGCAAACCATGTTTTAGACAGAACAACGGAAAACTATCAAGATAAAATCACCCTGATCGCTTTAGGATCGTTGAAAACCTACGCCGACTGGATAAAATCAGATTCGGCTGTTGTTGAAAGAATTGACAGAATTATCTGGTATAACAGTCCGGAGATCAAGAATGGGTTCAACTACAAGGCATCACCTGAAAGCTATGAGTATATCAGAAAAAGTGACGTTGACTTGGTGGTAGTAAGTAATACATTCGAAAACTTCGTAATTGATCAAACTTATCTGAACGCATTAAAAAAATCTGATTCCCCTTATGCAAGACAAATTATAACCGTTCATAAACAGCCTGGTATAGAGAAACGTATTCAGCAGAAGCATCTTCGATTCTGGGATGACATTATACCTTTATATCTTTCCATTCCCATATTGTTTGAATCGGAGGAGAATGATGGTTTCACAAGTGCAAGGCTTCATCAGGGTATACCAGAGTCCTTCATTTATGAATCAGTCAGCACTTTACTGGAATCTGCAACAACGACAAACAACAGGGTATTCAATACGTTTCCTGTTGATACAGCGCTTTATAAACCTGAATATGCTGCTATGCTACGCTCTACCCTTGAAGAATTCGGTCTTATTGAGTGGAAGGCCATCAGTATGACCAACGAAATACACGGGCATACAGGCATTTATTCCATCATCGGGGCAAAAATGGGAATACGTGCGATGGAATACTTTAATGTGGGTATAAACAACCTATTGGTAACATCCCTTGCCGGACACAAACCTCCATTAAGTTGTTTTAACGATGGGATCCAGATCAGTACTGGCGCAACAATCGGTCAGGGGTTAATTACCATTTCAGACAGTATATCCAGCGTACCCACGGCGATTTTTAAATTTAATGATCAGGAAGTGAAAATCTCCCTGAAAACCGAAATTGAAGAACAAATGCAAGAGGATATCAAGTACGGTGTTCATACTTTTGGGCTATTGTCAGATCAATACTGGTTATATATTGAAAAACTGGCTCTAAAATATTGGAGCGAATTTAGCAGGTATGAGATATGTAATATATCCTTAGTTAACCGTGATCTTTATATGCCGAAAAATCCGGCAAGGTTATAGCATTCCCGGGCAGGCTTCTTCATATAAATTGCCTTTCCGAATTGTCCCGGGAAATAAATAATTAGTTTTTCCATATAATTAACTGTTCATTTTATGTAAAATATTACACTGGTTTACATGGATTTGCAGGAAAACTGGCGAAAAAACTGGCACGATACTAATTGGGAAAACCCTAGCCAGACACACTCGATGGAACACTAGCAGCCTAACTTGCCGTCCAGTTTATCGGGGTATATCCAAGGACAGAATACATGTCAAATAGGATAGTAAAAAGATGAATAAAATAGCCATTTCTTATAACTTTCTTGCAAAATAAAAAGGACTATAAATCATTAAGGCACTTACTTCGCATACCACTAACCGTGTTGGTCAAATTCAACAATCCGATAAAGGGATTGTTTATAAACATGATGAGATGCATAAAAAGTCCGTTTATCTTTTAAATAAATATTAAGAGTATGCCAATATTCATGGATCGTCATGACGTTTCTGAAACCGTTACTGCCGAAATTGTTGCACAACTTCACCAGGAAGACTTAAAAATCCAGCATAAATATGGTTGCCGGGGCCTGACTTATTGGTTCGATGATACCCGTAAAACAGCTTTTTGTTTGGTAGAAGCTCCTGATAAAAATGCAATTATTGAGATGCATGATCATGCACATGGCGAAGTGCCTCATCAAATCATTGAAGTGGATGCTACGATTGTTGAATCGTTCTTAGGCAGAATTGAAGATCCGGAAAAAGCACGAAACACCCATTTAAATATTATTAATGATCCAGCTTTCAGAACAATAATGGTGTTGACTATTGAGCATCACTCTTTCCGAGGTGTTGATCCTTTTTTCAATATATCAAATTTGAAGCATGTTTACAAAGATATAAGTGTAATTCTGAAATCGTTCGAGGCTAATATGGTTCAGCAAAACGAAGATGGGTTGTTAATTTCATTCCGGACAGTTACCGAAGCCGTTTTATGTGCGCTGAAGATCCAGAAAATTTATAAAGCTTTCAGAACCCAATATCAAATTAATTTTACGGAATTATCTATCGGATTGCATGCGGGTATTCCGGTTACGGAAAAAGAATCAATTTTTGAAGATACCATTAAACTGGCCGAACGAATGGGTTATATTTCCATGCGTGAGATTGTTGTTTCAACTGAAGTGCTGCATTTGTTTGAAAGTGAGAATTTTGGAGAAGATTTAAACCGAAACCAAATACACGTTCTAACTCCGGAGGAAGAAACATTCATAACTCATTTCATGGAATTCACTGAAAAAGAGTGGCAAAATCCTGAAGTGAAAGTTGAAGATTTCGAGAAAAACATGGGAATCAGCAAATCCAAACTCTACCGGGAGATGATTCGTTTAACCGGGAAATCACCAAATGTTTTTTTACTCCATTACAGGCTGCGCAAATCATTGCAACTGTTGCAAAAGCAAAAAGGAAATATATCTGAAGTAGCTTTCGATTCAGGATTTAACAGCCCTTCCTATTATACAAAATGCTTCCGTAAAAAATATGGAATTATGCCTTCCGTATTCGTGCTGCAATAACCCTGTTGTTTCTTCATTTTTAGCAAAATATTGCCCTGATCCAAAATTACCTGCAGAAGAACCAAATGTGCTATTGATTGATATTTAGTTGCCATAGATTTGACATCTAATCATTAATAGTAAATACTTATGAAAAAGCAATTTACATTCCTAATCGCACTGATTGCCATCACGGGCATGATAAGTGCACAAACGGCGCCACCGGAAACAAAAACACTCTTTGAAAGATTGGGGGAATCAACTGGCATTACCGCCATTGTTGACGATGTCATTGAAGCCCACATGAATAACCCGGCCATTAATGCGCGGTTTAAACCCTACCAGGACCAACCGGAACGACTTGCCATAATCAGGCAACATACCATTGAGTTTTTTAGCGCAGGAAGCGGTGGTCCGGTTGAATACAAGGGCAGAGATATGCACACCACCCATCAGGGAATGAATATCAGCGCTGCAGAATATATGCATGTAATGGACGATATTATGGGCGTTCTGGAAAAACATCAGATCGATGAGGAGTCTAAAAAAGATGTGCTGGCCATTCTCTGGTCATTAAAAGAAACAATGATGTCTTAATAATTGAAAAAGGAGGACTTAAACATGAAAATTGCAAAAGAAAACATCGAAGTAAAACTGAATATTCCCGGAGCAGTTATCCGTCAGAGAACAGATTTTGGTGATGCTCCCGGAATAGGTAAAATAAGCGGTGAGTATTTCAGCCTTTCTGCAGGAGTAGATACCACCCCACTGTTTATGGGACTTGAAGGAAACTTATGCCAAAGTCCGCACTGGGGTTATGTTCTGAGCGGTCAACTTACCACCACCGATGCGAATGGCATTCAGGAAACTGTAAACACCAATGATATGTTTTACTGGCCACCCGGGCATAATGTCAAGGTTAATGCTGATGCGGAAATAGTCATGTTCAGTCCTCAGCACGAACACAGTCAGGTAATTAATCACATGATTGAGAAGACCAAGACTTAAGATTAATATTTTTTCTTCTGTGCTATGCGGATGGTGACTCTTGCTATGACAATCTGATGGTTTTGAACTCTTTTTTTTTCATACTTGCAGCAGCCAGGAAGCTTATCAAAAACTCCTGAAGACTCACCCTTTTTTTAGCCTTCCCAGAAAATCCTTCTTCAGTAAGGGATGAAAAAACGGATATGATTATTACGAACTAGAAAAAACACCTTGGACAATTGATGAAGATATACCTTATATATATCGATCTTGTCCACTTCCCAAAAAATCTGTATGGTCAAATAATAGAAATTGTCTGATCAGAAGATGCTTGCAGTATTATACAATTCAAAAGCGGTTTGTGAGAGATTTTGAATGGTAAAGTATAGAAAGATGTCAATTCCCTCCAACCTTTTCAGCCAAATCCTGGCACCAAACTGGCGAAAAACAAAAAGCCTCACAGAAATGAATCTGCAAGGCTTTGATTTTCAAGTGGGCCCAGCTGGGCTCGAACCTAGACCTGCCGTTAATAAATGGTCCACAGGACCATTTTAGGCAGGGGCTTGACTGTGGCGGTGGCCTGAGTGCGACCCCCTGATTATGAGTATTCTTTTTTCGATTTATTATTTGGGTTGAAAAAGTCAGGGATTTTGAAGTATCTGAAACATTTACAGGGATTTATGTTGAAATACGATTATAAAAAACTGTTCTTTTTATGTAAAATTTTACATTGCTTAACATGGGTTATCAGGAAAGCTGGCGAAAAAACTGGCGCCATATACATATACGTAGCAGCATAATTACGATGATTTTCTGCTCAAAGGAAAAACCATCTTTGCAGTTAATCCTTTAGATCCGATTCTATTGCTGATGTTAAGTTCGGCATTATGTACATGCATAATTCTCTTGCATAGATGCAAGCCTAAACCATAACCACCAGATTGCTTAGCTCGGGTATTGTCGACTTTATAGAATGGCTCGAAAATGAAGGGTAGTTTTTCTTCTGGAATTCCTGGCCCAGAGTCTTCAACCTGAATAATTACTGATGACGCTTCTTTAAACGCGCTGATTCTTACAGAATCTGCATCAGCAGCAGAGTATTTTAAAGCATTGTCAATGAGGTTTTTTATTACAGTAGTTAATCGCGCCTCATCACCAGAAATATAAATTCCTTTGGTTACACTGCTTAGTACAACTTTGTTATTCTGAAGGGAGTAATTCTCCAGTACTTTTCTTAAAAAAGGTTCAACTTCTATATCAATAACAGATAAAGTGAAACTATCACTATTCAGCCGTGCCGTTTCGAGTAGTTCATTAATCATCGTTTCCATTTCTCCAATATCCTCCATAATAGAAGTTTTTTGCTTCGATTCAGGAAGCATTTCAAGGGCAAGCTTGGAATTTGTCAAAGGGGTTCTTAATTCATGGCTAACATCTAAAAGTAGCTGATCCCTGGCTTGCATCATTTTTTTCAGGTCACCGGTCATGTTGTTATACGCATCCGCCAATTGACCCAGTTCATCTTTGCTCTGAACCGGTATTTTGTTATCAAGGTTTCCTTTTCTAATTTCTTCAACCCCTTCACTCAGTTGCTTAATTGGTTTGAGATAATGATGGAGTATGAATATGGCAACAATAAATACAACTACAACCAGAACGATAAGCCAAATAAACAAACCACGATGGGCCTGATCAGATGTCGATTCACTAAGAAACAATGAAGAAAAAGAAAACAGCAGAACAACTACTGCCAAAGCAATGGCGAATACCAAAGCGGAGAGCTTCAGTACAATTGAGTTACGTAAATTTCCTGTTTTATGCTTCATCTCCGATAAATTTGTACCCCGATCCCCATACAGTTTTTATGAATTCAGGGTTTTTAGGGTCGTCGTTCAGTTTTTGTCTTAGCCTGCTTATTAGTGTATCAACAGACCTGTCAAACACTGACCAGTCTATACCTTTAAGACTGTTGATTATGTATTCCCTGGTTAAAAGCATACCAGGTTTTCGTACAAATAGCATTAATAATTCATACTCATACGTGGTGAGATTTAATGTTTCGTCATCCAGCTTTACCTCTTGCTTTTCTTCAAAAATCACTAATCTTCCTAATCGATGGCCCTTGATACCGACTGTTTTTGATAAACCTCTTCGTAATACAGACTGTATGCGGGCCAATAATTCCCGGGGTTCAAAGGGTTTTGGCAAATAATCATCTGCCCCAAGCTCCAAGCCAACAATTCTGTCTGTAACGTCGCCCCTGGCTGTAAGCATAATTATAGGAACTGTAAAACTCTTTCTGATCGTCCGGCAAACCTCAAAACCATCCATTTCTGGCAACATTATATCAAGTATAATTAGATCAGGTAATTTCGTTTCAATATTTCGAATACCCTCCAACGGGTTTGTGTAAGCAATCACTTCATAATCGAATTGTGTGAGATAATCCCGCAGCAGCAAGATGGTCTTTTCATTGTCTTCAATAACAATGATTCGTTTTTTCTTTTGATCTATATCTTGAGACTTCATTTTATTCTTTTTGTAGTGCATTTATTGGATCCAGGTTTGATGCCCTTGTTGCAGGAATAACACCAAAAATAAGACCAATTAACATGGAAAATATTCCGGAAACAAGAACTGATATCAAAGATATGTTGGTTTGCCAATCAGTGATGATGTTAACAATCCCCGATATTATTACGCCAAGAGCAATCCCAATCATTCCACCACTTAGGCCAATTATGATGGATTCTAAAAGAAACTGCCAAACAATATCTTTCTTTCTTGCTCCCACCGATAACCTTAATCCAATCTCCCCGGTTCTGTCTTTTACTGACAAAAGCATCACGGCTAATACCCCAACACCTCCTACAATTAGTGAAATGCCTGCAACCCCGGTAATCAGCCAGTTAAACATTCTGGCCGTTTCCTTTTGAGTTTCAATAGCCCGAAGCTGATTGCTAATGGTAAAATCATTTGCCTTATTCAGGATATCCAGACTATGACGGTCTCGAAGCAATAGTTCTATTTCTTTTTCGGTTCCATACATATATTCTGCATTTCTGACCTTTACATAGATCTGGTCCAAATGCGAAATATTGAATACTCTTCTTTGAGCAGTTTTTAAAGGAATAACTACTTTGTTATCCAGATTTGCACCATCAGGACTCAGTCCCTTGGATGATAACACTCCTACAACTTCAAAGGGTATATTGTCTATTCTAATCCTCTCACCAACAGGATCCTCATAACTAAAGAGATTCTTTCGAACTTCTTCCCCCAGTACAACAACCCGTTTTGATAACTTGTTTTCCGTTTCTGAGAAAAAGCGACCGTAACTTACCGGGAAATTATTTACCTCCGGGAAATTAGCTGTAACTCCGAAAACTAAAGTTGTGGTTGTAACTCCCTTGTATTTTACCTTTAAACTACCATCAATACTTGGCATTACTTGTTCTACTCCGCTGCATTGTTCTTCAATAGCCTGGGCATCTTTAAGCTTTAAGGTCTTTACACGCATGGTTTCCGGTGTTCTAAGGATGCTGTTGTCTGGCTTCCCGGAATTAATGATGATAAGGTTCACTCCCATTTTGGTAAATTGATCGTCAATTTCCCTTCTTGCACCAAGACCAATAGCTGCCATTACAATGACAGACGTTATCCCAATTGAGATGCCAATGATCGCAAATATTGTTCGGGATTTATTAAGGAATATAGCTCGCCATGATAGTCTTATGTTCTTAATAATCTTCATTACAACTTTCAATTCTTCAATGCCTCGACAGGATCCTGGCGGGCAGCTCTATTTGCAGGAATAACACCAGCCAACAGCCCAATTAATACCGGCAGAAAGATTCCAAAAACTATGGTCTGCCATGGAACAACAAAGGTATATTCCATCTGATTTGCCAGAATTCTTGTACCCAGGATTCCTATTCCAATGCCCAGCAGACCCCCGGCCAGTGAAACCATTGAGGCCTCCATTAGAAATTGTGAGCTAATATCTTTTTGGCTGGCTCCAACTGCTTTTCGCAGTCCAATTTCGCTGATCCTTCGATTCACCGAGATAAGCATTATCACAACGATTACCACTCCTCCTGCCAGTAAGGCAATTCCCGTAATCAGCGGCAAAACAAGAGTGAATACCTTATTCATATCTTCAACGATTCCTTTAACTTCAACCGGCGTCATAATAGAGAAATCATTCGTTTCATTTTCGCCTAAATAGTGGCGTTCTCTTAAAACATCAGTAATGGATAATACGATCTCATCCATATTGTCAACATCTTCTATAAGCAGACTGGCAGACATGATATAATCAACATTCATGACTCTTTTCATCATTGTTGTTATAGGAACAATTATATCCATATCCATATCGAATCCATGCGCATCAATTCCTTGATCTTCAAGCACACCTTTTACCGTAAACAGGATGTTGCCAATCCTGAATTGCTGGCCGATAGGGTCGTCTTCTCCAAACAGGCCTGTTGCCAGTTTTGAACCAACCAGAGCAACCCTGGCGGCGGCTTTCTCTTCAGCTTTAGAGAAAAATAATCCCTTTTGCACGGATCTGTTCCATATTATTTCACTCTCCGTAGAATGGCCTTTAATCATCGTTGTCACATAATTATTTCCTGCGATGACTTCTTTATCGGGTAGCCACTGAACAGGATCATACATTGCAATACCGGGTATCTGATTCATGATCGCTTCAAGATCATCAATCTTCAGGGTATTAGCAGGGCCTTGAGATACAGGCCCTCCTCCCATTTGCCCCCTTCCGGCACCAATGTAGATATTGTTAGAGTTAAACTGCTTTTTCACATTATCCATTAATTGCTTTTCTGTTCCCTTACCGACTGAAAAGGTCAGGGTGAGAGCAGCTATTCCTATCACAACCCCAAGGATCATGAATAGTGTGTTCAGCCTGTTTCTATTTAGGATTTTTACACAACTATATAAGATTCTTCTCTTTCTCATATCATTTTCCGGTGTTTTCGTAATCTCTACTGATCTTTCCATCACGAATTTCTATTACCCGATTGGCTTTTTTAGCAATATCCTGTTCGTGCGTTACCATAATTATGGTTTTTCCTTCTCTGTTCAATTCCTGGAAAATCGACATAATTTCTGAAGTTGCGACTGAGTCAAGATTCCCGGTAGGTTCGTCTGCCATGAGGATTTCTGGTTCGTTTACCAATGCCCTTGCAATGGCAACTCTTTGTTGCTGGCCGCCAGAAAGCTCGTTGGGAGTATGACTCGACCTTTCTTTCAATCCCACCTTCTCCAATGCTATTAATCCCAGTCCACGAATGTTCTTTCGATCTGAATAGATCAAAGGCAGTTCGACATTTTCAACAGCACTTGTTTTAGGCAGCAGGTGAAATTTCTGAAAGATAAAGCCTATCTTCTTGTTTCTGATTTTCGCCAGTTCGTTGTCATTATAGGTATTTACCTTTCTTCCTTCCAGATAGTAATCTCCGGAAGTTGGCCGGTCCAGCATACCCAGTATATTCATCATCGTTGATTTCCCGGATCCCGATGCTCCTACAATCGCCACAAAATCGCCCTTTTCAATCAGTAAATCAACCTTATCCAGCGCCCGCACTTCTTGCTCACCATTTTTCTGATATATTTTCGAAATATTTTTTAATTGCATCATCGTATTTTGAATTAATTGTTGGATTTCCCCATTCCGTTCACAACTACCTGCTCACCTTCCTCAATCCCGCTTATTATTTGAGTGTAGACTTTCCCTCGCTCGCCAATATCCACCTTCTTTTTTTTCAATCCCTCGTTTGTAACGGTATAAACAACATACATACCCTCACTTCTAATAATGGAAGTATTTGGAACAGTAAGTGCATCATCTTCTGAATCTGTTATTATTTCTACGGTTGTGGTCATCTCAGGGCGAAGTAGTTTCCCCTGCGTATTGGTAATATCAACGATGGCGATGTAGTTCACTACATTGTCAAGAATCTCTGCTTTGGGATAAATGGTCTTAACAATACCCTCAAAGCTTACATCATTGTATGTGTCAACATTAAATAATGCTTTCTGACCGATTTCAATCTTACCAATATCCGTTTCATCAACATATACCCTTACTTCAAGTCTGTTCAGGTCTATTATTGTTAAGAATGTAGGAGCTGCGAACATGGCGGCGATTGTCTCACCTTCCTGGGTTGAAATAGAGGCTACAACACCTGATGTTGGAGCATAAATGGAGGTATAGCTTAATTGTACCGTGGCATAGTCAAGGTTGGCCTCTGCTTGATTTAAGAGGTTCTGAGCCATTTCAAATTCCTTTACAGAATTATCATAACTCTGTTGAGATGTGAAATCTTTTTCAAGAAGCTTTTCCAATCGTAACATTTCAATTTTCGCATACTTTAGTACAGTCCCGGCCCTGTCTCTGCTTGCAACAGCCTGATTAAATTCTGCTCTTAGCTCTGTTTCGTCTAATCTGGCTAACAGTTCACCCTTATTTACACGATCCCCTACATTTACAGATAGTTCGCTGACTATTCCAGAAATTCTCGAGCCCACCCTTACTTCAGCACCTGTTTGCGGTCTGACAATCCCTGTCGATATCACAGAAGTACTTAATGTTCTTTTCTTTACCGGTGTTGTTTGAATGCTTTCAATATCTGCTTTGTCGCTACAGGAAAAGAACATGCAGGACATGAATATTAATATAGCTAATGGATTTTTTTTCATACTCATACATTATAATTCTGCTCCAACAACTCTCTCAATTAAGGCATAGGCCATCCTGTAGCCTGCAACCGCTTCAACCAATTTTATGCTTGCTTCAAAATCATCGACCTGAGCATTGCTTAATTCCAGCATGGAACTAATCCCGAGTCTGTATTCTTCCTCAACAACTTTGAGGTTTTCAGACGTACTTTTCTTCAAAGATTCTGAGATTTGAATCTGATTGTTTGCTACTATTAGTGCATTGATTCTATTATCGATTTCTCTTCTTAATTCCAGTAACAGGTCCTCTTGTTGATATTGGAGGGACTGCGCTTGGAGTTTCTCCGTTCTTATTTTTGTTTTTCGCTTGTAGCCATCAAATACATTCCATCTTGCTGTCAACCCGGTACTCCATATGCCTGGAGTTTCTATCTGAGTATTGGATAGAATATTGTAACCTGCATTTGCACTAAATACTGGAAACCGGGTTGCTTCTTCAGCCTTTACTGAATAATCCTGTGACAACTGGAGATTCATCATAGAATTCAGTTCAGGATAGCTATTAAGGGCCATTGAGTAAAGGGAATCGTTTGCAAGAAAAACATTACCTGAAAGAACAAAATCCGGTCCAGTCCGGATGTTTTTTCCTGAAACAGATTCCCCTGTAAGTCGGGATAATCCGTTTTCTGCATTTATTATTGAATAATGCATACTCTTTACCAAATACTCAGCATCCCCAAGGTCTGATCTTGCTTTGAGAATATCACTTTCTTTGCCGATTCCCAGCTCTTTCTTTTCTATTGCAGCTTCCAGGAATAATTTTGCCTGAGCAACATTTTGAAGGGAAATATCATACAGGCTTCTATATTTGAGAAGATCATAATATAGTAGCTTGACCTGTAAGGTAAGCTCCTGTCGTTCAGCCTCCAGCTCCCATTTGTCAGCCATGAATGCATACTCCGATTGCATGATTAGTGCACGATACCGCCCATTTTGCCAAATCATTTGGCTTACTGAAATTCCTGTGCTGGCAGATAGAAAGCGCTCAGTATATCCATATTCATTTGACAGGTAAGTGTTGGCATTTACATCAACCTGAGGAAGTATTGCGGATCTGTTAAGCTGAATCCCTTGTTCAGATATCTCAACGCTGGTTTGCTTATCCAATAAGCCTGGATTATTCTCTAAAGCAGCTTTGATAAGAAAGTCCAGATCAATCATATCATCAGATTTATCCTGACAAAACAATGCCGCTCCCGATAGAAACAATAGTAAGAAAGTATTAGATATGGTAATTTTGCGAATCACTCGGTTTGTCTGTTTTCTGAGTTTATAACTGATTTGTCAGACCTGTTAATTCACAAGCTCGATTCCATACAGCCTTCCACTGCTCCTTGTCTTGAGTAATCTTTGTAGTTTCCCTGAGTTTGGATTTTGAAAAATACTTTCCTGACAAATCCTTAACCTCATCGGAAGAAGCAAGGTAAACCAATGACTTGGCACCTGCTTCCGGCTTACTCAGAAACAAACCCAGCATCTTATTATACCATGCGGGATAATCTCTGAACGCATCTGTTTGAATCACCCCCGGGTGTACTGCATTCACTGTAATCTTCTCTTTCGCAAGAATCTCTGCCAGTTGATAGGTAAACAATACTAACCAAAGCTTGGCATTGGCATATACCTTGTTTCCCTGATATTTGGTTTTTGAATAGTCGTTTTTCATGTCTATTTTCCCACTCTTGTAAAGCTCAGAAGTCACATTGATTATGCGTGCCGAATTACTTTTCATTAAAAGAGGGAGTAGGAGATTGGTAAGGTAAAAAGGTGCAAGGAAATTTACAGCAAGATTCATTTCAAGGCCATCCTCAGAGGTTGTGAGTTTTCTTTTCACAACACCTGCATTATTGATCAGCACATCTATCGAATCATATTTTTGGGTTATCTCTGAAGCAGCATTCTCAATAGATTTAAGGGAAGCGAAATCAACATAAACCAGGTCCACTTTCATCTCATTTGAGCCCGCCTTGATTTCGGCTTGTGCATTTCTTGACTTTTCACTGTCCCTGCATAGCATAAGAATGTTGTACCCGCGCTGAGCCATTTCTATTGCTGTTGCCTTTCCAATACCAGAATTGCTGCCTGTTATCAGGCAAGTCTTAATTGTTTTTTTTCTGTCCATATTATTTGATTGATTTTTTAAATGCTTTTAATGCCAGATACATTCCCAAAACTGCAAATCCAAAAGTCACAGTAAAACATAGCCACAAGGGAATATTCGCCATAGGCCCCATTGAAGGAACCGAATCCAGTGTAATCTGCCTAAAACCGGTCACCACATAGGTAGTTGGGTTCAGGTAGGCTCCAATTCGCATCCATGTGGGCAATGATTCCAATGGATAAAGAGAATTGCTAAGAAAAAGCAAGGGAAGTTGTAGTAGAAAGATCATCATGTGATATCCTTCTGAACTATCAGTGGAAGACGCCACCGAGAGGGCAAAACCAGAGAACCCTATACCAAAACCTGCAATCAGGAGAAATCCTCCCAACCACCCAATCGGGTTATCACTTAATCTGGCACCCATGAACAATCCTACAATCAGAATCACAAGGACCTGTATAAGCACCTTGCTTACTGAACTTGTTGCATTACCCATCAAGATGCTTATTCTGGGGATTGGGGCTGCAAGATATTCTTTTACAATCCCGTTCAAGCGTTCGTTTAGCCATGTAGAACCTCCGGAAATAGCGGCACCAACCGCTGTCAATGCAATAATACCGGGTATTACAAAAGTCATATAATCCTCGTTACTATTTCCCGGAGATGTACTCATCATGCTGCGCATTCCAACTCCAAATAGGATGACCCACAAAATTGGCTGGATAAGCATGCCCACAATTTCTTCCGGGTGAACGATGGCTTTTTTCATTTGCTTCTGCCACAATAAAATGGTTGATTTCATATACTCTTTCGTTTTATTATTTATCTCTTAGCTGACGACCTGTATATTTCAGGAATACATCATCAAGACTTGGTTTTGAAACAGACACATCTTCAATGCTGTAATTACTTTTGTTTGCCAGTTCAATAAGTTCAACCAGGCGTCTGTTTCCTGAATCAACGCCTATTTGAATCAAGCCATTGGTTGAGTTTACACTCTGTACATAATTCAATGATTTACAGTTCTTTTCAAAGGAGTCTTTATTCCCGGTTCCTGTAATCTGTATATTATCAGCTCCCATCTGGTCCACAAGTTCACGAGGAGTTCCTTCAATGATGATTTCTCCTTTATCCATAATGCCCACCCTGTCGGCCAAAGCTTCAGCTTCTTCCATATAATGTGTGGTGAGTAGCACTGTCATGTTGTTTGAGGCTTTAAGATCTCTTATATAATCCCAAATATTTGTCCGGTTTTGTGGATCCAGTCCCTGGGTGGGTTCATCCATAAAAAGAACGGAAGGTCCGGTGATTAATCCCCGGGCCAATTCAAGCCGCCGTTTCATTCCTCCTGAATAGGTCTTGGTTTTTCGATCAGCAGCATCCTCCAACTCCATTAGCCTCAATAGCTCGCCTGCTCTCTTTTGCCGTTCAGTTTTTCCTAATCCATATAGTCGGGCGTGAAAAATAAGAGATTCCCTGCCGCTCAGATCGGGATCCAAAACAATTTCCTGAAAAGTGACTCCAATTTGCTTCCGAACCCGCTCTGCTTGCTGCACAATATCGTAGCCGGCGACCATGGCACTCCCAGAAGTAGGCTTAGTCATGGTCGTCAGCATGGATATCGTACTGGTCTTCCCGGCCCCATTAGGCCCAAGAAGGGCATATATTGTATTGTCCGGAATTTTCAGGGAAAGATTATTTACAGCCCGAACAGTATCATCATAGGTTTTTGAAAGATCCTTTGTAATGATTTCTGTACTTGACTTATCAATTCTTGCTTCTTTCATCTATTGTAAATCAGTTATTATGCTTTAGTTCGATTATAGAATTTTGACTGTATGTTGCATTTATTCCGATCTCTGGAGCAACGACACTACCTTCAGATCTTTCTTCGATAAGTAGCTGAATGATTATGCCCTGTTCATAATCAAAATACCAGGTCATGTTACCTGATAGTGTCCCTTTTAGATTCCATGATGCATCCATCATTGAATAACTGTCATTCAGGATCGCAGATATTTCTGATTCTATGACAGCACATTTACGACCGTTGAATGTATCAAAGCCTGATAGTTCATGTTTGAGCTCAAGATCAGCAGTAATCTTTGAGCCAGCTTCAATGCGATTAACCGTAATGGTTTCATTCCATGTGTCGCTAATATTCGATTTCTTGGCGGGAAGGCCAGGAGTGACGTATGTAAACAGGTAATCCCAATCAAGTGTACCACCAAGCATAGCGCCAAAATCGATTTGCAGAGAATCGATAAGAATTATTTCCTTTTGGTAGCCAAATGGCGTATGTGTAAATCCCATTTCAAGGTTCTTAAGGTTTCTGGTATCAACCACTTGTTGTCCTCCTGGTATAATGAACTTTACATTAGGATTTTGGATTAAAATATTTGATTTGACCATTGTTCCTTTTTGTGAACTGCGAATCTCATAAGGAATATTCACATGGTATTCCGCAGTCATTGGTTCACCATTCATCTCAGCTTTGCTGTCCTGATGATAGGATAGTTCATAGAGTAAAACCGATCCCTCTTTATTCGCATATTGTAGCTCTAAATCCCGGGGTGAATTAGAGCAAGATGAGAGATAGGCCAATAAGGCGGCTAACAGTATTAGTTTTCTTGTTTTCATGTTTTGATTTATTAATTCGTTCTACTGGCACAAAAATGCCTCTCAACTATTACTGGAGTTTTTCTTAATTGTGACAAAATGTTACACTTCAAGTCTCATGCTGAAAAGCGAATTAGGAAAATGAGTAAGGAGCGAGCAATAAGGGAGGTTGATAATGGTGTCAATTCCCACCAATCTTTGTGTCAAAACCTTGGCGAAACCTGGCAAGAAACTGGCGAAAAACAAAAAGCCTCACAGAAACTAATCTGTAAGGCTTTGATTATTAAGTGGGCCCAGCTGGGCTCGAACCTAGACCTGCCGTAAAGAAAACCTCCAGTGGAGGTTTTTAGGCAGGGGCTAGCTTGTGGCGGGGGCTCGAGACCGGATGGGTCCACGAAGCCTTGATAGGTGCTTGGGAGATTTAAATGAATTTAGTTAATGCAAAAAAGCCTTCAAAGTTGTAGAACCTTGAAGGCTTCGTGGGCCCAGCTGGGCTCGAACCTAGACCTGCTGTTAAGAAAAGCTCCAGTGGAGCTTTTTAAGCAGGGGCTAGCCTGCCGCGCTGGCGTAAGAGCCCTGATGGGTCCACGGATGCCTTGAGTAAATAAAGTTGGAAAATAGAATGTGATTTAATAAAAATGCCCACACTTCTTAATTGAAGTGCGGGCATCCGTGGGCCCAGATGGGCTCGAACCATCGACCCCCTGATTATGAGTCAGGTGCTCTAACCAGCTGAGCTATGGGCCCTGAATTTGGGATTGCAATATTACACAATTTACAAATATCTGGCAACAGTTTACCTGGTCTTAAAGGAATAGGCCAGACCCCACTCGATCCAGTCGGATCGAATTCCGTTCCTGGACTTGATACAGATATGGGCTGCGAGGTGATCTGTCAGCCTGATTCTTCCCCCCGCCCGGGCAAAGAAGAACCGCCTGTCGTAAGAGTGCATCAGGAAATAGGTGCCCAGATTAAACACGAGGGTCAGCTTATCAATGGTGAACTGGTACCCCAGATGCCCCCCCATGTAGGTTTTTTGCCAGGTGGTCACATCTGCTGGCAGTATCCCTTTGATACCCTGTTCCATGGATCCGTCATAGAAGAAATCTGCACCCAGGGTTACGGCGCTCCTGGGACTATATCGAAAGGCATAATCTGCTGTAATTGATGATGTAAAATAGTATTTGCCGGTATTATATCCTTCAGGTTGCCATTCCACAATACCCACTGCTGCCATCAGCTGGACCTCCTCATAGGAGGTAAACTCAGGCGTTTCAGTGTGTATATACTCCGCTCTTTTAAAGGGTTTCTCCAGTCCGTCAAACAGGTAGCTCATCCCCAGGCTCCATCCCCAGTTGTTCAGACCCACCTGGGGTTCATGGATGTTTCCGTTGGAGTAATGGGTCACCCCGTAACCGGCCGTCAGGTCGAGTCGTTCACCCAGCTCCACCCCCAGGTTCAGGTTAAAATCAAAGTAGAGATTGATGTGTGAAGCTACAATATCATTATACGGATTGGTATCCGGATCATAGATCAAAGACATATAGCTCAAGCCAACTGACATATTTGTATTCAATGTAAATCGGCCAAACCTTGCCCAGGGAGCATTGTAAAAGGCAAACACACTGAAAGGATTTCCCAGTACGGTATCTCCCTTCCATTTGATCTGGTCGGCGTAATGAATTCCCAGGCCATATTTTGGATAGCGGTTGTATTGTTGCCAGATCTCCTGTCCGGTAGTCCTGAAACCCACCCTGGCTTCCAAGGCCCAGAAACCATCTTCCATAAGTTCCTGAAGATATTCGGTCCGGTTCCAGTGAACCCCCGAATGGTAGAGCACCTGGACATAGGGCTGACCATTTTTCGATCCCTCCTTTTTCTCCTGGGCAATCACGGTTTGACAAACCAGAACAAGGGTGATGATGGTAATAACTCTGTTCATGGGCTGCTTACTCAACAAACAATCCTTTGATCCCTTCTTCACTGGCACTGCAAATCCCTTTCTCGGTGATCAATCCGGTAACCAGCCTGGCAGGTGTAATGTCAAAACCCGGATTGGCTATGCCTGATGTACCGGGGATGACCCTGATGCGGGCACTTGTGTTACCTTCCTCATCCCAGCCTTCCATATGGGATACCTCCTGTCCATCCCTGTTCTCTATTTCTGTATCCATCCCATCAGCCATCTCCATATCGATGGTACTGGTGGGCAGGGCCACGTAAAAGGGAATATGATTGTCGTGGGCTGCCAGTGCTTTCAAATAGGTGCCAATCTTGTTGGCTACATCCCCATTCCGCGAGGTCCGGTCACTTCCCACAATGACCATATCCACACCCCTGTTCTGCATCAGGTGGCCACCGGCATTATCAACGATCACCGTGTGGGGTACACCATGTGCTCCAAGTTCGTAGGCCGTCAGCCGGGCACCCTGCATCCTCGGCCTGGTCTCATCCACCCATACATGAACCGGGATCCCCTGCTCATGGGCCTGGTAGATGGGCGCTGTGGCTGTTCCGTAGTCCACACAGGCCAGCCACCCGGCATTGCAGTGGGTCAGAATATGAACCGTATCCTTTTTCTTTTCATATATTTTCCCGATCACTTCCACCCCGTATTCACCAATTTTCCTGCTACGGTTCACCTCCATTTCAGCCAAACCAACGGCCAGGTGGAACAAACGGTCGATCATTCCTTCTCTCGATCCGGAACAATTCATTTCATTCAAACCCAGATTCACAGCGTATTCCAGGTTGACGGCGGTGGGCCTGGTCGAGACCAGCTTCACTCCTGCCAATTTAACCTCCTCACACCACTGGGCCGCACTGCTGTGCAGTCCGGCCAGGTACATTCCAAAAGCCGCCGTTACACCAATCAGGGGGGCACCCCGAACCACCATCTCCTTGATGGCAAACAGAGCATCGTCAACCGATCCAAGCTTGAATATCTCCAGCTCGAAGGGCAGTTTCCGCTGGTCGATCACCCTGATCTCTCCTGTTTCATTGTCGAGCCAGATGGACCTGTAGTGTTTTCCTTCAATGCGCATGGCGGTGCCGTTTTTCTTTTATCTTTGACCGTAACGAATATACAAAATGCCACCAGAAACAAAGCATCAAAAACATCCTGTTTGACCTTGGGGGTGTCATCCTGGACATCGATGTTCAGGCCACCCTGAAACGATTTTATGAACTGGGATTCCCTTCCGAGCTTTTGCAGTATCCGCATAACATGACATCCGACCTGTTTTTCAGGTATGAGACGGGAAAAATCGGAACGGAGGAGTTCAGAAATGAAATCAGGAAAAGTGCCGGAATCCAGGCTTCTGATGAGGATCTGGATGAAGCATGGAATGCCATGATTGTAAAGATCCCCATGGAAAGGACCGTCCTTTTGAAAAGGCTTAGTGAACGTTATGATCTTTACATGTTAAGCAATACCTCACCGCTTCATGTACCGGTTTTTGAGGAGATGTATCTCCAGGCAGGAGGGATCTCCATGAATGAAGCATTTAAAAAGATTTACTATTCTTTCGAAATCGGAAGTCATAAACCAGATCGAGAAGCGTGGGATTTCGTCGTTGAGGATGCAGGTATTACTCCACAGGAGACCTTGTTCCTGGATGACAACATCCACAACATCAAAGCGTCACAGGAACTGGGGTTCCAGGCCATCCACATCCATGAAAGGACCCGCCTGACAGACCTGGGCTTTGACCTGTAGAACCCCAGTTGATCTTCACCTTCTTCCATTTTATTTCAATTTAATAAATGTTCCATCACCCGTTTCAATCCCTTTGCGAATCCACCGCATCAATGTAATGGTCTTGAATGAGGGAACAAGGTAGGTGGTTTGCCACTCCTGCTGTGTGGAATCAAGCTCCAGCTGGTACAGGTGGTTGGTGGTGTTGATCTGGTAGATCACCTTTCCGTTACATACATGAACCATGTGCGCCATGGTTCCTTTCACAATACTCGTTAATTTCTCCATTACTATTTGTTTTTACTGGTTAAAAAAAGGCACAAAAAAAGGCCGGGAAAAACCCGACCTCTTTTTATACCATGGTATATTCTTTATGTCAGGTTATCCGGCACAGCAAAACATCGTCACAATCAGAACCGATAAAACCGGCAGCTGATGTAAAAGAAATCTTCGCGATGTTTGTATAAGCTTTCATTATTTCACTTTGATGCCTGCAAAAATACAGCTTTTTTAGATATCTGCAACCACCCTTCCTCCGGCGTCCAGTCTGGCTTTGGAACCCATCAGGTAGAGGTCCAGTTGATCACCTTCCAAATTCTCAATGGCTACTTTCTCTTTGTCAATATTGACCTTCAGGGTACGGCCCCGGTAAAGAATCTTAAAGGAGAGGCTGCTCCAGATTTCAGGAAGCCTCGGATCAAAGCTCAGCTTTCCATATTTGATTTTCATGCCTCCAAAACCATATACCACCGACATCCAGGTTCCTCCCATGCTGGTGATGTGCAAGCCTTCATTCACTTCATGATTATAGTCATCCAGGTCGAGCCGTGAAGTTCTCAGGTACAGATCATAGGCCATTTCCGGCCTCCCGATCCTGGATGCCAGGATGGAGTGAACGCAGGGGGACAGGGAGGACTCGTGTACGGTGCGGGGCTCATAAAAATCGAAATTCCTGCTGATGGTCTCCACGTCATATTCATCCTCGAAAAGGTAGATCCCCTGGAGGACATCGGCCTGCTTGATAAAACAGGAGCGAAGGATGCGGTCCCATGACCAGTGCTGGTTGATGGGCCGTTGGACCGGATCCAGGTCGGCAGCCATGATTTGCTCTTTATCCATGTACCCATCCTGCTGCAGAAATACCTTGTTGTTATCATCATAGGGGAAATAAAGCTTCTCAATAATATCCCTCCACGCAGCCGTCTCCTCTTTGAAGTTAAACCCGGTACGCCTGGATATTTCATCACAGGCTTCCGGATTGGATTCCTTCACATGCTTAAGAACCTCAAGGGTATAGGAGAGTGTCCAGCTGGCCATCTTGTTGGTGTACCAGTTGTTATTCACATTGTTCTCATATTCATTGGGGCCGGTCACACCCAGCATGACGTATTTTCCCTTCACGTCGGACCAGTTCACCCGCTGCCTCCAGAACCGGGAGATGCCAATAAGCACCTCGAGTCCGAATTCCCCCAGGTAACTTTCATCCCCGGTATACCTGATATAGTTGTAGATGGCAAATGCAATGGCACCATTCCTGTGAATCTCTTCAAAAGTGATCTCCCATTCATTGTGACACTCTTCACCATTCATGGTCACCATGGGATAAAGAGCTGCTCCGCTGTTAAAACCGAGTTTTGCCCCGTTCTCAATGGCTTTCTCAAGGTGTTTGTATCTGTATATCAATAGATTGCGAGACACTTCCTCTGTTGCAGTACTCAGGTAGAAGGGAATCAGGTAGGCTTCCGTATCCCAGTAGGTGCTTCCCCCGTATTTCTCCCCGGTGAATCCCTTGGGTCCGATGTTCAAACGCTCATCCTTCCCTGAATAGGTCTGGTTCAACTGGAAGATATTGAACCTGATGCCCTGCTGTGCAGCCGTGTCACCCTCAATGATGATATCCGAATGGGCCCAGTTGTTCTCCCATACTTCAATATGTTCCTTAAACAGTGTGTCAAACCCGGCATCCATGGCCCCCTGCAATTGATTCAAACCCTCCGCTGCCATCTGCTCCTTCTCATGATTCATGGAGCTCAGCACAGAAACATATTTGTACAGGGTAAGTTCCTCTCCTTCTTCGATCTCCACAGTGATCCGGTTGGCCACATAGTCGCTTCTCTCAATCACCTCCGGATCTTGCCCTGAGATTTTATCTCCCATCATCAATTCATACCCCATGGTCATACAGGTCAGAAATCCGCTCTTTCGCGTTCTGGCGATCAACCATGAAATATCCTTGCCGGCGCTTGTATTTTCCATTTCCCAGAAATGCTCCCCGTAATTGGAATCCCGATTGACCACATTCCCGTTAATATAGGGTGTGAAGGAGATAGGTCCCTTAAAATCCTCTGAGCTGACCGAATAACGGATGGCTCCGACTTCATCTCTTTTCATGCTCAGGAAGCGCCTGACTGAAATATGCAGTTTCCTCCCCTGGTTGATAATTGTGAATGTTCTCTCCAGGTATCCATGGCGCATATTCAGCTCCCTCCTGAAATCCACCGGTTCACATGTGTGAAGATCCAGCTGTTCACCATCTATCTCCACATCGATTCCAATCCAGTTGGGCGCATTCAGTACCTTGGCAAAATACTCGGGATAGCCGTTCTTCCACCAGCCCACCCGTGTTTTATCCGGATAATATACCCCGGCCAGGTAATTGCCCTGGAGGGTGGTTCCCGAATACTGCTCTTCGAAATTTGCCCTTTGACCCATGCGGCCGTTTCCAAGACTGAAAATACTCTCAGATGCCTCCTGCATTTCGGGAAAAAATCCCTCTTCTATAATGCTCCATGGATCTTTTATATAGTGGCCGTTCATCTGCGTTTTTTTACTTTTACCTTCTTTACGTAAGTGACATCATTCACAAACAGGATCATTACTGCTGCCACCATCAGCGATATTCCCCCGGTAAGCAGCGCGAAGATGCTGTTTCCATCAAACAGGGAGCTGACCATGAAACCTAGAATGGTAGCGGCCAACATCTGGGGAATTACAATAAAGAAATTAAAGATTCCCATGTAGACTCCCATCTTATGCGAGGGAAGGGAACCCGTAAGGATGGCATAGGGCATGGCCAGGATACTGGCCCAGGCCAGTCCCACCCCAACCATGGAAAAAATCATGTGCTGGGGATTGGTCAGGAACATGATGGAAGCCAGTCCAATTCCGCCCACCGCCAAAGAAATGGAATGGGTAATCTTCCGGTTGGTAATCCTGGCCAGAAAGGGCAGCAACAGCAATCCGAATGCAGCTGCAAACAGGTTGTACCAGCCCATCATCCCGCTCAACAGGTTGGCGCCTTCGTTATAAACCTCAGAGGTGGTATCGGTAGTATGATACAGGTGCTGGGTAACAGCAGGAATGGTATATATCCAGAGGCTGAACATGGCGAACCACGAGAAAAACTGCACAATGGCCAGCTGCTTCATGGTCTGAGGCATGCGATACAGGTCCGTAATAATGCTCACCAATCCGTTCCTTTCTTTCTGTGCCGAAATCAGGGCGGCCGTGGCCAGTTGTAAAAGCCCGAATAATCCAAAACCGCCAGCCAGAATATAGAGTTCTTTCTCCAGGGAAAATTTGTAGATGGGCCAGGCTATGACAATTCCTACGAGGGTCCAGATCATTCCCCTCCTTAAATACTTTTGCAGAGGCTCAATGGTATCCTCTTGTTCCTTTTCCTTTTCTCCATTCTCCTCGTCAAAGCTTTTGAGTTCCTCGGGTGAATACTCCTTTGTTCTCAGTACAGTCCACAAGACTGCCAAAAACAGAACTGCTCCACCGATGTAGAATGAAAGGCGCACGGTTTGCGGGATTTCCCCCTCGGGAGCTGTATTTGAGATATGCAGCCATTCCGAGAGCATATAGGGCAGCCAGGAAGCGGCAAAAGCACCAATGCCAATAAAGAAACTCTGCATGGTGAATCCCTGGGTCCGCTGTTCATCGGGAAGCATATCCCCCACAAATGCACGGAAAGGTTCCATGGAGATGTTGATGGAAGCATCCATGATCCAGAGCATCCCCACCGCCATCCACAAACCGGGTGAGTTGGGCATCAGGAGCAGCGCGATGGATGCAAGAATGGCACCCACCAGGAAGTAAGGTCTGCGTCTTCCCATCCGCCCCCAGGTATTGTCGCTCATGTAACCAATGATGGGCTGAACGATCAATCCCGTAACGGGTGCTGCAATCCAGAGGATGGGAATCTGATCGATCTCTGCACCCAGCGTTTGAAATATGCGACTTACGTTTCCGTTCTGCAGGGCAAATCCAACCTGGATGCCCAGGAAACCAAAGCTCATGTTCCAGATTTGCCAGAAACTTAATCTTGGCTTCTTCATGTTTTAGGGTTTAAGGAAGCGGAAACCGACTTCATATGCACTTCCAGTTGGAGCCGGCTCCATTACAAATGTATTAAAAAAGGATGATCAAACTCAAGATTTGAAGCCCAAACCACCTTTGTAAAGCCCTAATAATCAAGGAATCCCTTATTTCAAACGTTTGCAGACGACGAAAAAAAATACGGTAAAATTTCTCATTGTCCTTTTTCCCGGGCATTTGCATAATCGGTCCCGCTCGTCTATCTTTGTGCCATTTTAATAATCCCTGCTAAAGGAGTGTTGGATGAGTAAGAAATTCCCTGAATATAAGAAGTTTGACCTGTCGGAAATAAACAAGGAGATCGCTGCCTTCTGGAAGAAGAACCAGATCTTTGAGAAATCCGTCACCACCCGGGAAGGTAAGCCCACTTTTGTTTTTAATGAAGGTCCCCCGTCTGCCAATGGCGTGCCCGGCATCCATCATGTGATGGCCCGGACCATCAAAGATATTTTTTGCCGGTATAAAACACAGCAGGGATTCCAGGTAAAACGTAAAGCGGGCTGGGATACCCACGGATTGCCGGTGGAACTGGCCGTTGAAAACAGCAAAAAAATCACCAAGGAGGATATCGGAACCAAGATCTCCATCGCTGATTTTAATGCAGCATGCCGGAAGGATGTGATGAAATTCACTGACATCTGGGAAGACCTTACTGAAAAGATGGGATACTGGATCAACATGGATGATCCCTACATTACTTACGACAATAAGTACATCGAATCGGTCTGGTACCTCCTTAAAGAACTTCACAAGAAAGACCTGCTTTACAAGGGCTACTCCATTCAACCCTATTCTCCCGCTGCCGGCTCGGGTCTCAGCACCCACGAACTGAATCAGCCTGGCTGCTACCGCGATGTAAAGGATACAACCGCAGTTGCCCAGTTCAAAGTAAGCAGGAATGCTCAGTCGGCCTTTCTCTTTGAAGCCACCGATGCGGATGTTTTTATCATGGCCTGGACGACCACGCCATGGACCCTGCCTTCTAACACGGCGCTCACGGTGGGAGCCGGTATCGAATACTCCCTGGTGCGCAGCTTCAATCCTTATACCGGTCTTCCGGTTTCCCTGGTGGTGGCCAGTGAACTGATGGGCGGGTACTTCCCCGAAAAAGCAGCAGAGCTCTTCATGGAAGAATATAAAACAGGAGACAAACACATTCCCTGGAAGGTAGAACTTACTTTTTCAGGAAAAGAACTGGAGGGGATCTCTTACGAACAACTTTTGGATTGGGTCAATCCCGGCGAAAATGCATTCAAAGTATTGACCGGCGACTTTGTAACAACCGAAGAGGGTACCGGTGTGGTCCACACTTCACCCACCTTTGGTGCCGATGACTACCGCGTAGCCATGGCCAATAACATTGCTTCATTGATCATCGTCGACAGAGACGGGAATGTACAGCCGCTGGTGGACAAAAAGGGCAGGTTCTACCGCGTTAAAGACATGGATCCGGACTTTGTAAAAGAGAAGGTCAACCTGGATTCTTACGCTGAATTCGAGGGCAAGTATGTGAAAAACGCCTACGACGATACCAAGTCAGAAAAGGATCCCTCCGTTGATGTGGACATAGCTGTTCACCTGAAGCAGGCCAACAAGGCTTTCCGCATCGAGAAGCATGTGCACAACTATCCCCACTGCTGGCGTACCGACAAGCCTGTGCTTTACTACCCGCTTGACTCGTGGTTTGTCCGGACCACCGCCATGAAGGAGCGGATGATCGAGCTTAACAACACCATCAACTGGAAGCCGGCCTCCACAGGTACCGGAAGGTTCGGAAAATGGCTGGAGAACCTGGTGGACTGGAATTTGTCAAGGGCACGGTTCTGGGG
Source organism: uncultured Bacteroidota bacterium (assembly GCA_963735755.1). Lineage (GTDB taxonomy): Bacteria > Bacteroidota > Bacteroidia > Bacteroidales. The sequence goes on along the minus strand of CAVTME010000022.1, from coordinate 112,635 downwards.
AACTCCTCTTCCCATCTGGGTCACAGAGGACAATAAGGAACAAATTTGCGTCGGTTCTGTCTCTGAGTTAAAAAGTGAAATTGCGAAATCTGTGACAGCAGGTTTCATGAATAGCAATGTCCTGGAGAAGTTTACAGAAGGCGATTTTTCAAAAGATAACTACAACCTGTTTGACCTCCACAGACCATTTGTGGATGAGATCATCCTGGTGAGCGAAACAGGCCAGAAAATGTTCCGGGAGCCTGTGTTGATCGATGTGTGGTTCGATTCGGGAGCCATGCCGTATGCACAGTACCATTATCCCTTTGAAAACAAGGAGGGTTTCGACCAGCTCTTCCCGGCCGATTTTATCGCTGAGGGTGTCGACCAGACCAGGGGCTGGTTCTTTACACTACACGCCATTGCCACCATGCTGTTCGATTCGGTTTCGTTTAAGAACATCATATCCAACGGACTGGTCCTTGATAAAAACGGGAACAAGATGTCCAAAAGGCTTGGCAATGCTGTAAATCCGTTTACCACCATTGGAAAGCACGGATCGGATCCCCTGCGCTGGTATATGATCGCCAATGCACAGCCCTGGGACAACCTGAAGTTTGACGAATCGGGGATTGACGAGGTAAGAAGGAAATTCTTTGGTACCCTGTACAACACCTACTCGTTCTTTGCGCTTTATGCCAACGTAGACGGTTTCACCTATGAGGCTGGAGAGGTTCCCGTACATCAGCGACCCGAAATTGACCGCTGGATCATCTCCCTGCTCAACTCCCTGGTGAAAGAGGTAAAAGAGCAGTATGAGAACTATGAACCCACAAGAGCAGCAAGGCTGATTCAGGATTTTGTCACAGAAAACCTGAGCAACTGGTATGTACGCCTGAATCGTAAAAGGTACTGGGGAGGCGAATTCGATACTGATAAAAGGGCTGCCTACCAGACCCTTTACACCTGCCTGGAAACGGTAGCCCTGCTTGCCGCTCCCATTGCACCCTTTTACATGGACAAACTGTTTCATGACCTGAACAATGTCACAGGAAAGCACCTGGATGAATCGGTTCACCTGACCTCCTTCCCCGATTATGATGAATCTATGATTGATTCGGACCTGGAAGAAAGGATGGATGTGGCCCAGAAACTATCTTCCATGATCCTTGGATTGAGGCGAAGGGTGAATATCAAGGTGCGCCAGCCCTTGAATAAGATCATGATTCCCGTTGCCGACCAGGCATTCCAGGAACAGGTTGATAAGGTTAAACTGCTGGTGCTGAACGAAGTTAACGTGAAAGAGATCGAATATTTATCCGATACCGCAGGAATCCTGGTAAAAAGGATCAAGCCCAACTTCAAGACCCTGGGTCCGCGGTATGGAAAACTGATGAAAGAGATAGGATCAGCCATCTCCGGAATGGAGCAAGAACAAATCGCTGCATTTGAAAAAGAACAATCCTGGTCGCTGGTTGCCGGTGGAGAGCAGGTTCAGCTCAGCCTGGATGATGTGGAAATCGTCTCGGAGGACATCCCCGGCTGGCTGGTGGCCAATGAGGGTGCCATCACCGTTGCCCTGGATATTCATATCTCGGAAGAATTGAGGCAGGAAGGTGTAGCCAGGGAACTGGTCAACCGCATACAAAACATCCGGAAGGAAAGTGGGTTCGATGTCACTGATAAGATCAAGGTTGTGATTGAAACACACGAACTCATTAATGACGCCATTAAAACGCACGCTAATTACATTGGTTCCCAGACACTTGCAGAAAGCGTCCTGTTGGCTGAAACCCTCGAGAACAGCAAGTGTAAACGCATTGATATTGATGATGATGTATTCATAAATATTCAAGTTACACAGGGTATAAACTGGGCATCAGAATATCATTAAAATTATTGTATATTTGCCAAAATTAAAGATGACCGATCATGGCTGAAAAAAACAGATATTCGGATTCCGAATTGCAGGAGTTCAAGCAGATCATCCTGATGAAGCTAGATAAGGCCAAGGAAGACTATGAGTTGTTGAAATCAGCTATTACCCAAAGCGAAAGCAACGACACCCAAGATACTTCACCCACTTTCAAGGTTCTCGAAGAAGGCGCGGCAACACTTTCCAAGGAAGAAGCTGGCAGGCTGGCACAGAGGCAGCATAAATTTATCCAGCATCTCCAGGCTGCGCTGGTAAGAATTGAAAACAAAACCTACGGTATTTGCAGGGAAACAGGTACGCTTATTTCCAAGGAGCGCCTTCGTGCAGTTCCCCATGCCACGCTTTGTATCGAAGCAAAATCGAGACAGTAAGATCCCGACCCCGTTTCCCATGTCCATTACCAGGAAGTCCATATTTATCATCCTGCTCATCCTCCTGGCCGACCAGACCCTGAAGGTTCTGGTCAAAACCAACATGACCCTTTATCAGCAGATCCCCTTCCTTTGGAATTGGGGGATTCTTCATTTTGTAGAGAACAACGGGATGGCATTCGGACTCAGTCTTCCGGGCGACTGGGGAAAGATCCTTCTTACTTCTTTCCGGATACTGGCGGTCATCGGAATCGGTTTCTATATCAGGCAGCTGATCCGGATGAAAGCCCATACCGGTTTGATTATCTCCCTCTCCATGGTCATGGCAGGAGCACTGGGTAACATTATTGATTCTGTATTTTACGGAATGATTTTCAGTGCCAGCGGACCGGTATTGCCTGCAAGCTTCTTACCTGAAGGCGGGGGCTATGCGCCCTTGTTTCACGGCAAGGTCGTGGACATGTTCTATTTCCCGATCATCAAAGGCAACTATCCCACATGGTTCAGGGGTGGCTCCAATTTTATCTTTTTCAGGCCTGTTTTCAATATTGCCGATGCCAGTATTTCGGTGGCCGTGGTGGTTATTCTTTTCAACCAGAAGCGCTTTTTCAGGCATGTGGCCGCAAAATCAGCGTCTGTTTCTGAAACGGATGCAGCTGTTTAATTAAGCCTCTTTTATAGACTCAAACACCTCGGCTGAACCAGCTCCACAGCTGATGATTGATTTCATTCCGCTGTCTACCGAAGCCGTTGTTCTTAATACACGATCTTTCTGAAGGTGATAGATGTTCCCCGATGTGGGATTGGGTCCTGTGGGAACAAATACCGTGACAATCTCTCCTTGATCATCGGTAATAAAGCCGGTCATCAGGGTCCCGGTATTAAAAATATCCACCAGCACAACCTCCCTGAAAAAGGAGCGGTTTTTACCGAAAAACTGCTTTACCGTCTCCCTGGCTATTTTATAGCCTGGTATCTTCATCAAATAGCGGTCTTCGGCCTTATTCAGAAAGACAGAGAGCCTGGTGCGCACCACTATCCCGATAATAAAAAAGAATATGAGTATGGCGGCAAATGTGATCAGGTAGAGTAACAACTTAAATAGTTGACTGGGATCGGAATCCTGCAGGATGGTATCTACCAATGGGGTCAGGTTCCGCCCGATTAAATTGATCATCCACCTGAATAAAAGAATAATTAATGTCAGAGGTGCCAGAGCCACCATGCCTCCAATCAGGGTGGTCCATAAGAATTTCCGGAATCGTTTGAGAAAGTTGATTTTCATATTGGTATCTTAGATCTTTGATTTCAACTGTTTGTATTTTACCGTAAATTTAGTTCAAAATGAATCACAAGCCATTCTATCTTCTATTCTTGTTTTTCTTCGCTTTACTCACTGCAGAGGCCCAGGATCACGGGGGGAAATCACCCTTTCTGTTTGTGGGCCACCGGGGTGCCTCATACCTGGCCCCGCAAAACACACTGGCTTCCATCAACCTGGCATGGACATTAAACGCGGATGGCGCTGAATGTGACGTGATGCTAACATCCGACAAGCGGGTCATCCTCTTCCATGACAAGAACACCGGCAAACTTACCGGTCAGAGCTACACAGTAAGCGAAACATCCTGGGAACAGCTGGGTAAACTTACTGTCAAACCCACCGAAAGCAATCTTCCGGAATACAGTCATGAAACCATTCCCCTTCTGAAGGATGTACTGGCCACCATTCCTCCCGACCGCATGCTGGTCATTGAGATCAAAACAGGCCCGGAGATCCTTCCCTTCCTGAAGGAGGTGGTGGATGCCCACTGGCATTCGGGTCAGATCAGTTTTATTGCATTTGACTTTGAAACCATCACTGAAACCAAAGCGCTCTACCCTGAAGTACCTTGCTACTATCTTTCTGCTTTCAAGGGGGATGCCAGGAACAAAATGGATGCTGCTGTTGCCGCGAACCTGGATGGACTGGATCTTCGTCATGGGATTATCGATGAGAAACTTGTGGAAGAGTGCAGCCAGGCTGGACTGGATCTATGGTGCTGGACAGTAAATGATGCGGCCACAGCCATTCAAATGAAAAACCTGGGGGTCTCTGCGGTCACTACCGACAGGCCCGGATGGCTCAGGGAGCAGGTAATGAAACAGAAAATTGATTAAATTTGCGCAATCATATAAAAAATAAACAAATGAAATATTTCGCAATATGTTTCCTGATGCTTGGGACCCTGGCTTGTACCACTGCTCCTGAAGCCCAGACTTCAACTTCTGATAAACCGGAAAATATCATATTCCTTATTGGTGACGGGATGGGCCTTTCGGCTGTCTCCACCGGAATCTATTTTGCTGACGGCCCCTCCAATTTTGAGCGCTTCAGGAATATCGGCATGATTAAAACTTACTCTGCCACCCACAAGGTGACCGATTCTGCTGCCAGCGGAACAGCCATGGCCACCGGAACCAAAACCTACAATGGCGCCATCGGCAAGGACACCCTGAAAAACAACGTAACCAACATCACTGAAGTAGTCTCAGAATTTGGCTGGACAACCGGTGTGGTAGCCTCCTCCTCTATCACGCATGCCACTCCCGCCTCATTTTATGCCCACGTGGAGCAGCGGGGAATGGAGGAAGCCATCGCTGAACAACTCCTTGACTCCCATATCGATTTTTTTGCCGGGGGAGGGATTGGATATTTCAACAAGCGTGAGGACGGGCAGAATCTTTTTACAACAGCTGCAGACAAAGGTTTTCTCTTGGATACCATGTCCCTGGATGGAGCCAAAAGTTTGGAACCCGGTCAGAAACAGGGTTACCTGCTGGCAGCGGGCGGAATGCCTCCCATGATAGAGGGACGGGGTGATTTTTTGCCTGAAGCCACATCATTGGCCATAACACAGCTCTCGGGAAACAATGAAAGTTTTTTCCTGATGGTGGAAGGATCCCAGATCGACTGGGCCGGACACGCAAACAACAATGACTACATGATTGGCGAAATGCTCGATTTCGAAAAGGTGATCCAGGTGGCCATGGATTATGCTGAAAAGGATGGGAATACGCTGGTTGTGGTTACAGCCGACCATGAAACCGGGGGTTTTGCTCTTTCAGCAAGTTATGATGAAGCCACCGGGAGCAGCAACTACCGTGAAATTGAAGGCACCTATGCAACCACAGGGCACTCTGCCACATTGATCCCAGTCTTTGCTTACGGACCCGGATCAGAAGAATTCACCGGAATCTATGAGAATACGGAGCTCTTCACAAAAATGGCCGCCCTGGCAACAGGCAACTAGCCTCTATTACCGTTTGACAATGCCATAGAAGAGGACCCGGATCAGGTCATCCAGCAGTTCCCCGCGGTCGGTTTTGTGATCATCACTGAGCAGGAGTGGAAGTTCCAGTCCTTTCATCATGGTGGCAATGGCGATGGCCCCGATCTCCGGGTTGTTGATCTGGAAGATTCCTTCGGCCATCCCCTCTTCAAGGATCCCTTTCACTTCACGAAGTTCCTCCTGATCAAAATTCTTCCTGATTTCAAGGATAAAATCCAGATGTGACAGAGACTCCTCGTTCAGCGCAGCATAAAAATTTCCCACTGTTCGCACATGGTGCAAGCGAAACAGGATATACGCTTTGAGTTTTTCAATGGGCGGTATTCCGGAGTGAATGGTCTGACCAAGACGCTCTTTCATCTCGCTGGCCTCTTTTTCCACCACCGCCTTAAAGATATCCTCCTTGCTTGGAAAATAATAGTAGATGGAGCTCTTGCCCTTATTGGAAGCGGCCGCAATCTCTTCCATGGTGGTTTTTTTAAACCCATACCTGGTAAAGATCTTGCATGCCACATCAACAATTTGGGCCCTTATCTCCGATTTGACAACAACCATGATGATTCGAAATTTCTAGTCACTCTAAATTAATGAGTATATAAGCTTTAGGCAACTTTTTCTTCGAAAAACTATTCTGTCGGGTCGAAATCTACCAGCTTATAATCCAGTTGTCTTCTGGACAGGTTTGCGTTCAATACCTCAATCCTGATGGGATCCCCAATTTCGAATTCCCGCCCCGAATGTTTTCCAACGATTTTGTACTCCTCCTCATTAAATTCATAATAATCATCACCAATGCCCTTGATGGAGACCATGCCTTCGCACTTGTTTTCCACAATCTCCACATAGATGCCCCAATCGGTAAGACCGGATACCACCCCGTCGAACTCCTTGCCCACCTTGTCCTGCATAAACTCAACCTGCTTGTACTTGATGGAAGCCCGTTCGGCTTCCACTGCACGGCGCTCCATTTCCGAGGCATGCACGCAACGCTCCTCGTACTTATCTGCATTCTTCGACTCACCCTGCTCAAGATAATGGGCCAGCAGCCTGTGCACCATCAAGTCGGGATACCTCCTGATGGGAGAGGTAAAATGAGCGTAATCTTTAAATGCCAGCCCGTAGTGGCCTATGTTATTGGTAGAATAACGTGCTTTGGCCATGGAACGAAGAGCCATCATCTCCACTACATTCTGCTCCTTTGTGCCCTGAACGCTGTCCAGCAAGCTGTTCAGGGAGGTGGACAGGCGGCGGGTGGACTGCTGCGGATTCAGGGTATGACCGAATTTTGTAATGAACCTGGTAAATGATTCCAGTTTCTCCGGGTCAGGCCTGTCATGGATGCGGTAGACAAAAGTCTTCCCAACTAACTTTTTCCCGGCAGCCCCTTTGGCCGGGCCTGCATTTACCTCTTTGGCATATTTTCCTCCCCTGCTGGCATAGGCAGCCACATGTTTGTTGGCCAGGAGCATGAACTCCTCGATGAGCCAGTTGGCTTCCTTCTGAACTTTGAAATATACCCCCGTGGGCGTTCCGTCCTCAGCCAGGTGAAATTTTACCTCTTCCCTTTCAAAGTTGATGGATCCGTTTTCAAACCTCTTCTTCTTCAATATCTTTGAAATCCCGTAAAGGGTTAGAATCTCCTCTTTCATGTCCCCCTCACCGGTTTCAATGACCTGCTGAGCTTCAGCATAATCAAACCTGCGGTTTGAATGGATCACAGTCCTGCCAAACCACTCATCCAGCACATCCCCCTGATTGTTCATGGTAAATACTGCCGAGAAAGTCAGTTTATCCTCATTGGGGCGCAAGGAACAAACTCCATTGGAGAGCTTCTCCGGAAGCATGGGAACCACCCGGTCCACAAGGTACACAGACGTAGCCCGGTCGTAAGCCTCATGCTCAAGGATGGTTTTGGTCTGCACGTAATGGGAGACATCTGCAATATGGATGCCTACTTCCCACAATCCGCCATCCAGGGGACGGAGGGAAAGCGCATCATCAAAATCCTTGGCATCGGCCGGGTCGATGGTGAATGTGGGTGTCTTCCTGAAATCCCTTCGTTTTTTTATCTCTTCCGCAGAGATGTTATCCGGTATCTTTTCGGCAAATTCCTCAACCTCTACCGGAAACCGGATGGGCAATTCAAATTCAGCCAGGATGGAATGCATCTCCGTGTCATTCTCCCCGGGGTAACCCAGGATATCAACAATCTCACCAAAAGGATTTTTTACTTTTTCGGGCCAGTCAATGATTTTGGCTATGGCCTTCTGCCCGTGTTCTGCACCCCCCAGTTTCCCTTTGGGGATAAAAATATCAAAGGGCATTTTCCTGCTATCCGGCAGCAGGAAAGCATAGTCCCTTGAGATCTCAACCGTGCCAACAAACGTGTCCCTGGATCGCTCCAGGATCTCTATGACCTCTCCCTCAATGCGGGTGCTTTGCTTCTTCTTGGGATATACAATGACCTTGACCAGGTCCCTGTCCAGGGCGGTCTTCAGGTTGTTCCGGGCAATAAACACGTCGTCGGATTCATCCTCAGAAATCAAAAAGGCGTATCCATGCTGTGTCATATCCAGCGTGCCGGTCCGGTACCCGGCCCGGCTCAGGAGTCGGTATCGACCCGTGGCCACCTGTTCCAACTGTTTGCTTTGGACCAGTTCGTCCAGGGTTTTGCTGATCACCGACCTGCCGAATTTGTCGTTGATGAAGAGCTGGGACGAAACCTGTTTAAAATTCAGTATTTTTTTGGGGGTTCTCCCGAAAACACCCATGATCAGCGCCGTGGCCTGATCCCGGGATAATTTCTCTTGCTTTTTGTGTCTGCTTTTGCCCATAATTTTTCCTGTTTCAGGTAATAGCTAAAATTAACTAATTTTGTTCCCACCATTCGGATTATTCGGTAATATTATGACCAAAGACCTTATTATTTATAATACCCTCTCCCGCAGGAAAGAGAAATTCGAAGCCCTGAATCCTCCTTTTGTCGGTCTCTATTCATGCGGCCCGACTGTTTATGGCGACGCGCACCTGGGACATGCCCGCCAGGCCATCACTTTCGATCTTCTGTACCGGACCCTGATGTACCTGGGTTATAAGGTCAGGTATGTACGCAACATTACCGATGTGGGTCACCTGGTGGATGATGCAGATGAAGGTGAAGACAAGATACTGAAGAAGGCCAGGCTTGAATCCCTGGAGCCCATGGAGGTGGTTCAACACTATATGAACCGCTACCACGAGAACATGCGGGAACTGAATGTTTTGCCTCCCAGCATTGAACCAAGGGCCAGTGGTCACATGATTGAACAGCAGGAGTTGATCGGGAAAATTATGGATGCCGGTTTTGCCTATGAAGTGAATGGTTCTGTCTATTTCGATGTAACCCGTTACAATGAGGATCACCCCTACGGAATCCTGTCGGGCAGGAAGATCGAAGACCTGCTGGCCAACACCCGGGTATTGGACGGACAATCGGAAAAACGGAATCCCCTGGATTTCTCCCTTTGGAAAAAAGCCGATCCATCACACATCATGCGCTGGTCTTCCCAATGGGGAGATGGCTATCCGGGATGGCACCTGGAGTGCTCAGCCATGAGCACCAAATACCTGGGGATGGAGTTTGATATCCATGGAGGAGGAATGGACCTGCTCTTTCCCCACCATGAATGTGAGATCGCCCAGAATGTGGCCGGATACGGCAAACCTTCGGTGAAATACTGGATGCACAACAACATGATTACCATCAACGGTCAGAAAATGGGTCGCTCACTGGGTAACTTCATTACCCTGGATGAGTTCTTCTCGGGGATCATGACAAGCTGGACCAGTCGTATGCTCCCATGACCATCCGCTTCTTTATCCTTCAGGCCCATTACCGAAGCACCCTTGATTTCTCCAACGAAGCGCTGCTGGCATCACAGAAAGGCCTGACAAGACTCATGAAAGCCATGGAGCTTCTCGATCACATCAAAGCAGAAGGTTCCACCCCTGGGGGTGTGGACCAGCTCTCGGCAAAATGCGAAGAGGCTCTCAGAGATGATTTGAATACACCCCTCCTGATTGGACACCTGTTCGACGGAGTAAAAATGATCAACAACATCTCCGAAGGAAAAGGGTCCATCGACAAGGGTGGCCTGGAGAAATTAAAATCCCTTTACAACACCATGGTTTACCAGGTGCTCGGGCTTGCTCCCACCGGAGATACCGGGAACCGGGAAGAATCCATCACTGGCGAGCTGGTGGAAATGATCCTGCAACTGAGGCAGAAAGCCAAAGCAGACAGGGATTTTGAATCCGCCGACCGGATCAGGGACGGACTCACCAGCCTGGGTGTGATTCTGAAAGACCGGAAAGACGGAACTGATTGGGAGATCAACTGACATGTCTTTTTCCTTCCGTTCACGGACCATTAAAATAGGTCATCTCTCCCTGGGAGGAGATGCCCCCGTCCGCATCCAGAGTATGACCAACACAGACACAAACAATGTAGAGGCCTCTGTGGATCAGGCTATGCGTATGATTGAGGCCGGGGCCGAACTGGTACGACTAACGACACAGGGATCCGGGGAAGTGAAAAGCCTTGCACAAATCAGGGATATACTGCAGGCCCGGGGAATACTGACCCCCTTGGTGGCCGATATACATTTCAAACCAAAACTGGCCCTGAAGGCTGCTGGCGTAGTTCAAAAGATTCGTATCAATCCGGGCAACTACCTGAAGGGGGGCGCGCTGGAAACCCTGCTTCCTCAATTGCTGCAGGTATGCAAGGAACATGGAACAGCCATCCGTATCGGCGTAAATCACGGTTCCCTGCATGAATCCATCCTGAGGGAATACGGAGATACGCCAGCAGGAATGGTAGAATCGGCCATGCAGTTTCTTCGCGTGTGTAAATCCCGGGACATGGACAAGGTACTTGTCTCCATGAAATCGAGCAATCCGCTTGTCATGATCCAATCGGTACGCCTCCTGGCTTTAACCATGGTTAAAGAGGGTATGGACTATCCCCTTCACCTGGGAGTCACCGAAGCCGGGGATGGTATGGAAGGGCGGATTAAATCTGCCGTTGGATTGGCTCCTCTTTTGCTGGAGGGCCTGGGAGATACCATTCGCGTATCACTTACCGAGGCTCCGGAAGAGGAGTTGCCAGTGGCGCAAACCATCCTTGAACTTTTTCCGAAACCTGCTCATAGACAGGAAAATGCTGAAGGCTTCCTGGCGTGGGATCCTTATCGCTTTCAGCGCAGGGTATCATCTTCTCTCCTGGGCATGGGCAATGGATCCAGGGTAAAAATTATCAGCCCAATCCCACCGCTGGAAGGGGAAGACCTTAGCCCGGAGCAGGTGAGCCAGGGGGCTGTAACATTTGACGCGTGGACAAAAAATCCGGAACTACTGCTCTCTAAAAATAAGTACCTGCTGTTGGAGCGTCAAAATCTCTCCATGGGGGTGATAAAATCAAGACTGAACCAATTCTGTCTGACCAATTCCCTGTCTCCGGTTATTTTCAAAACCGTAATAACAGAGAGAGCGCCTGAACGATTCAACCTTCTGCTGGCAGGTGAACTCGGTTCGCTCCTGATGGATGGAGCCATCGATGCCGTCTGGGTGGAAAGCCCCTTCCACAACACCCGCTTTATCAATGAGTCCCTGCTTATGGTTCTTCAGGCAGCCGGAGCGCGAATCAGCAAAACAGAATACATAGCCTGTCCATCCTGTGGCCGCACCCATTTTGATATTTTGTCACGTTTAAGAGAAATTCGGGAAGCCACATCTCACCTGGATCCCATCAAAATAGGGGTCATGGGATGTATTGTAAACGGACCGGGTGAAATGGCTGATGCCGATTATGGATATGTGGGTGCAGGACGGGGCAGGGTAACCCTCTACAGGGGAAAGCGGCCAGTTCAGCAAAACATCCCGGAAAATGAAGCGCTGACTGCACTGATTGAGCTGATGAAAAAAGAGGGGGACTGGACCGACCCTCCGAAATAGGAAATTCTTGTTACGCTTTATCGAGAGAAAAAATGAAGGTGCTTCCCTCGTCCACCTTACTCCGGACCGTAATGGTCTGGTTATGGGCCTGGATGATGTGTTTCACAATGGAAAGGCCCAGGCCGGTTCCTCCCGATTCCCTTGAACGGCTTTTATCAACCCGAAAAAAACGCTCAAAGACCCTGGGGAGATCTTTCTCTTCAATACCGATTCCATTGTCAGAAATATCCACCAGGATATGCTCACCCGTATCCACAAATCCAATGGTGGTTTTTCCTCCCTCTTTTCCATATTTGATGGAATTGTTAATCAGGTTATTGAACACCTCTGTTATGCGCTTTCGGTCGGCCAGTACCCGTATGGATTTGTTATAAGAGCTGTCAAAACTGAGCTTGATATTTCGCTGTTTCGCAGGCATCTCATGGTCATCGATCACATCATCCACCAACTTGATCAGGTTAAAGGGTTCCCTGGACAAGGTAAACTCACCCGATTCAAGTCTGGCAATGGAATCCAGATCTTCCACAATGCTGATGAGCCGGTTGGTGCTCTTCTCCGCCCTTTTAAGGTAAAGTTTGTTTATACTGGCATCCTCCATCCCTCCATCCAACAGGGTTAGCAGGTAACCCTGAATATTGAAAATTGGCGTTTTCAGTTCATGGGATACATTTCCAAGGAAGTCCTTCCTGTATTTTTCAAGCCTTTTGAGTTTTTTGATTTCCTCTGTCTGGTTATCCGCCCACACCTTCACCTCATGGTTCAGATCTGCTACTATATCTCCTTTATCAATGGTTTCCCTGAGCTTCTGGGGAGACATGGTGTAGCTTTGCAGGATCTTGAATATGGGACGAATATTGCGCTCCACAAAGCGAATGAAAAAATACCGGATCATCAGGAATGTTCCTGCAAAAACAATCACTCCCAGGATGAAATAATTCACAAGATTGTGCTTGAATCCACCCAGTTCATTGATTAACAGGGCAATGGCCCCAAACAACAGCGCGAGAAGACTGATCAGTAGGGAGTAGGCTCTGGATGGTTTTGCTGGAGTTTTCATTTGTATTGGTTTACCATCTGAAAAAAGGCGTTTCCAGGTGAAAAAATACACCATACTCACCGTAGCGGTTGATGGCAAAATCAACCCTGATTACCTGGTCATAGTAAGTGACTAAATCGATACCGATGCCTGTTGAAAATTGCCAGTTGTTCAACATGGTATTGGTGGGATTGGGAAATTCGTTGTACACATAACCGGCATCGGCAAACAGATTCATGTATACCGCATAATGCACCTTGTTGAACTGCTCCATTTTTATCAGGGGGAGTGTTTTGGTGGTGGGCTTGATCAACTCCAGTTTTAAATTGTACTTGGTAATGAAATAGTCAGATCCATCCATCACATAGGGTTCATATGCACTGAGGAATTCATTGTAACCAAGCCCTTTATTCAAGATATGTGGCAATCGTTTGTCAGTGGAGTATCTCCCTTTGGTGGTATTGTAAAAATAGAGTCTTCCGGCCAGATTCTGGTGGAACATCAGAACCCCGGTAAGTCGAAGGGAAGAATAGGGAAACGATGAGATGATCCCAAGCCCTATCTTTTCGGCATGAAGTTTCACTGCAAATCCATGTAATGGATAGATCTTTGAATCACGCACATCATACCTGAATTCATACTTAAGTGTAAAATACTGTAGATGGGTCAGCGATTCTCCGTTTTCAGGATTTGATCCCAGGTAGTTGGGATTAACCAGGGGTACCGAATCCGAAACCGTATAATTGAGGTAATCCATCCGAACGGAATGGGTTGAATAATATTTCCTCCTGAATCCGTATTTCGCGAATGCATTGATGCGGACCTGGGCCGGTTTTTCAATGGGTTTATATTCCATCGGTCTGTTAAATACCGTTTGCACATTTATTTCGTTCTGGTGGTTCACATTGAACCCTGTTGACATGCCGTGTTGTTGTTTTTTGCCCATGTTGGGTTTCTCATAGGTCATCGCATATTCATTGATATACCCCAGCCTGACCTTTCCGGTTAGCAATTCATTTCTTCCCCTGAAATTGCTCCACTTAAGCCAGGCCCCATACACAAGCTTATCCCACTCCTTGTTCTTAACAAATTCACTGAAATTCCGCTCAGCATATTCAATGATTGGTACGGGCCATATGTACCACCGTTCTGTCACGGCTATTTTGACAATAATCCGGTTTCCGGGAAGGTGATCCACATTAAAGTAGACAAAATTAAAAAGTGAAATATTCAGCAGATTTTCCCTGGAACGCTGGAATGACGGTATCAATTCCATCTTTTTAATGGTATCACCCACACCAAAGACCATCTCACGGAGAATAATCCGCTCCTTGGTTACCTTGTTCCCCTCTATCTCAAATCCATCAATGACCAGCCAGTCATCCACAATAACAATTGAATCCTGAGTGTGGGCATTTTGCGCCTGACCCAGCATAAAACCAACAAACAGGATTGTGAGTATCCTTGTCATACGCTTGCACTCAGGGGTGCAAGGTAATAAAATAATTATAGGATAAGAGAGGCCAGTTTAAGGTCTGCGGGGGTCGTTATTTTAATGTTTTCAATGTTACCCTCAACCAGAGTAACCTGTCCGAATAGGGATTCATATACGGAAGCATCATCCGTAAAAAATGGATCACAGGTTTGCTGGTATGCTTCCTTGATCTGGTCGGACCTGAACACCTGTGGGGTTTGAATCCGTTTCAGTTTACCCCTTTCAAGATTTTCTGAGCGACCGTTCTCCCTGACCATCCGCACAGAATCATCCATCTCCACAACAGGGATCCCGCTACCGGTTTCGGATGCGGCTTCATAACACCTTCCAATGGTTTCCAGGCTTACCAGGGGTCTGACTGCATCGTGAATTCCAACCATCATCCCTCCTTCGATATGCAGTAATCCGCTCTTTACCGAATCGTACCTTGTTTTACCTCCTTCAGCAACAACAATCCCTGAGCCGGGCTTGTATGCTATGGAGATCTTTTCCCAAAATAGAATATGGCTCTTTGCCAGCACCAGCACCACCTTGATTTGAGGATCAAAGGAGTAGAACTTCTCCAGGGTATGAATAATCAATGGCTTTCCTTTCAGGTCAAGGTACTGTTTCGGTATTTGTCCTCCCATTCGATGACCCGAACCGCCGGCAACTACAACAACTGCGTTCATTTTTTTCCTTTAAAACAATTATCAATGATCTCCATGATCATTGTCCGGTCAAGGGGCTTGGTCACAAAATAGTTGCATCCCGCTTTTATGCTCTCTTCCTTCTCCTCTGCCATGACATAAGCTGTCTGCGCAATAACGGGTACCTCCCTGTCAAAAACCCTGATCTGACGTGTTGCTTCTATACCATTGATCCCGGGCATCTTGATGTCCATCAGTATGGCATCGGGTTCTTCATCCCTGGCCTTGGAAACAGCTTCATTGCCGTTTTCTGCCCTGATAATTTCAGCGCCTGTCTTTCCCAACATCTCCCTTATAAACATCCAGTTAAGTGCTTCATCTTCGGCTACCAGGATGCGTTTGTTCGACCAGTTATAGGTTTTATTAGAAAAAGGTATACTGGCCTCTTCCACCGCCTTCTCACTAACATGGGGAAGGGTAAAAAAGAAGGATGATCCCTCGTTTACATTCGATTCCACCCACATCTCTCCCCCCATCAACTTGACCAGGTTTTTGGAGATGGGTAATCCCAGGCCCGTTCCGGAAGGCTGATATTCTTGATCCTGTTCCACCTGACCAAAACGGTCAAAAATCAGGCTCTGTTTGTTTAGTGGAATTCCCGGACCGCTGTCGCTTACAAAAAATTCTATATAGCGGTTGCTCCTGATCTCATATCCGAATGTAATGTGGCCCTCTTTGGTAAACTTGATGGCATTGCCGATCAGGTTATTTAATACCTGGCGAAACCTGTAATCGTCTGTAACAAGCACGAAATCGGGAGACTCCTTCCCCTTTTTTCAAATTGAAAGTCACCTTTTTTTGTCCGGGAGCATCACCCCTGATCCGGTGAAAAAACGACGAGTAAACCTCATCAAGGATGCCGTTAATTCTAACGGGCCGGTTAGAAATTTTCAGCTGACCAGATTCTATTTTCGAAATATCGATGATATCATCAATAATATTAAGCAACTGGTTGGATGACTGGTCAATATGCTTCAGGTACAGGTCCTTTTTTTCTTCACTCAGACTCGGGATCCCTCAGCAGGTTGGCAAAACCCAGGATTCCATTCATGGGTGTTCTGATCTCGTGGGACATATTGGCCAGAAAGGAGGTCTTCAGATGATCCGATTCCCGGGCCTTGTCTCTGGCTTCCTTTAATTCGGATTCTATTTTCTTGGCCTCCGACACATTTTTGAAATATCCCCACCATCATGGTAACAACTCCCCGCTCATCCTTGATGGGTATTTTGTTATTCTCCATCCAGAATCCTTCCACCCCGTCATCCTCAAAATAAATGATCTTGTTCAATATGGCCTCCCCCGATTCATGATGGCGCTGTCCTCCTCTAGCATTTTTCTGGCCACCCTCTTTGAGAAGAATGAATCGTTTCCTTTACCCACGGCCTCTTCATGAGATGAAACGCGCAGCAGACCGGCCATCATTTTATTGATCCTGATGTACCTGTGGTGCCTGTCTGTGAAGAAAATATAATAGGGAATATTATCGAGAAGGGCCTCCAGGTACTCCTTTCTCCATATGAAGCTCCTGGAGAGACCTGGAGAGATTGGTGATATCTTCCCTGAATCCACCCGATCCGGCAATTCTTCCTTCAGCATCGAAAACCGGGAAGCGGACCGTATTAAAAATCCTTTCTGCGTGGAATAGGTGGACTGGGTGGTCTTACCAGACTCAATCACATCCTGGTCGCCTTTTTCATTATGCAGGCCTCCCCTCCTTCCAGAGTTCCTTGTTCTGCTTCCCGATCACCTGGGCATATCCTTTTCAACGGCCTCAGAAAGCGCTCATTGGCCATGACAAATCTACCTTCGTATCCTTGAACCAGGACACAAAAGGCATAGCCTCCATGAGCGCTTTTAACTGAGATGCGCTATTTGGCTTATCCTCCAAAGGTGCTGAATCCCGATGTATATGCTTCTCCTGGGGGGTGATGTTCAAAAGAGGGATGCTGGACTTGTTTACCATTTGCTGAGCATAACTTCCCAGCATTACATTCCATTTATCAACAGCACTTGACATGATGACTGTCAGGTCCGCATTCACCGCTTCTGCATAATTGCAGGTGAGTACTGGCAGGCTCTCGCCCACAAGGGTTTTCGTTACAGTCTTCAACTCCCGGCTTTCAAGTAGCCATCCACCTGCTTTGCATAGGATTCGAGCCGCTCCAGGTCCTTTTTATTCTTGTTGGAGGAAATTGCGATCACATGCAGTTCGGCATCAAAAAGTTCTGCGATCTCAGCTGCAATGGTGGCCTTTTGCCTGGTGGCGCGATGAAGCTTTATGGGTAGAACAATTTTTTTAATCTTATCGGGAATGGGTTTGCGGAGTGTAAATACCGGCTGTTCGGTAGCAGCAATAATCTTCAGTGCATTGCTCCCAATAAACAGTTCTTCAAACCCTGACGCACCGTGGGTGGAAGCCGATACTACCGCATTTTTGTAGGAATTAGCCTGGTTGACAATCTCCCGGTAGATCTTTCCTTTTTTGATGATGAACCTGATTTTTGAATCCTTGCCCAGCCTGGGTTCATATTCCGCCAGCAGTTTTTTAAACTCTTTCTGAGCATATTTGTGTTCCTGATCTACTACGCTGGGCTGAAAATTTGTGCTGTTTGAAAGCACATAGACCAGCTGAATATTTACAATTTGTTTTTGTGAGAAAAAGAATCGCCCATTCCAGGCCTTTCAATGAATCAACAGAAAAATCGACGGGTACAATGAAGTTGGTCATGATCCAAGTTTTGGTTGTATCTGCTAATTTAACCAAATCAGATGAGATTTATTATTTTTGACCGCATGGAAGTTGTACTCGGAATAGATATAGGCGGCACATTCACCAAATTTGGCCTGGTTGACAAGGAAGGAACCATCCAGCACGAAGATGAGGTTCCTACAACCGGACATGCAAGCATTGAATCGTTCATAGATGCACTTTACCATGCATCTGCAAGAGATTCTGAAGAAGATGAACCCAATGCCAATGGTCAAAGGAATCGGAGTGGGCGCACCCAATGGGAATTTTTATTCAGGAACCATCGAACATGCACCAAACCTTGCCTGGAAGGGAATAATTCCCTTTCGTGGAACTTATGGAAACAAGTTCGGTATTCCTGCGGTAGTCACCAATGATGCCAATGCTGCCGCTCTGGGAGAAATGCTTTTCGGAGGATGCCCGGGGTCTGAAAAATTTCGTCATGATTACCCTGGGAACCGGACTGGGAAGCGGATTGGTGGTAAATGGAGACATTGTTTACGGTGAAGATGGTTTCGCCGGGGAGCTGGGACATGTAAGGGTTGAGGATCAGGGCCGACAGTGTGGTTGTGGAAAACGGGGATGCCTTGAAGCCTATGTATCTGCCACCGGGATCAAAAGAACTGTTTTTGAACTGATGGCCGAAGAGAATGTACAAAGCGATTTCAGGAAGATTTCCTTTTCCAAACTAAAACCCAAACTGATTACGGCCCTGGCCGAAGAAGGGTGATCCCATTGCCATCAAAGCCTTTGAAAAAACAGGCTATCTGCTTGGGCCGCAGCCTTGCCGACACAGTAGCTCACGTAAGTCCGGCCAAAATATTTCTTTTCGGTGGGTTGGCCAAAGCCAGCAAATGGATCATTGATCCAACCAAAAAAAGCATGGAGGAGCATTTGCTTCCTATTTACAAAAACAAGATAGAGATTGTGCCCTCTGCCCTTTTGAAAAAGAACATCGCTGTACTTGGGGCAGCCGCACTGATCTGGAAACAGCTGAACAAAAAAGAAGTTAGCTGATCTCTACTTCTCCAGGCTCATGGTCACATCATGATCCCAGTTTGAACGGACCGTGATGGATTTGGGTAAAAATTCCACAGGTTCGGGCTGCAATTTTTTCATATAATTTCCCGTATCCCATTTTCCATTTTGATTCAGATCATGGATAAATTTAACCCTGAACTCCTGGGGGGCAGATAACTGAAATCATACCGCCCATCCTGGTTCACCGTGAGCTGGCGCACCACCACCTCCTTGCTGATCAACTGAATAATGACCGGATTGTGTACGTTCTTCATGGTCATAAGAATCTGACCGTAATACTCCAAGTCCCTGGCCTAAAATGAAACATCCAGGGTATCATGATCCATGTCATAGATGGAGGAAACTGCTCCGGGAAGCAGAATAAGCCGGTAACTCGAGGTCGATTCCCATTTCACATCAAACCATCCCCGTGTCGGTATCTGCTCATCTATACGGAAGCTGAATGCCTAAGGGACTTCCACCGAATCGGGAATGTGGTAAAACCTGACCAGCGAGTCCTGAATACTTTCAAAGGGAACATTCAGATCCATTTGGAGGCTGCTGTTCAGATCCACCTCTCGCTTGTTTTTAATGGTAGAAATCACAAGACCTTCTTCCTTTTTCGGACTCT
Source organism: uncultured Bacteroidota bacterium (assembly GCA_963735755.1). GTDB lineage: Bacteria > Bacteroidota > Bacteroidia > Bacteroidales. The sequence goes on along the minus strand of CAVTME010000022.1, from coordinate 93,402 downwards.
CCCTTTTTTTTCTTCGAAGGCTGTGCCCTGTATGTAAAAAGCAAGGTATCCGTTTGAGTTACAAACTGCATGGAGGTATCTTTCACTGTATAATTCAACTCCATGACAAGGGTATCATTCTGAAAATCAAGAGAGTCCCTTAGCCAAAGGTTCAGACTGTCTTTATTGATTGAAAAATCTTCCAGTACCTCAACTGGAGCTGGGCGCAGAAACCTGTAGTTAAAACTATCGGTAAGCGGCCTGGCAAAAGTCAGCTGGATCAGGCGCGGATCATCCCTTGAATCATTGGTAATGTATTGCGTTTCCACTTCCTCGGTAAACAGCACCACATCAATGGTGATGGAGTTAAAGTCTGGTCCCTTCACCTCGATGGTGTCGCTTTTGGTGGATGAGGTATCAGCCGGTTCCGTATTGATTACTGTGAACCTGGACCCGGGGACTAAGGTATCGGCCACCTCAAGAGAGGTGTCCGCTGCCATATTGTTTTCAATGATACTCCGCGCAAACGCTGCGTCTACAAGCAGCGAGGTGTCCAGGAATCCTATCTCTTCCGTGGGAAGGTCAAACAGGAGATTGTAGTTTCCATCCTTCAGTGCAAACACTTTATAGACATCTGCCTTCAGGTTATTGACACTGAAAACCCCGCTGTCGTCAGAGCGACCTACATAAAGCGGGATTTCCAGGAGGGGAACCGAGTCCCTCAGGTCGTCATAGAGCATGATCGTAATGGGCTCTGAAGGAAGGCTCAGGTCTTCTGCATATCTCAGCGTTCCCCTTACTGACATGGAATCCAGAACTTCACCGGTGGAAAATACATATTCATAATTGCGCAGAACATTTCCCTCATGCAGGTCCTTGATGGCGCTTCCGAAATTAAAGGTATAGGTGGTAGAATCTTTCAATTCCTCCTCAAATTGTATAAAAAGTGTCTTTTTGCGAAGTTTAACCTCGGGCTTCTCTTCCATGGGGGGAGAAACCACCAATTCCTGGTTCACATTGTCCAGTACAATAAATTCATCAAATGTGATCTCGATCTTCTTTGCATCAAAATTTGTGGAATAGTTGGTCGGTTCACTCCCCAGCACCACCGGTGGGGTTTCGTCCCGGGGACCACCCGAGGGCGATCCCTGTTGCGCGCAATTCCAGCAGAGCAATGCAAATACTAAAATAAGGAGGGTCCTGTATGCCACGGTTTGCTGTTTTTGCAAAAGTACAAAGATAGTTGCTACAGCTGAAACCCCCCGGATTGTTATTATATTTGTAGCTTAAATCGTTAAAACCTGCCATACACATGATATTTGATGTCATCACCTGGAATGTGGACCCGGAAATTTTTAGTCTCGGACCCCTGAGCATTCGCTGGTACGGATTGCTGTTTGCCACAGCTTTTCTTTCGGGTTACATCGTATTCACCCGTTACCTGGCCACCGAGAGGCTCACTTCTGAAATGCTTGACCAGCTGCTGATCTATATTGCACTAGGAACCGTAATCGGTGCGCGTCTTGGTCATTGCTTTTTTTACGAACCTGAATATTTTCTCAAGAATCCTGTGGAAATCCTGAAAATATGGAAGGGGGGACTGGCAAGCCATGGAGCTGCTATTGGGATTCCTCTTTCTTTATGGCTGTATGTCCGCAAATACAAACTTTCCTTTCTGTGGATGATCGACCGGATTGTGATTGTCGTGGCTTTGGGGGGGGCATTCATCCGCCTGGGAAACCTGTTCAATTCAGAAATTTACGGCCGCCAGACCGACCTACCCTGGGGAATAAAATTTGTGAGGGATAAGGTCTATGACCCCAACACCGGTGCATTGCTTCCCACGGTGGCCAGCCATCCCACCCAGCTGTATGAAGCGCTCAGCTACCTGCTGATTTTCGCATCGCTGTTCATCTTCTACCGGAAACGTAATTTAAAAGTTCGCGATGGATTTATTTTCGGGGTATTCATGATTCTTCTCTTCACCGCACGCTTTTTTATCGAGTTTGTAAAGAACGACCAGGTTTCTTTTGAGGCAGGAATGAAAATTAACATGGGCCAGTGGCTAAGCCTTCCCTTTATCGCAGCAGGCGTCCTGATGATTGTATGGACAAAATCCAGGCCTCGCTATTTTTCAAACACACCCATTCCCAAAAAGGCTAAAACAACAGCAAAAAAGAAATAATCATGGACACGGGGAACTTCTGGTTTGCATTCGGACTGACCCTGTTTGCCGGTCTCTCAACCGGTATAGGAAGTGCCCTGGCATTTTTCACCAAAAGCACCAATACCCGCTTCCTGTCAGTAAGCCTGGGTTTTTCGGCAGGTGTGATGATCTATGTTTCTTTCATGGAAATCCTTCAAAAAGCCAGGGAGGCCCTGATACCTGATTTTGGAGAAAAACTGGCCGCCTGGTATGCTGTTCTCGCTTTTTTCGCCGGAATCCTGATCATTGCCCTGATCGACAAGCTGATCCCCTCTGTTGAAAATCCACACGAGATTCGCAGGGTGGAAGATATGTCCACCAATGGCAAAAAGGATCCCAAGCTGGTTCGCATGGGGATGTTCACGGCACTGGCCATTGGTATTCATAACTTCCCGGAAGGCATTGCCACCTTCATGGCCGGACTCACAGATACATCCATTGCCATACCGATTGCCGTAGCCATTGCCATACACAACATCCCGGAAGGAATCGCTGTATCCATACCCATCTCTTATGGAACAGGCAGCAAGAAAAAAGGCTTCGTCCTCTCCTTTCTTTCAGGACTGGCCGAACCGGTGGGTGCTCTGCTCGCATGGTTTCTACTGATGCCTTTCCTGAATGACAGGTTGTTTGGATATATCTTTGCTGGTGTGGCCGGAATCATGGTTTTTATCTCCATCGACGAATTGCTCCCCACCGCCAGGGAATACGGACTTCCCCATCATGCCGTATATGGCTTTTTAGCCGGAATGGCAGTGATGGCTCTTAGCCTGCTCATGTTTATTTGATTGAAATGGCAGATCAAAAGCATCAGGCTACCCGGCATCGCAGTCATCATCATCAGCCGGTGAATGAACGAAATCTGCTGGCGGTTACCATGCTGAACCTGGTAATCACAGCCTTGGAGGTTGCTGGCAGTATTCTTTCGGGAAGCATTGCCCTTCTCTCTGATGCCCTGCATAACCTGAGTGATACGTTTGCAACCTTCATTGCCTACATGGCCATCCTGATCGGTAAAAAGGAGGCCAGCTCAAAAAGAACCTTCGGATACAAACGCATTGAGATTCTGGCAGCCCTTTTGAATGCTGTCATTTTGCTGATTATTTCCGCCTACCTGATCAAAGAGGCGTATGAACGCCTCAGGGCACCGCAGGAGGTGAACCCCATGATCATGATGGTGGTGGCTATGATTGGTCTGCTCGCCAACCTCTATGGTGTGGTGATCCTGAAAAAGGATGCCCATAAAAGTCTCAACGTCAAAGCAGCCTATGTTCATCTTGTGGGGGATGCTTTTTCGTCTGTGCTGGTTGTAATTGGTGGATTACTGATCCAGTTCAGGAACATGTCCTGGATCGATCCGGTCATCACGGTTCTCATCTCCATCTATATCATCCGCGAAGCCTTTGTTATCCTTAAAGAATCTCTACAGATCCTGATGCAGTCGGCACCGGATCACCTGGACCTGGATAAAATAAAGAGGCTGATCGAAAAAGATCCCGACATACACAACATACACCACCTTCATGTATGGATGCTCACCGACCAACAGGTGCACTTTGAAGCACATATTGAACTTCTGAAGGATTTGAAACTAAGTCAGGTCAGAAGGATCCAACAGGTCATAGAAAAAGTGCTCAGGCAGGAATTCCACATCAAGCACGTAACCCTTCAGTTTGAATACAATTCCACGCATGCGCCTCGTCTTATTCAGAAAGAGGAAAAGGAATGACCCGGGAGAATAAAATCATTCGGGCCTCCTGGTGGGCCATATGCGGGAACGCCTCGCTTGCTGCTTTGAAACTTGTCATTGGTTTTATTTCTGGTAGTTATGCGGTCATAGCTGATGGCATAGACTCGGCATCGGATATAGCTTCATCGGTGGTGGTGCTGCTGGCCGCCAGGATCATTGCCAGACCGCCAAATATCAAATTTCCCTATGGATACCAGAAAGCGGATACTGTTGCTGCCAAGGTCCTTTCATTTGTGATCTTTTTTGCCGGGGCCCAGCTGGCCTGGTCCACCATCAAGATGCTCTCCGGAGAGGTCGCAATGGAAACCCCTTCAAAATTGGCCATATGGGTCACCATTGTCTCCATTGTGGGAAAGCTTATGCTCACGCTGCTGCTGGGCCAGACAGGAAAAAAAGTGGACAGTCCCATGCTCATTGCCAATGCCCGCAACATGCGCAATGATGTATTTATATCATTGAGCGTACTCACCAGCCTCCTTTTTACAGTGATTCTGCAGGAGCCCCTTATTGACCGAATCATTGCCCTGTGTATCAGCTTGTTTATAATGATCAGTGCCTTCAGGATCTTCATGAAGACCAACATCGATCTCATGGACGGGATCGATGACACCGGATTGTACAACCAAGCTTTTTGATGCGGTTCACAAAGTGGAGGGAGCCCACCATCCCCACCGGGTCAGGGCCCGAAAAATAGGCTACCATTACATGGTCAACCTGGATATCGAAGTGGAGGCATCGCTCAGCGTGAAAGAGGCGCACGATATTGCGAGGAACGTTGAATCCAGCATCAAAAAGAACCTTCGCAATGTATACGATGTGATGGTTCATGTGGAACCCCTGGGCAACCAGGAAGAGGACGAGAAATACGGTATTACAGAATCTGAGATCAACAATCAACCGGACCAAAAATGATTGACAAAAAAATGCCCATGGGACGTGCGGTTCTTGAAAACAACCAGCTGCTTCCCCTTTTTGCCCGATTTAACATGCAGCCTGGGATTTGGTGAGATGAGCGTGGAAGAGGTTTGCCGCAGCCACAGTGTCAATCCCGATTTTTTCCTGGAGATTGTCAACGCTTACCTGAATGAGGGGAACAACCCCATTGAGGACCTCTCTCATTTCTCCCTGGAAGATATGGTGGCCTACCTGAAGGCCACCCACTCCTACTACCTGGATGTGGCCCTTCCGCGCATGGAAAAAAAGATCAATCGGCTTTTGGATCAATCGGAGCTGTCCCCTAAAGAGATCAACCTGGTCTCCGGCTTTTTCAACGACTACAAACAGGAATTCATGGATCACATCTCCCTCGAAGAAAAGGAGATTTTGCCCTATATCCTGGAGTTGGAAAAACAGACCCTCCTGGCTCAGCCGGATGCCCGTTTTATGGAAGGTCTGAAAAACTATTCCATCGCAGAATTTGCCAATGAACATGACCGCCTGGAGTACAGTTTGGAAAACCTCTCCAAGCTGATTGTAAAATACCTTCCCCCCTTTCGGGACCAGGAGCTGTGTATCCGGGTGCTTGGTGATCTGGCCGAACTGGTGAAAGATCTGATCGATCATGCGGATATGGAAGACAAAGTTCTGGTTCCCCGGGTAGCAGAGCTGGAGCAACAACTGATTGCAAAAGGCGAACCGGGTATGAGCCGGACGGGCTTCATATTGGCAGTTGAATCCTACCTGATCAAGGAAGGGCCTGGTGGCCGTTCTGAACAGGATTCCCGGAACGCTGATCGTCAGGGAATTTGATACTGCGACCGGGCTGATGGAGTTCATGAAATCCGACAGAAGCGAATTCCTGGTGATCAGTCAATCCCTCTTCAATAAAGCATCACCCTTGTTTTTTGCTTCTGGCACCCTTCTTGAACGCACCATCCTTGTGACCGATACAAATCCGGATCGGGATACCAAAAATGTGAAAGCTTCTGTCAGCCCCGGAGAAAGCAAGGAGGAAATCATGAAAAAGTTCACGGATATCCTGGATTCGCAGGGGAATCAGCCTGCCGGGATGCGGGAATTCGGTCTCACGCCCAGGGAAAAGACCATCCTCAGGCTGGTCTCCATGGGATTCACCAACAAACAGATTGCCGATCAACTTTTTCTTTCGACCCATACTGTAATCACGCACCGAAAAACATAAGCGGCAAACTGGGAATTAAGTCAGTCTCGGGTCTTACCATCTATGCCATAGTGAATAACATCATTACCATTGAAGAAGTAAGCTCGAAACCTGCGGAGTAATATATATATTTGCATAACGTTAAGTAAATACTATGGGAGAAAATAAAACGAATCCAGGAGTTCTTTTTGGAGTTCTGGGCCTATTGGTAGTCATCCTTGCAGTGGCTGTTTATATGTTAATTGATACACGCAAAAACCTGAATGTTGTTCTGCCGACCTGGCAGAAAAAACAGAGTTTTTCAGAGTGGAGCGGGATTCCCTGGAGCGGGAACTGAGGAATATCTATTTCCGCTACGATACACTGGAAACAAACAACCTGGAGATCCAGGCAGAAATGACAATCCAGCAGGAAAAAATTGAACCGCCTTATTTCCATCCAGGCAGAAGATGCATACAAGATAAAAATGTACCGCAAAGAGATGGAAACCCTGCGTACTGTTCTGAGAAGCTATATTGTCCAGATCGACTCTCTGAATATGAAGAACCAGGAGCTCATGGCGGAGAACAAACAGTTGAAAAATGTGGAGAGGCGGCTGACCACCGAGAAAGAGCAACTGGAAAAAGATAAGGACCAGTTGGAGGAAATCAAGGATATGGCCACCACATTGCAAGCATCGGACATAAACCTTGTGTTGCTGAACAAGAGTGATAAGAAGATCAGAAAAATCCGGACCACTGCCAAAGTAAGGATCGATTTTATATTGAGGGCCAACAATGTGGCTGTCACGGGTGATAAAACCATTTATTTGAGAATCCTCAGGCCCGACCAGGTGGTCCTTGGGTCCCCGGAGCTGGAGATTGATCGATGTGGATGGAGAGCAGATTCCTGCTTCAGCTTCCCGGGTGATCAATTATGAAGGTGAAGACCTTCCCGTATCGGTTTTCTGGACCAACGACGGGGAGATTGTTCCCGGTGAACACCAGGTTGAGCTATATTCGGAGGGAAAAATAATCGGTAGCTCTTCATTCGTGCTCAAATAGGAAAGTCTTCCGTCATGAATATTGGAATTATCATCGGTCGCATCGGAGGTGTGGATGGGGTGGCCCTGGAGACGGAAAAGTGGATCGATGTACTGAAAGAGATGGGCCACAGTGTTTTTATCCTTTCAGGCCAGTTCCAGGAGCGCCAGATGGACTCCGAAAGTGAAACCCTTGTTCCTGAAATGTCCTTCTTTTCTCCGGAGAGTTTCTGGAGCCAGAAAAAAGCTTTCTTCTACCCCGAGACCGATCCCCAGGAACTAATCGAACACCTCAACCTTTATTCGAAGGTGATTTATAAAAAAATCCTCAACTGGATATCCGCCCGGAAGATCGAGCTGATTATTTCTGAAAACGCCTCGGCCCTTCCCTCCCACCTTGAAATGGGCCTGGCCATACAAAAGGCGGTGCTTAAATCGGGAATTCCCACCATTACCCATGACCACGATTTTGCCTGGGAACGAGGTGAGACCGCTACCGTTCACCACACAGGGAGATCAATGAATTTGTGGAAGAGGTATTTCCCCTGCAGGCTCCCAACTCGGTTCACGCTGTAATCAATACCCATGCAGCCAACACCCTGAAGGAAAGTTTGGCCGATCTTCTGTCAATGTACCCAATGTGATGGATTTCAGTCAAACCCTTTGGTGTTCCCAGCAAGAAAAATGAAAAGCTGGCCAGAGCACATGGGGTTTGAAAATGATGCCATCTTTCTTATACCAGATCACCCGGATTGTGCGGCGCAAAGGAATTGAAACGGCCATCGACCTCTTGCATAGACTGGATGATAAAAAAATCAAGCTGATCATTACCGGCAATTATGCCGATGATGCCGGCAGCGCCTACTACAATGAACTGGTAGACCAGATCCATGCACTTAAGCTGGGTGAGAGGGTCAGTTTTGCCTATCACCTCTTTCACAACAAAGGATTATCCAACGGCAACGGCGAGGTACGTTTCTCTCTTTCTGATGCTTATGCCCGGGCCACAGCATGTACCTATTTCAGCACATATGAAGGTTTTGGAAATGCTTTTGTGGAAGCGGTGCTCGCCAAACGCCCGGTGTTTGTAAACAATTATGAGCCTGTTTATATGCCCGATATTGGCAGCAAAGGTTTCAGGACGGTGATGATTGAAAACGGAACCCTGTCCGATGAATGCTGTTCAATCCATGGCTGATGTGACTTTATAATCCCGGCCTGGCCAAGGAGATGGCCGAATACAATTATGAACTGGGACAGAAATATTTCAGCTATGACACCCTGAAGGAAAAACTTGATGAGCTGATTGCCCTGGCCATGAATGTTTCAGGAACCTGATCATGATGTCCAAATGGATCATAAAAGCCGTAGTACAGAAGAGCATCTCTTATCTTCCATATTCTCAGCGTATAAATTATTTTTTCCAGAAGCATGTAACCGGTGGGGTGCGCCTTAACGATGAACATTTCGGCCTGAAACTTCAGCATGCCAGAGAACACCATCACTACCTTCTTACTTTTGGAGGAGAAAATGCCGATCGCACCATCCTGGAGTTGGGGACTGGCTGGTACCCGGTGATCCCCCTGCTGTTTTTCCTCACCGGTCTCAGGAAGGATCATCTCCGTGGATATTCAAAAATGGATGACCAGAGAAACCCAGCAGATCACCCTCCTGAAATTCAAGGAGTGGAGAGAACGCGGACTGCTGGATGAATTGCTGCCATACATCAATGAACAGCGCTGGGAAAGGCTTGATGGATGTTTATCAAAATCCTTCTGCCTTCGATCTGGACCAGATCAATGAATTGATCGGACTGGAACGCCCTTGTCCAGGATGCACGGAATCTTGAATATCAAAAGTGATTCTGTAGATTTTATCTGTTCCAACAACACTTTTGAACATATTCCTGCTGACATCCTTAGCGCCATCCTCCGGGAATTTAAGCGGGTGATCAAACCGGGGGGACTCATGAGTCATTTCATCGATATGTCGGACCATTTTGCTCATTTTGATTCCCGCATTACTATCTATAACTTTCTTGAAATACAGTGAAAAAAAGTGGAGCTTCATTGACAATTCCATTCAGCCTCAGAACCGCATGAGATTCAGGGATTATAAAGAGATGTATAGGGAATCGGACCTTCCTGTTTCTGAAGAGATCATCCGGAAAGGAGACCCTGAAGCGCTGAAGAGGGTAAAGATTCATTCTGAATTTTCAGGGTACAGCGACGAAGAGCTGGCCATCAGTCACGCAACCATTATCTCCAGAATACCTTGATCAGGGCTTCACTCCATAGAACAGTCTGCTGATGATCTGATCAGCCAGCAACCATCGCTCCGGATCGATGTATAATCGCTCCCCCTCTGCACGCAGGGAGCCTTCTGAAACAAATGGCTGGCCTCTCTTTCAAAATAGTCACTGGTTTCTCTTCCGAATTGTTTCAAAATATGCTTCCGTTCAACACCCTTGCTGGTGCGCAAAGACGTAATCAGGTAATCATGGTATCGCTCCCTCACCGATAAAATTTCTGTCTCCCTCGGCCCGATCTTCAGATACAGCATTCCATATACCCCTTCAATGACGCGACATTCCAGCTTCGATGGGTCCCGTCATATGAGTGGGCCGACGGGCCCAATCCCAGGTAAGGCTTGCCGGACCAGTAAAGCTGGTTGTGCCGGGACCGAAAACCGCTTCGTGCAAAATTGGATATTTCATAGTGCTCAAATCCCGATTCCAGCATCTTTTCCCTGAGAATCCTGTACATGCCCTCACTCTGTTCTTCCGGCACGGGCGATATCCTTCCTTTTTTTCGCCAGTGGTCAAATACGGTTCCCTTTTCAAAGGTCAGATGGTAAGCAGAAAGATGTGAAACAGGCAAAGCAAGTGCCCTGAGAATATTCTCTGTCCATCCCTCCAGGGTTTGACCTGGGATTCCATAGATCAGGTCAACGGTGATGTTTTCAAAACCCGCTGCCCATGAGGCTTCCACACTGCTGGCGGCCTGGATGGCACTGTGCGACCTTCGCATAAGCTTCAGCTCATGATCGGCAAAAGACTGGATCCCGATACTGAGGCGATTGATACCCACGCTGCGAAATTGCATCCAGCCGTTCCTTATTCAGATCATCAGGATTACATTCCATGGTCACCTCTGCATCTGCGGAAATACGATAATTATGACGAAGCGCCTGCATGATCTTCTCAAGGTTTCCGGCCGATAACAGCGAAGGGGTACCCCCGCCCAGGTAGATGCTTCCCATGGGCTGGTTCCGGTTCTCTGCGGACCTGTATTTCCACTTCAAGTAAAAGAGCGTTGACAATTCATCCTCATGTTTGAGACTGACCGTGAAAAAGAAATCACAGTACCGGCACGCCTGTCTGCAGAAAGGGATATGGATATAGATGCCGCCCATTACCAATTAACTGTCCAGGAAGCCAATGATGGCATTGGAAACCGCCCTCGGTTCGGGAGGCAGAGCATATACATTGTTCATGTAATCTTTATGATAGGGTGAAATATTCAACGTGGTATTTCCCACAACCAGGGTGCTGCTTCCTCCCGGATCAAAGCCCATGACTTTTTCCATTCCCTGCTGCTTTAGGATCAAAGCCATATCTTCATGAGTGGCTCCCACCGATTCCCGGATTCTCCCGTTAATGGTTAACACAGTTAGCGCTCCTTCCCTGTTGATTCCTACTGCAATTTTTGGTCCCCGCATTTCGGTAAAATCCAGCCTGGCTGCCTGGGTGCGAATGGAGTGGCTGGTTTTCCATCCTTCTGTTTCCATATCAATGGCTACCTCTCCCTCATTGAGCAGCAGGGGCCCCGCCTCCACAGCATGAACCACATCCTCAAAACCGGGGACCGAAAGCTCCAGGCTAAGGCCTGTTTTCAGCTCTTCGGGAAACTGTTCCTTGGAAAAAGCAAGGGTCAGACCAACCGGAATAATGGGCACCTGTTCACCTGGTTTTGATTCATAAACTTCTTTTACCTGGTTACCGGCCAGCCGGACAATCGTCCGCCCATTGCCATCAATAACATCTCCCGTATAGAGCAGATCATAAAAACTGACAGCCCTGTTCCCCTCTGCCGGATTCCGGTCCTCCGATGTAAAAATAAGAGCGCCCTTCTTCAATACGATCTGTAAACCATCGAGACAGGAGACCCTTCGGATATCAATGTTGCCGTTTTGATGAACCAGGAGGGCTGGTTTATTAAACAGGGGCGGACATAACATGCTTCCTCCCGATATAAGCAAACCCAGTGGTGAACCGATATAGGTCTCTGGAAGACCGAGTTTTCCCACAAGTTCGGGGTTCAGAATATATCCACCATTCCAGGCTATCTCAGCTTTCTTCTCCGAGACCCTGTTGAATGACCGCACAAACTGAAGTACCGTTTTTGGCTTCTCTCGGGATGAAACCGCCGCAAAATCCCAGCGGTGTTTTTTATAATTTATCCTGGCCAAAGCTCCGCTATATGGCATGCCATCCGGGTAAAGACCCCCCAGGTATTCATAGCTTATTTCCTGCTTTTTACCTTTGGTCTCTCCAAGAGAATTCAGCACATGCTTCACCGGACTTCCCCGGTAGATGGCATCTTCCCTGATGGCCTCCATGACCTTCTCCTCTCCCATTCTGGCTTTCAGGGTTTTGAAAAGAGGACTCTTCAAGGCCATTTCAAAATCTTTGGCTGTTTGAACAGGTGAGGGATAGGAAAGGGTGGCGCGAACTCCGGCCGGTACATACTGGATGTATCCACTTTCCATGGGAATGCCCATGATACTCGCCGTCAAGCGGCTTCTCACTTTTCCTATGTGAAACCTGTCCATATTCACCATATCTGTCATCATGGCCGCATTGCTGCGGTTGGTTAGGATATAACCACCCTGGTCCTTGATTCGTCTCAACCTTTTGAGGGCCATGGGGCCCAGCTGTGGAAAATGAATACCAACACAAACCTGTTTGGTTCTAACGATTTGAATCACTTTGAATTCATATAGCAATTTCATCTCCTCCGACTTTCCATTGATAATATAGTCGGTGATCTCATCCTTATTGAGCTGTTTGCCAAAATTTCTCTCCTGGGCAAAAATGTAAACCGCTTGTAATTGGTTTGCCTTTTCCTCCAGTAAGTCCCTGGTAATGGTCTCTTCAATACGAAGCTTTAAGCGGGATCGAATGGATTGAAGAGCAAAAAACTCCAATTCATACATGATGTAAGCCCCCGGGAAATAGGCTATGGGCACATTTGTTTTTAGTCTGTCGATAAGTCTTTTTCGGTCATCGATCGCCGGGTATGGGCTCCCGGTGAGCTGCAGCAGTGCCAGATTCCAATCGGTAAAAAACTGGGGGCTCAAATCTACCTTATTGGTTGGTGACGGCTGCACAATTCGAATGTACAACATGTTGATCAGGCCGGTAAGCTCCTGGAAAGTATAATCCTGGTAAGGAAAATAATGACTGTTTCTATGCCGGTAAGACATGGAATGATCGTGCTGAATTCTGGTCTCGCCTTCCCGTACCGTAAACAGGGTTTCGATGGCATTATAAAACCGGTGGATCATTTTATCGGGCACAAACATGCGCGTCGGGATCATTATTAATAATCACGCTTCCAAAATGAAAAGCCATACCCCTGACCAACTGTTGCTCAACCCTGAAATAACTGGGATCAATCAGCGATTTAAGCATGATCATAAAAGACAACCTGCCGTAACCCGGCAGATAGTGCCTGTGTTTTCGTGTCCAGCAGGGCCTCAAGGTCTTCGTTGGTGAAATGGACCATCTCCCTGTAATCATCCATGGTCTCCTGGACAATGCGCAATGTTTTTTCATTCTTGGAGAGTTGGGAGTGAAGCCGGAATAGAATATCATGAATGTTATTATTCAGAGCATCAAGGCTGTACCGCTTGTGAACCACCCTCCAGTTATGCCAGATCTCTTCTGTATACCGATTCGGGAAAAACACCCTGTCGATAATCTTCTGAACAATGGTATCGCTTATTCTTTTTCCTTTGAATTCCAGGACTTTTAAACGCTCTTTCTCTTCCAGGTGTTCTCCAATCACTTCTGAATATACATTCTCCGGCTCATAGCGTCTGCAAAAAATTGGTGTTCCGCAAGCCGTCGCCTCAATAATGGGCAATCCCCTGCCTTCGGTTTTACTGGGAAGAAGCACCAGGGAGGCAATGTTATACATTTCGGCGATTCCAACCGGGGTATTAAACCGCTCCCTGAAAGATTCCCTGTCCAGCTCTCCGAACAGAAAGGCCAGGTATATTCTGTTTTTCAGATCACCAGCCTGTTCCAGAAGTCCGCTGAATCGTTGGACCAGTTTATGAAAATAATTGTGATGCCCGGCGGCGATGGGTCCGGTAATCAGAAGGGTAATTTTCAGGTGAGCTGTCTTTCTGAACCTGAGCCGCATTTCAGGCTGTTCAAACATTTTCACCAACAGGTTAAACGAGGTTTCAATCCGCTTTCTTGAAATGATACGTGTGGGTTGCAACAGAATGATGTTTTCGGCGATAAACCGGTCCACTGCAGCCGTCTGGTTTCCAACCAGAATAGGTCCTGGATCTTTCTCCCTTACCAAGGCTCCTGACAGTACATCATCAACCGAATAACTAACCAGTTTTCCTGTATACCTGGAAAGAATCCTTTCCACCTGTATAAAGGTGTTGATGTTTTTTCGTTTGTCATTTTTGGTATAAAGCGATGTATCCACTGCCGTCCCAATGTCCAATACATTGGATGGATTGTGCCCATTGACCCGGATCAGGTGTCGGGTCTGATCCCTGTTGATATTCACATTCAACCAACTTCGTGACTGCCAGGGAAAAAGCTGCTCTATTACAGAAAACACCTCCCCCAGGTGACAATTGGTAAAGAAGAAGTCCCTGGGACCGTATTTTGTATCCGACCGCTCCCTGTCCGACGGGCACATACCTCCCTCCCAATAAAAATCATGATTGTTATTGATCACCGGGATGCCCAAAAAACCGGAAATCAAAACCGACGCGAGGGAGAGTGATACATTCCCCGGGTTTGAACATACATTCAAAAGATAAAGCAGATTAATGCGGTTCTCTTCCAGGTACCCGCCCAATTTTTCCACAATGACCAGAACCTCCTCCCAGAGTTTTCTGATCAGTTCATTGTAAACCAGCCCCCCCCGTTCCAGTTTAGTGAAATAGAACTCCCTGTACAAAGCCCAATCATCGAAACCTGCAATTTCAGGAATCACATGCTGCCTGTAATTTTCATCGATTAAGCCTGTGGTTTTCTGATGAATTTCCCCTGCAATAAAGTGCACCGGAACCCCGGGAATATTTCTTCTGAAAAGAGAAGCATACTTGTTCAATTCCACCGTAACCCCATCCACCATATAGTGATAGGTGATAAATCCAATACCCCCCTTCCTCAGCTCTTCTTTAAAATCCTCGTAATTTCCCTGAAATTCCAATGGAGGATAAGCCTGATTTTCCTTGAAGCGGTCGAGGAAAAGACCCAGGTCAAACCAGCTTTCTATTTTCTCGCTGCGAAGCTGGATCATAAGCTTTTCAAGGGTCATTCGGGTCATATTAAAATAATTGTCATATTTGTTGCACGCACAGAACCTGATGCAATGCTAAATTACCTGTTCAAATACAAATTTTCAATTCTTGTAGCGAATGTTATTGTGTTATTAAGCCTGATTCCAAGTAGCAGCCTGCCTGACTCTTCTCTTTTTTCCATCACCTTTCTGGACAAGATAGTGCATTTTGGTATGTACGGTTTTTTTAGTTTTGTGGCGCTGCTTGAAATGCGTCATTATGACCGGTTCAACATAAGGCATTTCCTCCTTTTATTGGCCATACTTTTCATGAGCTTTGTAATCGAATTGCTTCAGGCAACCGTGATAGCATCTCGTTCCTCGGAGTGGCTGGATATACTTGCAAATTTTTTCGGTCTGACAGCCGGATATCTCGCTTACAGGCTTATTCTCCTGATCAAATCCTGATCCTCTCTTTTCCGTTTCTGAATTCGGCAGCAAGATCAGCTATGGATTCTGTCAGAAAAAGACTTTTCATTCCTTTCCTGTAGGGGGCAATCTTATCGTGCAGACTGCAAGGAGAATCGTGATTACAGGAGGTGGTCCTGATCACACACTGATCGAAGGAATCAATTCCGTCAATAATCTCAACAATTTCCATGAGCGTGATATCTATGGCCGGTTTTTTCAGAGTAAATCCACCATGAGGGCCTTTGGATGAATTAAGCACCTGTTTTTTGGACAGCATTTGTAATATTTTCCCAAGGAAAGGCGAAGGAATACCCAGTTCTGTAGAAATTTCATTGATTCCTTTTTTTTTCTCAGCAGATGAGTAAAGTGCCAGGTATATAACTGCCCTAATTGCGTATTTACTGGTATTTGAAAGCATGGTGCAAGTTTAAAGTGGGATTTTTTGAATCCGACTCAGATGTCGACCACCATCGAAAGATGTATTTAAAAATGTATCGACAATCTTTATGGCCAATTCCAGGTCAATAAACCGCGCAGGAAGGGAACAGATATTGGCATCATTGTGTTTTCGTGCCAGCATGGTGATTTCTGTATTCCAGCAGAGGGCTCCCCTTATTCCCTGGTGCTTATTGGTCACCATATTAATTCCATTCCCGCTACCGCACAGAGAAATACCTTTGTCAAAATTACCATTTTCAACAGCTTCGGCAAGAGGGTGGCCGTAATCTGGATAGTCCACACTCCCATCAGACCCTGTTCCAAAATCCATCACCGCATAACCTTCATTCTCGAGAAACCGGATGATTTCCAGCTTCATTTTGTATCCAGCATGGTCTGATGCAATCGCTATTGACTTTTCCATTTCAGTTCATCATTGTTAACAATCCAATGGTGGATTTGTTGTTCATTCAATTTGAAAAAAACCCGCCTTTCCACCCTTTGAACCATTCTGCCATTTTTTTTCAATTAATTGTATAATTGATAAACAGATTGTCAACAGTCATTATCTTTGATGCGGCTATGGTTTTTATTAAAAGGCCTGGCTATGAACAGATGTTAAATTGTTTTCTAAATAACGGGTTTTCAGAACTTAACAAATCTAATTGGTGTTAATACTATGTGGCTATTCTTTCAATAATGTAAAATGCAAAGATAAGATCTGTTTTTTTAAAACAGAATGAACGGCATATCATCATTATTATAGTATTTAAGTATTAATATTAATATATATATGATATTATGGGGATTGTTAATAATCTAAAAATGGAGGGAAAGGGTTTTATTGATCTGGATGTGGATAAATCCCTTGATCTTGTTCATGAGATAAAAAAAATGAGCCGCGAGAAAAATGCAGTTATACTGGCTCATTTTTACCAGGAAGGAGAGATCCAGGATATAGCCGATTTTGTAGGAGACAGTCTTGGTTTGTCACAACAGGCTGCAAGTACCGATGCAGAAATCATTCTTTTTGCTGGTGTTCATTTCATGGCTGAAACTGCAAAAATACTCGCTCCGAATAAGAAAGTTCTGATACCGGATATGCATGCAGGATGTTCACTTGCTGACTCCTGTCCGGCCGGTGAATTTGAAGCCTTTATAGCTGGCTATCCAGATCATACTGTTATATCTTATGTGAATACAACAGCAGAGATTAAAGCCCTGACAGACATCATTTGTACTTCAACAAATGCGCTGGAAATTGTGAAGAGTCTGCCTGAAGATGAGAAGATTATTTTTGCACCCGATCGAAACCTTGGAAATTATATCCAGGGGCTTACGGGAAGGGAGATGGTCATATGGCAAGGAGCCTGTCACGTACATGAAGAGTTCAGTCTGGAGAGGATTCTTGAGTTGAAAAAGGAACATCCGGATGCACAGATTATTGCACATCCGGAATGTGAAAAGCCCATATTGATTGTAGCAGACCATATCGGTTCAACTACTTCACTCCTGAAATATACCATGAGGGACAAAGGAAAAAAGTATATTGTAGCTACCGAGTCTGGAATTCTTCACCAGATGAGAAAAGAATCTCCTGAGAAAATTTTTATTCCCGCACCTCCAAAAGATTCAACCTGTGCTTGCAATGACTGTAAATTCATGAAGCTTATTTCATTGAAGAAAATTTACAATACTTTAAAATATGAACAACCGGAAGTAACTTTGGAACAGGAATTGATGGATAAAGCCAGGGGATCCATCGTTCGGATGCTTGACATATCTGAAAAACTAAATCTGTGATGCGGATCTTTTTGATATTGGTTTTTGCAGTGGTTATACCTTTTAAAATGCTTGCCCAGGAAGTGGAGCCGGACAGTGCTTTTGTACAGTACTTTTATCCCAATGGACAGGTATCCAGTGAAGGCAGCATGAAAAATGGTCAACCCGACGGATACTGGAAGACTTATTATGTGACCGGAGTGATTAAATCTGAAGGCAAGAGAACCAATTTTTTGCTTGACAGCACCTGGAATTTCTATAATCAGGCGGGAGAACTGGTACAATCCATTAGTTACAGTATTGGTAAAAAGAACGGGTATTCAAATCGTTACAGGTATGACAATCCATTGGCTCCAGGTCAGGCCACCCTGGTTTCCAAGGAACTTTATGTAAACGGTAAAAGAGAGGGAAATTCTTTTTATTATCACCCCACAGGTGAATTGAAGCAAATGGTTTATTACAAGAACAACCGGAAGCAGGGAATGGCCAGGGAATATAACCAGGATAGTGTATTGATTACGGTACTTGAATATAAGGATAACTACCTGGTAAACAGGGAAAGAGTAAACCGAACTGATACCAAGGGACAAAAACAGGGTACATTCCGCGAGTATTATGAGAATGGAAAGATTAAAAAGGAGGAACACTACCTGGATAATCAGTTGCATGGATATTACAGGGAGTTTGATGGAAAGGGGGACCTGCTTATGGCCATGCGCTATGAGAGGGGACAGATCATGGAAGAGATTGATGAAGACCTGAAAGAGCTGCTGGATATGAAAAGCACATATGATCAACAGGGAAGGCTTATTTTCAGGGGTGGATACAAGGATGGAATTCCTGTTGGAATTCACAGGTTTTATGATACAACCGGTGTGGTTGAAAATGCGCATCTTTACAATGATCTTGGTCAGAAAATATCGGAGGGAATTATTGATGAGCAGGGAAGAAGAGTGGGGACCTGGAAGGATTTTTATGTAACGGGAGAAATCAGGGCAGATGGTGCTTACAGCGACAACCAGAGATCAGGGAAGTGGACTTTTTATTTTCGGACCGGGGGAATTGAACAGAAAGGCAGGTTTGAAAGAGGAAGGTACCAGGGATTGTGGATGTGGTATTATCCCAATGGGAATACCTGGCGGGAAGAAAGTTATTTTAACGGTAGAGAAGATGGATTGTTTGTTGAATATGACCGGGATGGAAAAATCTTAACGAAAGGGGATTACATCAGTGGAGAAAAAGATGGGGAATGGATATACCAGGTTGGAGATCATGAAGAGCGGGGAACATATGTTATCGGATTGAGGGAAGGGGAATGGAAGTATTTTTATAACGATGGGAAATTAAAGTATGAAGGATTCTATTCACAGGGTAATCCAGACAAAAGGCATAAATATTATTACCCTTCCGGCGTATTGAAAGAAGAGCAGTATTATGAGATGGGTATCAGGGAAAAGAACTGGAAAAAGTATGATAAAGAAGGCAACCTGGTGATGACCATTACATACAAAAACAACATTGAACAGCGAATCAATGGAATCCAGGATCAGGCTTCCTGAAAGTGATATTACATTAATACGATAAGCAAAACCATGGCAGAAGAATTTGAATTAAGGGATAATCAAATGTCTGATGGCGAGCTGGAGATTGAAGCCAAGTTGCGTCCTCTTATTTTTGCAGATTTTGATGGACAGAAAAAGATCGTTGATAATCTGAAGGTTTTTGTTGAAGCAGCCAGGCTAAGGGATGAAGCGCTGGATCATGTTCTGTTGCATGGGCCTCCGGGTCTTGGTAAAACCACGCTGGCGCATATCATTGCCCAGGAAATGGATGTGGGAATCAAAATTACTTCGGGACCCGTTCTGGATAAACCGGGAGACCTGGCGGGTTTATTGACCGGACTTGAAGAGGGGGATGTGTTGTTTATTGATGAGATTCATCGGCTCTCCCCCATTGTGGAAGAATATCTCTATTCGGCCATGGAAGATTACTGCATCGATATCATGATTGACAAAGGTCCGGCTGCACGGTCTGTACAACTTAACCCTGCAGCCATTTACCATGATTGGTGCAACCACGCGGTCGGGATTACTCACCGGTCCGCTCAGGGCGCGTTTTGGAATAAAATCCTTACTGGAATATTATGATGCTGAGGTTCTTACCGGAATAGTAAAACGATCAGCTAGGAATTCTTAAAGTCGATATTGAAGCCAATGCAGCAGTAGGAAATTGCCTCCAGAAGCAGGGGAACACCCCGAATTGCCAATGCACTTTTGAGGAGGATCCGGGATTTTGCCCAGGTGAAAGGAGAGCGGGATCATCGATATGAAGATCACCAAATACGGTCTGGATGCCCTGAATATTGACCAGTCGGGACTGGATGAAATGGACAACAAGATCCTGTTACACATCATTGATAAATTCCAGGGCGGACCGGTGGGACTGAATACCATTGCCACGGCTGTGGGAGAAGAAGCAGGTACCATTGAAGAAGTATATGAACCATTCCTGATCAAAGAGGGATATATCAAGCGCACCCCCAGGGGAAGGGAAGTCACCCGAATGCCTATGAACACCTTGGTAAATATAGAGATAGCCAGAACTTTTTATTTTGATATTTTGTATATATTTGTGGGGAATTGAAATACATAAGCTGACATGGTAAAAGAGTTACTGAAAAACGCTGGACTTCTGGTTATTCTGGCCGGGGTCATTGTTCTTGGGATCGTAGTATTTACCAAAGTACAAACCAATACGCTATCTTGGCCTCAGCCTTGGACTGGTTATTGGCGGATTGCTGGCACATATTGTGATCAATAAAATAGTGGATTGACCGGTATTATAGTCCGGCAATGTATTTCAATCCTGGCTTGTCCAGGATTTTTATTTTCCTTCCATTGAGTTCGATCAAGTGATCATTTTTGAATTCGGACAGTAACCTGATAATTGATTCGGTTGCCGTTCCAACAATGTTTGAAAGCTCTTCCCTGGTGAGGGATATATTCAGGATCCCCTCCGAATTAACGCCGAAATTCATCTTCCAGGTGGATCAGTATTTCTGCCAGTCGCTCCCGGACTGTTTTCTGTGCAATATCTGTGATGTAGGCATTGGATTCACCCAGCTCCTTGCAGGTGAGTTTCATCAGTTCAACGGCAAAATTGCCATTGGTTTTCACCATTGAGATGAGCAGATCGGCAGGATATGACACAGGGCACATCCTCCAGAACTTCGGGTGTGTACAGGCCGGTTCGTTGCTTATTACCGAACGGTAACCGATGAGGTCGCCGGGTTTGGCAAAACGGATGATCTGTTCCTTTCCGTCAAGGCCTGTTTTGTATATCTTTATAATCCCTTTTTGAACACAATAAAAACCTTTCATCCGGTTACCTTCCTGGTAGATGATTGAACCTCTTTTGTAGGATTCTGTTATTTTGTTGAGAGAAATCTCCTGAAGCTCCTCCTCGTCAAGGTGGCTAAATAGAGGATGGGTCCTGATGGTGCAGGAATCACAGGGAATCGTATTCCGGATGTTTCGGGTCATGTGAAGTGTCATGATATTGAAGATTAAATATAAACAGAAAACTTAAAGAATCTGATGAAAGAAACAATCAAAGCCCGCTGGCTGAATGACCTCTCTTTTGAAGCTGAGGTGGATGGTCATAAAATTTACCTGGATACTTCCACTGGAGCATGGTGGAAAAAATCTTAGGCCCCAGGCCCAAACCCTTGATGATGGTGGCGCTGGCCGGATGTACCGGTATGGATGTGGCTGCCATTCTGAAAAAGATGCGGGTTGAAGTTGACGAACTGACCGTGGAAGTGGAAGGAGATGTGACCGAGGATCATCCCAAAAGATTTGAGGGGATGAAGGTGATATATCGCGTAAAAGGCAAAGATGTACCCTTTAAAAGCGTTGAAAAAGCGGTGATGCTTTCAAAAACAAAATATTGCGGAGTATCTGCAAACTATTCGCAGGCCTTTTCCATCGACCATGAGATCATCATCGAGGAGTAGATAGGCCGGTCCAGCTTAATACGCAGACCGGAACTGTTCCAGGAAACGTACATCATTTTCGAAATAAAGGCGAAGGTCCTTTACCTGGTATTTCAGCATGGCCACTCGCTCAATACCCATTCCAAAGGCAAAACCAGTATATTTAGACGAGTCTATATTGTTGAAATCCAACACATTGGGATCTACCATTCCACAACCCAGGATCTCCAAGCCATCCTGTATATTTACAGACATTACATCCCTTGCCTCCGCAAATCTGGCAGCTGATATCCATCTCGGCAGAAGGTTCGGTGAAAGGAAAATAGGAGGGACGGAGCCTAATCTCTATCTTCTTTCCAAACATCTCCCTGGCAAAGTAAAGTAAGGGTTTGCTTCAGGTCTGCAAAAGATACATTTTCATCAATATAAAGCCCTTCCACCTGGTGGAAAATACAATGTGCCCTGGCTGAAATGGCTTCATTTCTGAAAACCCTGCCGGGAGAAATGGTGCGGATGGGGGGCTGTTCATTCTCCATGACCCTTACCTGTACCGAAGAAGTGTGGGTGCGGAGCAAGAACATCGGGATCCTTTTCAATGAAGAAAGTATCCTGCATATCCCTGGCCGGATGCTCAGGTGGAAAATTTAAGGATGAAAAAACATGCCAGTCATCTTCAATTTCAGGCCCTTCAGAAATGGTAAAACCCAGGCTTCCGAATATATCGATGATCTGACTTCGCACAATGCTGATGGGGTGCCTGGCTCCCAGTTGAACGGGTTCACCGGGCAGGGTAAGGTCTACTCGCCCCTCACTTCCCTTCTCTTCATCTGCTGATGCGAGCAAGTTCTCAATTCTTTCGGAAACGGATTGTTTAAGCTGGTTGATTTTCTGACCAACCTCCCTTTTCTGTTCGGCGGGAACCTGCTTAAAATTGTTAAACAGGTCGGCCAGCATACCTTTCTTGCCCAGGTATTTGATCCTGAATTGTTCTATCTCTTCTCTGGTTTCGGCTTGAAATGATTGCGCTTCTTCCAGGAGTTCGTCAATATTCTGAAGCATATATCTTTTCTTTTAGCTACAATATTTCCTTTTCTCTGTCCCCTCTATTTCACAAGGGAAATGTGATATACCACATCTTCTAGCGGACGGTTGTAAGAATCGGTTGGTAACTGCAGCGATACGGTCCACCACTTCAAGGCCCTTCCACCACCTCACCAAATACGGTATAAGCCTCCATCCAGGTGAGGGGTTCCGCCCATGGTGGTATAGGCTTCAATGGCCTCCGGGCTAAAGGGCAGATCCCTGTCTTTTTCCATCATTTCAAGCATATCGGGGGTAAATACCCGTCCCTGAACAATATAAAACTGCGATCCGGATGAGGCTTTTTCCGGATTCATCTGGTCACCCTGGCGGGCGGCAGCCAGGGCTCCTTTTTTATGAAAAAGGTTGTCGTTGAATTCTGCAGGGAGGGTATACCCGGGCCCGCCTGTTCCCAGGCGTTGTCCCTTATGCGGCATCCACCGAATGGGGATCCCCGCCCTGGATCATGAAATCTTTGATTACACGGTGAAAAATCTGTCCGTTGTAAAATCCTTCTTCAATCAGTTTTACCATATTGTCCCGGTGCAGGGGAGTCTGGTCATAGAGCATGATCACCATGTTTCCATAGCGTGGTTTCAATTTTAATCAGCTGTCCCGTTCTGGCATTTTGTCCCAGGGAGAGGGATACTGAACCGAAGATAGCAGCATTATACAAAGAAGCCTGTCAATCCTTATATTCTTCATCTTTTTTCATTTAACTTTAATACAAAGATAGAATGAATGTTTAAAAAGTGGGCTCATCTTTCTTTTGATCGTGATCTATCACTCGCCTGGAAGCAGCCAGTCCGTGGGTTTGGTGCTGAGTGGTGGCGGATCCAAAGGGCTTGCGCATATTGGTGTGATCAAGGCACTGGAGGAGAACCGGATTCCCATCGATTATATTGGAGGCACTTCCATGGGTGCCATTGTTGGCAGTTTGTATGCCATGGGCCTTACCACCGATGAAATGATTGCCATTGTGGAATCGGATGACTTCAATTACTGGATGAGTGGGGAGTTGAAAGAACAGGACCGTTATTTTTTTATGGCAGAGCATCCCGGACCCGATTTGATTCGTATCGGACTGGATCTGAAGGACACAATTCCCAAAACCATACTGCCCCTGAGCTTAATTCCAAATCATTTGATGGACTTTGCATTCATGGAGATTTTTTCCCAGGCCAGCGCTGCTGCTTCTTATAATTTCGACAGTCTTTTTGTTCCCTTTTTATGTAATGCTGTGGACATTAGCAATAACAGGGAGATCGTTTTCAGAAAAGGAGACCTGACCCAGGCGGTAAGGGCTTCCATGACTGTTCCGCTCTATTTCAGGCCCATTGTGGTGGATGGAAATATACTTTATGACGGAGGGATTTACAACAATTTTCCCATCAATCATGTGGAGACTGTATTTCAGCCAGATATAATTATTGGGAGCAAGGCCGCCCAGGGAAATATTCCCCCCGATGAATTTGATATTCTGAAGCAGATCGAGAATATTGTTATGAAACCTTCTGACTATAATGTTCAGCAGGGAAAGGGAATTCTTCTGGACATGAAATTTCAAACCCAGTCACTGCTGTCATTTGACAAACTGGATGAATTTGTGGAGTTGGGGTACCAGACAGCCATTTCAAAAATGGATAGCATTCGCTTGCTCATCGATCGGGTTGCCCGGGACAGCGTCAGCTTGAATTCCAAAAGACGCGACTTCAGAGAAAAATGGCCCGAATTCCAATTTAAGGAAGTGCAGCTTACTGGGCTGAATGAAAAACAGGAGCACTATGTGCATGAAAGCTATTCATAAAACAGATGAGCCCATGGACATAGAGGCCATGAAGAAGGAGTATCTGAAGCTTGCCAATGATAAGAGCCTGATTTACCTTTATCCCCAGGCTATTTATGACGAGAAAGACAGCTTGTTCACTCTAAAGCTGAGGGTGATACCGGAAGCTCCGCTGGAAGCGCAATTCGGGCTGTTTATATCAACAACAGGTATGGCCCAGACCTACCTGGGGTTCAACTACAGGGAGATTCAGGAGATCAGCACACATCTGAAAGGGAGTCTTCAGTTTGGCCGCTTGTATGATGGGGTAAATCTCGGGTTCAGATTTAATTATCCTTCGAAAACCCCTATTTTTTTCCAGGGAAATTTCAATTATAACCGCTTTGATTACAACACCTCCAATCCGAATTTCTTTTTTGAAGACCTGAAGCCTTCCTATATCATTGAAAATGAGATTAATTTCAGGTTTGATGTGGGTAGGCCCCTTTCCATGAACAGTATACTGAAAGGGGGTTTGGGCATCGGGCGCAACCAGGAGATTTATTATATGACAACAGATTTTTCATCCAGTGATACTTCCGAAGTGTCAGTTATCAATCTGGTGTCACTTTACGGGGCGATGGAGCGTAATTCTTTGAATAACAAACAGTTTGCCACCAAAGGAAGCCTTTTTAAACTGGCCCTGCGCTTGGGGTATGGAACAGAATTCTATTCGCCTGGTTCCACATCCGGAGAGGTGGCCGATCAAAGAGAGAATTATTACTGGCTATCGGCCAGGTATGAAAACACAGGATATATTCCCATGAAAGAATCTTTCAGTCTGGGTTATCATTACCTGATGCAGGCCACATTCAAACCCTTGCTCACCAATTATTATTCAACCATTATTGAAGCTCCTGTCTTTCAGCCGAACCTGATTACGCGGAGTTTGTTTATGGAGGAATACAGGGCGCATCAGTTCATCGGTGCGGGGTTGATGCCGGTCTACTCTTTTAGTAGGAATATACACGCCAAACTGGAGGCATATGCATTTATTCCGGTACAAGTGATTGGCCGGGACGAATTCAACGACGCGAAACTGGGGACCTTTTTTAGTACAGTGAATACCATATTCTCTGCCTCGGTAAATTTCATTACAGTTGCCGGTCCGGTTGGAATACATGCTGGCTACCTGTCAGCTCAGGAACATCCATGGGTATTCCAGATCAGTTTTGGCTACCTGCTGTTTAACCGGAAGTCGGCTGAAGATTAATGCGATGTGGATAAAAAGGCCTCAGATGTTATGCAGATAATACTACTTTTACGCACTGGCGTTGAAGAATCCCATTAAACAATTGTTTGGTCAAACGGCCATTTATGGGCTGGGTATTGTACTCCCCAGGTTGCTGAATTATGTGCTGTTGACACCTTTCTACACCAGGGTCTTTGAAAGGGCGACCTATGGAATCATTACAGAGCTGTATGCGTATGTGGTATTTTTCCTGGTGATCCTTACCTATGGAATGGAAACCGGGTATTTCAGGTTTGCCAGTAATTCTGAGAAAAAGGAGACCGTCTATGCCACGGTATTGGGTTCCCTGTTTGTAAGCTCCACCCTGTTTATTGTCCTGCTTATGTTGTTTGGGGACTCTGTCGGATCATGGTTGGGTTACGCCAATCATCCTGAATATATAAGGTGGCTGGCTGTTATTGTGGGAATCGATGCATTCACATCCATCCCTTTTGCCCGGATCCGGCTCTACAACAAACCTGTTAAATATGCGATAATCAGGATTGTTGAAGTTTCCCTGAACATAGGATTGAACCTCTTCTTTCTGTACTATTGTCCGAGGCATTCCGATTCGGAACTGGTGTCGCTGGTTTACAGGGAAGAGATCGGGGTGGGTTATGTTTTGATTTCAAATATGGTCGCTTCCCTGGCTAAACTGCTGCTGCTTTCCAGGGAGATACTGGCTGCCTTCAGGTCCCGGTTTGATATAAAGATTTTCCGCACGGTTTTAAAGTATTCCTATCCCCTGTTGATTGCCGGACTGGCAGGGACGGTGAACGAAGCGCTTGACAGGATCCTGCTAAAACACCTGATACCCGCCGAGCAGTTCCCCATGGAACAATTGGGCGTATACGGGGCCAACTTTAAGATGGCTGTATTAATGACGCTTTTTGTACAGATGTTTAAATATGCGGCTGAACCCTTTTTCTTTTCCCGCTCGTCGGACAAAAATGCGAAAGCGTTGTATGCAGATGTGATGAATTTCTTTGTGGCTGCAGGTTTGATTATCTTCCTGATGGTTAATATTTACCTGGATTATTTTATACTTTTTATTGGTGCCGATTTCAGGGAAGGGGCCCACATTGTTCCGGTTATTCTCCTGGCAAACCTGGTTATGGGAATATTCTTCAACCTGTCAATCTGGTATAAACTGACAAATAAAACCATGATCGGAGCAGGGTTGGTTTTCATCGGTGCGGCCATTACCGTTGTGGTCAATGTTATTTTTATACCAAGGTATGGATATGTGGCCTCGGCCTGGGCTCACCTGTTGTGCTACAGCGTCATGGTGATTTTGTCCTTCCTTTGGTCGAGGAAACACTACCCCATTCCCTATAAAACAGGGAGGATCCTTGCTTATATGGCTGTCGCATTGATGATATATTTCATCAATGAACTATTTTTGCATGATGCAGAAAGGTTAAGCGACCTCGTGGGCCTGCTCTTTCTGTCAGGTTTCATCATGTTTGTGTGGTTATTTGAACGGCATACATTCAAAAAGTATAAACATTTATAGAATCATGAAAGTAAAGATCGTAAACAGGTCAGACAATCCCTTGCCGGAGTACAGCACCTCACTCTCTGCAGGCATGGACCTGCGGGCCAACCTGGAAGAGCCTGTGTTGTTGAAGCCAATGGAGCGAAGGCTTATTCCCACCGGGTTGTTTATTGAGCTGCCTGAAGGTTTTGAAGCCCAGATCAGACCCAGAAGCGGCCTTGCATTGAAGAAAGGGATTTCGGTATTGAACACCCCTGGAACCATCGATGCCGATTACAGGGGTGAAATAGGGATTATTTTGGTCAACCTGTCAGCTCAGGATTTCCTGGTGAATCATGGTGAGCGGATCTGCCAGATGGTGATCAACAAGGTGGAAACGGTTATGTGGAGCGAGGTTGGCTCGCTTGAAGAATCAGAGCGGGGTGCTGGGGGATTTGGACATACCGGAAACCAGTAAGATGCGTTATTATTAGAAACGGAGGGAGTACCATGCAAGTGAGAAAAATTAGTTGGGTGATCGCAGGGTTGTTGCTGGCTGGCCACATGGTCTGTATGGGGCAGCAGGAAGCGGGAGATACGGATTATCAGTATGCGCTTATTGAGGCGGTGAAACAGAAGAATCTTGGAAATCCATCCGAGGCAGCGAAATTGTACCGGCTGGTGATTAAGGAGAAACCGGATTGTGATGTGGCTTATTATGAGCTTGGAAGCATATACCTGATGTCAAACCAGGTTGATCTGGCCGTGAAAACTCTGGAGTTGGCCTACAACTTACAGCCAGATAACCAATGGTATACATTGGCATATTTAAATGCTTTGGGAGCGGGTGAGCAATTTGACATCCTTGTAGAGATTCTGAAAGAGAAGATAAAAAGTGATCCTGAAGAGACAGAGTGGGAATACCAGCTTGCAGCCGCCTATTTCAGCCAGGAAAAGGCTAAAAAGGCAATTAAAACGCTGGAAAAAATTGAAAAAGAGAAAGGTTTCAGCGAAAAAGTTACTTTGCTGAAAGCCTCCATTTATGAAAATGAGGAAGAGTACGAACTGGCTCTTTTGGAACTGGAAAAAGTCATGGCCCTCTTTCCTGAGGCTGTTCAATTCAGGGTTGTTGCAGCTGAATTGTGCCTGAAAAGCGGACAGGAAGACCAAGCCGCCACCTACTACCTGGATATATTGGAATCGGACAGCACCAATATATTCGCTCTTACCAACCTTACGGACTATTACCGAAAAAAAGAAGACTTTGCCAGCAGTTTCAAATACCTTACCCGGTCTTTCAGGAACGAACGGATTGATGCCAGGAGGAAGATGGCAATCTTGTCTTACTATCTTTCAGATGAGAAGTTTATAAACAACTACCCCAATGAGCTGGAAAGGCTGTTGAATGTATTGGAGCAGGTACACCCGGATGATCATGAAATACTCCTTATGGCTTCGGATTTTCACATTCAAACCCGGGCTTACGATAAGGCTTACTGGAACCTTAAAAGCTACCTGGAAGCAAATACGGGAAATTTTCCGACCTACATGCAGGCTATTCTTCTGGCCAATGCAGGGGCGCTGAATAAGGAACTTATATATATGACCGGTCAGGCGCTGAAGTATTATCCCGATAGTGCCGACATCCGGTTTTTCAGGGGACTGGGTTTTTATGGATTAGCAGAACCATAAGGCCTTGATTCATAATTTTGACAGCGTTGATTTCCAAGACTATACAACTGAAGAATATGTTTCCCAATCTGAGATGCTTTATGCGGAGGCATATTACAGGCTTGAAGATTTTGAAAAATCTGATTCTATTTTTGAAGCTTTGATTGCCGAGGACCCTCAGAATTATATGGTTTTAAATAACTATAGTTACTATCTGGCAGAGCGGGAAGAGAAACTCGGTAAAGCAGAAATATGGAGTCGGGAAGCCATTAAGAACAATCCGGATAATGCCACATTTTCTGGATACCTATGCCTGGGTTTTATTTAAGATGAAGGATTATGAAAATGCAGAGAAGTATATCATGATGGCCATTGAAAAAGGGGGAGAAAATGATCCGGAAGTAAATGAACATGCCGGTGATATTCAGGCTGCCCTGCAAAGTCCGGATATAGCAAAATCCTATTACCTGAAAGCCATTATTTTGGGTGGGGATAAAATGAAACTTGAAGAGAAGATAAACAAACTTAACCCGGAAGACGATGAATAGGTATCACCACTCATCATCCTGTTGGTATGCGCATTCTTTCTGACCCAATGCCGGGCTATAAAGAAGTTGTGGAAACAGAGGCCCCAAACATGGTTGGTCTGGTGGGATTAAAAGAAGCGTGTTTGCCTGCCGATACAGTCCATTCTATTCTTATCACAAGGCGGAATCTCTGATCATTACCGAAGATGAAAGGTATGAGGCCACCGTGACCATTTACGCTGTGAAAGATTCTTTGATCTATATGTCAGCGGTAAACAGCGGCTTTGAAATTCTAAGAGCAACCGTGGAACCCGATACCATACGGGTCATTGACCGCTTAAACAAGGTTGTCTATCAGACACCCGTAAAAAAAGGTTTGGTTACCAACAGCCGGTGAATTTTAACGATGTGCAAAATATCATATCAGGGATATTTTATCTGCGATGATCTCCACCTGGCCAGGGAGTCAGATTTTTCTCACATTGAATTTGATTTTGACGAACCCTTGATCAAGAAGCGTATTTCCTTCGACAGGGAGACCCTTAAAATGGATAAATTTGAATTTTATCATACCCAGACCCATAAGTATCTGATGGGAGAAAGGGATGATGACAGGATTTAAGATTTTTACCAATTTTATGATCACTGAATTTGAGATTCTCGCCGGGGGTGGGACAATTACCTATAATCAGGAGCATTGCCAGTGAATATGGCAGTGAATCAGAGAAAATACACATTTATCGATCTTTGATGAGAATTGGTCATATCCATATTATGTCTGTTAATTCATTGCCTTACGGCTCAGTATGGCCAGTCAAAGGAAGAACTTGCAGGTACAGAAGCAAAAGGCTTTTGATGAGATCAAACTGGCCAGGGAATTGATGGAAAAAACCACCAAGGAAAGGCTTGGATCCACGCAACAGCTCAGGTTGCTGCAAAAGGGGATCAATTCCAGGGCCAGGCTCATGCTACCCTGGAGAGCGAAGTTTGGTCATTGACGGTGAAATTCTGCCACCAGGGATGAGATTGCGAAGCTGTAGCAGAAAATGAGAAAAACAAGGAGGAATATGCGAGACTGATCTACTATGCCTACAGAAACCATACCAGCTATGAAAAACTCATGTATATTCTGGCCGGGGAGAATATTTCACAGTCTTATCAGCGATACAAGTATCTCAAGTACCTGAGTGATTACAGGATTCAGATAGCTCATCAAATTGAGAGCCTGGTGAAAGAACTGGACAGGAAGAATGAAAACCTGAACCAGTTAAGGAATGGTAAACTGGCCCTGTTGGAAGAAAAAGACAAGGAACAGAATAAGCTGGTTAGAGAGAAAAGACAGAAGGCCAATATGATAGACGAGCCTGAAGCAGCAGGAATCCAAATTGAAGAAAGAAATTGAGGAAAAGGAAAGAATTGCCAGGGAACTGGAATCGAAAATCAGGGAAATCATTGAAGCAGAGGCAAAAAAGGCCAGTTCAGCAACATATATGCTGCGCTGACACCCGAACAGGAACTTGTGGGTAAGGATTTCAGAAGAAACAAGGGAAAACTGCCCTGGCCTGTGGATAAGGGTATCATTACCACCGGATTTGGAGATAATGAATTTCCTGGATTGGTGGGTTCCAGTGTGAAAAATAATGGGATTGATATCAACAGCGAGCCGGGAACGAAAGTCAGGGCTGTTTTTGAGGGTGAGGTTACCAAAGTATTTGCAATCCTGGGAGCAAATTATACGGTACTTATCAGGCATGGTGAATTCCTTTCAGTCTATCAGAATCTGGTTAAAGTCAGGGTAAAAACCGGGGATAAAGTACTCACCAAAGAAGTTCTGGGGGAGGCTTTTACAGATGAATCTGATCATATGGCCATGGTCCATTTTGAAGTATGGCAGGAGAGAACGATTATGAACCCTGAAGAGTGGCTAAGTAAATAGGGTTTTTTTGGAACCTTTCTGATGGATCGCCGTATAAGAATAGTCCATTGGAATTAGTTATGAGAAAAGACCTGAATATTCCTTCAGAGATTAGATAATTTGCGTTTGGTTGAAAAAGCCATAGATGAGCTGTCTCTGGAGTTGGACCTTAGTGATGAAGTTTATGGAAATGTTTTGGTTGCCACCATGGAAGCGACAAACAATGCCATTATTCATGGTAACAATTCAGATCCGGGTAAGCTGGTTAAAATAGAGATTGAGTTCCTTGAAAAAGAGCTGATGGTTCATATTGAAGACCAGGGCAAGCGGATTTGATCATATGAATATTCCGGATCCTACTGCACCTGAAAACCTTGAAAAAATCAATGGTAGGGGCATTTTTCTGATGGAGAGGCTATCTGATGAAATCCTGTACCTGGCCGACGGAAGAATCGTTGAGCTAAAGTTTAAGCTCTAGTGGATCTCAGCTTTCATAGCGAGCATATTCTATTTAATTTACAGCAGGAAGAGAAACACGCATCGTGGATATTGGACTGCATTCACAGTCATCGGAAATCTTCCGGCGATATCAGTTTTATATTCACTTCCAATGCGCATCTGTTGCGCATGAATAAGGAATATTTAAACCACAACTACTTTACCGATGTTATTACCTTTGATTATACTGAAGGGGATGTTGTTTCCGGAGATGTTTTTATCAGTATTGATCAAGTAAGGGAAAATGCGCTGGTTTATGGGGTTCCTGAGGAGGATGAACTCAGGCGCGTCATGGTGCATGGTATACTTCACCTGATGGGTTTTAATGATGCTTCAAAAGAAGAAAAGGATACCATGCGGGAATTGGAGAACGAAGCATTAAATTTGTGGCTTAAAGGGGGAGTGAAATGACTCAGGAATATGATGTGATTGTGGTGGGCGGGGGGCATGCTGGGTGTGAGGCTTCTGCTGCCGCAGCCAATATGGGTTGCCGTACTTTGCTCATTACCATGGACATGACAAAATTTGCCCAGATGTCGTGTAATCCTGCCATGGGAGGAGTGGCTAAAGGGCAGATAATCAGAGAAATAGACGCTTTAGGGGGTTATGCTGGAATTATTACGGACCGTTCCATGATTCAGTTCAGATTATTGAACAGGAGCAAAGGACCAGCCATGTGGAGTCCCAGGGCCCAGTGTGACAGAACGCTGTTTACGCTTGAATGGAGAAAGGTTCTAGAAAGACTGGGAAATCTGGAGTTCTGGCAGGATAAAGTGACAAGTCTGATTATTGAAGAAAACAAAGTCAAAGGTGTGGTTACACTGATGGGCATTGAATTCAGGGCGAAAAAGGTGATTCTGACTGCAGGAACCTTTATCAATGGATTAATGCATGTGGGGAAAGTGAAAATGGAAGGAGGCAGAATGGGAGAAGCTCCTGCATTCGGGATTAGCGAGCAACTGAGCGAGCATGGTTTTGAAGTGGGCAGGATGAAAACAGGTACACCGGCCAGAATTGATGGAAGAAGTATCGATTTTAACAAGCTGGTTGAACAGCCAGGTGAAACCGAAGGCCGAAATTTAGTTTCCTTGATTACAAGATGGATTATTCCGATCACAGGAGTTGTTATATTGCCTATACAAACATTACGGTTCATTCAGAATTGGAAAAAGGATTTGAGTCAAGCCCCATGTTTGACGGAACTATCCAGAGCATAGGACCCAGGTATTGTCCAAGTATCGAAGACAAAATCGTTACTTTTTCTGATAAGGAGCAACACCAGCTGTTCCTGGAACCGGAAGGTCTTTCAACCGTTGAGTATTATATCAATGGTTTTTCATCTTCTTTACCCTGGGAGGTACAGTACAATGCTTTGCTGCAAATCGAGGGTTTGGAGAATGTAAGGATATTCCGGCCTGGATATGCCATCGAATATGATTATTATCCACCCACACAGCTTTATCATACACTGGAAACAAAAAATTTGAAGAATCTTTATTTTGCCGGACAAATCAATGGGACCACCGGGTATGAGGAGGCGGGTGCGCAGGGAATGATGGCAGGAATTAATGCAAGCCTGAAAATCAAGGGTGATCAGGAATTTGTACTGGGAAGGGACCAGGCTTATATTGGTGTTTTAATTGATGACTTGGTTACCAAGGGAGTGGATGAGCCTTACAGGATGTTTACCTCTCGGGCTGAGTACCGTATTTTATTGAGACAGGACAATGCGGATGAAAGGCTCACTGAACTGGGTGCTGAGATTGGCTTGGCCGGGAAGGAGAGGATTCATTTGCTTGAAGAGAAACGCAAATTGACAAAAGGAATTGTTGACTTTTTAAAATCTTACAGCATTGCTCCTGACCAAATCAATGATTTTTTGTCTGAAGCCGGAACCTCTCGCATTGAAGCAAAAAGTAAAAATTATTGAGCTTGCCAAACGTCCCCAGGTTGGTTTGAAAGCGTTGGCAAAAGTAATTCCGGAACTGAATAAGCTTTATAAGCATTGCGGAGACCGGGGAGAAGAGATCATGGAGTCAGCCGAAATAGCCATTAAATATGAAGGGTATATCAGCAGGGAAAGATTGATGGCAGATAAAATCAAAAGACTGGAGGAAATAGCTCTCGATGAAAAATTTGATTATCAGAAGCTAAAGAGTATTTCTACTGAAGCCAGACAGAAATTAGGAAAGCTTCAGCCGAGAACAATTGGGCAGGCTTCGAGAATTTCAGGGGTTTCGCCAAGTGATATCAGTGTTCTGCTCATATATATGGGGAGATAGTTCCACGTGGAACATATTGTATAAATCCACATCCAATGAATCAGGAAGACGCCATACATTATCT
Source organism: uncultured Bacteroidota bacterium (assembly GCA_963735755.1). Classification (GTDB taxonomy): domain Bacteria; phylum Bacteroidota; class Bacteroidia; order Bacteroidales. The sequence goes on along the minus strand of CAVTME010000022.1, from coordinate 59,534 downwards.
AAAGAATACTACCCGCTCCATTGAGGACTACCCAAAAAAGGGAATTGTTTTCAGAGACCTGACCACTATTTTTCAAGACGCAAAAGCCATGGCCTTGTCTCTCAATTTAATGTCAGGTTTTTTAAAAGGTGCAGATTCAAGTGTTTTGAATTTTGATAAGCTGGCTGGAATTGAAGCCAGGGGTTTTCTTCTTGCGGGAGCATTATCGGGCAGACTGGGGGGAGGAGTGATCATGATGCGAAAACCGGGCAAGCTTCCTTATAAGAAAAGAAGGGTCGAATATAAACTTGAATATGGTGAAGATGCCCTGGAGATTCATGAAGATGCAATCAAGCCAGGAGAAAGGATCATTGTGATTGATGATTTACTGGCAACCGGCGGAACGGCCGAAGCGGGATGTAAACTTGTTGAAGAACTTGGTGGAATTGTAGCGATGGTTTTATTCCTTGTTGAACTTCCTGAATTGAATGGCCGGAAAAAGCTGGCAAAGTATGATATTGAATCCGTAATCACTTTTGAAGGCAAATAATTGGGCTGGTTGATCCTGATCTTCGTAATAGAATGCTTTACAATAGTCAGGACGTGCAAAAAGACGTGCAAAAGAGCGAGTTATAGATTAGAGAAGCCCATGTGGAAATGATTTTAAGGTCACGAGAAGCGGATATTCAACCTGGTTCTGGCCAATGGGCCGGGATATTTAGTCCCAGGAGCCTTTAAATAGGGCCAAAAGGCGAAGCTTCATGGAAAAAAGGAACTCATCTCATATTCTGAATCTCATTAAAAACCTGCCAGGTCAACCCGGCGTTTACCAGTTTTATGATGACCAGGGTAAAATCATCTATATAGGCAAAGCTAAAAATTTGCAGAAACGGGTCTCTTCGTATTTCGGAAAGAAGAAATATGATTCTTTCAAAGTGAAGGTTCTGGTCGATCGAATTGCTGATTTGAAATTTATTGAGGTCCCAAGTGAATCGGATGCGCTGTTGCTTGAGAATATTTTGATCAAAAAACACCAGCCCCGGTATAACATCTTATTAAAAGATGATAAAACTTTTCCATGGATCTGTATCAAAAATGAAAATTTTCCAAGGGTGTTTTCCACCCGAACAGTCATTGAATGATGGTTCTGCCTATTATGGTCCCTATACCTCTGCCTACGCTGTAAAAGTGCTTTTGGGTTTGGTCAGGCAGCTCTATCCTTTGCGGACCTGTAAACATGCGCTGACGGATGAAAATATCAAACAAAAGAAATTCAAAGTCTGCCTGGAGTATCATATCGGCAATTGCAGAGGAGCGTGCGAAAACCTGCAGTCGCTGCGGAATATGACGAAAGCATTTCTCAAATCAAGCAAATCATCAAAGGAAATTTAAACGAGGTAATCAGGTATCTGAAGAAAGAAATGAAGAATCATGCTGATGCTTTTCGTTTTGAGGAGGCCATGCATTTTAAGGAAAAAATAGAGATCCTCGCCAGGTACCAGGCAAAATCGACCATTGTCAATCCCACAATACACAATGTGGATGTGTTCAGTATAGTAAGCGATGAGAAGGAAGCATTTGTTAATTTTCTAAAAGTTGTAAAGGGAGCCGTGGTGCAGGCACATACCGTAGAAGTGAAGAAAAAACTGGATGAGCAGATCACGATTTGTTGGCTTTTGTGATAGCTGATCTGCGGTCGAGAATAGATAGTTCTTCCAGGGAAATCATCGTTCCTTTTGATATGAAATCTTTGTTCCCCGATAATAAGATCACGGTTCCCATTCGTGGGGATAAGAAGAAATTGCTGGATCTATCCGAAAGAAATGCTAAAAGCTATAGCTTAGAAAAAAGAAAGAGAATATCCGCATTGAAAAACCAAACGTCAGGTGAACGTATATTAAAAACGCTTCAGGCAGATTTGCGACTGCAGGAACCTCCTGTGCATATAGAGTGTTTCGATAACAGCAACATACAGGGAAGCCATCCGGTTGCTGCTTGTGTGGTATTCAAAAACGCAAAACCCGCCAAAAGGGAGTATCGGCATTATAACATAAAGAGTGTTTCCGGTACAGATGATTTTGCTTCCATGGAAGAGGTTGTCTTGAGGCGGTACCGTCGCCTGATGGAGGAGAAACAAAAACTGCCCCAGCTTATTGTGGTCGATGGGGGAAAAGGACAGCTTAGCGCAGCTTTAAAAAGTCTTGATGTACTTGGATTGAGAGGAAAAATAGCCATCATCGGAATTGCAAAAAAACTCGAGGAAATCTATTTCCCCGGGGATCCGGTACCATTATATATTGATAAAAACTCTGAGTCTCTGAAAATTATTCAGCACCTGAGAAATGAAGCTCACCGCTTTGGAATTACTTTCCACAGATTGAAACGATCGGGAGACCTGACCCAATCCGCATTGGATGAAATTCCCGGATATTGGATCGAAAACAGTAGAAAAATTATTTATCCGATTTAAATCTCTGGAGGGTATACGGACAGCAACAACAGAATACTCTGGAAAATGAAATTGGGTTGGCCCGGGCAAATACGGATTAAAGAATTACTTCAAGGATTTGAAACACTAATTTATTTCTTTCGGGAGACTGTAAATTCAACCAGATCTTTCATGGAATCCCTGGCTGGGGTGGGAGGGAAAGTATCGAGAATATCCATGGCCTCCTTTTTATATTCCAACATTTTTTCCCTTGCGAATTCAATGCCCCCCATCTCTTTTACAAATTGAACCACTTCATTTACGACGCGCTGACTCCTGTTTCCGTTCTTAATTTTCCGACTCATGGATTTCCTTTTGCTCGATTCGGCCTGGTTTAATGCATAGATCAGCGGCAGTGTAAATTTCTTGTCTTTAATATCATTCCCCGTGGGCTTCCCAATTGCTCCATGGTCCTGATAATCAAACAGATCATCCTTAATCTGAAAGGCCATTCCTATTTTTATACCCAGATTGTGCACCCGGTCAACTACTTCCTGGCTTGCACCGGAAGCGCGGGCCCCGCATGCAGTGCAGGAAGCAATCAATGAGGCGGTTTTTTTCCGGATCACCTCATAGTAGGTATCAATATCGATATTGAGACTTCTCGATTTCTGTATTTGCAGCAGTTCTCCCTCACTCATCTCCCTGGAAGCATCAGAAACAATTTCGAGCAGGTCATAGTCTTTTTGTTTTACCGCCAGAAGCAAACCTCTGGCCAGCAAGATAATCGCCAAACAAGACAGCTACTTTTGATTTCCAGATGGCTTTCACTGAAAAAGCCCCCTTCGTTCGTTGGATTCATCTACAACGTCATCATGAACCAGTGTGGCAGTATGCATCAATTCAATCAGGGAGGCTGCTGTATATGTTGATTCGGTGATCTCTCCTGTCATTTTCGAGGAAAGAAATACAAAAAGCGGACGCATCTGTTTCCCTTTTCTTCGCAGAACGAAGCCTGTAACCAGATTTACCAGGGGAATATCGCTGGAAATCGAGTCTCTTGAATCGCTTATTAAATTCTTTCATTTCCTGCTTTACAGGCTCTCGAATGTCATCCAGTTTGATCATAAGATTGGGATGGAATGCTCAAAGGTAGAAAAAGAGAACATATCAAATACCCTAAATATTGATATATTTGTATAAGATCAATATAAGCGCAAAACCTTTAAGAAATGCAGGCAATGGAATTTTCCGATTTAAAACCCGAAGAAATTGATAAAGCTGCCAATATGATGAAAGCCATTTCACACCCCATGCGCTTGGCTATCCTGGGATATCTGGGCGATGGTAATCAGCTGAGTGTCACGGAAATACATAAATCTATTAAAAATTGAACAATCCACAGCCTCACACCATCTGGGTATTCTGAAAGATAAGGGGATCCTGGCCTCCACAAGACAGGGTAAAAACACACTTTACTATTTAAAACGCAAAAATCTGAGTCAGCTGGTTAAATGTATCAGCGAGTGCGCCTGTACCGATTAGATTGATCTGAGTGTATGATGGCTAAAATTAGGGTTACCAAGGAATTTAATTTTGAAATGGCCCATGCACTGTGGAATTATGATGGTGCGTGCAAGAATATTCACGGACATTCATACAGCTTATTTGTATGCCTTTCGGGCATACCCATTGACGATCCCGGGAATCCAAATTTGGAATGGTTCTCGATTTCAAGGATTTGAAGGAGATGGTCAAAGGGCCTGTTGTGGATTATCTGGATCATTCCCTGGTGGTTTACCGGGAAGCGGACGGAGCGGTGCTTTCTTCGGTAAAATCATTGTATGAAAAAGTACATGTTGTTGATTTTCAGCCTACTTGTGAAAACCTTGTCATTTTTATTGTTGATACGATCCGGAAGATGATTGGAACCGGACTGGAGCTCACTTCAGTGAAACTATACGAAACGGCCACCTCTTTTGCTGAGTGGTATGCCGATGATAATCCTTAGACTCCCCTTATGAGCAGCGAGAAGAAGCTTTTTCTATTGGATGCTTATGCCCTGATTTTCAGAGCATACTATGCTTTCATTTCAAATCCGATGACCAATTCAAAGGGTATGCCAACATCCACAGTATTTGGATTTACCCTGGCGCTGGAAGAATTGTTACGTAAAGAAAATCCCACTCACATTGCTGTGGTATTTGATCCGCCTGGCCCCACACTTCAGACATGATATGTTCCCGGAATATAAGGCCAACAGGGATGCCACTCCAGAGGATATCAAAAGCGCAATTCCCTATATAAAGAGACTCATTGAGGGCTTTAATATTCCGGTTGTTGAACAGGCCGGATTTGAGGCAGATGATGTGATAGGAACATTATCCAAAACAGCTGAAAAAGAGGGGTATACGGTGTATATGATGACCCCGGACAAAGATTTTGCCCAGCTGGTTTCGGAGAATATATTCATGTATAAGCCCGGAAGAGGTGGAGGTCCTCCCGAATTCTGGGTATAGAAGAAGTAAAAGAAAAGTTCCTCGTGGAACATCCCATACAGGTGATTGATATTCTTGCATTGTGGGGTGATTCTGCTGATAATATTCCCGGAGCTCCGGGGATTGGTGAAAAGACCGCCAAGAAACTGATTGGACAGTTCGATTCGGTAGAGGGAGTGTATGAGAATATCGAGCAGCTAAAGGGGAAACAAAAGGAAAATCTGGAAAACTCCAGGGAACAGGTTCGGCTCTCCAAAATATTGACACCATTGTTCAGGATGTACCGCTGGGATTTCTCCAGGGGAAATGCGAGCGAAAACCCCCGAATCAACAGACTTGAAGGAATTATTTAATGAGCTGGAATTCAAAAATTTAGCCAGCAGAATACTGGGTAATACTGATCAAATGAAGGCGCAGTCGGATGGGCCGACGGTGGAAGAACCGACAGGACAGCTCAACGCAGAATCCAATGAGGGTCCTCCACCTGAAGCTGGAACGCTTTTTGGTAATCCTTTGTCAGTTATTCCAGGAGGAGACCTTGTCCCAGATTCAAAACCATCGACCAGGTGGATCACCGCTATGAATTGGTGAATGATTTTGAAGGGGTTAGGAAATTAGCTGAAATTCTGTCCGGTCTGAAGGAATTCTGCTTTGATACGGAAACCACAGGTCTTGATCCCATTGAATCTGAATTAGTCGGCATTGCATTTAGCTGGCTGCCGCAGCAGGGGATATATGTGGCTTTCGGACAAGATAGAAAAGAGATGCTTTCCTGGTTGGAAGAGATTGCCAAACCCCTTCGGAAACCCGCTCCATAGAAAAAAACAGGACAAAATCTTAAAGTATGATCTTCATATCTTAAAGAATTATGGCATAGATGTTAAGGGTGTTTTATTTGATACAATGGTTTCACATTTTCTTTTGAAACCTGATCAGAAACATAACTTGAATATTCTGGCCGAGCAGTACCTGGATTACTCCATGGTAAAAATCGAAGAACTGATTGGGAAGAAAGGAGCCAGGCAGGTTTCTTTTGGAAGTGTGCCCCTGGAGCAGGCCAAGGAATATGCCTGTGAAGATGCTGATATTACGCAGCAACTGGCAATCATTTTTAAAGCACAGCTTTCAAAAGAAGGATTTACGGAGCTGTCGGAAAAAATAGAGATGCCGCTGGTGCAGGGTCTTGATGGAGATGGAACACCATGGAGTAAAACTGGATGTGGATGCATTACAGATTTTTGCTTCGGAACTGAGGGAGCAGATTATCAAAGAGGAGTCAGAGATCCATAGCTGGCCGGAGTGGAGTTCAATATCAGCTCCCCAAAACAACTGGGGGAAATACTTTTTGAAAGATTGAAAATCATTTCTGATCCGAAAAAAACCAAGACCAAGCAATATGCTACAGGCGAAGAGATCCTTCAACAACTTGAGGACAAGCACCCGATTGTAAGTAAAGTTCTGGAATACAGGTCTTTAAGAAAGCTTCTGTCCACGTATGTGGAGGCCCTTCCCCTGTTGGTTAAAGCCCAAAACAGGGAAAGCTACACACCTCCTTTAATCAGGCACTTGGTGACCACAGGCAGGCTGTCATCAAACAATCCCAACCTTCAGAATATTCCCATCAGGGAAGAGCGTGGAAGAGAGATCCGGAGGGCGTTTATTCCCGAGAAAGCGGATCACCTTTTTTTTCGGCCGACTATTCTCAGATCGAATTCCGGATCATGGCGCATCTGAGTGAATGATCCGGGAATGATTGAAGCCTTTGTCAACAATGAAGATATTCATACTGCCACTGCTGCTAAAATTTATAAAACCGATATTGGAGCTGTTTCAAAAGAGATGCGGAAGCAGGGCAAAAACGGCGAATTTTGGTATTATTTACGGGATTTCAGCTTTTGGGCTGTCACAACGCATGCACATATCCAGGACCGATGCAAAACAACTCATCGAGGGCTATTTTGATTCTTATCCGGGAGTGAAAGTCTTTTATGGATGAATGTATCCGTATGGCCAGGGAGAAAGGATATGTGGAAACCATGTATGGAAGAAGGCGGATGCTGCCCGATATTCTTTCACGAAACGCTGTGGTCAGGGGAAATGCAGAACGGAATGCCATCAATTCCCCTATTCAGGGATCGGCAGCAGATATTATTAAAATTGCCATGGTGCGCATTCAGGATTCTCTGGAAAATAGAACAGCTGAAAAGCCATATGATCCTGCAGGTGCATGATGAATTAAATTTTGATGTGTGGCCCGGTGAAATAGAACAGGTACGAAAGATTGTAAAAGAAGAAATGGAACATGCAGCTGTGCTGAAAGTTCCGCTTAACCATTGATATGGGCCAAGGAAGCAGCTGGCTGGAAGCCCACTAATCTCTAAATCTCGTTTTTGGCGCTCACCAGGGCCCCTTTTTTACCTGCCAGAACCTCTTTAATAATTCCCGGCTCATTTAAAATCTCCAGGGCTTTATCCGTCTGGATATCATCCTGGATTTGTGACAAAATACGGCCTCCCTGGTAATAGTAACGGTTTACAATCTCCTCACTCAGAATCTGGCGGATCTCCGACTGAAATGTTTCCAGGTCTTTCAGATTGTTGTGTGCTAGTTTCTCTTCCAGGGATGAGAACTCTTCATCGGCCAGATCATAATATTTCTCTCTTTTTGCTGTTTTCACCAGTTGGTCATAGGCCTTTTCACTGGCCGTTTTGAATTCAAAATCCTGACTTTCAACAAATGATTTAAATGAATTATAATCGTCACTTGATACTTTGAATGTTTCGGCTGATTCAATAGTATCATTTTCAGCCCGATACGTTGTGGCAAAATCGAAGAAGATATTCTGGGTATAAGAGTTGCAGTGTAATTTCAGAAAGGTGTTCAGGAATCACTTCAAAGTCGGGTTGAATTCCACCCCCATCATAGACCAGCCTGCCGTTGCGGGTTTCATATTCCGAAATCAGGGAATCGGGGACCGAACCCACGCTACCATCTTCATTTCTGTTAGAATAGTCGAGGGCCTGAATGCAACGCCCGCTGGGGATATAATATTTGGCGGTGGTCACTTTAAGTTGCGCATTGTACTTGAGGGGGCGTGAAGTCTGAACCAGACCCTTACCGAAGGTTCTCTGGCCCACAATCACCGCCCGGTCAAGATCCTGCAATGCTCCTGCAACAATTTCGGACGCTGACGCAGAACCATGATTAATCAATACCACAAGCGGGATATCTTTATCAACCGGATCTTTTGGTGTGATATACTCAGAATCCCATTGTTTTACTTTTCCCCTGGTATTGACAATGAGCTCTCCTTTGTCCACAAACAGGTTACAAATCCTTACCGCTTCAATAAGCAGTCCCCCGGGATTGGACCTGAGATCAAGAACCAGGGATTCCATACCGTGCTGGTTTTTTAAACTTTTCAGCGCATTCTCAACTTCGCGTGCAGCTCCTGTAGTAAAATTGGCGAGGCGGATATAACCGGTCTGATCATCCAGCATGCCATAATAGGGAACATTGTTAATGGAGATTTTTTCCCTCACAAGGGTAAAATCAAGGGGGTTTTCTTCTCCGAATCGTTCAACAGTCAGGACAATTTCAGTTCCCGGCGTTCCCTTTAATTGCTCACTTACAGATTCAATATCCTTGCTTTCAGCACTTTTTCCATTTATTTTCAGGATTTTATCACCAGCCCTTAATCCTGCTTTATCTGCGGGAAATCCTTTATAGGGATCGGCGATAATGGTGAAATCTCCGGATCGTCGAATGAGTGAACCGATACCACCATATTCACCTGTGGTCTGAAATTTGAAATCATCCATATCCGATTCTGGAATGTATGTGGTGTAGGGATCCAGGGATGAAAGCATGGCATCGATGCTGGTGGTCACAAGTTCCTTGGGATCTGTTTCGTCCACATAAAACATATTAAGCTCCCTGAACAGGGTATAATAGATATCCAGGTTTTTTACCAGCTCCATGTCTTTGTTTCCAATGGTGGTAAAACCAACGCTCAACAGCACAATAAGCGAGCCTGCCAATATAATATTTCGTTTTTTATTTTTCATGATTTGACCGATAATTGTTCGTACTCATACTTATACTCAGGCATAAAGGAACCACAAAGAATCCAATTTTCACCATCTATTAACTTTTTTTAAGAAGTGCGATATGTATCTTTGTGGTCGATATTTACATCAAATGTCAGGCCAGATCCCATGAATCCTTTGACAATGGTTATACAAATGGAATGGACAGAGCAGGGCACCCTTGCACCAACCCGCCTGGATGTTTATTTTTCTTTTTATCCTTATCGGCTATTTTCGCATGGATCAGGCTTTACTACGGGAATATCCTGATTCAGACCATTCAGGCATCGGCAAATTTCCAGGTAGCCTCCCGGATTTTTGAAGATAACAGCCTGTTGCAAAAGCAGTTGGATAATATTCTTTATCTGTTTTATTTTCTGAGTGCCGGTTATCATTCTTTATGTTGGAGAAATCCGGTTCAGGCTTCAGCCCTATGCGCTTTCACGGGACTTGAGCTCTATCTGTTTAACCTGGGTATACTCGTGGGTTTTTTTCTTGCCAGGCTTGTCTTGTAAATCTGGCCGGATTTCTGTTTAACAGGATCAGAATATTCAGGGAATATCTATATAATTCATTTATATTTAATAAGTTACTTGGAATACGTCCTGTTGCCTTTATTGATTTTGTCGTCTATACAACCGGTGCTTCTCAATGAAATGTTCCAGTGGGTGGCCATTGCTATCGGTTTCAGGCATCTTCATCATGCGGATCTTCAGGGGTTTTGTTTTTTCTTTCAAGAAAGATGTTTCAATATTCTATATGTTTTTGTACATTTGTGCCCTTGAATTAGCACCTCTCGCACTATTGTACAGGTGGTTAGAGGGAATCCTTTAAGTTGAGACTAAAAAGATAAGATAATATGGGAAGGATAAGGAAAATTCTTGTATCTCAGCCAGAGCCTGAGAATAATAAATCCCCTTATTTTGATTTAGCCAGTAAACACAACCTGAAAATTGATTTCAGGCCTTTTATTCATGTGGAAGGCGTATCTGCCCGTGATTTCAGGCAGGAAAAGGTTGATCTGGGGGTACATACTGCAGTTATTTTTACCAGCAAAACAGCCATCGATCACTATTTCAGGATGGCAGAGGAGACCCGGGTAAGCATTCCGGATACCATGAAGTATTTCTGCATTTCTGAAGCTACAGCCTACTATCTTCAGAAATATATTGTGTACAGGAAAAGAAAGATCTTCTATGGAAATGGGCATGATCGGTAATCTCATTGAGATCATGAATAAGCACAAGGATGAGAAATTCCTGCTGCCGCTTTCAGCTGCACATAAAGAGGAGATTCCCTGATTGCTGGAAGCAGGCAAATTTTAAGTTCTCCAAAGCCGTACTGTACCGGACTGAATGCAGTGATCTATCCGACCTGGCCGATGTGAATTATGATATTCTTGTGTTCTACAGTCCGTCTGGAATCAAGTCGCTCTTTCAGAATTTTCCCGATTTCAAACAGAACGACACCAAGATTGCTTCCTTCGGTGCCAAAACAGCTAAAGCAGCAGAGGAAGCCGGATTGCGACTGGATATTACTGCTCCACAGCCACAGGCTCCATCCATGACCATGGCGCTGGAAAATTTCATCAAGGATTACAACAAGAACAACGGGAAATCCTAAATCAAAATACTCCTTCAAAAAAGGAGAAAGGCTTACCAGCCGGAAATCAATTTCTCTCCTTTTTGAATCGGGCAAGAGGATCCGATGTCCTATCCTTTGAGAATCTTTATTTGCCTGATTCCAATGGGGCATACTCCGGCGTTGATGGCTGTTTCTGTTCCCAAGCGGCTGTTTAAACGGGCGGTGGACCGAAATTTAATGAAACGAAGGATACGTGAAGCTTACCGGCTGCAGAAACCCGGGCTCTATGCAGCGCTTAAAAGAGAATGTACAGATTCAATTGGTGATCCAGTACAGGGGATCGAGATAGCAGGACTATGGTACCATCGATAATGCCTGGACAGCTGCTGAAACAGATTGACAGCAAAGTTTAAAGAAAGCTTACCTGATAATGGTCCGCCCGCCCAGTCCGGCCGAGAGGGCAATTTTCACTTTTTCAAGACTCTGAATTCTAATAATCAGGCGGTTTAATCTCCACCAGTTCATTTTTTTTTCGCTGCCATCCAGTTCATTCCGCAGCTGCGAAAGCGCTTTCTCCACCACCATCATTTTATAAGAAAGCAAGGATTTGGGAACTTCAAATCCCAGGTTTTCCCCGGGCAGCTCCACATAAGCCTCCTTGCGTTTCCAAACCTTGCTGAGTTCATACCTTGAGGTGAAAATATCAACGGCCAGTTCTCGGACTCCGGCATGATCGTGGTAAACAAACTGTCGTTCCACCACCTCCTCTTCCCGGTCTATAAGCTCTTTTACGTCTTCAAAAACTTGTTTGTATATGAGGTTGTTGAACTCCAGCTCATCATTTTGAATTTCACGAATGATGTATTGAGCTACTGAAATCTGGACAGGCTCCTCTCCACTAGGTTGAGTATTTGGTTTCCGAATTTAAGCAGGAAGTAAATAATTTCCCGCTCCTCCACCTCAGAGTATATGTTTTCAACAAATCCCGGAACCAGGGGTTGCTGTGGGACAGTGGCGCGGGCAGGTTCAGTGAATTCCCTTCGTGAGGATTGTTCTCTTTTCCATTTTTGTTCCTGCCTCGACCGCCTGATTTTATTCACTTCTGTATAGAGGACCTGTTCTTCAACTCCCAGCAAGAGGCCGCAATCCTTCAGGAACACGCTGCGCATGATTCCGTCAGGTATGACGGACACGGATCTGACAATGTCTGAAATCAATTGTGCTCGTTTGATGGGATCGTGCTGGGCTTCTGCCAGTAATTTTTCGGTTTTGAACGAGATAAAGTCCTTCTCACTGGTTTCTATGAAATCCAGAAATTCGGAGGAACTATGGGTTCTGGCGAAAGAATCGGGATCTTCCCCTTCCGGAAGCATCACCACTTTTACGTTCATCCCCTCTTCCAGAATCATATCAATTCCCCGGAAAGAGGCTTTGATTCCAGCCTCATCCCCGTCATAAAGGATGGTGATATTTCCGGTAAAGCGTTTGATCAGGCGGATCTGTTCGGTGGTTAAAGCAGTTCCTGAGGAAGCCACCACATTTTCAATGCCTGCCTGGTGCATGGCAATTACATCGGTATATCCCTCAACCAGAAAACAGCGTTCTTTCGATACAATTGATTTTTTAGCCTGGAATAAACCGTATAAGACCCGGCTTTTGTGGTAGATGTCGGACTCTGGTGAATTCAGGTATTTGGCCAGATTTTTATCCGATTTCAGTGTGCGCCCGCCAAAACCGATTACACTTCCGGATAAGGCATGAATGGGGAAAATCACCCTGCCGGCGAAGCGGTCAAAAGCATAGTTTTCCCGCTCGATGGAGAGTCCGGTTTTAACCAGATATGCCTGCTTATATCCGTTTTTCTCAGCCTCTTTGGTAAAGGCCGATCGCTCTTCGGGACTGTATCCAAGCTGGAATTTGTTGATGATGTCATCTCTGAAACCCCGGTTTCTGGAAATAACTCAGACCGATGGCCTTTCCCTCTCCGGATTCAAGTTGCCTGGAAAAATATTTCTGCGCATAGGCAGTAACCGCCATCAGGCTTTCCCTTTCATTCTTTTGCTGGATCTCATCTGCTGTAAGCTCCTTCTCTTCAAAGGGAATGTTATATTTTGCTGGCCAGGTATCTGAGGGCTTCGGGATAGGATAATTTTTCATGTTCCATCAGGAATCCCACCACATTTCCTCCTTTCCCGGAGCTGAAATCCTTAAAAATCCCCTTGGCCGGAGAGACCATGAATGAGGGAGTCTTTTCATTGCTGAAAGGACTCAGACCCTTGTAGTTTGTCCCGCTCCTCTTCAGGGTTACAAAATCGGAGATCACCTCCACAATGTCGGCCGTCTCAAATATCTGGTTTATAGTCTGTTGATCAATCATTTACGAAAGAAGTGTCATGGATGTAAATGTAACCAAACTAATTGTTCAGCCAAAATCTTATATTTACAAAGGATGATAAAACAGATGAATAGAACATGAAATTCGGAACAGTAATCAATTGTATTGATGGAAGGGTACAGTACCCTGTGCTCGATTATTTGAAGAAAAACCATGACCTGGATTTTTTCGATACAGCCAATGAAGCCGGACCCTTGAAGATTCTTACAGAAAGAACCGAAAAATGCAGGCTTATTTCACTCAAGGAGCAGATCATTACTTCCATAGAATCTCACGGCTCGAGGTTTATTGCCATTGTGGGACACCACGATTGTACCGACAATCCCTTTGACAGGGCTGCCCAGGAAAAACAGATGGACGAAGCGCTCTCTTATCTGAAAAACGCCTATGGAGATGAAATTCTCTATGTGGGATTGTATGTGAATGATCGGTGGGAAGTGGAGGAGTATACCAGGATTGAGCCATGAAAAGGCTTGTTGTACTTACCGGCGCAGGAATGAGCGCTGAAAGCGGATTGAGGACTTTCAGGGAGATGGGTGGTCTTTGGGAGGAATATGATGTATACGAGGTGGCCAGTCCGGGTGGATGGGAAAAGGACCAGGACCTGGTGTTGCGTTTTTACAACGAAAGAAGAAAACAGTTGCTTGAAACTGTGCCCAATCGCGGACACTTTGCCCTGGCTGAAATGGAAAAGGAGTATGATGTGTTTATTATTACCCAGAATGTTGATGACCTGCATGAAAGGGCAGGATCGTCAAATATCCTTCATCTGCATGGAGAATTGAAAAAATCCCGCAGCACTGTGGATCCCGGACTCATCTATGAAATCGACGGATGGGAATTGAACAGGGGAGATACGTGTGAGAAGGGATCTCAGCTGAGACCTCACATTGTCTGGTTTGGAGAAGCAGTACCTGCTATAGAGGAGGCCTCTGAGCTTGTTTCGGGAGCGGATATTTTTGTGATCATCGGCACCTCTTTGAATGTTTATCCCGCAGCCGGCCTGATCAACTATGTTCCCGGATGCTGTGCCCATTTTTCTGATTGATCCCAACGAGGTGGCCGTTGCAGAGAATTCAGGCATCCGTGTCCTCAAAAGGGGAGCAGGTGAAGGAGTGGATGAATTAATCAGAATATTGAAAAATGGATAGATTGAAGAGGGGTTTAAGGAAATGTTTTATGGTGGGCATTGTTGTGTTGATCACTGTTGCAGTGTGAGGGCCCAGGAGTTTAACGCTGGTATTTTTGGTGGTGTAACTGCATCCCAGGTGGATGGAGACAGTTATGGAGGGTACAATAAACTAGGATTTACTGCTGGAGTTTTCGTTAATCGCGAAATAGATAACAATATTTTACTGGCAACTGGAGTATAAAATATGTGACCAGGGGCGCCTATGAAAATTCAGGTCCCAACAGTACAGAAATTTTTAAAAGCCAATACAGATACCTTGAGCTGCCCCTCTCTGTCCATTATATCTATGATGGGAAAATCCAGGTTGAAATAGGCACATTCGCCCGAGGTACTTCTTAGCTATGCCAGTTTCGATGAGTATGGTAAAATTCCCCAGGACGCTGATTTTGTCGAAAACCGGCGTTTCGGATTAAGCGTTTTTGCAGGTATGTACTACTGGTTTAAACCCTCTCTGGGAGTGGGACTTCGCTTCACCTATTCAGCCATCCCCTTCAGGGATCCCGAAGAGTGGCATAATCCCATGAACAGGGGATATTTTCACAATGGGCTCTCTCTTACACTGGCTTATCAATTTAAGCATTGATCAGGCGCAGGATACCGTGGCAACAAATACCAAGCATTGAAAATTACGCAGCAATTCAATGCTGCAAGCTTCCAGTGTGGATCCGGTAGTGATCACATCATCCACCAGCAGAATCTTCTTTCCGTTTACATCCGGGGCATTGGAGGAGACCTGGAAATTTCCCATGTATATTTTCATATCTTCATAGCGGCCCAGGGATGTCTGAGACCCTGTTGTGCACCGTGCGCGTCAGCAGGTTTGAAACCACGGGAATTCCGGTTGATGCCGATATTCCTGATGCAATAATCTCACTCTGGTTGAATCCCCTCTCTTTGAAACGCCTGGGGTGAAGGGGTACAGGAACCATCATATCACAGGACCGAATAGGTAGAATGCACAATTTCATTGCCCAGCAGTCTTCCCAGGTAATAGCCGGCCTTCCGGTTTCCCCGGTATTTTAGTTCATGGAGCAGAGCCTGGTATGCGGAGCCTTTTTCAAAACGGAAAAGAGATGTCCCCATTTCAACAGGAACCCTTCCCCAGAAAGACTGGCTGATGGGATTATCAATCCGGTTCACGATAACCGGTTCGGGGGAAATTGAATTCGCATCCGGAGACAAAGTACCTGACCGGGGAAGATAGTTTTTTGCCACAAACCAGGCAGTGTACAGGAAAGAAAAACGTCAGCAGATCGTTCCACCACATGCGCTTTTTTAAGCTTTATGTGGTTACTCCTTTTTCATCAGCTTTTTTGTGGAGAGAAGTCCGCAGGCAGCCCAGATATCCTGGCCGCGGCTTGCCCGATGGTGGTAGTGATCCCTTTGTTTATTCAGCCGGTCCCGGAAGCACTTTATGGTGCTTTCATCCGGTGATTCAAGCGGTGTATCGGGAATGGGATGAAAGCGAATCAGGTTGATCCGGCAGCGGATCCCGTGAAGAATCTTTGCAAGTTCGTTCACATGGGCCGCGGTATCATTGAAATCCCTTGAAAAGAATGTATTCAAAGGAAACCCTTCGTTGCCGCCCGAAATCCCAGGAACGTGATTTCCTTCAGTACCTCCTTTAATGGATAAACCTGCTGAACAGGCATCAGTTTCCGGCGTTCCTCGTCAAAAGGAGTATGCAGGCTCACCGCCAGGTGGGCATCACTTTTGTCCAGGAATTCAAGCATGGCCGGGGTAATTCCAATGGTGGAAACGGTTATTCGGCGGGGGCTCAGTGCGAAACCCCAGGCAGCAGTAAGTATTTCCAGGCTTTTTAATACTTCCGCAGGTTATCCAGGGGTTCTCCCATACCCATGTAGACAATGTTGGTAAGATTCTTCCATTCAGGAATATTCCGGAACTGGTTGAGAATCTCTCCGGCGGAAAGATTTCCCTGGAATCCCTGTTTCCCTGTCATGCAGAACAGGCACCCCATTTTACAACCCACCTGGGAGGAAACACACACCGTAGCCCTCTCTTTATCCGGGATATATGCGGTTTCGATAAATTTTCCCGTGTTGCCGGGAAAGAGATATTTTTTTGTGCCGTCAACCGATTCCTGTACATCAATGGGGTCCTGAAATCCCAGGTCATAAGATGAGCCAGCAGGGCACGTGCCTTTTTTGATAGGTTGGTCATCTGCTCAAATCCGGAAATCTCTTTCTTATAGAGCCATTCAGAAAGCTGTTTCCCTGTAAAGGCAGGAAGTCCCAGATTCCTGGAAATCTGCCGTTAATTCTTCCAGTGTTTTCCCAAATAGTTTTTCCTGCATGGATTAGAAATATATCTCAGAAATGATCTGGTCGAAAGGAACTCCCTTTCTGATCAGGATATCCCTGGTATCAACCACCATTTCTGCACTTCCACAAAGATAATACTTTAAACCGGGGTCAGGGCAGCGCTTGCTCTTCCAGGTAAGCAGTAACCCGGCCATGGTAAACTCCTTCAGCCGTTTCCCCTGTACAGCATCGGATGTAATGAGTGCCCAGAGCTCGAAGCAAATTCATCATAGAAATGAAACTGTTCCAGGTAGCGGTTTCCATGAATCAGGATCTTATTATTGCCATTCCTGATCTCAGCATGGAATAGAAAGGAGCGATACCTGTTCCGGAAGCAATCCATACAGCAGGCTCTTCATTGCAGATAAATTCTCCCCGGGGTTCGGTAATCCAGAGGGTATCGCCCGGTTCCAGATCCGAAAGCCTTGGTGTAAGATAGCCCTCTTCAATTACATTGTACAGGATCCAGACCTCTTCATCCTGTTCTCCGCTGCATATACTGTAGAGGCTTCTGGGACCATCTTCCGCAAGAGCCACGCCGATGACCTGCCCCGCTTTAAATTTGAAAGACCGGGGTATCCCAAACAGATAGATTCCTTGGCCACCTGTTCTGCAAAAGTGATGCTTACCGGGGTGACCGTGTGTTTGTGACCTGCTACCATACCGTACGCATTTTTCCCCCGTCGATCACGAAGGTTTCACCGGTGACATAGGAAGCAGCTTCTGACAGGAGAAAAGCCGCTGCTTTTCCGAATTCATCCGGATCTCCGTACCTACCCATGGGTATTTTGTCGAAATTGATCTTTCGTACATTGTCCAGGCTGATCCTCCATTCCCCCGAATTCCGCAGATCCAGCTCTTTCAATCTTTCCGTTTCAAAAAAACCAGGAACCAGGTTGTTAATTCTGATATTGAATGCTGCTTCCTGGAAAGAAAGGCTCTTTACCAGGCTGGTTACACCAGCCCTGAAAACATTTGAAAGCAACAGATTATCAATGGGTTCTTTTACAGAACTTGAAGTAACAGTTAAAATTGATCCGGAATTTTTCCTACGCATTTCAGGAAGCACTTCACGGATGAGCCTTACAGCACTCATCAGGGTATTTTCATATCCTGCCTGCCACATGTATCATCAATTTCATCAAAAGTGCCCGGAGGGGGTCCTCCTCCGTTCACCACCAGGGCATCCACCGTTCCCAGCTCTTTAAGGCTTGCCTGCACCCATGTTTGGATGGAGTCGCTGCTGTCCACATTCAAGGAAGAAATAAAAACCCTGGCATCAGGGATTTCCTGTCTGATTATTTCAGCGGCTTCCGTCAAATTCTTCATCTTCCGGCTGCCCATGGAAATGATCGCTCCTTCCCTGGCTGCCTGACGAGCAATCCCAAATCCAAGCCCCTTGCTGGAAGCTGCCACCAATACCACCTTGTCCTTTAATCCCAGATCCATGCGCTTTCTACTTTTGTTATTTTTTAATTCCGATGTATTGAATGACCCGTGCCGGTCCCCGATGAAAAGGCCCCTCCTCTAACATCACTTCAGAAACTTCTATCTGTTCATGGATCATCGAAGGGAACTCGGCCAGCAAGTTCTCTTTATCCATCAGCATTTCGAGTGACTGTGGTCCACCCGTATTATTTCCCAGTTGTGATGTATGAAAGGCCTGCAGGATCACCCTTCCCCCCGGTTTCAGAGCTCCTTTTACACGGCTGTGGAGCATTAACCTTATGTCGGGAGAGGTATGAAGGAAAATAAGCCCGACCACATCATAAGTTTCTTTCTCAAAAGGATAGTCGATGATATCGCTTATTCGGTAAGCGATATCGACCCCGCTTGCCTGAGCCAGCGACTCTGCTTTTTCAAGCGCAACCCTGCTTTGATCAAAGGCTTCCACTTCCCAGCCAAGTTTTGCAGCATATACTGCATTTCTGCCCTCTCCTTCACCAGGCAGCAACAGCTTGCCGGGTTGAAGCTGCTTCAGTGAGTCTGCAAAAAAGAGATTGGGCGTTTTGCCATATACATATTGGTCTGTATCATACCTTGCGTCCCACATTGACTTCATTTTATCCTTTGTTTTATAAGGTCCCTTCATCCAGGGGTTCCCAGAGTTCAATTTTGTTGCCCTCAGGGTCCATGATCCAGCCGAACTTTCCGTATGGGTACGTTTCTATTTCTCCCACAATCTCCACCCCCTCCTTTTTCAGTACCGAGAGAAGTTCTTCCAGGTTCTCAACCCGGTAGTTGAACATGAAATCTTTTTTGCTTGGCTGGTAATAGGCGGTATCCTCGGGAAAGGCATTCCAGGCTGTGTTTCCCACCTTTTCAGGAAGGTCTTTTTCGCGCCATTGGAACATACCTCCATATTCATTCATTTCAATCTCCAGGTGTTGCTGATACCAGCTTCTTATGGCTTCCGGATCCTTTGCTTTGAAAAAGACTCCACCCAGCCCGGTTACTCGTTTCTTCATGGTACTTAGAATAACCAAATCAGGGAAAAAAAGTTGTTATTCAAATATTTTTCTTTTCTTTCGGGCGCTAACTAAAACAAATTCCAATGAAAAAACTGAGTCTCATCACCATTGCTATGGTGGTAACTGCAACCTCTGTATTTGCCGGAGGTCTTGTCACCAATACCAACCAGAGCGCAGCCTGGGCCAGGACTCTAACCCGCGAGGCTTCCCTTGGAGTTGATGCGGTTTATTTCAATCCTGCAGGGCTGGCCCAGTTGAAAAACGGACTGCACCTGTCTATTTCCAACCAATCTATCTTTCAGACCAGGACCATTACAAGTAATTATCCACTTCTTACCAGTGCTCCGGACCGTACATCCTATGGAGCTGAACTTACAGCACCCTTATTTCCAAGCATATATGCAGCTTTCAAGATGGATAAGTGGACTTTCTCGGGGGGCTTTAATATTATTGGTGGTGGCGGAAGTGCCGATTTTAAGGATGGAATTCCCTCTCTGGAAACCCAGATCGCTTCTGTTGGAGCAAGTTTGACACCGCTTGATCAACAAATTGAAGCTTTAACAGGAGTTAATCCTGGATTTAGCCAGACGACTGGATATAACATTGATGAAATGTCCTTAAACGGTTCATCGCAATATATGGGCTACCAGCTTGGTGCTACCTATGCCATTACGGACATGATCTCTGTGGCCATTGGCGCCAGGTACGTTTCAGTTAAAAATAGTTATGAGGGATATACAGATGGTATTACCATTGATATTCCAGCTGCATATGGTGGTGCGACGATGCCTCCGGCTGATTATCTAAGATTTATTGATGCAAATGTACCTCTGCCCCCTGAAGAGCAGGCAAGACTGCTTGGAACAGCTGATTATCTCGATGCGATTTCTACGGATGGTGAGGTGAGTACAATCCAGAAAGGATCAGGATTCACTCCAATTATTGGTGTGAATTTACACCTGACCGATATGATCAATATTGCAGCTAAGTATGAGCATCATACAAAAATCGAATTAGAAAACGATACCGAAGTTGATGACCTGGGCATGTTTCCTGACGGGGAAAAAACAAGAGCAGACCTTCCGGGCATGTTTTCATTGGGAGCCAGGATCCAACCCATTAAAAAGCTGACAGCCAATGTCGGGTTTAATTATTTCCTGGATAAGCCTGCTTATTATGGAAAGACCGATGAAAATGGTGAGCAGATCAACAATGAAAGCTACCATCGATGAAAACTGCCTATACCATCGCTGCCAGTCTGGAATACAAATTGCTGGGCATCCTGGGGCTGAGTGCAGGGTTTTCCACAGGGAATCTGGGAGTCAATGACAACTACCAGTCCGACCTGAGTTATGCCCAGAAGAGCAGCACCATTGCCGGTGGAGTGTTTGTCGAATTGGGAGAAATGCTTACCCTCAATGCTGGCTATGTACATGTGATGTATGATGATTATGAAAAGAATTATTCGGCACCTTTTGATGCAACATCAGAAATTTATAGTAAAAATACAAGCATCATTGCCATAGGTGCTGATATCAGCCTTGGAGGAAAATAATATAAGCTTTTAAGAATCTTTGAACCGCCTCCTTTGTGGGGCGGTTTTTTTATGCAAAAAAAAGCCCGAAGAATGCTTATTCGGATACTTCTGCCCGGTCCCCCTCCAGCCGGCTGATAATCACAGCTCCGACACTGTCGCTGTAAACATTGACGGTGGTCCGGAACATATCCAGGATCCGGTCCACCGCCAGGATCAGGGCCACACCCTCCAGCGGAAGACCCACAGCCTTGAGGATGATGGACATCATCACCAATCCGCTCATGGGAATGGAGGCAGCCCCGATGGAGGCCAGGACAGCAGTCATCACCACAATGGCCTGCTGGGCAAAGCCAAGTTCGAAGCCATATACCTGGGCAATGAAAATGGTAGCCACACATTCATAAAGAGCAGTCCCGTCCATATTGATGGTTGCGCCGATGGGCAGGACAAAACCGGCAGCCTTTTTGGATGCTCCCGAAACCTCAGTAACCGCCTTCATGGTGATGGGAGGGTGACGATGGTGGAACAGGTGGAAAATGCCGTCATCAATGCCGAGAGCATACCCCTATAGTGCTTTATCGGACTGCATTTCCCTAGGTATTTCAAGAGAAGGGCAGGGTGATAAAGAAATGGATAGACAATCCGGCCAGGACCACAAGAAAGAATTTTCCCAGGGAGGAGAAGGCATCAAATCCGGTTGTTGCCACGATACCTGCCATGATGCCGAATACACCGATGGGAGCGGTCCATATAACAAACGAGGTAAGTTTCATCATGGCATCGAAAGCGGCCCTGAAAAAACCACCCATCAGATTGCGCTGGTCAACCTTCAACCTGGTTACGAAGAATCCAAACAGCAGGGAAAAGAAGATCACTGGCAGGACATCTCCGTTGGCCATGGCCTCGAATGGATTTTCCGGGATAATGTTCATCAGGATCTGTCCAAATTTCTGGTCAACCACACCAATGCCATCTGGCTGGACCTCCAGGTTGATATTGGCCCCTACACCAGGTTTGAAAATATTGACCAGCAGCTGACCCGTTAAAATTGCCAGAAGGCTTGTGGTGATGTAGTAGGTCATGGTGCGAAGGCTGATCAGTCCCAGTCCGCGGCTGCTTCCCACCTGGATGACTGCACTTACAATGGAAGTAATCACCAGGGGCAGTATGGCCATCTTTAGAAGCCGGAGAAAAAGTTCCTTCATGGGTTCTGCCACTGGAAGGACAGGTTCTCCTATGAGCCATCCGGCCAGAATTCCAAGGAAAAAGCCGCCGAAAATAAGGTAGGTCAGGGAGTGTCGTTTCCATCGCATGTACTCAATTAAGAAAAAATAGGGGAGAAATCATATTAATCTGTCCATATCCTGTATTTTTGAGAACCAATCCGGACCATTGGCAGGATCAAAACATATCGTCGAAACGCCTTTGATGAAGCAGTACTATACCATCAAGGCTAAAAATCCCGATGCCATCCTTCTTTTCAGGGTTGGGGATTTTTATGAGACTTTTGGGGCGGATGCCATCCAGACGGCTGAAATTCTTGGAATTACCCTGACACGCAGGGCCAATGGAGCAGCTTCTTTTGTGGAATTGGCCGGGTTTCCTCACCATGCATTGGATACCTACCTTCCGAAACTGGTTCGGGCAGGTCAGCGTGTTGCCATCTGTGAACAGCTGGAGGATCCCAAACTGACCAAGAAGATTGTAAAAAGAGGAATTACCGAACTGGTCACCCCCGGAGTAACTTTCCATGATCATGTGCTGGAAAACCGTGAAAACAACTTCCTGGCCAGTGTATATATGGACAACCAGGCAAATGGGATCTCTTTTCTGGATATCTCCACCGGGGAATTCCTGACTTCCCAGGGGGATGAGGCTTTTATCGATAAATTGCTGAGCAGCTTTAATCCCAAGGAAGTCCTGGTTCAGAAAAGCCACATGGATTCTTTCCTTGAGTTTTTCGGGGATGGATATAACACCTTCTTGCTTGATGACTGGGTCTATACGGAGGATAATGCCAGGGAGAAGCTGCAACAGCAATTCGGCACCGATACCCTGAAAGGATTTGGTATCCAAAGCATGCTGCATGGGATCATAGCCAGCGGGGCTGTCCTGCAATACCTGGATCTGACCCAACACTCCCATACAGGGCATATTTCGCGCTTATCAAGGATCGAACAGGATCATTATGTTTGGCTTGACCGTTTTACGATCCGTAACCTGGAAATTTTCCATGCGCTTTATGAGGGTGCACGCACCCTTCTGGATGTAATGGACCGGACCATTACCCCCATGGGTGCCCGGCTGCTCAAAAGATGGATATCGCTGCCACTGAAGGATGTGCTCCTGATCCGTGAGAGGCACAACATGGTGGATTATATCTTACAGGAAGAGTCCTTCAGGGAGTTTCTTACAGAAAAGATCAAAGAGATTGGGGACCTGGAACGAATCATTTCGAAGGTGGCGGTAGGCCGTATCCAGCCCCGGGAACTGCTTCAGCTGAAACGTGCCCTGGATGCCCTTGAACCGTTGAAGGAGAAGTGTGAGGAGTCGGGCGAAGCTTCACTTCAGAGACTGGCCGGACAACTGGATTTATGTGTCTCTGAAAGGAATAGGATTGGCAGAGAGATAGCAGTGGAACCTCCTGCCATGCTTAATAAAGGAGGGGTGATTGCTGCAGGAGTTTCGTCCGAACTGGACGAGCTCAGGGAGATCATGAATTCCGGGAAAGATACCCTTGTTAAGATTGCAGCAAAGGGAGATGGAGCGTACCGGAATCACAAGCCTCAAAGTGGGATTTAACAATGTATTTGGGTACTATATCGAAGTGCGCAATACCCACAAGGACAAAGTACCTGAAGAGTGGATCAGAAAACAGACCCTTGTGAGCGCCGAGCGTTATATTACCGAGGAGCTGAAAACCTACGAAGAAAAGATCCTGGGGGCTGAGGAGAAATGCCTGTCACTGGAAACAAAATTGTTTCAGGATCTTGTTCAGGGAATATCAGGTTCTGTGAAGGCCATCCAGTTAAACGCTTCTCTGGTGGCGCGTCTCGATTGCCTGAACTCTTTTGCAACAAATGCCCTGGAGTATGACTATTGTCGTCCGGAGGTAAATGAGAGCACAAGCATTGAAATCACCGAGGGAAGGCACCCTGTCATTGAAAGGCAGTTGCCCGTGGATGAGGCTTATGTGACCAACAGCGTGACACTGGATGATGAAAACCAGCAGATCATTATACTCACCGGCCCCAACATGTCGGGAAAATCAGCTTTCCTGAGGCAAACCGCCCTGATCACGCTGATGGCACAGGTGGGAAGTTTCGTTCCTGCTTCGGCTGCCAGGATCGGTTGGGTTGATAAGATCTTTACCCGGGTGGGGGCTTCAGACAATATCTCCCTGGGTGAATCAACTTTTATGGTGGAGATGCTTGAAGCGGCCAGTATTCTGAATAACCTCTCAGGTCGCAGCCTGGTTATCCTGGATGAAATTGGCGTGGAACCAGCACCTATGATGGAATATCCATTGCCTGGGCCATGGTGGAATACATCCACGAACAGCCCGGAGGGAAAGCCAAAACCCTGTTTGCTACCCATTATCATGAATTGAATGAAATGGAAGCTGATTTTCCCCGCATCCGAAATTACAATGTGTCCATCAGGGAGCTTGATGATAGGGTGATCTTCCTCCGAAAGTTGATTCCGGGCGGAAGTGAGCACAGTTTCGGAATCCATGTGGCCCGCATGGCAGGTATGCCCAGGAGTGTGGTGAAGCGGGCCAATGAGATCCTTGAGGAGCTTGAAAAAACAGGAGGTGAGAAGAATCTCAGCAAACCGGTAGGAGACCTGGCTGGACAACGGGAGGGATTGCAAATGAGCTTTTTCCAGCTGGATGATCCGGTATTGAAACAGATCCGGGACCAGATTGCAGACCTGGACATCAACAACCTGACACCGGTTGAGGCACTTAACAAGCTGAATGAGATAAAGAAGCTATCAGGTTTATAATTTGCAAGTATTGAATTTCAGTATTATATTTGCAAACCATTTGCGGGAATAGCTCAGTTGGTAGAGCACGACCTTGCCAAGGTCGGGGTCGCGGGTCCGAGTCCCGTTTCCCGCTCAAAGGTTGAAAAGGGTATCCACACAGGATGCCCTTTTTCCTTTTGCACAAGACCTATTTTGGTGTGTATTGGAAGCCCTCATGGATTAATATGGCATTTTTCTTAAATTTGCTGCGCTTTTAAGTCTACTTGATGCCCGGATGGCGGAATTGGTAGACGCGCTGGACTTAAAATCCAGTGGCCAGTAATGGCCGTGCCGGTTCGATCCCGGCTCCGGGTACAGAAACGGAAGAAACGGATTTTTGATCTTTTTTTCCGTTTTTATTTTGTAAGTCATTGCTAATCTTAAACATCTGACATAAGAATTCATTGTATCTTTGGTTAGATATTAAACTTTACAAAGAATACCTTTAACAATAATCTTCTACTGTTATATTCATACTGGAAGAGCAGGAGAGATAAGTCTGTATTTTTAGCGCACTTAAATCATATATATGAATTGCAGGAAATCAATACTGGGACTCTTTCTTCTTTTATCCCTTTCAATACATGCACAAATAGTAAAAAATGATTTTTCGGATAGGGAACTAAAACCCCGGATGGTCGTATTGACCGATGTATCCACCTGGGAAACCGACGACAGTGAATCACTGGTAAGGCTGCTTGTACATGCCGACCTTTTTGAAATCGAAGCACTGATCTTTACAACCGGCTGGAGCCTGGATAAAACAAGGGATGATTTTTTTGGGTTGATTCACGACGCGATCAATGCGTACGAAAAAGATGTGCCAAATCTTATGAAACGTTCGAACCAGCAGGAGTTTGCCAGGGATGAAAACCGGCAGGAAATCGGATATTGGCCGAGTCCGGATTATTTAAGAGAGCTCACAGTTTTTGGCAGCATAAACCGGGGATTCAAATTTATCGGGGAAGAGAATGATTCCCCCGGCAGTGAACTGATTATTGAACTTGCCGATGAAGACGACGACCGTCCGCTCTGGGTGACAATCTGGGGTGGCGGAAATACACTGGCCCAGGCAATCTGGCGCGTTCAGCAGGAACGTTCTCCCGAGGAACTTAAAAGTTTCCTTCAGAAGCTCAGGGTGTATACCATAACAGACCAGGACAGGGACCAGCGAACCGATTTTGCCATCAGCTCTCATCAATGGATGCGCCGGGAATTTGAAAAAGACCTGTTCTTCATCTGGGATGAATGCGCCTGGAAATTCCAGAACGGAACCGGCCGCAAAAACTGGGAGGAATATGCAACACATATCCAGGACCATGGAAACCTTGGTAAGGTCTATCCAAAGTACAAGTACGGGGTTGAAGGGGATACCCCATCATTTCTGCACGTATTGCCAAACGGACTGAATGATCCTGAGATTCCCAACCAGGTTAGCTGGGGTGGTTACTTCGAATGGGGAAAATGCGAGGACAGCGCAACCAGTGCCTTCACGAATTTTAAAGGTTCGGCCTACGAAATTTGTAACTATTATGAGTCTTATTTCTACCCTGCAACATTTAACAACTTCGCCGCTCGGATGGACTGGGCAAAGGAAGGAAAAGGTAATCGAAATCCGGTGCTGATCCTTAATGGAGATAAAGGATATTCTCCCATTCACCTTGAAAAGAAAGCGGGAAAATATCTTACGTTTGATGCCTCCGGTTCCTCCGATCCTGAAAATGACACATTGCAATTTAAATGGTGGATATTGCCCGAAGCAGGAAGCTATAAGAAAGAAATAACCATTCCCAACAATACTTCGGTCAAAATCAGGATCAGGCTGCCTTCGGATTCAGCCGGGAAGAATTTTCATGTAATCTGCGAAGTGACAGACGATGGGGAACCAGCACTCACAAGTTACCGGAGAATCATTATTCATTCAAAAAAATGATTACTCTTAAAAATAGCATTTTATCGATCACATTACTGCTGATCTGCAACTTTGGCTTAGCTCAATACAGGGTAATTATTTCCTCTGACTTCCCACCCTTCCCTGTTACCAACAGCGATCCGGATGACCTCCAATCCATGGTACGCTTCCTTCTTTATACAAATGAATTTGATATAGAAGGCTTGATCGCATCCGCCGGGACTTTCAACATGGTAGCTGAAAAGCAGAATATCTTGGCAGTACTAGACAAATACGACCAGGTAGATGAAAACCTCCGGAAAAAAGATGCTCGTTACCCAACTGCTGACTATTTGCGATCCGTCACATACGAAGGATTGGGTAATAATCATAACGTGGTTATACAGTGGGGATGCAACAAACAATCCTGGAATGAAATAATAGGAGAAGGAATGGATAGTGAGGCTTCGGATGCAATTATTGCAGCAGCTGATAAGCCGGATGAACGGCCGATTTATATTTGTGTATGGGGCGGCCCGAGAGAAGTTGCACAGGCAATCTGGAAAGTTCAGAATACACGCGGTAAGACGGAGACAGATGCCTTTATCAGCAAGCTTCGAATCTTCCTGATAGCGTGCCAGGATGCAACACACGGATGGCTCATTGAAAACTATCCTGACCTGTTTATCATTGAATCGCTAACTACCTACCAGGGTGTGTTCGGAGCTGACAACCGAGCATGGGTGGAAGAAAATATTATAAATGACCATGGTCCACTTGCTGCGATCTACCCGGCAGAAGCAATAGCCGGGCCCGGAGTAATTGAAGGAGATTCACCTTCTTTCCTTTACCTGGTAAGTGCAAACCGGGGAATCAACGACCCCGAAGATCCCACCCGGGAAAGCTGGGGTGGACAATATGTGAAGGTAAGAAATACAAACCACTACAAGGATGGACCGGGTAAATCAAGCATAAAAAAATGGAGTAAAGACTTCCAGGCTGAGTTTCAGGAACGTGCTGATTGGATGTTACTCAGCAGATGAATTAATTTTTGAATCAATCCTACAAATCAATTCCAAATCACGTATAAATGGTTCGTAAAACAGTCCGGTTGGGGTTACAGAACCGGAAGATAGAGAATTTTCACCTCGATCTTCCGTTTTTTCTTTTTTCTAACTCGTTGGAATTATTATATATCCATGCATGAAGATTTTGAAAAAGAGAGTTCGATATTATTTACTCTGAAACAGGATATTTTCTGGCAACTCTAATCTCGCAAGCATCCAATAGGAACTACCAGTACTCCATCATCTCTCTTGTAAGCAACCTGACCTCCAGTGAGTACCATAAGAAAAGAAGGATTATTCATCTTTCCTTTATCAACTTTTTCACTGAGTCTTAATAAATTAGCTGCCGCTTCGTCAATTTGCTTCATTCCCAGTTTAACTTCAACTGCGGCCCACCGACCATCATGAAGCTTAATCACAAGGTCACATTCAAGTTCTGATTTATCCCGATAATGATAAACTCCTCCATCATTAGCTTGGGTATATACCCTTAAATCCCGTGTACACAGGGATTCAAATAAAAAGCCAAACGTTTCGAAATCACGCAAAATGCCTTCTGCATTAGTCCGCATCGCTGCTGTTGCAATAGATGGATCAACAAATTGACGTTTATTTGTCGTACGTATTGCAGTTTTTGAGCGAAGTGAAGGCTGCCATGCAGGAACATCTTCAATAACAAAAAGACGTCGAAGGGCATTAAGATAGGAGTTAAGTGTCTTATCTGTTATGGATGACTCGTTAACCTGCATATCTTCCATGATGGTCTTTGAAGTTGCCATGGTTGAAATATTACGAGCCAGCGATTGGAGCAAAACCCTGACCCTCTCAGGATCCTTTTCAATGTCATCAACACGCTGAATGTCGAAATTAATGATAGCATCAACATAGTTCATGGCTATGCGGGCAGACTTTTTTGTGGATGTAACTGCAGCCGGCCAGCCTCCTCTACATATAGCATTAGCTATCTGTTCAATGGTCAAAGTGCTTTTCGAAGCAATATCTGCTTTCCCATTAAAAAGATCTTTAAGAGATACGCTTCCATTCGATTCTTGAGATTCATAAAGACTCATGGGACGCATAATCATACGGGCAATTCTACCAATACCAGAATGAGAAGTTACATTATCTCTGGGTGTGGCTGAACCTGTAAGAATAAACTGGCCCATCAAACCTCGTTTATCCACAGCAAATCTTACAGCATCCCAAATTACCGGAGCCATTTGCCATTCATCAAGAAGCAAGGGTGGGTCACCTTCCAGAAGAAGTGAAGGTTTTGTATCAGCCATAGCCAGATAACCTGGCCCTTCATCAGGGTCTTGAAAATACACTACACTTTTGGCAATTTGTATTGAGGATTGTGTTTTTCCACACCATTTTGCACCTTCAACCAGAACAGCTCCAGTTGATTCCAGTAACATCTTTAGCAGCTTATCACTAACACGAGATATGTAAGTCGAAGCTTTCAATTATAATATTTCGATTTTCACCAAAGATACTCATTTTTAGTGATATTAGAAACCAATTCCGATATTTGGCGGTCTTTTATTCCGAACTTCGGCGATGTTTTACTCCGAACTTCGGCAGCAATCTACCTGCCAAATCAAATCCAAATCCTTCAGAAATGGGTGGCTTAATGTATTTGAAGCGCGATGTGTTATATTTAGACCATGTTAAAAGTATCCCTGGGATTGTATCTGGTTTTGCTGTTCTCCATGATGGGGCAAGCTCAGAACATCGTGCCGGCCCTGATTGAAAGAGATACCATATTGACAAGGGCCAGCGCTCCCCATTATCTTCATCAGAACCTCACCATAGAGGAGGGAATTACCCTGGAAATAGAATCCGGGGTCCAGGTTTTCCTTTCACAGGGTGTAGCTGTTAATAATCTGGGTAGACTTTTGATAAGTGGGACCAGTGATGAGCCGGTCATTTTTACTACGGAAGCACCTGAGTTAAGGTGGGCTTATATTTCAAACCGGGGAACTTTGCTTGCCTCTCATATGATTGTTCGCAGGGCTGTCAGGTTTGTTACAAGTTATGGAGACACCCTGGTTCTTGATCATTGTGATGTGGCCGATACCTACGGGGGTGTGGGCGATGATTGTATTGGAGTACACAATGCGAAGAAGGTGAGCATCAGGAATTCAAGTATCATTGGGAATCCTGAGGCTGGAAAAACAGACGCCCTGGACCTGGACGGGATATCCAATGATTCAATAGAGGGAAATTATATTGCAGGTTTCTCTGATGACGGCATTGATATTGGTACGGGAAGCCAGAATATCACCATTAGCAATAATGTTATTGAAAACTGTGATATGGCCATTAGTATCGGTGAGAACAGCACGGCCATGGTACGTAAAAACCTGTTGACCCATTCCGGTTCCGGAATACAGAGCCATACGGGGTCAGTGGTGCTTGCGCAACAGAACACCCTTTTTGGAAACAGAATTGGCTTAAGGGCCCTGCACTACAGTAATGAGCTGAGCTCTGGCGGCACCATTCAACTTTCTAATTCTATCATTGCCAGTTCGGGTTATGCAGAACTCATTCAGGTGGAAAATTCAATTATTCAGTTTGAATATTGCCTCACCGATCTGGAGTTGATGCCGGGACAAGGGAATTTGATGGGAGATCCTCTGTTTGCGGATGAGGAGAATGCATCCTTTGAGCTGTTACCAGCTTCAATGGCCATCGATGCAGGGAATCCGGACAATGATAACGATGGATTGGATTACACTGTGGATATGGATGATACTGATCCTGATGGTTCGCGGCTTGACATGGGTTGTTTTCCATATTTTCACTCAAGCTTAAAGTTTGTTGAGGTATCACCATCGAACCTCTCCCTGATGAGTGATGACTCCGGGGTATACAGCGACTGGTTCAAAATCATCAATCTTTCCGAATCGACGATCAATTTGAAAGGGTATTACCTATCGGATAAGTTTGATAATAACTTGAAGTATCAGCTGAATGAAGATCTGTATGTATCTTCTGGAGATACAGTTATATTTTGGGCGAACGGCACTTCAAATCCATCCCATAACCAGGTGCCTTTTAAACTGTCGGGGGAAGGTGAGACCCTTGTGATCAGTGATTCGCAGGGAGTAATGATGGATAAAATAACTTTCCCCAGGGTACCGGTCAATTATCTGTACAGGCAGGGAGGAACCCAGGGAAGATGGATTTTCTCTACATTTCCACCCGGGGATGAGGCCCTTATATATGATGGCCTTTGCAACAGTCCCGCTTTTAGTAATCCTGGAGGAGCAAGCACCTTTCCTTTAAGCACCGCTCTTTCTCCTTATCATCCCAACGATTCTGTTTTCTACACCCTCGATGGTACAAATCCTATTGAAGGGACTTTGTTAGATAGTTCATTGGTCATCCAGGAAGCGCTTACCCTGCGCACAGTAATGAAAAAGGCAAAGCATCTTCCTGGATATATTGGCGCTGAAACATATTACGCGAAAGAAGATTATAATTTGCCGGTTTTATCCATTTCTACCAACGAGGAAAATCTGTATGGAAGTATAGGGATCTATTCCAATTATGGCAAGAGCGGACCCGCCTGGGAGCGCCCGGCATCCTTTTCTTACGATGATGGACACATCCATTTTTCTTCCATAGCCGGAATAAGAATCCAGGGAGGGAATTCGGTTTTTATGCCAAAAAAAGCATTCAGGATGCATTTCCGGGGTGGATATGGCAATTCAGAATTAAGGGCCTCTCCATTTAAGAGCGGGCCGTCGAGCTTCAAAAACCTGGTACTCAGGTCTGGATACGATGATGATATTACCAATTATGACGGAACATTGTTAAGAGATCCCTTCAGTACAGAATTATGGAGCAGGCTTGGGGAGTTGTCAACCAAGAGTACTTTCGGCGCCCTGCTGCTCAACAATAATTACTGGGGCATCTACAACATAAGAGAGAGTATCAATGAATATTTTGTGGCAGACAACATGGACATTGTGGATTTTGATCTTGTCCGGTTTCAAAAGTGGGGCACAGATCTGAAATATGGCACCATGGATGAATGGAACCACCTGCTTAGTTATTTTGATACCACTGATTTTTCCAGGCCAGAAGTATATGATGAAGTATCTGCTTTTATGGATATGAATTCCTTGCTCAATCTTTTAGCCATGGTCCATTGCAGTCAGTTCAGGTCCTGGACGTGGGGAGCATTTGTAGTAAAACCAAAAGGGGGCCGGTGGAGCTGGACCATCTGGGATTCAGACAGGGCATATAACACGCTGGATTGGAATGGTTTTACGGAATATGCTATTACTACCAACGAAAAGTGGCCCAATTTCATTCCTCAAAAGTTGATTCTGAATGAGCGATTCAGCAAAGCCCTCATCAACCGGAATTGTGACCTGATCAACTCACTTTTTGTACCAGCCACCGCCATCGCCATGTATGACTCCCTTGTTGCTGTTCTGGCTCCTGAGATAGATGCTGAATTTGAACGCTGGAAACCAGATTACAGAAACAGATGGGATATTAACAATGAAAGCATCAGGGAGTTTCTCAGGAACAGGCCCGCCCGTATCTATGATCAAATGAAATCCTATTTTGGCATTGACGATACAGTCCATATCACAGTCCGGATTGAGGGGCGAGGTAAGGTAGAACTGAACACCTTGAGTATAGACCAGGAAACATGGCAGGGTGTATATATGTCGGGGATTCCGGTTTCACTGGACGCCATTCCTTCGCCCGGGTCAAAATTTGTGGAATGGCGTGGGATTTCTACCATGGAGCATATTGAAATTGATCCGGGAGTTAGCCATGAAATTACAGCGGTTTTTGACACATCTTCTCTGGCAACGCACGAACCCATTGTGATTAACGAAATAATGTATCACCCCCAGAACACAATAAATTCCGAATGGATTGAATTGTACAATCCCAATGATTTCAGTGTGTCACTTGCAGGTTATGAGTTTAGCGACGGGGGACTTGATAATCATTTCATTTTTCCTTCTGACGCTATCATAAATCCTCTGGATTTCTTTGTTGTGGCTGGAGACTTAAGCGATTATCGCTCGGAGTTCATCTCATCCACGAACCTTTCAGGAAGCTTCAATTCTGGAAGCACAGGATTTATGCTCAATAACAATGGAGAGGACATCTATTTGAAAAACGGATACGGCGAAGAGGAAGATTATGTGCCATACGACAATTCTGTCCCCTGGCCCGATGCTGCAGACGGATATGGACCGAGCCTTCAACTGATTTCGCCGGATCTGGATAATTCAAATCCTTCCAACTGGTATGCAAGCATCACCAATCCGTATACCCCCGGCAAACAGAATACCGGCAATTCAAGTTCTGAAGAAATCCATACGAAAGAGCAACTTCTGCGGATTTATCCCAATCCTGTTGGTGCGACACTGTTTATTGAGGTCCATGAAACATTTGGGCCGGAAATGCACATCAGTTTATATTCACTTACAGGGAAGAATGTTGCAAATGCTGCATTCCATACTGCTGACCATCAAGGGTTCATTTCCTGGAACCATGGGATCAAAGATCCTGGTGCTTACCTGCTTCAGATATTCAGCGGAACCCGGGAGAACAACCACATCCATACGCAACTATTGATCGTTCACCGGAATGATTAGATGGGTTCAGCCCCGTGCTTATTACCTGACCACCTCAATTTTCCCGTTTCTGACAGTCCAATTGGTTTTGAGCATATAGATGTACATTCCGCCGGAGATGTCCGAAAGGTCTATGGTAAGAATTTTATCCGTAAGTATCATATGACGGCGTTGAAGAATCTTGCCGCTCAGATCAAAGAGGTAGAAATCAATGGGACCCATGTGCCCGGAAGGAATTTCGATATAGCATTCAAGTTGCGCGGGTGTGGGATATAGCCGGAACGCTTCCTGGGACTCCCGGATCATCCGGGTCGCATTCAGGAAATTTATACTGAAGTCACTGCTTTCCTGTCCCGATTGATCAATAAAACTATATTGCAGGAGCGTGGAGGCATCGTGGGCCTTTTCCGGTTCAAAAATGAAATCAGAAGGTTCATATACATTTCCGCTGCTTACAAGGGTATTGTTGGAGTAAAACCTTCCGGGCCCCTCAATCTTTTTTACAGATATAGCAGCCAGACTGTGATGATCCGGATCGGAATAGAAATCCGGTGAGGAGAGAAATGCAAGAATCGCATCTTCTGAATTGTACAGAGTGGTATCTTTCCCTGCGGGTTGTTGAAAAGTGTATGCAGCATGATTTGGAAGTCCGGGTGAACCGTAGGTATTCTCACTGTTCTCCCAGTTCAGACCCAATCCCGGATCATCGATGATGCTTTTCAATTCAAGACTATACCCCTCCTCAGGTCGTACCGGCCACGATTCAGAACTCCTTAGTTCTATCAATTTCATCAATTGCCCGGTGTCTGATTTAAGGGAGAACCTGGGATTGTCGTCAAAACCCTGGTCCAAATCCCCAAAGCTCTGAACGGGACCCGGGAATACTTTCTGGAATTGCTCAAGATCTTCGGCAACAATAAAATACTCACCCGGACCGATCTTCGACTGTTTGCCAAATGTGTAAAGAAGCTGATC
Organism: uncultured Bacteroidota bacterium; assembly: GCA_963735755.1. Classification (GTDB taxonomy): domain Bacteria; phylum Bacteroidota; class Bacteroidia; order Bacteroidales. Next base: position 25,461 of record CAVTME010000022.1, on the reverse strand, counting down.
GTTTCTCCCGCTGATGGTCCATTGATCAAGGTTCAGTGTATCGGCTCCATAATAATAGAACTCTATCCAGTCACCCGAGTCATATTCCTTCCTGTTGTTGCTGTATACTTCCGTCACCTGGATGGGAAAAGAGTGATCTACAGGTATAAAGTGGGCAACCAGTACTGTCGAATCAGTCAATTCAATTTTCAGGGGATTTTTGGTGCTTCCCTCCGGGGTCCATTTGTCAAATACGAATCCCGGAATGGCTTGTGCTTCAAAAGAATAAGATATTCCAGGGAAGTATTTGCCCTGTATTACCCCTGATGGCTCATTGAGTTCGGGAAGGGATACTGTACCAGCCCCGGGCGGTTCTACCTTGATGGTAAGGTTTACAGGGTCCTGTAGATTAAAATAGTCTTGAAGGTGATTGAAAACAATATCTGGCCTTTGTGCAAGATAATTTTTCACACTGTCACAGGCACTGTCCCAATCTTCTATGGATCTATTCCAATGATCTGTATGAATAATCATGTCATTCTGATACATCTGCATCAGGGAATCCGCCAGGGCTCCGGTACTGTTATATGAAAAAGATGTATTGATCAGGCTGGTAAAACGTTTCACAAAATAATCCTTGTATATTTCATTTTTCAGCAGGTTTCGGATTAAAATGTTTTGATACCCATTGAACCATGATCTGCCATTGAAACCCAACGACCATTCAAGCGTATTCCATGATACATTCCCGTAATTCATATATACCAGCCCGAGGCCATGGTCCGTATCCCAGTAGATCCACTGCCATTTACCGTTGACGGATTTCCAGAATTTCACATTGTTTGACAGCCAGTCAAAATTACCCACAAATACCTCGGTGATCCAGTAATCTGTAAAGTTCTCCAGATCAACTTGCTCCTGGATATATTGAAAATCAGAGTCAAGTGATAAATCACCGGTTGTATCAGCAAATGACAACAAGGCTTTCCATTGATCAAACGAGCCTTCAATAACATGCTCATTTCCCGGATAACCAAAAGCAAGTTCCAACAGGTCAAAATTTTCGTTTGTCCCGGTGCGGGAGCTGATGTAGTTTTCATCAATTCTCTCCCGCAGGTTAAAGAGACCGTAGAAATTTCCATTCAGGAAGATATTCACAGGCTTCGATTCGGAAACCAAGGAACGGTCATTGGCTGCTTTTGCGATGGATTGAACCAACGGATCTCTTAAATGGACATTGGAAGGAGCTTTGGTTACGTTATCATTCCCGCTGTTTCTGAGGATGAGCCGTTTGAATTGATCAGGACCCTCATCGTTGAAGAAAGAATAATTAAACCAGTTGTTCCCATACCTGGATCTGGCATAGAGTCGCAATGAATTGGGTGTGGATCCGGAGGAATGTAATTGTATTCCGGTTCCGGCGTTGAAAACAGTTGTTCCATTTTCAATATATTCCATGTTTGCCACAACCTCAATAAAACCATTTCGGGCAGATATTAACCCGCTTGTACCATAAAAATCATCCGGTTCAGCCACCAGGGAGATGACCGGATTTTCGTATGGATTGTTTTCCATAATGACAGAAATGGTTAGCACGGGTCCGTCGATGGCATTTTGCTTGAGTAGCCTGGCCTTGACAATGGTGGTGGAATCTATCTCCAGAGGCCCCTGGAACAGATTGCTGGTACTGTCCGGTTCGGTACAATCGGTGGTATACATGATCCTGGCGTCCGAAACCGGGGAGCTTAAGTTGAGCAATATGGGTTGGGTATAAAATCCTCCTGAAATGTTCGAAAAAGGAGCCGGCAGCACTTCCTCAGCCCCCGAATTGAAGTTGGGATTTCCGGGGGTGGGTGTATCGAAGAATTTCCAGCTCAATCCGGCATCGGGAAACCGGCCATAAGAAATATTTGCAGTTTGTGGCCCGAAAAAGACCTGGTCGATGAGGGATGTATCTTTATCGTATATGCCCAGGTATTCTCCTTCGCCGGATAATTTGAATGAGGCATGGTTTGTCCCTTGCTCCTGTTCATCATCCGCCCAGATGAGGGCATGCTCGCCAGGATCCAGGTAGCGGTTTTCGATGGAAGCAAACTTCCATTTGAATGGCTCTCCCGGGTCATCAGTAAAAAAGAGTTTATTCAGAAGGATCGGTTCTTCCCCGAAATTGTATATTTCAAACCAGTCGTCATCCTCGTTGTAATTGTCAAAAACCGACCCGGAATTTCTGGCCATAAATTCATTGATCACCAGGGTATTGGTTGTGTCAACGGTGGTTTCAATGGTGAATTCTCCGCTTCCTTTCAAACCAGGAGTCCCGGAGGGTATGGTATCAGATCTCACTCCCTGCCCGAAGAGTGAAAGGGGAAAAATTATAACAATAATGACCGGGTATAAGCGCCACATGTGAGCCCGAAGATAGAGAAAAATCAAATTTCATATAAAAATAAACACCCCTTGGTTTTTTAAAGACTACAAGGGCTTAGTTTTTATGCTAAAATCATAGTAACTTCAGGTATTGAAAAATGCTACACATTGACAGCAATACCATAGGGAATGCGGCTCCGATCAGTGAATGGATCTCTGCCATGGAAGAGGCGTTTATGGCTACAGCGGAAGACAGGGTAGAAGTGCCCCAGCGCGTGCACATGCAAAGAGACGAGAATACCTTGCTGCTGATGCCCTGTTTTGGTGAAAAATACTTTGCCACAAAACTTGTATCCGTGTTTCCCGGGAATTTAAAAAGGAAAATGCCGATAATAAATGGCACGGTTGTCTTGAATGATGGACAAACCGGGGAACCCCTGGCTGCATTGGATGGGAGCAAACTAACCGCCATGAGAACAGCCGCAGTAGGAGCGCTTGGGATCAAATATCTCTCGTCCGAAAAGACAAGCACACTGGGAATTATAGGATTGGGAATACAGGGATTTCACCAGGCGCTCTTTGCCTGTCAGCAAAGACCCATCAAAGAGCTGAGGATACTGGACAGAACCAAAGCCATTATGAACCGGTTCCGGGAACGTTTTAACGCGTTTTACAGGGATGTGGAGGTGATTCCCTGTAGGAGTGCCCTGGAACTCTGTAAGGAATCGGAAATCATTATTACAGCTACCGGGTCGCAAAAACCTGTTGTGCCGGGAAAGGGAGCATGGTGGGGTGGAAAAACCCTCATTGGAATAGGGTCTTATAAGCCGGATATGAGAGAATTTCCCGATGAAATCATGAGCAGCCTTCATCACCTCTATGTGGACACCCTGCATGGTTTAAACGAGGCTGGTGACCTGATGGTACCTTTACAGAATGGAATTATTTCCATGGACCAGATTGTGGTTTTATCGGATCTGATCTCCGGGAAAAGCAAAGCGGAAGGTGACACACAGTTTTTTAAATCGGTAGGCATGGCCGCATTTGATCTTTATGGAGCACAGCTGGTATATGAAAATCTCCACAATTGACACGCGCACTGGCGGAGAACCCCTGCGGATCCTGGTGGATGGATACCCTGAGGTCAAGGGATCTGCTATCCTGGAGATGGGACTTTTTTCTTCATAGCGAAGGATACAGTAACATGTGTGGGCACGCCATCACCTTAGAGGTAGAACGACAAAGAGTGTTAAGACAGGACCTAAGTGTCTTGGCTGTTTCCATAATAGAAATGTTCCGAGTCAAATAAACAGGTCCTTCATCAGGATCCTGCATATACACGACTCTATTGTCTGCTTGTAATGAAGATTAATTTTAAAAGTCATTCCATATTTTGGCAGCATTCAACTTCGACCTAAATTAAATCCAAATCTCTCAGAAAAGATTCGGAAAAAAGTTCAGCCAGGGTTGAACTATCCAGTCATACCTCATGTCTGATACTGTCACTTCTTCAAAAACCTCATGGTGACCTTTTCACCGTTCCGGATATCTGCGGTGACAAAATAGATCCCCGTGGCCAGGTCGCCGGTCTCAATCACCTTGCTGTTGGTGGCCGGGAAGCGGAGCGTCCTGATCTGCCTACCCATGATGTCGGAGATAGTGATCGCGATCATATCCGGATAGATTACACCCATCCGGTATTCGGCAGGGGTGGGATAGAGCATCATCTCTGCACCGCTGTGTTCTTTGACAGAGGTATTATCCTCCTTGGGAATCCCGATGTTGTCTAAAAATACGGTTGTGGGCAGATAGTCCCTCGGTGGATCTCCTTCTTCGGGAGTATCAGGGAACACTGTCAGACGCTCGTAATAATGGCCAATGGCGGGGGTGAAATCATAAAGCAACAGCTCCCATTCTCCGGTCAATATGTTGGGTGTTTTAACTCGAACGTCATCACCGCCGGTGAGACTGAGTTCAACTTTCAGCCCGGTATGGGTTGCCATCTCCTTCCAGACCATCATGGCCAGGGTGTGGTATTCCTCGGTGAATTGGGTCAGCACATCATAATCAGTGTAAATCCCCACCCACGTGACGGCATCCTCCTGCAGGTAGAATGAGAGGACAGAGTCGGAGGAATTGACAGCATCAGCGGCGGGATTGGCAATCACATCGATATCAGCTTGAGACCCTTCAGCACCATTGGCGAAGATAACCCATGCGGTGTCAACCTGACCTCCTTCGAAGTCAACATTATTCTCGATTTGTGCCAATGCGCTTCCGGCAAAAGCCACCAATAAAAATAGCGTAGCAAGTTTTCTCATAATATAAAAAGTTTGTTCAGCTGTTTTTTATACTGTGATTGTATGAGTAAGTTAATATAATTGGCGGACAATATCAAGTAGAGCCTCGGAGAGAAATACCTGCTCGGCTTCAGGGAAACCTGTTTATATGAGAGCAGCCTTGGACTTTCTGGCAAAATCATATTAACTTCATGGTCGGTAAAGACCCATTCATGTACAGAAAATTGAAAAATCTGAACTGGAGGCCTTCTGCTGAGTGGATGAAAATCTCCACCATTGACATGCATACTGGCGGAGAACCCCTGCGAATCCTGGTGGGTGGATACCCGGACATTAAGGGAGCATCCATCCTGGAGAAAAGAAGGTATTTCAGGGATCACCTGGATTATATCCGCAAGGGTATCATGTGGGAACCCAGGGGGCATGCAGACATGTATGGTGCGGTGATCACTGAACCCTGTTCGGGGGATGCGGATTTTGGAACCTTCTTTCTTCACAATGAAGGTTACAGCACCATGTGCGGGCACGCGATTATCGCCCTGACAAAATTTGCACTGGACACAAAACTGGTCAGAAGGCGAGGAGATTGGGCCACATTGCGAATTGATGCACCCCCCGGATTGATCGAGGCCAGGGGGCGAAGAGAAGGCGGTGTGGTCAAATATGTTACATTCACCAATGTTCCGTCATTTGTACTGTACCGTGATCAACAGATCCAGGTTCCTGATCTGGGGAGGGTGAAATACCATGTAGCTTTTGGAGGGGCATTTTATGTCATAGTGGATGCCGGGAAACTGGGGCTTTCGCTTGATACTTCTGAATATGCGAAGCTTATCGAACTGGGCAGGAAGATAAAAAAAAGCGTCATGAACAACCTGAAAATAGTTCATCCTTTTGAAGAGGACCTTAGCTTTCTCTATGGAACCATTTTCACCGGTAAAGCGCGTCACTCCGGCAGGCACAGCAGGAACGTCTGTGTTTTTGCTGATGGTGAGGTTGACCGGTCAGCTACAGGGTCGGGTGTGAGTGCCAGGGCTGCACTGCTCCACGCTCAGGGGGAGCTCCGGATGGGCGAAAGAATCCTTATCGAGAGTATCCTTGGAACAGTGATGGAGGTGGAGGTTTCCGGGATAACCACATTTGGCCCGCACAAGGCAATTATTCCAAAAGTAACAGGGACAGCCTCATTTACAGGAAGTAATCAATTTTGGTTTGACCCGGAAGACCCGTTGAGAGAGGGTTTTATTCTTCGCTAGAGAGCAAAATTATTACATCAGAGTTTAGCTGTTCAAGAACATGATGTTTTTAGTCAGTTTCATGTTCATCGGCGCTACACTCTTAGTAATTTTGGACATTGCAATTTATCTAAATCCAAAACCATGTCGAAATTTACAAAAGAGGACGCCCTGAACTACCACAGTTGCGGAAGACCAGGGAAAATCGAAGTTATTCCAACCAAACCACACTCCACTCAACTGGACCTGTCACTTGCTTACTCCCCAGGGGTTGCTGAGCCATGCCTGGCCATCAAGGATAATCCGGAAGAGGCCTACAGGTATACAGCAAAGGGCAATCTGGTCGCGGTTATGTCAAATGGTACTGCTGTTCTGGGACTGGGAGATATAGGAGCTGTTCAGGGAAAACCTGTCATGGAAGGTAAAGGATTGCTCTTTAAGATATTTTCCGATGTGGATGTATTTGATATTGAGATAGACCGCAAAAATGTGGATGAATTTGTGGAGGTGGCCAAAGCCATTGCACCCACTTTCGGGGGGATCAATCTCGAAGACATTAAGGCTCCGGAGTGCTTCGAAATAGAAGAGCAGCTGAAGAAAGCGCTGGATATTCCTGTATTTCATGATGACCAGCACGGCACAGCTATTATTTCCGCTGCAGGGATGCTCAATGCAGTTGAATTGGTAAACAAGAAGGTAGGAGACCTGAAGGTAGTGGTAAATGGCGCGGGAGCTTCAGCAATTTCCTGTGCGAAGTTGTACATAGCGCTCGGGGTTAAAAAGAAAAATGTCTTGATGTGTGATTCGAAAGGTGTTTTGAATACCCGCCGGACCGGACTGAATAAATACAAGCAGCTCTTCGTCCGCGAAACCGAGGCAGAAACCCTTGCAGATGCAATAAAAGATGCAGATGTATTCCTTGGACTCTCAGTGGCAGATGTGCTGACCACCGATATGCTGAAATCCATGAAACGGGATCCCATTGTATTTGCCATGGCCAATCCCGATCCCGAGATAGCCTATGATAAGGCTATTGCAGCGCGTGAAGACTTGATTTTTGCTACGGGCAGATCTGATTATCCCAACCAGGTAAACAATGTGCTGGGATTTCCCTTTATTTTCAGGGGCGCCCTGGATGTAAGGGCAACCTGTATCAATGAAGAAATGAAGCTGGCGGCTGTTTATGCGCTGGCTGAACTGACCAAACAGGATGTTCCCGAGGTGGTCAACAAAGCGTACAAGGTGGAAAATCTGCGTTTTGGGAGAGACTATATCATTCCCAAGCCTTTGGATCCCAGATTGATCTATCATGTGGCACCTGCTGTGGCAAAGGCAGCCATAGATTCGGGTGTAGCAAGGATCATGATCGAGGACTGGGACAGCTACAAGGAGATCCTGAAGGAGAGGATGGGAACCGAAATCCGGCTCATCAATGAAGTCCGTATGAAGGCCCAGCAGAACCCCAAAAGGCTTGTGTTTGGTGAAGCTGACAGCTTCAAAATGCTCAAGGCCATACAGACCATAGCAAACGAAAAAATCGCTCAACCCGTATTGCTTGGGAACAGGGAGGTAATAGGGGAGATGATCAGAGAGAACCAGCTTGATCTTGAATCGGTGGAGATCATTGACCAAACCGGTTCTGACATGGTAAAACTTCGGGAAAAGTATGCCAGAAAGCTTTATAAATCAAGACAGCGAAAAGGTTTGACTTACGAGGATGCGCTCCTGCAGATGAAGTTACCCAACGAATTCGGGATGATGATGGTGGCAGAAGGGGATGCCGACGCCTTCCTGTCCGGGTTTTCCAGTAAATATGCTGATGTGATCAGGCCCGCGATCAGGATTGCTGGTACGACCAACGTCCACAAACATATTGCGGGGATGTACATTGTGCATACCAAACGGGGACCCTACTTCTTTGCTGATACAACTGTAAATGTCCAGCCCGATGTCCGGACCATTGTGGATACTACTTTGCTGGTGGCCGAACAGGTGGAGCACTTTAATATTGAACCAGTTATTGCTGTGGTTTCCTATTCCAATTTCGGAGCCATCAAAGGAGCCAGTTCTAACAGGGCCCGTGAGGCGGTAGAGATTCTTCATAAGGAGCATCCAAACCTGATCGTGGACGGGGAAATGCAGATGAATTATGCATTGAACACGGAGTTGAGAAAACAAAAATTCCCATTTACCAAACTCGGAGAAAGAAAAGTGAATACCATTGTATTCCCCAACCTGAGTTCGGGGAATATTGCCTATAAAATGATGCAGGAAATCGGTGGGAGTCAGGTTACCGGTCCCATATTGCTGGGGATCGGGAAACCCATTCATGTCCTGCAGATGGAAAGTGATGTGAGGGAGATTGTGGATATGGCTGCTTTTGCAGTTGTTGATGCCCAATTCAGGGGTTAAAACACCTTATATAAACAGAAAAGGGCGGTTTGAAAACCGCCCCTTTTGTTGTTTAAACAACCTAAACCTAAAACTGCTAACTACTACATTTTATTTATAATCCACCAGAGATTCCATTAATTTCTTCCTGGTAAAAAATATCCGGCTTTTTACTGTCCCTATCTTGAGGTCAAGTTCGTGAGCTATCTCCTTGTACTTAAAACCCTGGGTGTGCATAAGGAAAGGAACTTTTAATTCATCCTGTAATTTATCGATGTGTTTGTTGATCTCTTTCTGCTGCATGGTGGAATCAGGTTTTACGAAATTGGATTCCTTCGAGTTGTTGAGATAGTAGAGATCTTTTGTTGTATCTACGATGGTGTTCTGCCTTACAGCCTTCCTGTAATTATTTATGAAAGTATTTTTCATAATGGTGTAGGCCCAGGCTTCGAAGTTTGTAAACTCGATGAATTTATCCTTGGATGAAAGGGCTTTCAGGTAAGTTTCCTGCAAAAGGTCTTTGGCTTCTTCGCGGTTTGAGGTCAGGCTCAGCGCAAATCTTTCCAGGCGGTCTTCCATGCTTATCAGCTTATTATTAAAATCCATTGATGTCATAATCTAAGGCTCTAAAAGTTTCACTAATTGATTAATTGTTTAACAAATATACGTTCTAATTAAACAGTTGTCAAGAGCAACAACTCTCTAAATCCTTGATATATTTCTCATTCCAAATAAGGTATGGTGATGTATCCCGCGCCAATAAAAGAGTTATAGGTATTTTAATCCCCCTATTCTAAATTACGAAAAAATGAAAGTTTGTTTACCATACCCCATATTTTATTAAACATCATTTCATGTTTACAAGGTAAAAGGGTAAACAAGCCCCAAAGAAGGGCTTACCATTGGATCGACAGAGGTTTGGATATTGTGCTACTGATCAGCTATGTAGTCAATAAATTCCTGAAGAGATCGCAGCCGGATGTGGTTTTCGGAAAGCTTTTCATCTTCATCTCCCAGAAAACCGGAAAAATAAAAGATCTGTTTGTCCGGAAAGGCTCCGCCAAGGTCTTTCAGGTACATGAGAAAATCAAATTCGGGTTTTGCAATGGTGGAAGAGACCAGGATGGCATCAAAGTTTTTAGCTGCTCCTGTGGACAGGACGTCGGAATAGGGAACAGATTGTCCAAGGTATATTACTTCGTTATTTGCTTCTTTTAAAAGATACTGGGCAAAAAGCAAAGCTAATTCATGCCATTCACCCTCTGGGAGCAGCAGTAGATACTTCTTTGCTTTGGGGTTGAAGGTATTGGGCAGGTTATCGGTTGAGGCAATGATTTTCTGACGAATAAGATTGGCTACAAAATGTTCCTGCGCCGGATTCACATTCCCCGATTGCCACAGAATGCCCAATTTATTCAGGAAGGGGTAAAGTACATCCATGACTGTTGCCTTGAATCCAATTTTAGAAATGGACTTGTCAATGATGGACTCCAGTTTATATTCATCCAGATCGATCATGGCAATCACCAGGGAATCTACAAGGGTATCATGTGAAAGGGAGGACTTGCTTACCCTGATGATCTCCTCCTTAAGTTCCAGGTCATTCAGCCGGGCAATGTTAGAAATCTTAATCCCCTGCCGGTTCAGGACCGCAACGTTAAGGATTTTTTTCAGATCGCTGTCAGTGTAATACCGTATATTGGTATTGGTCCTGTGGGGATCGATCAGGTTATAACGCTTTTCCCAAATTCTGATGGTATGGGCCTTGATCCCGGATAGTTTTTCTAACTCTTTTATTGAATATACGGCCATAATCTCTCAAACCCTTGATTGGGTCTCTGGCAATAAACAACTAGAACCACGATTTTGTTTAGAACCTGGAAGAAACTATTAAACAATTATAGCTTTTTTATGATCATCAGACCATCCCTGATGGGAAGCAGCATATTTTCCACCCTGGAGTCATCGGTGATCATCCGGTTAAAATTCCGGATGGCTGAAGTGGAAGGATCCCTCTCTTTGTTATTGAGTACTTTTCCACCCCAGAGCACATTGTCAACAAGAATATATCCTCCAGGTTTTACTTTATCAAGGATCAGCTGGTAGTAGTCGGCATACTCCTCCTTATTGGCATCTACAAATACCAGGTCAAAGGGACCACTGAGCCTTTGCAAGATCTGGATGGCGTCTCCATTGATCAATTCAATGCTGTCGGCCATATTTGCTTTACCGAAAAACTCAATGGCAATATTTCTCAGTTCATCGTTGGCTTCAAGGGTAATCAGCCGTCCTCCATCCTGAAGGCCTTTGGCCAGGCAAATGGCCGAATAGCCGGTATATGTGCCAATTTCCAGTATTTGGGAGGGGGATATCATCTGGCTGAACAGGGTAAGAAAGCTTCCCATCACATGACCGGACAACATTCTCGGGTGAACCTCTTTCAGGTAGGTATGCCTGGCCAATTCAGTGAGGACCGGATCTTCACCTGTGGTGTGATCTTCCAGGTAACGATCAAGGAATTCAGTGTGTTTGAAAAGGTCCATTATTCGAATATCAACTTGTTCAGGTTTTTAGTATCGAGGACTTCGTTGGCAACATCCCTGATCTGGGAAGCTGTAATTTCGTCCAGCTTCATACGAATGGTATTCAGGCTGTCCACCCTGTCGAAAACCAGGAAGCTTTTGCCGGTAGTAAGCATCAGGTGTTCGTTGTTTTCCCGCGAGATGGCCAGTTGCCCGACCATCTGCTTTTTTGCATGGTTCAGCCTGGCATCGGCGATTAATCTGGTTCTGAGTTTATTCATCTCATCCCGGGTGACCTGCATGGATTTCTGGAACTTATCCGGATCACAACTAAAATAAACCATCATGGCCCCGGTGTCTGTGTAGGGGGCATAGTGTGATTCAGCACTGTAAGTGTACCCGCGCCGCTCTCTCAGTGCTAGGTTCAGCCTGGAGTTCATGCCAGGCCCACCCAGGATGTTGTTCAACAAATATAGCTGGAGTCTCCTTGGATCGGTCAGTTTATACCCTTCACCCACCATCATGCAGTGCTTTTGATGGGTTTCCCTCTTTTCAATGATCTTTACAGCAGTTACAGCAAGGGGTTTTATCCTTTTTCTCAGTCTGGTTTTTCCCGGGATCTCGCCAAAGTAACGCTCCGCAGCAGCCCTTATGCTTTCAAAAGGAGTATTTCCCACAAAAGAGAGGACGATTTCGTCTGTGGCATAATTCTCATACAGGAATCTCTCCAAGGTTCCATTTACAAATCTCCCCAGGGATTCTTCCGAACCCAGGATGTTCCTGCCTATGGAATGATGGGGATACAATAACTCTTCGGCTCGGTCGAAAATCAGCTCAGAGGGAGAATCGTCATAACTCTGGATTTCATTGAGGATTACTTCGGCTTCCCGTTCCCTTTCCTTTTCAGGAAAGGTTGAATGAAGAAAAATATCCTGAATCAGTTCCATGGCCCGCCTGTAGTCCTGTTTCAGGAAGGAGGCATAGAGCGCTGTCTCTTCTTTGGTTGTGTAGGCATTGACCTCTCCGCCTACATCTTCCAGCCTTGAGATGATCTGGTAGGGAGATCTTTTGCGGGTTCCTTTGAAGAACATGTGTTCCATGAAATGGGCCAGGCCGTGTTCTTCAGGAAGCTCTTCCCTTGTACCGGTATGTACAATGAGGCCGAAATGAGCCACTTCCGACTGGTTGGATCTGTGGATCAGTCGGATGCCATTTTTAAACAGGTATGTCTTTACAGGAGATGTCATTACCGCCACAAAAGTATAAAAACTAAGGCACCTTGCATCAAAATTTAGAATTTCAAAAAAATGTGTTAAATTTGCATCGCTTTTACAGCATCGGTGCCATAGCTCAGTTGGTAGAGCACAGGACTGAAAATCCTGGTGTCCCTGGTTCAATTCCTGGTGGCACCACCGCCAAACCGCGAAAGCCCCCGAAGACCATGTGTCTGAGGGGGCTTCGTTTTTTCAACAAAGCCCCCAGTGATCTTCAGATCGGCGGGGGCTTTGTAGTTTAATATTATATTAGTTGTTGTGAACAATTATTGTTTGTGCTTGTTATTTTGATACAGTATTGAGTTATGGACGATATAAATACCATACATGCCGTAGCCTATTTTAATTTGTTGAAGACGGGAAGTTGGGTAGAGGAAAAGATAAAAAATGCCTTAAAGCCTTTTAATTTGACCCATGCGCAGCTAAACGCTCTTTATATATTATTTGAATCTGATCCGGAACCTGTAACTGCAAGTGAATTGAAGAAGAAGATATTGGTTAGTAATCCTGATGTAACCCGCTTGTTGGACAGGCTGGTAAAAAAAGGCTATGTGCTAAGAAAAACTTGTCCTGAAAATCGCAGACAGATTGATATATCTTTGACAGATCCCGGAAGGAAGTTGTTTATGCAGGCACACCTGTCGGCAAAACAAGCAATGGGTGATTTTTTTGAGAAACAAATCACTGAAGATGAAGCAAAAGAACTCAGAAGGATTTTACATAAGATAAGAGAATAGATTTTTTTTAAATAAATAGTTGTTGTAAACGAAAGATGTTGAAAACATATTTAAATTATATATAATTATAAACTAAAATTTTACTAAAAATGAAAACAAAATATTTTGTGTTAGCATGTACGATCATGCTGTCTGGTAGTGCAATGTTTGCTCAAAAAGCTGAAGTAAACACCGAAAAATCAAAAGTAGAATGGATGGGTAAAAAGATGGGTGGTCAACATGAAGGAAACATCCAGTTGAAGAGTGGCTATCTTGAATTAAAAGCGGGTGAGATTGTTGCGGGAAATTTTACTGTAGATATGACAAGCATTACAAATACCGATCTCAAAGACGGGAGTAATCAAAAATTGGTTGGTCACTTAAAATCAGATGACTTCTTTGGGGTCCAGGCCTATCCTACGGCTGAATTCGTGGTGACCAAAAGCTCCAAATTTAATAATGGAACCGCAACACTTACTGGAGATCTCACCATTAAAGGCAATACAGAAAGCATTTCTTTTGAGGTGGTGCGAGCAGGGAAGGAATATGCTGCTAAGTTGGATATTGACAGGTCGAAGTTTGATGTACGTTATGGATCAAACTCATTTTTTGATAACCTGGGAGACAAGGCTATAGACGATATTTTCACGCTCAAGATTAAGCTTGTTGTAATTTAATTCTAAGAACAATGGAAAAATCAAAAAAGGCTGGCAGCGCGCCCCAAATGGTAGTGTTGGAAGCTGGTAAAACCTACGCATGGTGTGCTTGTGGAAAGTCTTCAAATCAACCCTGGTGTGATGGTTCTCATCAGGTAACGAGTATCACACCTATGGTATTCGTTGCTGAAGAATCAGAACAAAGAGCGCTATGCATGTGCAAACAAACAAAGAATCCTCCATTCTGTGATGGTTCTCATCTTAGTCCGGGGGATTGATATGGAAATGAAAAAGCACCTTTACATCATCCCGGAGGGATGCCAAATATTCCCTTGGACGTAATGCAGGAAGCCTATTCTCTGGAATAGAGTAGTAGAGGTTTTTTGCTGGGTTATGAAGATGGAATGGTATACCACAGAAACCGCGACAGCCCCCGAAGACAATGTGTCTGAAGGGGCTTTCGTGGGTTTTGAAGTACAGAAAACAACTTTGAAATGAGTGAAGTATCTCTTAATTTTATGTCACCGGGGCTCAGGACATTGCTGACCTTATATACAAAACAGCTAACACTATAAATTGAACACAATGAGACTACGTCAATGTATTATAATCGTTTGCCTGTTTTTCAATATCAACAGCATAGCCCAGGATAATGCAGTTATTCGAGAAGAGAAAGTTTATAAAACCATTGATGGAAAAACACTGAAAGCATATGTGTTTTATACTGCTGAAACAAAGCAGAAAATCCTAAATCCGGCCATTGCTTTTTTTCATGGGGGAGGTTGGGCTTATGGAACTCCCTCTGAATTTTATGGCGCCTGCGAACGGTTCGCAAAAAAGGGTTTTATTACATTTTCTTTTCAATACCGGCTTTCGATCACAGAAGATAGCATTGTACCGCATCCTGAGATTACACCTGTTGAAAGTGTAAAAGATGCAAGATCTGCCATGAGGTGGATCAGAGAAAATGCATCTGCATTTAACATTAATCCGGATAAAGTCGTGGCGGGAGGACAATCTGCAGGGGGGCAATTGGCATTATCAACAGCGATGATCGAAAATATTAATGAAGAGTCAGATAACCATGACATTAGCCCCATTCCCAATGCAATCCTTCTATATTCAAGCAATGTGAATACCCTGGAGGCATGGGTTGACATGTTGCTGGGAAAACGAAGAGAGGAAATCTGGTCTATTTCCCCTCATCATAATGTAAAAGCAGGTCTTCCTCCTACGATTGCATTCCATGGTATGGAAGATCCCATGGTACCATTCTGGGTAGTCAATCATTTCAAAGATAAAACCACTTCACTGGGAAATCATTTCGAACTGATAGCTTTTGAGGGTCGGAAACATTACCTGGATGAAGGGAATGTAAAATACGCAACATATTTTGATGAGGAAATACTTGAAAGAACTGATGTGTTTTTAGAGAGGTTTGGTTTCTTAGAGCCACCCCAATAACACTGAAAACTTCTGCCAGATAAAACAGTATAAAATATCTCCCATGAAAAGATTCTTACCTTATCTGCTTACTGTACTTAGGATCCTGGTTGGCTGGCATTTCCTTTACGAAGGGATTACAAAGCTATTGAGCCCGGCTTGGACGGCCAAGTTTTATCTGCTTGGATCAAAATGGATTTTTGCAGGATTATTTCATTGGATGGCGTCGTCTCCCAATGTTTTGAAGGTCGTTGATTTCTTGAATGTCTGGGGACTGATTCTGATAGGATTGTCTTTGTTTATAGGGTTATTCATACGTTGGTCTTCGGCGTTTGGGGCTATTCTGCTTCTTTTCTATTTCCTTGCATACCCTCCAATCTTAGGACATACACTTGGAATAGTGGCTGAAGGTAATTACCAGTGGGTTGATAAAAACCTGATTGAATTATTTATCCTGATTGTATTCGTATTCCTTCCAACAGCATATTTTTTTGGAGCTGATCGTTTGCTTATGCGTTGGAAAGAGGAGAGGCCAAATGCACCCGTTCCTGCATCAGGGCCGGAGGAAGGAGTACCAAACAGACGCCGTGAGCTTCTTCGAGATATGATCAGCGTTCCTTTTCTGGGAGCATTTGCCTATGTTTTATACAGAAAAAGCAAATGGGAAAGCCTGGAGAAAAAATTCCTGACCAATCAACCGGATGCGGTTTCAAGTGCTACACTTAAAAGCTTTCAGTTAACTTCGCTTGAAGACTTGAAAGGGACCATACCAAAGGGTAAAATTGGAGATTTTGAACTCAGCCGGTTGGTTATGGGTGGAAATCTGATTGGTGGATGGGCTCATGCGCGAGACTTGATCTACGTTGACAAACTGATTAAGATGTATCATACCGATGAAAAGGTGATGTTGACGCTTCAGCTGGCAGAAGAATGTGGAATAAATGCCATAATTTCAAATCCAGCACAATGTCGAATTGTCAGTAAATATCGACAGGAAACAAGTGGAAAGATGCAATTTATTTCAGATTGCGGTGCCGGGAATAGCTTTAAGGAAGGAATTGAAATCTCCATAGCAGGCGGGGCAGAGGCCTTGTACAGCCACGGAGGACAATCTGATATCAGGGTATACAACAATGATTTAACTTTTTTTGATGAACTTGTAGAAGGCCTTGAACTAATTCGTAGTTATGGTAAACCGGCAGGTATTGGGGCCCATCGGATTGAAACTGTAAAAGCTTGTGTGGAACGAGGTATTAAACCCGATTTCTGGGTGAAAACGCTTCATTCTAACGATTACTGGTCTGCAGAAGTTGATCTTGAAAGAAAAGATGTTCCTGAGGCTGGCTGGAAAGACAATAATTTTTGCCTAAAACCGCAGGAAGCAGTTGATTTTATGAATGATTTGGAAGAACCGTGGATTGCTTTCAAAACACTTGCAGCCGGAGCGATTAAGCCTGAAAAGGGCTTCAAATATGCATTTGACAGTGGTGCTGATTTCATCTGTGTGGGTATGTATGACTTTCAGATCGTTGAGGACGTCAATATTGCGTTGGATACCTTGGTAAACGTTAAACGTTCACGACCCTGGAGAGGGTAAGTCCAAACACAGATCGATTAGCCCTGATTCGCTTACTCTTGACAGAAGTGTTCACGGTTTTGATTTCAGCGAGAAGCTTTTGTAATACAGTTGATTATCTTTAAAAAAGCTAAGTGCTATTTATATGACAAATACTAATAAGCTCGAATCCTATAAGCAGGGCTTTCTTGAGGTTACGAATCAGCATAAATTATATTACGAACTGTACGGAAATCCCAAAGGCATTCCAGTAATTTTTCTTCATGGTGGTCCGGGTTCGGGGTTTTCTGACAAAGACAAAACCTTCTTTGATAAAAGAAGATACAATGTCCTCCTTTTTGACCAGAGAGGGTCTTCAAGAAGTGTTCCTTTCGGCTCCATCAAAAACAATACAACCCAGGACCTTGTAGAAGATATTGATAGGATTTTAGATTATTTAAGTTTTGATAAAGTCTATGTTTTTGGAGGCTCATGGGGCAGTACCCTGGCCCTTGTTTATGCCATTCACCATCCGGAGCGCGTCCAGGGTTTAATTTTAAGAGGCATCTGGCTGGCCAATAAATATGCTATCGATCACTATATT
The DNA here is from genome assembly GCA_963735755.1 of uncultured Bacteroidota bacterium. Lineage (GTDB taxonomy): Bacteria > Bacteroidota > Bacteroidia > Bacteroidales. Next base: position 8,419 of record CAVTME010000022.1, on the reverse strand, counting down.
GGTGGTGGAATAAAGGAGTACTTCCCCGATGTGTGGGAAAGGTTTGCAAAACTGGTAAAGAAAGGTGAATCTCCGGCGAAGTACTATTTGGAACAAATGCTGAATGCTGATCAGGAAACGAGTGATAAATATGCTTACGAATGGGCCTATTATGAAATGTCGTTTTATACCATCCGGAAAATTTCCGGAACCGATGAAATTTTGAAAACATTTTCCTACAAATCAATGGCAATTCTTGAAGCTCATTTTATTGCCAACAATTGCTTCTTACCCGAAGATTTCATTATGCAAAACATAGACAAAATCAAAAACATAAAAACAGCCATCGTGCATGGCAGGTATCGATTTTATTTGCACACCGGTACAGGCTTTCCAATTGAATGCTGCTCTAAATAATTCTACATTAAATATCATGAATGCCGGTCACTCAGGATATGATCCAGAAAACATTAAAGCACTCAAACGTGAAATGAGAAAAATAACACAATGAGAACCAACCGACGTCAATTCATTTCAACTGCTGTCTCAGGAGGCCTCGCAGCCACCTTACCCCTTTCATCCTGCAGATCGAACGATACATTCATTCATCCGGATACGATTGAGAATAATTACGAAAAACTGGATCAAATCCTGAGACAGCCAGTATTTAGGAGGGAATGGTTCACTTCACCGGTCATCATTGAAAGCATTGAATTACTCCGTTTCAAGAGTAGTTTCCTTTGTCGGGTACGTTCAAAAGATGGGGCTACAGGTATTTCTGTCGGCCACGGCTCATTGCGGACTCTGTATCCCATTTTCACCAATCAGATACAACCTTTTTTTATAAATAAAGATGCGCGTGACCTGGACCTGATCCTGGAAAGAGTATATGTCTACAAGCTTAATTTCAGATTATCAGGGCAGGCTCTTGGAATCCCTCTTGCCACACTCGAATTTGCCATTCTTGATATGATGGGCCATATCGCTGGAAGATCCATGGGTCAATTGATAGGGAACATACAACATCCTGAAGTTGAGGTGTACCAGGCTACTGAATACCGTGATAAACCGGTGGAAGAATCCATGGAACTGATCACCCGTGATGTAGGTGAGAACAATGCCAAAGCCCTCAAAATAAAAATTGGCGGACTCATGTTTGAGACTGAAGACCTGCATGCTGTTGCACCTTCGGGGAGGACAGAAACCATGATCCCTCTGGTGCGGAAGACATTTGGTGAAGAAATGGTTTTGTATGCCGATGCCAATGGTTTCTACTCGGTCGAAGAAGCAATTCGGGCCGGAGAATTGCTCGAAGAATACAATTATCAGTTTTTTGAAGAACCGGTTCCTTTCCACTGGTACGAGGAGACCAAACAGGTGGCCGATTCGCTGTCCATTCCCATTGCCGGTGGCGAACAGGAATTCAGCCTCCATGGATTTCGATGGTTGATTGCCAACGACGGTCTTCAAATTGTCCAGCCTGATGTATACTATTTCGGAGGTATGATCAGGTCGATGAAAGTGGCATTAATGGCCAATGCATTCGGTAAATCATGTACGCCACATATGTCGGGTGGGGACTTAGGATTTCTTTACATGATGCAATTTGCTTCAGTGCTTCCCAATGCGATGCCCCATCATGAGTTTAAAGGATTTAAAACCAATATTGCTTTTGAATGTAAAACATCACCTCTTCAAAGTGTAAATGGTGTTGTAAAAGTTCCAACTGGGCCTGGATCAGGAGTAGATATTGATCCTGATTTCATAGATAAGTTTCAATAAATTCGGTTTCAATATTAACATGGTTTTTTCTTTAAGAGTTATATCGAACTCACAGATAAGTTTCAGCTTATCAATAAAGAATGAATGTTTAAAAAGGATACCACCGCCATAGCCCCCATTGATCGTTGGGACTACGGGGGTCTTCCAATGCAAGAAGCCATTTGTTGTTGTGAACAATTATTGTTTATGCATGTTATAAAGAATGATTATTGAATAATGGACGATATAAAGACCATACATGCATTAGCTTATTTCAATTTATTGAAGACTGGAAGTTGGGTAGAGGAAAAAGTAAAAAATGCCTTTAAACCTTTTAATCTGACCCATGCACAGCTAAATACTCTTTATATTTTATTTGAAAATGATCCTGAACCTGTATCTGCAAATGAATTGAAGAAGAAGATATTAGTAAGTAATCCTGATGTTACCCGCTTGTTGGATAGATTGGTAAAAAAAGGGTATGTGCTAAGAGAAACTTGTCCTGAAAATCGCAGGAAGATTGATATATCCTTGACAGATCCTGGAAGGAAATTATTTATGCAGGCACATCTATCGGCAAAACTAGCATTAGGAGATTTCTTTGAGAAACAAATCACTGAAGATGAAGCAAAAGAACTTAGAAGAATTTTACATAAAATAAGAGAATAAATTTTTTTAACTAAATAGTTGTTGTAAACGAAAGATGTTGAAAACATATAAATATAAATATTATTGAAAACTAAAATTTTAAGAAAATGAAAACAAAGAATTTTTGTATTAGCATCAATGTATCATGCTGTCTGGTAATGTAATGTTTGCTCAAAAAGCAGAAGTCAACACTCAAAAATCAAGTGTAGAATGGCTTGGTAAAAAGATTGGTGGTAAGCATGAAGGAAATATTCAGCTTAAGAGTGGATATTTTGAGTTAAAAGAGTGATAAGATTGTGGCAGGTAATTTTGTTGTAGATATGACAAGCATTACGAATAATGATCTTAAAGACGAAGGTTATAATCAGAAATTGGTAGGTCATTTAAAATCAGATGACTTTTTTGGAGTTGAAAAATATCCCACCGCCGAATTTGTGAGTGACGAAAAGCTCGAAATTCAGTAATGGAAAAGCAACTCTTACAGGAGACATTACCATTAAAGGTAAAACAGAGAGCATCTCTTTTGAGGTTGAAAGAGCAGGAAAAGAATATACTGCCAAAGTGGATATTGACAGGTCGAAGTTTGATGTTAGGTATGGATCAAACTCATTTTTTGATAATCTGGGAGACAAGGCAATTGATGATATTTTTACGCTCGATATTAAGCTTGTTGTAATTTAATACCAAGAAACTATGGAAAAATCAAAAATAGCGGGCAACTCGCCCAAAATGGTAGAGTTAGAATCTGGAAAAACCTATGCATGGTGTGCTTGTGGAAGGTCTTCAAATCAACCCTGGTGCGATGGATCTCATCAGGTAACCAGTATCACACCTACAGTATTTGTTGCTGAAGAATCAGAGCCAAGAGCGCTATGCATGTGTAAACAAACAAAGAATCCTCCATTCTGTGACGGTTCTCATCTGAGTCTGGGGGATTGATATGGAAATAGAATAAAAGCACATCGTCAGCGTGGCCTGAATTGGATTTTATTGAAATTCAGGATACTATTGAAACTTTGCATCAGTGGATTCAAATTGTTGGAAAAATAAGGTTAAAAACAATGCCTTGGCTAAATCATTCATGGCATACAACTCTCTATATTACATCCAATGGTTATTCTACTCATGGCATTCCATATCAGGGACGTAATTTTCAAATTGACTTTGACTTTCGAAAGCATCAGTTAATTATTCAATGTTCTGAGACTACTGAAATAACAATGGATCTTTATTCAAGAACGGTTGCTGATTTTTACAATGAACTGTTCGAGAAACTTCGAATGATGGACATTGATGTGAAAATCCACCCCAAGCCCAATGAGCTGGAACACGGCTATTCCTTTCAAGGATAATACGGTTAATAAAACATATGAACCCGCGGCTGCAAATGCACTTTGGCAAGCCATGTTAAAAGCAAATGAGGTGTTCACACGATTTCGCAGTGAATTCATTGGTAAAGCAAGTCCAGTACACCTGTTTTGGGGGGCATTCGATTTAGCGGTTACTAGATTTTCTGGTAAAAAAGCACCATTACATCCTGGAGGAATGCCTAATATTCCCTTGGAAGTAATGCAGGAAGCCTATTCTCAGGAAGTGAGTAGTGCAGGTTTTTGGCCCGGCTCAAAAGATGCTCCCAATCCCGTTTTTTATTCATATGTGTATCCTACACCAGAGTCTTTTGCCAAACAAAAAGTGCTTCCCGGAACAGGCCTATTACAGTCCTGAAATGGGGGAATTCTTTTTGAATTACTCAGATGTTCAAAAATCCGGTAATCCTGAAAAAATGCTTTATGATTTTTTAGTAACGACATATAATGCTGCAGCAAAATCAGCTAATTGGGATAAGGAAGTATTAGAGAAATCTTGAACAGCTTATATATTATCTATTAGCTTTCAGGTTTTTCAACAAAGCCCCCAAATCGATGTTCGGATTGGCGGGGGCTTTTCATTTTATGTTCGAACTATTGATTATTTTAGAGCTCGCAACGCAGTTATATTAAGATTTTATGAAACGCAGAAAATTTATTCAGAACACAGGCTCCACCGCTTTAGGTGGAGCCCTGTTACCGGGCATCGTTCCTTCAACTATCCTGGGAAGAGATTCCAATGGCAAAAATGATTTTATGATCGAAGCGCTGTCAGACTTCCCGGATGACGCCCGTTTTGCCCCTGAGCCAATTGGTTCAGCACACATCGACTCAATGATGCGCCGGCTTAAGGAGTGCGGGGTGCGCCGGGTGAGCTGGGGGTATTACGGAGACGGCCGGGGCGGATTTCTGACACCGGCCTATGAATTGGATTATGCGGATTCGGTACGGACTTACCACGATAGCTTCAAGAATGTGGCACTTACCTACCAGGAAGCAGGGCAAAACCCACTCGCGCTGGCCGTCCGGGCTGCGCATAAACATGGACTCGAGATCTACGCCTATTACAAACCCTATGAGACCGGGTTGATTACTTTTCCTGAAGGATCCTATGAAGCCGCGTTGTGGGGACGCCTGAGCAGAATAGGCGGCCGGATAGCCTGGATAAATCCTTTTGTCGCTGACCACCCGCATTTGAGAATCAAACGACGTGATGATGATCTGCCGTCAGACCTGATGGACAAGACCATCGATGCGATCAAATTGCGAAAACGAGATGCATCAGCCACCCGGATCACCCGTGAACATTTGCAGATCTGGGTCAGTGATTTGAACTACCGGTACCGGCGTGCAGATATTCCTTTTACGTTTAAGGAAACGATTGAACCCTGTCCTGAGGATGTCTTTGAGCTTTCCAGCGGGGACATCGTGGTAAAACGCGGGGATCCCCAGAGGGTGCTGATTCTGAGCGGACTGAATCTGCAGGATAAGTATGTACTGCTTACTACTGATTTCACCGATACAGGGGGGGATTTTGAGAACACGGACCTGGGGATACTCGAGGCCTATGATGAGAATGGTGAAAGGATCCCGGGTGTAATTGCCTCCAAAACAGCCATCTTTTGTCGCACCATGGTGGATTTCCAGAAGTGGGGATTGATGTTTGATACCGGGTGGAACGGACAGAAAATGCATCTGGATGATCCCGACAATGGTTTTGTCGCGTTTGCCCGCGGGCGCAATGAGTACCTTACCGGTGCCCTGTGTGAGACCGAACCGCAGGTGCAGGAATTCTGGCTGAGCTGCCTTGAGGGGATACTCGACCAGGGAGTGGATGGCATCGATTTTCGAGAGGAGAACCACAGCACACACACCAACCACCCGGAAGAATATGGCTTCAATGAAATTGTGCTGGAGAAATGCCGTCAACGGGGAAGCATTGATTTGCCTACCATGGCCCGGGTACGTGGAGATGCTTACACCGAATTCCTTCGCAGAGCAAAAAGGCTTATCAACAGCCGCGGCAAGAAGATGCGGATTAACTTCCAGATCGATTGGTACAGAACTGACCCGGCATTGTCGAGGCGCCTGGCCTATCCGGCCAATCTGGATTTCCAATGGAAGCGGTGGATTGAGGAAGGGTTGACCGACCAGGCCGTGTTAAGGTTCTACGCTCTGCCTTTTAACTCTATATTTGAGGATGAGACCGCACAGGATGTGATCAGGCGCTGCGAGCAAAAGGGCATCCCGATCACTGTGAACCGGTATATTGATAGATCCCCGGACATTGCCGACGAGTTCCGGCGAGTCAGGAATGACGGCCGGTTTTCCGGTTTCATTCTGTATGAGACCTATAATTTCCTGAAGTTCGAGGCTGGAGGGGGATGCGAGATATGCCTGCCGGAGGTAAAGACCTTAAAGGAGATATAAGCTCATGAAAAAAATAGCAAATATGAAAAACTTAATGGCACTGCTTTCAGTATTGTTGATGGTATCAGCCTGTGACCGGAATGTTTCAAATTTTACCCTCTGGCAGCTGCCTTTGCAATCAGATTGGGTCGGTAACTCTTACGTGTTTCTTATGGAGAACGGAAAAGTTGTTGTGATGGATGGAGGAATAGAAGAGGAGACTCCTTATTTAAGGGGATTTCTGGCAGCCCTGGGTAATGAAGTGGAAGCATGGTTCATCAGTCATCCACACGACGATCACATGGGGGCATTGAATGAGATTCTCCTGGATCCGGGAGATATCAGGATTAAAACAATCTATCATTCAGAATTTCCGGATTGGTATTATCACAAATACGATACCTACTACGACAGCATCATCAGCAATTTCTACCATAACCTGAATCATTCAGGGATACAGGTTGTAAATTTTACAGAACCGGGAGCCATTGTCGAGATTGATCAGACTAAGTTTAAGATCCTGAGTGTAGTTGATACAACCATTACTTACAACATCACCAACAATTCATCCATGGTCATTAAGGTATGGGATAACAAAAAATCCGTGCTGTTCCTGGGTGACCTGGCAGAGGAAGGAGGAGACCATTTCCTGAAAGGCCCTTTCAGGGATGAACTGGATTGTGACTATCTACAAATGGCCCATCATGGGCAGAAAGGAGTGAGTAAAGAGTTCTACCGGAGCTTTACATTCAGGGCCTGTCTCTGGCCAACGCCCTTGTGGTTATATGATAATGACCGGGGAGAGGGTTACAATACAGCTAATTTTAAAACCGTCGAGATCAGGGAGCTTATGGATTCCCTTGGAATTACGGAACACTACTACCAGTACGATGGGCTTGTGAAGATTACGGATTAAACAGGTAATCAAATCCTTAATTAGAATATGGATTATAGGAGCCCCCTGTAACTTCTTTCACCTTTTGCAAATATTCAAATCCATATTTTCTGTCAGGTAACAGATATCCTCCTTCAATCCATTCATTCCATGAAAATATGGTGATCAGTTTTGTTTGTTCAGGATGTTTGTCGCAATATTCTTTTGCTTTCTGAAGATAGGCCGCAAAGCTCTCGGGTGACTTATTATAGCAAACAATGTCCTTTTTCCCTTTATGCGGAAATCGGGGAGTATCGTCCCAGCCAATGGAGGCATTTGGGAAAAAGGGTATGTCGAGCGCTTCATCCCACTGATTCCTTCTTTCAATGGCCTGACTTGCCCATTTGATATAATCCTGCTCATTCATCCAGCCCCAATTGTACTGGGTCACACTGTTGAACTGCAAGTGTTTCAAATGTTTCCAGTCGAATCAGATCGGGTCGCCAATAGATTATTAATTGAATGTGAAGTCCCGGGAACCCGGCCTTTTTTGTCTTTTCCCTGAAATAATCAAGGGCCTCTTTGGTCTGTTCTAATCCACCCAGTCCTTCCATTAAATTATCGATGCTGAATATAGAAAAAACCGGCTTTCCATCAATTTTAAAATAATTTGGTTGATTGAAATACTGACTGATTACCCTGTCAACAATAATTTTAAAATTCTCCAGATCAACTGCTCCATCCCACAGCAGCGTGTCAGTATCTTTAAATTTGTGGACATTCCAGTAATTCCGTTTCACATCGTGATTGGCCCACATCAGATAAAAATCCATTTTCTCATTGTTCCTGCCTTCAGGAATCCATTGTTTAATGAGCTTTCAAGGAAGGACCTTCATCGAACCAGTACCAGTCGAAAATAAAGGCATTTACTCCATGGTCGGTGGCTGCATCAATCCATTTTTCCATCACCTTCGGATCGTCATCCAGTTCATATCCCCACAAAGGATCCTTTGGCTGATAATGCCCCTCAAAGCGGGAGTTCCTTTTTTATTATTTCCCATTCCCCTGTTCCCTCAGGCCAGAACATATCACCAAATCGTTCATCATGATGACAGGAAGGCCAGATATAGGCAGCCACATTATATTCCTGCTTTTCTTTTGAAGGATTAACATTTTCTTCATTTGAGCTTTTTTCAGATCCGGTGCAGGAAAATTGTAACAAACAAACAGAAATGATAAAAAAGTGAAGAAACGTTTCGAGTCGATAATTTATGCATTATGTCTTTTTATTTATATGAAAAGCAGGCGATTACAGGAACTTTTTTATCTGGATCTTCAAAGACTGAATAGTGTACAACCATTAAATATACTAATTGCTCGC
>CAVTME010000021.1:0-134443 GCA_963735755.1 uncultured Bacteroidota bacterium | reverse complement strand
TATAAAAATTGTAGTTGTCCGTCAAAACCTTTCACTAAAAAATGTTTTCTCGTCGATCATCAAGGACCTGCAGCTTAAAAAGGTTGACAATGTTTGTATTGTACTGAACGATAACAGGATATACAGTGATCAGTATGGATTTGGGTATGGGTATAACATACTGGGAGATCAGGAAAAAGAAGAAAAGGGAGTAGACTTGGACTGCTTGATTACTTCTCGATGAAAAACAAATAGGAATGATTTGCTGTTTTCTTTATCTATAAAAAATAGCTTTGATATGAATAATGTATCTCTTAATTTTATGCTACCCGGGTTCCAGAGGTTGCTGAAGTTTAACAGTGTTTAGATGAAACAGGATGGATTTATACACAAGGGAAACAAGAAAGAAACTGAAATTGGAGGGAAACCGCTTGTAAGTGTTATCACTGTTGTATTTAATGGCGAGAAGCACTTGGAAAGAACCATTAAAAGTGTTATTAATCAGACATATGAGAGAATCGAATACATCATAATTGATGGTAATAGCTCTGACCGAACTGTTGAAATAATAAAAAAGTATGATAAGGTAATTGACTATTGGTTGAGCGAAGAGGATAATGGTATATATGATGCATTTAACAAAGGTCTTTCATTCTCTACCGGGGATTATATTGGATTCATTAATTCCGATGACTGGTATGAGCCAGATGGCATAAAAATGGTCATTAATGAATTACAACCATTTCCTGCTATCTATTCTGGGCATATGAATCTGTATTCTGAGGAAAATCATGAATTCCTGAAACTACATAAAAGCAGACCAGACAGAATTTTTCAGACTATGCGAATAGCTCATCCTGCCACTTTTGTATCACGGCAAATTTTTAATCAGTTAGGTGGATTCTCATTGGACTATAAGATCGCCGGTGATTATGATTTCATGTTGAGAGCAAAACAAAGAGGATTTGAATTTATTGTAGTAAATCAAATCATATCAAATATGCCGCTTGGAGGAATAAGCAGAGACCTCACAACAGTTTTTAAAGAGGAAAAATAGAATTATTAAGAATAAGAATGTGGGAGTGAAAATTAAACATTGGCTATGGTATATCTCTAATATTCTATACTATTCTATTATTCTTAAGCACCATTGGAAATAGTAGTAACATACTACTTATTATATCATTTCGAATAGCAATTCCTTTTACTTTGCTTTTGATAGAGAAGAATAATCGATGAATATAATTATAAGACAGCTAGCTTTAAGCGTTCTATTAATATTTATCATCATAAATAATGTGGGATCTTCTATTTGCGATTAACCTTATCGTTTTTTTTCTATTCCTTCTAGAAAAGGGAGATAAAAGGCATTTAAGATTGTTTTTTCTTATACTCGTTGTTCCCGTTGTTTATTCCAGTATTTATGGCGTCTATCATTATGCACTCTATGATGTATTTAAGGATATCTATTATTTATTGAACCCCATCCTGTTTTTATCCTTAGGGGCATATATTGCAACAAAAGTTGATATGCGAACTTTATTAAAGACCATTGTTATAGTTGGTTCGGTATATTCAATTGTGCATGTTACACAGGCTCTTCAACAATATGGAATAGGCGTATTTTCTGATATAAGGCAATTCAAAAGATGAAATAGGGACCGGTCATATCATTGCATGCCTATCTTTGATTTTTTGCATCTTTTCTGCCACTGTATTTAAATTGAACCTATTCAAGAATAAAAGAAACTATTATCTATATGTCTTTTATTGAACGGGCTTTCCACCTTTTTATCTGGTTCTCGAACAGGTATAGTCATATTTATAGTTTTTGCATTATCATTAACCTATCCTATATATCAAAATAGGAAATGGCTTCTTATAAAAAATGGAATATACGTAACAATTATTTTCTTATTGGTTTATCATTTCAGCAAAGGCTATAGCTTGACAGATTCATTTGTAAACAGCTTAGGTGAGCTCAAAATGGAGAACTATTCCGATCTGGCAGATATGAATAATAGATTTCGCGGTTGGGAATCCTACCAGGCATCTGAGACTTATAGCCAGGGTAGCACTTACCAAATACTTATGGGCCATGGAGCTGGTAAAAGGATTGATCTGGGTAGATATTTCTTTATAAACAATCAATACTGGCGTTACATTCCTGTGTTGCATAATGGCTTCATGTATATACTTGTTAAAACAGGAATTTTGGGCTTAATAATATATATTATTTATTTCATTAGTATTGTAAAATTGGCCTTGGGACAAATTGCTTCTTTGGATATCCAAACAAAGTTTCAAAGACTTCTATTATTTGGAGCAATTTGCAGCCTTTATATCAGTACTTTGAAAGATCAGCACTATTTAGATCAGGTGTTGGACTTCTGAGTATTTTATGTGGTGCAATGATTTTTTACATGTCGAACCCTGACGAAGAATTGTCCTAATAAGAAAATGACTTAGAGATAAACTGACAAAAATGCTTGTTTTAATAGGCTATCTCTCTGGCAGAAATTGTTGGATAGGTTCGAAGGCTACTTTTCTTGATGGCTCAGCTATTGGGAACGGATGTGTGTTTGCTGCAGGTGCTTGAGTAAGAGGGACATTTCCAGATAATAGTGTTATTGGTGGAATCCCTGCAAGATTCCGTAAATCCAGAATTATCATACCAACTAGAACTATCTCTTGCTGCCTAAGTATTTACTGAGTTCATATAGGCTTTCTAAAGCATTTTACAGGCATTTATTCTGAGTAATTGTATAATTCAGGATTCCAACTTTAATAGCTTAGAATTTGAATAAGAAAATAGTTTGCTTCCATTGGCTGAACAATTACAGTGGAAGTCCATATGTCTTGTCTCTAATAAGGGCATTTAAGGAAAATGGCAATCAGGTAACCCTTTATACATCTAGAGGACGTGGTTTCTTATCTGATATATTAAATATTAAATACCATATTTTATTGTTTAAATGGGAATCAAATAAAACATTGCTCTCTTTTTTATTCATTCTCTCGCAGATTCAACTTTTTTTTGCTGTCTTCTTTAGATATGCATTTAAAAAAAATCACATCTTCTATATCAATACAATCACACCATTTGGTGCTGCATTAGCCCTGTGGCTTTTAAGAAGAAAGGTTATATATCATGTCCATGAGTTTTATGTTCGGCCAAACCTTATTCATAAATTTTCTTTTTGGGCGATGAAGTTTACAGCTAGCGAAGTTATAGCTGTTTCAAATTATCTTAAAAACAAATTGTCGATAAAACAATCTAAAATTATATTATATAACGCATTATCTCCTGAATTTAATAATGAATAAGAATATATTTGCTTGGAGAAAATAAAAGCAATATTGATCAACCGTTGAAAAATGTTTTAATGGTTAGCTCTCTGAAGACGTATAAAGGTATTTTTGTTTTTCTTGATTTGGCAAAAAAAATGCCCGCATATGAATTTAGCTTAGTAGCGGGGGCTCCCCCAGGAGAAGTGTCAGATTTTATTGACCGGAATTTTATACCTCACAACGTTAAGATTTATTCAGCTCAACCAAATATGCACTCCTACTACCAAAAGGCTGGAATCATTGTAAGTCTATCGCTTCCACATCTTTGTGTAGATACATTTGGGTTGACTATTTTAGAAGGAATGGCTTATGGCCTTCCAAGTAATTGCACCTCCCATCAGAGGACCAGTTGAACTAGTTCAGGATGGGATTAATGGATATTTAATTGATCCAAGTAACACAAAGAATCTAGTATCATCTATCGAAAATATTTTTAATGATGAAAAACTATATAAGAATTTCTCTAGAGCTTCCTCAAATCTCTCAAAGAAATTCAGCTATTCAAATATGAAGATGCAACTTAAAGGTATAATTGATTGATTGCTCAGTGGCCACAATTTATTGTGGCAGTAACTTCTATTCGAATCAATAATGAGGCATAGACAGACATGATAAAGTAATTCTATAAATATTAGATGAAGAAAAGTCTTGCAATTATTGGAACCCAAGGTCTTCCTAATAAGTATGGAGGTTTTGAAACATTAGCAGAATATTTAACAAAATATTTGTGTAATGAATTTGAAATAACGGTTTATTGTAGTTCAAAAGCATATAAGAATCGAAGAAAGCGGTATAATGGTTCAAATTTGAAATATATTCCATTTAACGCCAATGGCAGTTCCAGTATTCTATACGACACAATATCAATTATTTACTCTGTCAACAAATATGATAAAATCCTAATTTTAGGTTGTTCAGGGGGGGGCTTATGCCCTTTTTATGGCCATGGAAGAGTAAATTTATATTTAATGCCGGAGGGATAGAGTGGAAAAGATCGAAATGGTCCCCATTTGCCAAAAGAGTCATTAAATTTCTCGAAAGGCTATCAGTAAAAAACGCAGGTCTGATTATTTCTGACAATCTAGGCATGTGTGATTATCTTAAGCAAGAGTATTCTGAAGAGAGTGTATTAATTGAATATGGTGGTGATCAAGTTGAACATATTGATCCAGCGATAAGGATTGCGAGAAGTATCCATTTTTAAAAGGCAGGTATGCATGTTCAGTTGCACGTATTGAACCTGAGAATAACATTGATCTTATTATTGAGAGCTTTGTTAGATTTCAAGATATTCCACTGGTATTTGTTGGAAATTGGAAAAACTCAGCATACGGCCTATCATTAAAGGAGAAATACGATGGAGTATCAAGTATTTATCTTTATGACGCTATTTACAACCAAAAAGAGCTAAATCTACTTAGAAGCAATTCCTACATATATATTCATGGCCATTCAGCGGGTGGTACAAATCCCGCTTTAGTTGAGGCAATGCACTTAGAACTGCCGATTTTAGCATTTGCATCTGGGTTTAATGAATATACAACAGAAGGGAGGGCCCTCTATTTTAAGGATGTGAATTCTTTGCATGAATTATTACTGCAAATCAATGATCAAAAATTGTTGGAGCTTGGTGAGAATATGTTGGAAATTGCGAAAAGAAGATATACATGGAAAAGGATAGCTGAAAACTATAAAAATGTATCGAAAATAATATGAAAGATATTTTAGTCTAACCTGATCCCTAGACGAATCGAGCACTGGGATGGAAAAACTATATAGAAGTGCGTGGCTGTAATGCATGCAAAGATGTCGAGTTGATATGAAGATATTGAATTATTCTGAACTCGGAAAAATTAATAAAATTATTAATCCAGAATGTGAAGGAAATGCTAACTCGTAATTGAGGGCAAAATATAATAGACATAAGGCTTTGATAAGCAACTTTAATTTCATGTCTGTTTTTCAAATTTCTCGAATAGTATTTCCATTGATAATTTATCCATATTTAATCAGAGTATTGGGGAAAGAAACATATGGGATAATTGCCTACTCAAATGCCATTGTTGCGTACTTTTTAGTACTAATAAATTTCGGATTTAACATTTCGGAGGTTAAAGATATTTCAGTACATCGGGAGGATATTGATAAGATTTCTGAAATTGTATCTTCAGTCTTAATAATCCGAATTGCTCTTTTAATTATTGCTGCTATTTTACTATCAATTTTGGTTATTTCCATTCCCTCTCTTTATACTTATAAGTGGCTTTATGTAGCCTATTTGGGGATCCTAATTAATGGAGCTATCGAGCCCAGTTTCTATTTCCAAGGGCATTCGAAAAAATGAAGTTTGTTACAATTATTTCATTTCTTTCAAATAGTGTCTTTTTGTTTTTGATGTTTATTTTGATTAAGGACCAATCTCAATATATTTTAGTGCCACTATTAACAAGTTTAGGTGTAATTATTGGGACCTTTGTAGGTTTGTATATCGTTTTTGTCAAGCAAGGAATCCGGTTTTCTTTTCAATCTTATGAACGGTTAAAATTTCGTTTAAAAGAAAGTCTTCCTTTTTTTTCCTCAAGGGTTTCAGTAATAGTAATTGATAAATCTAATATTGTATTGCTTGGATCCTTTGTTGGATATCCAAGTAGCCTATTATGACATTGCAGTAAAGATAATAGGAGCATTGAAAATCCCTTTCGGAATTTTTAATCAAGTGTTGTTCCCAAATGTTTCAAGGACTAAAAATGTAGCTTTAGTGATTAGAACTTTGAAGCTTCTAATTATATTTTATATTCTCGTATATTTCTCACTCTTTTTCAGTGGAGAACCACTAATAAAGCTCTTAGGGGGGATTCATCTTTTACCAGCCAAATATATTCTATTTCTGCTTGGGCTAACTTTAATTACTGAATTAATATCTACTTTTTTGGGTGCACCAATTTTATTGGCAACAGGCCACAAAAGAGAATACAATAGAAGTATAATTTATGGCAGCATCTTATATGTCTTCATTGCAGTTGTACTATATATTTCAAATTGGCTTGGAATATACTCAACTCACCATGGCAACCGTATGTACAGGCGCATTTATTTTAATATATAGATTCTATTATTGTAAAAAATACAAACTCTTTTAAATGAAAAAAGAACTAAACTGGATTGAAATAGATAATGAACGTTTCTATTATAAGGAAATTGATTTGTTTTATGGGCGCAAGGTCATAGATATTGATATCTCAAAGGAAAATTTAGAAATCTTTCAGTCTATTATTGAGAAAAGTAAAATCACATATGGACTCATATGTGGGACCTTATTAGGTGCAATACGTGATAAGAATTTTATCAAGCATGACGAGGATACGGATATCTATTTATTATATGAAGAAAGAGAAAAATTCCTTCGGTTATTAGTTCAATTTCAACAGAAAGGATTTGACCTGGTGAGAGTTGAAGGTGATCTGCTTTCACTGATGAGAAAGAATGAATATATCGATTGCTATTTTTTTGAAAGAAAATTGAAATTTGGCTTGATTAAGCTGAGAGTTATTTCAAATTTACTTGAATTACCTGCCAATAATCTTGAAAATCCGATCAAGAAGCTATTCTTAGGAATTAGCATATCTATGCCTGATAATCCAGAATATATAGTGCGTAAATTGTATGGTCGTAATTGGAGAATACCTCTGAAAAATGCACCTGCAAAGGCAAATACTTTTTATAGTAAAATTTCGAAATTGTCAACCAGACTTGGAGGACTGCCTTTTTATGGTAAATTGAAATTGGGGGCAAAAAGAGTATTGGCAAGATTTGGCTTGTAGGATATTTTAGAGATCGTACTATTAAAGTTGATTACGTAAATGAGTTGCAGACACACTAAAACTGAAATATATGCATGAACTATTAATCAGGCCTATAATAGTCATAATCATTTCGTGATTGTCCATGTAGAATGTCAATGCTATAAGGATGTTAAATTTATTAGTAATCACGCAAAGGTGAGTAGGTAGAATGCTTTTTAATTCAATTGACTTTGCAATATTTCTTACCAATAGTTTTTATACTCTATTGGTTTGTAACAAACAAAAATCTTGAAACTTCAAAACTTTCTTATTGTTGTTGCAAGTTATGTATTTTATGGCTGGTGGGATTGGAGATTTTTATCATTGATACTATTCAGTACCATTGTTGACTATTCTGTTGGACGTAGGACTTGCAAAAGAAGAAAATCAAACAAAAAGAAAAGTTTTACTTTGGACAAGTATTTTAGTAAATCTTGGATTTCTTGGATTTTTCAAATATTATAATTTCTTTCTTGATAATTTTATTACTGCATTTTCATTTTTTGGAACAGAAATAAAAGCAAATTCATTAAATATTATTTTACCTGTTGGAATTAGTTTCTATACTTTTCAAACATTGAGTTATACAATTGATGTTTATAAACGAAAACTTGAACCAACAAAAGATTTTATTGCTTTTTCTGCATTTGTAGTTTCTTTCCTCAATTGGTTGCTGGACCAATTGAAAGAGCAACAAATTTACTTCCTCAATTTTATAAAAAACGAACTTTTGATTATTCAAAAGCTGTTGATGGAATGCGACAAATACTTTGGGGATTGTTTAAAAAAATTGTTATTGCAGATAATTGTGCTGAATATGCAAATCTGATTTTCAATAATTCAGCAGATTATTCAGGAAGCACATTAGTTTTAGGTGCTTTATTTTTCACTTTTCAAATTTATGGTGATTTTTCAGGTATTCAGATATTGCAATTGGAACTTCACGACTTTTTGGTTTTGACTTAATGCAAAACTTTAATTTCCCATATTTTTCAAGAGATATTGCTGAATTTTGGAGACGTTGGCATATTTCACTTTCAACTTGGTTTAGGGATTATCTTTATATTCCTTTAGGTGGAAGTCGTGGTGGCACTTGGATGAAAGTTAGAAATACTTTTATCATTTTTATTGTTAGTGGTTTTTGGCATGGTGCAAATTGGACATTTATTGTTTGGGGAGCATTGAATGCCATTTATTTTTTACCACTTTTATTAACTAACAACAATCGAAATAATTTAGAAATTGTAGCACAAGGAAAATTATTTCCTAGTATAAAAGAATTTTCTTTAATGTTATTAACTTTTGGTTTAACTGTTTTTGCTTGGATATTTTTTAGAGCAGATAATATTGGACATGCATTAAGTTATATTTCTGAAATTTTTTCACCTTCACTTTTTACGATACCAAAATTTTCTGGAATGAAAAATGCTTTAGTTACAATTATTCTTGTTTGTTTGTTTGTATTAATTGAATGGATAGGAAGAGAAGGTCAATATGCAATTGCACATTTAGGAATTAAATGGAAACGACCATTAAGATATGCGATGTATTTTGCAATTATTATTGCAATATTTTGGTTTGGTGGTAAAGAACAACAATTTATTTATTTTCAATTTTAATCTAACTGAAAAAATTTATTAAAAAAACCATTCTATTTCTATTATTAAGTGCTGTTTTTATTGAGACTTTTTCTGGAATCATGGCATTTACTAATCTATATCTGATTAATTATCCGGGTAGAGAAATTTACTATTTCAATTGATAAGAGCAAGAAAAAAAATAAATCCAGAATATTGCTTATTGGTGATAGTGTGGCTTATCAACTTTTCTCAAATAAGACAAATAACAATGGAATAAATTCACTAGCTTGTAATCGGGCTATTGGAATAGTTGGGCAATATTTGTTGCTAAACAACTATTTAAAAACTGGAAATATGGTAGATAAGGTCTTCATGCTTTTCAGCCCTTTCTCGTTTAAAGATAAATTTGGATAATGTATATACGTATCATTACTTCTTAAAACCATTTTACAATTCAGAATACTATTCTTTATTTACCGAAACAGTAAGAGAACAAATTGGAAAAAATTCCATATCATCAATTTACTAAAGGACCACACATTTTTATCACTCCTTGGGCTCCTGAATTTAATTCAACTATCCAAAATGATTATACTTTTTTGTCACCTATATCGATAGAGTATTTAATCAAAATAAAAGAACTTTCAATTCAATACAATTTTGAACTGACTATTTTACCAACTCCAACGAGTATTGAGAATAAGGTCTTGATTGAAAAAATGGATGTTGATGAGTTTGCAAAAAGCAATCTTGATCAAGAATTTAGAGATTACTTTAAAAAAATTATTTATTTAGATGGAACAAATTTTAGAGATGGAACACATCTAATTAATCCAGAAATATATACTGAAAAATATAGGACTGAATTTATAAAATAAAGCACGAACCAACAAACAATATGAGAATGTGAAGTATTAGATATAATCTCCTCTTTTATTGTCAGTCATACCTGTTGTGTGCTGAACAAACAGCTAGATAGTAAAAGCTCTGATTTTGATTGGCCCGGTTTTAGGGAAGCTGACAGAAGCACAAATTTGAATTAGAATAGTTTTGAAAATGGCTACAAATAATAATTTACCGGTAGTTCATGCGGTGATTCTTTCAGCGGGAGAGGGCACCCGATGTGGTTCTGAATTACCAAAGCAATATGTAAAACTTGCAGGAAAAACAATTCTGGAACACTCTATTGATGCTTTTGAAATAAATCCTGGAATTGATTCTATAATTATAGTAGTGTCTGAAAAATTTCTTGATCTTGTCAAAGAAATTATCCATGATAATTCTTATAAAAAAATAACCAATATACTTATAGGCGGCAAAAGCCGTATTGAGAGTTCATATTGCGCGATCCAGTCTTTATCTGATGATAATGACCTTATTATTCTCCATAATGCTGTTGGGCCTCTGGTGTCCCAGAAAACAATTTCTGATATTGTTGCAGCATTAAAAAACAATGATGCTAGTGAATCAGTCCTCCCTTGTACAGATACGGTGATTGAAACAATAGATGGTAAATTTATGAAATCAATGCCGGAAAGAGCTAGTATGCGCAGAATCAGCGGTCCTTCAGGGTTTAGATTGGGTTTGCTAAGAAAAGCACATTTAATGGCGATTGCAGATAAAAATACCGATCATACATGCGACAGTTCTTTAGTTCTAAACTATAATCTCACAGATATTTATCTTGTCTTAGGAAATACTGACAATATTAAGGTGACCTACCCTGAAGATTTAATTTTTGCTGAAGCGCTATTGTTGCTGAAGCGCAATAGTTTATGAATTATTTAAACCTATCTACAGTCAATTTACCGGACCTGATAGACTAAGGACCTTTCCCGTTATTTAGGATAGTAAGTTAAGCGAGGCTGCGTTTTAAATATATGAATATTTCTCTCAAATTATTCTATCTTCGATATCCTTTTGCTGAGTGCCCCCGGCGACGTCTTTTTTCTTTTATCATGGCAATTTACTACTTTTAGTAGCTTAGCTTGCCGTCCAGTTTATCAGGGTAAATTCAGGATACAATACTCTAAAACTGAAATATAAGCATGAACTATTAGTCGGGACTATTATAGTCTTAATCACTTGGTGATCGTCCTTTATCAAGAAACATATAAACATTAAACAACTATTAACATTAAATTAATACTATCATCCGACAAGAAATTCTTGAAGGAAGCACTAATTATAATTCACAATATTTTCGAAAATGGGTACAAATAATACTTCACCGATGGTTCATGCGGTGATTCTTTCAGCGGAAGAGGGCACCCGATTTGATTCTGTATTACTCAAAAAAATATTGAATACCTGCAGGAAAAACAATTCTGGAACACTCCATTGATGCTTATGAAATAAATCCTGACATTGATTCTATAATTATAGTCGTTTCTGAAAACTTTCTTGATCTTGTCAAAGAAATTATCCATGATAATTCTTATAAAAAAATAACCAATATACTTATAGGCGGCAAAAGCCGTATTGAGAGTTCATATTGCGCGATCCAGTCTTTATCTGATGATAATGACCTTATTATTCTCCATGATGCTGTTCGGCCTCTGGTGTCCCAGAAAAACATTTCTGATAGTGTTGCAGCATTAAAAATCAATGATGCTATTGTTTCAGTCATCCCATGTATAGATACGATGTTTGAAACAATTGATGGTAATTTTATAGAATCAATACCGGCAAGAACTAGTTTGCGCAGAGGCTGCGGTCCTACAGGGTTTAGTTTGGGTTTGCTAAGAAAAGCACATTTAATGGCAATTGCAGATCAAAATACCGATTATATAGACGACATGTGCTTTAGTTCTAAACTATAATCTCACAGATATTTGTCTTGTCTTAGGAAATACTGACAATATCAAGGTGACCTACCCTGAAGATTTATGTTTTGCTGAAGCGCTATTGTTGATGAGGGACAATTGTTTATGAATTATTCAAGCCTATCTACAGTCAATTCAGCGGACCTGAATGACAATCTTCTAAGTAGCATAACACATTAACAACAAAAGGATGTCGTTAATAATCAATATATTTCATCTATCCATATTCCCTCCTAAAAACGCCTTTTTTTATTGGATAAATATTAAATAGAATTCGCCTAAAAATAATTTAATCTGCACAGACATGACACAATTAATTTCCCTGACTGGTTAGCAGTTTTAGTAGCATTTACAAGTTCTGCTTTAATAACCTGGTACTCAATTCCAAGGATGATAGTAGTAGCGAAATTACTCAATATCGCTGACCGTCCAAGTGCGATTAAAATTCATAAATCTGGCAATTCCCTCTCTTGGTGGTATTGGCATATTTGGAGGCTTCATTTTTGGATTCCTTGTCACCATCAATGATCACATGGAAGGAGTAACATATTTTACAATAGTTTTAATTATGCTATTTTTTATGGGTCTTAAAGACGATTTATTTGCGCTTGACCCGAAAAAGAAGCTGCTTGCCGAGATATTAGGAGCTGTTATCCTGACATCCTTTACTGATATTCATTTTACCAATTTTCATGGATTTTTGGGGATCACAACCATACCAGTGTGGACCTCCTATCTGACGACCATATTCCTTGTTGTAGTAATTCTTAACTCGGTAAACTTAATTGATGGAATAGATGGACTCGCGGGATCGATATCAATAATAGCTTCCATTACACTTGGTGTTTGGTTCTGGCTTTCGGGTGAAACAGGGTATGCAATACTGGCATCTTCGTTGGTAGGTGCACTTATCGTGTTTCTATTCTTCAATCTTTCAAATGGGAAGAATAAGATCTTCATGGGTGACAGCGGTTCGCTCCTCATTGGTTTCATCCTCGCTGTAATGCTGATTAGATTTAATGAAGTAAATGCAGGTTCTGGAGCTTTCCATGACCTTGACTCTTCCCCTGCGATTGCGATTGCTATTTTAATTGTACCTCTCTTCGATACACTTCGTGTTTTTACCATCAGAATAATAAGAGGAAGGAATCCATTTAAAGGCGATAACAACCATATTCACCACATCATGCTCAGAGCAGGCTATACACACGGCCAATCAACTCTCTATATCTCCATAGCTCAAATAGCATTCATTGCAGTGGCATTCTTATTGGATCACATGGGTATTATATGGTTGTCACTGGTGCTGTTTGTCCTTTGCATTGCCCTTACAGGATTAATTTATCTGAAGATATACAGGCATTCTGTGCCCCAAGATGAAACCGTGAATTATAGAGCTTAACGAACTTCCAGAAATTCAAATACCTCATCATCCCTGGTCTCGTATTTCACAATGCCAAAACGGTTGTTGAAGTAAATGGTTTTTATGGGCCTGAGTGAGTCGATAAGATTTTCTTCCCGGATGATCTCAAACACATTTTTATACACTTGTTCCATTGATTTCCAGATCTCCTATATTCCTGTAGTCCATATCGTGAAACCAGTGGTTTTTCCATATCACGTAGCGCTCTCCGACACCGCCAAATTTATTGACGTCGGCTTTTGCAACAATGGAGATCCTCATATCGTACTGCTTGAAATTGTACAGGCTGTCGCAAACAGCAAAGGGAGAGCTGATCTTACATTGTGTATTCAGCGGAAGCAGTGAATCGCTTTGAGCAATCAGATCTTCTTCATGCAGAAAATGCTGTGTAATTTTCTGATGCTGGAATTCATTTACAGAACTGCTCAGGTTATCAGACTGGTATTCCAGGATTACCTCGTCAACGATCAGGTACTGCAAGCTGGATGTATTGCTTTTGAGTACAAGGGTATCTCCCTCCTTGTAATGAAAGACTTCAAATTCAGGCAGGTCGTACTGGTGCAAACGTTCGCAGGAAAGGATGAGGATGGCAAGCAAAAAACAGGCAGGCAAAAATTTATCTTTCCTGCTGTGGGAGAAGTTATTGATTTGAAGTTTTATCATGCTCAGGATAAAGCCACTTTCCTCTTCAGGAAATCCAGGTCAGCGCCCACCTTCTGCCGGAAGGCCTCTTTTGAAATGGTCAGTTCTGTGTCTCCGTGCTCCGCACCTCCCAGGGGGTATTCATAGTGTATGGAGAAATCAGCATTGATATGCAGCGTTTTCAGCTTTTGCAGATAGGTGTCAAAGGGGACCATTCCCTGGCCCAGGGGCACATTTGATAAGATCATCTCGCCCTGTAGTTGCTGCCAGGTATAATCCTTGATATCAAGGGTGTTGATATAGGGCGCCAGGATCTCCAGGAATACGGGCCAGGTATCAGGTCCTTCCACCATGGCATGACGTATGTCAAATTGTACGCCGGTCCAGGCCGGGTCCAGGTCCTCCAGTAATTTCAACAGGTCCCAACCTGAACTGCCCATGTAAAGGCCGGCATGGTTCTGGTAGGAGGCAGCGATGTTGTTGGCTTCATTGAGGACCTGGAGCTGACTCAACTGCTTATGGGCGTATTCAACCGCTTCCAGGGGATTTACTCCTTTGGTGTACTTGTACCACCCGGGCCGGTAGTATTTGATGCCCAGTTTGCCGGCAGTTTCAAGGATGGTTCGGGTCAGGGGATCATCCGGATCAGTGATGGCGGTAGTAATCATGGGCACCTCCAGTCCCGCATCCCGGATGGCCTGAACCGCCAGGGGAAGATCCTTTTTTACATTCTCGGGCAATACATGTCCCTTGGGTCTGACGGTCAGATCGATGCCTGTAAAACCAATGGCACCGGCCAGCCAGGCCATTTCGCTGTATCCCAGCCAGTGAAGGTGCTTGGAAAAGATACAGATATAGGGATTTCTGTTTTTCCCGGCAGCAGGTGATCCGAGGGCGCAGGCCGGGGCAATGCTTGTGAGCAGGGCTGCTCCTGCAGACTTCTGTATGAAACTTCTTCTTTTCATGTTTTTGGTTTTTTAACAGCAGGATTAATTGCTTAGTTTTATAAAAATAATCATCCAAACCGGATAAACTGCTCAATCATGAAATATGTCATGCTTACCATCCTGCTGGCTGTTGCCTTCTTTGTTCAGGCCCAGCCAAACTACTACTATCCTGAAAGAGGGGCAGCATGGGAATCAAAATCTCCCGCTGCATTCGGGATCGACCAGGAGAAACTGGATGAAGCAGTGGATTTTGCTATACAGAATGAGTATTCAGGATCGCGAGATCTGAGGCTGGCCATCCTGAAGGGCTTTGAGAGGGAACCCTATCACCAGATACTGGGTCCCACCAAGGAAAGGGGTGGTCCTGCAGGTATGATCCTGAAGAATGGCTATGTGATTGCATCCTGGGGCGATACCAGGCGTGTGGACATGACTTTCAGTGCCACCAAAAGTTATCTCTCTACCCTGGCAGGCCTGGCCAGGGATCAGAAACTCATTCAATCTTTCAGTGATCCTGTGCAGGAGTATGTATGGGATGGGACATTCCAGGGGGAGCACAATTCAAAAATATCCTGGGAGCATCTGCTGAACCAGTCCTCCGACTGGTACGGGGAGCTATGGGGCTGCTATGACTGGGCGGACCGGCCACCCGCCGAAGGAGGTATCGATGACTGGAAGGCCAGGGAGCTTAGGGAGCCCGGAACCTTGTTTGAGTATAATGATGTGAGGGTGAACCTGCTTGCATACAGTCTGCTCCAGGTCTGGAGAAAACCCTTGCCCATGGTCCTGAAAGAAGAAGTGATGGATCCCATCGGGGCATCCTCCACCTGGCGTTGGTTTGGGTATGAGAACTCCTGGACGGTGGTGGACGGATCAAAAATGCAATCCGTAAGCGGTGGTGGCCATTCCGGTGGTGGCCTGTTCATCAGCGCAGAAGACCATGCCCGCTTCGGTCTGCTTTACCTGGGTAGAGGAGCATGGAAGGGTGAGCAGATACTTTCTGAAGCGTGGATCAACGATGCCCTCACACCCTCTCCGGCCAATGAGAATTACGGGTACATGTGGTGGCTGGATCCCAATGATTCCAACACCCGCATGAGCGCACTCACCTCCAAGGGCTTTTATGCCGCCGGCTTCGGGGGGAATTACATCGTGGTGGAGCCCGGGCAAAACCTGGTTATGGTCATGAGGTGGCTGGAACCCGGCCGGGCCGGCGAATTCCTGTCCATGGTGATGAATCTGATCAGGTAATGCCCTGGAATCGGGCTATGGCCCTCCTACAGAACAACCCAGTCAGTGAAATCCCAGCTCATCCATCCCAGTTTCTTCTGTTCATCCTGGATTGGTTTTAATTCTTTTTCCATCAGACCTTTCAGCAGTTCGGTCGGTTCTCCTTTTTCATTCCAGTATTTTTTATAGATTTCCATCGATTCGCAGAATATGATCATTCCATATCCACCTTTGTGATCTCCGCTGTAGCCTTTCATGATAAAAATCTTTACGCCTTCAAGGTGTTTTTCCCATGCAGGGATGGTCTTATTCAATGTAAAGTCCACAAACTGATTCATGGTCACATCAGGGTCCAGGGTGATGGTCAGGGGATAGGCACCCACAACTGCACCTTTCTTGATGGTCTGGCCAAAGGCCAGTCCCGCCATAAGCAACAGGGCAAAAAAGAAAACAAGTTTTTTCATCGGATTGATTTTTTGGGTTATAAATCAAGAATTTACGAATATTGCTACCCCAAAGTCAAGGATTATGCTGAAGAATATGTGTTATAGAGATTACCAAAAGATTGGAAGAGCTCTCTACCGGAAAGATTAACTGGTGAAGTAAACTTCGCCACCGCATATAGTAATATCCTTATATAAAATAATCTTATATATAATTTGCATATATATAATTAAGTTATATATTTGCAGGTATGATAGCAAATGATCTTTTAAAAGGTACACTGCGGACGATCGTTCTGAAGTTACTTGCAGACAACGGGCGGATGTATGGCTATGAAATTACCAAGCGGGTGGAAGAGCTCTCCACAGGTAAGATCAAGCTCACATTCGGGGCGCTCTACCCGGTTTTGCACAAACTGGAGGCTGACGGGTACATTTCCACCGAAAAGGAGTTTATCGGGAAACGTGTCCGGAAGTACTACACCCTCACGGAGACAGGCCGATCGTGGAGTGAGCAGAAAGTGGATGAGTTCTTTGATTTTGTAAATACCCTGACCCACCTGCTGAAACCCACACCTGCCTGAAATGAATGCCGCCACCATTGATGACAACCTCGACCGCATCAAAAGCGATCTTGTCAGTCGTGGACTCACCTATGACCGCCTCATCGAAGATGTCCTGGACCATGTGTGCTGCATGGTTGAGGAGTCCATGGGTGAGGGATATGATTTTGATACTTCTTATGACCGGGTGATGGAATCCATTGAGGAAAACCGTTTGCCCGAGATTCAGCATCAGACCTTATTGAACCTTGATAAAAAATTCCAAAGGATGAAAAATTTCACGTATATATTCGGCCTGACATCGGCCCTGCTCTCCATTCTGGGAGCCTTTTTCAAAAAGATGCACTGGCCCGGAGCCAGTATCCTGATGACCGTGGGAATTGTTATGGTTGTACTGGTATTTCTGCCCCTTTACTTCATTACCAACCAGCGGGAGCAGGTGGAAAAAAAGAATCCCATCTATGCCATCGTGGGTTATCTGACCATTGCCCTGCTTTTGGCCGGAGCCCTGTTCAAGATTATGCACTGGCCCGGCGCAGGGATCATGATCCAGGTAGGAATCGGCTTCCTGATCGTTGGCTTTATTCCACTCTACGTGGTCAACGTTTTCCAGCGGGGAGGCAAGGAGAAGGTTCGGCTCCCTTATATTGTTATGCTGGTGGTGGGCATCTCCGTGGTGATGCTGATGAGCAATGTTCGAATATCGAAATATGCAATCAACATTTTTATGGAAGAAGTGGTGAAAGATCAAAAATATCTGGGTGAGCTCGAAACACGAACCGGGCAGTTGTTGGAGATGAGTCAGGACAGTGCCATGGTCGAAAAACAATCCCAGGTATTTCGCATCAGCGAGAAGGCCGGTGAACTGCAGGCTATGGTGGATGCGTTACTGGAATCCCTGCTGGAGTCGGTGGACCAGCCGGGTGCGTCCATCCAGGAGGTGAAAGGCAAAGACATCCGCCGCAGGGGATCAAGCATGGACTATGACAAAGAAGCGGAATTTATCAGGATGGCCATGGGATTCAGGGAAATGCTCGATGAAATGCTGCTTGATCCTGTTATACGTTGCCAGATTGAGGATCATCTGGAGTTTACCAAGAAAACCTGGCCCTATGAATTTGGGGAACGTTTTGTCAGGGGTGAACCATTCATCTACAATTATTACATGTTGACGAAGATCTCAAAAAGCATTAAACTCACCGAATTTATTGCGATCCAGTATATCATCAACCACTAAAAGGTGAAAGGAGCAAGGGACAGGGAAAAGATGAATGCTACCCATAGAAAAGGGGGCCGGACAGGCCCCCTTTTACTAACCACTTAAACCTAAAAAAGAATTGTAAAAGGACGTAAGATTTGTTTTCACTGTTTTTAATGCACATCCCATGCCAAAAAATGCAACAGTCAGAAAACGAGCCTGATACACTATTTTTCTCCAGGGTTTACGGTCTTTAAAAGTGAACGGTTGTGGTACTTGGGTGTACGCATCCGGTCACTTTTAACAATGCTATTTTTTTGTCCAGATGGTCTTCCTTCCCAGCGCTTTTATTCCGGCGACATATCCCTTTATGTAGAGGTTTTTGAAGTTGCCGTCTTCGAACCATGCATAGCAGTCATAGGTTTTGCCGTTGTCGGGATCATAGATTCTGCCTTCCTGCCACTGTTCCTTGTCAGCGTTGTACTTGAAATTCTTCACTATCTGCAATCCCATGATCGGACGTGTGGCCAGTTTGGGATCGGGATTTTCATCGTCGACTTTGGGCTTGCCATTTTCGTTGGGTGTTTCCAGCCAGTTGATCTTACCTGCGTATTTGCCGTCAGATCCTTTTGTGATTTCGATGGTAGAGGTCTTCTCTTCATTGTACCAGGTTCCTTCTATTTTGTTGGCCTGCGAATAGAGGAACAAGGGAACAAAAAGAATGGCGATGGTGGCAAAAAGAAGCTTTTTCATAATGGGTGCGATTTGGTTAGAGCCAGAAAAATAGTGATTTGTGCGGGATCTGCAATAGGACGCTTCAAATTCTTACGAATTCTGTATAGGTGTGGGGGTACTGGTTCTTCTCACCGGCATCCACTGTTTCTGAGGATCTTGCTTTCCAACGGGTGAAGTCAATCTCGGGAAAAAAGGTATCAGCTTCGAAGGAGTGGTGTACCTGGGTCAGGTACAGTTTCCCCGCCACCGGTAGGAACTGTCCGTATACCATACCACCACCGATTACAAAACACTCTTCGGCATCACCTGCCAGTTGAACTGCCTCTTCAATGGACCGGGCCATTTCACAGCCCTTGAAAGCTTCACCTTCCACATCCGAGATCACAATGTGCCTCCGGTTGGGTAAGGCCCCGTTGGGAAGAGAGAGGAAGGTATTTCGTCCCATAATCAGGGTGTGCCCGGTGGTCAGTTTTTTAAAACGTTTCAGATCCTCCGAGATATGCCATAGAAGCTTGTTGTCTTTTCCAATGGCCCTGTTTTCGGCTATGGCCACGATGATGGATATATTTTTCAGCATCTTTTGTTCCATGTCAGACGGAAATGGCACCCTTGATGTGGGGGTGGGGATCATAGTTTTCAACTGTAAAATCATCGAAACGGAATCCATTGATCTCTTTCACTTCCGGATTCAGTTTCACAGAGGGCAGACGCCTGGGTTCGACGGGAAAGCTGCAGCTTCACCTGGTCCAGGTGGTTCGTGTAGATATGGGCATCACCCAGGGTATGCACAAATTCACCGGGTTCCAGGCCGGTCACCTGGGCCATCATCATCAGAAGAAATGAGTAGGAGGCAATGTTGAAGGGGACACCCAGGAAAATATCAGCGCTTCTCTGGTAGAGCTGACAGGAGAGTTTGCCTTCGGCCACATAAAACTGGAACAGGATATGGCAGGGTGGAAGGGCCATCCGGTCCAGGTCACCCACGTTCCATGCGCTCACAATGTGCCTTCTGGAATCGGGATTGTTCATGATCGAGTCCAGCACACCGGCCATCTGGTCCACATGCTTTCCATCCGGTGTGGGCCAGCTTCTCCACTGGTATCCGTAAATATGCCCCAGGTTTCCATCTTCATCGGCCCATTCGTTCCAGATCCTGACCCCGTGTTCGTTCAGGTACTTTGTATTTGTATCTCCTTTAAGGAACCAGAGCAGCTCGTGGATGATCGATTTCAGGTGCAGCTTCTTGGTGGTCATCAATGGAAAACCATCCGCCAGATCGAATCTCATCTGGTACCCAAATGTACTGATGGTGCCTGTTCCGGTCCGGTCTTCCTTCCTGACTCCCTGACTGGTAACGTGGGATAATAGATCAAGATACTGCTTCATGCTTCCTCCTCTTCTGCGGGGGATAAAAGTAGCCAATCGCCCTGATTTAGAAAGGAAAAATTATCAACATCAAATATCATTATCTTTACCCTGGATCGAATGAAATAAATGAAAAACTGGTTCACACCCCGTACCATTCTGGTGATTGCCGGACTTGTCCTGCTGGGGCTGATGATATGGAGGTTTTCCAGCATTGTGGCCTATATCCTGGTGGCTTCTGTACTCTCCCTGATCGGGAGGCCCCTGGTCCATCTGCTCGGAAGGATCAGGATCAGGAAATGGCAGATCCCGGTTTCCATCAGGGCCCTGATCACTCTTGCTTGTCATCTGGACTGTGGTCTTTGGTTTTTTCCGCCTGTTTATCCCCCTGGTTGCTGCCGAGGCCCAGGAGCTTTCAAATGTGGATACGGAACTGCTCGTCACAGGAGTTTGAGAAACCCATTCACCAGCTGGAAGGGTGGCTCTCCAAACTGAACTGGGAGGAGGTGAGACTTTTTCTTTGCGTGATGAACTACAGCAACGGATCTCTGCGGTACTGAACATCAAGGTGATTACGGACCTTCTGGCTACCATGGCATCGATTCTGGGCAACCTGGCCTGGGCCATTTTTGCCATCTCCTTTATCACCTTCTTTCTGTTAAGGGAGGAGCGGCTGATCAGCAACTATATTGTGACAGTGGTTCCCGGAGGATAAGGAGGAAGCTTTCAGGCATGCCCTGGAATCGGTCAAGCACCTGTTGCGAAGGTATTTTATTGGGATCCTTCTTCAGATGACCGGAATCCTGACCCTGGTCACCCTTGGGATGACCATCGTGGGTGTGGGATTCAGGCACGGACTTGTCATCGGACTCCTGGCTGCAGTGCTGAATATTATTCCCTACCTGGGACCATGGATCGGGGCCGCCCTGGGGATCACCCTGGGGGTGGCCACCCACCTGGACATGGAACTGACCACGCAGCTTGTTCCGCTGATCGGGTATATGTTGCTGGTGTTTATCATTACACAGCTCACCGACAATACAGTATTTCAGCCGGTGATATTCGGCACCAGCGTATATGCCCATCCCATTGAAATTTTTATTGTGATTATGATGGCCGGCAGCCTGGCGGGAATTGTGGGGATGATCCTGGCTATTCCCACATATACTGTGATCAGGGTTTTCGCCAAAGAATTTTTTAATAACTTTAGGGTGGTTCAGAAGCTGACCGAGAAGATATGACCCTACCCAGATCCATTGCCATATTATGCTGCTGCCTTTTCCTCATTCCCGTGGTATTGGGGCAGCAGGCAAATGACATCCCCAACTCTTCACAACCCGTAGAAGAACAGCAATTACGCTTGATTCAGCCTGGTGATTGATTCCACAGTTCTCGGATCTGGCCATTCCCAATGTGTTCACTCCCAACGACGACCAGATCAATGACTACTTTGAGGTGGAGACCGACGGGATCACTGTTATGAATTCAATGTTTTCACCCGGACCGGAACCCGTGTATTTCAATCCAGTTCACCCAGGATCTTCTGGGATGGAAGGAACAACAGCGGTCAACCCTTAAAGGAAGGCATTTATTACTATGTAATTGAGGCAACGGGGGATGCCGACCCCTTCGGGAAAGCCGGATTTATCTATCTGTACCGCTAACATCCGGTTTCGAGAATCTCTTTACCATCCATCCGAACAGCCATGTGCTGAAAAATGTAAAGGATCCGTATACTACGGGTACCAGTGCCATGCTGTGGTTATCGAGCAAGGTGGCAGCCACAAATATGGCCAGGGCTGAATTTTGTAAACCCACCTCGATGGAGATGGTGTAACGGTCCCTGACCCTCAGTTTAAGAATCGTAGCAATCAGCAAACCGGCCAGCATGGCCAGCACATTCAGTGCAATGGCGTTGGGAAGGATGTCAATAAAATCCTTGACTCGTGGCCGGTTCGGTTCCCCGGTCAATAAATACCACCCCCAGGTACATCAGTGCCAGCAAGATGGGAAGAATGATCTTCAGGGGTCGTTCCAGCCCGTCGGCCAGCAAAGGTTTCCACTTCCTGATCCGTGTGCCTGCATAGGCTGGCAGAAGGGTAATCAGAAATACATTGATGATGGTTTCCACCTACATTCAGGTGGATGTCAGCATCCTGGTGTATGAAAAATCCCAGGGAGAGGGTCACCACCAGCGGAATGGTGATCAGGGTAATGATGCTGTTCATCGCAGTCATGGAGATGGAAAGGGCAACATTTCCCCTGAGCAGGTAGGTAATCAGGTTGGAGGTGGCGCCACCGGGACAGGCAGCAATGATCATCAGACCAACTTTAAACAGGGGATCCATGTGACTGATGCGGGCAATGAAAAATGCCAGGACAGGAAGCAGTATCATCTGGCAGCACAGGCCCGTGATCACGGCCCTGGGATGTATGAAAATATTCCGGAAATCGCTTTCTGTTAGGGAGAGTCCCATGCCCAGGGTAATGATCGATAAGTGTGACAGGCAGGAAGATTTCTGAAAAGATGGATTGCATGACCGCAAGGTACAAGATTCCGGTAAATTATTTATACCAGTTAAAAATAATATGAATCCTTAGTTAGTTTTTCAGCCATTAGTTTAAATTAGTGGTTTCGCCCCACGAACTGTTGAACATAACTAACCTGACCTATACATGACAAAAGTCTCAAGTGTCACTTTTGCCCTCCTTTTTATGCGTGTTCGCCCTTCTTATTGTATCGCCTGTTTCTGGGGAGGGCGGGGAGCATGATGATGCGCATTACGCTGAGGGCCTGAGGCGTGGTGAACGCCTCTTCTACGGGCTGATCGAAGGAAAATTTGAATCCAAAGCCTGTGCAGATTGCCACAATACGGTAGAGATCGATACTTTCAACTGGAATCCCAATGCCTGGGAGATCGCCCACCGCTATAAGACTGGAAAGTGTTGAGACATTTCAGAAGGCAGTCCTCAATCCCGGAAGTATAACCATGTCTGCCATGCACCAGACTTTCAACCTGACTGAAAGTGATGTGGAAATGATTAAAATCTTCCTGGATGACTTTGAGGAGCATGGACTGGAGACGCAAAAACCTGTGATCAACAAGATCTTCCTGTTCATCCTTCTGGGTGTGGTTCTGACCTGGGTTATGCTGGATATCTTCTTCCTGAAGAGGGTGAAGAGGCGCTACATCCTGGGGATCATCTTCATTGTTGCACTGGGTGCGCAGATCAAATTGCTTTACGAAGCAGGGACCTCACTGGGCCGGCAGGAGCTGTATGAACCGGATCAACCCGTCAAGTTTTCCCATGCGGTTCATGCAGGGGATAACCAGATCGATTGTCAGTATTGCCATACAACGGTGGATCATTCCAAATCAGCCGGAATTCCGGATGTGAATGTATGCTGGAATTGTCACTCCATCGTCACGCGAAGGAAGCCATTCGGGGAAACACCAGATCAACAAGGTGGTGGAGGCCTATGAGTCGGGAACCCCCATTGAGTGGATCCGGATTCACAACCTGCAGGATCATGCCTTCTTCAGTCATGCCCAGCATGTAACTGTGGCAGGGCTTGAGTGTGCCACCTGCCATGGGCCCATCGAGGAGATGGACCGGGTGCGCCAGGTTTCCGACCTGAGCATGGGCTGGTGCATCAATTGTCACCGGGAGACTGAAGTCCAGTTTTTCGACAATGCATTTTATGCTCAATATGAGGAGCTTCAAAAGCAGTTGAAATCAGGTGAAATCGAGAAGGTCACTGCCGATCTCATTGGCGGTACCGAATGCTCCAAATGTCACTATTAAATCAAGAACATTCCATGGAAAAACAGTGGAGAAGTTTAGACGAATATAAGAAGGGCGGGCAGCATCAACGAGGAAAAGAAGCTGGAGGAAAAGCATAAGAATGCGGTGCTTGATGTGCTCGACAGCAAGGTGGTGGATGCCCCCGCATCCAGGCGCGATTTCCTGAAACTTTTCGGATTCAGTTTTGCAACTGCAGCTGTGGTAAGCAGTTGTGAGAAGCCCGTACAGAAAGCCATACCCTTATCTGATCAAACCAGAGGAAGTTACCCCGGGCAAAGCCAGCTATTATGCCTCCACCTTTTTTGATGGAACCGAGTACGGAAGTGTACTGGTGAAGGTCAGGGACGGCAGACCCATTAAAATTGAAGGCAATCATCAATCGCCCGTTTCCCGGGGAGGTACCAGCGCCAGGATCCAGGCCTCCGTGCTGAATCTTTACGATGATGCCAGGTACAAGGAGCCCACCATCAAAGGCAAAGAAGTGGGATGGGAAGAACTGGATAATGTGGTTTGGGACCGACTTGCCAAGGGCGGACGCACAGTCCTGCTTACGCCCACCGTCATCAGCCCTTCCACGGCAGAAGTGATCAGGAAATTTTTGCAGGCCTACCCCAATTCGGAATGGATTCAGTATGATGAGGTGTCAGCATCCGGGATCAGGGAAGCGCACATGGCGGTATTTGGTGCTGCAGTGATTCCGGGATATCATTTTGACAGGGCCGATTATATCCTCTCCTTCGATGCCGATTTCCTGGGAACATGGATCGCCCCGGTTGAATTTACCAGGGATTATGCCTCCACCAGGGAGGTAAGCAGCAAGCATCCGCATATGTCCAAACATATCCAGGTGGAATCGGCGCTCTCCATGACCGGTTCCAATGCCGATGAGCGTATCCCGGTATCGCCCGTGAGTCTGCCCTGATGCTGGCGGCCATCTATAACAAGCTGGCAGGCGAGGCTGGATATCCTCCTGTTTCAGCACCCCCCTGTGTGAACAGTGTGGATGAATTGTTGGCAGACCTGCTCCAACACAAGGGCAAGTCCATCGTGGTCAGCGGGTCAAACGATCCCGCCATCCAGCAAATGGTGGCCGGTATCAATTATATGCTGGACAATTATGGTTCCACGCTGGACCTGGAAAGAACCCTCCAGGTGAAGCAGGGCGATGATAAAAAATTTGCAGTCCTTTCTTCATGACCTTGAGAATGGTGAGGTGGATAACCTGGTGATGGCCCATGTGAACCCGGTTTACAGCCTGGGGGGATTTGAATCCATGAAAAAGGCGGGTTTTACCCTCTACATGGGAACAGCGCTGAATGAAACTGCCGAGGCATGCCAGTTGCTCTGTCCCGATCACCACTACCTGGAAGCATGGGGTGATGCTGAACCTGTGAAAGGCTCCTACAGCCTGCAGCAACCCTGCATTCATCCCCTGTTTAATACCAGGTCCTTCCAGGACAGTTTGCTTGGTCTGGGCCGGTCAGCACAGGGGCTATACGGACCTGGTGAAATATCTGGTGGGAGAATACAATTGCAGCCCCTGCCGCGAAAGGAACAAAAGATTGGTGGGATAAAGACCCTGCAGGCAGGATATTCATGTGACAGGAAGACGGTGTACTATCCAGCGTCGGAAAGTTATACAGCCCCCCGATGTGACAATCAATCCACCCCAGTCCGATCTGAGCCTGACCTTTATTCCAACGTGGCTACTCAATGATGGCCGCTATGCCAACAATCCCTGGCTCCAGGAACTTCCCGATCCTGTTACCAAGGTGTGCTGGGACAACTACCTGACGGTATCCACTGCCGATGCATGCCCACCTGGGACTGGAGGATGAAATGGTGGTCACCCTCAATGGCATAGAACTACCCGTACTGGTTCAACCCGGCCAGGCAAAGGGAACGGTTTCCCTGGCCCTGGGTTATGGCCGCACAGAAGCCGGCAAAGTGGGTGACAACCTGGGAGTGAATGCCTTTCGATGGGTTAAATTCCTGGATGGTGTACGATCCTACACCATCGAGACAGGTGAGCCTGGAGAAGAGCTCCAAAACCTATCCCATCGCGCGGACCCAGACCCAGCATACCATGGAGGGCAGGCCCATTGTCAGGGAGACCACCCTTGAGGAATATAAAGCCGATCCCTCTGCCGGAAACCATTTTCACCTGGAAGCTGAAGCCCATCAAAGACCCTCTACCCGGAAGCAAAATTTGACGGATACCACTGGGGACTCATCATCGACCAGAACAAATGTACCGGTTGCAACAACTGCGTGGTGGCCTGTACCTCCGAGAACAATGTGGCTGTGGTGGGGAAAGAGGAGGTGAAAAAACGGAGAATCATGCACTGGCTCAGGATTGACCGCTACTATTCTGAAGAATCCGGAGAATCCCAAAGTATTTCAACAACCGGTCATGTGTCAGCATTGCGACAATGCGCCCTGTGAGAATGTCTGCCCGGTATCTGCCACCATGCATAGCAACGAGGGGCTTAACCAGGTGGCCTATGTACGATGCATCGGTACCAAGTACTGTATCAACAACTGTCCCTACAGGGTTCGGAGGTTCAACTGGTTCAAGTATGTGAAGAACGATAAGTTTGATTTCAACCAGAACAGTGACCTCTCCCGGCTTGTGCTTAATCCGGATGTTACGGTAAGGGAACGCGGGGTGGTGGAAAAATGCACCTTCTGTGTCCAGCGGATCCAGGAGAAGAAAATGGAAGCCAAACTGGAGAACCGGGAACTGAACGATGGTGAGATTCAGCCGGCCTGTGTACAGTCCTGCCCGGCCGGTGCACTGGTATTCGGAAACATGAATGATCCCGAAGCGAAAGTGAGTAAACTGAAGAAAGAGGAGCGGAATTACCACCTGCTGGAGCAGTTGCATACCCTGCCTTCGGTGGGATATCTGACCAGGGTGAGGAATACCAAACCCGTTCAGGGAAATGATGAACACGAGGCACTTGATGAACACCATGGATAACTACTTAAAAAGGAACTATGTATAATACCGAAGTCAGAGGTCCGCTGATCCTGGGAAACAAAGCCCTGGACCAGATCACACGGGACATTACATCCCCGCTTTATGAGCGGCCCAAATTCTGGTGGCTGGTGGGACTGGGTATCAGCTCCATCATGATGTTGCTTGGATTCTGGGCCATCTATATGACAATTTCCAAGGGAATTGGCACCTGGGGCGTCAACAATACAGTGGGCTGGGGCTGGGCCATCATCAATTTTGTATGGTGGATCGGGATCGGTCACGCCGGTACCGCCTTCTCCATTTTCCTGCTGATCCTGAGGCAGGAGTGGAGATCATCCATCAACCGGGCTGCAGAAGCAATGACTGTGGTGGCCGTAGGTTGTGCTTCCATTTTTCCAGCCCTGCACATGGGCCGGATCTGGGATGCCTTCTACATCCTTCCCTATCCCAATACAAGGGGTCCCTTGTGGGTGAACTATAATTCACCTCTTTTCTGGGACTTCATCGCCATCTCAGCCTACCTGCTTATTTCTGCCTCTTTCTGGTACCTGGGGATGATCCCTGATTTTGCCACCATCCGTGACAATGCCAAATCGAAGGTAAAAAAAGCGGTCTACGGGTTCTTTGCCATGGGCTGGAGAGGCTCTGTGGGAGAGTGGAAACGTTACGAGGGTCTGAGTTACATCCTGGGTGGCATTGCAGCCGTGCTGGTTGTTTCGGTTCACTCCATTGTATCCACCGACTTCGCCGTATCGGTTGAGCCGGGCTGGCATACCACCATCTTCCCGCCCTATTTCGTGGTGGGGGCCATTTTCTCTGGATTTGCCATGGTGATGACCCTGATGATCATCCTCAGGAAAATCTACAAGCTCCAGGATTATGTGACCGATGCCCACCTGGACAAGGTGGCCAAGATCCTGATCTTTGTGTCACTGATCATGGGGACGGCCTACCTGACCGAGATCTTCCTGGCCTGGTATTCGGGCAATGAATACGAGATCTTCACCTTTTTCCACAACCGGATTACCGGGGAGTTCACCATTCAGTTCTGGGGGATGTTTATTTTCAATGCCCTGGTTCCCCAGCTGATGTGGTTCAAGAAGATCCGGAGCAACCTGACCATTGTATTCATTATTTCCATCCTGATCAACGTGGGGATGTGGTTCGAACGATTTAACATCGTCATTACCTCCCTCACCAAAGACTACCTGCCCTCGGCATGGGCGACCTACTCACCTACCTTCGTGGAGATTGCCATGTTCCTGGGAACCCTTGGTATTTTTATTTTCGGTGTGCTTCTGTTCTTTAAGTACATCCCGATGATTGCCATCAGCGAGGTAAAAGCAGTGAATAAGTACCAGGTACCCAGTGCAAAGTCCTCAGTAAATGAAAAGAAAAAGGAAAAAGATTAAGACTATGGAAACGCAATATATCATGGGGGTATTTGATGAGGAGGAATCCATGCTCTCGGCATTCCGGGAGATGAAGCAAGAGGAGTGGAAATCGAGGATGTGTTTATGCCCTACCCTGTTCATGAGGTTCTCGAAAAACATGGCAGGAAATCGAAGATCACCATTGTGGGATGGTTTTACGGACTATTTGCCACCATTGGCATTCTGTCCTTCCTGGTATATACTGCGGTGATCGACTGGCCCCTGAATTATGGGGGAAAGCCCAGCTCTGCTTTCCCGTCCTTCCTGGTGGTTACCATTATCCTCACCATCTTCAGCATTACCATCCTGAGCCTGTTTACTTTTTCATGGCGGGCCAAGCTGTGGCCCAGCAATGAGAAACCGATCTTTCACGACCGGGCAACCGATGACAAGTTTGTAATCCTGGTGAAAAAGGACAGGGTAGATGGGCGAAAGCTTCTTCCCTGATGAAAGCGAAGGGTGCTTCCGAAATTATTGAAAAGTAAAGAATTGAGCATGAAAAGAAACTTCATACCCATAGCAATCGCTTTGATGGCGATTGTTTCGTGCGACCGGACCCGCTCCAGTACGGGGTGGGATTACATGCCCGACATGTACTATTCCAATGCATACGAATCCTATACCCCCAATCCCAATTTCGAAGATAACCTGACCATGCGAACCCCCGTTGAGGGGACGGTTCCCAGGGACATGATACCTTTCCCATGGGTAAAAAGTGATGAGGACAGGATCGCTGCAGGGGAAGCCCTCGTCAACCCCTGGGAAGCAACGGAAGAGAACCTGACAAGGGGCAGCGAGGCCTATGATATCTTTTGCCTGAGCTGTCACGGTCCAGCCGGGGATGGACAGGGATTCCTTTTCACCAGTAAAAAATATCCCTACCCGCCCGCAAGCCTGATCAGTGAACAGGCCAGGGCACTCAAGGATGGTGAGATCTATCATTCCATAACGGTTGGATACGGGATCATGGGTTCACACGGTGGCATGATCCGGCCCGAAGACCGGTGGAAGATCATCCTTCATCTTCGCGAAAACCTGCAAAAATAGTCGGCCTAAAAAAACATTTCAATGGAAGAGAGACTCAAGTTATCCCGCATCTATATCATCGCAACCCTGGCCATGATTGTCATCGGTATTGTTGCCCTGGTGGTGGCCTTCATTGGTGACCCACAAAGGGCGTGGGCCAATACCCTGCTGAACAACGTCTATTTTGTTTCACTGGCGGTGGGTGCCGTGCTGTTTCTTGTCCATACAGCGGGTCACCCATTCGGGATGGTCGGCCGGCTTTATCCGTGTCCCGGAAGCCATGGGAGCCTATATCCCTGTGGCTGCCGTACTTTTCCTGGTGATGATACTGGGAGCCAAATCCCTGTACCACTGGTCACATGCCGATGCGGTGGCCCATGATGCCCTGCTTGGCTCATAAGGCCCCCTATCTGAACATGCCCTTCTGGGTCACCAGGATGGTGATCTTCTTTGGGCTCTGGATCCTCATGACCCGGCTCCTCCGCAGGATTCTGTCAGGGAAGATAGCTGCAGGTGGGATGGAAAACTTCCGCAAAGGGGAGCACTATGCCAAGATTTTCATTTTTATTATCATCATCACCTTCAGCTTTGCCATGATCGACTGGATCATGTCCATCGATGCCCACTGGTACAGTACCATTTTCGCCATCCGTAATTTTGTGGCTGCCTTTCATCATGGTTCCATCATTGTCGCATTTATTGTTCTGATTCTGCACCAGCGCGGTTATTTCCCCTTCATGAGCAAGTTCCATGTGGGGGACTTTTCCAGGTATATTTTTATGCTTTGCATTATCTGGGGTTATTTCTGGTTTGCAGAGTTTATG
This sequence comes from uncultured Bacteroidota bacterium, assembly GCA_963735755.1. Taxonomy (GTDB): domain Bacteria; phylum Bacteroidota; class Bacteroidia; order Bacteroidales. The sequence goes on along the minus strand of CAVTME010000021.1, from coordinate 104,247 downwards.
CTGATCTGGTATGCCAATATTCCTGAGGAGACTGCTTATTTTGTTCCCAGGCTGAAGGGTGAGGGATGGAGGTTCTTCTTCTTTGCCAACATTATCATCAACTGGTTCCTTCCCTTTGTTTTGCTTATGCCCAAGGCCACAGCGCAAAATGCAACAGTGGTGAAGATTGTCATCCCCTTCCTGATTGTGGGCCAATTCATCGATCTGTATATTCAGATCTTTCCCGGAACAGTGGGAGAGCAGGTGCTGGGATTCCAGGAGATCGGAATATTTATTGGGTTTGCCGGATTGTTTATGCTGGTTACCGGCTATGCATTGACCCGGGCCAACCTTTACCCGCTTAAGCATCCTTACCTGGAGGAGAGCCGGCATCACCACACCTGATCAGCACCACTTCCACAATGCTTAAACTCTATCGTAATTTCCATTTCCTGAGTCTTGACATCGTAACTGGGGGCCCTGGCCACCATCGGTTTTGCCTCCCGTCTCCTTTCTTCCACCCCGGGCTGGGCCTGGTACCTGACCCTTGCCTGTACAGTCTGGCTGCTCTATACGGGCGACCATGTTATTGATGCCTGGAGACACAGAAAGAAGAGTCAGCGTGAGATGCACCGCTTCATTTTCAAAAACCGAAAGCTGCTTCTGTGGGCCATGGGGGTGATCGCCATTGGGGATATGCTATTGATATTTAACCTGCTGGATCCAGGCATGCTGAAAGTGGCACTGGTGCTGAGTGGATTCGTATTCCTGTTCTATGCCATGCGACACCTGCTCAGAAAAAACAGCCTGTTTTTCATTCCGGGGGAGGCCATTGTACTCTTGCTTTACCTGGCGGGAACCTGGATGGGTCCCTTTGTCGCCAGCACCACCACCCTCGAGTCGACCCACTGGATGATTTTTCTGATGATGGCAGGGGTCCTATTGATGAACCTCGGAGTCATCTCCCTCTTTGATGTAAAGCTGGATTCCAGGCTGGGAATCTCCTCGCTGGCCAATGCGCTTGGGAAAAAGACCACACGCAATCTGATGCTGGTCGCAGCGGGAGGAATCTTCCTGCTCGCTGTTCTCCAGTTCATGGTTTATGGTACCGATCAGACCACCCAGTTTGGCCTCATCCTCCTGGGCATGGCCATCGTACTGCTGATGGTGTTGCTGTTTCCCTCCCGGTTCCGGAAGGATGATGCCTACCGCCTGGTGGCCGATGCAGTTCTCTACATGGGCTTCCTCTCCCTTCTCATCGGGGGATAATAGAAAACCTGAGATATAGAATGTAATTGATATAGCCTATGGCTCCGCCGCCTATTAAATGGCTAGCTATGCGAGCAATTTTCAGCAAGGAGAAAAATGGCTATATCTGCATTTGTTATATCTCCCCCTTTACAATATATCCCGTCTCGGTGATTTTTTCCGAGATCTCTTCCAGGGAGGTGACGTTTTTGTCAAATTTCACCCTGGTGAAGGCTTCCACATGGGACGACTCTACTTTTTCTATTCCGGGTAGGGTTTCCACACCTGCCTTGATGGCATTTTCGCAACCCTCACAGGTCATGCCTTCCACTTCCAGTGTCACTTCCACCCATTCGGCCTGGGCTGAAACCACCTCCTCTTTGGGAGTGTCTGCATCGGATTTGGGTTGACTGTTGCAGGCAACCATCATGAGGGCGGCCAGCAGAATGATTAACTTATTCATATCTCTGTAGTTTTAATAATCAAGTGTCAGGATTCTTCCTTCGGTGAAGTCCAGGAAGCGCTCTTTCTCAGCGATTTTCACACCCTCTCTCAGGCCTTCCTCTTCGATGCCTGCTATTTTCATGCAGGCAGGACAGGCCAGGATTTCAGCGCCGTTTTTTAACAGCCTTTTAAAAATTTCGTCCGATCCGTCGAAAGGATCCATTTCCAGGTTGGGGGCTCCTTCTTTGACCATGTTTATACCTTGCTTGTCGAAGAAGACGAGAACATCGTTGGAAGTAGAGAATTTATCAGCAAGCATCAGTGCCATCAGCACATCGTGCGGGTCTTCAGCGCCTTTGCTGATGTGGATAAAAACACCGTCTGTGACTTTCTCTTCATCATGTATTTGCTCGGCAGTGGTGTCCACCCTGATGCAGGAAGCGGCAAAAAGCGGGATAAGGAGGAGTGCAAATAGTTTCTTCATTGTGTTTGGTTTTAGAATGATGGTTATGAGATCGTAACAATTTTATCAGCAATGAGAATAAGGATAATGAAAAGGTAAAACAAATTTACGGTAATAAATGCCTTTTTCCAATGGAGCATCACATCCTCTCTGTAGGTGATCCTGAACATGCGGATCAGGAAGAGGATGGATAGGGAAATCAGGCCGGCAGAGATCCACCTGTTATGGATGACAGGTGTGGCAGGGAGCATGAGGACGATCACGGCTGTTGCTGCGATCCAGATAAAACTCAGGTTCCTGATCTGCCGCGGTTCCAAAAGGTTGGTAATCACCGGCATTCCTGCATCTTTAAACTGGTGGCCTATCTTCAGCATCAGCAGCCAGTAGTGGGGCATCTGTCCCACGAAAAGCAGGAAGGCCACCAGGAGGATTTCCATATCCAGCGCATATCCTCCCGCAGCGGTCCAACCGATCAGTGGAGGAAGGGCCCCGATGAGGGCTCCGGGGAATACGGCAAAAGCTGTTACTCTTTTCAGTGGCGTATAAACCAGGTTGTACCATAAAAGGGTGATCACGCCCAGCCCTGCAGCCATGGGAATTCCGGTGAGCCACAGCAGGAGGGAGCCGGAAAGTGCAAACAGAAGTGCAAATCCGATGGCATGGACAGGCCGGATGATTCCGGCCGGAATGGGACGGGTGGAGGTTCTTTTCATCTGGGCATCGGTCTTTCTTTCCTGGATCTGGTTGATGGCGCTGGATCCCATGGAAAGAAGGAAGACGCCGGCAACCGTCAACAGGGCACCTTTGTCAAGAACGGGTCGGTAAAGAAAATAACCCAGAAAGCCGGTAAGGGCTACCGGTATGGAGATGGTAAGCTTCCCCAGTTTCAGGATGGCACGGAAATATGAGCTGGACGAACTATTGCTCATTGAGCGCTTTCAGGTACTCGATAATTAACTCAACCTCTTCTTCGCTCACCATGTTTTCATAGGAGAGCATGAGCCCTTTCCCAAATCCTTTGACCACATCGGCATTGGGATCGTAGATGGAACGTTTCACATAGTCGGCATCCACGACCACATCACGCTCTTCACGGCCCGAGATTACAGTCCGGTTGCCACCCCAGCCTCCCAGGTAAGAGGGACCTACCAGTTTCGATCCGTCTACAGAATGACATGCATTGCATCCGTTCCGCCGCAGCACTTCCCATCCCTGGTCAGCCAGGGAAAGCTCAGCACCTGCAGCTGGTCCGGCTGCTGCTGTTGTATCGCCCAGCCAGGCATCAAAATCCTCTTTGGGCAGCACATGCACACCCGTATACATATAAGAGTGTTCCAGTCCGCAGTATTCGGCACAGAAGAGATCAAATTCTCCTTCCGTCCCCGGTATGAACCACATGACTTTGTCCTGTCCGGGTACCATGTCCTCTTTCACGCGGAAAGCAGGGATATAGAGCGCATGAAGTACATCCAGCGCCACCAGGTCGAGGATGACCGGTTCGTTCAGGGGAACGTATAGGGTATCGCTGGTTTTTCCGTTTTCATATTCGAAGGTGAATTGCCACATCCTGGCTATGGCTTTCACGTGCATGGCCTCATCAGGTGGATTTTTCATGGGGCGCCAGCCCATCCATCCAAAATAGAACATGACCAGTACCAGAATCAGGGGAACGGCTGTCCAGATGACCTCCAGCTTGGTGCTTCCTTCATTCTGTATGGCTTTTGGGTGCTTGTCCTTTCTGTATTTGTAAATGAAGAAGATCATCAGGGCGGTAAGGCCAATCAGAAAGAAGGCGGAGATGCCAAGGATCACCATGAAAGCCAGGTCAACACCGGCGACAAAATTGGAAGCTTCTTGAGGAACTGCAGTATACATGGTCTAAGCGGTTTATCTGAATGCGTAATCAAGGAAAGTAACAATAATCACAGCGGCAAACAGCAGAAAGATGAATCCGACCATGACCCTGAAAATGCGCTGATCGAACTTTAAATGCATGAAAATGGCCAGGACAACGCTTGATTTTGCACAGGCCAACAGCAGGGCTACAGCTGTTGACCACTTGGTCAGCTCAATCTGCGTTACTGCCACAGAAATGCCCGTAAGGGTCAGCAGCAGAAGGAGAATGAGGCCGTAGGTCCGGTAAGATACTATATGGTGTGTTGAATCTGACATAAGCAACGATTTTAAGTGATCAGGTAAAACAGGGGGAAGAGGAAGATCCAGATTAAATCAACAAGGTGCCAGTAGAGTCCGCCATTTTCCAAAAGCTGGTAATTATCGAAGGTGAGTTTGTTTTTCTTAACACGCATGAATCCGACTCCCAGCAATACCATTCCCACAATGATGTGAAGAGCATGCAGACCCGTCATGAAAAAATAGAGTCCGAAAAACAGAATATCTCCCTGTCCAAGATCATCCAACACAGGAGAACCAGGGTAGAGCCCGTGACTGATCTTGCCACTCCATTCGAAATATTTGTTCACAAGGAAAACCAGAGCCAGCACCAGGGTAGCTCCAATGAGTAGCAAGGTGGTCCGTTTGTCCTTTTTCTGAATGGCCGTGGTGGACATGGCGATGGTCATGCTGCTGATCAGCAAAATCACCGTGTTGATGGTACCCATGGTCACATCCAGTTCCTGGGCTGCAACATGAAATGCCTGTGCGTGTTTGTATCGGTACACGGCGTAGACGATAAAAAGTCCTCCAAACAACAGCAATTCGGTAAAAATGAATAGCCACATTCCAAGCTTGGAACCCAGATCATCCCTGTGCTCATCGTGGTGTTTTGCGGTTTCAGACATATAAATCTTGTTTAATCAAACTTATAGGTTGCTTTGTCGATTACCGGGATTTCGTCAAAGTTCTCAAGGGGTGGGGGTGCCTGAACCCTCCATTCGAGGTTGGTGCCTTTCCAGGGATTTTGCTCTGCAATGGGACCGTGTCGGGCCGACTTGATCAGGTTGGAAACGATGATGATCAGTCCGGTGATCATCACAAGGGCTCCGAATGTTGAAATGATGTTCGGACCATGAAACTCATCCAGATAATCGAAATAACGGCGGGGCATCCCTTTTATTCCAAGATAGAACATGGGTCCGTACAGGCTCACAAATCCAATGAAGAAAACGATCCAGCCGGTCCGTGCCCAACCATTGTCATACATTCGGCCATAAATAAGCGGAAACCAGTAGTGAATGGCCCCGAAAAAGGCGAAGCCCACACCTCCGAATACAATGAAGTGAAAATGCGCCACCACAAAGGCTGTATCATGCACATGCACATCTGTGGCCAGTGCCCCAAGGACCAATCCGGTGAGGCCACCGATCATGAAGATAAAGATAAATGAAGCCGCCCACTGGAAGGGAACTTCGGTACTGATGGAGCCCTGGTGCATGGTGGAGATCCAGTTGAAGACCTTGATGGCGCTTGGGATGGCAACAAGAAAGGTAAGGATAGAAAATGTAAAAAGCGCAGTGCCGCTCATCCCGGAAGTGAACATGTGGTGTGCCCATACAAAATAGCCCACGAAGGCAATGGCCAGGGTGGAGATCACAATGGCTTTGTACCCAAATATGGTTTTTCTTACGAAGGTGGGAATGATCTCTGAAATGGCCCCCATGGCCGGAAGAATCATGATGTACACTGCCGGGTGGGAATAGATCCAGAAAAGGTGTTGGTAGAGCAGGGGATCCCCCCCCTTGGCCGGATCAAAAAAACCGATCCCAAGGATACGTTCGCCGGCCACCATCAGCAGGGTGATTCCCACAATCGGTGTGGCAAGCAACTGGATCCAGCCCGTTCCATAAAGGGTCCACGGAAACAGGGGCATCTTCATCCAGGTCATCCCCGGTGCCCGCATCCTGTGAATGGTCACAATAAAATTCAGCCCGGTCAGTATGGATGAGAAACCCAGAACGAATGCACCCAGGGCAGCAGGAAGCATGTTGGTCCCGGTTTTAAAGCTATAGGGTGCATAAAAGGTCCATCCGGTATCGGGAGGCCCGTTCCCAAACAGGGAGATGATCACCAGGATGGATCCCAGAACATAGATGTACCACGAAAACAGGTTCAGCCTGGGGAAGGCCACATCCTTGGCGCCGATCTGAATGGGGAGCAGAAAATTTCCAAAGACGGCAGGAAGTCCGGGGATCACGATTAAAAAAATCATAATCACACCATGAACGGTAAAAGTGGCATTGTATGCCTGGGGGCCCATGAGCGTTTTACCAGGAGCGATAAGCTCCAGCTTCATGAGAAGGCCCAGTACCACACCGATGGTAAACCAGAACATCATGGAGTAGAGGTACAGAAGGGCGATCCGTTTGTGATCGGTTGAAAGGATCCATTTAAAGATACCCTTCCTCCCCATGTCTTCTTCCAAATAACTCTTATACATAGGTCAGGTGGTTTTTCTTTTTCTGAAAAAAATGAGTACAAGGAACAAAACCAGCGCCAGGAAAATAATCAATGTGGCGGAGACTTTGGTGATATTCAATACGTACTTCTGTCCCTCCGGATCGAAGGAGTAACAATACTGCAGGACCCGGTTGAAGGTAGGACCCGATTTGCCTTCCTGGGCATCGATGATGGACATCTTCAGCTCGAAGGGTAGAAAGTAGATCCCGTTCATGTATCTGGTGATCTTACCCTCCGGGTCGACGATAATCAGCGTGGCCGCATGGATAAAATCATTTCCGGTGGGTTTGTATCTGAAACCGGTGGCATCGGTGAGCTTTTTAATGTTGGCGCTGTCACTTGTAAAGAAGAGCCATCCTTTTTCGGCTTCCTCTTTTTTCTCCATCAGGTTCAGGTAATTGTTCTTTTTCCGGGTGGCCAGAACGGTGGTCTCCCTGGCATCAAAGCTGATGGTCAGCGCCTGGTAGTCCTCGCCCAGCACCAGATCCGACCCGTCGATCACATTGGATAGACCATCCATGAGCGGAGAGCAGATCCCCGGACAGCGATAGTATACAAAATTCAGAATGGTGGGTTTGTCTATCAGGTCACCAATGATGACGGTATCACCGTGTTCATCCACCAGCATGGCATCCAGGGGGATATACTGGTCCAGTTTCTCGATAACACCGACTTCAACATCGGCATCCGATTGTCCATAGAGACCCAGAAAGGCCGCCAGGAAAAAAATTGTCAGTTTGTTGCGGTTCATTCTATTAAGAAACAAATATCCGTCGAAATTGATGGAATTCTCATTCAAAGATCGCAAAAATATTTGCTATTTAGAGCTCATAAAAATAAGATATATGAAATAGGATTCAAATTGTTTTTTAATTTTGAGAAACGAATATTTTAACCATGGTCAAAAGGATACTCCGGTTTTATTCTGATGGCTTCAGGAACATGACCTGGGGGAAGAAGTTGTGGGGGATCATACTTCTCAAACTGTTCATCATGTTTGCTATTCTGCGACTCTTTTTTTTCCCCGACCTGCTGAAGCGCGATTTTACCACCGACGAAGAGCGAAGTAATCACGTTTTAGAACAAATGACGAATCCATAATCATATGATTGACGCTATTGACATGTCTTTGGTTGACTGGTCCCGCGGGCAATTTGCCCTTACGGCCATGTTTCACTGGATCTTTGTGCCTCTCACACTCGGTCTGTCTTTTATTGTTGCTTTCATGCATACCATTTATGTAAGAAGCGGAGATGAGGAGTGGAAACGGATCACCAAATTCTGGATGAAACTGTTCGGAATTAATTTCGCCATTGGCGTATCCACAGGGATCATCCTGGAATTTGAATTTGGGACCAACTGGTCAAACTACTCCTGGTTTGTTGGAGATATTTTCGGAGCGCCACTGGCCATTGAGGGCATTCTGGCCTTCTTCCTTGAATCCACCTTCATTGCGGTTATGTTTTTTGGGTGGAACAAAGTGAGCAAGCGCTTCCACCTGACCGCCTCCTGGCTCACCGCATTCGGGGCCAGCCTTTCGGCCGTATGGATCCTGGTTGCCAACGCCTGGATGCAGCACCCTGTAGGGACTGTTTTTAATCCGGAAACAGCCCGAAACGAGATGATCAATTTCTGGGATGTGATCTTCTCCGAAGTGGCAGTCAATAAGTTCCTGCATACGGTGACCTCAAGCTTTCTTCTGGCATCCATATTTGTGGTGGCAGTGAGTGCCTGGTTCCTGCTTCGGAAACGGGAAGTGCTTTTTGCCAGGAGAAGCACCATTGTGGCCTCTGTATTCGGGGTGATTTCAGCCATCGCTACCATCGCTACGGGGGATACCTCTGCGCGGATCGTGGCGCGTGAGCAACCCATGAAGTTTGCAGCCATGGAAGCCCTCTACGAAGGACAGACCCATGCCCCCCTTGTGGCCCTGGCGCTCACCCGGACCGATACCACCCGGCTTCCCAATCCGAGGGAAGAATTTATTTTCAAAATAGAGATTCCAAGTGCGCTGTCATACATGGTATTCCTGACACCCAACGGATTTATTCCGGGGATTACCGATCTGGTATACGGCAATGATGAGCAGGGTATCCTGTCCTACGAGGAGAAGATAGAACGGGGCGCTATAGCCCTGCAGACCCTGAGAGAGCTGAAGCGGGCCAAAGACCGAGGCGATGAGGTTAGCTATGCCGCACTCAGTGAGAAATTCAGCGATCCTTACTGGGTGGAGGAGTATTACAGCCATTTCGGATATGGATATTATAAAGACAGGGAACTGAAAGAGCTCATTCCCAATGTGAAACTCAGTTTCTACTCATTTCATATCATGGTCATCCTGGGGGCCCATTTCCTGATCCTCTCCATGATTGTGCTCTGGTTAAGCCTGAAAAACAGGTGGGGTAATCATCCCTGGCTATTGTGGGTGGCCATCTTTACCTTGCCCCTGCCCTGGATCGCCAGCCAATCGGGATGGCTGGTGGCCGAAATGGGAAGGCAACCCTGGGTGGTCTATGAATTGATGCCGACCCTCTCCGCTGTTTCAAGGCTGAGTCCGGGTGCAGTCCAGCTCACTTTCTGGATCTTCCTGGCCACCTTCACAGCCCTCTTCATTGCAGAGGTAAAAATTTTGGTAACACAAATTAAAAAAGGACCTGGAGGAAAATAGATATGTTTGGAGAGCTGTCACATCTGGCATTACAACAGTACTGGTTTGTTATTGTATCCCTCCTGGGTTCTATCCTGGTATTTCTCTTTTTTGTTCAGGGAGGGCAAACCTTCATTTTCCATATCGGTAAATCCGAAGCGGAAAGAACCATCATTGTGAATACACTGGGGAGGAAATGGGAGTTTACCTTCACCACCCTGGTCACCTTCGGGGGAGCGTTTTTCGCTTCTTTTCCCCTGTTTTATGCCACCAGCTTCGGTGGTGCATACTGGGTCTGGATGGCCATCCTGTTTGCATTTGTCATCCAGGCGGTTTCCTATGAATTCAGGACCAAGGCAAGCAATTTCCTGGGGCAGAAGACCTATGAGGTATTCCTTTTCATCAACGGGATGCTGGGGACCTTCCTGGTGGGTGTGGCAGTGGCTACCTTCTTCTCGGGGTCACAGTTTTCTCTTGATCAAATGAACAGTGTTACCTGGGCCAACGGAGCACGCGGACTGGAAGCAGCGCTCTCGCTGTTCAATCTCTCCCTTGGACTTACGGTCTTTTTCCTGGCCAGGATCCTGGGATTACTCTATTTCATGCTTACCATCGACAATGATAACATCATTGCCCGGACCCGAAAGGCGCTGCTTAACAATACCATTCCCTTCCTGTTTTTTTTCCTGGTGTTTGCCATATGGCTTTTGTTGAGGGAAGGATTTGCTGTACACCCCGAAAGTGGCGAGGTGTTTTTGGAGCCCTATAAATACCTTCACAACCTGCTGGCCATGCCGGCCGTTCTGGCCATGTTCCTGGCCGGTGTGCTGGCTGTGCTTGGCGGAATTGCTCACGGACTGCTGAGTGATCGTGGATTAGGGATGTGGTTCTCCGGCCCCGGTACAGTCCTGGTGGTATTCAGCCTCTTTATGCTGGCCGGTTTCAACCATACAGCTTTCTACCCTTCGACCCATGACCTGCAGAGTTCCCTGACCATTGCCAATGCTTCTTCAAGCCATTATACGCTGGTGGCCATGAGCTGGGTATCGTTGTTTGTGCCTTTCGTACTGGCTTACATTGTTTTTGCATGGAGAGCAATCAATAAGAAAAAAATTAATGAAAAGGAAATGCAGGAGGAGCACCATGTCTACTAAGCACAAACTATTGAACAGAATACTTGCACTTACTACTTACTACTTACTGCTTACTACTTACTACTTACTATTTACCTTTTACCTTTAACCTTTCCACTATGTATATTGGTGCCATATTATCTTATTTGTCCTGGCCGTTTATGATTGTGGTCAGTTACCTGGCAGTGCGCTGGGCACTCAGGTATTTTGAGAAGAAGCATGCGGCCGATTCCGCCGAAGAATAGCGCTTACACCATGAGGAAACACATCCCCAACCTGATCACCCTGCTGAACCTGGCATGTGGAGCTGTGGCCATCGTCCTTGTCCTGGAGGGCCAATGGAAGTGGGCGGTGTATCTCCTTCTGGCAGCAGCCGGCTTTGATTTCCTGGACGGACTGGCTGCCAGAATGCTGAAAGCACACAGCGAGATAGGAAAACAGCTGGACTCACTCGCAGATATGGTCACTTTCGGACTGTTGCCGGCCCTGTTCATCTACACCATTTTTAAGCAGCAATTGCCGGCAGTCGGGACCGGCGTGATTTCCCCGCCCCTGCAGTGGATCATGCTGATCTCTGTGGTGATTGTTCCCGCATGCGCTGCCATCCGGCTTGCCCGGTTTAATATCCAGGAGCAGTCAGGCACTTTTTTCAGCGGCCTCCCCACGCCGGCCCACGCCCTTTTCTGGACCGGCCTTTTCTGGCAGATCATGGATGAGGGGATGGTATTTGGTACAGCCCTGAACCTATTCTTTCTCTGGGCCATCATGCTGATCATGGCCTTTCACATGATTCTTCCCGTTCCCATGTACACCCTCAAATTTATACATTTCCGGATCCGGGGCAATCTGGTCCGCTACCTGATGCTGGCAGGCGCTGTGCTTATTCTTGTATTGACAGGGCTTCCCGGACTTTCACTGGTGATTTTAACTTATATTTTGCTTTCCCTTCTGAACCTTTTGCTGCAGCTACGGGTTTCCAAATAGAGCTTATTGAGGCTCACCTGAATCCAATAATGATGAATAGCAAAAACAGAGCCTTCGCAGAAAGGCTGAGTGAATTTAATACCCAGAACTGCATGGAGGTACCTTCCATGGTGCAAACCCATGCTTTTGTAGACAACCTGGTCCAGACCCTTTTTCCCATTAAAAACAGTTGCGCGATGGATCCCGGGGAGATCGCCATCGAGATGGACCGGTGCGCCATTAAACTGAGGGAATTGCTTTATTCCATTAAAGGGTCTATTTCAAAATCGCCGGAGGAGCTGGTGGAGGCATTCTTTAATGAAGTTCCGGGGGCATTTGAACAGTTGGTGAACGATGCAGAGGCCATTACCCGCTTCGACCCTGCAGCCTCCTGCGTGGAGGAGATCATCCTTTGTTACCCTGGATTCTATTGCATAACGGTATACCGGATGGCCCACATCCTTTATAAACTGGGCATACCTGTTCTGCCCAGGGTTATGGCTGAATATGCCCATGGATCAACGGGTATTGATATCCACCCCGGTGCCAGTATCTCTACTCCTTTCTTCATTGACCACGGGACCGGGATTGTGATCGGGGAGACGGCAAAAATTGGCAGGAATGTGAAAATTTACCAGGGTGTTACCCTGGGGGCTCTTACGGTGGACAAAAAAATGGCCAACACCAAAAGACATCCCACCATTGAGGAAAACGTGGTGATCTATGCGGGAAGCACCATCCTTGGAGGCGATACAGTCATCGGGCACCACACGGTTGTAGGAGGGAACACCTGGATTACCGAAAGCGTACTTCCCCATTCTGTGGTGTACAGAAATCACCGGGTTGTGATCAGGGACAGCAAGGATTATGAGGCGCCGAATGACTTCGTCATATAGAAGGGGAAAGGTAAATGGTAAAAGGTAAATGTGGACGGGGTGGATAGGGATTCAGGTGTTGGGGTTGGCAAGATTCAGGGTTACCTCGAAGCTGGCTCCTTTGTTTTTTCCTTCTGATCGGATGGATATATCCCCTCCGATTTGTTCAACCAGTTGTTTCACGATGGAAAGACCGAGTCCTGAGGACGATTCATGTCCCGTGGGGCGGGCACTCAGCGTTTTAAACTCGGTAAATGCATTGTCTATATCCTCCTGGGTCATCCCCAGACCCTGGTCCTGAACAATAATCTTTAACCTGTCTGAGAGCAGTTCATTATAGATATTCACCTGGGTACTGGGTGGGGAAAATTTGATTGCATTGCTGATGAGGTTTGAGATAATATGATCCAGCGCATTTTTGTCATATTTGACATCAGGCAGGTCCTTGTCAATATCGCGCTGAATGGATATGCTCTTTTCAAGGGCAGTCAGAATGTGCTTATCAATCACAGACTGAAGTGTGTAATAGGGATTACCCACCTCAAGCTGATCAGGTTTTATTCCAACCTCCAGTCTGGTTTTATCCAAAACGAGGGTTATGTTTTCAAGTATATCCGAGGAACTCTGTTTAATCAGGGTCAGGAATGTCAGGGTTTCTTCACTGATGTTATCTCCTTTTTCGATAATGATTTCCACCAGCCCCAGGATGGCCGAGACAGGATTTTTCAGGTCATGCACCATGGTGCCGGTAAATGTTCTGATCCGCTTGTTTTTTTCAACGATAATATCCCGTTCAACCTTCAGTTTCCTGCTTAAGATCATATTCCTGGAAAGAATTGAACCAAAGACAATTCCTACAACAACAGGTATGATGTAATTTTTGAGCTCGAAATCATCCTGAAGGATCAGTTCGTATTGAAAAAAGGCGAATATAACCACTACCAGGGCTGATGTAAAACAGATCAGCAGGTAGATCAGAATGGGTTTCATTTTACTGTTCATGTGTCCTTTCTCAAATGGAATAAGTAAAAATAATAAACTATTTGATAGGGATTTTGTAGTATAGAGAGAAGCTTTGAATATTTAACAAATCACATCATGAAATACGAAAACATACTGGACACCATTGGCAACACACCGCATGTTCGCTTGAATAAGCTATTTCCGGGGTCAGGGAATATCTGGGTAAAGCTGGAAAGAAGCAACCCGGGGGGAAGCATCAAGGACCGCATCGCCCATGCCATGGTCATCGATGCAGAGGAGCAGGGGCTCCTGAGGGCGGGTTCCGTGATTATCGAACCCACTTCCGGGAATACGGGGATCGGATTGGCCATGGTAGCAGCAGTGAAGGGATACCGGATAATTTTGGTGATGCCCGAATCCATGTCCGTAGAACGGAGGCACATCCTGAAGGCCTATGGGGCAGAGATCGTGCTGACACCCCGTGAAAAGGGGATGAAGGGGTCCATGGAAAAGGCAAAAGAACTGGCATCTGAATGGGATGGAGCCTGGATTCCCTCTCAGTTTGACAATCCATCCAATCCTGCTGTCCATGAGTCCACCACGGCCCTGGAGATCCTGAAGGACTTCCCGGACGGGATCGATTACCTGGTGACAGGAGTGGGTACCGGGGGGCACATTTCCGGGGTGGCCAGGATCCTGAAAAAGAAGATGCCCGGGATCAAAGTCTTCGCGGTTGAACCAAGCGACTCACCGGTTATAGCCGGAGGCGCTCCTTCACCCCACCCGATCATGGGGATCGGAGCCGGGTTTATCCCTGAAAACCTGGATACCTCCCTGCTGGATGGAACATTGGCCGTGGACAAACAGGAAGCTTACGATTATGCCCGCAGAGCGGCCAGGGAAGAAGGGCTGTTTGTGGGGATTTCATCCGGTGCATCCCTTGCGGCGGTATCTCAGCTGCTGCAAAAGGTGGAGCAGGACTCCACCATTCTCACGTTTAATTATGACACCGGGGAAAGATATCTGTCGGTGGATGATCTCTTTTGAGAGGATTTTGTATTTTTGGGCGAAGATTAGATTCGTTCAGTTATGGAAGTCCCCCTGAAAATTGCTGTTGACTTTGACGGCACTATTGTTGAGCATAAATATCCTGAAATCGGAAAAGAACTCCTGTTCGCCTTTGATACCCTGAAGGCTTTGCAGAAACAGAGACATCTGCTGGTCCTCTGGACTTACAGGTCAGGTAAGGAGCTGGAAGAAGCTGTTGAATATTGCAGGCAGAACGGAGTAGAATTCTACGCAGTAAATAAAAGCTACCCCGAAGAGGAGTTTGACGAGACTGAGGTCAGCCGGAAAATCGAGGCTGATCTCTTTATCGACGACAGAAATGTGGGTGGATTCCCGGGATGGGGAGAGATTTACCAGATGATCAATCCCCAGGAAAACCCCAGCATTCAGGATGAACTGAACCGCCTTCCGAAAAAAGGATCTGCCCTTCAGCGCTTGTTTGGCCGTTAATCCTCTTTTATCATGAGCAGAAAAATCGTGCCCCTTTTTTTTCTCCTGACCCTGATTTGGGCTTGCGGACCGGAGAGTGGTGTGTCCAACAGGACCACGGAGCGTACACCGGTTCCTACGAAATTGTCAAAACTTGTCTCCCCGGCCCAATCCATAACAAGCACCGTGGGAAAAGATATACCTGTCAGGCTGGAATACCCGGATACAGCAATCGTTGATTCGGTGCAGTTTTACCTGGGAGGCGGCCTGATCCATACCCTGATAGCCGGGACTGGCTTTCCGGCTGAAGGACCCGTGGAGGCCCGGATACCAACAGGCAATGAAAAAACCGGTACATCGGGCCTGCGCTTGCGGATATATTTCCGGAACGGGGATACAGAAAACCAGAGCTGCCAGATCACCTTCCTGTCGGATCTGGTGCCATCCCGGTACAGCTATGCGGTGGTGAATGAGTTCGCCCATGATATAGAGGCTTACACCCAGGGATTACAGTATGAGGATGGCTGGTTCTATGAGGGAACCGGCAATTACGGAACCTCCTCCCTGAGGAGGGTGGAGCCGTCCACCGGAAAGGTTGTGCAGATCAGGGACCTGGACCAGTCCCTGTTCGGAGAGGGTATTGCCGTAATGGGTGAACGGATCTACCAGCTCACCTACAAATCGCAGGTGGGATTTATCTATGACAGGTCCAGTTTCGAAGAAATCCAGAAAGTATATTACCAGAACCGGGAGGGATGGGGGCTTACCCACAATGGAGAGGAGTTGATCATGAGCGATGGCACAAACGTGATTTATTTCCTGGACCCGGAGTTATTTACGGTCAAAAGGCACATTGAGGTATATTCCGATGAAGGTCCTGCTGACAGTCTGAACGAGCTGGAATACATCAAAGGTAAGATTTGGGCCAACAGGTATTATACCGATGAAATTGTGATCATTGATCCCCAATCCGGAAAAGTGGAGGGTCGCATCGATTTGAAAGGGATCCTGAAGGCGGCTGACCGGAAAAGGACCACCGATGTGTTAAACGGAATTGCGTGGGATGAAGCGGGTGACAGGGTGTTTGTGACCGGAAAGTTCTGGCCCAAACTGTTCGAAATTCGTTTACGTAAGCTGGGATCAGGCTGACAGCTCTCCTGAGATGATCTGAACGCTGCGCGGGATGATCTGGAAATCCAGCGGGCCGTGGCCCAGGGTTTCTCCGTCGGTTTCGATCTGCAACATGGATGTGCCGGCAATCTGAACCGACTGTCCCATATAGGTCTCCACCCTTGAATGTTCTACGATGCTGCCGTTATAAAGTCGTTTCACATTGGCCAGGATATTCAGCTTTCCCATTTTCTTGATGAGTGTGATACTGTAAAGACCGTCATCTGCCACTGCATGGGGTACCTGGATCATACCTCCGCCACTGTATTTACATATCCCCACATTCAGGGAGAAGATCTTGCGATCATAGCTCTTTCCGTCGATTTCAATGGTTGCCTTCTGCGATTTGTAGCGCATCAGGCTGGCAAAAATGTTATAGAAATAGAGGAATGCCCCGCTCTTACCCTTGTCCTTCATTCGGTTGGACCGCTCAACCACGCGGGCATCAAAACCCATCCCGGCAATATTAACGAAGTAGCGTTTCCACTCTTTCCCATTCTTGGTGTATTGAACAAGTCCGGCATCCTGGATAAAGGTCTTCTGCTTCTTAATGGTCAGGACAGCTTCTTCATACCCGGCTGGAATGTTGAACATGCGGGCCCAGTCGTTACCCGTTCCCACGGAGATCATTCCCAGCATGACTTCTGTGGTTTTGATGACCCCCTGTGAAAACAGGCCATTGATAACCTCGTTCATGGTCCCGTCTCCCCCCACCACAATAATCTTTGAATAACCCTCTTTGATCTTGGTTCTGGCAATGATGGAAGCATGCAGTCTCCGGCGTGGTAAAAAAAGGTGTGAAATTGATGTCGTGCTTCTGAAGCAATCTCTCAATTTCGGACCAGTCCCTTTCGGTTTTTCCTCCTCCGGCTGCTTTGTTTATGATAGTTATCCAGGTTGTTTTGTCCATAGCTTCAATTTACCAGCTTTCAAAGATAGGTAAAATCTGTTTTATGGTATCTTTGACCCCTTGATGATAAAGATCTTAGTAAGTTATCATCCAGAAATGTTCATAAGGTGTTAAAAAATGGAAAATCAATGTTTACAATAACGAAATGGGTAAAATTAGCAGGGGACTCGAAAATAGTAAATTTGAACCCTGCGAAAGCAACCCTGTTTCAAATCATCCAATCAGAAAAAAAATAAAGGCCGATGGGTAAAGTAATTGCCATAGCGAATCAGAAGGGAGGAGTTGGGAAAACCACTTCAGCCATCAATCTTGGAGCCAGCCTGGCTGTGCTCGAGAAGAGGGTGCTGATCATTGATGCAGATCCCCAGGCCAATGCCACATCAGGCTCTGGTTTTGACATCAAAAAAGTGAACACCAGCATATACGAATGCCTGATAGAGGATGCAGATCCCAGGAAAATCATCCTGCACGCCGAAATAGAGCATCTGGATCTGATCCCTTCTCATATTGACCTGGTGGGGGCCGAGATCGAGATGCTCAATATGAATGAGAGGGAGTACATGATGAAAAATGTGATCAAGCAGGTAAGGGATGACTACGATTACATCCTGATCGACTGCTCACCCTCACTGGGACTGATCACTGTCAATGCGCTGACGGCAGCAGATTCACTGATTATACCGGTCCAGTGTGAATACTTTGCCCTGGAAGGCCTGGGTAAATTACTCAACACCATCAACATCATCCAGCGCGGTCTCAACCCCGAACTGGAGATAGAAGGTTTCCTCCTGACCATGTATGATGCAAGGTTAAGGCTTGCCAACCAGGTAGTGGAAGAGGTAAGGAAGCACTTTCAGCAGATGGTATTTGAAACCATCATTCAAAGAAACATCAAGCTCAGTGAGGCTCCCAGTTTTGGGAAGCCGGCAGTGCTCTATGATGCCGAATCGAGGGGAGCAATAAGCTACCTCAATCTGGCAAGGGAGATCCTGCAAAAGAATGAAGAGACCCTTCTGAAGCAGGAAGAAAAGGTATTGGACTAAATCATAAACCGTATGGCAGCACAAAAGAATGTTTTGGGCAGGGGATTGGGAGCATTGATCGATGTTTCTGAAGAGAACAACAGGGAGCTGATCCAGTCACCTTCGGCGGTGAACGATATTCCCATAAAGAGCATTGCTGTGAATCCATTTCAGCCCAGGACCTCCTTTGATGAGGAGTCGCTGAATGAGCTGGTTATGTCGGTTGAGGAGCATGGGATCATCCAGCCCATCACTGTCCGGAGAGCCGCAGACAACAGCTACCAGCTGATCACCGGGGAACGCAGGCTCAGGGCTGCAACCAAGGCAGGATTGAAGAGGATACCAGCCTATGTGCGCGAGGCAGGGGATGAGTCCATGCTGGAACTGGCCCTTGTTGAGAACATTCAGCGAGAAGACCTGGATGCCATCGAGGTGGCCATTTCCTACCAGCGGCTGATTGAAGAGTTCAGCCTGACACAGGAAGGTCTTGGAGGACGGGTTGGGAAGAAGCGTGCTACCATTGCCAATTACCTGACTTCTGAACCTGCCTGTGGAAGTGCAGACCGCCATCAGGGAGAAGAAGATCTCCATGGGACATGCCAGGGCACTGCTTGGTTTCGAAGATAATGCAGGCGCAACTGGCTGCATTCGAAAGAATACTTTCCCACGACCTTTCCGTGAGGCAGGTGGAGCAACTGGCCCGGAAAACCAAAAGTGAAGAATCCAGGGAGGAGCCGCGAACAGGAGGAGCACAGGTCCGATTATGAGGACCTCAGGGAGCACCTGTCACACCATTTCGGAGCCACCGTCGAGTTCAAACGAAGCAATAAAGGTACGGGCCGCATCGTTATTCCATTTAAATCGGATGAGGACTTACAGCGCATCGTTAGTATACTCGATAAACCGGGTAAATGAACAGCTCTTTACTGACACTTTTTATCATTGCCTTTCTTTCTGCACCGGCCATTGGCCAGGAGCAGGCAAAACCTGATTTAACCCGTCCCCAGACCCCTTCTTCCCAGCCCGATACAAGCATACAGTCTGGTGATCAGCCCTCGCCTGATGCACAAGCCGGGTCTGACCCGGCCGGACAAACAAATCAAACAGGAGCATATATTCCCCTGTGGGAGTCCGATACGATCGTCCACGGTTTGGATTCGGTCCCGCTTTACGTACAGGCACCACTGGTGCAGGGCGATACTGCCTGGGCAGAACCTGATTTCAGCCACTCCGCGTCCAAGGCCCTCATGTATGCCCTGGTGTTGCCGGGACTTGGGCAGGCCTACAATCAGAAATACTGGAAAATGCCCATTGTCTGGCTGGCCCTGGGTGGAGCAGGTTATGCCATTTCCTATAACAGTAAAAATTACCAGCTGGCAAGCGAGAGTATGCCAATAATCCGGATGACACCAATGAGCGCTACCTCAGGTTCTGGAGAAGGAACCTGGAACTCAGTTATATTGCAACATTGGCTGTTTATGCCCTGCAGGTCCTGGATGCCTATGTGGATGCCCAGCTCTATAGCTGGGATGTGAACGACAACCTCTCCATGGGGGTATCCCCCTCGCTTCAACCGCTGATGAGCCCCTCCAGTCTAACGGGCCATGCATATGGCCTCACATGCAGCTTCAAACTGAAACGATAATGAGTAAGCATGAAGAGACCGGCGAAGGCAGTGTACCTGGTGGCCGGAGTGATGATGTGTTTGAACCCGGGTTTGTTCGGACAGGAACCTGACTCTCTCCAGGAGCAGTTTACCATGGAGGATGAAATAGAGCTGAGAACGGGGGAGAACCTGGACAGCCTGCTGAACCTCTGGTATGTGAACCAGTCCCTGGAGACAGCTGTAGACGATTACAACGCAGAGGCAGATACACTTTTTCCCGATTTTTCCGATTCGGTCTATATGGCACGGCTGGCAGATATTCCTTCGGTGGTGGATCTTACCTACAACCGCATCGTAAAAAATTATATCAATGTTTATACCCGGAAACGCCGGGAGCAGGTCCGCACCATGCTGGGCCTTTCCGAATATTACTTTCCGATCTACGAAGAGATTTTTGACCTTTACGGAGTTCCCTATGAGCTGAAATACCTCTCCATCATTGAATCGGCGCTTAATCCGAGGGCTGTCTCCCGGGCAGGGGCAGTGGGAACATGGCAGTTCATGTACAGTACGGGAAAGGCCTATGGTCTGACCATCAATTCCCTGGTGGATGAGCGGCGTGACCCGGTGGCTTCCACCCATGCCGCCGCCCGGTATCTGTCGGACCTCTATGGGATGTATAAGGACTGGACCCTGGCCCTGGCCGCTTACAATTGCGGACCTGGCAATGTGAACAAGGCCATCCGCCGGTCGGGCGGACAGGCGCAATTTCTGGGAGATCTATTACTACCTGCCCAGGGAGACCCGGGGGTATGTGCCTGCATTTATTGCAGCCACCTATACCATGAACTACTACCAGGACCACCTGATCACCGCGGCCCCGCTTCAGCTGCCACCCCATACCGATACCATCATGGTGCATGAACCGGTTCACCTGAAGCAGATCGCCGAAGTGCTGGACATTCCCATCGGGCAGATCCGTGACATGAATCCCCAGTACCGGACGGATGTGATCCCCGCCACTGCGAAGAAATCGTATGCCGTGAAGATCGCACAGGAGTACACGGCTGCCTTTATTGATCTTCAGGACAGCATCTTTGTCCTATCAAGGATTCGGTGTTTTTTGACAAGGGAAAGATGGTTGCCTCACCCCAGCACTCCTCTTCCGCGTACAGCGTGGACCTCCCTTCAGATAAGTATGATAAGCTCTATTACAGTGTGAAATCGGGTGATAATGTGGGCTATATCGCCGACTGGTATGATGTACGCGCGTCCGATCTGAGGTATTGGAACAACATCAGCCGGAACATGATCCGGGCCGGACAGAAGCTGGTCATTTACAAGCCCAAGGGCAAGTCAGCCAGGTACAGGGAGGTGAACAGCATGAGCTTTGCACAGAAGCAGAATTTTGCAGGCAGGGAAATGCCGGCCACCCAAAATATAGCCGGGAAGACCGATGGCACCACCATTTCATCCGGAGCCTCAGCAGAATCAGTCGCGGGCGATGGCGGGAATGCCGGATATGTGACCTACAAGGTACGCGCGGGCGACACGCTCTGGGAGATTGCCAGGCTCTACCCGGGTGTTTCCGAGGATGATATTGCCGGGCTGAACCATATTTCCAACGCCTCCAAAATACAGCCCGGACAGGTTATCAGAATCAAACGAAAGAGCTGACCGGCTCTTGGAATTTCCGCATTGAACGTTATATTTGGTTTATGAAGCCAATGCGGACCTTCATTTTTTTTGCAGCACTTACCCTCCTGCTCTTCCTCCTGGCCCTCATCTTTCCCCGGCAGGGGATCTCCATCTCACCAGGTATTCATCTGAAATTCATGAACCTGGCCGATCTTTCAGCCAGTGATACGCTGGACATGGACCAGGTGGTTGAACAGATGGTAGCTGCATCGACTGTTACTGAGGACCCGGAAGAGGGTTTTTATCCGGATGGTCTGCAGGTTCCCACATCTGACACAGTCATCCAGGTATTCAATCCAGCCAACGCCGACAGCCTGAAACAGTCGGTCTACCCGATCCGCTTTGCCCAGGGGGAGCCCCATCTGCTGGATCCTTTCTTTTCACAGCTCGACGGACTACTCGATGGTTCCGTGGCGCGCACCAGGATTCTCCATTTTGGCGATTCCCAGATCGAAAATGACCGGATGACCGCATTGATCCGCTACAGGTTACAGAAACAATTCGGGGGTTCGGGAACAGGGCTTGTACAGGCCATCCCGCTCTATTCAGGACATATGGCATTCCAACAGGAGGTGTCCGGGGAGTGGCTGCGCTATACCTTTTTCGGAAACAGGGATTCCACCATCACCCACAATGCATACGGGATCATGGGGGCATTTTCGTCGGTTCCCCTGCCCAAAGAGGGAGTCTGGCCCAGTCTTCATTACAGTTTCAATACTTCGCGGCGTACCGGTACATTTGACCGGGTCAGGGTGTTTCTCCACTCCTATGTGGAGGATGCCTCCATTGCATTTATGGTAAATGACACGCTCACCGATACTGTCACGCACATACCTGACGGATTCAGCGTGGCTGATTACCGTCATCATACGCGAATCAAAAAGCTGAACCTGGACATGTATCTTCCCGAAGGGGGAAGAATCTACGGAATCTCCTTTGAGTCGCATCGTGGACTGCAGATGGATAACATTGCCATGCGGGGTGGATCCGGCCTCATCTTCACAAAGATGGACCGGGAGCAGCAGATGAGGATGCTGGAGTACCTTTCGCCCGGACTCCTGATCCTTCAGTATGGCGGGAACGTGGTCCCCTATATCAATGCCGAACGCTACCAGCGCCGCTTCAAACGGGAGTTGGAATTATTGAGGGATTTTTGTCCGGGTGTTCCCATCATTGTGATCGGACCCTCCGACATGTCATTGAAGGAAAAGGGTATGTTTGTCTCCTACCCCGGGGTGGAACCTGTGAGGGATGCCCTCAGGAACGCGGCACTGGAGAGCGGATTTGCTTTCTGGGACCTCTATGAGGCCATGGGAGGATACAACTCCATGCCCTCTTTTGTACACACCGATCCACCACTGGCTTTTACCGATTATGTGCATTTCACAGCCCTGGGCGTGAATCTGGTGGCCGAGATGTTTTACGCTGCCCTCATGCTTGAGTACAAACAATACAGATCCCAAAACAGATAATCGTGCTTCAGTGCCTGGCAGACATATTCCTTTTTAATCCGGAGAAGCCCCTGATCTTCACCCGTCTCTTTTTCTGGGGATTCTACTTTACGGTGCTGCTCATCTATTCGTTCATCTACAAGCAGCGGGCCGTCAGAAATATATTCCTGTTTGGAGCCAGCCTTTTCTTTTACTGGAAAACATCAGGGCTCTTTTTTCTGATCCTTGTTTTCTCCACTTTTTCGGATTACTACCTGGGAAACCTGATTCACAGGGCAAGGAAGAGGGAGTGGAAAAAATTTGGGGTGATCATGAGCGTGGTGGTCAATCTCTTTTTGCTCTCCTATTTCAAGTACACCTACCTCTTTGTGGATACGGTCAACGCCATTTTTAATGCAGACCTGGAGGTGGTGAACCACTTCGCGCTCCTGTCCAACCGGATCACAGGAACCCATTTCGATGTGAGCATGATCCTGCTGCCCGTGGGGATATCTTTCTATACATTCCAGACCATCTCTTATACGGTGGATATCTACCGGGGCAAGGTGGATCCGGTAAGGCACATTCTCGATTTCGGATTTTATGTCTCCTTCTTTCCCCAGCTGGTGGCCGGTCCCATCGTCAGGGCCTCGGAGTTTATCCCCCAGCTTTACAAAAGGTACAGTCTCTCCATGGAGGAGTTCGGGTTTGCCCTGTTCCTGATCCTGAAGGGTCTGTTCAAGAAAATGTTCATAGGCGACTACATTGCCCTGAACTTTGTGGACCGGGTCTTTGCCAACCCGGAAGGATTCTCGGGATTTGAGAACCTGACGGCCCTCTTTGGCTATTCGTTGCAGGTATATGTGGATTTCTCGGGCTACACTGATATAGCCATCGGTGTGGCGCTGCTGCTTGGGTTCCGGCTTCCCAAGAACTTCAATTCACCCTATAAGGCAACCAGCGTGGGGAATTTCTGGAAACGCTGGCACATCTCCCTCTCCACCTGGCTGAAAGATTACCTGTACATCCCGTTGGGGGGGAACAGGAAGGGAAAGATCATGACCGATGTGAACCTGATGATCACCATGCTACTGGGCGGATTGTGGCACGGAGCCAGCTGGCAATTTGTAGTCTGGGGCGGATTGAATGGTGTGGGGCTGGTGATCTACAAGCAGTGGAAAAAGATCAGTCCCTATGAGAAAAGCAAGCACTGGGCGGTACGATTCTGGAAGATCTTCAACACCTTTGTTTTTATCACTTTTACACGGATATGGTTCCGATCCGAATCCATGGAAAAAGCCAACCAGCTGATCCGCCAGGTCTTTCAACGAATTCAACGGATCCATTATTCCCCATGTGCTCTGGAGTTACAGGCTGGTGTTCGGGGTTATGGTCCTGGGATACTTCACCCACTGGGCGCCTGAGAGCTGGAAAAGATGGTCTGCTCAACAGTTTCATCAGGACACCCCTCTGGGTCAAGGTGATCATTACGGTGGTGGTGATCTTCATTATCTACCAATCGTGGTCGGCCGACCTGCAACCTTTTATCTACTTCCAGTTTTAATTATCTTTGCCCCCCAGTTGAACATGCAGCTCCATGATAAAGCGTAAGCCCCGGTCTTGTCCCTTCAGATCCAATCCCTATCCATCCTTTGCGATTCTGGCCATTGGGGTGCTCTTTATGGCTGTCAATTTCATGCACCACCGGTGGACCCGCGACGGGCCAGGTGAGCGGGGAGTGATTCACTGGGATGTGATCTCCTATTACAGTTACCTGCCTGCCACATTTATTTATGGGGATGTGACCCTTGGGTTTCTTGACAACCCTCCCGAGGGATTTATGAATGATGATAAATTCTGGTCTTCCACCCTTGAGAACGGAAACCGGCTCATCATCACCTCCATGGGCCTGTCGGTGCTTTATTCACCTTTCTTCTTCATCGCCCATGGGCTGGCTCCTTTACTGGGAAAGACGGCTGACGGATTCAGTTCTGTTTACCAGGCTTTGCTGGTGCTCAGTGCCCTGTTCTACGTGATCCTCGGCTTTGTGATCCTGAAAAACATCCTGCTGCGCTTTTTCAAACCAAAGATCACAGCCATTACCCTTCTGTCTGTTGCACTGGGGACCAACCTGCTATACTACGCTACCTACGAAGCGGCCATGGCGCACTCCTATGGCTTCTTCCTGATTGTCCTGTTCCTCCTCCTGGTGATCCGCTGGTACGAAAAACCCACGGTGGTGAGAACCATCCTGACCGGAGCCCTTTTTGGTTTTATTACGCTGGTCAGGCCCACCAATGTCCTGGTGTTTTTCCTCCTGCTTCTCTGGGATGTAAAAACCTGGAGAGCGTTCATGGAACGGGTCCTCTTCTTTCTCCGGAAATTCCACCTGGTCCTGCTGATGCTGGCTGCTTTTATTGCGGTATGGATCCCCCAGTTCCTTTACTGGAAAGAAATCACCGGTCATACCCTCTATTTTTCCTATGCCGCCGAGGGAGCTTCTTTCTACTGGGCGCACCCGCACATCTGGCAAAACCTTCTGGGTTTTAAAAAGGGATGGTTCATCTATACCCCCATGATGTTGCTGGCAGTGGGAGGGATTGTCCTGACCAAGAAACGGCTCCCATCATTCTTTGTTCCGGTGCTGGTACTGCTCCTGACCATGGTATACGTGCAGAGCTCCTGGTGGTCGTGGTGGTTTGGCGGGGGATTTGGCCTCAGGGCCTACATAGATATTTACGGCATCCTGGCTTTTCCGCTGGCAGCTATACTGGAGCGGGTGTGGGCCATTCCCAGGGAAAGGATACGGGTCACTGCCATGTCGGTTTTTGGCTTTCTGATCCTGTTTCAGCTGCTGAACACCTACCAGTACACAAAGAATATCATTCATTATGTGGGCATGAACCGCTATACCTACATCAGGTCCTTCATGCGGGTGAAATACCATCCCCACCACTGGACCACCCTGAGTATGCCTGATTACCAGCTGGCGAGGCAGGGTATTTATGTGTTCTACCTCACGGGAAACCAGTACGACTACCTGGCAGAAATGGAGCGTGAAGAGGCCATGGAGGAGGTTCGAAAGATAATCAGGGAGGACAGGCGACTGGAGAAAGAGATCGGATGGTATGCCAGACGCATGGATATGGACCCCGGGGATGCCATGGCTGAAGTGACTGAAAGAATGTATCTTCGTATGACCAAACAATAACTATGCTCAAGAACAAAACCGTGGCAGTGGTGATCCCGGCCTACAATGAAGAGGGACAGATCGAAAAGGTACTTGAAAGCATGCCCGGATTCGTGGACAGGCTGGTGGTGGTGAATGACCTTTCCACCGACCGGACGGCAGAAGTGGTGACTTCATTTATTGAGAAGGATGGGACAGGATATGGTTCGGACCGGATTGGCCCCAGGCTCATTGAGGCCAACTTTTACAACGAGGCCGAGATGGTCCTGCAGGAGTATGACCTGAAAGAAATTGAACGCTTTGTCCCCTCTGAAATTGTCAACAGCGATCCCACGCAGAGCCGGATTATCCTGATCAACCACCTGAAAAACGGTGGTGTGGGCGCTGCCATTGCCAGGGGGTACAAGTGGTGCAAGGACAACAACATCGACTGTACTGCGGTGATGGCCGGGGACGGCCAGATGGACCCTTCCGAACTGGAATCCATCTGTCTCCCGGTCATTGATGAGAATATAGATTATGTGAAGGGAAACAGGCTCATTCACCGGAGCGCCAAGCTGGTGATTCCCCGCACACGTTATTTCGGGAATTCCATACTCTCCATTCTCACCAAGATTGCGTCGGGGTACTGGCGGGTATCCGATACCCAGACCGGCTACACAGGCATCTCGCTCGAAGCACTGAGAAAGATTGACCTGGCCGGCATCTATAAGCGCTACGGCATGCCCAACGACATGCTGGTGAAACTGAATGTGGCCCGCTGCTCCCTGAAGGAGGTGGAAATCAAACCGGTATACAGGGTAGGGGAGAACTCAAAAATGAAGATCATGCGGGTCATCCCGAGGGTCTCCTGGCTCCTCTTCAAGGCCTTCTTCCGTCGCATCTGGATCAGGTATTTCAAGCGTGATTTTCATCCCCTCTTCCTGCTCTATATGCTGGGATTCGTGTTGGGACTGGCATCCATTCCTTTCCTGGTGGAGATCCTCAAAAACCTATTTGTGGCCGGAAAAGTAACCCCCAACAGCATCCTTGTCATCTACATCTTCCTGGTCATTTCAGGATTGCAATCATGGTTCTTTGCCATGTGGATGGATATCCAGGACAACGACAGACTGCAGAAGTAAGGTACTACCGCAGGAACTGAGGCGTAAGCCGAAGAACGGTGAAAGGAATAGGTCTCTGGAACGAGCTCTCTACGGTTTTTTCTTTCTTCTGATGCGGAAGGCAGTGGCCAACACGAAGATGAAGACCTCCCCTGAGATAAACCACAAACGATTCACAAAGGAGATGGTGGTGGCGGTCTCCACATCCAGCCCCGCCAGGGTGAGGTAGCCGATAATGATCCCCTCCCGCATTCCCAGTCCGGCCGGCAGAATGATGGCCAGCAGGCCGAAACAGACACTCAGTGGAAAGGCAAACATCATGATGGGCGTGATTTCCTGGCTGAAGGCCAGCATAAAAAGATAGAATCCTCCCGTCCAGAATCCCCAGATGAGAAGGACGGCACCGACCATGGGAATGGCCTGCCTGAGCCTCACCAGTGGCACATCGATCTCTTTTTTGAAGATCCGCTGTGCCCATTGAACCACCCAATGATGAATCTTTTCCACGAAGAGGAAAAGGGTCAGTCCCAGGAAGATGTTCAGGACTATGATACTGATCCAGTGGAATCCGTAAAAAATGACCGTCGGTATGGCAGAGATGAGAAATCCGGCCCAGAGGTAGACAGCCTGTTCCATGAAGGAGACGAAGGACCTGTTCTTTAGCCCGGTTTTATCGTCAGAAAGATAACTCGCCCTGCCCAGGATGACCCATATTTTACCAGGAATATATTTGGCGAAAATAGACTGTCCGTGAGATACAAGCGTCTCACGCATGCTATGCCTGACACGGTGTGCCCTGAGTGCCACAAACCAGCTGAAAGTGCTGGCATAAAAGCCCGCAAAAAGACAGACAACAGAAGCCACCAGGGCTGTCATGTTATGAATCTCGGGAATGATGTACTCCTGCCGGACCAGGTAGATGAAAAGGAATACAAACGAGACAACCAGAAGTATGTTGAATATCCTTTTCATGGACCTAAGATAGAGATATTAGATTTTAATTAACTTTGATTTTCTCACAAAAAAACTGAATGGACCAACTGCTTTCCGTTATCATCCCCGCATACAACGAGGAGAAGACCGTAACACAAATTCTTGATCATGTATTCGAAGTCAGCCTGGATGGCATCACGCTTGAAATTGTGATTGTTAACGACTGCTCCACCGATGATACACAGGCGATCATAGAAGCTTATATGCTGGAGAATGAAAATCGTTCCATTCATCTTTTCAAACAGGACAAAAACAGGGGTAAGGGAGCTGCCATCCGTCGCGGTATTCAGGAGGCATCGGGTGATTACCTTGTGGTGCAGGATGCTGACCTTGAATATGATCCACAGGAATACAGGGATCTGCTCCGGCCCATTCTTGATGGGAAAGCAGATGTGGTTTACGGGTCCCGCTTTATGGGATCCAATCCCCACCGGATTCTTTTCTTCTGGCATTCCATCGGCAACAAAATGCTGACCTCCCTGTCCAACATGTTCAATAACCTGAACCTGACCGATATGGAGACCTGCTACAAGATGTTCAGGTCAGAGATTATCAAGAAGATCTACCTGAGGGAGAACAGATTCGGCTTTGAGCCTGAAGTGACGGCTAAGATTTCCAGGGTACCCGGCATCAGGATTTATGAGGTTGGTATTTCCTATTATGGAAGAACCTACGAAGAGGGCAAAAAGATCAACTGGAAGGATGGATTCAGAGCCATCTACTGCATTGTGAAATATGGACTTTTCAACAGGAGGGTATTTTTATGAAAGGGAAGCTGAATAGCTACCTGGTCCCGGCCATCCTGGTTGTGCTTGTGGCCGTTTATACCATCCTGGTCTTTCTCTCCGAAGGAACTGTTGGGGGTGCAGATGACATGACCCATTACCGTTATGCAAGATATGCCTACCAGATACCCTATTTTTTTCTGCACCACTGGGGAAAGCCTTTTTTCACCGCGCTCACTTCACCTTTCGCACAATTCGGTTACAATGGAGTGAGGATCTTCAATGTGCTGGCAGGAGCTGCTGCAGCCTATTTTGCCTACCGGACAGCCAGGCATTTGAAATTTAAATATCCTGAGCTGGCCATTTTCCTGGTTATCTCTGCTCCGCTTTATACCATGTTGATGCTGAGTGGGATGACTGAGATCCTTTTCAGCCTGGTTCTGATCCTTACCATTTTTCTCTTTTACAAGGAGAAATATATCTGGTCTGCCATCCTTCTGTCCTTCCTCCCCTTTGTAAGGACCGAGGGAGCAGTGATCCTCCCCCTGTTCATGGTGGCGCTGGCCTGGGAGAAACAATGGAGGGCCTTGCCCTTCCTCTTCCTGGGATTTATCTTTTACAGCATCGTGGGAAGTTTTCATTTCAATGATATCCTCTGGGTGATCCATGAGATGCCCTATAAAGGCAATGCGAAAGCCATCTACGGAAGTGGTGAACTGTTCCATTATGTGAAGGCAACAAAATACATTTTTGGCTTTCCCCTGGCCATCCTTTTCATCGTGGGCCTGCTGGTATGGCTATTGGAACCTCTTCTGAAGTCCGGTAAAGTGAAAAAGGAGTGGCTCATGGAGATGCTGGTGGTCTACCTTCCCTTCCTGCTCTATTTTGCCGCCCACTCTTATGTTTGGTGGAAGGGGAAGGGTAATTCTGTAGGGATGATCCGAGTGATCGCTGCCATTGTTCCTGCAGCAGCTGTTCTGGGCGTAAAGGGATGGAGCAGGTTTATGGACTGGATCCCACTGAAAGCGTGGTGGAAGGTCGGATTGACCGCCCTGCTCTGTATCTTCCTTGTAACAGTTCCCCAAAGAGCTTACCAGATTCCCGTTCCACTGGGGGGTACCCAGGTATTGGTCAAAGAAGCATCCCTGTGGATAAAAGACTCGGAGTATTTCCAGCATAAAATTTACTATTACGATCCTTTCTTCTGTCATTTTATGGACCTGAATCCATACGATGAGGAGCGTGTACGGGCCTTTGTTTATAACAATGAAGATCCTGCATTCAATATCCAGGAAGGAGAAATGGTGATCTGGGATGCCCACTTCAGTCCCAATGAGGGAAAGTTACCGCTCAAGAATCTCATGGATGATCCCGGCTTCAGGCTGGTGCACCTGGTGCGACCGGTAAAACTCTTCCAGGTGCTGGGGGGCTACGATTACGAGATCTATATCTTTCAAAGGATCACAGAAGATGACGGGGTGGATAACCACGCTATTTATGACGCTTTCGTTGAGGAAACGCTCTCCCCCTCTCAGGACGACACTACTGCAGTACTGGGCACTGAGTACTGGGCACTGAGTACTGGGCACTGAGTACTGGGCACTGAGTACTGGGCACTGAGTACTGGGCACTGAGTACTGGGCACTGAGTACTGGGCACTATTTTGAGATGGGTGCTGCAAAGCTGATTACGTCTTTCCCGGTGATTTCCTTTTCACAGAGAATGATCAGCCGCTCCAGCACATTACGGAATTCACGGATGTTTCCGGTCCAGGTAATCTTCTGCAACTCCTTGATGGCATCCGCACTGACGACTTTGGGCTGGGTTCCGTACTCCTGGGCGATCAGGGTGTTGAAATGCTCAGTGAGCAGCGGAATGTCCTCCAGCCGATCGTTGAGCGAGGGTACATGGATCAGAATCACACTCAGGCGGTGGTAAAGGTCTTCCCTGAACTGGCTCTTTTCAATCTCCTCTTTCAGGTTTTTGTTGGTGGCTGCCAGAATACGCACATTCACGTTGATGTCTTTGTCGCTTCCCACCCTGGTGATCTTGTTCTCCTGCAATGCGCGAAGCACCTTGGCCTGGGCCGAAAGACTCATGTCACCGATCTCATCCAGGAAGATGGTTCCTCCATCGGCCTGCTCAAACTTGCCCTTGCGCTGTTTGATGGCCGAGGTAAATGCTCCTTTTTCGTGACCGAAAAGCTCACTCTCGATGAGCTCGGAGGGGATGGCTGCGCAGTTCACTTCAATGAAAGGTCCGTGTGGCCCGGGTACTGTTTTCATGAAGCGATCTGGCCACCAGCTCTTTACCGGTGCCATTGGAGCCGGTGATCAGCACCCTGGCATCGGTGGGGGCCACTTTCTCAATGATGGCTTTCACCTGCAGGATGGCCGGAGATTCGCCCACCATCTCATAGGCCTTGTTAACTTTTTCTTCAGCACCTTGGTCTCCGTGATCAGGGTGGTTTTGTCCAGGGCATTCCGGATGGTGATCAGCAGGCGGTTCAGGTCCAGCGGTTTCTCGATGAAGTCATAAGCACCTTTTTTAATGGCCTCCACTGCATTGTCGATGTTTCCGTGCCCGGAGATCATAATTACCTGGGCATCACCCTCTTCCTGGAAAATTTTTTCAAGGACCTCCAGTCCGTCCATTTCCGGCATTTTGATATCGCAAAGTACGATGTCGAAGCTGCCGTTTTTATACTTCTCCAGCCCTTCTGCACCATGCTCTGCCAGGTCCACACGTAAATTTTTCATATTCCAGGATCTCCTTCAGGGTATTCCGGATGCTTCTTTCGTCGTCAATTACCAGGATATGTGCCATGCTTGATTTGTGATTAGATGCCCACCAGTTCTGAAATCACGCCCTCTTTCAGGGCAAATTCTGATTGCAGCAGTTGCTTGATGTGGCATTCACGTATTACAAAATTAACAAAAATCACGGCTGCCACGACCATCTCAACGCGGACAGGCTCCATGCCCGGCATTACCTTCCTTTCGGCCAGGGTGGACCGGATCAGCAAGTGATGGATCTTTTTAAAATCGGAGAGGGAGATCTCCCGGCCATGGCCCATCATCAGCCACGATCCCGCTTCGGTGCCTGAGCAAGGCGTAGAAGGTGTCAAAGGATCCGGATGCACCCACCATGATCCTCGGTTTCTCCTTTTTTACAACCTCGAACAAGAGGCTGTAGTTCATGCTTGAAGTAGGATTCCAGGGCCTCGATCTCTTCGTGTGATAATGGGATCCGAAATGTCGAACAACTCGATGATCCGGGCCATTCCCAGTTCGAAACTGTGTTTCCAGATGATCCCCTCGTTGTTGCAAATGATCAACTCATTGCTGCCTCCCCCGATGTCCAGGATCATTACCTTTTTTTCTGTGATCTCCACGGCCTGCCTGACGCCCTTGTATATCAGTTCAGCTTCCCGTTCACCCGGGATCACCCTCACCCTGAATCCGAAGCGCTTCTCTACTTCATCTACAAACTGCTGTCCGTTGCTTGCATTTCGGATGGCCGAAGTGGCAAAGGCCCTGATCTCTTCCACCTCGAATTTTTTAATGGTCTCCAGGTGGTTATTGATGGCCACAAAACCACGTTCAAAAGCATCGGGGTGATGCGGTTGATCTGAATTCCGCCGCGGCCCAGCTTGGCCGGTTGTTTGCTGGCATGGATGATGTTGAAGCTGCGGTCTTTTCGTTCCGCAATCAGAAGGTTGAAGGTGTTTGTACCGAAATCGAGGATGGCAATCATGCCACAACAAAGGATAAGGTAATCAGGTTTAACGCTTACGAACTATAGCGGATCCATTTCCAGATCTCCCTGTAGCTGCTCTTTTTACCATACATGAGGATTCCGGTACGGTAGACCTTTCCAGCCACCCATGTCATGGCCAGGAAAGTTCCGATCAGGAGCGATCCCGACACAAGCACCTGCCACCAGGGAACTCCAAAAGGAATTCTGACCATCATTACCACGGGGGAAGTGAATGGGATCATGCTGAACCAGAAGGGCAGCGCCGAATCGGGATTGTTCATGGCACTGATCATCACATATATGCCCAGGATCAGGGGCAGGATCACAGGCATGATCAACTGCTGTGTATCGGTTTCATTATCCACCATGCCGATCCGATCACTGCAAACATGGCAGCATACAGCAGGTAGCCAAAAATAAAGTAGAAAAGGAAGGATCCGATCATTACGCCTGCATTGATGGTTTTCAGGGCCGCAAAAATCTCCTGGGCCTTGTCCATGTCGTCATCGGATAATACAGCGTTGCTGAGGCCCCGCATTATCCTGCAGAGCCCACCATCCGGAACAGGTCGGAACCCATCACCTGTTCGGTGGGCGTCTGGTTCAGTTCCGGGAAGAAATGCAGCTTTCAAACCTGTAATCAATACAAAGGAGAAGACGATCCAAATCAGAAACTGGGTAAGGCCTGTGAGACCCACACCGATGATCTTGCCCATCATCAGCTGGAAGGGCTTGACCGAGCTGACAATCACTTCGATGATGCGGCTCACCTTCTCTTCGATCACTCCTCGCATCACCTGCGATCCAAAGAAGAAGATGAAGAAAAAGATCAGGAGTCCACCCATGTACCCCACGCCCATGACAACACCCGTGTTGGATTCTTTGGTCTCCCCGTCCTTTGGTCCATTTGATTTCCTTACATTCAGTCTGGTCTCTACTTCTGCCAGGATCCGCTCAATATCATGAATGTCGTGGGTGGAAAGCTTCAGGTGTTCAATCTCCGACTCCATGGAACGTTTGATGTAGTTGCTTACGTCCAGTGAGGTCTGTTTGGTTGAATAGATCAGCGCAGATTCGGAAGAGAGGATGTTGGCAGGGATATACAGAATGGCATAGTATCCCGATTCGTCGAAACCCTCCTTGAAGGTCTCCAGTGGAACCCCTTGGATCACCTGGAACTCCAGGTAATCGGTTCCGGGGATGACACAGGTGGCCCCTTTGGAACTGTATTCGGTGAATAGTTTGGATTCGTCAATAACTACCACGGTCTTCTCCTCCTTATCCTCCATGGTGGCAAAGTACATGGGGATCAGCACATAGGCTGCGAAGATGAAAGGACCCAGGATGGACATAACAATGAAAGATTTCTTCCGGATCCGGGTCAGGTATTCACGCCGGATGATCAGTGCTGTCTTGCTCATGTCACTGCCTGTATAAAAATATCATTCATGCCGGGAAGGATCTCGTGGAAGGCTTTAACTTCAGTAATATCAACAAGGTTCCTCAGGAGATCGTTGGGACCCCCGTCTTTTGTGATCCGTATGGTGGCCTGTTGACCCATTCCGTTCTCATCCATCTGCATGACCTCAAATCCTGTTTCGAGTCCGGCTGTCAGTTTTTCCGGTTCCCCTTTGAAGGTCACATGATATTTGTTGGCCCGGTACTTCTCCCTGATTTTGGAGATCTCCCCCTGGAGCACAGTTTCTGATTCATTGATCAAGGTAATGTGATCACAAAGCTCCTCGACCGAGGACATGTTGTGGGTGGAAAAAATGATGGTGGCACCCTGCTTTTTCATCTGGAGGATCTCCTCCTTCAGCAGGTTCACATTGATGGGATCAAATCCGCTGAAGGGTTCATCAAAGATCAGCAATTCGGGTTCGTGAAGAACGGTTGTAATGAACTGGACTTTCTGGGCCATTCCTTTGGAAAGCTCCTCCACCTTCTTGTCCCACCAGGGTCCGATCTCAAATTTCTCAAACCATATCCGAAGCCTTCTCATGGCTTCCTGCCGGCTCAATCCTTTGAGTTGCGCCAGGTACAGGGCCTGTTCACCCACCTTCATTTTTTTGTAGAGGCCCCTTTCTTCGGGCAGGTAGCCGATCTGACTGCGGTGCTCACTCCCGATGGGCACTCCCCTGAAAAGGATGCGCCCCTGGTCGGGGGCAGTGATCTGGTTGATGATCCTGAGCAGGGTGGTCTTCCCTGCACCATTGGGCCCCAGGAGTCCGTATACACTTCCTTCAGGAACTTCGAGGGAAACTTTGTTCAGTGCCCTGTGGCCGCTGAAATCCTTGACAACTGCATCGACAGTAATAAGCTTGGCTCCGCTGGGCTCACTGGCTCGGATCATTCAAATAAGTTTTTCATCCGGTTGAAAAAACCGTTTTCAGATTTATCGGGTCTGGGGGTAAAGCTATCCGATTGTTCCATTTTTTCAAATACTTTTCGTTCCTCCTTGTCCAGCGATTTTGGGATCCAGACATTGATTTGCACCAGCAGGTCGCCCCGACCGTAACCGTTCACTTCCGGAACGCCCTTTCCTCTCAGGCGGAGAATTCGTCCTGGCTGGGTTCCCGCTTCGATCTTGATTTTCGCCTTCCCCTCCACGGTGGGAATCTCCACAGTGGCACCAAGGGTGGCCTGGGGAATGGTCAGGTAGAGGTTGTAGATCAGATCACTTCCATCCCTGGTCAGTTCGGGATGGGCTTCCTCCTGGATGATCACCAGCAGGTCTCCGTTCACTCCGCCCCTGCGCGCTGCATTTCCTTTGCCGCTCATTTTGACCTGCATGCCTTCTGCCACTCCGGCAGGGATGTTGATCTTGATGATCTCATCGGATTTAGCGATGCCTTCCCCGTAACAGGATTCACACTTCTGACTGATGGTAGAACCTTCTCCATGGCATGTGGGGCAGGTGGAGGCTGTCTGCATTTGTCCAAGGAAAGTATTGGTCACACGGGTCACCTGGCCCTGCCCGTGACAGGTAGAGCATGTTTCTTTGGCGGTTCCGTTTTTTGCACCGGACCCGTTGCACGCTTCGCAGGCATTGTATTTTTTTACTTTGATTTTCTTCTCCACACCGTTGGCCACCTCCTTAAGGGTCAGCTTCACCTTGACACGCAGGTTGGAACCCTTGGTTACGCCACCTCCACGGGAGGAGCCTCCAAATCCTCCGAAATCCGCCGAATCCTCCAAATCCTCCGAAAATATCGCCGAACTGGGAGAAAATATCATCCATGGTCATGCCGCCACCAAATCCGCCCGCACCACCGTTCTGAAATGCGGCGTGACCAAACTGGTCGTACTTTTTTCGTTTCTCGGCATCCGAGAGCACTTCATAGGCCTCCGCAGCATCCTTGAACCGCTCCTCGGCAGCGGCGTCTCCCGGATTCTTGTCAGGATGGTTCTTAATGGCTTGCTGGCGGTAGGCTTTCTTGATCTCCTCCTGGGAAGCATTTTTGGATACTTCCAACACCTCGTAATAGTCTTTTTTCCCCATGTGATCTTTTGTTCCGCTGTTTTTATTCCCCGATGACCACCTTGGCAAAGCGAAGAACTTTTTCGTTCAGGAAATATCCTTTTTGAATTACATCAACCACTTTCCCCTTTAGCTTCTTGGCAGGAGCAGGGATCTTGGTGATGGCCTCGTGAAGGTCCGTGTCAAACTCCTTGTTGATTGCTTTAATTTCTTTCACTCCCTGTTGGGTGAGGAAAGCATTAAATTTGCCTGAGATCAGGTGAAATCCCTCTTTGACCGCACCAATCTCTTTTGCCTCATCCACCACCTGCAGCGCCCTGTCAAAGTCATCAGCAACCGGAAGGAGTGCTTCCAGAAGGTAAGCATTGGCACTTTTCTGGAGATCGATCTTCTCTTTCAGGGTCCGCTTACGAAAATTGTCATACTCAGCTGACAACCTCAGGTATCTGTCCTGTAATTCTGCCAGTTTTTCCTCTGTTGAGGGCTCTTTCTTCTCAACCTCCTCCGCTATTTCTTCGTTCTCCTCAGCTGTCTCATTCTGCTGGGTCTCTTCCTGAACCTGTTCTTCGTTCATTGCCTGGTCCTTTTCAGACCCTTATCTTTCTGTTTATCAGATTTATTCGTCTTCTTAGCCATTTCTATATTCCTTTAATAAAACCAATAATATGCTGCTTACAAGTCAAATATTGGACCAACCGATATGTTTTGACAAATTGTCAGGTAAACACAGTGCCCAGTGCCCGGCACCCATATTTCTCGAACTTTGCACCAGGTACTATGCGCTGTTTTATGTCGCAGAATTACAATTTTCCAGGGATAGGAAGGATTAGTTTTGCATCGTAACTTTAACCGAAAAGAAAACAAACGATGAAAAAAATATTGCCTGGGTTGAGATACCCGCTGTACAAATGGAAAGGGCTGTGAAATTTTACAATGCCCTGCTGGGAATTAACTTGAGATCCTGGATTTTGGAAGAGGAGAAAATGGCTTGCTTTCCCAATGATGAGGGCGCCATATCAGTCTCTCCTGGTTTCAAGCCTTCTAAGGATGGCGTGCTGGTCAGTTTTGATATGGGATCTAAGCTCGAACAGGCCATCGGAACAGTTACTTCGATGGGAGGGTGAGATTGTTCAGCCCATCAACGAAAATCGAAGCAGAAGGTCGCGGATTTTTCGCACTTTTTGTGGATACGGAAGGAAACAAAGTCGGATTGTACGGGAATGAATAATCTCTTATTTTTGCTGACTGATTAAAGAATCATGAGTATACAGGTATCCCCTCCACATATGGGTTTGTTCACCTTACGTGAAAAGCTATTGGACTTTGGAAACGAATCTCTCTGCCAGGCCGGGAGCACATCCAGCGGATCGTGCCCAATGGCCTGCCTGAGCTTGTGTTTTACCTGGAAGGTTTGCCGGAGTCCCTTGATAATAACATCCCCTCGGAGACCAGGTTTTGGTCTCGGGCCAGCAAAACTCTTTTTACGACCTTCGGGTCACTGGAAAGGTAGTGCCTGTTTTCCATCATTTTTCAGCCCCATGGACTCATGGCGATCTTAATGCACCCATCAGTGAGTTCTTAAACCAGAGTGTTCCTCTCAGGTTCGTCCTGAAGGAAGTGGTGAATGAACTGGAAAACAAAATTGCCTTGGCCAAAACTTTCCAGCAGCGCATCCTATCGCCGAGCCTTTTTATGGAACCGGCTGGGGAAGATGAAAAGCAGCTATGAGTTCGACCGGATCTGGCATAGCATAGGGATCATCAACAAGGAAAAAGGGATGGTTGATATTGGTACTCTGGCTGATTCAGCCTGTCTGAGTCGGAAGCAGTATGAGCGCACTTTTCGCACTTGTGTGGGATCTTCCCCCAAGCAGTTCCTGAGGACGGTCAGGTTCCAGAGAACCCTCAAGGAGAAGTCAAGGGAAAACCGGATGAGCCTGACTGAATTAAGCTATCTTTGCGGATATTATGACCAGGCACACATGACCCACGATTTTGTGAAGCTCTCAGGGATGACTCCTGGACATTATTTTAATGATTGTGAAGTCTATTCAGACTATTTCCAGTGAACAAGGTTAAATTTGAAGGGGTGGGTATATTTTTTTTACTTTGCGGAACAGATGAGAATTAATTCGGCCAGAATACTCTATTTCCTTTTGTTGGGACTATTCTTCTCACAATGTGAGACTGAAACGCCCGATCCGGAAGGTACCGTCCACATACCCGATGATGCATTTTTAGAGGCGCTCATTGAAGAAGGTGTGGATGTAAACGGGGATGGATATATTGTGGAGACAGAAGCTGAGCTTATTGATTCACTGAATGTGGGATTCTATGAGATTGCTGACCTCACCGGGATTGGCGCATTTGTAAACCTGGAGGTGCTTGTCTGCTCCGTCAATGAACTCTCCAGTCTGGATCTGTCGGACAATGTATTGTTGAGAAGCATCTCCTGCGCTGGCAATATGCTCACAGGACTGGATGTTTCGATGCATGGCTCCCTTCAGTTACTCAACTGTGAAAAGAACCAGATCACGGAACTGGATCTTACGCACAATCCAAACCTGGCCTTACTCGGCTGTGCAGACAACAAAATTGGCCACCTTGATATGAGCGGAAATCCCTTGCTCACTTTCTTCAGCTGTTACTCCAACCGGCTGGATAAGCTTGATGTGTCCGGCAACACAAACATCACTGTGCTGTGGTGTTTTAACAATGATATTCCGAGTCTTGATCTGTCCCAGAACAGTGCGCTGTATTCCCTTGACTGTCGGAGCAACTTGCTGGAAGCCCTTGATGTCTCTGGAAATCCGGCGCTTGAAAAACTGAGGTGCGGACACAACTATATCCCTGATCTGAATTTTACCGGGAATCCCGGGCTGGTGGAGCTGGATTGCAGTTTGTGTGATCTCACCTCCCTGGATCTGTCAGCGCTTCCGGCCCTGGAAGAGCTTTATTGTTCGGCCAACCGTTTGAAGACATTGGACTTAACTGCCAATACCGGATTGCGGGCGCTCTATTGCAGTGAGAATGATCTCAGCACGCTTGATATCTCTGCCAACACCGCATTGAAAACAATCGGGATCATGGACATGCCTTCGCTGACCCAGGTATGTGTCTGGGTGATGCCCTTCCCGACCCCGGATGTCACTGTGCAGAAAGAGGGGAGTCCCAATGTCTATTTCACCACCACCTGTCTTTGAAAATCATCTCTTGTAGGGAATGGCTTGGATGGATTTGAATTTCTTCCTGTGATTCTGTCTCACCCTCAGGAGGATGAACACCAGTGCAAAGAGCAGGATGAATCCTCCGATGACCAATGCCTGCCATGTGTCTGATTCGGGCGAGGAGAGAAGAATCACCTCATGTTTGATCAGGTAGCCGGTGAGTACATTGATCAGGCATTCGGGCAGCAGTCCAAGGATGGTTCCTGCCAGGTAAGTCCGAGCGGTGATGTTGCTCAAGGGAAAACTGAAATTGATCATGTTGGTGGGGAGGATGTAGATGCCCCGGCTGAATACTACTGACCACAATCCGTATTTCTGGATGCGTTTGTTGATGCGCCTGATCAGTTTCTTATAGCCATATTTTTCCTGGAAGTAATGCTGTGAAAGCAAATCGCACCAGGTAAAAGGTGGCGCATGACGGCCACAATATTCACCACCCAGCAGATGAGCAGGGCCGGAATAAAATTGAGCAGAAAACCCATGGCCAGGGAGAGGTAAAATATGGGCAGACCCGTCAGGGTGCTGAGCAGGGTGAAGGCAACGAGCAGAACACAATATAGACCAGGTTCTGGTCAGTACCAGCAGTCGGTCCAGGAGCAGGGTTTCAGGATCGCTTCCTGCTGTGAGCCAGAAAAAGGTCCCGAGGGCGATCAGGATTAAAATAACGATTATGATTCGCAATACCCTCATTAAAAAGTGCCCAGTGCCCAGTGCCCAGTGCCCAGTGCCCATTACCATACTAAGTACTATGCACTGAGTACTAAGTTGTTAGTGTCTGAAACAGGTACAGCCAGCCGGTATAACGGGTGTCAGTCTGGGGTCAGTCCCTGTCCCCCCCCCGGATTGGTGCCGCCTGTACCGCCTCCCGGGTTCCTTGGTGCCGCTCCTCCGAATATTTTCATTTGTGACCAGAGTGACGGATCTTTGTACTCAACTCCGTCATATCCCAGGGCCTCCACAACGTAATAGTACTGCCCTTCGGGGGCCCTGCGGTCGCTGTCATGCATATTTCCATTCCATCCTTCCCACTCATAGATATTGTCAATCTTCTTCTTATAAACCACCTTTCCGGTTCGGTCCACAATGGTGATCTTGCAGGTTTTCAGCGACTGGTGTTTAAAGTACCATACATTGTTGTGCTCATCTCCGTTGGGTGAAAAAACATTGGGGATGATCAAGCTGGGACTTGACCACGTGGATACCCTGCGTCTATTTTGACTCGAATCGACGCACTCCTCCTCACTGTAAGAATACATATAGGGATAATAGTATTTGTCGGCATCTCGTAAGTGTACTCGGGCATTTCGTCCACGCTGTAGGTGGTTTTTCCTCCCTGATCCCACCGCAGTGTATCCAGCAAGACCCACAAATAGGCTGCTCCGTTCAGCGACTCGTTAATAAACCTGACGGTTAGTGTGGCATCCGTGCTTCCCTTTTCTGCTGGTCCAGTCTCAAAATTCGGAGCATCCAGTCCTCTCACGGTAAATCGTTCGCCTGGAATCTTGTCATAATAGCTCAACCGTGAACTCGGCCTTGGTCTGGATGCTTTCGTAAAATACCGAATCCACCTCCACCATACCCAGTTCATCGGTAACAGTGAGGATGAACCATGTGTCATATAAGGGGGGGAGTACAGGATTTTGGGTGCCAGGCCAATGGTATCTAGGGGGATGACTGAAGTCTTCATTGTCTGAGGACCACTTAAATTTGAAATTCAGCATCCTCTCCAGTTTCAAATGAGATCACCGGATCATAATAGATCAGGGTATCGGGTTCTACGATATCCATTCAGGGCCACTTTCAGCAGTCCCGCCATCCGGGATCAAAATTACCATCCTCGGTTTTATGGAGCCAGGCATGTAACTTGTCCAGCAACACCCAGGCCAGCAGGGTGGTATCGGTACCTGTGCCGTTAAAAATCCTTACCTGGTAGCCGCCGTCCTCCAGGTCGTCAACATTCGAGGACGGTACATCGGTATCGGTCTGAAAGGGCGGATCAAATCCTCTGATGGACCGGATTATACTTGCTCCATTCGAAATTATAGCTTCCCGGTTCCGGGCAATGTGGCATGCAGGCGTGCCGGCTTATATCTCTTGTTGGTCTGGTAAAAAACAAACAAAGGATCCTTCCCCGGACTCTCCGGATACATGCAGGCTGTCCGTGTAATGGGCAGTAGGTCGAGGTGATCTGGCCCATGGCCTGACTGAGAAAGGCCAAGCACAGGATCAGCCCCGGCAATAATATTTTTATGAACGGTCCGGAATCTCAATGCTTTTGATCTATAGACTATAAACGAATTATTGCCAATTTATTATACGGATCTGACGGCCCACAAAATTGCAACTTTTAAAAAAACTGTGCAATAATTTGTGAAAGCCCGGGCGATTTACCCGGATATATTCCATGAACATATGTTATCTTAGCCAACCCAAAATAAAGCGGAGAGAGTGGAAGAGATCAGGCAGGATTTG
This sequence comes from uncultured Bacteroidota bacterium, assembly GCA_963735755.1. Classification (GTDB taxonomy): domain Bacteria; phylum Bacteroidota; class Bacteroidia; order Bacteroidales. The sequence goes on along the minus strand of CAVTME010000021.1, from coordinate 62,835 downwards.
AATGAGGCGCAGCAGGAAGCAGTATTGAACCACAAGGGACCCGCACTGGTTATCGCAGGTGCGGGATCGGGCAAGACCCGTGTACTGACCTACCGTATTGCCCATTTGCTTTCCCTGGGCATTCCCCCCGCACAGGATTCTTGCCCTAACCTTTACCAACAAGGCTGCCAGCAATATGAAGGAGCGAATCGGCAGCATGGTATCTCCGCACCTGGCCCGGGAACTCTGGATGGGAACCTTTCACTCACTCTTTGCAAGGATTCTCAGGCGTGAAGCAGAGGTGCTGGGATTTCCCAGGGAATTTCACCATCTACGATACCATCGATTCAAGGAGCCTGGTGAAGACCATCATCAGGGAGTTCAACCTGGATGAGAAGATTTACAAGCCCTGCCGAGGTATTCGGAAGAATCTCGGCGGCCAAAAACAACCTGGTGACTCCGGATGTCTACCTGACCAACGGCGAATTCCAGGTGCGGGACCAGGTATCCAGGCGCCCAAGGCTGGGTGAGATATATGACCGCTATGTGAAACGATGCAAGCATTTTGGGGCCATGGATTTTGATGACCTGCTGCTTCAGACCAACCTACTGTTCAGGGACCATCCGGACTGTCCTGGATAAATACCGGGAGTCCTTCGATTATGTGCTTGGTGGATGAGTACCAGGATACCAACTATTCCCAGTACCTGATCATCAAGAAACTCTCGGAGATCCATCGCAACATTTGCGTGGTGGGGGATGATGCGCAGAGCATCTATTCATTCAGGGGCGCCCGCATCGAGAACATCCTCAATTTTAAAAACGATTACGCCGATTACCGGCTTTATCAAACTGGAGCAAAACTACCGTTCCACCCAGACCATTGTAAAGGCAGCCAACTCGTCATCAAGAAAAACCGGGGACAGATTTCCAAGGAGGTCTTTTCCAAAAAAGAAACCGGAGAACCCATCCAGGTGGTAAAGGCAAAGGATGACAGGGAGGAGGGATTCAACTGTGGCCAAACACTTCTCCGACCTGCGTTTCAGGGAGCAGCTGGAGTATAGTGATTTTGCCATCCTCTACCGCACCAATGCCCAGTCCAGGATCTTCGAGGAGAGTATGCGAAGGATGAATATTCCATACAAAGTATTCGGGTCGCTCTCCTTTTACCAGCGCAAGGAGATCAAAGATCTGCTGGCCTATTTCCGGCTTACTGTGAACCCAAGGGATGATGAATCCCTTAAGCGGATCATCAATTACCCCATGCGGGGCATCGGAAAAACCACCCTGGACAAGCTGAACGGGTATGCCGAGAAACTGGATTCTCACATCTGGGATATCCTGGTGCATCTGGACCAGGTAAACCTGGGATTCAACAAGGGGACCCTGGCCAAACTCCAGGGATTTACGGCCATGATCAAAAGTTTCCAGCAACGGCTCAGCGAGATGGAGGCTTTTGACCTTGCCTATACCATTGTCAACGAAGCAGGAATCCTGAAAGACCTGAAATCGGACCAGACACCTGAGAATGTGAGCCGCTACGAGAATGTGGAGGAACTCTTGAACGGGATCAAAGATTTCACGGACAATTAAGAGATTGAGGGGGACATGACCCTGGGGGACTATCTGCAGGAGGTGACCCTGATGACCGATGCGGACCAGGAGAAAGAGGAGGATAAGAACCAGGTGAGCATCATGACCATCCATGCAGCCAAGGGACTGGAGTTTAAACACCTGGTCATTGCAGGGGTAGAGGAGGAGCTCTTTCCGTCCCAGATGAGCACTGACAATCCAAAGGACCTGGAGGAGGAGCGCCGGCTTTTTTATGTGGCGCTGACCCGGGCCGAAAAGACAGCTGTGATCTCCTATGCCGCCCTGCGTTATAAGTGGGGCATTCAGCACTCCTGTTCACCCAGCCGTTTTATCAAGGAGATCGATACCAAATACCTGGATCTTCCTCCCGATTTCTACCCGGTTATTCCCCAGGCTGAAGAGCAAAGCAAAGAGAAATTTGTTCCCGAGGCCTATCGCAAAATTATGGAGCGCAAGTCACAGCCCAGGAATGTCCAGGTGGGAGGGCGGAAGCTTACCAATGTGAACCAGCCTCCGGCCTCCTTTAAACCTGCAAGCTCGGCCCAGCCACCCAAAGATTTTGTTCCTTCCGATCCGGGTCTGATCCGGGTTGGGGTAAGGGTGGAGCATCCCCGTTTTGGCATTGGAGAAGTCACCGCTCTTGGAGGGTGCCGAATCCAACATCAAAGCCACCGTGAGTTCCCCTCCCCACACTGCGCAAACAGCTCCTGCTCAAATTCGCCAAATTGAGGGTGGTGGAGTCATAAAAAGAAGTACTTTTGTAAAAAAATCATTTGAATGGATTACGATTATAATTCCAGCCGCAATAAGCTGATCTCTGCCTGAATATGGCAGAAACATACAGAAGATGGTGAATCACATCAAGACCATCGATGACCGTGATGAGAGGAACAAAGCGGCCAAAACCGTGATTGGCGTGATGGGAAACCTGAATCCCCACCTGAGGGATGTGGCCGATTTCAAACACAAGCTATGGGATCACCTGGCCGTTATTGCCGATTTTGAACTGGATATTGATTCTCCATATCCCTTGCCCGAGCCTGAATCACTTGAAGAGCAAACCCAACAAGGTTCCTTATCACCAGTTTAAGATCAAGCGGAAACATTATGGCAGGTCCATCGTGCTGATGATTGAAAAAGCCGTTGAACTGGAGCCCGGTGAAGAAAAAGACGACCTGGTACGGATGATCGCTTATCACATGAAGAAATCTTACCTTACATGGAACCGGGAAGCGGTGAGTGATGAGGAGATATTTAAAGACCTGAAAACCCTTGCAGGCGGAAAACTTGAGATCAGCAGCGACCTGGTTCTTCCCGAAACCAAGGATATTCTGGCCAAGAACCGCCCAGCAACTCCATAAGAAAAAAGGAGGAGGCGGAAAAAAGCACAAGCAGCAATCCTGATCCATGGGAAAGTTCATCATTGAAGGAGGGCACAGCCTGAAGGGGGAGATCACTCCACAGGGGGCGAAAAATGAAGCTTTACAGATCCTGTGTGCCACCCTTCTGACTCCGCAAAAACTTACCATTCATAACCTGCCCCGAATCAAGGATGTACTGATGCTAATTCAGCTTCTTGAAGACCTGGGGGTTGAAGTAAACAAACTGGGAGATACCAGTTATACTTTCCAGGCCGGGAATGTAGACCTGGACTACTTCAAAACAGACGCCTACCGGAATCAGTCGGCCGCCCTTCGGGGATCGGTCATGATGCTTGGGCCCTTGCTGGCCCGCTTTGGAATGGCGGTACTGCCCAAACCCGGAGGGGATAAGATCGGCAGGCGCAGACTCGATACCCACTTCCTTGGGTTTCAGGCCCTGGGAGCCACCTTTGATTTCGATCACAAACAGAATTTTTACCGGGTCAATGCTTCTCACCTGAAGGGTACCTACATGCACCTGGATGAAGCATCGGTAACAGGGACCGCCAATATCATTATGGCCAGCGTACTGGCAGAAGGCACAACCACCATCTATCATGCTGCCTGTGAACCTTATATTCAGCAGCTTATGCAGGATGCTGGTGCGGATGGGGGCGAAGATCTCGGGAATTGGGTCCAACCTGCTGTCCATTGAAGGCGTTGATCAACTGGGAGGAACCGAGCACACCATTCTTCCCGACATGATCGAGATTGGAAGTTTCATTGGAATGGCTGCCATGACCAGATCGGAACTGACCATCAAGAATGTGGCCTACGACCAGCTTGGAAACATCCCATCCACCTTCCGGCCGCCTGGGAATTCCCATGGAACTGAAGGGTGATGACCTGCTGATTTCTGCCCGGGACCATTATGCCATTGAGACCTTTATCGACGGAGCCATCATGACCATTGATGATGCACCCTGGCCGGGCTTTACACCCGACCTGCTCAGCGTGATCCTTGTGACAGCCATCCAGGCCAAAGGCACTGTGCTGGTCCACCAGAAGATGTTCGAGAGCCGGCTCTTCTTTGTGGACACCCTGATCGATATGGGTGCGCAGATCATCCTTTGCGATCCACACCGTGCCACTGTCATTGGACTTGACCAGGCCATCAGGCTCAGGGCAACCACCATGTCCTCACCCGATATCAGGGCAGGGGTGGCCCTGCTTATTGCAGCCATGTCGGCAGAAGGCACCAGTACCATTCACAACATTGAACAAATTGACAGGGGTTATGAACGCATCGACCAACGGCTGAATCAGCTGGGTGCACATATCACCCGTGAAGCTTAAATCCAAAGTCATGAAGAGAATTTTTACACTATTAACAGCCATGCTATTCCTGTGTTGCCTGCACTTCAGGAAAAGGGGATAAGGAGGCTTCCGTATCCGCCAGCGAATCAAAGGATGATGTCAGGACAGGCATCAACATTGGGGACCGTGCACCAGAATTGGTATTTAAATCGCCCGATGGTGAGAAGATCGCCCTGACTTCCCTCAGGGGCAAGATGGTGTTGATCGACTTCTGGGCATCCTGGTGTTCGCCCTGCCGGGTGGAAAATCCAAACCTGGTAAAGTCCTATAAGAAATTTAAAGACAAAGAGTTTCTGGGCGGCTCAGGTTTTACTGTCTACGGTGTTTCCCTGGATAAGACCATGGAATCATGGGTGGCAGCCATTGAGAAGGACGGGCTTGAATGGGAATCCCATGTGAGCGACCTGAAGGGATGGCAATCTGTTGCAGCTGCCCAGTACGGGGTGATGGGCATCCCCATGAACTTCCTCATCGACGGCGACGGCATCATCGTGGCCAAAAGCCTGCGGGGAGAGTACCTGGATAACAAGCTGAAGGAGTTGTTGAAGTAGAAGCTCATTCTTTGGTTTTGTGAGGAGTATAGTGTGTTCTAACTATTCCTGGGTTAACAAAATAGTTGCCTGCCTTTTTGACTTTTCAGAAAGGATGCTCTACGCATAAGTGTCATTAATATAGCAAGTTCGGTGCAATTTCGCATCTTGCATTGACCTGAAATTCAGGTAACAACTTTGTTAACTGGCGAATTATAAAAAAAGGGCTGACCCAATTGGATCAGCCTCTTTTTTAATCTCCACTAATGAAAAGTGAGGAGATGGGTTCAAGTAGCTACTCGTCCTCCTGTTCGGCTGCGTAAGCCTTTAACAGTTCGTCCTGGATCTCTCCCGGAACCTGAGCGTACTCGTCGAACTTCATGCTGTACATGGCCCGGCCGCTGGTGAGGGAACTCAGTGAGGTGGAGTACTTGTTCATTTCTGCCAGGGGTACCTTGGCTGTGATCTTCTCAAAGCCTTTTTCGCTGGCCATGCCCTGTACGATGGCACGTCTTCCCTGCAGGTCACTCATCACATCACCCATATAATCGGCAGGAACCAAGACTTCTACTTCATAAACCGGTTCCATGATTTTGGGTCCGGCTATTTTAAAGGCCTGACTGAACGCGTGGCGTCCTGCCAGCATGAAGGAGATTTCGTTGGAGTCTACCGGGTGCATCTTACCGTCATATACATAGACGCGGATGTCACGGGCATAGGAACCCGTCAGTGGCCCTTCGTCCAGTTTCTCCATGACCCCTTTCAGGATGGCAGGAAGGAAACGGGCGTCGATGGAACCACCCACGATACAGTTTACAAACTCCAGTGTTCCGCCCCAGGAGAGTTTGTGGGTATCCACGCCCCTGTTGGCCATTTTATATTCTTTACCGTTCAGTTTAAACATGGGTTTGGGTTCCGATCCTTCAGTATAAGGCTCGATGATCATGTGCACTTCGCCAAACTGGCCTGAACCACCCGACTGCTTCTTGTGCCTGTAGTCACTCTGCGCAGGCTTGGTAATGGTTTCACGGTACGGAATCTTGGGAGCTACAAATTCGGTCTCCACTTTGAAATCATGATCCAGTTGCCACTTGACAATATTCAGGTGGTATTCACCCTGCCCGGAAATAATGATCTGCTTCAGTTCCTTGCTGTACTCAACAGTAACAGTAGGATCTTCCTGATGGATCCTGGTCAGCGCCTCACCCAGTTTCTCTTCATCCCCTTCGGTTAAGGTCTTGATGGCGGTTCTGAACTTGGGTTCCGGGAAGGGGATGGGGCCGAATACATAGGAAACATCGGGTGATGTGAGGGTCTGATTGGTCTTGGTATTTTTCATTTTCACCGTACAACCGATATCACCGGCTGCCAGGGAAGCTACCTTCTCCCTGTTTTTACCCAGCGATGCAAAGATCTGTGAAAGGCGCTCCTTGTTCCTGGTGTTATTGTTGGTAAGGTCCATACCTTCCTTCACTTCACCAGAGAGGACTTTGAAATAATTGATCTCACCAATGTGGGATTCTACAGAAGTTTTAAATATAAAGATGGAAGTGGGGCCTTTTTGGTCGCACTTCACTTCAGTGCCATCTTCGGTTACAGCAGGTTCAAATTCATCGGTGGAAGGTGCCACGTTGGTCAGGAATTCCATAAAACGTCCCACACCCATGTTGTTTTTTGCTGAGGCGCAGAAAACAGGGTACATGCCTCGGGCTACAACGCCGGCAGTGATCCCAACACGCATTTCATCTTCGGTCAGACCATCATTTTCAAAAAACAGCTCCATCAGCGCTTCGTCATTCTCAGCAGCTTTTTCGATAAGCTCGTTGCGAAGCTCATCGGCCCGTTCCAGTTCTGATTCGGGGATATCCAAAATTTCAGGTTTGCCTCCATCTTTAGAGTACTTGAACATTTTGTAAAGGATGAGATCCACGATGGAGTCAAATCCGGGTCCGGCATTTACCGGGTACTGTGCCAGTACGGCATCGCCACCCACACTTTCCTTGATGGAATCAAATGCCTTCTCGAAATTGGCATGGTCATGGTCACATTTGTTGATCAGGAAAATGGCCGGTTTGTTGAACTTCTGAAGCCACCTGCTGTGGATCTCGGTACCCACTTCAACCCCGTGCTGGGCGTTCACGACGATCACGCCTGTATCGGCAACATGGAGACTGGATACGGTGCCGCCTACGAAATCGTCTGCAGCCGGGAACATCCAGGATGTTGATTTTTTTATCGTTGTATTCGGTGTACATGATACTGGAGAACATGGAGGTCTGGTTCTCATGCTCAATCTGGTGGTAGTCCGAAACGGTGTTTTTGGAGTCTACATCTCCTCTTCTGGCAATCACTCCACCCTCGAAGATCATGGTCTCAGCAAGGGTGGTTTTCCCCGATCCGGCGTTACCGAGCAGGGCAATGTTTTTAATCTGGCTGGTTGAATATGTTTTCATTGGGTCTTAAATAAAAGGTATTCAATAAATTATGTGTAAAAAAATGTTCTGATCCCTTCAGATTTTGAGAAGCAAAAGTAATAAAAATTTGATTCTAAACAATTGATAAAAAAGGGGAAGTATCGGTACAAAATTTGACCTTCAATTGGTGTTTGAAAATCATCCGGTCTGTGTTCAAAACAGGATCCCGATAAAAAAATGCACATCTTCGAATTCCTGAAACCCTTATAAATTCTGCAACTCCCGATGCCGGAGCGATTCAGGGGAATTATTCATTAAATAATTATTGTTTTCTTAAAAAAATCAATACCTTTGCGAACCGAAATTAACACAGGTTTATAAATATAACGAACAGTATAGTATGCCAACGATTCAACAATTAGTTCGTAAAGGCCGTAAGAAACTGAACGATAAGAGTAAGGCTCCGGCGCTGGATTCATGTCCGCAGAGGCGTGGGGTTTGTGTGCGTGTTTATACCACCACACCAAAGAAACCGAACTCAGCCATGCGTAAAGTGGCAAGGGTAAGGCTCACCAACCAGAAAGAGGTGAACGCCTATATTCCTGGAGAAGGACACAACCTGCAGGAGCACTCCATTGTGCTGATCAGGGGCGGAAGGGTAAAAGACCTTCCAGGCGTAAGATACCACCTGATTCGTGGTGCACTGGATACTTCCGGAGTGGAAGGCCGGACCCAGCGCAGAAGTAAGTATGGGACAAAAAGACCAAAGAAGAAATAGAAAGAGTGTCCGCCGCCGCTTTTGCAAAGGCAGATACAGTACTCAACAGATGTATATATAATATATAATGAGGAAGACCAAACCAAAAAAACGAATACTCCTTCCGGATCCGAGATACAGGGATCCCTATGTGACAAGGTTTGTAAATAACCTGATGCTCAGTGGAAAGAAGAGTACGGCTTACGAGATCTTTTACGGAGCCATGGACATTATCGAGGAAAGGACCAAAGATACAGGAAAAACCCCCCTGGAGATTTTCAAGGGTGGAATCGATAACATTACCCCCCAGGTTGAGGTAAAAAGCCGCAGGGTGGGTGGTGCCACTTTCCAGGTACCCATGGAAGTAAGGCCCGATCGCAAGATCTCCATTTCTATGAAGAACATGATTCTTTTTGCCCGCAAGCGTTCAGGTAAATCAATGAGTGAAAAGCTGGCAGCAGAAATCATTGCAGGATATAACAACGAGGGCGGTGCTTATAAGAAAAAAGAAGACACGCACCGTATGGCAGAAGCCAATAAGGCTTTCGCCCATTTTAGGTTCTAATACATATTTTAATATAGCATTTATTGCAAGGTAAGTGTGCTACACTTATGAACCCGGATTTAAAACATACAAGGAATATTGGGATCATGGCGCACATCGATGCCGGGAAAACTACCACCACAGAACGTGTACTGTTCTACACTGGTATCACCCATCGCATCGGTGAAGTCCATGACGGAGCCGCTACTATGGACTGGATGGTACAGGAGCAGGAGCGCGGAATCACCATTACATCAGCAGCAACCACCACTTTCTGGAAGCACAACGACCAGGAGTATAAGATAAATATAATCGATACTCCCGGCCACGTCGACTTTACTGTCGAAGTGGAGCGTTCGTTAAGGGTACTGGATGGCGCAGTGGCTGTTTTTTGCGCTGTTGGTGGTGTGGAACCCCAATCAGAGACTGTCTGGCGTCAGGCCGACAAATACAAGGTACCCAGGCTGGCTTTCATCAATAAGATGGACCGTACCGGGTCCGATTACTTTGGTGTGGTCCAGGAGATCGCAGACAAACTGGGATCCAATCCCGTTCCCATGCAGATCCCCATTGGATCCGAAGAAAATTTCAGGGGCATTGTGGACCTGATCGAGCGCAGGGCCATTGTCTGGAAGGAAGATGAAGAGCTGGGGATGAAGTACGAGTACTGTGAGATTCCCGAAGACCTGGTCGAGTCCGTAGAGGAGTGGAGAGAGAAGCTGGTTGAAGCCGTTTGTGTTTCTGATGATGAACTGCTGAACAAATTCCTTGAAGACCGCGATTCCATCTCTGTTGAAGAGTTCATGGCCTATGCCCGCAGGGCCACCATCAACATGGACATTGTCCCGGTGCTGTGCGGTTCTGCATTTAAGAACAAGGGAATTCAGCGCCTGCTGGATGCCGTGACCGACCTTTTGCCCAGCCCACTGGACATAGGTGCAGTAACAGGAATCGATCCCAAGACCGACAAAGAGATCTCAAGGGAGCCCAATAACGATGAGCCCTTAACCGGATTGGTATTTAAGATTGCCACTGACCCCTTTGTGGGCCGCCTGGCTTATGTCCGTGTTTACTCCGGATTGTTGCAGGAGGGTGTGATGATCTACAACAACCGCACAGGAAAAAAAGAACGCATTTCGCGCATCTACCAGATGCACGCCAACAAACAGCTTCCCAAGAAGGAGATCGGAGCAGGAGACATCTGCGCTGTGGTTGGATTAAAGGAACTCAGGACCGGGGACACCATTACCAATGTGGGCAAACCCATGATCCTGGAAGCCATTGAATTTCCTGAACCTGTTATCGGTATCGCCATTGAGCCCAAAACCCAGGCTGACATTGATAAACTGGGTATCGCCCTGAACAAACTGGCTGAAGAAGATCCCACCTTCCAGATCAAAAGTGATCCGGACAGCGGACAGACCACCATCAACGGTATGGGCGAGTTGCACCTTGAGATCCTCATGGACCGCCTGAAGCGCGAGTTCAAGGTAGAGTGCAATGTGGGTACTCCGCAGGTGAACTATAAGGAAGCACTGACCACCGAGGTGAAACACAGGGAGACTTTTAAAAAGCAGACCGGTGGACGCGGTAAGTTTGCTGACATTGAAGTTTTCATTGGCCCGGCCGACGACAATTTCAAAGGATTGCAGTTTGTCAGCGAGATCAGGGGAGGAAATGTTCCACGTGAATATATTCCCTCGGTTGAAAAAGGATTTAAGAATGCCATGTTCAACGGACCCCTGGCGGGATTCCCGGTGGACAGCCTCAAAGTCAGGTTGATGGATGGATCTTACCACGCAGTGGATTCAGACCAACTCTCTTTTGAGATTTGTGCAAGGCAGGCCTTCAAGCATGCCGCTTCTAAAGCAGCTCCGGTGATGCTGGAGCCCATCATGGCTGTTGAGGTAGTCACCCCCGAAGAGTATATGGGTGATGTGATCTCCGACCTGAACAAAAGGCGCGGTCAGGTAGAAGGAATGGACTCCAAGGCGGGAGCCAGGGTAATCAAAGCGAAGGTGCCCCTTTCAGAGCAGTTTGGATATGTAACAGTACTCAGGACACTCTCATCGGGAAGGGCCAGCTCTACCATGGAATTCAGCCATTACGAAGCCATGCCTCCCAACCTGTCAAAGGCGATTCTAGAAGAAGTAACAGGAAAAAAAACTAATTCATAATTATTAGTAAGATAATGAGTCAGAAGATTAGAATTAAGTTGAAGTCCTACGATCATAACCTGGTTGACAAATCGGCCGAGAAGATCGTAAAGACAGTGAAATCCACAGGTGCAGTGGTTAGTGGACCCGTTCCGCTTCCCACCCACAAACGTGTGTATACTGTATTGAGGTCTCCCTTCGTAAACAAGAAGTCAAGGGAGCAGTTCCAGTTGAGCTCATTCAAAAGGCTGCTGGATATTTACAGTTCCACTCCCAAGACCATCGATGCACTCATGAAGCTTGAGTTGCCCAGTGGAGTTGAAGTTGAAATTAAAGTGTAACAAGGAAAAAATAGAATAAGATGCCAGGATTAATTGGTAAGAAAATCGGAATGACTTCCGTTTTCGACAAAGATGGGAAAAACATCCCCTGTACCGTGATACAGGCTGGCCCTTGCACGGTTACCCAGGTAAAAACTGTTGAAACAGACGGTTATGCTGCTGTTCAACTGGCCTACGATGAAAAGAAGCTGAAAAATACACCCAAAGCAGAACAGGGTCATTTTTCAAAAGCCAATACCACTCCCAAGAAGAAGATGATCGAGCTGAAAGGATTTGTGAAGGATTGGAAAGCGGGTGACGTGATCACCGTGGATTACTTTCATGATGACACCTGGCTGGATGTTTCCGGAATGTCAAAAGGTAAAGGATTCCAGGGTGTTGTGAAGAGGTACAATTTTAAAGGTGTGAATGACGCCACACACGGACAGCACAACAGGATGCGTGCTCCCGGTTCTCTGGGTGCTTCTTCCTACCCTTCAAGGGTTTTCAAAGGAATGCGTATGGGCGGACAGACTGGAAATAAGAAGGTGAAGATTCTGAACCTGCGGGTGATGAAGATCGTTCCTGAGAACAATCTCCTGATTCTGAAAGGTTCCGTTCCCGGATCAAATGGTTCATATTTAATTATTGAGAAGTGATGGAATTAGAAGTAATAAATATATCCGGAAAAAGCACCGGTAAAAAGGTAAAACTGGACAAGGAGATCTTTGGGATCGAACCCAATGATCATGCCATTTACCTGGATGTGAAGCAGTTCATGGCTCATCAGCGTCAGGGAACTTCCAAGACCAAGGAGCGTGGAGAGATTCGGGGAAGCCGCAAGAAGATCAAGCGTCAGAAGGGTACGGGTACCGCTCGTTTCGGTGATATCAAGAACCCCTTGTTTCGCGGAGGTGGACGCGTTTTTGGTCCCAAGCCCAGAAATTACGGTGGCAAGCTGAACCGCAAAGTGAAGGATCTGGCACGAAGATCAGCCCTTACTTATAAGGTGCAGAACAAGCAGATGATGGTGGTTGAGGACTTCAACATGGAGACCCCCAAGACCAGCGAATTTGCAAGCATTCAGAAAAATCTGAAGATCGACGATAAAAAGTCTCTTTTGGTCATCAACGATCGAAATAAAAACATATATTTGTCGTCGCGAAATTTGCAGAATTCAAAGGTTATAACTGTCTCAGAATTAAACACATACGAAATAATGAAAGCTTCAGCCCTCTTATTTGTGGAGAGTTCACTTGACGTTTTGCAAAAGAAAGCATAAAAGTATTGAATCGTACAGATCATGAATATATTAATTAAGCCCATAGTAACCGAGAAAATGACTGCCCTGGGGGAGGATTTCAACCGCTATGGTTTCGTAGTCGAAAAAAGTGCCAACAAGCTGCAGATCAGGCAGGCCGTTGAAGAGCTGTATGGCGTAAAGGTTTCAGAAGTGAATACCATGCGTTATTCCGGAAAACGCAAACAGCGTTTTACCAAAAGCGGTGTCTCGGTTGGGAAGACTGCTGCTTACAAAAAGGCGGTGGTTACACTTGCAGAAGGCGAAGTAATTGATTTTTACAGCAACATTTAAGAAAAGATGGCAATCAAGAAATATAAACCGACAACTCCGGGACAGAGATTTAAGGAGATCTCAGCGTTTGATGAACTTACTCCTGGTGTGAAGCCTGAGAAATCTCTTCTCAAGCCCCAGAAAAGAAGCGGTGGACGTAACAACACCGGTAAAATGACCATGCGTTATATGGGTGGCGGTCACAAGAAAAGGTATCGGGAGATCGACTTCAAGCGGAACAAGGACAATATGGATGGTACCATTAAGTCCATTGAGTATGATCCCAACCGTTCTGCATGGATTGCCCTTGTTGTTTATGCCGACGGTGAGAAGCGTTACATTATTGCTCCTGAAAAGATCAAGGTCGGACAGAAGATTCTATCCGGCGACAAGGTTGTTCCCGAGCCAGGTAACAGCATGCTGCTGGCCAATATCCCACTGGGAACCGATATACACAATATTGAGCTGAAGCCCGGTAAGGGTGGGATGCTTGCCCGGAGTGCAGGTTCTTACGGAACCATCACCTCCAGGGATGGCAAATATGCGATTGTGAAGCTTCCTTCCGGTGAATCAAGGATGGTACTTACTACCTGTCGCGCTACCATTGGAATCGTTTCCAATTCCGACCACGGACTGGAGAAATCAGGTAAGGCAGGTCGCTCACGCTGGTTGGGACGTCGTCCCCGTACACGTGGTGTTGCGATGAACCCGGTTGATCACCCCATGGGTGGTGGTGAAGGAAGAGCTTCGGGTGGACACCCCAGATCAAGGAATGGGATGCCGGCCAAAGGATATAAGACCCGGGCCAAGAAGAAGTATTCGGATAAGTACATTGTAGAGAAGAGAAAATCAAAAAAATAAGATAGCATGAGCCGTTCACTGAAAAAAGGACCTTTTATCGATTTCAAGCTTGAGAAACGCGTACTGGAAATGAACGATTCCGGGAAGAAATCAGTGATCAAAACATGGTCGAGAAGATCGATGATCTCACCGGACTTTGTGGGTCACACCATTGCCGTTCACAATGGCAACAAGTTCATTCCGGTATATGTGACCGAGAACATGGTGGGACACAAACTTGGTGAATTTGCACCTACCCGCATGTTCAGGGGTCACGGTGGAAAGCAGAGATAATATTTAATCCTAGGAAGAAATGGGTGCAAGAAAAAGAAATAGAGCAAACCAGCGCAAAGAGGAGAAGAAAACCAGGTACTATGCAGTTTTAAGGAACTGTCCTACCTCTCCAAGAAAAATGAGGCTGGTTACAGATATGATCCAGGGTGTGGAAGTTAACAAAGCACTGGATATGTTGAGATTCAGTAACAAGGATGCTGCTGAAAGTTGAAAAGCTGCTGCTTTCGGCCATTGCCAACTGGCAGAGCAAGAATGAAGGAGCCAGGATTGAAGAGAGTAACCTGGTAGTGAAAGAGGCTTATGTAGATCAGTCCAAAACCCTGAAAAGGATCCAGCCGGCTCCCCAGGGACAGGGCACACAGGATCAGGAAGCGTTCGAACCACGTTACCGTTGTGATCGGAAGCCTGAATGTGACCGACGAACCAGTAGTAGTAGAAGAAACAGAAAATCAAGCATAGATGGGACAAAAAGTAAATCCGATAGGTAATCGCCTGGGAATCATCAAAGGATGGGATTCTAACTGGTATGGTGGAAAAGATTATTCTGCCAAACTGGTTGAAGACAATAAAATCAGGGAGTACCTGAATGCCCGTCTGGCCAAGGCCAGCATTTCCAAGATCATCATTGAGCGCACACTGAAGCTCATCACCGTTACAGTGAACACTGCCCGTCCGGGTATCATCATTGGTAAAGGAGGTCAGGAAGTGGATAAGCTGAAAGAAGAATTGAAGAACATCACCAAGAAGGAAGTTCAGATCAATATCTTCGAGGTAAAGCGTCCCGAGCTGGATGCCACCATCGTTGCCAACAATATTGCGCGCCAGGTTGAGGGTAAGATTTCCTACCGCCGCGCCATTAAAATGGGTATTGCATCCACCATGAGAATGGGAGCTGACGGAATTAAGGTGTTGATCAGTGGCCGGCTGGGTGGAGCTGAAATGGCCCGTTCCGAGTCTTATAAGGATGGCAGGATTCCTCTGCACACCCTTCGTGCCGATATCGACTATGCATTGGCCGAGGCACATACCAAAGTAGGTGTGATTGGAATCAAGGTATGGATCTGAATGGAGAAGTATTCGGGAAACGTGACCTTTCTCCCAACATTGGCGCAAGCAACGTGAAGCCCAAAGGCGGCAGACCAGGTGGTAGAGGCGGCAGAGAGGATCGCAGGAAAGACGATCGCCGCAACTAATCAGGTCAGTTAACAGAAGAATAAACAGGAAAAAATATAACAATGTTACAACCGAAGAAGACCAAATTCAGGAGAATGCAAAAGGGGCGCATGAAAGGAAACGCCCAGCGGGGAAATGAGCTTGCATTCGGTTCCTTTGGAATCAAAGCCATGGAGAGTGCATGGATCACCGGCCGCCAGATCGAGGCAGCCCGTCAGGCCATTACCCGTCACATGAAGAGGGAAGGTCAGCTCTGGATCCGCATTTTCCCGGCCAAGCCCATTACCAAGAAGCCGGCCGAAGTAAGGATGGGTAAAGGTAAAGGTGCTCCGGAAGGATTTGTTTACCCCATCACCCCGGGACGCGTTATTTTCGAATTGGAAGGAGTATCCTTCGAGGTCGCCAAGGAAGCATTGCGCCTGGGATCTCAAAAATTCCCCATCACCACCAAATTTGTGGTTCGCAGGGACTATACCGAAGAGTAGAAGGTAAACCGAAGGAACTGAGGCGAAAGCCGAAGAAAAGATAAAGGTAAAAGAGAAAAAATATTAGACTCATGAAGAGTTCAGAGATTAAAGAATTAACAATAAAGGAGTTGGAAGAGCGCCTTGAAAGCGAAGAGAGTATGCTGGTGCGCATGAAGATGAACCATGCAGTTTCTCCACTGGACAACCCCAATAAGATCGTTGAGACACGCAAGAACATTGCAAGGCTGAAGACAGAAATGAGGGCCAGGCAAATTAAAGAGCAGTCTGAAAAGTAATAATTGAATATGGAAACGACAAGAAATACAAGACGCGAACGTGTAGGTGTGGTGGTAAGCAACAGCATGGAGAAGTCCATTGTGATCACCGTGAAGCAAAAGGTGAAGCACCCCATCTACGGTAAATTCGTGAACAAGACCTCCAGGTTCATGGCTCATGATGAGGAAAATACCTGCAATGTGGGTGATACTGTGAAGATCAGCGAGACCAGGCCACTGAGCAAGAACAAGAGGTGGAGATTAGTAGAAATTATCGAAAGAGCTAAGTAATCATGGTACAACAAGAGAGTAGATTATCCGTAGCCGACAACAGCGGAGCCAAAACGGTTCTGGTGATCCGTGTGCTCGGAGGTACAAAGAAGCGGTATGCTTCCATTGGCGACAAGGTAGTGGTTACCGTAAAAAGCGCCATCCCGTCGGGTGAGGTAAAAAAAGGAACTGTATCCAAAGCAGTTGTGGTGAGGACCAAAAAAGAGATTCGCCGCCCAGGATGGTTCCTATATCCGTTTCGACGACAATGCAGTGGTATTGCTGAACAACGTGGATGAGATGCGGGGTACACGTATCTTCGGTCCGGTGGCCAGGGAACTTCGAGACAGCTATATGAAAATTGTTTCACTTGCTCCTGAGGTATTGTAAACATATTAACGACCAGACCAATGCAGAAGAAATTACATATCAAAAAAGGTGACCAGGTGATCGTCAATTCAGGCGAGTACAAGGGACAAAAAGGCAGGGTTCTGACCATCAATCGTGATAAGAACCGTGCCATTGTCGAAGGTGTGAACATGGTTTCAAAGCACACCAAACCCAATGCAACCAATCCCCAGGGCGGGATCACAAAGCAGGAGGCTCCTGTACACATATCCAATCTGAACCTGGTGGATCCTTCCTCCGGTGAGGCCACAAGAACCGGCCGCAGGTTGAATGACAAAAACAAATTAGTCAGATACGCAAAAAAATCAGGTGAGGAGATCAAGTAATGGCAAAGCAGTTTATACCCACGTTACAGAAAAAATACAGTGATGAGATCGTTCCTGCCCTCATGGAGCAGTTCGGTTATTCATCCGTGATGCAGACCCCACGCCTTCAGAAGATCGTGATCAACAGTGGTGTTGGTCAGGCGATTGCTGACAAGAAGCTCATCGAGGTAGCTCAGGAAGAGATAAGCCAGATAGCCGGACAAAAGGCCATACAAACTGTATCCACCAAGGACATCTCCAACTTCAAATTGAGGCAGGGAATGCCCATCGGTGTGAAGGTTACCCTTCGAAGGGAGAGAATGTATGAATTCCTGGAGCGCCTGATCAATGTGGCACTTCCCAGGATCCGCGATTTTAAAGGTGTGGCCTCCAAGTTCGACGGAAGAGGTAATTACACCATGGGAATCACAGAGCAGATCATTTTCCCCGAGATCGACATTGACAAGATCAGCAAGATCATGGGTATGGAGATCACCTTTGTGACATCAGCAGGTACCGATGAAGAGGGAACTGCGCTGCTGAAGGAATTTGGTATACCGTTTAAACACGATAAAAAATAATAGCATGGCCAAAGAATCAATGAAAGCTCGCGAAGTGAAGCGTGCAGAAAATGGTTGCAAAGTACGCTGAGAAAAGAGCAAAACTCAAAGCTGAAGGTGATTACGTTGGACTGAGCAGGTTGCCCAGGAACTCCAATCCCATCAGGCTTCACAACCGTTGCATGCTGACCGGTCGCCCCAAGGGGTATATGCGTCAGTTCGGCATCAGCAGGATCACCTTCAGGGAGATGGCTTCCGAAGGATTGATCCCGGGAATTAAAAAGGCCAGCTGGTAGCCCAGTACTCAGTGCCCAGTGCCCAGTGCCCAGTGCCCAGTGCCCAGTGCCCAGTACTCAGTGCCCAGTGCCCAGTACTTAGTGCGAAAAAGAATAGAAATAAATAAATAAAAATAAAATGACAGATCCGATTGCAGATTATCTGACCCGCATACGAAATGCAGTGATGGCAAATCACAAAGTGGTAGAAATTCCTGCGTCCAATATCAAGAAGGACATGACCCGCATCCTCTTCGAGAAGGGGTACATCCTGAACTATAAATTTGAAGAAGAAGGTCCCCAGGGAAGCATTAAAATTGCTTTGAAGTACAATCCGGAGACCAAACAACCGGCCATCAAGTCGTTGCAGCGCATTAGCAAGCCCGGCTTGAGGAAGTATGTGGACAAAGACCATCTTCCAAGGGTGCTGAACGGCCTTGGTGTGGCTGTTCTTTCCACTTCCCAGGGAGTGATGACTGACAAAGAAGCACGCAGTCTGAACATTGGTGGTGAAGTATTATGTTTTGTATATTAATTGATTAAGGAGAATAACTCATGTCAAGGATAGGAATTTTACCCATCGACCTCCCTGCAGGCGTTACCGTCGAGGTGAACGAAAACAACCTGGTGACTGTAAAAGGCCCCAAGGGTGAACTGAGTCAGCAGGTGGATAAGGCCATCACCGTAAAAGTTGAAGAGAACGCTATCAATGTATCACGTTCCTCCGAGGCGAAGGACCACAAAGCCAAGCACGGACTCTACCGTTCATTAATTAACAACATGGTTATAGGTGTTTCTGAAGGGTATACGATCAGGCAGGAGCTGGTGGGTGTTGGTTACAGGGCTGAAGTGAAGGATGGAAACCGCCTGGAGATCAGTCTTGGATATTCACACGATATTTTCATGCAGATGCCCGACGAAATAAAGGTAGAAGCCCTTACAGAGCGTCGTGCAAATCCTGTGATTACCCTGACCAGCATTGACAAGCAGCTGATCGGACAGGTCGCAGCAAAGATCCGCTCCTTTCGTCCGCCGGAGCCTTATAAAGGCAAAGGCATCAAGTTTGTTGGTGAGCAACTGCGCAGGAAAGCAGGTAAAACTGCATCTGCATAACACAGTGCCAGGTGCCCAGTACCAGGTACTGAGCACTGAGTACTCCCGGGGAAACCTGAAAGAATAGAAGAAGATAAAAAAACAGATAAACAACGTTAAAATGTCATTAACGAAACAAAGTAGAAGGCAAAGAATCAAGTACAGGATCCGTAAGCGGCTCTCCGGAAGTGGTGACCGTCCCAGGATGACTGTATTCCGTAGCAACAAGCAGATTTATGTGCAGTTGGTTGATGATTTAACCGGTGAGACACTGGTGTCTGCCTCCTCCAAAGAAAAAGAGATTGCCTCTCAGAAGGTCAATAAGACTGATCAGGCCAAACTGGTTGGCCAGCGGATTGCTGAGAAAGCAAAAGAAAAAGGAATTGACACGGCTGTTTTCGACAGGAACGGTTATTTATACCATGGCAGGGTGAAGAATCTCGCTGATGCTGCCAGGAAAAGCGGTTTAAAATTGTAAAATAAAGATATGTCTACAACAGGTATCAGAAAAGTTAAGACGAGTGACCTCGAGTTAAAAGACCGCCTGGTAAGTATCCAGCGTGTAACCAAGGTAACCAAAGGAGGCCGGACCTTTAGTTTCTCAGCCATTGTGGTTGTTGGAAACGAAGAAGGAATTGTTGGACACGGACTTGGAAAAGCCAACGAAGTGACCACCGCCATCGCCAAGGGAGTTGAGGATGCCAAGAAAAACCTGATCAAGGTGCCCATTCACAAAGGAACCATTCCACACGAGCAGTATGGAAAGTACGGTGGAGCCAAGGTATTTATCAAGCCCGCTTCCAGTGGTACGGGTGTGAAGGCCGGAGGTGCGATGCGTGCGGTACTGGAGAGTGTTGGCGTGAAGGATGTACTGGCCAAGAGCAAAGGGTCATCCAACCCCCACAACCTGGTGAAAGCTACCTTCGATGCTCTTCTCGAGCTGAGGGATGCCAAAGCAGTCGCCAAGCAAAGGGCTGTTTCCCTTGACAAAGTATTTAACGGATAATTCAAGCATACGATGGGAAAAATTAAAGTCACCCAGGTAAAGAGTGCCATCAAAAGAACGGCCAGGCAGAAGAAGACCCTGGAGGCATTGGGAATCAGGAAACTTCACCAGACCATTGAGGTGGAAGCTACGCCCCAGATCAGGGGTATGGTAGCCAAGGTATCGCACCTTGTGACAGTTGAAGAAGTGGCAGGCAAGCCTGCAAGTTCAAAGTAGAAAGTAAAAAAGTAAAAAGAACAACATACAATGGAATTAAGCAACTTAAAACCGGCAAAGGGCTCGACCAAGGGAAAGAAAAGGATCGGCCGCGGACAGGGTTCCGGATATGGTGGCACCTCCACAAAAGGACACAAGGGACAGAAGTCTCGTTCCGGTTACTCCCGGAAGACCGGTTTCGAAGGCGGACAGATGCCTCTGCAGCGCAGGGTTCCCAAGTTTGGCTTCAAGAATATCAACCGCAAGGAATATAAGGGTGTGAATATTAGCACACTGCAGGAGCTGTCAGATAATAAGAAGTTGAATGAGATCAAAGTGGAAACGCTGATCGATGCAGGATTGGTTCGTAAAAACTCCCTTGTAAAGATCCTTGGGAATGGAGAACTGAAGGCCAAACTGAATGTACAAGCCCACGCTTTTTCCAAATCAGCCGTTGAAGCCATTGAGGCAGCAGGCGGAAGTGTGGAGAAAATCTGATTGAACCTGACCTACTATGAAGAAGTTTATTGAAACATTAATGAATATCTGGAAGATCGAGGACCTGAGGTCCAGAATCCTCTACACCCTTGGAATTATCCTGATTTACCGCCTGGGAACCCACATTGTGCTTCCTGGTATCGATCCGGTTATGATTTCAGAGATGGCCAAGAATCGTCAGAGCACAGGAGGTATTCTTGATCTCCTGAACCTTTTTACAGGGGGCGCATTTGCCAGGGCATCGATTTTCGGACTCGGGATCATGCCATACATCTCTGCATCCATTGTGGTGCAGCTGCTTGGTATTGCAGTTCCCTATTTCCAGAAGTTACAGCGTGAAGGCGAAAGCGGAAGAAGAAAGATCAACCAGATCACCAGGTACCTGACCTTAGCCATTCTGATCCCCCAGGGGCTCAGCTACATCACCAGCCTGCGTTACCAGCTTCCGGCCGATGCATTTTCACCAACTTTCTCTCGAATGGCCGCCATGATTATCCTTACAGCGGGTACCATGTTTATTATGTGGCTGGGTGAACGGATCACTGACAAAGGAATCGGAAACGGTATCTCCCTGATCATCATGATCGGGATCATTGCCAGGTTGCCCCAGTCCCTTGGAATTGAATTTATCTCACGTCTTGAGCAGCAGGGTGGTGGTCTGATCGCCTTCCTGGTTGAGATACTGATCATGTTCGTGGTCTTCATGGGAACCATCCTGCTTGTGCAGGGTACCCGGAGGATACCGGTCCAGTATGCCAAGCGCATCGTGGGTAACAAACAATATGGCGGAGTTCGCCAGTACATTCCCCTGAAGGTGAATGCTGCGGGTGTAATGCCCATCATCTTCGCCCAGGCTTTTATGTTTATCCCCATCACCGTGGCAGGTTTTGCCAAAGCTGATGCCGCCACCGGATTTGCTGCAGTATTCAGCAATCCCGTTGGATTCTGGTACAACTTTACCAACGCCATGCTGATCATCCTCTTTACATATTTCTATACAGCCATTACCGTGAATCCCACGCAAATGGCTGAGGATATGAAAAAGAACGGCGGTTTTATTCCTGGTGTGAAACCAGGAAGGAAAACTGCTGATTTCCTGGACGCAGTGATGTCCAGGATTACACTGCCCGGCTCTTTCTTCCTGGCTTTTGTTGCCATCATGCCAGCTTTTGCGATGATGGGAGGAATTAACCAGAGTTTTGCGCAGTTCTTCGGTGGAACCTCCCTCCTGATTATGGTGGGTGTGATCCTCGATACGCTGCAGCAGATTGAGAGCCACTTGCTCATGCGTCATTATGACGGTCTGACCAAGTCGGGCAGGATCAAAGGCCGCACAGGTAGTGCAGCCGCGATCTAGAATAGTGATTATCGTTCTTTGATGATATTAATTAAGACTGCGGAAGAGGTTGAACTGATGAGGCAGAGTAATCTGCTCGTTTCCAAGACACTGGCCGAAGTTGCAAAGCACATTGCACCGGGCGTGTCCACGGAAAAGCTGGATCAGGTTGCTGAAACATTCATCCGCGACCACGGGGCAGTCCCCGGGTTCCTGGGATACCAGGGTTACCCCAAGACGCTCTGTACATCTGTGAATTCACAAGTGGTTCACGGTATCCCTTCCCCCAGGGTAATTCTTGAGGAGGGAGATATGGTTTCGGTGGATTGTGGTGTGATCATGAATGAGTTTTATGGTGATACCGCATTCAGTTTCGAAGTGGGGGAAGTCAGCCGGGAAGTCCGCAAGCTCTTAGAACACAACACGGGAGTGTTTGCTGAAAGGCATTGAACAGGCAGTGGATGGAAAGCGGATTGGAGATATCGGAAACGCCGTTCAGCAACATGCCGAGAGCAATGGTTTCAGTGTGGTCAGGGAGATGGTTGGACACGGGCTTGGACGCAACATGCATGAAGCCCCTGAGGTGCCCAATTACGGAAGAAAGGGAAGCGGCCCAAAACTGAAAAAGGGCATGGTCATCTGCATCGAGCCCATGATCAACATGGGCCGTCGGCAGATCACCCAGGAACCTGATGGCTGGACCATCACCGCAGTGGATCAGAAACCCTCTGCCCATTTTGAACTGGCAGTGGCAATTGATAAAGGAAAGGCAGATGTATTATCTACCTTCGATTATATAGAAGAAGTTTTAAATAAACAGAACAGCTAATGGCAAAACAACCTTCCATAGAGCAGGACGGTGTCATCACAGAGGCATTGTCAAATGCAATGTTCCGTGTGGAGCTTGAAAATGGTCACATCATTACAGCCCACATTTCGGGAAAAATGAGAATGCACTATATCAAATTGTTGCCGGGCGACAGAGTGAAAGTAGAGATGTCGCCTTATGATTTGACAAAAGGAAGGATAAGTTTCCGTTACAAGTAACGGAAGTTCGCTTCGCTCACGTTAGTAGGTAAGTGAGAAAGAAAAAACTGAGCAAGAAGAAAATTTTGATAGAATAAACAAGAACTCATGAAGATTAGAGCATCTGTAAAAAAGCGCAGCGCCGACTGCAAGATTGTAAGACGGAAGGGACGCTTGTATGTAATCAATAAGAAGAATCCCAAGTTCAAACAGCGCCAGGGATAAAGATTTATTTAAAAAACAAGAAGCATTATGGCTAGAATAGTTGGTGTTGACCTGCCTAAAAACAAAAGGGGCGAAGTAAGCCTGACCTACATCTTTGGTGTTGGCCGGAGCCGTGCACAATCGATACTCGATGCAGCAGGCGTGGACCGGAATATCAAAGTGAAGGACTGGAATGATGAACAGATCACTGCCATCCGAAAAGTGATCAATGAATCTACGGAATATAAGGTTGAAGGTGAACTCAGGTCATCCGTTCAGCTGAATATCAAACGACTGATGGACATCGGTTCATACCGTGGTATCCGTCACCGTATCGGACTTCCTACCCGCGGACAAAGTACCAAGAACAATGCCCGTACCAGGAAAGGGAGAAGAAAGACAGTAGCAAACAAGAAGAAAGCAACCAAATAGAGAGTTTAGATCATGGCTAAGAAGACAGGATCGTCAAGAAAACGAACAGTCAAAGTTGAACCCACAGGACAGGCGCATATCCACGCCTCCTTCAACAATATCATCATTTCTCTGACCAACAACCAGGGACAGGTGATCTCATGGGCTTCATCAGGGAAAATGGGTTTCCGGGGTTCCAAGAAGAATACACCTTACGCAGCCCAGCAGGCCGCACTGGATTGTTCCAAGATCGCATATGACCTTGGTCTGAGAAAGGTAAAGGTATATGTGAAGGGTCCCGGATCAGGTAGGGAATCAGCTATACGTAACATCCATGCTTCAGGCATTGAGGTAACTGAGATCGTTGACGTGACACCGCTGCCGCACAACGGCTGCCGTCCCGCTAAGAGGCGGAGGGTATAATTCAGCATTAAGGTAGGTACCGGGCTGAAGAGGAATTATAAACAATAAATTAGATAGATAAATGGCAAGATACAGAGGTCCCAGGACCAAAATTGCTCGCAAATTTTCGGATCCCATTTTCGGAACGGACAAGTCTTTTGAGAAGAAGAATTATCCTCCGGGAATGCATGGAAACAACAAAAGAAGACGCAAAGCTTCTGAATATGGAATTCAGCTGAAAGAGAAGCAGAAGGCCAAGTATACATATGGTGTATTGGAAAAGCAGTTCAGGAATATGTTCGAAAAGGCTTCGCGAAGTAAGGGTGTTACCGGTGAGGTACTCCTTCAGTTGCTGGAGTCAAGGCTCGACAATGTGGTTTACAGGCTGGGTCTTTCGCCCACTCGTGCAGGTGCACGTCAGCTCGTTTCTCACAGGCACATCACCGTGAATGGTGAAGTTGTGAATATTCCTTCTTATACCCTGAAGCCAGGAGATTTGGTAGGTGTAAGAGAGCGCTCTAAATCTCTGGAAGTGATCACTGATTCACTCAGCACTGCCAGGTACGGATCTTCATCATGGATCGAATTTGATGAGGCTTCTATGGTGGGAAAATTCCTGAATCGCCCCGAGCGTGAGGAGATCCCCGAGAACATTAAAGAGCAGCTCATCGTTGAACTTTATTCAAAATAATATAATCACATTCATACTATGGCCATTTTAGCTTTTCAAAAACCAGATAAGGTCATCATGCTTGAAGCAGATGACAGGTATGGTAAATTTGAGTTTCGTCCCCTTGAGCCTGGTTACGGTATTACCGTTGGTAATGCCCTGAGACGCATCCTCCTTTCATCACTGGAAGGGTATGCGATCACCAACATCAAGATCGACGGGGTAGAGCACGAATTCTCAACCATTACCGGTGTCATTGAGGACCTTACAGAGATTATTCTGAATCTGAAGCAGGTACGCTTTATGAAGCAGATTGAGGATGTGAACGATGAGAAAATCGTTGTGACCCTCACGGGCCAGGAAGAATTTAAAGCAGGTGATCTGCAGCGTTTCCTCAGCGGTTTCAAAGTACTGAATCCCGAACTGGTGATCTGTCACATGGAACCTGATGTGAAACTTCAGATGGAACTTACAATCAGCAAGGGACGCGGATATGTTCCCGCCGATGAGAACAAGCCTGCAGAGGCTGAATTCGGACTCATTGCAGTGGATGCTATCTACACTCCCATCAAGAATGTAAGGTATGAGATTGAGAACTATCGTGTGGAGCAGAAGACCGACTACGAGAAGTTGATCGTGGAGATTGAAACTGACGGTTCCATTCATCCGAAGGAGGCCCTGAAAGAGGCTGCCAAGATTCTTATCTATCACTTCATGCTCTTTTCAGACGAGAAGATTACCCTCGATACCGACGAGAAATTCGCCAATGAGGAGTTTGATGAGGAAGTACTTCACATGCGCCAGCTGCTGAAAGCCAAGCTGGTTGATCTGGATCTTTCTGTCAGGGCGCTGAACTGCCTGAAGGCAGCCGAGGTAGAGACATTGGGAGACCTGGTGAAATTCAACAAGAACGACCTGCTGAAATTCAGGAATTTTGGTAAGAAGTCGCTCACCGAACTTGAGGAGCTGCTCACCAATATGAGCCTGACCTTCGGTATGGATACAAGTAAATACAAACTGGACAAGGATTAAGAGCAATGAGACATAAGAAAAGTTTTAACCATCTGGGAAGGAAGAGTGCGCACAGGAAGGCCATGTTGTCCAATATGGCAGCTTCCCTGATTATGCACAAGCGGATTGAGACAACCACGGCCAAAGCCAAGGCGCTTAAAAGATACGTTGAGCCCCTGATTACCAGGAGCAAAGATGATTCTACCCATTCCCGCAGGGTGGTGTTTAGTTACCTGCAGGATAAGGAGGCCGTTTCCGAGCTTTTCCGCGAAGTGGGAGCAAAGGTGGCTGACCGTCCCGGTGGCTACACCCGCATCATCAAGCTGGGCAGGCGTCAGGGTGACAATGCTGACATATGCCTCATCGAGCTGGTAGATTTCAACGAAACCATGCTTGCCGATAAAGCTGCTTCCAAGAAGTCAGCCAGCCGCCGTCGCCGTGGAAGCAAGAAGACCGCCGAAGCTGCACCTGTTGCTGAAGCTGCACCTGTTGCTGAAGCTGCACCTGTTGCTGAAGCTGACCTGTTGCTGAAGCTGCACCTGTTGCCGAAGACACTGTTGTGGAAGAGGAAGTTGTTAAGGATGAGGAGCCTGTTGTTGAGGAAGAGATAAAGGCTGAGGCTCCTGCAGAGGAAGCCCCTGCTGAAGAGAAGAAAGATGAAAAGCCAGCAGCTGAGGAGGGAGATAAAGAAGATGACAAAAAGGATTAACAGTTTAACTTGAAATCTTTCATGATACAAAAGGGATAAAGGTTCTTTGATGCTTTATCCCTTTTTTTATTTTACTATCTATTTTCAAACCAAATAATTTAATCTAACATGGGACAAATTATTGATATTCACGCACGTGAGATTCTTGACTCACGCGGAAACCCAACCGTAGAAGTTGAAGTAACCCTGGCCAGTGGTTTTGTGGGCCGCGCTGCGGTTCCCTCGGGAGCTTCAACTGGTGAGAACGAAGCCCTTGAACTGAGGGACGGCGATAAAGACCGTTACCTGGGAAAAGGTGTTCAGAAAGCAGTTGAGAATGTAAACAAGGTGATTGCTGAAGCAGTTGTTGGTATGGATGCACTGGACCAGGTAGGCATCGATGAGAAGATGATTGAACTGGATGGAACCAAAACCAAGAGCAAGCTGGGTGCCAATGCCATGCTTGGTGTCTCTCTGGCCGTTGCCAAAGCTGCTGCCATGTATCACGACATGCCACTCTACCGCTACATTGGTGGAACCAATGCCAAACATCTTCCTGTACCCATGATGAACATTATTAACGGTGGATCTCACTCTGATGCCCCCATTGCATTCCAGGAATTCATGATTCGCCCGATTGGAGCCAGCAGCTTCAAAGAGGGACTGCGGATGGGTGCTGAGGTTTTTCATGCCTTGAAGAGCGTATTGAAAGCCAGGGGATTAAGCACTGCTGTTGGAGATGAGGGTGGATTCGCACCCAAACTGGACGGAACCGAAGATGCACTGGAAAGCATTTTAAAAGCTGTAGAGAATGCAGGTTATAAGCCGGGCAGCGATATTACCATTGCCCTGGACTGTGCTGCATCCGAGTTTTTCGAGAACGGTGTGTATGACTACTCCAAGTTTGAAGGCGAAGGTGGAGCCAAGCGCAACTCGCAGGAGCAGGCTGAGTACCTGGCCGAATTGATCTCAAAGTATCCCATTGACTCCATCGAAGACGGCATGGACGAAGCTGACTGGGATGGATGGGTTGTTCAGAACAAACTGATAGGCGACAAGTGCCAGCTGGTAGGTGATGATCTTTTCGTGACCAACGTGGAGTATCTCTCCAAAGGAATTGAGCTGGATTGCGCCAATTCTATCCTGATCAAGGTGAACCAGATAGGTACGCTGACCGAAACCCTGAATACCATTGAAATGGCACACAGGGCCGGTTATACCACGGTCACTTCGCACCGTTCAGGTGAGACCGAGGATGCCACCATTGCTGATATCGCAGTGGCTACCAACTCCGGTCAGATCAAGACTGGTTCACTGAGCCGTTCCGACAGGATCGCCAAGTACAACCAGTTGCTCAGGATTGAAGAGGAGCTGGGTAAGACAGCGATATACGGTTATTAGTGTAGTCAGGTTTTTTTCTTCCTCGCCGAATATTTTTACAAGCAACCGCGCTTGCGAGCTCAGCTCAGCTAAAAATATATAGGCGTCTCAGAAAATATTCTGAACTCCAAAATCGAACAAAAAAAGTGGGGGTTGTCTCAACAGAGACAGCCCCCACTTTGTTTTATATACAGGAAGCGTGTTACGTGGCAGTAGATATTGAAATATCTCAATATATATATTATATTGTACTACCCTATTTAATTGTCCTAATAAAAACCTGAATGTATGTCAGTACTAAAAGAGAGACTCCAGCAAAAAATTGAGGAACACAGACCCCGAACCAGGAAACTGGTTACAGATTATTGCGATGTGGTCGTGGACCAGGTGACTATCGCACAGGCCATTGGTGGAATGCGCGGATTAAAAAGTCTGGTAACAGACATATCCTATCTGGACCCCCAGGAGGGAATCCGGTACAGGGGATATACCCTCCCCGAAGTGATTAAAAATCTACCAAAGCCTCCGGGAGCAGAAATGCCCTATGTGGAAGGCCTCTATTTCCTTTTGCTTACCGGAGATATTCCCACCGATAGTGAGGTAGCCGATCTTGCAGATGAATTCCGCAAACGTCGGATTCTTCCACGCTATGTGTACGAGGTGATCGATGCATTTCCCAGTTTTTCTCCGCCCATGGCGATCTTTTCTGCAGCGATTCTCACCATGCAGCGCGAATCCTTTTTCGCCAAGAAATACCAGGGCGGAATTTCCAAAAATGATTATTGGGATCCCACCTTTGAGGATTCCCTGAACCTGCTGGCCAAGCTTCCCGAGGTGGCCTCGTATATCTACGCCAAGTTGTACAGGGACGGCAACCGGATTCAATCCAATCCCAACCTGGATATGGGAGCCAACTTCGCACACATGATGGGCATACCCCAACCCTATGATGATGTGTCCAGGCTCAATTTCATTATCCATGCCGACCATGAGAGCGGAAACGTAAGTGCCCATACAGGACACCTGGTGGCGAGTTCGCTATCGGATATTTATCTCTCCATCTCAGCCATGATCAACGGCCTGGCAGGACCCCTTCACGGACTTGCCAACCAGGAAGTGCTCAGGTGGTTGCAGGACCTGGTGGAAAAAATGGACGGACAACTTCCCACCGAGGAGGAGATGAAACAGTTTGTATGGGACACCCTCAATTCGGGTCAGGTTATCCCGGGTTTTGGTCACGCCGTACTCAGGAAAACAGACCCCAGGTACACCCTGCAGAGGGAGTTCTGCCAGACTCACATGAAGGACGACCTGCTGTTCCAGTATACCGATATGCTATACAAGGTGGTGCCACCCATCCTCCGGGAGCAGGGCAAAGCCAAGAATCCCTGGCCCAATGTGGACGCCCAGTCCGGAATCATTCACTGGCATTACGGCATTACAGAGTATGAGTTTTATACCGTATTGTTCGGAATTGGCCGTTCCATTGGTATCACAGCCAACATTATTTGGGACAGGGCACTCGGTTATCCGCTGGAGCGGCCCAAGTCAATCACCACAGAAATGCTGGAGAAGATCGCCCTTAAATCGGTTGAAGCCAGCGGATCAAAGAAAGGCAAGAATTGTAAAGAACTGTAGCAATATGCGCATATACCCCCAAAGGGTAGGATAAGAAGAGGGCACCGGATTCCGGTGCCCTTTTCTTATCATATATTCTTTCTTTAGTGTAAGGATTCTGGCCGTTAACGCTTATATTTGTATTGTTTGTGTAACGAAACTAGCCCTTCGTCATATCATGGAGTGGAGCATGGCTTCCATAACTAAGCTGTTTAATGAACTTACCCTGATCATCCTGTTGGGTGGGTTGTTTGCCTTTTCATTGCATATACTCCTGTTTAACAAACGGACAAGGATTTTGCAGCGTAACTATCATGAACTAAAGGAGAAAGAGGAGGCTTCCAAAACAGTGCTTCATCAGAGGAACCTGCTCCAGAGTCGTACAAAGGGTATAGAGGACAGCCTGAAGTATGCCCAGCGAATCCAGACAGCCATGTTCACCACACCCTCAGAGTTAAGGAGAATCTTTCCCGATTCCTTCATCTTCCAGAAGCCAAAAGATATCGTCAGCGGAGATTTTTACTGGGCCAGGCAGGTGAACGGCAAGGTGTTGTTCTCAGTGGCTGACTGCACCGGCCATGGGGTTCCGGGGGCATTCATGTCTCTGATCGGACTGGAGTTTTTCCGGCAGATTGTGGTTGAAAAGCAGATCCTTAAGCCCTCCAGTATTCTGGATGAGATGAACCGCTATTTTGATATTGTATTCGGGAACCTGGACGAACTATCCCTGAAAGACGGCATCGACCTGGGATTCTGTGCTTATGACATTGAGAGTCAGACCCTGGAATATGCGGGTGCTTTTAATCCGCTCTATATCATCCGTAACAATGAGATCATGGAGATCAAGGGGGACCGGATCATTGTTGGGCCCGATTACGGAGTTCACAGGGGAGCCTTCAATAACAAATCGGTACGCATGGAAAAGGATGATGTGCTCTATCTGTTTTCTGACGGCTATCCGGACCAGTTTGGCGGACCTGAAGGGAAAAAATACAAGTACCGCAGATTCAGGCACCTGCTTATGTCCATTCACAAATTACCCATGGCCGAGCAGCACAGCAAGCTTGAAGAGAATATCAATGAATGGATGGGTTTGACCCATGAGCAGATTGATGACCAGATGGTGATCGGAATCAGGCCAGCAAGTTTTTCATCATCTTGATCAGTACATCAGCCTGGAACGGCTTGGCAATATAGTCATCTGCTCCCGCTGCCAGACAGTTATCCCGGTCTCCCGCCAGGGCATTGGCAGTAATGGTGATAATGGGAATGTGGCCATCGATGGTCGATTCTATTTCCCGGATCTTTTTGGTGGCTGTAAGCCCGTCCATGACCGGCATCATGATATCCATCAGGATCAGGTCATACTGTTTCAGACCGAACATCTCCAGGGCCTCTTTCCCGTTCCTTGCCACATCAATCTGGCTCACTCGCTTGCTGAGGCTGAGCAGCACGATTTTCTGGTTGATTTCATTATCTTCCACAAGTAAGATCTTGGCGTCTTTCAGGGCCACCGATCTCTTTGTTGCTTTCTCTCGTAAAGGGGCATCCTCACGCTCCAGAACCGTTCGTGTGGGATCTTTGGCAAAATCCTGGAAGAACAGGATGGTCACCAGCTGGTCCGACAGGCTGGTCATCAGCGTGCTTTCACTTTCGAGGAGGAGGTTGTGGGCATTGGACAAGTTCGACGCCTGGTAAGATTTGCCCCGCCTCAATGCATCCACATAGGTGATCAGGTCCTCCTGCAGGTCGGTCTGGATCTGAAAGCTGAATTCGAGTCTTACCTGACTGGGTGTTTCTCTCAGGTTGTCAATTTTCAGCACCACCGGGTGGGCTGTGTGCTTGTATATACTGAGTCCCTTGATGATGTTCACTACCAGACTTCTCACCAGGCTCGGGTCTCCAATCAGGAAATGTTTGATCTGATCGGAACGTTCTATGGTCACATCTTCCTTATAGGTAACCCCCGACTGGAGAATGCCAACAGCCTCTTCCAGCACCCTGGTCAGATCAAAGGAGATAATACTTTTCTTATAATCCACAATCCCCGGGGAGGCTATCTCCACAATGTTATTTACATCTTCAATGAGGGTGTTTGTGGAGGCCTTCAGGGTCTCCACCAGCTCCTTCTGTTCGGAGGAGAGTCGGCTGTCGTTCACCAGGTTGTTGATCAGGGTGATGTTGCCCAGGGAGGTCCTGAGTTTATGGGATAACTTGGAGATGAACTCATCCTTTTGTGACACCTCGCTCTCTATCAGGTTTTTGGAGGCTTTGAGGTTGACATAAAGTTCCCGGTTTGATTGCTCAATGTACAGGGCCAGAAAAATCATCAGGGTAAACAGGAAGAAAAAGCTCAAAGCATCAAACAGGCCCAGGTGGATATTTGGATGGGCACCGGGAATGAAGTTCAGCGCCAGGGTAACGATCCCCAATCCAATGGGCACAATGATCCCATGCTTGCCATTTATACTTACCGCAGCCAGCGGGAACAGAAGATAAAAGGCGAGGATCAGGGAGGCATCAGGGCCAAAGTCATAAAGGAAAGCAGAAAGGAAAAGGAGTCCCAGAACCAACAGCCCGAGCAAACCCTTCAGGTTCGGTTTTTTGCTGGCTGGAACAAGGACGTATATGGCAACAAGGGCCAGAAGGAATCCGGAGTCCATGAGCAGGACGGTTTGCTTTTTGCTCACCGCGGCCCAAATGACAGATGTGGCCAACATGATGAAAAGGATCACATAAAATATATTAATCCTCTTAATCCTGTTGATTGTCGTTTGATCCATGGTATCAACGATACCAAAGGATATCATCCTATGCAGTAATTGGGCAAGCATGGGTTTCACAAATGGCTTTCACTGACAAAGAAAGAGAAATTTGTATAAACCGGGCCAATATTGGCGTTATTTTTGTGTCGATAACTACGATAAGTTCGTAATTTTACCCCCAAGGTGTGGCGTATGAAGAACAAGCTTTCAATTCTGATTTTCCTCTTGTTGGTTTCCCCACTGTCTCACGGACAGCTGGGGGAAATCGAAGAAGAGGTGAAGTATTCGCCCGATTTTGAATTTAAGGACGGAATTTACGCCAACTTCCATATGGTCAGGGCCAACGATCCCATACCTGCTGTCAGGATTGTGACCGATGTGGATATTTTCGACCGTGCATTCTACGACAAAGTGACTGCCGAGAAGCAGATATCCATTTATGATGATAACGGGGTGAAGAAGATCATGAAAACCTCCGACATCTGGGGATACGGGCGCAACGGAATCCTCCATATCAATGTGGGATCTGCTTTCCACAGGATCAGTTATGTAGGCAGCATCTGTCACTTTGTGGCCTCTGTGACCACCTACAATCCCAACTATTACGATCCTTATAATTACAATCCATACTATTCCAACTCATACTACTCCAACCGTTATACCATGCCCCAGTCCAACTACTCGAGCACCGATCTGAGACAGTACCTGATGGACTTTGAAACGGGAGAGGTGATGGAATACGACACCGAGAGTGTGGAAGTGCTGCTCATGAAAGATCCGGAACTGGCCGATGAATTCCAGGCCTTGAGAAACCGGCAGAAGAAACAAATGAAATTTGTTTTCATCCGAAGGTACAATGAGAAACACCCCCTTTACTTTCCGGCCAATTAATCAAGTTTTTAATACAGAAGATGAAAGATATGAAAAGTACAGTTGTGTTCCTGCTTATGTTGATCCCTTTGCTTCCCCTGCAGGCCCAGAGGGAATACCTTCCCACTGCCGAAGATCTGAACCACTTTAAAGCCACCAAAACTTACATTGTACTCAACGACAATCCGCTCTCGGATTACAATTTTGAGATCAAGGATGTGATAGAGAAGTACTGGACCATCACCCCCTATGAATTTCTGGACTATGACGATTTTGGCAAGAAGAGCCTGGATCATGGTGCTTCATTTCTCTATGTGGCCGCTGTAAATTTCGAAAAGGACAAATCCAGGAACCCGCTACATGTTCCTCTGCCTTTCCCTGGGCGGGGACAGGGAGACCATCGACGATTTGAAGGATATAACAAACCTTCCCCTCAGTTACCACGGTGTGGATGAGGACCACTACACCTACAAGCTGGGAACCCTGATCAGGTTCATGCAGCAGCATGTTGAGTTGCTCATTTCCGATCCTGCCCTTGTCTCCCAGAATGTCCTTCAGCACTATAATGAGAACATGGCCTATGCAGGTGAGAAAACCCTTTACCTGGTGGAGGATGAGATCGAACAGGAGATTGCCACCGAGGCCCAGATCAGTAAGCTGTATCACTATCCTTTCCGCATCGTAGAGAGAGAGGAGATCAAGGAACTGATCATGGCCGGCGATAAGGACGCCATCTTTCTGCACAAGGTGGGGCCCGAGGGTAAAAACCTGGAAGCCAGGACATACAAGATCCTGATCGGAGTGGCGGAGGCCAAAATTTATTATTATGAATATCACAAAGTCAACGCCAAACATCCCGATGCATTCCTGCAAGATGACTTTAAAAGGCTTGAAAGGGCCAATCAAAAATTAGCCCGTTATTCCATGGCAGATAAACCATCCATTCCCAAAGGAACCAGAGATTTCTCACCCCTGGAAATGACCAGGCGCAACCATATTTTCGATACGGTCCGAAAGATTTTCAAAGACTTACGGCTATCTGCCCATAGAGACTCCTGCCATGGAGAACCTTACTTCCCTCATGGGGAAATACGGAGATGAAGGGGACAAGCTGCTTTTCAAGATTCTCAATTCGGGGGATTTCAAAAGCAAGCTGAGTGAAGATGATCTCGTCGCTATGCCTGCCGGAAAGCTCGGAACCAGACTCTCGGAAAAGGGATTGAGGTACGACCTGACTGTTCCTTTTGCGCGGTATGTGGTCCAGCACCGCAATGACATCACATTTCCGTTCAAGCGCTACCAGATCCAGCCGGTCTGGAGGGCCGACCGTCCCCAGCGGGGACGCTATCGTGAATTCTTCCAGTGTGATGTGGATGTGATCGGGAGCAACTCCCTGCTCAACGAGTACGAGCTGGTACGCATCATGGATGAGGTGTTCCGCAACCTGGGTCTGAAGGTGCTTATTAAAATGAACAACCGCAAGGTGCTGGCAGGCATTGCTGAGGTTATCGGAGAACCGGGCAGGATGGTCGATATCACTGTGGCCATTGACAAGCTGGAAAAGGTGGGTATGGAGAAGGTGATCCAGGAACTGGAGCAGAAGGGGATTGGCAGTGAGGCGCTGGAAAAACTGGAGCCCGGTGCTGAAAACCGGGGGGACAGGTAAAGTGAAGCTGGCCTTCCTGGAGAAATACCTGGAGTTTTCGGCCATTGGAAGGGCCGGACTGGCAGAGGTGAAAGAACTGTTCGCCTACCTGGAGCGTGCTCCCATAAGGCTGCCATTGAATTTGATATTACCCTGGCCCGGGGACTGAACTACTATACCGGGGCCATTTTCGAGGTGAAGTCGGCTGAAGTTGAGATCGGAACCATTTGTGGGGGGGCAGGTACGATGACCTGACCGGGATATTTGGACTGGAGGGTGTTTCGGGAGTGGGTGTTTCATTCGGAGCCGACCGCATCTATGATGTGCTGGAGCAGCTGGATCGTTTCCCGGAGCGCAGTGAGATGGATACACAGGTCCTCTTTGTGAATTTCGGGGAAAAGGAGAGCCGCTTATATTTTCCCTGTGCTCGACCGGCTCAGGGAGCGTGGGATTGCCTCTGAGCTCTATCCCGATGCAGCCAAGATGAAAAAGCAGATGGGATATGCCAATGCCAGGAACATTCCCTTTGTTGCTCTGGTGGGTGAGCAAGAGATGGCCGACGGGGTGATTACCCTGAAGGAGATGGGCAGTGGCAGCCAGGAGCGGCTTACGCCCGATCAGCTGGTCACGCCGATTCTCAAAGCAATTATAATGGAAAAGGTACACAAGGTAACCACCGAGGTATATCGGATGGCAGAAAATCGATGAGATGGTCAAGGAAGGGAAGAAAATCGTCCTTTCGGAGGAGGTGATTCGCAGAATCTCTTCGTGCAGGGAGTACCTGGACCAGAGGCTTGAGAATGAGGATGAGGTGATCTACGGGATCAATACCGGGTTCGGATCCCTTTGCGATAAGGTGATCTCTAAAAAGAACCTGGGACTTCTTCAGAAAAACCTGGTGATGTCCCATGCCTGTGGAGTGGGGGATGAAGTTCCACCTGAAATTGTACGATTGATGCTGCTACTGAAGATCCAGTCCCTTTCCTATGGCAACTCAGGTGTTCAGGTGGCCACAGTCCAGCGACTGGTCGATCTCTATAACAAGCAGATTCTTCCGGTGGTCTACACTTACGGATCACTGGGAGCGTCAGGCGACCTGGCCCCACTGGCCCACTATGAGTCTTCCCCTGCTGGGACTTGGGGAAGTCCGTGTAGGAGGTGAAAAGCGAAAAGCACAAGATGTTATGAATGAGATGGGCTGGGATTCCCATCGAATTGCAGTCCAAGGAGGGCCTGGCCCTGCTTAACGGTACGCAGTTTATGAGTGCCTATGGGGTAAATCTCTGCCTGAGGGTATTCAAGCTGTCCAGGCTGTCCGATATCATTGGTGCCCTCTCACTGGATGCTTTCGATGGACGCATTGAGCCCTTCCATGAACTGGTACAGCAGATCAGGCCCCACCAGGGGCAGATCGTTACTGCGCGACGCATCCGGTGGCTTCTTCAGGGAAGCGAACTTATATCCCGGTCCAAGGCCCATGTGCAGGACCCCTATTCATTCCGCTGCATTCCGCAGGTACACGGTGCTTCCAAGGATTCCATCAACTATGTCTCTTATGTATTCAGGAATGAGATTAATTCGGTCACCGATAATCCCACCATTTTCCCGGAAGAGGACCTGATCATTTCGGCGGGTAATTTCCATGGACAACCCCTGGCACTGGCCCTGGACAACCTGGCCATTGCCATGAGTGAACTGGGAAACATCTCCGAGCGGCGGACCTACCAGTTGTTGTCGGGTAGCCGGGACCTGCCCCACTTCCTGGTGGCCAACCCGGGACTCAACTCCGGTTTTATGATCCCCCAGTATACAGCCGCTTCCATGGTAAGCCATAACAAGCAGCTCTGCACACCTTCATCGGTGGATTCCATAGAATCGTCCCAGGGACAGGAAGACCACGTGAGTATGGGGGCCAATGCAGCCACCAGTGCATGGCAGGTAATGTTGAACCTGGAACGGATACTGGCCATTGAGCTCTACAATGCGGCACAGGCCCTTGAATTCAGAAGGCCGGCGAAAACCAGTCCATACCTGGAAAGCTTTGTGGAGGGGTACAGGAAGTATGTGGATTTTGTGACCGACGACAAGGTCATGTACCACGATATAGAAGCCAGCGTGAAATACCTGAGGGATGTGCAACTGGACCTGCCCGAGGAACTGCTTACATTCAGGGATTACGCCCCTGAGGCAGGGAGCTAATCCCTTCCGCAGTCAGACCGTTTTTAGCAGGGCGGAGGTCCCTGGGGAAGCATGGGCGCTTTGTCGTCGCCTCGTTTTCCCTGGCCTTTGCCATCCTGG
The DNA here is from genome assembly GCA_963735755.1 of uncultured Bacteroidota bacterium. Taxonomy (GTDB): domain Bacteria; phylum Bacteroidota; class Bacteroidia; order Bacteroidales. Next base: position 26,250 of record CAVTME010000021.1, on the reverse strand, counting down.
TCTCCTCTTCCTTTCCGGATCTCCTTGATCAGGTAATGGCGGAAGTCCCATTCCACCTTATAGAGGTTCAGCACCTTTTTGGGAGGCAAAATCCCGGGAAATTTTTTATGATAATACTCTTTCTCCAGTTGATACAAGCGGTCTTTAAGCTGCTGGATCTTATCCAGGTTTTCGATGATCTCCTGCTCCGTCAGGTTATCGGCATTTTGATGCGAATACCTGAAGGTATTCCTTTGATCCTCATTGATTTTCATTTTCCTGTGGTGAAAATCATCATATAGCGGCCAGAACGCCTCTTTCTCAGCATCGCTCAGCTCCAGTTTCTCATTGAAGTAGTTATGCCGCTCCTCGTTAAACTGCTTGATCTGTTCATCGGTCTGCGCCAGGAGAGCGCCTGAGCCCATCAGAAGCACCAGGGTACAAATGATCGTGAGGTGTCGGGTGATTGTTCTGTTCATGATCAGGTATATTTTATTCAAAAATTAAATCCATTTCTACATCATTCATGGCCAGGTAATTGGCGGCCTGGTCCAGGAAGGCATCTTCATCTTCCAAAACGGTCTCTTCCGCATTCAGGTAGATGGCCATTTCATAGTCATCGGAAAAGACCCCGGCCTCTTCCAGAAAGGCCATTTCCGAATATTCATCCAAGGCGCCCATGCCCGGGGCCATGTTCCGCATCATGGGGATGGAGATCAGCGCAAGGCCCACCAGGGCTGCGGCAACAGCTATTCTGAATCCGGTCGACCGGCTGAGCCTTCTTACAGGCACCTGCTCCTTTTCGAGGGCAGCGATCCGTTCATTCAGCCGCTCCGGAAAGCCTTCAAAGTAACCCTCGGGTACCCGGAATGCTTGCTTTCGCAGTGACTGGTTCTGCAGATTTGTACTGTTTTGTTCCTTTTTCATCTTTCTATGCGGTTATCATTTAGACCCTTACCATTTGAAAAGGTTTAATCTCCACCCAGCATACCTTCAATTTTTTTTACGGCATGGTGGTAGGAGGCTTTCAATGCACCCACGGATGTATCCAGTATCCCTGACATCTCTTCATATTTTATGTCATCAAAGTATTTCATATTGAATACAATACGTTGTTTTTCAGGGAGTTTCAAAATGGCTTTCTGAAGCTTCAGCTGGGCTTCATCCCCGTCGAACCATGGATCCGACTCCAGTTTTTCACCCATGGACTGTTCTGCATCCACCCAGGGTGCAAATGAGTGCTTCTTTTTTTGCTTCAGGGCGGTCAGGGCCTCGTTGGTGGCGATCCTGTACAGCCAGGTGAAGAGGCTCGAGTCGGAACGGAAACCGGGAAGTGATTTCCACACTTTAATCATGGTATTCTGAAGAACGTCATCGGCATCTTCGTGGCCCACCACAATCTTCCGGATATGCCAGTAGAGCCTCTCCTGGTACTTCTGTACCAAATTATTAAAAGAGAGTTCTTCTTTTCCAGGGGTTTGTATTCCTTCAATGATCTCCCTGTCTTCCCATTCCGGCATTGTTTACATTGGTTTTGTGATTAGACGGTCTGTCCGGAGAAAAGTTTAACCGGGTCGCTACTGATAAAAGTTTATGGTGATTGAGGATCCGGAGCCTATATTGAAATCTTTGACCACTGTCAGGTCCGTGGCCTTCATATCAGCCCGGCGGAAGATGATGCGATAGGAGCCCGGTTGCAGGTAGTAGGCCTGGGTGCTCTTTTTTTCCTCCAGGTTCATGACCCATAGCTGGTCTCCTTCCGGACTGAGCTGGTAGAGGGCTCCGCTTCCGGGCTGTTTGGCGGTGAAGGTCACATATCCGGGAGCCGGGATCTCCACTGTGGTGGTATAGCTTTGCTTGATCTCCACATCCTTCACCACCATCAGGGGATAGATGGGGATCTCCAGGTCATATTTTCCTGTGATATATTTCCCCAGCTTACCCATCTCCTGCACGTTGATGGTGTTGTGATCGCCTGCCAGCCTCACCAGGAACTTCTCCCTGTCATATGCCTTTCCCCTGTTGGTCCGTACCATCATGTATCCCTGGGGAGCATCCAGACCAATGGTATTGTGCCGGCCTGTAACCAGTTTGACACTGTCCAGTGTAACGGGCGGTATGGTTTGAGCCAGCACGTTGTAGGTGCTCAGGTGGTCCAGCGAGAGGGTATCCGGATTGCCTTTGCTGTTGAGGGTGTGGATCATGTTGTAGCGGACCACCCCCGAGTAGCGGTCATAGAAGATGACATTCACATCGGTTTCATTGGGCATGGAGCGGGAATCCAGCAGATTCACCTGGGCGCTGGTTGCATTGAGTGCCTGGGTGATCACCACCTTCAGTGCTTCTCTGAACCTTTGCTTGTCCGGTGCATCATAAAACTCCCCGATGCAGTTGAAGGTTTCTTTGAACCCGGGATCATTCCCGATCCCGATCACAAAGGGGCGCAGGATGATCCCCTTCTTCTGAAGCCTCTGGGAGACCTCGCAGGGATCTCCGTCACAAGCCTCCACACCATCGGTGATCAGCAGGATGATGTTCCGGCAGTTGCCACATGGCGGGAAGTCATCGGCCGCAAGCTCCAGGGAATGGGCGATGGGCGTAGTCCCCTTGGGATTGATAAACCTCAGTTTTTGCCTGATCCTGGATGCGTTGGCGGGACCGAAGGGAACCTCCAGCTTGGTGTCGCTGCAATCCTGGGGGGGGACCGGACTCTGGTGTCCGTAAATGCGCAGGCCCATTTCCACATTGGGCATTATTTTCCAGGCTGTCCACCATATCAATCAGGATCTCCCGGGCCATGTCAATCTTACGCTCCCCATCCCATCGTCCGGCCATGCTGTTGGACGCATCAAAAATGAAGAGAATCCGTGAGGTAGGGGCATAGCCTGTCTCCTCCTGTGCATGTATATCTGTCATGGCAGCCAAAACTGCCACAGCGATCAATCCCTGTATGATCTTTCGGGTTCTCCCGGTCCTGCAAGCGGTCACTTTGATCATCTCCTTGTTGTTCTGGTGGTTCTTTTCTAAAAATACAAAAATCGCACCGTCCCGTCAAAGGAGTTACAAACATCCTGAAAACCGGGCTTCAAGTTGAGGCTTTTGCCTGCTGCTTACTTTCGGATAAACCGGAACATGGAGGCCCGGCTGCCCGATTGAGCCTTCAGCAGGTAGAAACCTTCGGGCAGGAAAGCTGTGGAGAGAAGGGCGCTCTTCCGGGAACGGGGATGGGTCTCTTGCAGCAGGACCCTGCCATCCACCGACAGGACAGTGAGAAGTATATCCTCCGCGGGCGAATCTGTAAACTCCACATGGAGCAGGTCGGATACCGGGTTGGGCCAGATCCTTGCAGAGAGCAGGAGGGGATCCGGACCGGCAAAACTGGCCAGTGAATCCAGGGTGGGGTAGAGGTAGACTGCTCCATAATCGGAAACCTGGATTCCGCTGTACACCCGGGGTATATATCCCTCGGCAGAAAAGGTCACATCATAGGTCCCCCCCTTGATCATGCGGTAGAAGTCTCCATGGTCAGCGCTGCTGTATACCACCGATTGGGGATTGTCATGACCGGTGATGGATAGCGCTGCTTTCACCGGGGCGCCGCTTACGCTGCTGGTGACGCGGCCCCTGATCCCATAGGTGGCCTGGGTCATGTAGTAAAGAAAGGAACGGTAGTTTTTCTGCCAGAAAGAATCCAGTGAATCCGAATCCAGAAACTTGTCCAGGGAGAGTTCCAGGGTCACCTCCCTGCCACCCAGGTAATAATTCATGTAGTCCTGCCGGGTACCCGGTGCAACAAACCACTCGGCTCCATGGGTGATCCCATTGTTTTCTGCCGTCATGTAGTTTGGGTCCACCGAATGGACCTCATCCACATACTCCCTGGAGATAAACTGGTACCAATCATCGTCGGGATGCCGGTCATATCCCCAGTCCCAGGGGTAGTTCACCACCTCATACCCTCCATGAATGTTGGCAGAAAGGGTGAACAACTGTTCTCGCAGGAAGACCATCATGTGCTTGTTCTCCAGGGGCCGGCCTGTGGTATCATCCGGCTCTCCATCCGGGATGTTGGGAAAGTTCCGGTTCAGGTCAAAACCGGTGGCATTGTTCCGGGTGGCTTTTTCCACCGTGTGATCTCCCCCTTTGAAAGTCCCGTCGGGATTGGAGAGCGGATTGATCCAGATGGCCAGGCTGTCTACCAGTCCGCTTACCTCCTGGTCGTTTCCATACCCGGTGAGCAGGGTTTGGGCCAGCCTGAGCAAAAGCGGGTATCCCACCAGCTCATTCCCATGCATGGTGGCTGTATAGAGAAAGCCGGCCTCGGCCTCATCTTCGTGGGGATTATCACTGATCTTCAGGGCCAGCAACAGCCGCCCCTCTATCGTGGTGCCAAAGGTGTCCAGACGGCAGATCTCCGGGTGGGTTTCCGCGAAGAGATGCATCATCTCCACATATTGATCGTAGCTTGGGTATTTGGTGAAAGTCAGGGCCTCGCTCCAGATTGGTGGCCATGTCATTGGGGTCAAACTGGCCGTATGTGCTGATAAAGGTTAAAAAGGCAAGCAGGAATGATATGGAGACAGACCGGGCAATCTGCATGATCAGACATTGAACAGAATATGCAGGATGTCGGCCTCTTCCACCACGTATTTCTTACCCTCCACAGCCAATTTTCCCTTCTCCTTGCAGGCCTGTTCCGAACCCAGGGCAATGAAATCTTCGTATTTCATCACCTCGGCACGGATGAATCCGCGCTGCAGGTCGCTGTGAATGGCTCCGGCTGCTTCGGGCGCCAGCGCTCCTTTCCGGATGGTCCATGCCCTGATCTCCTTGGGGCCCACCGTGAAGAACGAAACCAGGTTAAGCATGGAATAGGCCGAGCGGACCAGCTTGCTAACCCCGGGTTCGCTCAGACCGGCATCGGAGAGAAACTCCTTGCGGTCCTCCTCGTTCTCCAGTTCGGCAATTTCCGATTCCAGCCTGGCGGCGAGCACCAGGATTTCTGCATCCCGATCCTGTTCCGCCAGGTATTCACGCACCTGCTCCACGTAATTGTTTCCCGAAATGGCAGCCTCATCTTCCACGTTGCAGACATAAAGCACGGGTTTGCTGGTCAGAAGGAAAAGATCCTCCTCATACTTTCTGTCGGTCTCGGCCAGTTCGAGGGAACGTGCGTTCTGAAAATTTTCGAAATGGTCTTTGTATTGTGCAAGCACCTCCAGGCCCCGGCGGGCATCCTTGTCGCCTGTTTTGGCAATCTTGGCCAGGCGCTCCATTTTTTTCTCCACCGATTCAAGGTCTTTTACCTGCAGCTCCAGGTTGATGGTTTCGATGTCCCTGACCGGGTTCACCGATCCGTCGATATGCGGGAGTAGTTCATCATCAAAGCAGCGAATCACCTGGATCAGGGCATCCGTATTGCGGATGTCTGACAGGAATTTATTGCCCACGCCCTCGCCCTGACTGGCTCCTTTGGTCAGGCCGGGAATATCCACAATCTCCACTGTGGCAGGGATCACCTTTTCGGTAGGCTGGAAATTCTCCAGGTTGTATAGCCTGGGATCGGGTACATTAACCACCCCCATATTGGACTTGCTGGAGGTAAAAGCAAAACTGGATGTTTCCACCCGGGTATTGGACATACAATTGAAGAGCGTGGATTTCCCCACGTTAGCCACCCCTATAATGCCGCATTTCAGTGCCATTTTGTTCAAAATTTAGCCCAAAAATACGAAATATAATAGGTAATTTAGGGCTCCGAAATTTAAAAGATAAAATCAATGGATCACAAGACGCACAGCAGATCAGCTGACAACATTCGTATACTGGCTGCAGCCATGGTAGAAAAAGCAAAATCCGGACACCCGGGAGGCGCTATGGGAGGTGCCGATTTCGTGGAGATGCTCTATTCAGAGTTTCTGAATTATGATCCGGATGATACTGCCTGGCCTTTGCGTGACCGTTTCTTTCTTGATCCGGGACATATGTCCCCCATGCTCTATGGTGTGCTTGCACTCACAGGCAGTTACAGCCTTGACGAACTGAGTAACTTCAGGCAGTGGGGCAGTCCCACACCGGGACACCCCGAAGTGGATACGTCCAGGGGCGTTGAGAATACCTCCGGACCACTGGGTCAGGGACACACCATGGCCGTGGGAGCAGCCATAGCAGAGCGTTTTATGGCCTCCAGGTTTGGTGAATGGATGGCCCACAAAACCTATACCTTCATCTCCGACGGCGGGGTGCAGGAGGAGATCTCCCAGGGGGCGGGACGGATTGCAGGATACCTGGGCCTCAGCAACCTGGTGATGTTCTATGACTCCAATGACATCCAGCTTTCTACCCGGACCGAGGCTGTCTCGGCAGAGGATACGGCCATGAAATATGAAGCATGGAACTGGAATGTGATGACCATCGACGGGAACGATCCCGAAGAGATCTTTGATGCCTTGAAGGCAGCACAGGATGAGAAGGAAAGGCCTACGCTGATCATTGGGAAGACCGTCATGGGTAAGGGCGCTGTGGATGCCGATGGTAAGAATTATGAGGGACAAACCTCTACCCACGGGATGCCCCTGTCAGATGCCGGAGCATCCTTTGAAAAGTCCATCGCCAACATGGGAGGTGATCCGGAGCATCCTTTCGTGATTTTCCCGGAGGTGGAGGAAGCTTATAAAAAGGTGCTGAATAGGAAGCGGCGCGAAGCTGTGGAGAGAAGGAGGCAGCAGGCCGACTGGGAGAAGTCCAATCCTGAACTGGCAGAGAAATACAGGTTTTTCCTGGCAAATGAGCTGCCGGAGATTGATTTTGCAGCCATCACACACAAGCCGGGTGCACCCACCCGTGGAGCTGCAGGTGCCGTATTGGCTGCCATGGCCGGGAAGGTGGAGAACCTGATCGTAGCCTCAGCCGACCTGTCCAACAGTGACAAGACCGATGGTTACCTGAGTAAAACCACCGCCTTTACCAAAGGCGATTTCAGCGGATCTTTCCTTCAGGCCGGAGTAAGTGAACTGACCATGGCCTCCATTGCCAACGGGATGGCCCTCCACGGAGGAGTGATTCCTGTTGATGGGGACCTTCTTTGTATTCAGCGACTACATGAAACCGGCGGTCAGAATGGCGGCGCTCATGGAGCTGCCTGTAAAATATGTGTGGACACACGATGCCTTCCGTGTAGGTGAGGACGGACCCACCCACCAGCCTGTGGAGCAGGAAGCCCAGATCAGGCTCATGGAACACCTGAGGAACCACAGCGGGAAAAGGTCCGTGATGGTTCTGCGCCCTGCTGATGCCACAGAGGCTACCGTAGCCTGGAAAATGGCCATAGAGAACAAGTCCACTCCTACTGCACTGATCCTTTCCAGGCAGGGGATCCCCGATATCCCTGCCATGACCGGTTCGGACCGGTATACCGATGCCCTGCAGGCTGAAAAGGGAGCATACACGGTACAGGATTGTCAGGGTACACCCGATGTGGTACTGGTCGCCTCCGGTTCGGAGGTAGCCACACTGCTGGGGGGAGCCATGCTGCTGGAGGACAAGAAAAAACTGAAGGTACGCGTGGTTTCGGCCATCTCGGAAGGTGTTTTCCGGGAGCAGCCGGAAGCATACCAGAAGGGGGTCATACCCGATGGAGTTCCCGTATTCGGGATGACGGCCGGACTCCCGGTGACCCTGCAGGGTCTTGTGGGCGCCAACGGGAAGGTATTCGGACTGGAGAGTTTCGGTTACTCCGCACCCTACAAGGTGCTGGACGAAAAACTGGGATTCACCGGTGAAAATGTATTTGAGCAGGTAATCGGCATGCTATAGCATGAGGTAATGGATAGTAGGTAATAGGTAATAGAGTAATAGTAATTGGTAATAGGTAAGAGGGGAAGAAGATATGAAGAGGAGATTTGTTTGGGTAGTGGCTTGTATGTTGCTGGGGAGTTTGTTTGCCTTTGGGCAGAAGATCCCGCCCCAGAAACCGAAACTGATCGTGGGCATCACGGTATCCGGGATGCAGTATGACTACCTCTCCGTATACTGGGAAAAATTCGGTGACGGGGGATTCAGGAAGATGGCCACCACCGGGGCCCACTGTAAAAATGCCAGGTACAACTACCTGATTACCGATCCCAGTGCCGGCTTTGCTTCCATTGCCACCGGAACGAAACCTTCAGGCCATGGCATTGTGGCTGATTATTGGTACGACCGCATTTCCAACGAGATCATTTATTGCATTGCGGACAAGGAGCAGACCACCGTTGAAGGCACTTACGGAACCGGGCCCTATTCACCCAGGGCCCTGAACAGCAGGACCCTCTCCGACGAGCTCAGGGTGAAGAGCCGCTTTAAATCCCGTTCGATCGGGGTTTCCATGGATCCCATGGCAGCGGTGTTAATGTCGGGGCACACGGCTACAGGAGCCTACTGGATGGACCCGGCACGTGCCTCATGGATAACCAGCAGCTTTTACATGGATTCACTGCCCACGTGGGTGCGCGAGTTCAATGCAAAGAAATATCCGGATGTATACCTGGAACGGACCTGGGAGACCCTGCGACCCATTGCCGATTACCAGGAGTCGATGCTGGACAACAATGAATATGAGACCGGTTTTGCAGGCCAGATCACATTTCCTTATGACCTGGCGCGAATTAGCAGCAATAACCGCGGCGAGAAAGATTACAAGGTGCTCATGAGTACTCCCTGGGGCAATACCTATACCAAGGACATGGCCATTGCAGCCATCGTTAACGAAGGATTGGGAAAGGGCGATGCCACCGACATGATCCACATTGGTTTTAATGCCACCACATACCTGGCCGAGAAATATACCACCTGGTCGGTGGAGATGCAGGATGCCTATATGAGGCTGGACGCGGACCTGGCGCACCTCCTTGAATTCCTGGATTCGGAACTGGGAATGGAAAATGTGCTGGTCTACCTGACTGCCGAGAATGCATTTGCCGTGGATCCCCGCTACCTTTCCGAACACCGGATCCCTTCGGGTTTTTTCAACTACCGAACCAGCATCTCACTGCTGCGATCCTACCTCAATGCCATATACGGACAGGGAGACTGGGTTACCTTTTATCATGCCCATCAGATTTACCTGAACCACGATCTCATCGAGGACTCAGGGCTGACCCTGGAAGAGGTGCAGGACCGCGTAGCCCGCTTCATGATCCAGATGGGTGGCGTATCCGCTGCTGTTCAGTCCCATGTGCTGCAACAGAACCATTTCACCGACGGGGTCCTTCAGCGCATCCAGAACTCTTACTACCAGAAACGTTCGGGGGATGTGATCATCTACCTGACCCCGGGCTGGGTGGAGCATAGCAGCCTGGCGGAAGACTCCTTTGCCGAATTCAGATATGCACCACATGTACCCCTGATATTCTACGGATGGAAAGTGAAGCGGGCATCCATTCCCTACAGGGTATCACCCACCGATGTGGCCACCACCATTGCGTCCTTCCTGGAGATTTCCATGCCTGACAATGCCACCGGGCGGGTCATCCAGGATATTGTGAAGTAGTGAGATTTGCTCACGTTAGGAGCTTGCTGCGAAAGTATATGGATTGAGATTCGTTTCAGCAGTTTAAATCTGTTGAATTGAATCCCTAAATATGATGGTAGGTTTCAGAAAGATCTGATCAGCTTTTTTGGTTTGCTTGTTGGTTTGGTTGTTGATTTGATTGAAAAGCAATTTTATTGCGATTTTACAAATATCGTCTATGGGCTGTGCAACACAGGTAAGGGGGGTTGAGAGAAAATCCATATAAGGATGATCATCAAAAGAAATCAGGGACATATCCCGCGGTATATTAATATTGTTTTCTTTTAGTGCTTTGATGCATCCCAGGGAGATGGTATTGCTAAGTGCAAATATGGCAGTCGGGACTACATTGCTGTGCAGCAACATCAAAGTTTCCGCATACCCATTCTGAACAGAAAAATCAGTTCCGACAATGCAGTAATCCTTGATCCCAGCCTCAGTCATGGCTGCCTTAAAGCCTTCTATCCTGAGCTTGTTTGGCATGGATGTTTCTACACCCTGGATGCAGACAATATTAGTATGACCATTCTTTATTAAATGCTTGGTCGCAAGATATGCCCCCTGGTAATTGTCAGTGGACACAAATGGTATATCCAGGCCTGAAACGTAGCGGTCAATACAAACCAGTTGTATATTCCTCTCCTGAATGAGCTCAAGATTTTCCTGGCCATCCCCGCATGGGGCGATAAGGATACCTTCAACATTGCTTGAGATGATTTGTATGATCTCCTCCCTTTCGATTTCACAACTTTCATTGCTGTCACTGATCAGCGTGGTGTATCCAAGTTGTTGAAGTTCTGCATTGATATTACCGGCAATCCTTGAAAAAAATGGATTGATCAATGACGGAATGATAAGGGCGATAGTCCTTGTTCTCCCTGATTGCAGATTTACAGCAATCTGGTTCGGGATGTAATTAAGAGTTTCTGCGGCCTCAATGACTTTTTTCTGTGTTTTTTCACTGATTCGGAATTCCTTGGCCTTTCCATTTAGCACCCTCGAAATGGTACTCACGGAAAGGCCAGTCACTTCGGCTATGTCTTTGATATTGGATTTTTTGCGCGGCATTATCTGTATTTTCCTTCGTTATAAATATACCCATAATTCTGCTGTTCTCTTTGCATTCCCGTTGAAATCAGCGTAGATAAAGGCTGCAACAATATTAATATGCAGCTTTGTCACTTTCAATAAAATCTAGTTCAATATCTGAAGCATTTATCCACCTCGGCACCACCCCTGTTTTATCAATAACCATTTTTTTATACAGATTTTCCCAGCGGGGATCTGTATATTTATAGGTGTGAAAAACATCCCCTCTTCCGAACATTCTTGGGTCGTTCTGCTTTTCTAATTCCTTTTCCATTTTATTTTTAAGGCTCTTTTTGAGGTCTGAGAATGACTGGTCTGAAGCCAGATTATTTATGCAGTACGGGTCTTCAGTCAAGTTAAATAGTTCTTCAGCCGGTCTTTTTCCAAATGACCAATCCCAAAGATATTTGGTCTCAGGGTTGTGCCGTGATTGTAAGATTTCTGTTTTGGTAGGACTTGCATCTACGGTTGAATAGCCACACTCCGGATTCCCTGCTGGCCACAGGTCAGGACGATAATTTCTCAGATACAGCCATCCATCATTTACAATGCCTCTGATGGGGTAGCCATAATCATTGGGGCGGCCTACGTCATGGCGTTCCTTACCTATGAGTACATAATCTTTATGCTTGTGATTTAGATTCTTGAAAAAAGGCTCTAAACTACTACCAGGAGTGTCCTGCATACCACTCTTTCCCCATTCTATCCCTGAAACATCAAAAAATGCAGGGGCAATGTCTATGAAGCTTACATAGCTGTCTATAATCCGTCCTGGATTCTTGATGTTTTTACCCCACATCATGGCCATTGGAATGTGATTTGAGAAATCATATTCGTCACTTTTTGCACGTGGGAAAGGCATCCCGTGGTCAGAGGTAATTAGCACCAAAGTGTTGTCCAGTTCTCCTTTCTCCTCAAGAAAAGACAGAATTTTTGCAACGTGAGAATCAAAATACTTTATTTCGTAGGCATAGTCTAATATGTCAGTTCTTACAACATCGTTGTCCGGAAAGAAAGCAGGAACATTTTTTATGTCCGTTAGTTTTTTGCCTGATTCGAGGCCAACTTTGTATTGATAGCGACGATAGGTTTAGAACCTTCCACACCAAAAGTAGAAGGGTTGCTTGCCTGGCTTGTTGTTATGAAAATCCATAAAATTACCTGCATAGTCGATATTTGAGATGCCTTTAGCAGGGGGAAGCAATCTTTTGTTGTTCCACAACTTGCCACAAAGTTCGCAGAGGTTTACAGTCTGCCTGCCCGGGTACCCGGTCCCCATCCTTTGCCGGTATCCCCTGTTATATAACCGAAATCTTTAAGCGTTTCCGGATAGGTTTTAAATTCTGCTGGAAAATTATTGAAGTGATTACAGGCTTCTTTTCGTCCCACGAGTTCCTTGCCGTAAGGATGCTTGCTCTGGATGGAGCACACTTGGCATTGGGGGTATAGGCGTTGGTAAAACGAATGCCGGCAGCTGCTATCCGATCAAAGCTCGGCGTATGAAGCCATTCATTACTCCCCATGTGTCCGGCATCATCAGCAATGAAAACCAATATGTTGGGTTGCCTGGGTGCTTCCTTCCTGCAGCCAAAAAAAAGTAATACACAAAACAGAAGTGTAAGATGTTTCATATTTTTTATCATAGAGTTACACCCATATTAAAAAAATACCAATGCTTGACCTGCTCATTTTACATTCTGCTCAAGCTTGATTCAATTCCCTGAACGCGTCTAAGATGTCTGCCTCCCAAGAAACCAGTATGTAGAAATACTTCAACAATTTTAATGGCCTGATCCTCCTCGAGGAATAGTCCTGGTAAGCATAATACATTGGCATCGTTATGCTCTCTTGCCTTGCCTGCAATCTCCTGGCTCCAGCAGAGTGCAGCTCTGATCTGATTATGCTTATTCGCTGTAATTGATACTCCCTGACCTGTTCCGCATACAAGTATGCCCACTTCATCGTCATGACTGGCCACCCTCCTGGCCACCTGATGGGCAAACTCCGGATAATCACTTGAACTCTCTGACTGGGTCCCGATGTCTCTCACCTGATATCCCATTTCGCTTAAGCGCCTTACAATGCTGGTTTTTACTCTGTATCCTGCATGATCGCTTCCAATACAGATCGTTTTCATAGCGGTGATGTATATGTAAGATGAGGCGATTAAGGGCTCAGGGTCATGAGACGTTCTATTTCGTCTTCGATTTCATTGTCATTCTTAGGGGCTGCATACCCTCTATGCCCTTTACTGAAGCTCCAGGCGTACCCGTTTTTCAGACTACCACCTCCTGTCCACTCCTCATTGAAATATTTTGAGCCAAATATCGCGTACATTGTTGTTACCTGGTCCCAGCTGCAACGACCAATATTGGGTCCCTGATGCCATTCCAATTCGTATGCCCGTCTTACAGGATTGTGGGTAGGGGTTGTGCTGGTAAGCGTTTCACCAGTAATCATATCTCCACCCACATGAGTAGTTACCAAAGTACCGGGCCAGTTTTCCAGGACATATTGAGATTGATCCACAAGGTCGTGCCGTGTGAAGTTAAAACCATCATTTTTTAATCCACCCATTACTGCCAACAGTCGCACTTTGCTCTTTACAAGCTCGAAGCCCTCGGGATCTGCCAGCAGATCTCGCAAATTGTTGAGAAAGCCGACACTGACAATAACAACAGAACTATCAGCCTGATCTTTAAGCAAATGTTTATACATTTCTACTGCATCGGCCACCATATTATCAAATAAATCGTGTCTCATGTCATCCACATCGTAATCGCGTTCTTTGCCATAGTAATCGGATGGATCTGGCTCTACTAAGTCTTTCCTGTAAATCCCAATTGGAATTGTACCGCGATGATAATAGGTATTAATGGCATCGATTACCTCCGGCGCCCGGGGGTGAACTTCATTGTAGCAAACGCCAAGAATATTCACTTTGCCCTCCTTTTGTAAGCCATGCAGCACAGCCAGTGCACCCACATCATCCACATCCAGAGTCAGGTCCGTTTCATATATTACAGGTATTCCAAACTCTTCCGACTCTATAGTAGCAGGAGAATCGGCATTATTACTGGATTTTGTTTCACCTGTGCAACTCACCTGACAAACGCAAAATGGAACTAGAGCCAAAAGGATAAAAACAATGTGCTTTCTCATTTCCACAAAAATAGAAATTACAACTATTGTCCTGCGTAAATAATTAACAAGATTCCCGAAAGGAAAAGAATGAACATCATGGCCAGCATGCCCCGTGTACCTTTGGGTGCATCTTTAAACTCCTTCCAGATGAAGACTCCCCAAAGGGCTGCTATAAGTGTAGCTCCCTGGCCCAGGCCATATGATATGGCGGCTCCGGCTCTTCCCGCGGCGATCAGGTTCAGTGAATTCCCAATTCCCCAGATAATCCCGCCAAGGATACCTACCAGGTGGATAGAGAATCCTCCCTTGAAGTATGCTTTGATGCTGATGGGCTCTCCACTGATGGGCCTTTTCATCAATATGGTATTGAAGACAAAATTGCTAAGCAAAATTCCTATAGAGAAAATAAACACTGCTGTATAGGGAGTCATTTTCCCAGCCTCCGGAGCCATGAAATTATCCAGGTCCATGGATGCCGCTATAAACCGGTAGAAGAAGGCCATCAGAATTCCTCCAAGTACCGATACCAGGATGCCTTTGCTGGAAACTTTCTTATTACCCGAAGAAGCCTTTTTGTAGGCCAGGGCATTCAGGATAATTGCTACTGTAATCAGACCTACTCCCAGGAAAAGGAACAAAGGATCTCCCTTTTGTGAACCGATGTAGTTAATAATGACCCCCAACACCAGGGCCAGTCCGATCCCTACCGGGAAAGCAACAGACATACCTGCAATGGCAATGGCAGAAGCGATCAGGATATTGGCAGCGTTAAACACAATCCCTCCAAGGAAAGCGGAACCGATGTTTCTCCCGTCTGCCTGAGCCAGATCCTCAACAAAACCTCTTCCGTTCTCACCGATGCTTCCCAGGGTAAAGGCAAAGAGTACTGATAACAGAACAATGCCGATCACATAGTCCCAGTAAAACAATTCGTAACGCCAGGTCTTCCCGGCTAGTTTCTGGGTATTGGCCCAGGACCCCCAGCACAACATGGTAATGAAACAAAAGACAATAGCCAAAGGATAGCTGCTTACGATAAACATGATGTTTCTTTTTTAGTTAATAATTCTGGTCTCGTTGTTCGCTACAATATCTCCTCCCTGAAAGGGATGGAAGGAATGGCACCAAACCTGGTTATGGATATCACTGCAGCTTTATTGCCAAATTGAACTGCCCTGCTCAACGATTCTCCTTCCGAAAGGGCCACAGCCAGCGCACCGTTAAACACATCTCCAGCCCCTGTAGTATCAAGCGCCTTGGTTTTCACAGTAGGGATCCACTCCGGGCTTCCATCATAGATCAATGCTCCCTCCTCGCCAAGGGTTATGATCACGTTTTTTACTCCTTTGTCATAAATGGCTCTGGCTGCTTTTTCAATGGATGCTTTATCTGTGATTTTCACTCCCGATAGAGATTCAGCTTCGATTTTATTGGGAGTAATCAAATACAGTTTTTTCAGTGTTTCTTCCGGAAGCACCGCGGACGGTGCAGGATTCAATATTACCTTTTTCCCTTGCTCAGATGCCAGGTGGATCACATGCTCAACGGTGTCTAAGGGAATCTCCAGTTGCATCAGTATGTATTCTGCACTGTTAATGACCTCTGAGACTTTGTCAATATCTCCTGGGCTAAGGTTGGCATTTGCTCCCGAAGCCACCACGATACTGTTCTCCCCTGCATTGTCCACCATAATAAGTGCTATACCAGAAGGGTTTTTATCATCAGTTTGTATCCAGTCTGTGTTGATCCCCTCGCTTTTAAAAAGACTTAAAGACTGCTCCCTGAACATGTCGTTGCCAGTTTTACAGATAAAATCCACATCACCCTGAAGTCTTGCTATTGTTACGGCCTGGTTGGCCCCTTTCCCACCCTGGTTCATGTAGAATTCTTTCCCAAGTATGGTCTCTCCAGGCCGGGGGAAACGCTCTGTTTTCACCACCATATCTGTATTGGAACTTCCGATTACAGCTATTTTTTTCTTCATCTATCTATCGAATTAGGTTATTACTATGAAGTATTGGTTCCTAATTTGCCTGTCTGCTTACATAAGCATAGTAAGCACCTTTGGTTCCCTGACCTTCAAGATAAAAGAAGGTGTTTTCTCAGTCATAGTGGGAAGTCCCATTCCTCCCATATTAATAATTGCAGAAACGATTGGCAAAGCTGTTCATGTTATGGCTTGCCTGAGTAAACAATGTATTCCGTGATGGGGATGTCCAGGTCTTCCCTGGGGTTCAGCCATTTTAACTCTAACTGGTGCGGGCCATCTTCAAGCTCAAGCTGAAAATACAATTCCAGAGCCCTGGAGTGAAAATTGAAAGGGAGTTTCCTGACCACTGGCTTTCCACCATCAATGATAAGCTCTATCTCAGCCACATAACCCTTATCCTCCATTTCCCTAATTTCCCTCCCGGGCCCGCCGAGTACCGCGATCCCGGTCCCTGTAAACTCAATGGAATTTAAAGTCCTGATGGATTCTCCGACCTGAATGAGTTCAGAAGGAGAGATGCCCGGATAGGCTACCTCCAGCGGAAGTGTTTCAGGCTCCTGGTATACAATGGTAATTTCATCCCCATCAACGGTTCCACCATAAGTAGTTATGTTTTCCAGCGAGGACCTGAGGCAGATTTCATAGCATTCGTTTAGTGAAACATTCGTATAGTTCAGCTTCACATCTTCAATTTCCCTGTAGGAATCCAACCATTTTGCGGGGATCTTATCATATCCCATCATGGTCCCGAGAATGCCTCCCACCGAAGAAGGATTACAATCGGAATCCTGGCCGCAGCGCATGGAAATATCCATGGATCTGGTGAAATCCCCCTCTCCGTACAGTAATCCAATCAGCACATAGGCCATGTTGACAGTGGCATCGATGTTAAATGGCTTGTACACTCCATCCGGGACAGTGTAGATCGGAACTCCAGTCACTGTTTTCAATTTCCTGCCATGTTTTTGTCCAGTCATCCGGGTAGGCCTGGTGCCAGCCGATCACATCTTTCATGGCCTGGTGGAATTTGCTCTCCTCCGGAATCAGCTTCAAAGCTTCGTTCACAATCAGCATCGACATCATCGTACAGGAATGCCATAGAATACATGGCGGCAACATAAACGCCAGAATACCAGCCGTCTCCATAATTCATAATGTGGCCTACTTTGTCGGATGTTTTTATGGCAGCTGCCGGTACCCCCGCCGATGTGAGTCCAGCGAAGTCTGCCTCAATCTGGAAGTCGATATCATCCGAATGCATGCTGTATTTCCAATGTCCGCTCTCAGGAGGCATCACACCATTTAGAATATTGTACCGTGCCGCCTGGTTGGCATGCCAGAGATTGAAACCCGCATGAGCAAAGGCCAGGGCAAAGGAATCTACATGGGCATCCAGTCCCAGGCGCCCGATCACCTCGGCAAATATGGCATCCACATAGATGTCATCATTGTTAAAGCGTTGTTTCAGCTGCTCACCTGTCAGGTCAAGAATTACCGAATCGGGAATCATCTGTTGCCTGTAACGAAACTCAGTGGGCAGGGCATAACAAACCCCAATGGTCTGACCTGCCCAGCCTCCTTTGATCTTATTGAGCAACTCTGTCTTTGTTAAGGTCTTTGTTAAGGTCTTTGTATTAACGGTGCTAGTTTTGCATGCTGTGGCTGCAAGTGCCATGAGCAAGATCAAGAATATATTCTTTTTCATACTTCAAAGTAATTATTGATTGGTTCTCCATGCATTTGTAATTTCCCGGGGGCCATAAACAATCATGTCATCCACCCTGACCTGGAATCCCTCCTTTGGATTCAGGACTTTGATCTGTACCTTGTGCATTTCGTCGGGAAGCTGATATTTCCAGGCCACTTCAAATTTACGGTTCCTGTAGTGCGTGGGCATTTCAAAGGATTCGGTCAGCTCGCCATCAATATACATCTCCAATTTGAAAGTATGCTCTCCAGAGCTTTCCGGATCAAGCTTTATGGCTGCTCCATTCAGTGCAAAACCAATCCCCTCAAATTCCAGGTTGATCTCTCCATGGTCCTCATCCAGCTGGGCCAGATCAGGTATTAAAACAGCATTACGAAAGCGGATAAAAACTTTGTCGACTGGATAATGCCCTTCAAATCCCACTTCGAGTTTCACAGGTTCGATCTTTTCAAAGGGTATGGTGATGATTTCACCATTGATCTTGGCTCCATTGCTGGCCAGATTCTCCACAGCATGTTTTGTTCCAGTTACATAAACATCGTTCAGTGACATGGTGGTATATTTGAAGTCCATGTCCTCCACAGGGTACAGGGGCTCCTTCCAGTAGTCCGGAATTTGATCATAACCGATCATCGTTCCAAGTATTCCGGCTGCGCTGGCCGGATTGCAATCGGAATCCTGTCCGCAGCGTGTGCTGATCTCCAGGGTTCTGGCAAAATCTCCTTCGCCATACAGAAGCCCGATAACAATGTACGCTGCATTGATCTTTGCATCAATGTTGAATACATTAAACACTCCTTTTGGACAGCCAACATCCGAGGACCATTTCTTCTGGCATTCGAACCAGTTTTGTTTCCAGTCATCCGGATACTGTTTCCACCAACCGATCACATCATCGATGCACTGGTAAAACTGTGATTCTTCGGGGATCGACTTCAATGATTCACTCACAATATATTCCATGTCATCTGAAACAAAGGAGAGAGAATACATGGCTGCAACATAAACACCCCCATACCAGCCGTCTCCATAATTCATGATGTGCCCGACTTTGTCACAGATTCTCGAAGATGTGTTTACCATCCCGGGTGACATGAGTCCTGCAAAATCTGCCTCTATCTGGAAGTCAATATCCTCCGAATGGGGATTGTGCAGCCAGTGCCCTGATTCCGGGGGCATAATCCCATTCAGGATATTGTACCTGGCCCCCTGGTTGGCATGCCATAACATGTATTCGGCATTGGCAAAGGCCATGGCATGGGATTTTGCAGGCGCATCCAGCCCCTCTTTCTCGAATACATCCACAAAGGTCAGATCCATATATACATCGTCATACAGGCCCGGTACATTCTCGTACCACCATTGGCAGATCCCATTATCCCAGGGTATCGGCTGGTAGTCCTGAATCATTGTACCATTGTACTGGAATTCGGTTATCCCTCCGAAGGTACAACCGATCACCTGGCCGGCCCAGCCCCCCTTTATCTTGTTCATTAAATCCGCTTTGGAAAGTTTCAACTCAAGGTCTCCACCACCATATGATGGTGAGATCAGGCCAACAGAAATTATTGCCATCAGCAGGAACGATAGTCTTTTATTCATCATTTGTCTTTTTTAGTTTATTGCATAATCAGGATTGGGAGGCATCATCTGGGCATTGATATCTTTTCTCCACTGATGCAACATGTCCTTCAATTCCTTCACCTTTTCCGGCTCTGAGTTGACCAGGTCGTGTTGTTCTCCTATATCATTTTTCAGATTAAACAGCTGTACCGTATTGTTTTCATAGTACTCAAGCAGTTTATAATCTCCCAAACGTATAGCACCTCCAGGGCTCTGCATGCCATGGTTGCTGTAGTGTGGGAAATGCCAGTAAATGGCTCCCCGCTTCATGTCCTTCCCCTCCAGCAGGGATTTAATGCTAACACCATCAAGCTCCATTTCCTCTGGTATAGGTAGCCCGAGCATGTCAAGGATTGTCGGGTAAAAATCGGTACTGGTAACGGGTTCGTCACAGACGCTGCCCGCTATGGTGTGAGAGGGCCATTTAACGATCATGGGTTCCCTTATCCCTCCTTCGTACAGCCAGCCCTTGGCGCCTCTCAGTGGGAGATTGGATGTTGAATAGGCCCTGTCGAGCAATGAATCGGGAATCACCCTTTCCGGGTTTCCAAGGTTGGAAGCAGCCATTCCACCGTTGTCCGAAAAGAAGATCACGATCGTATTGTCATCCAGATCCAGTTCCTTTAGTTTGGCCAGCACCCGTCCCAGGCTTTCGTCCACACTCTCTACCATACCGGCAAACTCGGGATTATCCTGGATCTGTTTGATCTTTACCGTTCTGTTTGGCAGTACCTTGTGCTCCTCGTATCCGGGTTTGTTGATCAGCTGGTCCAGTTCCGTCCTGCTAAGGGGATCTATATCATCCGGATTTCCTTCCAGGATAAAGGGCACTTTGTCTGAGGGGGGCAATTGTGCGCGCCGTTTTTCATATTTTTCCACCAGGTCAGGTCGGCCATCAATCGGGTCGTGCACGGCAAAATGAGACAGGTACAGGAAGAAAGGACGATCCTTATTCTCCTCGATATACACCAGCGCTTCATCTGTGAGCCTGTCGGTAAGATAATCGCCTTCCACATTGGGCAGACCTTCAAGATCCCAGGGTGCCCTGAAACCCGTCCTGGGGGGACAACAAATGTTCCAGTTCTCCGGAACATGCTTATCAAATCCATGCTTCAATGGTCCGGACCCTTCCATACCCAGATGCCATTTGCCATAAATCGCAGTGGCGTATCCATGTTCCTTCAGTGCTTCGGCAATGGTGATCTCTTCGAAGGGCAGATGCTGGTTGATGTCAGCATTCAGGAACCTTTGGAAAGGGTAATCCTTGCGGCCGGGCAGCCAGTCAGTAAGGTGCAGCGTAGCCGGATATTTGCCTGTCATCAGACTGGCCCGGGTGGGCGAACAGACATGGCATGTGGCATAAGCATTTGTGAACTTCACACCTTCCTGTGCAAATTGATCAATATTGGGCGTATCATAGAATGTACTGCCATAGCACCCTGCATCGGTCCACCCCATATCATCTACCAGGAAAAAGACCACATTGAGCTTCTCTTGCTCCGGTGTTCCGCAGGAGTGGAAGACGGATATTGAGAATACAAAAGGGATGACCCATGCGAATTGTAAAACTGAGATCTTTATCATGTCTGGAGAATCAAAATGGAGATCGTTTGGGGTACTCCCACGATAACTAGTCCTGGAAGTACCCTGTACCAAACGACCTACAATACTAAACCTAAACTAACTAACTAACTAACCTAACTAACCTAAACTATAATTTAGAGCAGGTAAATGACGCATGTTAGTAACCTGGATTCTGAACCATGTTGTTATTCTCAGACATGCGCTCCACAGTTATGGGCATATAGTAGTAATGGCTCAGGAATATCCGAGGAACCCCTTCAGCATTGATAAATTCGATCCGGTATTTGTTGGTATCGTAATTGATGTACCAGTTTATACCGGCCATCCTCACTTCGTCCAACACTTCCTCGGCGATGCGCCAACGACGCAAATCCCAGTAACTATGATTCTCCCATGTTAGTTCCACCATTCTTTCATTCTGGTAATCCTCCATAGTGAAAGTAGGTTTTGGCGGCATGCCGGCACGTTCCCTGATGCGATTCATAATTGTGAGCGCCTCTCCATCGTCGCCCAGATAATGGGCCGCTTCTGCCTTGTTCAGGTAAATCTCACCCAGTCGGAATACCATGTAGTCGGTGTCATCGTTTGCCAGGCCTGGGAAACCTCCTGAAGGATATACGTCTGGTCTGGTTCTCTTTTTTATCATGAATCCAGACTTGGCAGCATTCCTTGGATGGGCCATGTTCGGGCGCCCGTCCGGTGCAGTCCCTGTGGTAAATAATTCACCATTTATATAGGTGCCGGAATGAATATAAACGTTTCCGCCATTCCAGGGTGATTCGGGATAGAACACCGAAGCAAGGAAACGTGGATCGCGGTTACCGAACAGTTCGTCCATTGTCCACTCCTTTCCTGAAAGCTCAAAGTTCAGTTCGTCACGGCTGATCGAATCTCCGGGAGCACCGCTTTTAAACTCAAACCTTTCTACCCAGTCATATAAGTAATGCATCGAACCCCAGGAAGCCTGGAAATCGTGAGGCATGGCTCGCGGTGTAAAGCAATGGCCCCTGTTTTTAGCATAATCAAAGACCTGGACAAAGATATCCTCTGTGTTAGCATCCGATTCATCCAGCATCATGCTGTGGAAATTCTCTGCCGGATCATCAAGCACTTCGTAAAGGAAGTTTATACCATTATTAATGATCTGATCCGAGGCATCATAAGATAGCTGCGCGTAGAGCGCTGCATCGCTGGAAGGAAAACCCAGGAGGCCATTCAGTTGCTCAGATCCGAATTGGGCAATACTTGCTGCATAGATCGCTGCGCGGCTTTTCAATGCCAGTGCTGCCCAACTGGTTGGTCTGCCTTTGTCCGCGGCGCTATATTCAGAGGGCAGGTCCATGGACAGGTCATCCATTTCTGAAATAATGAAATCATAAACCTCTTTCTCTGAGTTACGGGATACAAAGATCTCTTCCTCAGGTGCATCAATAGCCTGAACCTCAGTCACGAGAGGCACTCCACCGAAGCGGATGACCATCTGGAAATACATATAGGCTCTTAAGAACCTGGCCTCGGACACCCACTGATCGATGTCGGCCGGGTCCAAGGGGGAATTCGTCTGAAGCTGCTCCATGAAATAGTTGCAATCCCTGATGTTCTTATAGGCCCAGTAGTCCAGCTGAAAATTCAGATCAGAAGAGGTCATGGCCCTGGTGGAAGCCCTGTAGGCCTGGTGGTGACCACCATAAGACCGGCCTTCACCGCCCATGGAGGGGATCATGGCGAATGAAGTGCAGTACCTGTCACCCCTCATTTCAATAAAGTCCGTTTCAAAGTAAAGGTTGGCCAGGTAGGCATCAACCAGAGTTTCGTCTTCCCATACGATGAGGTCTGATACCACATCAAGGGGTTGCTTGTCCAGCACATCGCATCCTGTGAAGGATAGCAGCAGGAGCGTCGTTGCGATCGCGTATTTTATATTGTTCATGTTCTTTATTTTTGAGTTTATGTTTCAAGCGGTTTAAATGGTTACCCTCAATCCCAGTGAGATCATTTTTACCGGGGGATAGAACCGGCCATTGTTGCCAATAGCTTCAGGGTCTATGGAGTTTTTATATATTCCCATTCCGCTGAAAGTAATCAGATTGGTGCCTGAAATACTCAGTTGAATATCTTTGATGCCAATACTATTCAGCACGTTTCCGGGCAGTGAATAACTCAGGCTGATCTGCTTGAGTCTGAGATAGGTTGCACTCTGCACCCAAAAGTCAGATGTCTTCTCATTGTTCGGATTCCGGCCCACACCGTCGCCCAGCAATGCCGGCAATTGTGCATCCGGATTGATATTAACTGTTTTGTCATTGGGATCTGGTTGCCAGCGGTATTTTTCATGAAAATCCCATGGCTTGGAGAAGTTCACGAATGGGTGGATCTCGTTGTACATGTCGAACTTGGAAGCTCCCTGAAGCAGAGCTGAAATGCTGAAGCCCTTATACGTGGCCGAAAGCGCCAGAGCATAGGTGGCATCCGGGAATGCCGAGTAGCCTATTTCATCCTGATCGCGCCAGTCCAGGACTCCGTCACCACTTATGTCCAGATACTTGATGTCACCAGGCCTCAGGGTGGAATTGCCCGCCTGGTCCTGATCCACCGGATGGTTGTCGATTTCGGTCTGGTCCATGAAAATGCCATCTGAAAGGTAACCGATCCTCCTGTTGGTGTAATTTCCTTCTTTCTGGTAGACCCGTATCTCATCGGGATCATCATAGTCTGGTTCGGCCCATTCCCTGTATTTTTCGCGTGCAAGGCTGAAGTGGCCCTCAATGGAGTAGGAAAAGTCACTACTGACCCTGTTCCTGTGCGTCAGAAGGATCTCGAATCCCCTGTCGTCCGTAGAATTCAGATTCAATTCAGGCAGAATGGCACCGAAGGTGGATGGATAGGAATCCAGTGGATTCCCGAAGATGCCTTCAGTAATGCGGTAGAAAAAGTCGAATTCAAAACCTATCAATCCCTGAAGGAAAGTCCCGTCCAGTCCCACGTTGTAATTGGTCATGGTCAGCCAGGTGATATCGGGATTGGGAAGGCCTGTATTGGTGATCAACCTGTATGCATCTGTACCGAAGATATAGAGCTCGGTTGCATCATCTACGTTGGGATAGGTCCCTGTACGGATATTGTACCCGGTCAGGTACCTGAAGGCAGCTACATCATCCAGTCCCGACTGACTAAATGCTGCCCTCAGTTTCAGGTTATCCATCCAGGAGAGTCCGCTCATGAACGATTCGTCTGAAATCCTCCAGCCTGCAGATACACTCGGGAAGAATCCCCAGCGAGTATCCTCGGGGAATTTGTGGCTGGCATCAAAGCGGAAGGTCCCTTCCAGCAGGTACTTGCCTTTAAAACTATAATTTAGTCGACCTGCGTAACTTGCCCGGCCTGTCTCATTGGTGAAACCGTTGGACGATACGTTGTCGGGTGATCCTGCAAACAGATAGGGCAGATCCAGAGATAAAAGGTCAAGCTTGCTGGTGGTGAAGTAAATGTTTTCTGTATCAATCCATTCTCCGAGCAGCAGGCCGGTCACGGTGTGATCGCCGAATGTCCTGTCATAATTCAGCGTGATCATGGGATAGAATTGTGTATACCTTCTGCTCTCTTCTGTAAGCTCATTAATGCCATTCACACCCAGAGAGGTATAGGTCTCTGATTCGTAATTGTACTCCAGTACCTCGAAGGGTTTATCCTGGGTCTTTACATAGGTATTGTTGAACAGAAAGTTCAGGCGGGCATTAGCCTTTAGCCCTTTGATGCCCGGGATTTTATAGGCCAGGTTAATGTTCCCTGAGGTATATTCTCTCCGGTCGTCCCTAAAGCCGGTATATTTCTTCTGGGTCTGGGCCACAGGGGTCCTCACGTTGAAACCGGCATAGGCTGCGCCACGTTCAGGATCGGGCAAAGTGGGTCTGTATTCGGGCCTTGCAAGGTTCAGGTCGGTCCAGTTTGTGCCAAGGTCTGTCTCAGGCGAGTCACGGAGCTCCATCCGGTAGGCCACATCCAGAGAAATCGACAGATCCTCGGTGATGTTGGCATCCAGGTTGGACCGGATATTGTACCTGTTGAAGTTCAGGTCGCCGGACTCATACAGACTGCCCTGGTCCAGGTACCCCGCCGAAATGTAGTATTTTACTTTTTCGGTACCCCCTCGAACTCCGAGGTTGTGGGAATGCATGGGAGCCCAGTGACGGAAGGCTTCTTCGTGCCAGTTTGTGTTGGGATAATCAGGATTGTTCCCGTCCTTAAATATCTGTACTTCCTCTTCCGTATAGGTATAGGCAAGATCCTGGTTAAACTCCCCCTCACGAAGCATTTCTGCATACTTCCAGGAATCGACCCACTGCGGAAGAAGGGTGGGTTCCTGAAAACTGACATTTCCAGAATAGGTTATGGTCGGTTTATCGTCATTTCCTCTCTTGGTGGTAATCAGGATTACTCCGTTTCCTGCCCTGGCTCCGTAGATGGCAGCTGAGGCATCTTTCAGTATACTGACAGAGCTGATCTCATTGGGATCGAGCCTTGTCCAGTCTGTTTCAATACCATCCACAAGAACGAGCGGGGAATCGTAACCCCGGATGCTCAATTGGGTGGCGTCATTTCCCGGAAGTCCCTGACGCTGTAAGGAAAATAGACCAGGAGCTTTCCCTGCCAGGGCCTGGCCCACATTGGCAGTGGGGACCTCGGTCATCTCATCCGAATTGATGGTAGCCACTGAGCCAGTCAGGTTGACTTTTTTCTGGGCGGCATATCCCACCACAACTACCTCGTCGATTCCCACAAGGGATTCAACCATCATTACACTGATCGCAGTCTGATCGCCAATGGCAACCACCTGGGACTCCATTCCTACAAGTGGCAGAGTTTAGGGATTCATTTCCTGCAGGTACGTCAATGGAATAGCTCCCACTTGCATCAGTGATGGTTCCGGTGGTGGTTCCGGTGATCTGCACTGACACACCGATAAGTATTTCTCCGTACTCGTCAGTTACCGAACCAGTGATGGTCCGGTCCTGAGCGGAGACAGCGCTGCATAGAGCAAGAACCAACATCAAGAGGATATTGGTCTTCAGGATTAGCGATCGAAAGATCTTCTTAGATTTCTGATTCATAGTTTAGTGTTTATGTGAGCATGAAAAAGGTGTTCATTGAATTAACATTTAGCTTAATTTTGAGCAAATTATGTCAAAATATTTAAAAGAACAAACGTTTGTGCAATAAAAATTGATTTTGTTTACCTTTTTTTAATAAATGTTACGAATGACAATGGTCAGGTGGTAATTCATACTATTGAGGAAATATCATAACAGAATATTATACAGGTATATAGTTTCATTTCTGCAGCTACAGGGGTGCTAAGCTTTTAGCCAGGAATTATAAGTTTAACCATCCTTTCACCTTGCAGCAAATGTGGAGCGACAGGATCTGAACAACAGAGAACAATCACTTGATCACATGGTAAGATTGCATAAGATGCGGATTAGTTTATTGAAAAACAGGTGTTTCCAGGTTTTCCTGAGTCATATCTGTTATTTCAAGCCAGTTTGATGGGTTTAGCTTCACCCCATTGAAAGTAAAATTACTTAA
>CAVTME010000020.1:0-61148 GCA_963735755.1 uncultured Bacteroidota bacterium | reverse complement strand
ATGAGCAGGTCTAATGCACCAGTTTTTCCAACTAAATATAAATCATCGTTTCCATCAAATCTAACAGAATATCCAACGTTTTCTGAAAACATACTAGAAGTTCGCCTTAACCATTGACCTTCTAAATCTTTGTTTACTTTATAAAGATATATATCTGAGTAAGTTCCCGTTGAATTGTTCCCGATCGAATCAATATCGAAAAATAGAGAATCTTTGAAATAGCCCGATATTACAAAACCATCGGTAGTAGAGGCTATACTAGTAGGAGGTCCATTTGCTTTCACTTTTATTGAGTTATAACCAATATGATTTCCTTCTAAATCATATGAAGAAATATGCGTGAAATTCCCATTATAACCAATGCGTTCGGAATCATAGATAACAGAATCTTGCGCTAATCCTGCTATAACAATCCTTCCTTCATCAATATCCATAGCTTCAGAACGTTGCAATTTTGGTCCGCCAGCTACAATTTTGGTCCAATTTAGTGAGCCATCAGAATTATAGTTGGCGAGAAATGCATCTCCTCCATTTGTTGTTAAAGATGTAGTTGCATCAAATGAAACTGTGCCATCAATTACCCCTGTTATATAAATAGTACTATCAGATCCGATTTCAATTCCTCCAGGAAGATCAAAGAATGTTCCACCAAAACCCTTTAACCAATCATGAGTTCCATCATTGTTAATCTTCAATAAGAATATGTCGAAGATGCCATTTGAGGCAATAGAACCTGAAGTTGAGATAATATTTGTATCAAACCAACCAAGTACATAAGTGTTTCCACTTTTATCGATCTCCATGTCAGTAACAGTTACATTTCCATTGCCAACAATGTTAGTAGCATCAAGCCAACTTCCCTGTCCAGCCACTTTCGCTGAGGAAAGAATAACAGATATACAAATGCCGAATAAAAGATATCTCATAATTATAAATTTTTGTTTTTATAAATTTATAAAAAAATATATCCCAATCTTACCTACTTTTACAGTCTATAATAGAGCCGCATTATTTACAATTATAATCAATTTATAATGAATGCTTTAACCTATAATGGTCAATTTTGTTTGAATCAAAACAGTCTGCTGGAGAAAAAGTATGTAAACCAAGATATCAGTTCTCCTAAAGATTTTAATGATGAGGGATTCTATATATCAAATAGTCAACTAGTTAAATTCAAAAGTAAAGATTATATTCTTATTGTTGATGGAAGAATCTTTGAATTTGACAGTCAATCCTTTTTTGAAGATCAGTATCATCTTTTAGTAGATTGGTTGTCCAAAGATTTTAAAAATACGGTTAGAAAATTGAATGGAGAGTACACTATATATATATTTTAATAAGAAGAATCGGTCTGTATGGATCATAGCTAGTGAATCCGGAAGCTCGGCTTTTTTCTACAAGCAGTATCCAGGTTATTTTCGATTCAGTAACTCTTTTCGGAATTTATCAAAAGAAGCTACAAATTCAGATACAGTTAATTTCAAAAGACTATATGATATCCTGATCGGCAGCAATTTAGGTTCAAGTAGTACAAGTTTTAATTCAATTAATCGACTAAAACCTGGTTATTTTATCAAACTGGACCAAGACAGAATAGAAAAGAAAGAGTATTCAAGCCTATTTAGTGTAATGAGCCGAACTTTGGTACAAGAGAACCCATATGAGATATTTTTCAAGATTTTCCAAGCATCAGTATTAAGGCGGATATCAGCAAAAAACGTTGGGATTGCTTTATCCTCGGGAAAGGATTCTTCAGCAATAGCAGCAATGGCATCTATTTCAAAACCTGATAGTTTGGATAGATTGATTGGATATACACATATCCCTTCATTTCTGACAAATATAGATGCATCGAAACCAAAATATAATGAAGGAATAGTTGTACAAAGGCTGCTTGAAAGATATTCAGACCTTGGATGGAAAAAGGTAATTTCTGACAAAGATTCATTACTTGAAAGTCTTGATAGGACAATAGAAATATTTAATGAGCCAATTTATGCCGCCTCTAACCAATTCTGGATCCAACAAATGTTTAAAATGATGTTAGAAGATGATTGTCATCAATGCTTATTGGGCAAGGTGGTAACTACACAATATCCTGGCCTACTTCAGGATATCAAGTTAATACTCTTACCAAGCTGAAGCGCTCTATTAGTAATTCAAAGAGGAGAAAGCAATTAGCATATTTGTCTAAGGATTTCCTAAATGAAATATATTATCGTCGTCATAATCCTTTAATAACATTCTTTCAATGCACTGAGAATCAAAAAAAATTAGTTAGAGATGTAAATTCATATACTGGATTTATCCATAAGCAATATTCACTCCATTATGGGATAGAAGTATCAGACCCAACGTTAGATAAGGAGATTATAAGATTTTGCTTAACATTGCCACATAGGATATACCACGACGATGTAAGTTCACGTAATCTAGTTACCATTGGGTTGAGAGATATACTACCTGAGGGTATTTTATTTAGTCAGGATAGAGGCATACAAGCGGCTGATATTCAATACAGGATGGAATTGGAGCGAAATAAATTACGCGATAGAGTAAAATTTCTAAATCAAAATAATTTAGTTAAGTTTGTAATAGATACTGATAAACTGCTAAAGGATTGGGAATTCATGGAATTCACTACAATGAAGAGATCGGAAATTGACTATCTTCTAAGACTGATTTTAACAGGGATTTTTCTTTCCAAAATCGAAAGTTGAGAAATGTTAGACTGCAATAAGAAACGAAAATGGCAAAAGCCACTAGTTTTATATAAACTACCTTTTGAAAGAACCGCTGCAAATAATCCTGGTTTTGGTGCAGATGGTAGCTATCCCAGTTTCAGTGAGTCATAAGTAGCTCCTCATACTCTTGGATAGGTGCACCAACGATAATTTTACCATCCGCGCTCAGCCATGCATGCGTTTTCAAAACACCATTTTTTTTCACCCCAAAATGTATTTGTGTAATTACACCAAATCTTGTTAGCGTTCCATGGACAACCAATGCTTCGATAAGACATTTTCTGGATTTGCGGAAAATGGGTGAAATGATCTTTACAGCTTTTAAAACCTTTCTAAGTATTATCCTTTTTTCCAATGATAGTTGCGGCGAGATTGTTTTTGTTTTAGAATGAACTCTTAAATAGTCTATTGGTTTTAGATATGATATTTTGTGTATTGTGGATAACCATTCCTTAATTACTGTTGCGGCTATCCTAATATTCTCAGGATTTACCTTCATCTATCGTCTCTATTAAGGATAAATTCATAAGGTTCTTTAGGAATTCCATGACGTCTTCCTTAATAACATTTAGATCCTCGTCAAATTGACCGCTTATCTCTAATATCAAATCACTAATTCGGATTGGTCGATCAAGTCTTGACCAAATTTCAGTTGCAATCTCATTCAATCCAATGTAGTTACCACTAATCATGCCTAAAATGATAGCCTCGTCGTCAACTATTGACATGAGGAGTTCGGGAGATTTTTGTACTATACTTAGTTCAGTGATCATATTTACACTTTTTTGTATCCAAGCTTTTTCATCATTTCGCCATGATGAAGTACCAATTGTCTAATATGATTAGTGGAAAGGTAGTTTTTATAGTTGCTCTTCTTGCCCTCTCGAAAGAAAGAAGCGGATTTTGGTGATTTTTCAGAAAAACCATAATTCTCTTCAAGGTTCTTAAGGTTATGAAAATTACTGTTTTTCAAAGCTCTTTGAAAGACATTATTGTTATATGGTATGCAAAGCCTTTCCAATAATCTTTTGAATACTAAGTCATTGTTTTCTAGAAGTTGTTCATACTTTATGACTATTGTTGGAATGGAGTGTTGTTGAGTCCAGCTTTTTACGTGATCAGACCATGTTCCAATATATTGGGATATCTGAGATTTTAATTCAATGTCATTTTTGGCAATTTCGAATAAAGGATCATTCATCTGATCAATGATTCTTTGAATGGAATTGCTTGAATGAAAAGAATAAGATACGGCAACGTCTAGTGGATTTCTGACAATATATATCACAGCTTTGGATACTTCTGGTGGAAAGAGAGGCTCATTTTGAGTGGTGAAAGAGAAAGCATCATGAACTTTGATTATTTTCAATCCTGTATTATCTTCAGAGAGTTTACGGTAAATCTCTGGCCGATAATCTCTGATTTCGCTGGGTATCAAGTCAGAACTATTAACACCAAGGTATTGGTCAATGAGTTTCCTGTCACTTGCAATTGGAATTTCATGTAGTTCTGGAATCCTGTTGATATCGAATTGAGGAAATATAATGCTATGTAAAAATATCCTTACCCAAGTATTTCCGGATTTCGGATATGAAGCCAACCATACTATATTTTTTGTGTCTTTCAGATCTTTAGAATTTTATTATACACAAATTCTTTAAGTTCATTTACCGAAAAAGGAATGACTGGTCGATCAACATGGAATAATTCAATTTGGTTTGCCAATATTGAGAGAGCACGAAATTGGTGCTCCACTAGTCCAATACCCCTAATTAATTGATCTCTGTATATATGGTCTCTAAGGACCATCATTTTTTTAGCCCCTTTTAATGATTGAAGGAATATACCATTATTGTTTTTGGTTGTTAACCATATAATCTTATTAATTATATGCTCATTTTGGACAATATCGGAAGTTGGTATAATATACTTTTTAATAAGGGGTCTAATTTGTCGATATGATCCACTACTATAGAGAAAATTTCTAGAATCCTCCCAAAGCTTTATCAAAGGAATTCCAGGTAGTAAAACACATTGCCCTGACTTACTTATCGAAATAGCTGATAGATCATCTGACATTAAGGGAAATCCATCTTTATTTAAAGATGCTGCAAGTGTCGACTTTCCTGCCGCAGAATTCCCGATTATTAGCATTGCTTCCCCATCAATTACATTGGCACTCCCATGCATAGGCGTATATCCACGCTGATATAGAATTGCTCCCATCACAGAACCTAGTAAGAACAGCCTAAGTTCATCCTCTTTAGCCCCAGAGTTAGGATCAATTGTAATCGTTACTCCTCCATATGCGTAAAACGATCCAATTAAAGGTAGTTTCAATAGAAATTCATTACTTGAAGCTTCAAATAGTACCCCTGTAGTCAATACATTATTCAGATGAGGAGGCGTTTTCCCATAGGTAATAAATACATCAATGTCTCCTGTAGGGATTGGGTTTAATTCTGGTATCTCCAAAGGAGATTTGATGTTTAATCCGAAAATTGTATAAATAGGTTCGTCACACTTTTGCTTTGAGTCAAATTTAAGGAAATAATATTCATACTTTAGTGTTATGGGTGGAACATCTCTGGAGTATAAATACTTAATTGATCTATTGAAAGAATCGGACCGATCCCCACCGGATAGATCTGAATTAAGGATTTCATTGTCTATTCTTCAGCATAAAATTTTCCTGCAATTAATCATGGCGTTTTAATGTATTCGGAACAGAATATTACTTCTTTTATTGAAGACTTGCTATATAAAGGAACGTTGAAATCTGTTCAACTTGCAGGTGAATTGATTTGGATTGTGAAAAGTTTGGGAAATCGAAAACCTTGACAATTTATCAATCAAAGGCCCAGTCCTCGCACAAACCCTTTTCGGGGATGTAGGAAAAAGACACTTCGGGGATCTTGACTTGGTTGTCAGAGGAGAGGATGTTCATCAGGTTATTGATACTTCTTGGAGGGTATGGGTTATAAAATGACCAGCCCAAAACCTGGACTAAGTGAAAAGCAATGGGATTACTATTTCAAGTACAAGAAGGATGTGGGGCTGGTGAACCGGGAGAAGGGTGTTTTTATTGAGTTGCATGTGGGTGTGTATCGGCATGAGTTGTTGAGGGAGGCAGATGAAGGGATGATGTGGGAGGATCTTGAGGAGGTGATGATTGGAGGTACGCCGATAAAGACCATGAATAAGGACAATACCTTCCTTTATTTCTATATCATGGGGGACAGCACCTTTATTTTCGCTTGTTCTGGTTGAGGGATGTGGCGGAGGCAATCAAAAGATGGGATCTGGATCACAAGAAGATTATGGACAATGCCATTAACCTTGGGGATTGAGAGAATGGTGGGGATGGGTCTATCTGGTGGCCAAGGAGTTTTTTGAGATTGATATTCCGCAGGAATATGATTGATTACATTGAGCAAAATCAACGGATTCTTGGTAAGTTGAAACGAATGTGTATCAAGAGAATCCAGGGACCTGAGCATGATACCGGGTCAATGAGATTGAGCAGGTACAGATTCAATTTAATGCTGAAACCAGGTCTCAAATATAAGTGGGCAGTAATTACCAGTATCTTCCACCGCTGGTACATCCGAAATACCTTGGAGGTCATTAATGGACTCTTTTTCCGCAGAAGCCATCCAGATACCCTGTAGACTTTCCATTAAGTTGATATTTCATAATACATTTGATTGCTTGCTTGACATGGATCCAGACTATTGTTTGTTGGCTGTCAGATGGCTGATACATTATCAGATGATAAAAGATAGATGCGTAGATGGTTCTGAGACGATTGTGTAGCAGGCTTTCGATGGATGTCAGCTGACAAAAGTTGTATGTGGCTTGTCTTAAGCTGTTTGATACAAGAGGCTTGTATGGACAGTTGGGTAGTTTCGGTGGCCATCAATGGGCTAAAGTGCACCGTAGATAAGCTTGTGATGTTTGTCGACAGGCTAAGCGATCGGTTGCTCGGTTGAAGTGCTTCGCGCATCGGATTCAGATGCGGTATAACGGAATGTCAGGCCATTGTGATTCCAAATGAGGTCAATGTAAGTTCAATGAATCCGCATGCAGGAGGACAAGATGTCAGCTCAGTTTTGTGAATTTCCCCTGGGGACTCAGTACTGGGCACTTGGCACTAAGTAATGAAATGAAGGCTTTGCCTTTATTTCATTACATGACTCATAATCCCAACCGCCTCGCCGGCTTTGCCGTCCTGGAAGGTGATGATGATGTTGTACTGGCCGGTTTTGCGGCAGAGGAAGTTGATGGGGTTGTATTCTTTGCCGGTTTTTTGGTCGTAGGTGGAGAGGAGCAGGTTGGAGGTGTCGTAGACGCGGATGACGGCTTTGCCCTTGTCGTTGCAGAGGTTGAAGCGGTAGATGTTGTTTCCGCGGAGGATGACGGCCTGGCGGTACATGGGGGGCCGTTCGCCTTTCTCGGCCT
Source organism: uncultured Bacteroidota bacterium (assembly GCA_963735755.1). Taxonomy (GTDB): domain Bacteria; phylum Bacteroidota; class Bacteroidia; order Bacteroidales. Next base: position 53,940 of record CAVTME010000020.1, on the reverse strand, counting down.
TGTCGAGGCTTACCACGAATTCTTTGAGGTAGATGGCGCCGTCGCCGGCTTTGGTGGCGCAGTCCCTCACGCGTTCCTTTCGCTCGTCGGCGACCATGGAGAGGGTGATGATACAAAGGAAAATGGCGATAACCGGGTTCAGGATCTGTATATTTTTTCGTTTCATGCGGCTAAATTTCTTATTGTTAATTCTTTTGCCTTTCAACTTTTGCTTTAACCTTCGATATTCATTTGCCTGTTGCGGATCTCCTTGGTGGTGTTGATGATCAGTTCAAGGGTTTCGTCGCTCATGATCACGTGTGAGGTTTCGCTCTGGACCACCATCAGCATGCCGTCCTTTTCGATGGTCTCCGGTTCGCCCACCTCGTAGGTGATCTTCACATCGGTATAGGCGGCTTTGATGGCTTCAAAATCTTTGATGTATCCGGCAATCACCGGTTCGTTTTTGTAGTTGTTGAGGATCAGCAGCAGGTCGTTGAGGATCAGTTTCTGTTCGCCGATCATGGACTTCAGGTCCTCGTTGCTGTTCTGGACTGCCACCTGGGTGGCCAGGTAAAGGCCTTCCATCCATACACCTGCGATCATCAGGGCGCTCAGGTTGCTGCGGTCGGTTTCCCGCAGGTAGTCGTCCATGTTGTTGAAACTGTTGATGGAGATGAACAGGAGTGAATCCAGGTCGGAACTGGTGGTGGCCAGGCGTTTGATGGTGGCGAAATCGAAAAATTGTCCGATCTGCAGGGCATCGGCCAGGCGGTTGATGCTGGAGAGGTAGTTGACAGCGGTCCCGGTTTTTTCATACATGTTCAGGTAGCCCAGGTCGGCGCTGAGGGCTCCCAGGCTGTAAGCCATCTCGAAGCTTGTGGTGTTGGTGGAGAGGCTTTCCGGATCGGCCAGGTAGGAGGTGGAAAACGGGATGTTCATGGAGCTGATCAGGGCAGCCACCTCGATGGGGGAGGCAATGTTCTGGATGATGTCATTCATGGTCTCCGAGGAGATCTGGAGTTCGCCCGCCTCCACTTCATCCATATTTACCTCCAGGTTCTCGGAGGGTCGCTGTCCACATGCTGCCAGAAGCAGTGCTGCAAATACTAAGATTGAAAGGTTTTTTATCATGGCAAGGTTTCTTTGAATATGTCTCGGTCTCGGGTTTGAATATAAAAATACACAATATGTGTGAATACGGAAATAGCGCTTATGAACCGGTTTTTCGTTTAAAAATTCTGTATGTGAACAGATGGCTTCTCAATACCCTTCCGGGTACATCGTAGTAGAGCACAAGGTAGAGCACAATGGTCAGGAACCAGATGAAGGCCATGTTGAAGCTGAATGTATCATAATACTTCCCAAGGAAATATTTGCGGGGGGCAAAGAAATGGGAACGGATTCCGAGCCCGTCCGGGGCCGGGTCCATGAATACGGGATCGATCTGCTGGTACAGCCTCCCTTGTCCTCGATGATCTGGTTCTTCTCATAGATTTTTTTCACCTGGTCCGACACACTTTCGTTGTGATAACGGTCGAGCATGGAAAAGTAGAGCGATCGCTTTCCCTCCATCAGTTTGCCCAGGTGCCGTTCTTTCTCCCTGCTGGCGGTGGAGAAGAGTTTGATGTAGTATCTTTTCAGCGCCGTGAGGAAGCGGGTGGCTTTTAGAATGGTCATTTCGCTGAAGGCCTCGGGGCTCAGTTCACCCGCTTTGAAAGTAATATCCTTCAGGATGGGATCCACCCTGGCGATCTCATTTTTGAGCACCTCCAGGGCAGGAGCACTGCTGGTGATGGTCCGGTCTCCCTGAATTCGTATACGCAGGCATTCAGCCGCTCTTCCAGCTCGGGAATCAGGTAGGCCGATTTGAAATTGTTGATGCTGATCCGTTTTTCGTAGCCATAGAAGTTCTTCTCAAACTGCGTTGGCCTTGAACTGGTGCACCATCAGGGCTTCGTAGGACCATTTGGTGGGCATCAGTTCGGCAATCACAGGGACCTTATCCACGTTGGTGATGCTCCGGTTCAGTTTCTCGAAAGAGAACATGGCCCCGCTGAGCACCATCATGGGGATCATCACCAGCGGGATCACAATATAGATGGTCACGGCCGAATTGAAAGCCGAGGAGATGACCAGTCCGATCATGTTGGCGCAGACCGCAGTGGAGAAGAGGGCCAGCCAGTAGGCCGGGTCATATGCCGGATCTCCAGGATATCGTTGGCCACCAGGACAAAGGTGATGGCCTGGATGGCGGAGATGACCACCAGCGTACCGATCTTGGCCAGAAGGTAGGAGGAGCGGCTCAGGTGCAGGAACTTTTCCCTTTTCAGGATTTTCCGGTCCCTGAAGATCTCTTCGGCACTCACAATCAGTCCCAGGAACAGGGCCACGATCAGGGCCATAAAGATGAAAATGGGGATGTTTTCGTTCTCCCTGAATTTGTAGGTTTGACTGGCCGGGTCGGCGATGTACCTGGTGATGTAGGCCAGGATAAAAGCAAGCACAGGGCTCACCAGCAGGGTCATGAGCAGGTATTGGCCGTTGTTGAGTTTGGACTTCACATCCCTTTTCAGGTAGTTGGAGAATTGTCTGAACCAGCCGGGTACATTCAGGTTCACCGGGGGGGCTGAAATATCGGGTGCAGTTGCCTGTGCAATCCCGGAAAGTGAGGGAGGGGTGGATTTTTTCAGGGCCTCTGCATCGCTGGCTTTCCTCTCCAGGAAAATCTCTTCCCAGTTTCCCGGGTTGATCTTGCGCTGACCGGTGTAGTTCCCGTATTCATCTACCTTCCTGGCCTCAATGATGTTAAAGATCAGTTCGGGATTCACATTCCCGCAAACAGGGCATTCACCCACGCCGGCATTGACCTGGTTGTCGGCCTGTTTGAAATGGATCACCGCCTCCACCGGGTTCCCGTAGTAGACCATCTTTCCGCCAACATCGAGGATCAGTACACGGTCAAACATCTTGTAAAGCTCTGACGAGGGCTGGTGGATGACCACAAACACCAGTTTCCCCTTCAGGGTGAGTTCCCTGAGCAGGTCCATTACATGCTCCGAATCCCTGGAGGAGAGTCCCGAGGTGGGTTCGTCCAGGAAGAGGATGGAGGGCTCACGGATTAGTTCCAGCGCAATATTCAGCCGTTTTCTCTGTCCGCCGCTGATGGTTTTGTTCATGACAGATCCCACCCGCAGATCCCGTTTTTCGAGGAGCCCCAGGCTGGAGAGGGTCTCTTCCACCTTTTCCCGGACCTCTTTGTCCGACAGGTGTTTGAAGCAGAATTTGGCATTGTAGTACAGGTTGTCGAAGACCGAAAGCTCCTCGATCAGCAGGTCGTCCTGGGGGACAAAACCCGATACGCCGTTCAGCTTGGAGGCATCGGTTTGCAGGTCCAGCTTGTTGATCAGTACCTTTCCGCCCGAGGGCTTGTACATTCCCGACAACACATTCATCAGGGTGGTCTTGCCCGATCCGCTGGATCCCATGATCCCAATCAGGTTCCCCTGGTTTGCAGTAAAGGAGACTTTATCCAGCCCTGTTACCTTTCCCGGAAACTGGTATTCCAGTTGTTCCGCTTCCAGCGTGATCTTGTCTTTGGTCGAATCCGACAAGTACTGGGAAGCAATGTCGCTGTATAGGATGGGCTGACCCACCGGCAAGCGCAGGGTGCTTCCCGAGGCAAAAAGATAGATCACGCCGCTGGTGTACCCCCAATCCGTTCAGCAGGCACTCCTGGGTACCGGTGTACTTGAGGAAATAGAGTCCCACAGAGGGGATGCGCAGAAAGATCAGGGGAGCATCCAGGCCGGGAAGGTGGTATTGACGGGCGGAAACTTTCCGCTGCTCCGGGGTCAGGGGCAGGTCATCCGGATCCGGTCTTTTCCGGGAGACCACCAGGTGGTTTTCATCATGAAAGGCCTCTGCCTTTTCTGAGGAGACAAAGGCCAGGATACTCTCATACTCTTTCTTTTCAATGCGGAAAATATCCGATACGGTTTTCACAATCCCCAGTCGCTGCTCGGTGAGATTATACTCTGCATTGATCAGTTCCAGGATACGCACCAGGACCACCACCTTCTGGCGCTGGTTGATGGTCTTGCTGATCTGTTTACAGAGTTTCAGAACCTTGACCGAGTCCAGAACCGAAGTGAGTTTCTTTTCCTCACCTTCGGTGGCAGTCTCCTGGTAAAGCTGAAGGTAAGCCTGGGCCGATTCAATCCCGATCTGCTGAACAAGGAAGCGTTCCACATAGGCGATCTCCTTGTCCCCGATTCCCCCATCTTGCTTGGTGATGAGGGCGAACAGCTGCATGAGGGCCTTCAGGATCTCTTCACTCATGTGCGCGGAGGATTACGATTCATAGGAATCGTGTTCGAATGGAACATCGATCATCTCTTCATATTCGCGCCCGGCTTCCTGCATGTCCTCATCCGATGAAAGGGAGAGCCACCTGACCAGGATATCGCGCCCCTCTTCCACCATTTCTTCGAAAACCATCAGGATATCGAGTATCAGTTTGGAGGACGCCGTATTGAAATAGATGAGTTTGAAAGTGAAAACGGTCTTGGGGTTGGGCTGTTTCCTGTATTGAACCAGCCAGTCCAGAACCGGCTGATAGAAATCCACCACGTCTTCGGGAAGAGATTTCCCGGAAATTTCAAAATGATTTCCCACCTGGTCCAGAATCACTTCCGGACTATCGTCTGTCTGTGCAATTCTTAAAGCTTCCATATACTTTATCTCGATATTGTTGAGGTGAATATGAAGAATGATGTCTCGTCGTCTATCTTCACAAAACTATAGTCAAGCGGGTTCCCGGTCTTTCTCTTGATATCGATAAAACCCAGTCCGGCACCCCCCTTGGGCGACATGATCCCTTCACGCATCTGCTTCTTATAAAGGTCGTCGAGTGTATCTGAATCCATGTTGTTCAGTTTTCCAAGGAACATGGAGATGTCCTCCACATGTGCATTTTCCACAATATTTCCAGTGGTCACCTGGAAGCGTTCGTTGTTCTTGGCTACCAGTACCAGGCCCATACCGGGATAGGGATGGCCCCTGTATTCATACGATTCGGCGTGACGGTTGATATTCTGAAGCGACTCAACCATCACATGGTATACCCGTCGCATGACCCTGTCGTCTTCCACATCATCCAGTTGTTCCTCCACCAATCCGGTCAGAGCCTTCATTACCTGGTGGGTGATCTGTCCTTCAAAAACAAGAGATATATCCCTGATCTGTAAATTGGTATAGCGATCATAGATATAGTTGATGAAACCTTTGCTTTTACCTGAGAAACTCATAATCAGATATAAATATATACTTTTTAAACCTCAATCCCAATGAGGAGAAGATCATCCAGCTGCCTTTCCTTGCCCATCCATCCGGTAAAATCGGCCTGGAAGAAATCGTAGAACTGGTGCATGGTATAGCCGGCATTCTCCAGCAACATTTGTCTGACCCTGGCCGATCCGTATTTCAGCCCCTGTGGTCCGCCCATCTGGTCGGTGAGCCCGTCGGTGAAGAAAAAGAACTTATCGCCCGGCTGGTACTCCACTTCAAAGTTGGTGAAGGGAAGCTCCGGCTTTTTGGGATGCTTCAGTCCGCCGATGGCCTTCCGGTCCCCTTTGTGAATGGTGATCTCGCCTTCGGTCAGCACATACAGCGGACGGTGTGCCCCTGCAAATTCCATCACCGGCTTCTTCTTCAGGAAGCGGCACAGGGCCATGTCCATGCCGTCCCGGGTTTCAGGTTTCTCCCGGTCCTGCTTGAGCGTTTTTCGTACCTCCTGGTGCAGCGCCTCGCAAAGCTCGCCGGCCGTGATTTGCGGGTTCAGACCGGTGATGTTGTTCATGAGGAAGAGACCCACGAAAGAAAGCAGCGCCCCGGGAACCCCGTGCCCGGTGCAGTCCACTGCTGCAATATACCACGCGTCGTCCGTTTCAAACAACCATGGGAAATCCCCTGAGATCACATCCCGGGGTTTATAGTAGACAAAGCTCTTGGGAAATGCTTTGCGGATGCGGCTTACCTCAGGCAGGATCGAGGACTGGATTCGTTCGGCATAATTGATGCTGTCCTGCACCTTGCGGTTTTGCACCTTGATCTCTTTCTCAATGCGTTTGGCTTCGGTCACATCGTGTCCCACGATAAGGATGGTTTCCAGTTCGTTCTCAAGGAACTCCGGGATGGCGACCACATTGAGGATCCGTTCGGACCTGTATTCACCCATCTGCAGGGGAAGCGTTACCTGGAGGTTCTTTTTAAGGGGTGTTTGCTCCATGGATGTAAGAATCTCCCTGAGCAGGTCACCGAATATCTGGTTGAAGGGGACCTCGCTCTGGTTTCTGTTGACCATGGTTTGAGGCGCAATATTCGTATAGTCCTCCACGACGGGATTGGCATAGTAGATCACACCCGAAGAGCTGACGCGCAGGATCAGGTCCATAGAGTTTTCGGAGAGTGACTGCATGCGGGTTTTCAGCCGCTGTTCTTTCTCCATCTGGATCGATTCGGTAATGTCGGTGGTATTCAGTACAAATCCTTTGATGGCCGAGTCGTTCAGCATGTTTCTGCAATGGATCCGGAGAAAGATCCGTTCGCCATTCTTCTTGATGAACGTTGTTTCGAGGCTCTCCATTTCATCGGGCCGGTCCCTGAGTCCTTCCATGGTTTTCATCAACCTGGCCGCATCATTTTTACCGATTCGCTCCATGTCCTTTCCGGCCATCATCTCTTCCACCGAGTAGCCGTAGATGTTGATCACAGAGGGACTGATGTACATAAGGATGAAGGATTCATCATAAATGGAGATGATCTCTGAGGCGTGTTCCAGTAGCAGGCGTATCCGGTCGGTGGCATGCTGCGCTTCCATGATCTTGCCTTCAAGCTGCAGATTGGCGCTCTCCAGCTTCTCCTGGGCCGATTTCATCTCCTGGGCGTTCTCCTGCAATTGGAGCTCGTTTTTCTGAAGTTCATCGGTCATTTTCCGGGATGCATTGAGCAGGTGCTGGGTACGCAGGTTCATCTTCAGGTTCTTCAGTGTACGCGCAATGATCTCCCCCAGTTCAAGCAGAAACTGGATGGTTAGTTTGGGAATGCGTTCGGTGAGAAATGCAAATTCGACAATCCCGTGCAACTCCTCATTGGAAATCAGGGGAACAAGCAGGATGCTTGTGGGTCTCTGATCACCCAGGATCCCGGATGTGATGCTTACATACTCCTCCGGGATTTCGGTGCGGTAAATAAAATCCATCTCATAGGCGCACTGTCCCACCAGCCCTTCACCCATTTTGAATACCTGGTTGATGTATTTTCTCCTGTTGTAGGCATAGGTGGCTTTGTTGGTAAGTGTGTTTTCCTCCTCCTCATACAGGTAAAGGGCCCCCTGGGTAGCCTGAATATACTGGATCAGCGCCCGCAGTACCTGGTAGGACAATTCATCAAGGTCCTGGTGTTCCCTCAGGATTTTGGATACGATGTCCTTCCCCTCGGTGATCCAGGTCTGCTCCCGCTCTTTCCGCCGGCTCGATTTGATGTTCAGCTGGATCATGCGAAGTGCTTTTCCCAGGTCTGTTTCTATCATCTCTTCGTAGGGTTCGGGATTATCTCCCTCCGATAACTCCTGAGCGAATCTGGTGTTTCGTTTCAGCAGCAGGTTGGATTCCTTCACGCGCTCTTCGTAATCTTGGATGGCCCGGTTCATGATCTTATGCATGGGAACCAGAAAAGCCAGGATGAACAGGGGAAGCAAGTCGATCAGAAACAGGGAGGGGTGTTCACCGTGTATTCGGACTAGATTCCTCAGGGTAATGGTGAGTCCACTATCCATCAGGAAACTAAAGAGGATCATCAACACCAGCATGCCACTGACCACAGTGACCACAACCACCCTTCGGAAGTTGATGCGCTTGATGATATGTGAATCCCGTTTTGGCAAACCTATTACAGATCTGGTGATATTTTCTCCATCAGGTCCCTGGAAAAAATCCGGAACATGCTCTCAATTTCTCCCGGTTCAAACTTGTAACCGGAGCATTCCAGGACCGCTATGGTTTTGTGTTTATGGATAAGCGGTACAATGGCCAGGTAGGCAGGCTCTGCTTTCCCAAGTCCCGAATACACCTCCAGGTGGTCTTTGGGCAGATTGGTAAGTACCATGACATGCTGGTTGGCGGCAACCTGTCCGGTGAGGCCCTCGCCCTCTTTGAAGGAATAGGGTTCGCCGGGGGAAGCCAGGGCATAGGTGGCCACTGCTTTAAAGACGGAAAGCTTCCTGACATAGAGGATGGCTGACATGATCTCCAGCTCTTTGGCCAGGTTTTTAAACAGTTCTTTTCCCATCTCTTCGAAGGGAAGACCTTCGGGCGTGCGCCTTACCAGTTTCCTGGCAACGGCCGTGAAGTCAAAGGATTGTTTGTCCTGGGAGGATTTTTTTTCTTTCCGTAAGGTTTCACGCTCAGCCAGATTCGACTGCTTCTGCCTGCGTTCTTCATGAATCATGAGCCGGTGGGCTTTCTTTACTGCCAGCATAAACAGGTATATTCCGGAAGCTGACATCAAAATCCAGAACAGGACCATCAATCCCGGGGAGAACACTCCCCTGACCGCCCCGTTCCAGGAAAAGGCCATCAGTCCCAGTCCGGTCGTCAAAAGAATCCCGACCGAGATCCAGGTCATCACGTACTGTATCCTGCTTTTCAACATGTAGACCTTATGATTCATATTCCTTTAAGCGTTCCCTGAGCCGCTCGATCTCCTGGTTGGCATCTTCCAGCAGCTGGTATTTCAATTTCTTTTCGGTGATGTCAAGACCCATAAAATAGACCTTGTAGATTGTACCCTCTTCATTGATCACCGGGGAGAAGGTTGAGACCAGCCATGCTTCCTCACCTGTGGGCTTTGACCGCCTGATCACTCCTTCATAGACCTTCTGCTTGGCAAGCTCCTTCCAGATCTTCTCAAACTGTTCCTTCTCCGAATCCTTGAGGAAGAGGCGGTAGTTCCTGCCCAAGAGCTCCTTCCTTCCATAACCGGTGACCTGGGAATAATTCTCATTCACATCCATTATGATTCCTTCCGGGTCCAGTTCACACTTGATCAGCGCTGAATTCACAGCCTCATTCAGGGTCTCCATCTCCCGACTGCTTCGGGCGATCTTTTGGTCGCGTGATTTGAGTTTTTCCTGCAACGACCGGGTTTCTGTAATATCCTCTGCAATGTTCAGGATTTTATAAATATTTCCTTCCTCATTGGAGATCGGCGTGAAGGTCTGCTGAAGCCAAATCTCTTTCCCCGAAAATAGCTTGTACATCTCTGTATTGGAAACACTTTCGCCCTCCTTCAGGGTGGCCCAGAATGATTTATATGCTTCGGAATATGGATCTACCTGTGCAAAATCACGGTGAAGTTTCCCCAGGACCTGGTCCCTTTGTGATTCCAGTACCTGGAGGAAGCGGTCATTGATATCCCTGTACCTTCCGTTCAGTCCCAGCTCAGCCATAAGGGTCGATTGGTTCATGGCACTCAGGATGCCGTTAATTTCTGTCTCTTTCTTTCCTGATTCTGCCTGGGCCTGCTCCAGTTGTTTCATATTCTCAAGCATGGCTTTTTCCTGCTCCTGGAGGATCTGCGCCTGCGCCTGTGATTGTTCGAGAAGTTCTTTTGTACGCTCATTGGTTTGAACGGCCAGCAGCGACGAGGCAATACTTTCGGCCAGGGATTCTACAAATTGAATTTCGAAGGGCCTGAGCAGCCTGATGGTAGCCAGCTCAATGACTCCGCTAACCTCATCATTGATCATCATGGGTACCAGCAGAAGGCAATTGGGTCTGGAAGAACCGGTTCCCGAGGAGACCTCAAAATAGGTATCCGGAACATCGGTAAGGAAAATCCGCTTTTTCTCCTGGGCACAGGTGCCAGGAAGACCCACTCCCCATTCAAGTTTCCCGGATTTATATTTTCGCCGGTCGTAGGCATAGGAGGCAGTCAGCTCAAGACAGAGATTTTCGGGATCTGTATGGTCTGTAATGAAAAGAGACCCCATCTCCACATTCATGTACTGAACCAGTTTTTGAATGATGAAGTAGGAGAGTTCCTTTACATTTTCCCGTTCCGAGCGCAGCACCTCGCCCAGTTGCGCCACACCTTCTGAAATCCAGTTTTGCTTTTTATCTTCCCGGTTCCGGGTCACTTCTTCCAGCTCCTTGCGGGTAAGGGTATCGGATAATTTCAACAGTGCACGGCCCAGTTCATCCTCCTCTTCGGGATTGTACGCTGCAACAGAGCCCTCCCGGGAGAGTGAGTTGATGTAGTTTATTTTTTTCTGCAGGTCCGCTGTATGTGTGTTCAGGTGGTCGGTGATCTGTCCAAATTCATCTGCCGATGCCTGTTCAATGGGCGGAGGCAACTTCCCCTCTTTCAGGCTCTCGGTATAGCTGATGATCTTTACAAATGTCCTGTTCAGGTTGAAAGAGAACAGGGACAGATAAAACCCAATGAGTAAAATTCCCAGGGCCATGGTCACTCCAAGCTGGATCCTTTTGCCCACGAGTGAAGCGGACTGACGCTCGCCAAGCATCCTGTCATAGTCATGAACCAGAGTGCCCAGAACAAGCATGTCGGCCCTTAGGCGCGACCAATGGATTGAATCTGCCCCGGAGGACAGTCTTAGATCATCCACCAGCTGGTCCAGGTTGGTGTGGAGCTGCTTCGACTTGGTGGCCACATGGGGGTCCTGTATTATGGATTCTATTCTTTCCAACGTGGTGATCCGGGACTCCAGCTTACTGGCAGCACCCAGGCATGCGGGAATCATCTCACGCTTCTCCTGGGAAAACATCTGAAGAAAGTCCTGTTCCAGGGAACCCATCTCATAGAGCAGGTCGGACCTCATCTTCAACATTTTGTTATTTTGGGAAATCCGGCTGTATGAATCCATAAAAATCAGGGAAAGAGCCATCAGCAGCAGCAGGGTGACCAGGGTGGTCATCAGCAGTTTTGAACGAATGGATATACCCTGAAAGATCATACCTGGTTCTTAATATAGAAAGGGTTCTTCTTTGTAAACTTCCTTGAAAACGGCCCCATGATCGATTCGTGAACTCCCAGGAGGAGGACGCCCTTGTGATTCAGATTTTCATAGAAAAGATCAAACACCCGGTTCTGAAGTTGGTAATTGAAATAGATGATCACATTTCTGCATATGATTAAATCGAAATTAACCAAAAAGAGGTTTGGATCTTTCACCAGGTCCAGTTTCTTATACACCGGTTTTGAGCAGAGGGATTCCTTCATCTGGATGGAGTCACGGGCCTCATCCACAGTGAAGTATTTTTTCCAGTGTTGTTTTTGATTTTTTATGTTTTCCCCTGAACCGTTCAGCAGTACTTTGTCGAAATTCTCCAGGTAGCTCTGGTTGAAATGATATTTGTATTTCCCCTTCCTTGCCGTCTCAATCACATCGGGATTGAGATCGCTGGCATAGATATGGGTCTTTTCCAGCATTCCCAGGTCATCAAGGACCATCATCATGGAATAGATCTCCTGGCCGGTGGAGCATCCCGAATGCCAGATATGAATGGATGATTTGTCCTTCCACGCGGGCAGTAATTCGGACCTGATTTTCTTCCAGATATCTGGATCCCTGAAGAGTTCGGTGGTATGGACTGTCAGCTTTCTCACAGTCTTTTCCGTGAACCGGGGATCCGCTTTCATCCGCTTGGTGACCTGGTCCATGGTCATGTCGTACTCCAAGAGGATCTTGGTGAGACGACGTCGGAGGGAAGTCATGGAGTATTCAGTAAAATCGTAATCAGAATGATTTCGAATGGCTTCCTGAAAGCTTAGTATGTCCTTTTCAACGACCTCCATGGGTTGGCTATCCGGCTGCTGCATGATACTCTTGTAAAACTAACGATTTAATAGTTACCTTCAAATTTGGAAGAAAACCTAATGTAGTTATCTTTGAGATAGATAATATCTAAAGTAATGACCTTTGGCATCCTCATATTTCCCGGGGCCCACGGCGATAAAGATCTGACCAGGGTGCTTAAGGATTTCTATAAAAAAAAGGTGGTTCCCATCTGGAATACAGAAACCAATCTGGCCGGTATTGATGTTCTCCTTATCCCGGGCGGATTTCCCTGCAAGGGATCTTCCAAATCATCCAAATGTATCAACGATTCTCCGGTGATCGATTCCATGCTGGACTTCGCCCGGAGGGGAAAGATTCTCATTGGTATCGGAAACGGATTCAGGGTGCTTTGTGAGACGGGACTGGTTCCGGGTACGCTCAGGATGAATAAATCCCAGCGTTTTATCTGCAGGTCTGCCTTTATCAAACCCGACAACGATTATACGGCGGTAAGCAGTAAACTCTCCAATGATCTTGCGTACAGCATTCCCATTGCCACCGGCTACGGCCGGTATTCTGCCAAAGAGGAGACCCTGGTTCAGATGCGCCTGAACGAACAGATCCTCTTCAGGTATTGTGACGAATTTGCAGTGATATCGGAAGGGATTAATGTGACCGGGGCTGTGGACAACATTGCAGGGGTATGCAATGAGAAGAAAAATGTATTCGGGATGATCCCCCAACCCGAACGGGCTGTTTTTTCCCATGGCGGAAATACGGATGGCCGCGCCATTTTCGATTCCATTCTGGCGTACGTCTAGGTCCGGATGCACCGGGTTCCCATACCCTGTTCCCAAGCCAGTCTTTCAGCGGGCATCCTGTTCCCCCGGTCTTTCATTCAGTGAAAACCCAGCGTTTCCACCGTTGTAGCTTAGTTTCACCACATCGAACAGAACCAGTTTGGTCATCAGGGAGACCAGCTCCTTCCTCTTGAATCCGGTGTCCTGTATGATCTGTGAAAGGGATGCCCCCGGAGTGCTCTCCAGGGCAAACAGCAGGAGCTGCTCTTTTCGGGTGAATTCCAGGAGCCGGCCCCTGGCTTTGTGCTCTTCTTTCCAGATCCTTAACTGGACGATATGGGCCAGGATGTTCTCATCGGCCACCCTCACATAGGCCATCCAGCGCTTTTTCTCATCGGTGGCATACACCGGTTTTTGTTCGGCCGGGGGTATGTATACTTCCAGCACGCTCTTCCCTTCTGCCACCAGGTTCCTTGTTTTGAACACTACCTCAGGTTTGCAGTAGAGGGCGGCGGCAGCTTCGACCATATAGTACTCTTCATCGGAGCGGATCCCGCTGATGCGGCCATTGTCCTTCACCCCGATAAGCAGCCTGCCCCCATATGTATTGGAAAAGGCAGAAAATGTCCGGGCGATTTTACGGGCATCACTGATCTCAAATTTGAAATCCAGTTGCTGGTGTTCCCCCTGGGCAATGAGTGATCTCAGGTATTTTTCATCGGAAGGTTCCATGATCCATCAAAAGTACAAGTTCCACATCGAAACCGGCGATTTTTAACAGTCGATTTGCTAACTTGATGGTCTGATCATATCCCAGACCATGAAACGATTTTCACTGTTTGTAATGATGGTTGGCCTGTTGGCCTGTGCCCGCAATGATGTTGATCCCCATTGGGCTCAGAAAAGCAACATGGAACAGGCCGAAATTGCATTTGCAGAGTTGCATAAAGTACTGCGAAAGGAGGCTGGTAAAATGTGGAATTATCCACTTGATGGCCCGCTGATGATGGTTGACAGGGACACAAGGGAAATCATTTCCAATGAGAAAGATAGTGCCGGATACCTGGAAGCAAAGGGTAATATCTTTACAGGATTCCTGCCTGAGGAAGTTATTATTGCCAATACTGCATTTGAATGGGGTGGTAAAAGATGGACCATGGTTGCTTTCCCCTTACCCGACTCCAGGGATGGACGTTTGAAATTACTGATCCATGAATCTTTTCACAGAATTCAACCTTATGTGGGTTTTGATTCTGTTTCAAGTACAGTTAACAACCATTTGGATACAGAACAGGGCAGAATCTATCTGAAGCTGGAATTTGAAGCATTAAAGATGGCCATGAAGTCGGATCATTTTGAAAGCCATTTAAAGAATGCTTTGCTTTTCCGGCTATACAGGCACCAACTGTTTCCAGGCTCAAAAAGCAATGAAAACGACCTGGAATTGCTGGAAGGATTGCCAGAGTATACCGGTACGATGTTGGGTATAAAGTCATCTTCCCGCCTGCTGGAGCATCATACCGCTGCTATTGATGCTTTTTATGAAATGCCTACCTATGTCTGTACCTTTGCATATTTCACCATTCCGGTATATGGTTATTATATGCAGTTAACGAATCGTGCCTGGAATCTCGACATCAGTGAGGAAACAAACCTGACGGATTATATCATAGATTTTTATGATTTTGAATATGATGACCCTGTTGAATACGATGATGTTTTTGCGGCTGGACAGCACTATGGAAGAGATTTTATCGTTCAGGCTGAAGGGATCAGGGAGTCGGAACGCCTGAAAAGAATTACAGCCTACAGATCCGCATTCACCGGGGATAGTGTCATCAGCCTTGCCCTGGAGAATATGAGCATTGGTTTTGATCCTCGAAATCTTGTCCCGCTGGATTCTCTGGGGATTGTGTATCCGATCATGAGGATTACAGACAATTGGGGAGTATTGGAGGTTGATAGTTGCGGAGCCTTGTTAAGTCCCGAATGGAATCGGGTAACGATTACGTATCCCATTACCATCTCTGACAGCCTGGTATCGGGGATGGGCTGGCGTCTAAAGCTCAACTCCTCATGGAAAATCATCAAGACAAACACGCAATATGAACTTAAAAAAATCAAATAGAAGCGACATGAAAAATTTTATGCTGATTTCACTGGTTTCAATCTTTGTGCTTGTGACGGCCTGTTCCAGTGATAAAACGCCTGCTGATGTAATATCCCAACCCAATATTGTGGTGATTTATTGCGACGATCTGGGCTACGGAGACCTGGCCTGTTTTGGAAACCAGGTGATCCGGACACCCAACATTGATCGCCTGGCCAGTGATGGCATGAAATTCACCGAGTTCTATTCGGCCTCACCCGTCTGTTCCCCCTCCAGGGCTGCATTGCTAACCGGGAGGATCCCGCAGCGCATGGGGATCAACGGGGTCTTTTTCCCCAGGTCCTATACGGGTATGCCGGTGGAGGAGATTACCATTGCCGATCTGTTGAAGGCGCAGGGCTATACCACCGGCATCGTGGGGAAATGGCACCTGGGTCACCGGCACGAGTTCCTTCCCCTGCAGAGGGGCTTTGATGAATATTTCGGGATCCCCTACAGCAATGATATGAAAAGTGTGGTGTACATGGATGGCAACAGGGTGGCAGAGCACCATGTGGACCAGCATTTCACCACGAAAACCTATACCGAAAAGGCAGTTGATTTTATCGACCGCCATGCCGGAAGCCCTTTTTACCTGTACCTGGCCCACTCCATGCCCCATGTACCCATCTATGCCTCACCCGATTTTGACGGACGTTCAGGGAATGGACTCTATACCGATGTGATCGAGGAGATTGACTGGAGTGTGGGTGAAGTGCTGGGAACGCTGGAGGAGCATGGCATCCTTGATCATACGCTTGTGGTTTTCTCCAGTGACAATGGCCCCTGGCTGGTCATGCGAGAGATGGGTGGATCGGCAGGCATTCTGAGAGAGGGCAAGCAGTTCACCTTTGAGGGGGGACAACGGGTACCCACCCTGGCCATGTGGCCGGATGTGATCCCTGCCGGGACGGAGTACAACGACATGGGCCTGATGATGGACTGGTTCCCCACATTTGCAGAGATCGCCGGGGCGGAGGTGCCGACCGACAGGGAGTATGATGGGGAAAGCATTCTGCAGGTCCTCAAAGGGGAACAGACCGGGAAAGCCCGGGAGTTTCTATACTACGACGGGGCCGATCTGCAGTGCTACAGGAACGGGGACTGGAAGCTGAAACTTGCCCTATGCAGGGATTCAGGGGAGCCACATGGAAGCAGGCTGTAGCTCCTCATGATACCCTCCTGGTTAACCTGAAGAACGATCCGGGCGAACTGGAAAATCTTTGTGATACCCACCCGGAAAAGCTTGCCGAGATGGTAAGGCTTATGGATGCCTACAGGGTTTCGAAGGGAGATTTTCCGCCCAGCCTTCCCCTGGGTGATGAGGAAGATCATGTATTCTATGAGATTCTTCTGGAGCGCCACGGCGAGGATTATTTTATGGCTGACTGGTGATCCGGCTGATGACCGAAAGGAAGAGGGGAATGTCATTGGCGCCCAGGGTGGCCAGCCTTTCCATGATGCGGTGGTACAGGGGCGTGCCTTCAGGAATCCCGGCATGGGTGAGCAGCTCTTTTGTTTTTGACTTCAGCTCACCAAAACCTTCTCCCGATTTGGAAAGGGATTGCCCCGGTTTATCCAGTGTATTCAGGGGAGAAAGTTCATAAGCAACAACCATGACCGACTGACCCAGGTTCAGGGACGGGTAGGTTGTATTCATGGGAATACTCACGGCCAGGTCGGACTGAAGAATCAGCGTGTTGGGCAAACCGCTCTCTTCGGTACCGAACAGGATGCCCACCTTCTCAAGTTGTCCGGATTTTTTTTCCAGCTGTTGGCGGAGGTCCCGGCTGGAATGGTATTCATGCTTGGCAGTCCGCTCTTTGGCAGTGGTGCATACCAGCAGATCCAGGTCAGATACAGCCTTTTCAAATGTGTCGAAGACCACTGCATTTTCCAGGATATCAAAAGAGCCATGGGCCAGCATCCGGGCCTCCTCATGCAGATGGTCACAGGGATCAATCAGTCGCAGGCTGGAAAATCCCATGGTTTTCATGGCCCGGGCTGCTGCCCCCACATTGCCAGGTACGGCAGGTTTGTATAGGATAAAGTGGATTTCCAATGTTTGCGTATTTGTGATTTTTCTTAGTTGATATTCCAGATTTTTCCAGCTGCCTGATGATGCGCATGCCCCTGGACTTAAATCCAACGGTGTTGTTGTCTACCTGGTCCCTGATTACCGTCACCAACTCCTCTTTCAGTTCGGGGTAGATCAGTACATGGTTATAAATGATCTGCATGGCATGCACCTTGACCGCCACAGGGTAGAGTTCAGACACCATGTACCTGAAACACAGGTCTATAAGAATTCCCTGGTTTTCCTCATCAATGGGGTACCTGCACAAAAGCCTGAGCAGGCAGCGAAGGGTCCCCGTTGATTTCATGTCAGGCAGCCTTTGAACGATCCTGCTCAGTTCATCTGAAGCCAGGCCCGGATTCAGTTCGTCACTGCCGTCCAGGATCCACCCGGCCCTCCATGCCACGGGATCATGATCATCCAGCGCCAGGTCCAGCAGTATTCCGAATTTCTTCTTTGAGTTACCAACCTCCCGGATAAAAAGATCCTTTTCTGCCCCTGAAGGAAAGTTGGTCAGCAGCGACTTGAAATCCATGACCTGCTATTGAAATTGTCCCATGGACATGACGTTGTATCCACTGGTCGAGATGGTAAAAGAATGATCCAACTCCAGACTGGAAATGGTCATGGTGCTTTTTTCCCCGTTACTTGTATCTGTGCTTTGGAACTCCATGACCATCCCGTCCACAAATACAGCTTCGGTAAAGGCGCCACCAAAGGTCTGCTGGCTGCTCAGTGCCTCTTTTCCAAGTTCCTCCCCCAGTTTTTTAGAAGCCCAAACCCGGATTTCGCTGGAACCGTCTTTTATGAGGTATTCTTCACAGGTGTAGCCCATGGATAGTTTTTGAGTTGCCTGTTTTGAGAGATTCAAATGAATCGCCTGTGATTCCTGCCTGGTTATTTCCGAAAGTGCAGAGATGGCTTCAGCATTGACGGCCATGACCATGCCCATTTTATTTCCCTCGGCTTCGGTAAGCATCAACAGGGCATTGTTTTCCCTGTCGAGGATGACCGACATGGGTGTGCCTTCCTGGGAAAATACCATGGCATAGGAACCACCATCTTTGTTTAAATATGAGTTCAGGAGGATTTTTTCACTTTGCTTCCCATCCTTTCTTGTGGTGATCAACTCCATCTGGATAAAACCATCAAATATGTAATCAGACTTAAATTCAGCCTTCCTGGTAGGATCGGCAACCTGACTCATGATTTCCTGGAGATCCTGGGAGTGAATGCTCGTAGTGGAAAGGATCATGCTTAGTATGGCTATGGCAAACAAGACTTTTTTCATTGCAGAATGATTATGGTTTGTGATTTACTTCCATGCAATTTATGAATAAAATCCCCCGGCACCTTCAACAAAGGGTGGATTTCGAGAATTTAAATGGGCTATATTTATGAAATGAAATTCAGCAGGCCATTGGTACATGGCAGTTTGATAAGACGTTACAAAAGGTTTCTGGCCGATGTGATCCTGGATGACGGTACTGAAGTCACGGCCCATTGTACCAATTCGGGGACCATGAAAAGCTGCCTTGAAGAAGGAGCAGAGGTGTTGCTTACACCGGTTGATGATCCCAAAAGAAAGACCCGGTTTACCTGGGAGATGATTTTAATTGAAGGTGATTGGGTGGGGATCAATACCGCAAATCCCAATGCCCTGGCCTTTGAATGGGTCAGTGAGGGATTGGTGCCTGGACTGGAGGGGCTGACTGCGTTGAAAAGGGAGGTAAAATGGGGGGACAGCCGCTTCGATCTGTATGGCGAGGGCCCGGATGGGGGCTGCTTCATTGAGGTTAAAAATGTGACGCTCAAGGAGGGTAAAAAAGCCCTGTTTCCCGATGCGGTTACCGAGCGGGGACGCAAACATCTGAATACGCTGATAAAGGGTCAAACTCAGGAGGATGGATAAAAAGCGGGATCAAACAAGAGGGATGAGGGCCGTGATGCTCTATGTGGTTCAGCGCATGGATGTATCACTCTTTTCTCCAGCCAGGGAGATCGATCCGGCCTATGCACAGTGCCTTGGATGAAGCGGTGCGTAAGGGTGTGGAGCTTATGGTTGTCCAGGCCAAAGTCACCCCAGTGCCCAGTGCCAGTGCTCAGTGCCCAGTGCCCAGTACTTAAGAATCGATACTTAGTACTATGTACTAGGTACTTCCATTAGATTTTTATCCTCGGCGTACTGGTAGGCCTGGTGCATAAAGGCCTGCAGTCTCAGCTCAATGGATGCATCTTCCTGTCCGTCATAGGCGATACTCACATAAGGGATGTTTCCCTTGTCCTTTCGCAGCTGGTCGGAGACCGACGCCACCAGTGTCCCTGGCATGCAGGTGAAGGGCAGGATATTGGCGATGCCTGAAATTCCCTTATCCGCAAGGATGGCCGATGTGCCCAGGTTCAGGGCCGGATCGCCGTCATAATGACGGTGGACATAAGGTCCGCAGGCATTGAGCATATCTTTCACAGCCACCTCCTTGTCCTCGTCGAACAAGCCATGGAAGGGCTTGGCGATCTTTTTGGCCGTCTGCTCCTGGAAATACTCCTGGAGTTTGGATTTGACCACGCCTTTGAAATCCCCTTTCCATTTGCTGTCGCGGGTATAGCGGATGGTGGAGTAGGAGAGCCACTCTGCAAAGGGAGCAATCCATGTTTCGGCACCGAACTTCTCCAGCCTGGCCACCAGGTGTCCACTGCAGAAATCGTTGTCGCGCATAAAGATCTCACCCACCACGGCGATCACCGGTTTACGTTTCCCATTGGAGATGGGGATGAGGGTAAATGCGTGTGCAATTTTTGCCAGTGTATCGGTCAGTCCCACGGCCTGGTTCTCCATACAGGCCACCAGGTCGGCCACTGCCTGCTGGTACACCTGTTCCGTATTCCCCGGAATCAGCTCGTAGGGTTTCTTCTCCTGTTTCATTTTCCGGAGCATGTCCATGGCCACAAAACCCTTCCAGGCATTGAGCCTGAATTTGGAGCCATGACCTCCGGAGATATCCTCGTAGGATCCGTCGTTGCTGGGTGCGATAATCTCTGTCTTGTTGTACCCCAGCCTGTCAAACAGTACGCGTTGGAACCTGTTGTACTGGCCGAACCTGCACGGACCGTTGTGGTCGGGCATGAAGAAACTGACTTTCGCCGGGTCTGTATCGGGCGCGGCCAGCTTTTTCAGAAAACTTCCCGTGGTACAGATCATGGGGAAGCACTCCCTGGCCGAGGTGTATTTCCTGGCCAGGTCCAGGTCCTCCTGGGTCTGCATGGGAAGCGATTCAGCTTTCATCCCGAATCCCCTGCAGGCCGCCGCCATGACGTAGGAGGCATCGCTCAGGTAGGGGAAATACAGTGTCCTGTCAATGAGGGGTGAAGCGACCATTTTACCGGGAACGTATACCTTCTTTCTTCTTGATTCGGACACCCTGGAACCTTTCAGACTGTCCAGAAAGGCCTCGTATCGGGTAATCATCCCTGCATCGGCACCATGTTCATCGATCTCGATCTCCATGTAGGGTTTCCCGGCCATTTCTTCATGGACAAAATGGGCGAGAAATGAATCGGGACCGCAGCGGAAATTACCCATGTAAATACCGTGAAGTCTGTCATCACGGGCAATGATCCGGGCTGCAGCCAGGATGCGCTGACCATTGGGCCAGTACATCTTGTTGTAATCATCAGTGATGTTCTCCTCTGCCAGGGGCAGGTAGTCCATGGGAAGGGGCAGTACATCCAGGTTGATCAGTTTCTCTACCATGCTAAGGTTCAGCGCCGGATCGCCGGTGTTGTATGGCCGCCCGATGATGGCCAATACCTCTTTGTCTTCGGGTAGTGTCGCCAGAACTTCTTTTCCACGCTCCTTCACCTTGATCTCAAACTGGGTTTGCTTGTGGTCGGCCAGCTCCATGGCTGCTCCGATCTTCTTCCTGCTGATCCCAAACTGCTTTCCTATGGAATCGTATAGTTCTTTTTCCAGGACCTTGCTTGAATAGCGGAAATTCAGGGTAGGGGATAAAAGCTTCTCCCGGTGTTCCTCGGGAAGAGATGCTTTTACCATGAAAGGCACCGTCTGAACCCACGGACAGTTGCAATTGCTTGTGGGATTATCTTCTGTGGCTTTGGAGTTGATAATGAAGGGTGTGAATACATAGTCGGCCTTGCTTTCCAGCATTTCGTAGATATGCCCGTGCATGACCTCCACCGGGAAACAGGTCTCGGCAACAATCATGCTGAGTGATTTCCGGATGGTCTGGTTGCTGGTCTCCTCCGACACGATCACATTAAAACCGATTTCATCGAAGAAGGTGCTCCAATAAGGGAATTGCTGGAAAAATACCATCAGACCCCGCGGGATGCCAATGGTTTTTCTCTCGGGGTCGATGATGGATCTGTATCCGTCGGTAAGCATCCCGATGCGTTCTTCGAAATAGTTGGGGATGCCTTCACCTTTTCCTTTTCGCTCGTCCAGTTCGTATTTTTCACACCTTCCGCCGTAATAGAGCGGTTTCTTTTCGCCTTCGATCCGAATGCGCCTGATCTCACACTGGTTGGAGCAGGCCTTACAGGTAAACTTGTCCACTTTGTAAGGAATCTTACTGATATCGAATCCCTTGAAGCGGGTCTCAAGTCCGTGTTCCACGACATGATCCCTGGCCAGCATGGCTGCACCTATGGCGCCGGTCACATCGAAATGGGGCGGAATGTGTATTTTCTTGCCGGTGACCTTTTCAAAAGCGGCCACCACCGCCCGGTTGTTGGTCACGCCACCCTGGAACAGGATGTGGTTGCCCACCCGTTTTTTCCGGACCACCTTCTGGATATAGTTGTGCACGATAGAATAAGCCAGTCCGCCCACCAGGTCCTCTTTGGCAACACCCTTTTGCTGGAAGGCATTCAGGTCCGATTCCATGAATACCGTACAGCGGTCTCCCAGTCCTGCCGGCTGATGGGCTCCCAGGGCCATCTCTCCGAACTCTTCAATGATATTGATATCCAGTTTCTCCGCCTGCTCTTCCAGGAAGGAGCCGGTACCGGCTGCACAGACCTTGTTCATTTCGAAATCCACCACCACACCATTGTCGATGCTGATGTATTTGGAATCCTGTCCACCGATCTCAAAAATGGTGTCCACTTTGGGATCGAAGCGGATGGCCGCAGTGGCCTGGGCTGTTATCTCATTACGGATCAGGTCGGCACCAATGAAATCACCTGTCAGGTAACGCCCCGAACCGGTGGTTCCCACACCTTTGACCACCACCCTGTGCCCGATCTCTTCCTGGATCTCGGACATTCCCCTGCGTATGGCTTCCAGCGGCTTGCTGGCAGTGGGAAGGTACCTGCGGGCGATCACCCTGTCCTGGTCATCGATCAGCACAACGTTGGTACTCAGTGAGCCGATATCCAGACCCAGATATACCTCATATGGTTTGTCCGATTCAGGAATCTTGTAGACTTCCTTATTGAGATCCGATTCCGGAGCTTTCAGCGGTTCAAAAGATTTTCCTTTTGATTTCTCGCTGGTGAGATAATTTGCCAATTCCTGGATTCCCTTGTAAGCTTCTCCCTCTTTGTAACCCTCGGCCATGTGATTCAATACTGCCCCGATGGCTCCCATGGAGGTATTGTGCTCTGGGATGATCAGATCCTCATCCTTTGCTTCCAGCAATTCTTTGAAAGCCCGGATCATACCGATATTAGAAGAGACCCCGCCCTGGAATAACACAGGGAACTTGATGGTTTTTCCCCTTCCAAGGGAGCTGATGAAATTTCTTGCCACTGCAAAACAGAGGCCCGCCACAATATCATGTACCGGGGTAGCGATCTGCTGCAGGTGTATCATGTCGCTTTTGGCAAAAACGCTGCAGCGCCCTGCAATCCTTGGAGGATCGGTTGATTTCAGGGAAAGTTCGCCAAATTCTTTTTCAATGGAGATTCCAATCCTCTTGGCCTGCTGGTCAAGGAAGGACCCTGTTCCGGCTGCACAAAGCGTATTCAATTCAAAGTCAGACAGCCTGGATGCATTTTTATCCAGTTCATCCATGAAGATCAGTTTGGAATCTTCTCCGCCCATTTCAATGATGGTCCGTGCTTCAGGATGATACCTGGAGACGGAGGTGGATTGAGCCACAATTTCATTCACATAGGTTCCCCCAACAAGTTCGGCTGCCAGTTTACCACCAGTACCGGTAAAACTAATCTGTTCAAACTGTTCCGGTGCATAGGTCTTTTCCAGGGTCTCGAGGATCTCCTTCAGTTTATTAAAAGGCTTGCCGTGACAATAATGATAGTGATCAAGGTGTATGGTACCATTGGCATCCATGACCACCGTGTTGATAGAGATACTCCCTATGTCAAATCCGAATTGAAACTTTGGCTTCATCACTCTTCTTCAGGTTAGTTTTGGGTTTCAGGTTTCGTAACCGACTAATAGTCAGAGAACATTCTTTAAAAATGACCAGGCATACTGCAGATCATCACTAAGACAAAATATGTAAAAAAAGCAGAAATATCTTTGTACGGGCGCCTGAACCGGGATTAATTATAATGGTTCTAAATAACCCCGAAAGGAATCTACAGGGATGTGAGGAATTCAACCACTTTACCGCCATCTTCAGAGGCATTGACTTCAGCGTCCTTATAGATCAATGTGCCCTTGTTGTCAAGGACAAAGGTCCACCGCTGAATGGTTGCGCCGGTAACCATTTCAAGGGTTTGACCCTTCACGTCAATCTGCCGGGCTTTTCCTTCACTCACCGGCACGCCAAACATGGTAGCGATCTCTCCCGATTCGTCCGAGAGCAGTGTGAAATTGAGCTGATGCTCCAGGGCAAATAGCCCAAGGGTTTCGGGCTTATCACCCGATACTCCCACTACCGATGCATTTACAGCGGCCAGTTCGCCCTGCTGATCACGGTAAGAACAGGCCTGTTTGGTACATCCACCCGTAAAGGCAGCAGGATAGAAATAAACCACAAGGTACTCGGCAGATTTCAGGCTTTTTTTCAAAACCCATTTGGCGCCATCCTGGTCCAAAGCATTGAAGTTGCTTACTTTTTCACCAAGATTAACCTGGGAAAAAGTCAGATGGCTCATACAGGCAAACAGGATGATTGAGATTATATTTTTCATGTGTCTGTGATTCATTTTTAGGAACACTAATTTAGTATAAATTCCTCACAGAACACAGAAACAGTTTATGGGGTGATCCTTCCCTGACCCCTTCCATAGCCCTGACCCCTTCCATAACCCTGACCCCTTCCACAGCGTTGTCCCTGGCCATAAGCCTGTCCTCGTCCGGCACCACGGCCCTGTCCAATACCCTGACCCCTTCCATAACCCCGTCCATAGCCAGGTGTAGCGCTTAAGCCGGGCCTCCGGTTTACATTGCAGCTTTGTCCGTACCAGGCTTGCTGGTCTGGAGTAAGCAAATCAGAAACATGCTGGAAATGGTTTAGCATTTCGGTGTTCATCTTTGCTTTAATTCCCGATGCTTTTTGCGCATCGCTCTCCGCGTAGAACTGGGATCGTAGTGCATCCATTGTGTTCTGATGTGTGATGCTTAGCTTATCGATCTTTTGCTTTTGTTCCTTAGTCAGGTTGGGAATGTTCTGACAAAGGTCAGTTCTGTTGGCACTTTGCGCATGGGCACCTGCAGCCATAAATATTACAATAAGAATGAATAAAGTAGCTTTGAGTTTCATGTCACATGGATTTTAAGTAAAAATAGAGAAAATATTTGTATTATGCACATATGTGCATTATGTTTATAGAAAATTGTATGTATGCCAAGACCCCAGGATAATAGAATCGTTCATGAGCCACCTCTGTTTTCTGATTTTAAACCCAGTGGAGCAAAAGGACAGGATCTGGAACAGATTATTCTCACCCTTGATGAATTTGAAGCCTTCCGACTTGCAGATCAATTGGGATTTTCACACGCAGCTGCAGCCGCTGAGATGGAAATATCCCGCTCCACATTTTCCAGGCTGATTGAGAAAGCCAGAAAGAAAGTTGCGGATTTTATTATACACGGGAAATCCCTGAGAATAGAAGGAGGTACGGTTCATTTCAGAATCAATATCATTCAGTGCAAGGAATGTGGGTATATGTTCAAAATGCAATTTGATGAAACCACCACAGAATGTCCTGCATGCCATTCCATGAAAATATTGAATCTGGCTGGAACATTCGGACATGGTAAGTGTTGCATCTGAACCGGCTTTATTTTTTACTTAATTTGCATGCTCATCAGCATTTGATTTTATGTATACCCACCTTTTTGGTCCGGTCCCTTCCCGCAGGTTGGGCATGTCGCTCGGGGTTGATCTGATCCCCCACAAGATATGCTCACTCAACTGTATATATTGTGAATGCGGCAGCACCACGAAACTGACCATGGATCGTGGTGAATATGTTCCCGTCGATGATGTAATGGAAGAGCTGGGCCATTTCTTCTCTCAGAATCCAGATCCCGATTATATCACCTTCTCCGGGGCCGGAGAGCCCACCCTGCATGCACGATTGGGGGAGGTACTTGACTTTCTGAAGCAGTTGAGGCCCCATGTCCCGGTTGCGGTCCTGACCAATGGCACCCTCTTTTCAAATCCCGGCCTCAGAAGAGAATTATTGAAGGCCGATGTGGTTCTCCCTTCACTGGATGCAGCTACCGATGCTGCTTTCAGAAGGATCAACCGCCCGTTAAAGCAGTTCAAAGTTGAGGAGTATGTGGAGGGCCTGGTCAGTTTCCGGAAAGAGTTCAAGGGGCAATTCTGGCTGGAGGTATTGATCCTGCCGGGATACAACGATGATGAGGAAAACATCACAGCGCTGAAAAGTGCCATCACGGCCATCGGTCCGGACCGGATCCAGATCAATACACTGGACAGACCGGGGGTGATCGAAGGGCTTCGTCCGGCAACAGGACCGGAAATCGACCGGATCGTGAAGGCCTGGGGCTTTGAAGATGTGGAGATCGTTGTGCCGGCGGTGGAAAGGCACAAAACAACAGCATACCGTAGCGATGTGGAAGACGCCATCCTTGAGACCATCTCCCGCAGACCTTGCACCCTGGAGGATATTCAGCTTATCCTGGGTATCCATATCAACGAGATCAACAAATACCTGGGCACCCTGGAAGAGGAGGGCCGGATTGAAACCACGCGGCAGGAACGCGGCCTCTTTTACCAGCTCAGGAAGCCCTGATCGACTTTCTCAGGGTTCGCTGAATTCCTGTAACAAAAAGCATTGGGGAACGTCTGTTTAATTATTTACATGACATTCTCTCCCCATGATCATTTCCCGGATAAGGTCTGCCTTCAGATCCATATTCAGTCAAAAGTATTACGCGTTCATTAATATTTTCGGACTGGCCATTGGTTTATCAGCGTTTATTCTGATCGCTCTTTTTGTACGTCACGAACTCAGCTATGACAGGTACCATGACAATGTAGAGCGCATATATCGCATTGTACGGAATGAATACACCTGTTCTCCTCCTCCCATGAGCCCTACGCTGAAGGAAGCCATCCCGGAAATTCAATATGCTTCCAGGTTTATAAGGAGTACCAACCTGCTGCTTACTGCAGGGGAGAATCATTTTACAGAAGATGAGTATTTCTGGACCGACAATGAGTTTTTTGATATTTTTTCTGTGAAATTCATCCAGGGTGATCCCGGGACCATATTGAAAAGTCCGACAGATATTATTCTTTCAGAAAGCACAGCCAGGAAATATTTTGGAGACAGTGATCCCATGGGGGAGGTCATCACGAGCTCACGAGGGAATGAATACACTGTGGCAGGAATTTTTAAAGATTTTCCATCCAATTCTCATTTTCGCTTTGATATTGTTCTGCCCATCGACACCTATTTCAGGATCACAAATAACAATCCTGAAAGTTGGAGTGGTAATTATGTTTACTCCTATGTGAAGCTTAAGCCGCAGACCGACATCGCTTCTGTCAATGAAAAACTTGTGAATATTGAAAAGGAACTGGTGGGGTGGACGCCCGAATCAGGAGAGGCCTATGAGCAGTACTTCTTTTTTCAGCCGGTGACTGAAATTCATCTCCATTCTCACCGCAAGCAGGAGGTGCAGGTAAACGGTGATATCAGGAATGTATTTATTTTTTCATCCATTGCCTTGCTTATTCTCATCATTGCAGGAATCAACTATATCAACCTGGCCACTGCCATGGCTGGAAACAGGCATAAGGAGGTTGGAATGAGAAAAGCCCTGGGTATTCGGAAAATGCAGCTGGTAGGCCAGTTCATTACCGAATCAATCCTTGTGGCCCTTCTCTCCACAGGCATGGCCACCATCATCGTCATCCTTTCATTGTCATATTTTGGAAAGCTAATGGAAAGAGAAATGTCCCTTGCACTTGCAGATATTCCATTTCTGATCCCTTCACTGCTTGTATTGTCCATTCTGGTGGGCATTGCTACCGGGCTTATTCCCTCCAGATCCCTGTCCAGGGTGAGTATTATTTCAGTGATCAGGGGATCTTCAAAGAACAGGATTGGAGGGAAATATCTCCGCAACATTCTGATAATCACCCAATTTATAGTGGCGTTGATCCTGATCATTCTTTCCATCAATGTACAGAAACAATTGAATTATATAAGCGGCCGGGACCCGGGCTATGAAAAAGATCAAATTGTTGTGATGAGGCTGTTTGACAGGTCCTTAAGAAGTAATATTCAGGCGCTAAAAGACGAACTCCTGGAGGAGAAAAATGTGCTGGATGTATCCACTTCTTATGAACTGCCACATAAAATTACCGGGTTCACACGGCCCGAGTGGTTTTGTGATGACCCAACTGATTGCACTCCCATATCCTATAATCCCGTGGATTATAATTTCGTACAACTCTTTGATATTGTGATTCTGGAGGGACGTAATTTTTCAAAAGACCATCCCTCGGATGCATCAGGTGCATTTCTTGTCAATGAAAAGGCCGTTCGTATGGCGGGATGGGATCATCCCATTGGAAAGGAGATAGATCATTACGATGGCACGAAAGGATATATCGTTGGCGTGACAGAGGATTTCCATTTCCAGTCTTTGCACTCCGAAATAGCACCCCTTTACCTGATGCTGGATGAGGATGTCTATTCATATTTCTCCATAAAAATCCATGGAGACCATATCCCGGCTACACTGGATCACATCAAAAGTATTTTCAACAAATTTTCACCCAACACACCCTTTCAGTACTCCTTTTTTGACGAAGAGTTTGAAATGATCTATACCGGCGAGAAGAGGCTTGGTTCCATCTTCACATTTTTTTCTGTCCTGGCCATTTTTCTCGGATGCCTGGGTCTTTTTGGAATGTCAGCCTTCCTGCTCAGCCAAAGAACAAGAGAGATGGGTATCAGAAAAGTGTACGGGGCATCCAATACGGATATCATCAGGCTTCTGTCCGCTCATTTTATGATCCCGGTTTTACTGGCCAATGTGCTCGCTTGGCCGGTGGCCTATCTGGCCTGTAAAAGGTGGCTTGAAGGTTTTGCTTACAGAACCAACATAACCTTCTGGCCCTTTCTTCTTGCAGCATGTATCGTCCTGCTAATTACTATTTTAACCATCAGTCTCCACAGCCGGAAAATTGCACAACAGACCCCCGCCTCCAGCTTGAAGCATGAATAATACTACTTATCGAAAGTCCTCGGAATAGGTCAGTGTTCCACGGCTATCATAAACCTTGATATCATCTACTTTTCCCAGTCCCCTGAATGAATAGTGAATGCCGCTCAGTTCTCCGGGAATTTCAGCAAATGTTTTCGCAACGAGAAGTTGGTTATCGTGGTATACACTGTACACCTGGTCCCTAACCTCAATTGAGATATTCTGCCACTGGCTCAGGTCCAGGGTTAGCCCGGTGAGGTCATGGCGTTCGCCATCATAATAATCATTGCCAATGGTCAGCTCGGCAAATTTCTGACACCCTTTTTGGGTGAAGTGGACGCTGAATATGATATGTTCACATTCCAGGTTGATGATGGCATCCTGGCACTGCTGGGCTCCCTGGGCCAATTCGTTTTTTATCCGGGTTTCAAATCTGAATTTATTGCCCTGGGTTTGGAAGTCTTTCATATTGAAATATTGCACCCAGCCTCCGTCATCTTCCAGGTCAATATGGTTTTCTTCAAGCATCTCCCTGGTCACACCCATTTCATCCTGCTGGTTGTTCAGACTGATGTATTTGCGCGGTTCAAGGCTTCCCCATGGGAACACAAACAACCAGCCATCGGAGTTCACTTTGTAATCAGATTCCCAGATCACCTCTCCTCTGGCAAAAAACCTCACAGACCTGTATCCTGGCACGAAATGAACCCAGTTAAAAATGGAGTCCCTGGTGGACAAGGCAATCGGCCCTTTATCCAGTTCCTGGAAATAGATGGTGTCCAGTGCGGATGGATTCACGCTGTAGCGGTAAATCTGGGTAAAGGGAACGCTTCCCTGCTCGTATACCTGGACGATTTTTGTTTCAGCCATCATCCGACTGTAGTTAGCTTTCCGGATCACAAGAATAAAGGCCAGGAGCACCACCAGGACTCCGGTGCCTGAGATCATGATGGGCCTGGTGATCCTTTTATGTTTATTCGGACTTTTGTTCCCTTTACCTACTTCACTATTTGTGTCCGACTGAATCAGATCCATGTAACTCCTGTACCCACAAAAAATGGCCAGGGCATTCAGGGTGGACTTTCCGGGTGCCCCGCTGCTGGAGACTTTTCCGAAAAGTCGTTTCAGGGTATTGGTACTTAATAGTACGCCCGTGTCCTGCAGAATAAGTTCACGCAAACATTCATATTGGTGGTTGCTCCAGTTTCCGGAAGGTCCCAGATTGGATTTTTTCACCATGAGCTCTTTGAGCCTCTCCAGGTGGTCACTTCCATTTACCGCTTGCTTCTGAATCACAGTTGGATCAGTTTTGGACAGGTTTTGTACAGCACTTCAATACAAAAAAAGCAAAATTTGATTCAATACTCAATTTTATATTCAACTGGACCTGATGAAGAAGCTATTGTTGATATCCTGTACCATCTTTTTATTAGGGTGTACAGAAGGGGTAAAAGACCAGGTGCGAATTTTATGGCTTGGCAGCAGCAGCACCTATGTGCATGATCTTCCCCTTCAAACAATCCGGTGGTTGAACGATTATGGTGAATGGAACTCCACAGCGGAGCTTACCGGGAAAAGCGGAACCGGGTTCCATGAATATATGCGGATAGGTTTCCAGGCACAGTATGGTCTGGACTCCAGTCAAACCCTTTTAGAGAAGATAGCCAGCGAAAACTATGATTATGTGGTCATTCAACAGATTACCTACTTCATGGCTGATGCGGATAGTGCTGAAATCTCGGATGCTACAAAGATACTCTGTGAAGCGATCAGGGAGGCGGGGGGTGAGCCTGTATTCTATGAGATGGGTTGGCGCCTGCCAAAAATGAATGATGTGGGAAGAGATATGATCCTGGATGAGGCCGTGGAGAACCAGGTGGACATGTATGCACCCTGTTCCAGGGCCTGGAAGCAGGTGAGAGACGAGAGACCCGACCTGGAATTACACAATCTCCCGGATTCGGATCATCCCGGGACCCTGGGTACCTATCTGAATCTATGTTGTTTTTATGCAGCGTTTACAGGTACATCCCCGGTTGGATTGCCCGCCGACATTGAATTTTGGCCTCGTTTTGGTGCCTTTGATGAGGACATTGCTTCCAGAAAGCTTGAAACCGCATCTCTGGATGATTACCATGAGGTGATGCCTCAGTGGATGAAACGTATTTCCATCATGGCTACCCACACAGAAATAGATGCGTCTACCGCCGCCTATTTGCAGGAGACTGCATGGAATAACTGGATTCAGGTATCGGAAAAACTAAAATAATCTTTCGGATGAAGATGAAAAACAGGACAATTCCCGTGGTATGCGGCGGAGCTATGCTGGCCATGTTTTTGTACGCATTCACCCCGCCTTCCGGGATCAACTCCCTGGCAAGTACGCTGAACATGGAAGAGCATTATGCCGAACTACTTGTGGATGGAAAGGTTCAGGAAATCGTGGATGCCCTGGTGGAGAAATACCCTGCGGAATCATTTGCAGAAGGGTTGTATGCGGTCTCCCAGGCCATCTCCAGGAATGCTACTGCCGGTATGAAAGTCCTGGACCGGCTGCACACCGATCATAGGATGGTGGCTTCATCCATTGAGGCAGAGCTGCTTGTACACGTGGCCCGCGGTCCGGAAATGAAGCCCTGGGATTTAAAAAAACAGGCTTCACAGATGGATGTGGTGAATACAGAGCAGGTTTGCTCCCGTGCCCTCCTCCTCATGAATGAACCGGATGTTTTTGTTCGTGGAATGGCAGATTTTGCCATCGCCATTCGTGTGGGTATCGAAAACTCAGGAAGTCTCAGGGAGTTTCCCGGAAATCCAGCCCCGGACTGGTGGGATTCCTGGATAGATTGCACAGGGCCGGAAGCTCAAATCAGCTATGACTATGTGAGACAGGCTTCTCTTCGCGGCATACACCGCAGCGCCGAGAGGATAATAACCGAAGCGAACCAGGTTGGGAGCAGGGCAGAGATGCTGGAGAACTACATTCAACAATACGGAACGGGTGAAGAGGCAAATGCTGCTATGGAGACAGGAAAGGAGATCCGTTCAATGATTAAGATCCTCACAAGCAGCAATGAGCTTGTAGCTTTGAGACAGGCTTATGTGGAGCTGCGCCTGCTTGTTCGCGAACTTGTGCTGATGAATCCTGATCTGGATTTTGATAGGATCCTTTTTAGTCAGCAGCATGCCTTCCATAATTTTGGAAACATCACCAATGGAGGGAAATCTTTTGCAGTGAAACCCGGGGGAGATATCTATATCAAAGAAGGATTCACCCCAGCGGGGGAGTTGAAAGGCCTTATCAGTGACAAACTTGGTCCCGGCCACACCCGTGGATACGAATTACATTATGACGCTGACCGGATCATTTTTTCATTCGCTCCCCAATCCAGGTATTACAATGGAATTTTTTATGAATCTGACCAGGGCTTTGATGATAATGCATACGGACTGAGTGAAACCAACAATATTTACGAAGCCGACCTGGAGGGCAATGTGCGGCAGATGACCAACGACCCTTTCCATATGGATGTGGAGCCCACTTATCTGCCTAACGGGGATATCGTATTCTCGTCCGACAGGAGCAATTATGGAAGTCAGTGTTGCGGAAGTTTTTATCAGAACAAGCGGATCATCAACCAGTACCGGATGTCTTCCGATGGAACCGGTATCAGGGATATGAGCCGAAACGTGCACTTCGACAGGTACAACCATGTGCTGGATAACGGTCAGTTGATTTATACCCGCTGGGAGTATCAGGAGAGGCATCTGTGGCAAACCCATAACCTGTGGACCTCAAGGCCCGACGGTTCTTATGCCGATGCCATCTACAAACAGCACATCAATGCAGAGTCGCCCATGGCTCTGAGGGATGCGAGACAGATTTACGGAACCCACAAGCTGGTGGCCATTGCTTGCGGACACCACGAGTGGGAACAGGGAGCAGTGATGGTTATCGATCCGGCGGTGGGTATCAACGATCCTGACGGAATGCTCAATATCACGCCTCACATTTCCTCCAGGGAAGGGGGGCTTGGCAAAACAAGGGTACCTGAAAGCGGTGGAGTTCCCGATGCCGGAGGATTGTACCAGCAACCCTTTGCCCTTTCTGAAAACTCCTTCCTGGTATCCTATTCCTACAATTTTCCCAGGGCCATCACCCATGGATTTAATTTCGGCCTGTACTACATTGACATGTTTGGCCACAAGGAGCTCATACACCAGGACCCGGTTTTATCGGCCTGGTATCCCGTTCCATTGAAAAAAAGAGCTACCCCTCCGGTGCTTACTGAATTCCAGGATAGTGAGAAGGATTACGGATTGGTTTATATCACTGATGTGAACCAGGGTGTCCAGGAGATTGAGCAGGGCCAGGTGAAGTACATCCGGATTGGGCACCATACCCAGTGGCCTGCAGAGCAGATTGATGAACAGCCGCACAACTACAACCACCTCCACTACATCCCTTCCGGATCGTGGTCA
Source organism: uncultured Bacteroidota bacterium (assembly GCA_963735755.1). Classification (GTDB taxonomy): domain Bacteria; phylum Bacteroidota; class Bacteroidia; order Bacteroidales. Next base: position 20,970 of record CAVTME010000020.1, on the reverse strand, counting down.
CGTACGCTGGGGATGAGTACCTGGGGACCCGGCACGAGTCATCGGTACAGTGCCTGTGGAAGAGGATGGTTCGGCCTACTTTAAAGTACCTGCCGATTACCCTGTCTATTTCCAGGCCCTGGATGAAAACATGCTTGAAGTGAGAAGGATGCGGTCCTTTGTAACCCTTCAGAGGGGCGAAGTGAGGGGATGCACCGGATGTCATGAAACCAGGGATGAAGCTCCACAGGGATTGGCTTATGTACCCAGCGCCCTGAGAAGGGAACCCTCCCTTCCCGAGGCTCCCAGCTGGGGAGAAACCATACTTCCCGATTATGAGGAGCACATCCATGCCATATTTGAAAGTAAATGTTCTGAATGTCATGGTGCGTCAGATCCGGCAGGTGGACTGGAGTTCTCTTCCAGGAAAATTGACGGGTATTTCCAGGCTTACAGGACCCTGTTTGGCTTGGATGCAGATGATCCTACCCCCGTTCAGGAAATCTATGCCTTTGAGCTGAACTACGGTAAGGGGCACAATGTGGTGAAGGATGTGGAAGCCTTAAAAAAAATGGAGGAGAATACCTACCCGGGTCAGCTGGTGACCATCTCCAACAAATTTAGTGACAACAGTGTGACAGGCGTGAAGGCATTCGGATCGGCAAACAGCAGGCTGATCGAGGTGCTCCTGTCCGAAGCCCACCAGAAGATGGTTAAACTTGATAAAACAGAGTGGGGAGACCTTGTTGCATGGATCGATGTGAATGCACCCTACTGGGGATCCTTCATTGACAAAGAGCCGGTAAGGCATGGGGGATCACCCGAAAGGATAAAAATTGAAATTGGCTCACCGCTGGGCACAAAATAAACTCACAGGAGAACGTCAGATGAAGCGAGTAATAAAAAGGCGCCGGAGATACGGGATTCAAATGATCATCCTTCTTGGCATGGCAATCTTTGTACTTGCTTTTACATCTGTCAAAATTGAAAGTGGGGACAACTTTATTTCACCGATGGATCTTGCCTTCTCAATGGACGGAAGCATGCTGGCAACAACGGATTTCACCGGTGGATCGGTGGTTTTGTTCAATCACGACCGCGAGCTTATCCTTAAGGTCGGGGAGTTGGACCGGCCATTTGGATTGCTTTGGCTTTCAGAAACGAAAATTGCCGTCTCTGAATATGGCAGTCACCGGATTGCCATCATTGATGTGGAAAAAGGAAGCGTGGTAAAACAGATTTCATGTGTGGAGTACCCCATGGGCATGGCCATGGCTGAACCCTCCATGCTCCTTGTTGCAGGATTTGGCAGAAGTGAGGTGGGGGTTCTGGACCTGCATAAGGAAAAAGAGATCAAGAGAATCCCGGTTCATTATCAGCCAGACTTTATTACCGTAACTCCCGATGGAAGATCCGCTTTCGTTTCAAACCTGACCCCAAAGTCAGTAAGCACCGGTCCTAAGGTTTCAAAAATTGACCTTGACAAACTGATTCTGGAGGAAGATATTGAACTGCTTTTCGGGAGTTCCAATGTGCGGCAAATAAAGTGTTCTCCTGATGGAAGATGGGTATATGTGGCGCACACCTATGGAAAAGTAATGCTACCCACTACACAGTTAGAAAGGGGATGGATTACAACCAACGTTTTAAGTATTATTGATGCCCAAAAAGCAGAGCTGTATGCTACGATACCATTCGATCAGACCACCAGGGGTGCGGCAGATCCCTGGGGAATTGAATTCTCCCCCGATGGAGAATATTTGTATGCCACACTTTCCGGTGTGGATGAGCTTGCCGTGCTGCACCTTGGAAAACTACACAGCTACCTGTCTGGAGAGAAAAGCCCTGAAAACCTGAGGACCAGTGACGCTGGAGCAGTGATCGCATCAGATATCTGGAAAAAGATTGAAGAAGACCCGTCCAGCCGGCTGATGCTGGCAGACCAGTTATCGGCGCTCTATGCAGCGGGACTGCTGGAGCGGATTTCTCTTCCGGTAAAAGGGCCCCGTGGAATAGCGCGCTCTCCGGTGGACGGAAGTGTTGTGATTTCGGGTTACTTTTCGGGGGATCTTGCCTGGATGAACATCCGCAAACCCTATGCTGCGGCCATCCTGGGCCTGGGGAAGCAGCCTGCAATGACCCCGGCACGCCATGGAGAGATGATTTTCCATGATGGCAAAGGAACTTTGCAAAGCTGGTTAAGCTGCGTAAGTTGTCATCCGGCAGGAAGGGCCGACGGTCTGAATTGGGACCTGATGAATGACGGCATCGGAAACCCGAAAAATGCGAAATCTCTTTTGCATTCTCATGCAACACCGCCCTCCATGTCCACAGGCATCAGGGCGGATTATACAGTTGCCACAAAATCCGGATTCCATTTCATCAAGTTCACTCAGGAAGATGAGTCAAACATTAAAGCTGTGCAGGCCTACCTGAGAAGCATGACTCCTGATGCCAGTCCATACCTGGTGGACGGAGCGCTGTCCCGGAGTGCCAAACGGGGAAAGAAGCTGTTCGAAAGCCAGGAGCTTGGATGCATTCGCTGTCACAGCGGCGTTTATTTCACCGACCAGCAAATGCATGATGTTGGAACCAGAGGAAAGTATGACCGGACAGACGCCTTTGATACTCCCTCACTGATTGAGGTATGGAGGACTGCCCCTTATTTGCATGACGGCAGCATCACGGATCTTGAAGATCTTTTCACTAAAAAAGAGAACACCACCCACTGGCACGGAAGAACCAAAGACCTCGGTGAGGATGATATTATTCATCTGGTAAACTATGTAAAATCTTTATAAATGGATCGCAGAAAATATTTACAGCAAGTCTCTATGGCAACGGCAGCAATGGCTGCCCCGTTTAGCCCCAAGGCAATGGCCGGGTTTGTTCCCCGGAACATGGCAAAAAAAGATCCCTTTGTTGGGATTCAGATCGGTGCGCACAGCATTCTCGACGAAGGGATCGGCTATTGCCTGGACCTTCTGCAGGAGAAAGGAGAAATCAATACACTGGTGCTTTACAGTCATACGTATTACGGAGCAGAGAACCGGCCTGTGGGGGTTTTTCACGATCACGGTAAGGGTGTCAGGGACATATCCTCCAGGAAGCTGCCAAGGGTTTGGGTGAAGCATCAAAACAGCTATTTCAGGGACATCCCGGTGGGGCACCAGGAGATAGACTCCTCTTTTGAGTATCACGACAGGGACATATTTAGTGAACTTCGCAAACCGCTCGATCAAAGGGGAATGAAAGTGTATATCCGCTTGCTTGAAGCCGGCGCTGGTTTTGGCCTGAAGTATATTCCAAATTACCAGCTGCTTTTGACCGAAGATGTCTATGGCAACCAGGGAAGCGGACCCTGCTGGAATCATCCCGAATACCACCGCTGGATGCTGGCCACTGTAAAAGATATTTTCGATCATTATGACATTGACGGGATTCAGTATGGTGCTGAAAGGGTCGGATTGCTATCTGAGGTGCTGCTGAAGGGTGAGGCACCCTCTTGTTTCTGTGAGCACTGTGTGCGTCGCAATAAGGAGAAAGGTATTGATCCTGAAAGAGCCAGAACCGGGTACCTGGAATTGCATCAATTGATGAAAAAAGTATCAACAGGGCTTATACCCGCCGATGGAGTGATGGTCAGCGTATGGCGGATTCTGCAAAAATACCATGAAACAATCGCATGGAATTACCAGTGGTACCGGGCCGATGAGGAGATTCAGCAAATGCTCTACAAGCAGATCAAATCTTCGAATCCGGAGGCAGTGGTAGGCCGGCACATTGATCATCAGCGATCCAGCTGGGATATGTTTTACCGTTCGGCAGTGAGCTATAAAGAGATGGCCACCCATGCCGATTTTATAAAACCCATTCTTTATCATGACATTTACGGACCCCGTCTTCGAAACTGGGTGATTCATTCCTGGAAACGAAATATGTATCATGATATGGATGAGGCCCAGATACTGGATTATTACTATTCTATCTTTCAGTTGGATAAGACAAAGGAGCCATCCCTGGACGAGCTGGATCATCAGGGATTGTCGCCCGATTATGTCTACCGGGAAATCAAACGTTGTGTAACTGGTGTAAGCGGGGATGCGGATGTAATCAGCGGTGTGGGGATTGACGTACCCTGGCATCTCCCGGACGGAGGAATGGATGTATGCCTGAGCGATCCGGACCTTTTGCAGGAGGCGGTAAGGCGTTCTTTTGATGCCGGTGCCAACGGAATCCTTGCATCCCGGGATTATGATGAGATGCGCTTAAGTAGCCTGGAGGCTTTTGGCCAAGCGATCCGGGAGCAGCGATCTGCTGCATCCTAGTTTCGAAAGACTACGATTCAGCAATATTTTTTTATTTTCGCAGGGTAAAACCGCTCTCCGGGAGCACGACTTATTATAAAACCCTCCAATGAATAAAATATTCAGCGTATCCCTGCTTGTTTTTGTGATCTTCCTTTCCCCAGTGGTTCTGATGGGACAAAACACTCCCACCTTCCTGTGTGATTACAGCACCCCATACCAATGCCTATTTTGAACAGGGTACTGATATATGCATCCGGGTTTATGCCAGTGATCTGGGTGGAAGCCAGACGGGGGGCAGCGTTACAAAAGTGGAGTTCTTCCAGGATAGCATCAAACTGGGTGAAGCGGACACATCCATTGCAAATACCTTTTCGTTTGTATGGAGGGAAGTCCCCAGGGGAAGCTACCGGATTACGGCGAAGGCGACTGACAATGATACCATGTTGTTCACCTCTGCCGGAGTTTTAGTTACTGTTGATACCCTGGCAGTTAAAACAATCGGAATCAGTGCCGGGAAAGGCAAGTACATTGGAAACATTGCCAAGAGCAGCCTTCGGTCAGATTTTAATATGTACTGGAATGGTGTGACCTCCGAAAATGGATGTAAATGGGGGTCTGTGGAAAGTACGCGCGATGTTATGAATTGGACCGGGGCTGACGTGGCATACAATCATGCAAAAAAACACCACATGGCTTTTCGCTATCATGTGCTGGCCTGGGGAAGCCAGTATCCCAACTGGATAAAAACCTTAAGCCCGGAAGAGTTCCAGGAAGAAATGGAAGAGTATATGGCAGCTGTGGCTGAACGCTTTCCATTGATCGACCAGATCGAGGTACTGAATGAAAATATGTACCTGAATACCTGGAACAAAGAGGAGCATGCCGAAGGAACGCCTTATTTCAGGGAAGGATTGGGTGGTCCGGGCGAGACAGGCTACGACTGGGCCATCTGGCTGTTTAAAAAAGCCCGGTTCCATTTCCCCGATGCCAAGCTGGTGATCAACGATTTTGAACTTGAAACTTCAACGGCTGGAAGGAACGAAATTCTGGACCTGGTAAAAGTGCTTCGCGACAGTGGCATCATTGATGGATTTGGAACCCAGGCGCACCATTTTAATGTGGACGGGATTAATTCCAACACGTCTGAAGAATGCACTGAATGCCATGGCCCAATCAGGTCTTCCCATCTATGTGACCGAACTGGATCTCAAAGGTAAATCAACGACGGAAGCCAGTCAGCTGGCCAGTTATAAGTCGTCGTTTCCTGTCTACTGGAACCATCCCGCAGTGGCCGGCATTACGCTGTGGGGTTATGTGGAAGGGTCCACCTGGTCGGCCGGTGCGGGTATTTTAAACAGAGATGGATCGGAGCGTTCGGCCATGGTCTGGTTAAAATCGTTTATGGCAGACCAGCCGCATGTGGGATATCCTTTTAAAGGTCTCGTGGATACTTTGGATTCCGAAGGAAACCTGATCATCAATGGTGAATTCGATAACGATACCTACGCCTGGCAAATAGATAATTATAGTGGCGGAAATGGCACAATGACGGATGTATCGGATGCGAACATGTCCGGTAAAAATGCACTAAAAATATGTCCCTCGCTTTCTGGTACAGAACCCTATCATGTGCAGGTGTCCCAGAATGCTCCATTTGAATTGGGAAAGCGTTATGAAATTTCCTTTATGGCGAAGGCCGATGCACCACGAAACATGGTTGTATGCATGCAGGAGGCTGGCAGTCCCTATACCCAGTACCTGGAGGAAGAAGTATCCCTTTCTGCCACGAATCAATCTTTTTCAATCCCTTTTCATCCGACCACATCAGATCCAAGCAACAAGCTTAAGTTTTTTGTTGGGAGCGAAACAAGCTGCACCTATATAGACAGTGTATGGTATAAGGTAGTTGATAACACAGGAATTGACCAGCCTGGTGCTCTTCAGTTTGTGTCGGTCTATCCAAACCCTGTGGTTTCAGGGAAAGTTACGGTAGAGAACAGATATGCAGAAAAGCTTAACACCATCGAGGTATTCAATCTTCAGGGCAAACTGCTTGAGACCATACATACGGAAAATTCCAAAGCCGAACTAGACCTATCCCATTTGACCAAGGGGATCTACTTTCTAAGAATTTTTACGGAAAAATCACTGGTATCTGAGAAGATTGTCATTCTTTGATCGTTCCTGAAACAACTTCATTTACTCCTGCAGGTTCATACTGATGATGCTGTAGCCGCTTGTACTGATGGCGTGGCTTCGATTCAGATCCAGATTGGTGACCAGCATCTGGGTTTTTTCACCGTCGTTCTTATCAATGTGCTCATATTCCAGCGTCATACCGTCCACTGTCCTGGAATACTGGAAGGCATTTCCAAAAGCATTGGGATTGCTTAGCATTTCCTTACTGATCTCCTTACCCAACTTTTCGGAAATCCACATGTGAACTTCAGACTCTTCATCCTCCATCAGGTATTCATCGCAGGTGTAACCCAGTATCTTCTTTGTTTTCCCGGTTTTATGCGGCTTGAGACCACTGCTCCCGGTGTTGTCCTCATCAACATCTCCTTCCAACATTTCAGGATCAAAGCGTGTGGCAAAACCTGATTTTTCTCCATCGTCATCAGCCAGAATGATCATGGCAGAGCGATCCGAATCAAAGATGATGGTTGATTGGGCGTCATCTTCAGAGAACTCCATACCATAATCACTGGTACTCTTGTTAATGTAGTTGTCGTAGAGCGCCTGAGAGTCCACTTTACCGTTTTTCTTGTATTCGGTGATTTGCATCTGAAACCAGGAGTCAAACTTGTATTCGCTGTCAAACTTGGCATTCTCTTCAATTCCATAACCTTCCATGATGGCTTTGGTAATTTGCTTTTCAGCCTCTTCTTCAGCTTTATCCTGGGCAATATCATTGGCCACTCTGGAGGGTTCAACGACGGTTTTCCTGATCACTCTCTTCAGGCTCTGGGCAAAGGTGTCGCCCGAGGCAAAGATCAGACTCATCATTAGTGCGGTAAAAACTATTTTTTTCATGTGGTTTGAGGTTTTGTAATAATGCAGATGTTGTAACAGATCTATAATGCAAGATAAAAAACTTACTTGGAAATTGGAATGCAGAATTTCCTGAATGAATTTTTTGATTTGTATTAAATTTCTTTCTGTATCAATCATATTTTCTGTTTCATGCGTTTCCAGGGTTTGGTTGGCAATTCAGATATTTCGAAAGGACAAACTTGACATTTGTATGGGTATTCAATAAATGGGTTTATGCTTATAGTGGTCGTCCGGTGATCCCATGGGCTTCATGGAGGTTGCTGCACAGAACAGGGTGAGTGGTTATCAGTACATGAAAACTGGTCGTTGATAAAGCCCCCATCGGAATAAGGTGTATCCATGTAACAATTAGTGTGGAGCATATCGGAATTGAACCGAAAACCGCTTGACTGCCAGGGAGATTACTGGGATTACCGATCCTCAGGAAATCAGATATATAACAAATATGCAGGATCGCAAAAAGCTGCAAAACAGAGCCAAAGGAGACTTAAAAAGTGCACGCTTTGATAACTTAATCAGTTATCATCAATAATCCACTGCGTTTCCCCGAAGTCCCCAGGATTATCTGACACTGGTACATACTGGCCTTCAAACCACTTACATCAAGTTCAATGGTAGTGAGACCTGCTGGTAATTGCCCATGAAAGGGGGATGCCACCAGACTGCCCTTCAGGTCATAGATCAGTGCGGAGACTTCAACAGGAGCATCCAGATTTAGGTCAATCAATGCCAGTGATTTAGCAGGATTTGGATATATCTGCATATCCTGCTTCAGGTCTTCATGTGGAAGAATCCCGATCGTGCTTTGTGCGATGAATTCCACGTTACTTCCGTAAGCTGTTCCTACACTGTTTGTGGCATACGTTCGGGCAAAATACTTTTCACCCTCGGTGAGGCCACTCAGGTTCACAGTAAATTCACCCGTTCCCGATCCGGAGGGCTCCACATGGTCATCAATGCCGGGATTGTGATGTCTGGCCCATGCTATTCCCCTGTTGCTTACCTCAGCGCCTCCATCTTCTATAACATATCCCCGGATTTCGACACTTGTTCCAGAAGTGCCGCCCAGATACTCAGTCGCGAGCAATGGCAGGTAATCCACTCCCAGGTTCTTCATATAGGCTTCTTTCAAAGAATACTTGATCAGATTCGCTTTGTCGATTTCCATGATAAACGAATTAATTATTACCTCTGCCACATCAGGCGGATCCATCAAGAGGCTATGTCCGGAATGATTCGGACTTGAAAGAGCCAGGCCCCTGATCAAATCATAAGGTTCATTAAATGAATACAATTCCCTGACTGTCCGTGCTGCTTTCTGGTCCGTTTCACCCGAATCATAGATAAGGGATAGGGTTCTGAAGAGTCGAAAGTCCACACTATCAACAAAGAATGGATCATCAGAATCAAGGGCGCTGTAGGTGGACATCATACTGTCCACCTTTTGACTGAATCTTTCAAAATCCATGGTCGTTACCTCAGCCTCTTCAAGTGTAATCAAATAATTGGGGTAATGTTCCAGAATTACTGTGTAGGTACTTGCCGCACCGGATCTGAAGCGATCTATTACCGCCATCCGGTATTCATTGTTCTTGATTTGCTCAAGGCCCTTTAAGACAGACACCCTCGAACTGAAGGAGAGGATGCTATCCCAGGGTGTTTCATCCAGTTCATCCAATATAGATTCATAATAAACATCAAAATCGGGGACTGAAGGTTCGTAATTGCCAAGCATTGTCATCAGCGTATCCAGGAAGTGATCCACGTACAGGCTGTCAAATCCGACGCTGAGCAGTGAGTGCTGGAACCAGGAATACTTGTTGTAAAGGATCTCCTGAGGCGATACCACAAGGAGAGCCTTCTTTTCCGAATTCTTCTTCACATACTCTACCCCCATAACGTAGTATGTCCTTGTAACGGAGGAATTATGAGTTGAGAGATAATAATGTGTTGTTGTACTCCATCCATGCCTGAGCCCATGCACCATGTTGACCTCCTCCTTGCTCTTGTAATCGTCATAGCCGCTTACCCATTTAATCACTGTTGGGCCATGCCATCTTTTCTTGTTATCCCGCTTGCCTGTGGTAATTTCGCGGTTCTCTCCAATGGTTGCGGTCGACTCCCAATTTCCGTCTGCATCGACGGTTTCTTCTGGAGCAAATTCTCTCCATATTTGTTGTAGTTCCGCCGAACCAATGGCAAATAAAATGAACAAACCCATTGCCATCATTGACAGCAGCATCTGCCAGCTTGATTTTTTATTCAATTGCCTTTTCATTTCGTTTTGAGGTATTGGTTAATTTTCCAACTATGATACCCAGGCATATCCCCAAAAGACCAGCCACAAGATCCTGCAAGCAGGCTGTCCCCCGAATGATATTGAAGTACTGGAACATTTCGAAGCCGAAGACAGCCAGAGGCACAGAGACCATCCAGATGATTCTGATCCAGGACTTGTTGCCAGCCCATATCCAGGTTATGAGACTGGCATAGGCAAAAGCCCACAGCCCGTTTGGCAAGGAATAGACAAACCAGTCAGGAAATAATAAGTTGGTGGTGGGACGGCTGTTGGGACTCAGCAGATTCTCCAGGCCGATGATTCTGAGCCAACGAAAGAAAACATGTTCTGAAGGCCTGAGATACATGTAAATGCATCCTCCCAGTATCAAGGCAAGGGCAGGCAGCAGTAGGAATATGTAATTCCGGATCTTAGTTAACATTGGAATCTTTTCCGTCGTTTTCAAGAATTCTCCAGGAACACTTCAAAGTTGTAAATGCCAAATGCAACACCTCCAGTCCAACAGCGTTATTTTAACTACTGATATTCCAGGAAAGAACTACTAATAAATTTAGGAAATAACTGTAACAATTTAAAATCTTTTGTACGCAACAAAATAAACCATAGATATGGCCATAAAGGGATAGCTAAGATTGAATTGTCAGGTGAGTGAGAATCATAGAAACAAGAGCGTAAGTAGTACCAAAATGGTGCAAGAATACACTTAAAAAGGATACTCCTGTAGATTTATGCCAGATAGAAGTTTTTTATCTTCTTAAAACGATAAAATTGCACTAGTAAGTTTTCCTGGACTTGAAACAATTTCCAGACTTCCTCCGTGCATTTGCATGATCTGTCGCGAAATGCTCAGCCCTATTCCTGACCCATTTTCTTTTGTAGTAAAAAACGGAATAAAGATTTTGTCCATTAATTCATCAGTTATTCCCGGTCCATTGTCAGTCACTTTGATTTCCGGATGATCATTTCTGTCAAGCTTAGCTGTAATTTTCACGCTGGCATCAAGCGTGTTTTCGCTGGCCTGGAAAGCATTTTTTAAAAGGTTGATCAGCACCTGTGAAATTTGTTTTTCATCGGCCAGCAGTTCCAGCTCCTTGGGTTCTACATCACAAACCATGCTGATTTTTTCAGCATTAGGAAAGGAACCCGAGAGGATACACATGTTATCAATTAAGTTCTGAACTGAGAACGTTTTTTTCTCCGGTTGAGGCAAACGGGCAAGTTTGCGGTACGATTCAACAAAGTTTATCAAGCCTTTTCCCTGTTCCTGAATCAACTCCAATCCGCGAATAGTCGTCTGAATGGTATTGTTGTCAATCTGCTCAGGGGTTTTTAACTTCTGGTCGGTAAAAAAATACCCGGCCAGGCTTTCCGACAAGGAAGTGATAGGTGTAATGGAGTTCATAATTTCGTGCATCATCACCCGTATTAATTTACGCCACGAATCGAGCTCTTTTTCATCCAGCTGGTTTTTAATATTATGCACCGACAAAAGCATGAGCTCTTCCTTGTCCATGACAAAGGAATTTGCTTTGATCAGCAACTGAACAATTTCCCTTTCATTGTTCACAGCGATCAGGCGGTTATCCGAAGCTTGAATTTGTTTAACAGTTTGATACAACCTGCTGTCGATGAGTTCCAATTGGTTGATGTGGCTTAGAACATCCACTCCAAAAAGTTGCTTTGCCTGATTATTTGAGTGCAGGATGAAGCCCTTTTTATTGAAGGTGAACATACCGGTTGCGGCATGTTCGATAAGCGCCTGAAAATATTGTTCCTGCTTCTGGTTTTCAAAGTGAATCTGCTGAATTTGTTTATTTACTTTCAGCAGGCTCTCGACTGAGGTCATTCACTATCTTGTTGTTGCTTTTTGCAGGAAAGGACAGCGTGGAATCTTCGTTTTTTATGGCATCGAAAAAATAGAAAATACGACGGTTTACCCGGTTGAGAAAGAAGATGATCTCTAAGCTCGAAGCCAGCAGAATAATAACAGGTATAATCGCCAGAATCGATGCCATCGGGCCAAATAGTATCCAGGCTAATAGAATAGCTGCAGCAACTAAAAGCAAAACTCTGAGGATGATTTGAACATACAGGTTTTTGCTGATCATAGGCCGTATTTTTTTACTTTGTTGTACAGGGTTTGGCGGGTGATTCCCAGCTTTTCGGCTGCCAGGCTAATGTTTCCTTCATTTCTTTCGATGGCTAACAAGATCATCTGCTTTTCCATTTCTTCAAGCGTTTGGAACTCATCGTCAAATTTCGTGGACTGTATTTGTTTGAAAAAAAAGTCCCCGGGCTTGAGCACGGTTGAATCACTTAAAATAACTGCTTTTTCAATGGTATGCTGCAGTTCGCGAATGTTCCCGGGCCAGGCATAATTCAGTAATTTGTCCTGTGCGGCCTGGTTGATTTTCAAACCGTGCTTTTCATACTTGGATGAATATCTTTTCAAAAAGAAATCGGCAAGAACAAGGATGTCATTGCCACGCTCCCGCAACGGTGGAACTTCAATCTGAATGGTATTTATACGGTATAAAAGGTCTTCCCGAAAAAGCCCTTCAGACACCATTTCCTCCAGGTTTTTATTTGTGGCACAAACCAGGCGGATATCTACCGGAATGGGCTTATTGGATCCCAGGCGCATAAATTCCCGGTTTTGAATAGCCGCCAGAATTTTTGCCTGTAAAGGAAAAGAAAGGTTCCCTATTTCATCCAGGAAAAGCGTGCCATTGTTTGCTGTTTCAAACTTCCCTGCACGATTTTCGTGCGCATCGGTAAAGGCACCTTTTACATGACCAAAAAGCTCGCTCTCGAATAAGGTTTCGCTAATGGCACCCATATCAACATTTACCATAATTTCTCCGCTGCGTGGAGACAGGCGGTGAATTTCCCTGGCAATGATCTCTTTGCCAGATCCATTTTCGCCTGTAATTAATATGTTAGCGTTGGTTTGAGCCACTTTCTGCACGACCTTCATTACTTTCAGAAAGGGAGGGGAGGAACCCATCATAAATTTTTGATCGCGGTTTATTTCCTGTTTTAGGCCTCTTTCTTTTTGCTTCAGGAAGCCCACTTCTCTTTTTGAATAGTTGAGCTGAATGGCCGATTTTATAGTGGCCAGTAATTTACTGTTGTCCCAGGGTTTCTGTACAAAGTCGGTGGCTCCCTGCTTAAGAGCACTTATGGCGAGTTCCACATCACCATAAGCAGTAATCAGAACAAGCGAAATATCCGGATGGGTTTTTTTAATTTGATTGAGCCAGTAAATACCTTCATTGCCACTGTTTATTCCAGCCTGAAAATTCATGTCAAGAATCACCAGGTTATATTCAGTCGTTCGCAATTCTGTTGAAATCTGGTTCGGATTGGTAATTCCTTTCACTGAATCAAACTCCGGTACCAAAAGGATCTCCAGTGCACTTATAATGCTTTTGTTGTCGTCAACGATAAGTATATTTCCTTTGGGCATGAGGCAGCTTTAGTATATTTCAGTTAGAAACTTAAAATTAGGCCAAACAATAGCCAATCACAATCAAGTGTCAATTTATTTTACACATTCCAGTAAAATAATTTTACAAATCCATATTCCGGGAAAATGTAAGTGGCACATTAGTAAGGATATAGTATTCTGGCATTGTTCTGGCATTGGCAGCAGTGAAAAATTGTCAGAGATATGATCAGAACGGAAGGATTAACAAAAATTTACCGGACCGAGGAAGTTGAAACCAGTGCGCTGAATCATGTAAACCTGCACATAGAAGAAGGAGAGTTTGTGGCCATTATGGGTCCATCCGGTTGCGGAAAATCAACCCTGTTAAATATTCTTGGCTTGCTTGACAATTTAACTGAGGGTGAATACCATTTCAATGGGAAGAGAGTGGGCAAATTAAACGAGCGAGACCGGACAGATATAAGGAAAGGAAAAATAGGATTCGTATTTCAAAATTTTAACCTGATTGACGAATTGAATGTGTATGAAAACGTGGAAGTACCATTGATCTTTCTGAATTTGAAAGCGCGTGAGCGAAAAGAAAGGGTAGAAAAAATGCTCGAGCGCATGAAGATCAGCCACCGCAGGAGACACTTTCCACAACAACTTTCCGGTGGACAGCAGCAGCGTGTTGCCATGGCCCGTGCAGTGGTTGCCAATCCAAAGCTGATACTGGCAGATGAGCCTACTGGTAACCTTGATTCGAAAAATGGTCTTGAAGTGATGAACCTGCTTACTGAACTCAACCAGGCAGGCAGCACCATTGTAATAGTAACCCACTCCTTGCGTGATTCAAAATATGCGCACCGTGTAGTTAACTTATTTGATGGAAAAATTACAAATTAAAACTCAGGCATGAATCTATTAAAGGCAGCATATCGCCCACTATTTCGAAAGGGAGAACTCACAACTGCACGCATCATTTCCTTAGCGGCCGGACTGGCCTTTGGCATTTTGCTTCTGGCCGAGGTATTTTACTATTATAGCTATGATAGTTTTTATCCTGATTCCAAACGAATATATGTGGTTCACGAAAACTTCAGAATGGATAAATCATCCGAAGAACTATCAAGCTACCCAAATGTTAGCGGAGCCATTGCACCTGGATTAAAAGCTGAAGTTCCCGGCATAGAAGCTTCTTGTCGATTGAATTCTCTCGGGGACAATGTTTTTTATACCGAGGATATGAACAGCTATGAAGCCAAATTTATTTTGAGTGACGAAAATCATTTTGATGTGCTGGAACGCCCTGTGATCAGTGGAAACCCCAGGGAGATTTTAGAGACTCCTATGGCTTGCATGATATCATCTGAAATTGCAGAAATGATTGGCGGAAATGTGATTGGCAAAGTTATCGCATTGAAGAGATTTGCAAATAAAAAACTAACCATAGCAGGTGTATTTGAAGCCTTGCCTGAAAATACAAACTATGAATACGATGTACTTGTTTCAATGGTTTCTACAAGCCAGTTCATGTGGGATGGTTCAAATAATTGGATGGGGAATGATCGCTATTATACATGTGTAAAACTGGAACCTGGGGTCAGTAGTGAAAGTCTGGCCCCTGCTGTCCGGAAAATGCAAGTCTTACACCAGGATATCGATAAAATGGAAGAAGAGATGGGAGGCCTGGTTTTAAAATATTCCTTCCTGCCCATCAGGAGAGTACATGCAGGCAATGTAAGAGACATGATTATCATTCTCAGTACAATAGCCTTTGCAGTACTCTTTGTTTCACTTATGAATTATATTCTACTTACACTGAGTGCACTGATAAATAGAGCTAAGTCCTCCGCCGTATACAAAACATTCGGCGCACAGGTGCAGTATTTACAGCGGCTGATTTTTGCTGAAACCTTCTTGCTTTTTTTTATCTCATTATTGGGAGCTGTTCTTATCATAGCCGCATTAAAACCAATGGCTGAAATTCAGCTGGGACACAGCTTAATTGCGGCAATCAATCCTTATGTGATCTGGCCGCTACTGGCTGTAATTGTTGTGTTGGTAATCATAACCAGTTTTCTGCCCGGACGTTTTTTCTCGCGCATCCCCGTGGCTACAGTATTTCGTTCGTACAGGCAGAAACGGGGCAAATGGAAATTGGCATTGCTGGCCGTGCAGTTTATAGGGGCATCTTTTATCCTTATGATGATGATTGTTGTAAGCATGCAATTTAGCAATATGAAGAATGCAGATCATGGGTACCAGACCAAGGGGGTATTTTACGGATCGACCATTGGTATGGATGGAAACAAGATATCTACTATTGTTAATGAATTAAGGGCGATGCCCGAAGTGGAAGGGCTTGGATTTGGTAGTAGTCTGCCCATAAGTGGAGCTTCAGGAAATAATATAAGATCAATAGAGGAAAATAGGGATTTGTTTAACGTTGCCGATTTCTACGAAGTTGATGAGAATTTCCTCTCATTTCTTGGTATTCAAGTGTCTTCAGGTCAAAATTTTTCGTCCAAAGCTACAGCAACAAACGATGTGCTCATTAGCGAAAAAGGAGCAGCATTATTAAAATTGAACAATAACTGGACTGATGGGGTTGTTGGAAAACAAATCATAATAACCGAACACGGTTTAACAACGATAGCTGGCGTTTTTCCAGATTTCATTATTAATTCCATTGCAGATCCTGATTTGCGGCCATCGGTGTTTTTCTATCGGCCGGAAGAAAAGTTTAAAGAACTTCAGAGAGAGGTATCCAAATCTTCTTTTTTAATCCTTGTAAAGGTTCATGAAGGCTTAGAAGCCGGCATGCTAAAAAAGATTACAGACGTTTTTAACCTTGGAATGCCTCAAAATGATGCTTTTATTCAGAGCCTTGAAGACGGGCTTCAGCACAAATATGATTCAGAAAAGGGATTTCGCAATGCAATGATGGCCGGGAATATAGTGATACTACTGATTACTACCATAGGCTTATTGGGCTATACAACAAACGAGGCCGGCAGGCGCCGTAAAGAGCTGGCAATAAGAAAAATTAGCGGAGCAAATCTATCTAATATTCTAAGGGCTTTCATAGTCGATTTGGAATACATTGCAGTTCCTTCAGTTATTGCAGGATTGATTGCTTCCTGGTTTACAGTGGACAGATGGATGCAAAATTTTGCTGCGAAGGTAGCACTTCACTGGGGCATATTTTTTCTCTGTGGCTCTTTAGTTCTGCTTATAGTAGCTATTGTTGCTGCTATCAACTATTCCCGAACCGCGAATAAAAATCCGATTGAGGCATTGAGGTACGAATAGTAAGGTCTGAGAGATAAATGAAAAGGGTCATGAATGTATTAATTCACAACCCTTTGATATTTAGTGTGGAGCATATCACAATGTACAGTTGTTTTTCCTATATACTACACCTGTTTTCCGTTTGGCTGGCAAATTTTCTGGCAAGTTTCTGGTAATAGATAGTACAGAATGTTAGTGCTCAACAGCTGACCTTGCACACGTGTATAAAAAGTATAAATCCTTTTTATCTGCAAACACATACCATTGACACAATGCTTCAAAAATCAATTCATTGGGAAGAATTACCGTATTTGTAATACGGTCATGTTTTTAGAAAACTTCATAGAGCAAATCAATAGGCTTTGTGAGAATCACAAAGTGAAGCAATTGTATGCTTTTGGATCAGTATTGGGAAAGCGATTTTCGGATAATAGTGATATTGATTTGATAGTGGATTTTCAGTCTTTGGACCCGATTGAATATGCTGAGAATTATTTCGCATTAAAATTCTCTCTTCAGGCTCTGGGCAAAGGTGTCGCCTGAGGCCGGGATCAGGCTCATCATTATTGTTGCGAGGAGTATTCTTTTCATGGGGAATATGTTTTATTAAACTGTGATCATGTTTTGATATACCAAGATAAATAATCTTAGTGGAAAAGTACATGGAAATTTCAGTAAAAGGGAGCACCTCATATCGGGGGATCCAATACGGCAGCATTGAGTTCCGTTCGAAAATGAAGTTCCTGCAGGCTGATTATGTTTAATATATTGCAATTAATATTAAACAATATTATATACCCACCTACCCTTTGCAATTGCTACGTTCGCAAGCTTTTTACTATTTAGAAACGCCACCATATTGTTTAACAAATAGGCATAAAAATTAAACAATAAGCTTCTGAAGGTGTCTTTTCCTCATAACATTTAAACCAAAACAAACATTAAGATTATGAAAAACAAGACAAAGAAGATGTTTAGCTTACCTGCAATTGCACTGCTTGCATTATTTGCATTTACCTCATGTGAAAAGGACGACGTGACTCCTGAACCCATGGAAAATGAACTTGATAATATCGTATCAATAGCGCAGGATACGCCATCCCTGAGTATACTTGTGGATGCATTGACCATGTTTCCTGATATTGTAGCATCACTTAGCGCAGAGGGATCGTTTACTGTATTTGCACCGACCAATGATGCTTTCGTAGCATTACTCGGTGTGACAGGACAAACCTCCCTGGAAGATATTCCTGAGAGTGTTGTAGAAAGGATACTAAAGTATCATGTTATCTCAGGTGCTGCCCTAAAATCAACCGATCTTTCGGATGGTCAGATGGCTGCAACTATTTTGAGTGAAGATGATAAAATTGAAGTAGGCATTAGCGGCGGTGCTGTAACAATAAACGGTGCAAATGTTGCTTTGGCAAATATTGAGGCATCCAACGGCATCGTTCATGTTGTTGATGCAGTGTTGGTTCCTGCTCTGGAAATGAGCATTGTTAACACGATAGTTGAGCCTGCCTATTTTAATAAGAACTTCTCTATTCTGACTGAAGCAGTAATAACTGCCGACCTGTTGGGAACCCTTATTAACCAAGATGCGAATTACACACTATTTGCCCCTGATAATGCAGCTTTCGAGAATGCAGGGATTACCAGTCTTGACGGATTAACTGCTGATGACCTGGCCCCAATTTTAACCTACCATGTTATTGATGGTGAAGTATTCGGCGATGGTTTACCCGTGACTGGTTCATCAGTTGAGACACTTGGTGGTCAATTCTACCTTAGTATTAACAGCGATGGAGCCTATATTAATGGTGTAACCATGGTAACTGCTGCTACAGTAGCAGGCGGGGCACTGGATTATGATAATGGTGTTGTTCACCTGATCGACAGGACACTGGTTCCTGCTACAGATGATATCGTAAGTATTGCTGTCTCAGCTGCTCAGGCTTCGGAAGGAGCTGAATTTGGCCAGCTTGTTGCCGCCCTTACTGCAGTTGAACAGGATCTATCCACAGATGCACTGGTTACAATATTGAGCGGTGACGGACCTTTCACAGTTTTCGCACCAACCGATGCCGCTTTTCAGGCCCTTTATGAACTTGCAGGCGTAGCTGATTTCAGTGCACTTGTTGATGCAGTTGGTATAGGAACAATTGAGGTAGTTTTGAAATATCACGTGTTGGGTTCCAAAATATTCTCTACGGATATTCCGAACGCACTCGATGGTAACGCCAGCGTATCTATTTCGCCACTCATTGAAGGTGCCTTCACAATTAACAATGACTTTACAATTACCGATTCAGATGCAGCGCTTGGATTAGGAACACCTGATGCCTCAATCGTGACCACTGATATTCTCGGAACGAATGGTGTAATACACGTTATTGACAAAGTGATTTTGCCATAACCATAATTTTAACTTCAGTAAAGCAGTCATCCTGTAGGGTGGCTGTTTTTTTTCTTACTTATTTGAAAATGTGAACGGCTCAGTTTATGAATTCGAAATTTTACATTCAACAGACGCACCTTCAGCAACTAAAAGATACACGCCTTCTTTTCCTTCTGCAATTGCATAATGTGCCGGTCCATCGTGCCCGAGGTATATTACATCATCTTTCCCTGCAGTTCAACATCAGTAATTTCATCTCGGTACTTTTTTAACTCACACATTTCAAGTAGCTCGAAGTGAGTGCCAAACACAGCTGATTGCCTGGTAAGGTCAGTATATACATCCAGCATTCCATTGTAATAATGCCCCATGAATGCCCATACGGTTATTACGAATTGATGCTGCAACAGCAGTGGCTTCTGTTATCCTATCAAATAATCCTACTTTATTCAACTTTTAATCTCTCAAAAAATTATTGATGTATTTGGACAAGATCAAAAGGCTCAAAGAGGCCATATTCATCGAGGAAGTAGTCTGACGGAAGAGGAATTCTTTCAGGTGCTTCATTCCATGTAAAGGGCCCGAAAATCCAACCTTCCTTTTTCTTGTAAAAGAATCCGAATGTATTTTTGAGACTCCCGGTTATTATTACTACAACTTCATTCTCTCCATTGGTCAATAAAGAAGTTACATCCAGCTCTTCAGGTTCCCATGCAATTACACCAGCAGATGTTCCATTTACCAATACTTCTGCAACAGTACCTTTCCACTCATTCAGTTTTACTCAATAATTTTCGTTAGAATGCTTATCAATACTAAAGGTTTGTTTGTATCTATGGTTTGCGAGTAAAATGGCAAACCAGCTTCAGACCAGGGTCCCATTTTTTCAATTTCTCCTTTGCAAATTTCAAATCCTGAATCGTTTGGCTCTACCAGAAAGTCACCCAAAATATATATGGGCATCACTTCAGCCAGGATATTCATTCTTGGAGCTTTTAGAGTGACGGTGTTTTTACCAGATTTTACAAACTCGCCAATTTCAAAAACTGGGAAACTTTTTTCAATCCAATGACTATTTTCCATTTTTTCAAGCAAGTTTCCATTGATATACACCTGCCAAAGTTCAGGTCTTTCCACTACAGCACGCAGGGCACTTTTTGCCTGATCGCTCAAATTTGAATTGACATGAAAATGATAACTTACTTCAAACCACGAATCTTTGGTAAAAATCGAATCTAATTTCAAATAATTCTTTTTGAACTGAATTTTATGCTGCCATGGATTTCCCATGTCGACGCCGTTCATTTGGAATAAGTCATTTACAGCGCTCATAAAATAGGTGTCTTGAATATCCAAATTTTCCGATTTCAGATCAAGGTAGTTTACCATCAGAATATTGTCAGAGCTCACGTTTTACCACAAGCTCACCTTTGCTATCTCTATAGTCTCAATTCCTTTTTGAACTTTAAGTTCTGGCTCTTCAGGTCGCTTATCGGTAACCACAAATAAAGCGCTGCCAACAGGTTCAAGGTCTATCTGAAATGATACCTTTTCTTTGTCAGTTTTTGATGGATAGGCATGTATTTCACCTGTAACTAAATCAAGTTTAACCACATATTTCCCTTTAACGCTTATGTCTGCCGATGCTTTTTCTTTTGTATGGGAATTAACTACAAAAAGAATTTGCCCATCATCAAGGTTCCGGCGCTGATGGTACAACATTCCATTTTGAGTTTTATCTTTCATCTCAAATGCATCGCTTATAAGCAAATTTGCGGCAACAGGATCATTCAAATTTTCAGCCAAGTGCCACTGACTTTTAAATTCTCTTGAAAGCTCATTTACCTTTGATGATCCTCACCATCTACATGACTAATATTTTTGTTAAAGGCCAACACCTTGCCTCCATTTTTCAAATAAGTTTTAAGTAAATCAAATGTTGAACTATCGATATTTTCCATCTCAGCAGGGATTACCAGCAGATTGTAATCGCGTTTGCCAACACGTAATTTATCATCAACTACACTTCCAATTTCTTTCAAAACACTTTCCGATCCCAAATCGTACTCAATGTGTTTTTGTTCCATTTGATAGACAAAGTTCTTAAATCCATTTCTAATTTCTGGATCCTTGATTCATGATTTTTCGGGAGAAATACATCCAAGCAGTGGTATTAGGTTGAAGCATAAGTGTTTCATTAATT
>CAVTME010000019.1:0-34288 GCA_963735755.1 uncultured Bacteroidota bacterium | reverse complement strand
CGAAATCAAGGGATTCTATTTTGAATACTGGCTGGTTCTTTTCTCCTCCTGGGCCGCTGCCAACATGATGGGACTTCTCATTTCAGACAGTTTTAAGACCGTTGTTACCATCTATATACTGATTCCGATCCTGGTCATCCCACAAATCATTCTCAGCGGTATCATTGTCAAATATGAGGAGTTGAATCCCCAGATTTCATCTCCAAAAAAGATCCCTATCTACGGTGAAGTCATTACCGCACGATGGGCCTATGAAGGACTGGCCACATATCAGTACATGAACAATGATTATGAAAAGAATTTTTATGCTGTAAGGAAGCTGAAGAGCATTGGAAACCTGAAAGCAAATGCCCTGATCACGGCGCTAACGAACAAGATCGATAATATTGAACGGAATATTTCTAACCCGGAGAAGGCAGAAGAGATTGAATACAGTCTGAAAGTGCTTCGTTCGGAGATCAAGGACGAATTTAAGGAACGTCTGATTCTCAGCACCTATCTTGAAAGTACGCCCACCTTCTCCATGAAAACAGATCAGTTGTATCCTGATAAAATCAACCTGGAGGTTCTGAATTATACCAGGGAATACTTAATAACGCTGCAGGCGTTTTACAGGGGAATTTTCAAAGAGGCAAAAAGCCAGGAGGACAGGATCACGGCAAGTTTTGACCGTGATGAGTTGAACGAGATACGGAGAAAACATAGCAATGAAAGGCTGGAGGAGTTTGTAACCAACAGCAAGTCATTTACTATGTTTACAGAGTTCAAGGCAAAAGGTGATATGATTCAGAAAAAGGATCCCATTTACCTCGATCCCACCCACAGCTTCATCAAATCCCATTTTTATGCGCCACGAAAGATGATTGCCGGCGTTTTCGTGGATACCCTGTGGGTTAACGTAATGGTCATCTGGGCCATGACCATAGGGCTCTATATCCTCCTCTACTTCAGGGTCCTTAAAAAGTTGCTGGATGTTTTTGAAAGACTGACTCCTAAAAAATAATGGGCTGCTACAGCCAGAAATGGCGACAGCCCATGAAGGATCTTTATTACGTTGACAGGGACCCTGCTATTCTACGATCTCAATCATCTTAAATGGTACGCGGATGATGGATTCATAATCCTCCCCTGCTTCCAGCATATCTTCATCATCCTCTTCATAGTACCAGTTTATAATTACTTCATTCTTGCCTTTATGAATGGCTTCCAGCTTTTTAAATACATCCAGAATACATTTGGAGGAACTGGTGTTGAAATACTCCAGTTGAACATTGACCTGGGTAAGATCGAGTGGCGCTCCGCTGTATTCCTCAAGCCATTCAACCAGGGGTTTGTAAAACTCGATGGAATTCTCAGGAATTGATCTTCCTTTAATTTCAATGACACCCTCCTGTCCGTTAAATTTGACACTGGGTGTTTTTGCAGTTCCTTCAATTGAAAGTGCTTCCATATTCTGGTTATTTATCTGTTATTATCACTGTACAAAATCGATGAATACATCGAGGTTAAAAAAGTAATAGGTATCGTTATACTTCTCAAAAGTATAGTCCAACTTATTACCGGTTTTTCTTGCAATATCAACCAGTCCCAGGCCACCGCCTCCTTTTTCCGACAATCGCTGGTGGTTCAGGATGAACTTGTACATATCCTTCAGTTCTTCCTTCCCCATGGAATTGATCTTATCGATCTTATTCTTAAGTACATCCACCTTGTCCTGGGTAATAAAATTCCCTGTGGATATTTTATACTTGTCCTGATTCGCGGCTAACGACCAGCATTCCGAATTTTGATTCATACTCCTCTGCATATCATCAGGCAATACCTCGATGTGATGGTAAAGGTTTTGAAGGCTTTCTACCAGCACATTGTATACTTTCTTACGGATTTTGGAATTCTCACTGTAGTCATCCATCCTGGACTCTACCACCTCAAGTACGTTACTGATGAGCTCACTTGAGATATTCCCTTTGAAGGCCATCAAAACATCTCCGCCATTCAGCTTGGAGTAATACTCATTGACATCAAAGCTCATGTAGCTTCTTTTTGTTCACTAGGATATACTGATCTGATCAGCAAATATAAAAAAAATGTTTCAGTAACTAATATAGCTAAAAAATAACCGCCACTGCAATAAAATCGATCAAAACCTTATTTTTTTTCAACAATGGCTCAATTTCCAAACTGGTCGAGTCTTCACGGTTTTCCCGTGTTTTATAATCCTTCCAGTTGCCTTTGAAAGTCTTATAATTTACATAAGAACATTCGAGAGAACCATTCAATAGATTCTGCTTTGAATTGGGTTTCAATCCTACTCTCTTCAGTGCTTTTCCGCTGGAGGAAAGAATCCATGCATCGGAACCCGGGAAACGGTGTTTCAAGGTAGTCCCGATCATGCCATAGAGTGATTCAATATCTTCCGGTTTCATCCGCTCCCCGTAGGGTGGATTCATAACGATGGTGATACCCTTCCATCTCCTGCGAAGCGGCAAAATCCAGATGCTCCACAGTGACAATCCTGGACAAATCCATCTGTTTTAGCTGCTTTCGAGTGAGTTCAACAGCCTGGGGATTCACATCCCGCGCCATGATGGGGACATGGACCTCCTTTTCAGGGGATAGACCATGGGCGATGTGCTCCAGCAATTCCCTGTCAAAATCTTTCCAGTTCTCAAAACCATACTGCTTACGGAATATCCCCGGCGGAATATCAGCAGCGATAAGCGCTGCCTCTATGGCAAGGGTTCCTGATCCGCACATGGGATCCAGAAAGGGGGTCTCTCCCCGCCAACCGGTGGCCAGGATCATTCCTGCAGCAAGCACCTCATTCAGAGGAGCTTCAAAATGCCCGTCCGGTATCCTCTCTTATGCAACGATCCTCCAGAACTATCCAACGAAATATTCACCTGACTTCCAGAAATATGGACGTTGATCAAGATGTCTGGGTCTTCCCTGTTGACAGAGGGCCTCAGGTTGGTCCGTTCCCGGAAACGGTCTGCTATGGCATCTTTCACCCTGAGGGCCACGAACTGGCTGTTATTAAAACGGGGCGAGTGTACCACCGGATCCACAGAAAATGTCATCCTGTTGTCCAGGATGGCTGACCAGTCATATTTCTTTACATTCCGATACAGGGCATCAGCATCATAGGCTTCAAAACGCATGATTGGCACCAGTACCCTTAAAGCCAGCCTGGAGGCCAGATTTACTTTATACATCAGGGAGCGGCCTCCGTAAAATGTGACACCCCTGTTTACCACCTCGGTACGTTCAGCGCCCAGTGCTTTCAGTTCACTCTCCAGCAAGGGTTCAAGCCCCTTCAGTGTTTTTGCATGATACTTTTCAGTGATTGCCATGATGAAATCGATTGATAATGATCTGTTCGGCCTGCTGGAATCTGTTTTCTCCCCGGCCGGCAACCAGTTCCCACTCCATTGAAAACCGCTTCAGTTCCTGTTTGTAACGATCAAAGAGCTGTTCTCTTTCAGCCCCACCATTCTCCCTGACGCCATCTGCTACCCAGGGGATATCCGGTGCACAAAGCAATACCAGGTCAAACCTGGCCTCAGATAGTGAAGCATCCAACCAGGCAGGGATTTGGCTGAACACCACATCAAACCATACCCTGGTGATGATGAGCCAGGTATCGAAAAAGACATATTCCTCCCCATCGTACACCTTCTCATACTCGGATACCTGTTGCCTGGCAATATGCACCACATCTTCATAATCGTAGGATCTCCCAAGCTGCTCTATATATCCCCGCGCATACTCCCTTACTGAACAACCATTAAATCGTTCTGCAAGGTAGGTGACCAAATCGGTTTTTCCAGAAGACTCGGGGCCGGTAATCAGGATTCTTTTCAATGCTGCAGGTTTTGAAAAGTTCTTTTCCATTGAATGAATCCAAAAACAGCCATGCTTGTATAGATTGCAAATAATACCAGGGTGGGGTACAATCCCCTGTAAAGATACAAACCCATGGAAACTACATCCACAATAATCCAGAGGATCCAATGTTCCAGTATCTTTTTTGCCAGCATCCAGGTAGCAGTAATACTCAGCGCTGTAGTAAAAGCATCCCAATAAGGCACAGGCGAATCTGTGAAACGATCCAGAATCAGTCCGAAAACAATGAATGCAGCCAGTGTAATGACTCCAAGTACAGCTGCCAGCTTCGGGCTGATCCTTGTAACACGCAGCCCCCCACTGCCATCTTTCGCACCCTTGTTCCAAACGATCCATCCGTAAATACTGATCACGAAATAGTATCCGTTCAGACCCATATCAGCATAAAATTTGGATTGAAAAAAAACCACCATATACAGAAGGGCACTGATGATGCCCATGGGCCAAAGAAGGATATTCTGCCTGATGCTGAAAAATAGGTACAGAAGGGAGAATGCCACCCCCAGGATCTCAATGTATTGTTCTGAGATCCAGGAGATCATTCATCGGCCACTTTGGCAAGCTTCTGATAAACCAGGGTGGGATCATTAAGGATCTCTACTGCCTTATTGAACACTTCATTGGAGGTGTTGTAGACTTCGTAAAATCGGGCCATGCTCCAAAGGTCCCTGGCCATATAACCCTTCATCAAGAGGGAAATCTGCCCTTCTGACACTTTCCATTGCTCCTGCTCAAAGGGAAGTCCCTCCTCTTCTGCAAATGCAGTAAGTGCATCCAACTGCTCCTGTCCGGGCTGGAAATTTTCACTGAAGGTTTCAAAATCAGGATATTTTTCAAGGTACGCGTCTCTGTTGTCATCCACATACTGCAAGATAAAACGGTTGAAGATACCTTTGTTGATCATGGCCCTGTAATAATCGGAATAAGAGGTAGTATCTACCGGCACAAAATAATCGGGCATGATTCCACCTCCGCCATAAACAGTGCGGTTCAGAGTGAGTGTACTGTACTTCTGGGATTCGGGGAATACAATGCTGTCTGCACTGCTCAGTTCACCCTTGTTGTACCTTTTGATCATGTCCATTGAATACTCTTCGTATCCATCTTCATAAGGTTTCTGAATCAATCTGCCTGTTGGTGTATAGTACCTGGCCACAGTGAGCCTGATGAGTGATCCGTCACCCAGCGGAAAAGGTTGCTGGACCAGTCCTTTCCCAAAGGAGCGGCGCCCAACGATCACACCCCTGTCCCAGTCCTGGACAGCTCCACTGACTATTTCACTGGCCGAAGCTGAGTTTCCATCAATCATGATGACCAGATTACCCTCTTCAAAAAGGCCTGGTTTTCTGGCCCTGTATTTCCTGTCAGGTACATTGGAACCTTCGGTCCGGACTATCTCCTTGCTTCCCGAAAGAAAATGGTCCGCCAGATCAACTGCCACGGGCAGCCATCCACCCCCATTGCCTGAAAGGTCCAGGATCAGATCCCTCATTCCCTCTTCCCTTAACTGTTTCATGGCTGTTTCAAACTCCTCTACACTGGTATGGGAGAACCTGGCCAGCTTCACATAGCCAACCCTGTCGTTAACCATATATGAAGCATCCAGGCTGTAGACCGGGATTTTGTCCCTTGTAATGGTGAACTCCAGATCTTTGTCTTCGCCCCTCCTGTGAACAGAAATATTCACCATGGTACCCTTGGGCCCCTTCAGCAAGCGTTGCACATCCCTTGTGGTCACCCCCGTACCGGCCACAGTTTCACCTTCCACTTTCACAATACGGTCCCCTGCCATAATCCCGACCTTCTCCGACGGTCCGCCCGATATGGCCCTGATGATATAGATGGTGTCCTCCAGAATATTGAAACTAACCCCGATACCATCGAACTCTCCCTCCAATTGTTCATTCAATGCCTCCAGCTCTTCCCTGCTCAGGTAAGAGGAGTGCGGGTCCAGTTCATGCAGCAGGTGTTCTATGGCATCCTCCACTACTTCTGTATCATTGATAGAATCCACATAATAGCGGCTTACTTTTTCCATCACAAGCGCCAGCTTCAGGGCATCCGGACTTGTCAATTGGGCCTGCATGGCAAGAACTCCGGAGAGCCCTATGATGAGAGCCAGGTAGTATCTGATTTTAAACATGATCATTCTGTTTTCGGTATGATGTAATAACCGCCCGAGGGAAGAATTGTTCCAGCAATCCCCTCCTTCGCGTCAGCTTATTCCCATTCAATGGTTGCCGGGGGCTTGGAACTGATGTCATACACCACCCGGTTAATTCCCCGCACCTTGTTAATGATATCGTTGGATATTTGACTCAAAACCTCGTATGGAAGGTGTCCCCAATCCGCTGTCATGCCATCGGTAGATGTGACGGCCCTTAGCGCCACCACATATTCATAGGTCCTTTCGTCTCCCATTACACCTACGGACTGAACCGGAAGGAGCATGGCTCCAGCCTGCCAGATTCTGTCATAGAGCCCATAGCGCTGCAAGGCCTTTATATAAATGTCATCTGCTTCCTGTACCAGCCTGATCTTTTCCCTGTCGACCGCACCCAGTATCCTGATACCCAGCCCGGGACCCGGAAAAGGATGCCTTTTCAGGAAATGGGCAGGGATCCCCATGGAGTACCCGACCCGCCTGACTTCGTCCTTAAAAAGCAACCTGAGCGGTTCCACAACCTTCAGGTGCATTTTCTCGGGGAGTCCACCCACGTTGTGATGTGATTTAATGGTTACAGAGGGCCCGTTCACGGAGACGGACTCGATCACATCCGGATAGATGGTCCCCTGTCCAAGCCAGGAAATATTATCCAGCTTTTTTGATTCCTGTTCGAATACCTCGATGAAATTCTTTCCTATGCTTTTCCGTTTGGCCTCCGGGTCAGTCACTCCTTCCAGATCGGTAATGAACTTGTCACTGGCATCCACCCCAATGACATTCAGTCCCAGCTGTGCATACGATTCAAGAACCGTGGGAAACTCATCCTTCCTGAGCAGACCGTTATCCACAAATATACAGGTTAGGTTCTCCCCGATGGCCCTGTGCAACAGGATGGCTGCCACTGTTGAATCCACCCCTCCGGAAAGGCCCATGACCACACTGTCATTGGCCAGTTTTTGTTGCAACTCCTGGATGGTACGCTCCACAAAAGCCTCCGGGGTCCAGTTCATGGAGCAGCCACAGATCTCACTCAGGAAATTATAGAGGATGGTCTTCCCTTCCGATGTGTGATAAACTTCCGGGTGAAACTGCAGACCAAAGGTGATTTGATCAGATACAGCGTAGGCCCCAACCTCCACATCAGATGTACTGGCAATCACCTCATAGTTAGCAGGAAGGCTGTTGATGGTATCCCCATGGGACATCCATACCTGCGTATTCGGGGAAAGGTCTTTCAGCAATGCATTTCCTGTATTGATATAACTCAGCCTGGCCCTGCCATATTCCCGGGAATTGGATTGTTTTACCTCTCCTCCGAAATAGTGGGCAAGATACTGCGCTCCGTAACAGATTCCCAACAGGGGGTATTTGCCCTTTATTGCGTCCAGGTTGGGTATGGGTGCATGTTCATCCCTCACGGAAAAAGGGCTTCCTGAAAGGATCACACCTTTAACAGATTCATCAGGTTCAGGATATTTGCTATAAGGATGGATCTCACAATACACATTATGTTCCCGCACTTTTCGTGCGATCAATTGCGTATACTGAGAACCGAAATCGAGGATGAGAATCTTTTCGCTCACGATGTAAGTTATTTCGCTGAATAAAAATCCAAAATTAGCATTAATTCCGTTCATACCCGCTTTAAGGGAAGGGAATGGATATCCCCGTCGCTGACACCCTCGGTGGCACTAAAAATATCTCTGGCCTCATTCACCAATACCCCCAAATCCTTGTACCTGCTAGAAAAATGACCAATGAGCAGTTTATTTACCCCTGCCGCTTTTGCAACGCTGGCCGCCTGGGCCGCTGTAGAGTGGAGCGTCTGCCTGGCCAGTTTTTCATCCTTTCCTGAGAAGGTGGCCTCATGGAACAACAGATCAACTCCCTGTAGCTGGCCTGCCAGGTCCGGATCAAAAACAGTATCGGATATATAGGCATAAGACCGCTGCCTGTAGGGCGGGAAGGTGAGCTCCCGGTTTGGAACCACCACTCCTTCAGCTGTGATATGATCCTTCCCCTGTTTCACAAGAACCAGATCTGCGATTCCCAGCCCATATTCAGCAATCTTTTCTTTCCTCACATTCAACGCCTTTCTCTTTTCCCTGAAAATGTACCCGTACGTCAATACCCGGTGTTTTAAACGAAGTGGAGTAACTGTAAGCTTATCATCCTCAAAAAGAGGCTTTTTCAGATCTTCATCGGGGGTATGGAACAGCAGGTCAAAGGGAAGCGATCCAAAGTACTTGAAATGATGGTCCATCATTTCCTTTAATGCCTCCGGGCCATAGAGATGAACAGCGACTTTGCGGCCCATCATACCCATGGTTGAAAGCAGGCCGAAGAGTCCGAATACATGGTCTCCGTGAAGATGGGATATAAATATATGGTGTATTCGGGCAGGATTATGACCGTATCTCCTCAATTGCATCTGGGTTCCTTCCCCACAGTCGATTAAAAAAAACCGCTCATCTACTTTAAGTAAATGAGCGGTTGGGAAACGTTTAGAGGTAGGCAGTGCTGAACTGCTACCCAATATGGTTAATTCAAAAGACACCGGAAAAAACTTATCCAGCCTCTTTGATCAATGCTTCTGCTTCTTGCAGAGAATTAGAGATGTTCAACACAGTATCCAGCTGGGAAATAGTGATCAGCCTTTCAACTGCATCATTCAATCCTGTAAGCACGAAGGTGCCACTTGCATTCTTACACAGGCGGTTCGCCACCAAAATCGCACTCAAACCTGATGAATCACAATACCGGCAATTGCCCAGGTCAAGGATGATATTCTTCTCACCATTTCCTGATACAAGAACCAACTCAGACTTCAGTGTCGGAGCGATGTGCGTGTCGAGCTTTTCCTCCAATACTTTGATCAAAGTATGGTTTTCAAATTTGTCAATCTTGAATTCCATAGCTGACTAAATTGTTTTAAGGGTTTTACTTACTCTTTATTGTCTTCGTCCTTCTTCGCCGCTTTGCTTTTCGCTTCAGCCTTTTTCTTCGCACTGTTCTCATTCTCTTCCATCTCAGACTTCAGGGCAGCCAGCTCAGAAATATCACCAAGCGTGGTTTTCTCCAGGTTTGTCTTCAGTTTTCTGGTTGCTTTCCTCACCTCTGAGCCTTCATTTTGCTTCACAGAACGGGTCGAAGACTTCTTCTCATCCTCATGGATTCGACTATGAGACAAGATAATCTTTTTTGCGGACTTATTAAACTCTATAACCTTAAAATCTAATTTTTCATCCACTTTCACACCGCTTCCATCTTCTTTCACAAGATGTTTTGGAGTCACAAATCCCTCAACACCATAGGGAAGTGCGATTACTGCACCTTTATCCATTAATTCGATAATGGTTCCTTCATGGATGGAATCCACATTGAATACATCTTCGAATACATCCCATGGATTCTCTTCCAGTTGCTTGTGACCCAGACTCAGGCGACGATTCTCTTTGTCAATTTCCAGAACGACTACCTCAATATCAGCAGCAATTGCTGTGAATTCAGCAGGATGTTTCACCTTCTTGGTCCAGGAGAGATCCGAAATGTGGATCAGTCCGTCAACACCCTCTTCAATCTCCACAAATACACCAAAATTGGTAAAGTTCCTTACTTTGGCAGTATGCTTGCTTCCCACTCCGTACTTCTCTTCAATCTTCTCCCACGGATCGGTTTTCAGCTGCTTGATACCAAGTGACATTTTCCTTTCCTCACGGTCGAGGGTCAGAATAATAGCATCCACCTCGTCACCCACTTTCATAAATTCCTGTGCGCTTCTCAGATGCTGTGACCATGACATTTCAGAAACGTGAATCAGACCTTCAACACCGGCAGCGATCTCAACAAAAGCGCCATAGTCAGCCATAACCACTACCCGACCTTTCACCTGGTCTCCAACTTTGAGGGCTTCATCAAGTGAATCCCAAGGATGCGGGGTCAGCTGCTTCAGGCCCAGTGCAATTCTTTTCTTATCATCATCGAAGTCGAGGATCACCACATTCAGTTTCTGATCCAGTTCAACAATCTCCTCGGGATGATTCACGCGGCCCCATGAAAGGTCTGTGATGTGGATTAATCCGTCCACCCCACCCAGGTCTATAAATACACCATAGGAGGTAATGTTCTTCACAGTTCCTTCCAGAACCTGACCTTTTTCCAATTTTGCAATGATCTCCTTCTTCTGCTGCTCCAGCTCCTCTTCGATCAGTGCTTTGTGGGATACCACCACATTCTTGAATTCGTGGTTGATCTTCACCACCTTGAATTCCATGTTTTTGCCAACATATGCATCGTAATCCCTGATGGGCTTCACATCGATCTGCGATCCGGGAAGGAAAGCTTCGATTCCGAATACATCCACGATCATACCACCTTTTGTTCGGCATTTGATATATCCTTTGATCACCTCATCCTGATCAAGAGCCTGGTTTACGCGATCCCATGAACGCATGGCCCTTGCTTTTTTATGAGAAAGTACCAGCTGGCCCTTCTTGTCCTCCTGGCTCTCAACATACACCTCAACTGTATCCCCTGCTTTCAAATCAGGATCATAACGGAATTCCGAGATGGAGATAACTCCTTCGGATTTGTACCCGATATTGATCACAACCTCACGCTTGTTCATGGAAATTACCAAACCATCGATCACCTCATTTTCAGAGATGGTGGATAGCGTTTCAGAGTACATCCTCTCAAATTCGGTCTGGTCTTCGCTGCTTTCAAGATCATCGGCTGCAAACTCTTCCCAATCAAAATCTGCTAAACCTGTATCAGACTTGGAATCATTAATAGTAGCCTCCCCTGTCTTTTTGGCCTTGGGAGCCTCTTTGGTGGCAGGAGCCTTAGTGGCGGCCTCAGCAACAGGTTCTTCTGCTACGGGTTCTTCTGCTACGGGTTCTTCTGCTACGGGTTCTTCTTTAGGAGCCTCAGCGACCGGCTCTTCTTCAGTGGTGGCTATGGGTTCTTCCTTAGGAGCCTCAGCGACTGGCTCTTCTTCAGCGGTGGATACGGGTTCTTCTGCTACGGATTCTTCTTTGGGTTCTTCTTTAGGAGCCTCAGCAACCGGCGTCTTCTTCAGTGCGCTACAGGTTCTTCAGCTACAGATTCTTCTTTGGGTTCTTCTTTAGGAGCCTCAGCGACTGCCTCTTCTTTAACGAGCTCTTCTTTAGCGGGCTTTTGCTCTTCGGCTGGCGCCTCAGATCCTGCTTCGGAAGCTTTGACTTCTGCTTGTTCTTCGCCTACTGGCTCAGTACCTTTGTTTGATGTTTCGGACATTGTAATTACTTTAAAATTAATAAGTTAGACATTATATTTGTATAATTAAGCCGCAAAGATAAGAAAAGGACCAGAAATCCCCAAAAAACAAGACGTAAATCTCTGTGAAACTAATCATTGGATTGAATCCGGGAAATCGCAGGTGGTCTGGAAATTCATTGAACGGGATCTATAGAAAGTCCGGCTGCAATTTAAAGGACTGCTTAAAAACTATCTTTGAACTATCCCCGTTTTACTATTATTAAACTAACTTTACGTTTCGTTTTTAAACCCTCTTTGCATGAAAATTACAGTGGTTGGAACAGGCTATGTCGGACTGGTGTCAGGTACCTGTTTTGCGGAAACAGGCATTTCTGTTACCTGTGTAGATATTGATCAGAATAAGATTGAAAAACTAAATAAAGGGATCATTCCCATCTATGAACCCGGGCTTGAAGACATGGTGAAAAAAAATGTGGAGCAGGGAAGATTGTTCTTCAGTACCAGCCTGGAAGAGAACATTGTAGACTGCGACGCAGTATTTATAGCGGTGGGTACTCCCCCCGATGAAGACGGCTCTGCCGACCTGAAATATGTGCTTTCGGTGGCTGAAGAGATTGGCACCCATATGCAGGATTATCTTGTTATCGCCACAAAAAGCACAGTGCCCATTAAAACTGCAGAAAAGGTAAGAAAGCAGCGTAGCCAGTGCGCTTAAGCGAGAGGGGTGTGGAAATTGATTTTGATGTAGCCTCCAATCCTGAGTTTCTGAAGGAGGGAGCTGCCATCAATGATTTTCTGAAGCCCGACAGGATTGTGATCGGGACAGATTCTGAGAAAGCTGAAAAGATCATGCGCCGGCTATACAAACCATTCCTGCTCAATGGGCATCCCATTATCTTCATGGATATTACATCAGCTGAAATGACCAAATATGCGGCCAATTCCATGCTGGCCACAAAGATCAGCTTCATGAATGACATTGCCAATCTGTGTGAAGCTGTTGGAGCAAATGTGAACATGGTCAGAAAAGGAATAGGAAGTGATTCACGCATTGGTACAAAATTCATCTATCCAGGAGCGGGATACGGTGGAAGTTGCTTCCCAAAGGATGTGAAAGCCCTTATCAAAACAGGGGATGAATATGGACGATCACTGGAAATTTTAAAGGCAGTGGAACTGGTCAATGAAAACCAGAAAGTGGTTATTCCCGGAAAAGATCAAAGCACACTTTAAGAATGATTTGAAAGGAAAAAAATTCGGGATATGGGGTCTCTCATTCAAACCCCACACTGATGATATGCGGGAGGCTCCCTCCATCAGGATCATTGAGGAGTTGCTGGCAGCTGGTGCCCAGGTGAAAGGATATGATCCGGTTGCAACGGATGAAGCCAGGAAAAGCCTTGGGAACGACCATTGAGTTTTGCAAAGATAAATATGAAGCAATTATCGATGCTGACGGACTTATCGTTGTAACCGAATGGCCCGAATTTCGTGTGCTGAATTATAATGTACTGGACAAACTGATGCGGGAAAAGGTGGTATTCGACGGACGGAATATTTATGAGGCTGAAGAACTTCTGGAGTATGGTTTTGCTTACTACAGCATTGGGAGAAAGCCGGTCAGTCCCTAAAATTCCGTTGCGTTTTATAAACTTCAACAATGAAAAGGATACTTATTACAGGAGGAGCAGGTTTCATAGGATCACATCTGTGTCAAAGGTTGTTGAACGAGGGAAATGAAGTGCTCTGCCTTGATAACTACTTTACCGGATCCAAACGCAATATTCAGCCCATGCTGGATCATCCCTATTTCGAGATGATCAGGCATGATGTTACATCTCCTTTTTATGCAGAGGTAGATGAGATTTACAACCTGGCGTGCCCTGCCTCACCCATCCACTACCAGTTCAATCCCATTAAAACCGTAAAAACCTCGGTAATGGGAGCAATCAATATGCTTGGATTGGCCAAACGGATCAAAGCCAAAATATTGCAGGCATCCACCAGTGAAGTGTACGGGGACCCATCTGTGCATCCACAGCCAGAATCCTACTGGGGAAACGTTAATCCCATCGGATCCAGGTCCTGTTATGATGAAGGAAAACGATGTGCTGAAACACTGTTTACATGATTATCATCAGCAAAACGGCGTGAAGATTAAGATCATCCGGATCTTTAACACCTATGGCCCCAACATGCATCCCAATGATGGAAGGGTAGTATCCAATTTTATTGTACAGGCTCTTCATAACCAGGAGATTACTATCTATGGGGACGGATCGCAGACCAGGAGTTTCCAGTATGTGGATGACCTTCTGGAAGGTATGATCCGAATGATGCAGACGGGGGACCAGGTGACCGGCCCCGTGAACCTGGGCAACCCGGTTGAATTCACCATTCTGGAACTGGCTGAAAAGATTATCGGCCTCACAGGGTCAAGATCAAAACTTACATTTCTTCCCCTTCCAGAAGACGACCCGGTTCAGCGTAAACCAGATATTACCCTTGCGAAGCGTATTCTGGACGGATGGAAACCGTTAGTGGACCTGGATATGGGATTGAAGAAAACCATCGCCTATTTTGACCAATTGTTAAACGAAGATTAAGCACAATTCCATGAAAGGAATCATTCTAGCAGGAGGATCCGGAACGCGACTCTATCCAATCACCAGGTCTGTTTCCAAACAGATTCTCCCGGTTTACGATAAGCCAATGATCTACTATCCCCTTTCAGTTTTGATGCTGGCCGGGATCACAGATATTCTGATTATCTCAACTCCGGAAGATCTCCATCTTTATCAAACGCTACTCGAGGATGGAACCCAGTTGGGAATCTCACTCACTTATGCCATTCAGCCCTCTCCGGACGGATTGGCACAGGCCTTCCTGATCGGTGAGGAATTCATCGGGAATGATCCGGTTTGCCTGATCCTTGGGGACAACATATTTTACGGACATGGATTTTCAAAAACGCTGCAACAGGCAGCTTCTATCGATGAAGGTGCTGT
Source organism: uncultured Bacteroidota bacterium (assembly GCA_963735755.1). Lineage (GTDB taxonomy): Bacteria > Bacteroidota > Bacteroidia > Bacteroidales. The sequence continues at coordinate 19,948 of CAVTME010000019.1, read as the reverse complement.
TGTATTCGGGTATATTGTGAATGATCCGGAAAGATATGGAGTAGTAGAATTCGACGAAACGGGCAAAGCCATGAGTCTGGAGGAGAAACCTTCCCAACCCAGATCCAAATATGCGGTAACCGGACTTTACTTCTATGACAATGATGTAATCCAGAAAGCAAAATCTCTGAAACCATCTGCCCGGGGGGAACTGGAAATCACCGATCTGAACCGTATCTACCTCGAAGAGCAAAAGCTCCGGGTTGAAATCATGGGACGAGGGATGGCATGGCTGGACACCGGCACGCATGAAAGTCTGCTCCAGGCATCCAATTATATCCATACCATTGAACAACGGCAGGGACTGAAGATTTCCTGTATTGAAGAGATTGCATATAAAATGGGATTCATCAATAGAGAGCAACTATTGGCTCATGCTGAACTGCTTAAGAAAAGTGCATATGGTCAGTATCTGTCCCAGATTGCTGATGAAACCATATTCAATTCCTTATAGTGAACAGATGATGAAAACCAGCAATACCGGAATAGAGGGGTTGATCGTCATCGAACCTGAAGTATTCAAAGATCAACGTGGCTATTTTTTCGAGTCATACCACAAACAAAAGCTTGAAAGTCTTGGAATTCACCAACAGTTTATACAGGACAACCAATCCAGGTCTGCCAGAGGTGTGATCAGGGGATTACATTACCAGCAGGAGCCGCATGCGCAGGCAAAACTGGTCAGGGTAACAGAGGGAGTAATCTATGATGTTGCTGTGGATATAAGAAAAGAATCACCCACATTCGGGAAATGGTTCGGCATTGAACTCAGTGCCGAGAACCATTTGCAGCTTCTGATTCCAAAAGGATTTGCCCATGGATTCTCGGTATTGTCCTTGCATGCAACCATCTTCTATAAGTGTGATGCATACTACAACCCTTCGTCCGACTCAGGTATCCGCTTTGATGATCCTGATCTTCAGATTGACTGGATCATTGACCCGGCTACTGCTGTTATCTCAGAAAAAGACAGAAGTCTCCCCTATTTGACAGACATTTAAATAAAATTACCATGAGTCATGTATTAGTAACAGGTGCAAAAGGACAACTTGGCCGCGAAATTAAAAAGCTCCGAAATCATTTTAGCCAGGTCTATACCTTCACCGATATTGAGGAACTGGATGTAACCGATGCACCGGCCATCTCTGTTTACCTGGCAGACCATCCTGCCGATTATATCATCAACTGCGCTGCCTTCACCGATGTGGACGGTGCTGAATCGGAACCTGACCGGGCCATGCATTCTGAATCGTGATGTGGTGGCTAACCTGGTTTCAGCGATGGATGAACATCCCCGTACCAGGCTGATCCACATTTCCACCGATTATGTATTTCGGGGTGATATGCTCAGGCCTCTCAGGGAGGATGATGCACCCGATCCACTCAGTGTGTATGGCAAAACAAAGCTGGAAGGCGAGAAAGTGCTTTCAAATCATCCGGGAGCGATGGTCATCCGCACTTCCTGGTTATTCAGCGTTTTTGGTAAGAATTTTGTTAAAAGCATGATCAACCGGATGGACAAGTACGACGACATCAGGGTCGTGTATGACCAGATCGGAACACCCACCTACGCAGAGGACCTGGCCATGGCCATTATGCAGATCATCTCAGATGTGGATTCCGGAAAACTGACTTTTGTGCCGGGTGTATTTAATTATCTCCAACGAGGGAGTATGCAGCTGGTATGACCTGGCCATGGAGATATGCAGACTGATCAATTGCAAGGGTAAAGTACTTACCTGTGGAGACAGATCGAGTTCCCCCTGCCTGCAAAACGCCCTCCCTATTCAGTACTGAACAAATCCAGGATCAAGGAGGTTTATGGAGTTGAAGTCCCTTATTGGAGGAGTAGCCTGGAAAAATGCATCAAGAATTTACTTTAATCATATCTTAGAGATGAACAGCAATCAAGAAATACTCAAACAGGTAAAGGAGAAAGCACAGAACTGGCTGGATAGTCCAATCGATGAAGACTCCAGGGAAGCCATCCGGAAAATGCTCAGTGAAAATGAAACAGAACTTGTCGAGAGCTTTTACAAGGACCTGGAATTTGGGACAGGCGGATTGAGAGGAATCATGGGAGTGGGTACCAACAGGATGAATATTTATACCGTTGGCATGGCCACCCAGGGACTCTGTAATTACCTCCTGAAACAATTCAGTGACCGGGAGGAGATCAGCATGGCCATCGCCCACGACTGCAGGAACAACAGTCCGCTTTTTGCCGAAATCACGGCCCAGATCTGCATTGCCAATGGCATCAAAGCCTATCTCTTTGATGATCTGAGACCCACACCCGAACTCAGCTTCGCCATCAGAGAACTGGGATGTCAGAGCGGAGTGGTGGTCACAGCCTCGCATAATCCCAAGGAATACAACGGATATAAGGTCTACTGGGAAGACGGTGGTCAGATCATCAATCCCCATGATGTGAACATCATCAAGGAGGTGCAGGAGCATTAAATCAATCGGAGATGTGAAATTTGACGGCGATAAGGAATCCATTATCAGCCTGGGGGAAGAGATGGATGCACGCTATATCAGACGAGGTGGTCAAACAATCTCTCAATCCGGAGGTCATCGCAACCCATTCAGATATAAAGATCGTGTATACCCCCATCCACGGAACAGGCGTAAAGATGGTTCCCCGGGCACTTAAAGAATTGGGATTTAAGAATATATATAACGTTCCGGAACAGGATGTGGTTGACGGCAATTTCCCTACGGTGCTCTCTCCGAATCCTGAAGAATCTGCGGCCCTGGACCTGGCCCTTCAAAAAGCCAATGAAGTGGGTGCCGACCTGGTGATGGCCACAGATCCGGACGCAGACCGGGTGGGAATCGCCATCAGGGATGACCGGGGGGAATTGATGCTTGTGAATGGCAACCAGACGGCTGCCCTGCTCACCTATTATCTGCTTTCCCAATGGTCAGAAAGAGGAAAACTGACCGGCAAAGAGTATATCGTAAAAACAGTAGTGACCACCGAACTGATTGCAGACATGGCCAATCATTACAAGGTGCCTTACTGGGATGTGCTGACCGGCTTTAAATTCATTGCCGACATCATCCATAAGAACGAGGCAACCATGACCTTCATTGGAGGCGGTGAAGAGAGCTATGGTTTCATGATCGGAGATTTTGTCAGGGACAAAGATGCAGTGGCCTCCTGTTCAATGCTGGCGGAGCTTGCAGCCTGGGGAAGAAGCAAGGGTAAAAGCCTGCATGACATCATGCTGGATATGTACCAGGAGTTCTCACTCTACCGGGAATCCCTCATCAACGTTGTAAGGAAGGGGAAATCCGGGGCTGAGGAGATCCAGCAAATGATGGCCGGATTCAGGTCTGATCCTCCAAAAAGTCTGATCGGATCACCAGTAATGGAGATCAGGGACTACCTGGAACAGGTATCCACCCGCATACCTTCCGGGCAGAAAAAGCCCATTGACCTGCCCAAATCCAACGTTCTCCAGTTCCTTCTCGAAGACGGAAGCAAGATTTCGGTCAGGCCCTCAGGCACAGAACCCAAGATCAAATTCTATTTCAGTGTTTATGACAGCCTGGAAAACAGGGAGGACTATAAGCAAGTGAAAGAAGCCCTTGATGCCCGGATTGAAGCCTTGAAAAAGGAGTTGAATTTAATTTGATAACAGACCGTAAGGGAAGACTATGGCCTTGCTCCTGCTTGCGATGGTAAACGGACAGGTGATCAGATTTGACACTGAAACAGAGGAGGTTGTGGAGATTTTCCATTCTGCCGATGACGATCCCTTGATGGGGATGTGCAGGACAGGGGAAGATTTGTTTTTTGCCAGTTTGAGCCGGGTGTACAAAATCAGCCTGAAAGACTTTTCTGTAATCACCAAAACCAGGGCGTATCTCCCTTCTCCCGATTTTCACCAGATGAATTATTACGACGGCACCCTGTTTACAACGGCTACCAAAAGAAACCAGATCTGGGCATTTGACAGTGCGCTTCACCTGAAGAAGAGGATAAATATTAAGCCACCCAATCCGGCCAGAAGGGTCAAATACAAAAAGAACTACAACCACATCAACAGCATTGTGAAGGAAGGTGAAGAATTCTATATCAACCTCAACTGGTTTACAAACGACCAATATGCAGACAGCGGGGTCCTGGTGACCGATGGGCAGTTTAACGAGATAAGAAAATTCAAGTTCGCCTGGGAATCCCATGATTTTCAGTTTGTGGATGGAAAGATGATGGCCATTTGTTCCACATCCGGCCGTGACAAGCAGATCATGCATCCCCCCCAATCGGGATTGATGGTGGATGGTGAGCTGGTATGGGAACATGACCCGGATGAATCATTCTGCAAAGGGCTTTGCCTCGATGCACGATACATATACATGTGCGGAGGCAAAAAAGCCATCCGGACCAAGCGAAAAAATACCCTGGGGATTATTTATGTGATCGACAGGTTCAACCATTCACTTGTAAAGAAGATTGAGAATGACAAGGTGAAGGGCATCAGGGGTGCCCTGGCCATATAAAACCCAAAACATGAAATCCTACAGAAAAGAACTCTGGTTCAACATCACCAAACGACGGGAACTAATCAACATTACCCCCGATGTACAGGAATGCCTGATGGAAAGCGGAATACGGGAAGGTCTGATCCTGGTAAACGCGATGCATATCAGTGCTTCTGTCTTCATCAACGACGATGAATCCGGTCTCCACCACGACTTCGAGGTATGGCTGGAAAAACTTGCGCCGGAAAAGCCTTACAGCCAGTACCGTCACAATGGCTACGAGGACAATGCTGATGCCCACCTGAAGCGCACCATTATGGGACGGGAGGTTGTGGTAGCAGTTACAGAGGGTAAAATGGACTTTGGTCCATGGGAACAAATCTTCTACGGCGAGTTTGATGGCAAGCGCCGCAAGCGGGTGCTGGTGAAGATTATCGGAGCATGATATCCCTAAAGAAACAGGACCCAATAAAAACCCCCAATACCCTTCCAGCCTGGTGGAGTATTGGGGGATCCTTTCTTAAAGATTGTATCGGACTGCTGCTAGTCGTCTGATTTTACATTAACTGCAAACAGGCCTTTGTCTCCCTGCTTGGTATCAAAGCTTACCTGCTGGTCGGGCTGAAGCCCGCCGTAAGAACTGTATAATCCGCTCCTGTGAACGAAAATATCTTCTCCTTCTTCGGTTGAAATAAAGCCAAAACCTTTGACCTCATTGTACCATTTCACTGTGCCTTTATTCATATCAGATATTCGCTTATGAGTTAAAATCGGTTCTCCTGGGTTTGGCTTCATTGACCACCATTTCCCTGTTCTTATACGAGGTGCCATTCAGCTCTTTAATAGCCCTGGCAGCCTCTTCATCGTCATCAATGGTGATAAAACCAAATCCTTTGCTTCTGCCGCTGTACTTGTCAGTAATTACTTTCGCTGAACCTACAGAACCATACGATTCAAATACCTCTTCCAGGTCATGCTCATTTACCTTGAAATCAAGGTTTCCTACAAAAATGTTCATTGTGATAAAAATTAATTAAGTATAAATAACCTGCCGGAAATGTAGCCGGTGGTTACAGTGTAAGATCGGATTCAATAAATAGTGCCGTGATGAACCTGCCCGGAAACGGGAAGAAGTAAATAAAAGCGCAGTTTCTCAAACCGAGATCCGAACAAAGGTAGTCTATTATTCCACACCCACACTATTTCCCTGATTATTAGGCATATTTTCATCCCTCCATGGAGATTCCCATCACATATTTACATCGATCGAACCCAATTCTATTTCACCTGTCCCCATTATTTTTTCCCGAGGAACTTCCGTCATAGATTGGCTGAAATTATTCAATCTATCCATGATGCATATCTTAATGATCAGTCCCAGCTATCCAGATACCTACTGGAGTTTCCGTCATGCATTGAAATTTATTTCAAAAAAAACATCCAATCCCCCCCTGGGATTGCTGACCATAGCTGCCATGCTTCCGAAGGAATGGGAAGTAAACCTGGTGGATCTGAATGTGAGACCGTTGCGGGATGAGGAGATCATCCAGGCTGATTTTGTATTCATCAGTGCCATGTCGGTTCAGGCAGATTCAGTGTCGGAGGTGATCCAAAGGTGCAAGGCGCTCCAGGCAAAGATTGTGGCTGGTGGCCCATTGTTCACCGGGGACCCTGACTCTTATTCGGACCTGGACCACCTGGTACTCAATGAAGCTGAAATAACACTTCCCCGCTTTCTTGCAGATCTCCAAAAGAACAATCTGCAAAAAATATACAGAACCGATGAATTTGCCAGGATGGAAAATTCACCTTCGCCTGACTATTCGCTGATCGATGCCTCGCACTATGCGCAGCTAAGTCTGCAGTACTCAAGGGGATGTCCGCACAATTGTGAATTCTGTGAGATCACAGCGCTGCTGGGCCATCGGGTCCGGGTAAAAACAACAGGTCAGATCCTGGATGAGCTTGAAACCATCTACAATACAGGGTTTCGGGGCAATGTGTTTTTTGTGGATGACAATTTCATCGGAAACCGAGGCAAACTGAAGAGCGACTTGCTTCCTTCCATTTCACAATGGATGAAAAAGCACAGGTACCCATTCTCATTTACCACCGAAGCCTCCATTGATCTCTCGGACGACCAGGACCTCATGACTGCCATGGCCCTGGCTGGTTTTGAGAAAGTATTTGTGGGCATTGAAACACCAGATGTGGAATGTCTGAAAGAGTGTGACAAGAAGCTGAATATAAAGCATGACCTGATGGAAGGGGTGCAGAAAATACAATCGGCAGGGATAGAGGTATCAGCCGGGTTCATCGTTGGCTTTGATCATGATACCAGTTCTATCTTCCAGCGGCAGATCGATTTTATACAGCAGAGCGGTATTATTACGGCGATGGTGGGACTCCTGGTAGCCCCCAGCCGCACCAGGCTTTTTCAACGGCTGAAAAGCGAAGGCAGGATCATCCGTACCAGTGATGGTAACAATACCAATTTCACCATGAATTTTATTCCCAGGATGGACAAGGAAACCCTCCTGAGAGGATATACACATATCGTCAGTACAATATACTCCAATAAAGCCTATTATAAACGATTGAAAGGCTTTCTCAAAAAATTCACACCTGGTAAAAGTTCATACACCAGGTTGACCTGGGAGAAGATTCCGGCCCTTTGGCGTTCAATTTACTTGATCGGCATAGTGGGGAAAGGAAGAATTCACTTCTGGAAGCTTTTTATCTGGAGCCTCATCATGAAGCCCAGGGTGTTCCCCCTGGCCATAACCTACAGCATTTATGGCTACCATTTCCAAAAGGTATACCGGATAAACGCTTAACCGAGAAAGGAATAGCTACTCCATCAGGGCAGAGACAACCGGGCCAATGGGTTCCAGTGTCTTTTCATCTACCACCGGAAAATCGTTCTTATAATTCCAGTGGGTCCAGGAGATGTCCAGTTTATTAAAAACAGAAACAATGTCTTTATAATAGGCATGTCTCAATTCAGGTGAAGTAGTGGGGAAACATCCGAATTCCCCGCAGTAGAGAGGAAGGCCGTAGCTGTCAGCCACAATTTTAGCCTCCATGAAAGATTCCTCAATCCGCTTCGCATCCCAGTACCCGTTTCTTTCCCGGACCTCGGAAAGCAGATCATCTGGTAACTCCCCATAAACCAATGTATCAACCGTATATCCGGGGTAGTGAACCTCGCCGCTATACTTCTGAATGGTACCCGCCCAGGGTGCTTTGTAATGGGTCAGTAAAAATGGGTCGTAGAAATGGAAACTCAGAATGAGGTTCCTGTCTCCTTCCGGAATTTTCAGGTCCTTGAAGGTGTGTACCTGCTGCCATTTGTTTGATCCGACAACGATCACCCGTTCCGGCTCATGGGTTCGGATAGTATTGATTCCATTGGCAATCAGCCGGTTCCAATCATCCGGATCATCAGCAACTGCTTCATTCATCAATTCATAGGCCAGTTTATCAACGGGATATTGTATCAGTTCTGCTGACATCTGCTTCCAGAATCCCCAGAATTGTTGTTGCGCTGCGCTGTCAGTCCAGAGCCTTATGTTGTCTGAATTGAAATGATGGGACCGGAGAATATGAAGGTCCACAATCACCCTCAGGTTTTTCTCCAGGGACCAGCCAATGGCATCATGGAGCAATTCAAAGGCCTCCTTGTTCTTCTGCCCTTTCTCATCCCACATCTGCTCTTCATCAAAGGGGATTCGTACATGATCAAATCCCAGTTCGGCAATGGTTCGGAAATCTTCGGCCTGGATGTAGAGAGAACGTTCCTCTCCACGAATCTCCGTTTGTGACAACCAGTGACTTACATTCACTCCACGATGGATTACAAAACCCTCCGACGGTTCTTCCATGGCTTCTTTCACTTTTGTTTTGCATGCAGATAAAACAACAATCAGGCATAAGGGGATGAAGGGTGCAGCTTTCATTACAGTTGGGTTTTTCCAAAACTAAGAAAAAAACAGGATTTTCTATCGGGGGATGAACTGTTTCGCAAGATTCACCAGGTAGAGATGCTCCGAAGCCCTGGTGAAGGCTGTATAGAGCCACCTCAGATAATCCAGATTAAGCATCTCGTCTGTAAAAAACCCCTGGTCCAGAAACACCGACTTCCATTGTCCGCCCTGTGACTTGTGACAGGTGATTGCATAGGCAAATTTCACCTGGAGGGCATTGAAATATGGATCTGAAGCGATTTTGGAGGCCATCTGGCGGCGGTTTATCACTTCAGGATAATCCTCTGCCACCGATTCATAAAGAGCGTGTTGCTGTGACCTGTCCAGCGAAGGAGCATCCAGATCAATCACATCCAGCAGGATCTTCACCTGCAGACTCATCTGATCATAATCGGGAAGTGTCACCTCCACATCAGCAAATTTATGTCCGTGAACCTCTTCGGTCATCAACACCCTTTCAACCCTGACAATATCTCCATTTGCAATAAAATCGAGCAGATTGTTCTCATCTTTCCAGAAATAGTTGTTTTTAACCACCATCAGCAGGTCCCCTGGAGAAACCTGTTCCTCCCGCCAGAGGATCTGGCTCCTGATCCCGGCATTAAATCTGTTGGCCCGTTTGTTGGAACGTGTCACCACGATGGTTTCTCCGGCACCATACCGGTCGTAACTGGCACTGATGGCCTCAAGCAGATCGGCTCCATTCACCATGGTGATGTCATCGAAATTGTCAAAACTGAATACCGGATAATCAACCACCCGGTCAGTAATCAGCTTCCGTATGCTTGTGGCATTGTGAAGGATTCCCGATCCGTCCGCCTGCCGGATCACATCAGTCATCTCTATTTCCCGGACAAGGTATCCAAACTGTTCCAGTCTTTCCCGGCTGAGTGCCGGACTGATATCCAGTCCAACAGGAGGAAGCTGGGCCGTATCACCCACAAGGATCAACCTGCATTGGACTCCCATTTCCACGAAATCCAGCAGATCCCGCAGCAAATCACCTGAACCAAAAACCTGATTCGCTGACCTGTCCCCGATCATGGAAGCCTCATCCACTATAAAATAGGTGTTCTTATGAAGATTCTGATCCAGCACAAACTCCCCGAGCCCGTCTTTTCCTGATTTCTGTCTGTATATCTTCTTATGAATTGTCCAGGCAGGCCTTTTCGTATAAGCACCCAGCACTTTTGCAGCCCGTCCTGTTGGCGCGAGCAGGACACTCTTTTGCTTCATGGATGAGAGTGTAAGCACCAGGCTGTTCATCAGTGTGGTTTTACCAGTGCCGGCATACCCTTTGACCATCATTACCTCTGCATGATGCATCCGAAGCCAGAAATCCACCCAGCTCATGAATCATCTCAACCTGTCCGGGTGTAGGTTGAAACTCAATATTTTCAAGGATTTTTGAAGCAATGAATTTTCTCAGCATCCCTCTGAATTAATGTACTTTTAAAAATATATAATATATTTTTTTTGCTAAATTTGTGCGCAAACTATAAAAGCATTCCCCATGAGAAGAGTAATCCAGATCCTGTTTGTCCTGATAATCATCGTTCTAGGCTTCCTGATCGTTGAAAGCATTATGGAACCGATCCGGTTCAACCAAGAGGTGGAAGTCAGGGAATCCGCCACCATTGCGAGGCTAATTGATATCAGAACGGCCCAGAAGGCGTACAAAGATATATATAAAAGCTATACAGGTAGCTTTGATACACTGATTGCTTTTCTCGATACAGGACAGTTTTCAGTAGTCAAAGCCATCGGGGAGATTCCTGAAGAGTGGCTTGATGAGATGGGATTTGAAAAAGCCCGTCTGAAGGCTCTGGCTGATGGAGTAATCAGTCGGGAAGCTACCCTGGTCCCTGTACTGGACTCACTTTTCAGCAGCAGGTATAATGCAGACTCATTACGATATGTGCCCTTTACCGAGGGAGTTGAGTTTACCATGGAGTCTGGAGAAATTCTTACTTCGTCAAACCTGACTGTTCAGGTAGTGGAAGTTTCGGTCTTGTATGATGATCTTCTGAATGGAATGGACCGGCAGCTGACTGTTAATTACAAGGACGAAAGGAATAAAATCGTTGGATTTGAAGGCGTCAAATTCGGATCCATGGAAGAAGGTACCCTTACAGGAAACTGGGAATAATCCCCGGGATACCCATGCAGGTTGAGGGTATTATATCGAATTCTGTCTCACAAGATATCAGACACAAAGGTCATCAAACCATCCGGTTTACTCCGGATGGTTTTTCTATTCTTATATCAGATGCGAGCTATAAACCCGTATTTCTGAAGCAGTACGTTTATGATTCAAACGTACCGGATCACAAACTACCCTTCAGACTGCAGAAGAATCCTGGAGGAGCATCAGCTACTTGATTTTGAAGGTGAAACCGTATTCATCACGGACTTTCCGGCAGTAAGCTTTGTTCCAGACCAGTTCTTTAATGAAGATTTTGCAAGTACGCTTCTTGAGAAAGCAGCAAGGCTTGATCCCAAAGATAAGGTTGAACACAGATACATTCCCGGACGCCGGATGCACATCCTTTTTGCCTATCCTGAAGAGATAGAGGAATTAAAGGAAAAGATCACGGGTAAAGTACAGGTGATTCATTCAGCCGAATGCATGATCTCCTTGTCAGACCAAATCCAGGCCAGCGATCACCAGCGGGGTTTTATCCTGGCAGAAGTTCAGCGCTACACCCTGAACCTCCTGATCATCCAGGAAGACGGAATCAGGCTGATCAACCGCTTTGCCCTGAAAGACCCTTCTGATTTCATATACCATACACTGAATACCCTGAAACAGCTGGGCCTGAACCGGGAAAGTATTCCCGTATACCTGTCGGGCATTGTACACCCCGAACACGAGCTATACGGACTCCTGGGCAAGTACATCCGACATGTGAAGACCACCCCCTACTATCTCGAAGAGCTTTCTAAAACGCAGTTGCTCCGTTTCATGATCCTTTCAGAAGGCAGTAAGTGCGTATAATCAGCGGCACATACAGGGGAAAACGGATTCATCCACCGGGAAATTTCAAGGCCAGACCTACTACGGATTTTGCCAAGGAGAGTCTTTTCAACATCCTCCTGAACCAGTTTGACCTGGAGGAATTGGATGTGCTGGATCTGTTTTCCGGAACTGGAAGCATTACCTATGAGTTTGCCTCCAGGAATGCACGTTCCATCGTAGCTGTGGAAAGGGACCCCTCCCATTACAGGTTTATCAGGAAAAGCTGTGAGGAGATGGGGATGGAAATGGTAACACCGATCAGGGGTGATGTATTCAGCTACCTGAAAAAACCTTACCAGTCCTTCGATATTATCTTTGCAGATCCGCCCTATGACCACCCTTTGCTTGAATCTCTTCCAGACCTTGTTTTTGACACGGAGATCCTGCGAAAAGAAGGACAGTTCATACTGGAACATCCCGGTAACCATTCCTTTACAGCCCATCCCAGATTCCTGAATCACAGGAAATACGGCGGCGTAAATTTCAGCTTCTTCAAGTGATCACGAGAGGACCGGTAATGACCCGTTGAAGGGTCACTACCTGGCCTTCACGATCTTAGCCATTCCTTTAAATAAACCTGACTCAACCCAACGCATCATGTATATTCCAGGAGTCAAATGGTCAATATTTACCTGGATAATCTGGTAACCAGCAGGTACCTGGTCAATCTGTATCACCTGTCCACTCATATCTATCAGTTCCAGTAAGCCGTCTTTGGTGGCCCTGTCACCAAGATTGACATAGAATAGATCCTTCGTGGGATTGGGATAGGTAGTCAGGACTGCCATGTTCGTTTTTCTGTCCCGGATATCCACCAGTCCGCTTTCATAATCAACAGCTGACTGGAGAATCCTGTCTGTACCTCTGTCCTTAACAAATGCAATAATAGCCAAGTCTTCAAAGTCTTCCACATAGGGAGCCACAGACCAAGTATTTGTATTCTCTACAACTTTTCCTGGGAACCAATTATCCCCCAGCAATTTACCCGCAGCTGTTGGCAACATATCCAGAACCACATTGTTAAACTGTTGATCACCATTATAACCTGTGTAGGCATTAATCTCCCGCTCAATCACCGCAACATATAGCTGAATGGCTTCACTGAATAATCCATTGCTGGTCACGGTGGTGACACAGGATACTCCAGTTTCAGACCAATCAACATCCAAATTGATCTCGAATGTGGGTATCTCCAAGGACGCAATCCTTATCTGATTTTCAAATGCTTCAGTCTGCAATCCTGAGAAGTTAAACCTGTGATCAGAGAATTTTCCTCCATCAATGACAGTATACGGCACTTCAGGAACTTCATTATCCAGGTACCGGTAAAATGGTGGATCTGGATTGTTCTGGTTCATGGGATCGACTCCGGGGAAGTCCATATGATACTGCAGGTCAATCACAGTATAAAGATTTTGCTGATTTACTTCGTCAATGATATCGTCGGCATACTTGGAATCTTCATCTGCCGAATTGGTAAAATGCTCCAGAACAACACGTTTTGACCGTTCGGCGATCATTACATTGTCAAAAGCAAATCCCTGGTTTCCAACACCCTGTGCCCCATTCGATCCAAGGCCACTCTGAATGACACATGTGGATTGCCTATTAGACCATCAAGATCGTGTTTTGCAGTCACCCACTCCGTATCTGGATCAAATACTTCAGCCCCCCAGCCCATGTTGCTACCACCAGGCTGGTTCTCAATGATTCAGAGATATTATACCATTCAACTCCGGTATCCAACTTGACCAACTGTTTTCCAACCCTCTTCAACCACATCCTGGTATTGAAGAACAGCACCACTCTTAGGAACAAAGCTTCTCATGAAATCCAGTTTGATCATTGGGACCTGAGTTACCTGTGAAATCAAAGCAGGGACTCTGCACCCATGATTGCTCATTATAGACTCACTATATCCTCTGGATATTGCAGTGAACCAAGCCTTGTCTCCGGAATTGTGGAACCCTGTGAAATCAGGAGTACCCCATGTCCAGCTGATATCGGTACTGTCCGAGTGAATGTCCACATGCCCTGATCATTATCAAAGTCTTCCAGATATTTCTAGTTCCAGATCTATCGTAGGTCTCAAGATAATTCCTTGGAAGTTTTATCGAATACATCCATCTGCATTTTGGACATAAGTTCTACTATATATGGTTTCAAGCCACATCAAACTGGAATTCGATCGTATCTTGGGAAGAATCTAGTTTCACCGATCACTCCTCCTTCGAATTCCTGAATGTCCAGTCCAGGGAATCAAGGGGGCATGAACCCGCAGCGGACCTGTCCATGAACTGTGTTTCACTTCATCCTTGAACAATCAGTGATCCATATGAAATTGAGCCACAGGAAGTATTCCCATCGTTGTATCAATCACATATTCATCCATGCAACCATCTGAGTGGTATGCATGAAAGAGTGATTCTCGCTTGCCCGGAAGTAGCATAAAAATGATGTTGGCTCTAGCAGGTTACTCTCATTAAGGTCACCGCTGGCCGGGATCACCAAAATTCCATTCCCATGTTTCAACCTCAAGCTTTCCAGAAGTCAGGTTGCTGAAGAGAATATCAGCTCCTTCTTCCGAAATACAGGAAGAACTCATAGCAAATTTAACCTCTGGGGCAAACAACACTGTAAAGCTCATCTGGGTGCTTTTTGAACAACCATTTGCCGATGTGACCTCACAAGTCACTATGTTCGCACCAAGAGCACCTTTTTCAGGATCGAACATATACCCATCAGTTGCATTTCCGGTGACTCCAACCCCAAATACTGCCCCGTCCACATTGGATTTCAATGCAACAGGTGCATCATTCTGGCAATAGTTGAACTGATCAGGTGAAATAATCACTGGCGTTTGAACAGATTCCACAAAAAACGAATCCCTGAGATAGAGCACTACATCATCAATATACTCATATTCAATTGTATAATTACCAGGCGCTAACAAGCTCTGGATCGATGCTTGCTGTATTATCACCATGGTCAGTAAGTCCCGCCACCTGATTGTCCACATGCATTGTATAATATAAAGGTGCCCAGTATCCCCGGCCACATTAGAAGCCTGTAACCGTAAATGGTTCACTATAATCACAAACCACATCATTGGGAATGAAAATATCACCTTCAGCTCCCAGCACAAATACCAGAGCACTGTCCTAACTGAAGCATCCGTTGGCGTTCTGATATTCGTAAACCAGGGTATGCGGAGAATTGACAGTATCCGCACGACCCGGATCAAATATTCCCGAGCTACTGAAAACTCCCGGACCAGAAAACTTCCACCTCCGGAAGAATGGCCTCAAGTGAACAGGATCAGCCCTCCACACTGTAACCCCCGGCCAGATTGACAATCGCAACTTCGGTTTTGGGATTTACTTACCTTGAAAGGACCGCTGCCTACATTCTTACAACTCCATTCACATCAGTCACTTTGGTATGATGCGGTAATTGGTTGTTCGAACTCGGCAAGCACACTGATATGGAATTCCTGGGTAGAGATATTTTGTAGAATTGAGGTGTCGATACCATCGTACAGTTCAACGTTCCAGGGACTTCTTCCACCATTCAGGAATACCACCAGGTTTGCAGCTCTCACCCTCACATACCTCCGGTGTTCCCGCAAGATCAGCCTGTAGGAAGATCCGTATAAATCTCCAGCAGAGTTGGGTTCCAATATGGTATATGGGTTGCTGATATTTCCCAGCCGGATCATCGGAGCAAGAGCGTCATCTCCAGTTCTCCGGTGAGACCTCATTATCACCAACTTGTACCACATAGGATATCTCATAGAGCCCGCCGGCAATTTCAGAGAAAGATACATGGGGTGAACTGATGGGTATGCCATTAATTACTGTACCCGGAGCCGCTATCATATCCTTCCTCATCAGCTGTAATGGTCACCTGGACAGTTCCCCCGACCCCTACCTCCATCGGAAGGAACTTCCATTCTGTAATTACAGGTGGATGTGCGTCGATCAGAACCAGATTCACGTTGGTGACGTCCGTATAACATCCGCCCACATTACCGGATGGTTTAATCAGATGATGGATGCAGCCAATTCTCCAAAGGCTACATCTCGGTCTCCCTCCTCCACTATGTACATACAGACTGTACACTCCCATACCGACTTCCTCAAACGAAATATTGGGCTGGGTAACTCCAAGACCATTGATGCTGGAGACCGGATTGATGACATATCCGGTTCCGTCAGTCCCTATATCAAGGATCACTTTGTCTCCAATCTTGTATGCCCCGGGAATTGCATTGATAGAACTGATCTCCGGGTACTGTGCATCCAGGAGATCATTACCCTGGGATATGGGGATCTGATATGGGCAGGCTTTGTGTTACACCATCGGTGAATACCAGGTTCTGTACCGGTATATCTTGCTCCGGAAGGTAACTGTTCCCTCCTTCGGTGATCACAAAATTAGCAAAATAGGTGGTTTCATTGAATCGTTGCAGGTCCTGTAACGAATACCCGCCGATCTGGCCGGAAACCAATGTATATACAGATTCGCCATCATTGGCCACGGTGATGGTTGCTGTGATGAGATCACCGATTCCCATGATGTCATCCGCTATGGACACATTCAGGATCTCCGGATCTTTGATCTTCACGTTGACACTGAACAGACACTCAGCTGAATTGCCGCTGAAATCCTCTGCATGATAGGTCACTGTTGTGGTCCCCAGCGGGAACCTGACGGTACCCAGGTAATTGAGCCCCGTAACAGGTGAAGCAGCGACGGTATCCCCATTCATGGTCCAGGTCAGCAAAAACACTTCACAATTATCAGTGAAAACCGGATTCACCGTGGTGACTTGTGCATAGGTCAGATTCCTTTCGATGTCTATATCTAAATCAGCAGGACAGATTGTAAATACCGGATCTTCAATGTCCACAGGTGTGATGGTAACTGTATTGGATATCGCAGAACCACACGCAACGGTAGAAACCCGTTGGAATTCAGTGGTCTCTATCATCCCTTCAGGGGGGTCATACGTAAGCCCAGTGGCCAAAGGTATGTTGGTGAATGCCGCCGGGGATATTCTGGACTGCCACTGGTAAGTCCAGCTATTGTCGCCTCCCGAAGGATCAACCTGGCTCCTGATCAGTTCAGGATCCCCCATGGGGCAAATGCTCTGGTCGGAGGCAATAATTCCACCGTTGAGATCATAAGAGACTGACTCCGAAACAGTCGCAGAATCGGACCGTCCTGCAACATTGATTGACCTGAGACGATAATAGTACGTGTTGTTGTTCCGTGTGCTTGTATCGGTGTAAGCTTCTGCCTCTGCAGGAAGAACCACGAGTACTTTATAGCCGAAGGTGGAGAATGGTGAACGCTCAATTTCAAATCCATCCTCGTTGTCGCTCATGTCTATCCATGTCAGTGCAACAGCACAGGTAGTCGTGGCATCAGCAATGAAACTGTCAGGTGCATCAGGAACTGCCAATGGGGTTGTGGCACTGGCCACATTGCTGTATGAGGAGTTCCCGTGTATCCCGATGGAACGTACACGATAGAAATATTCCGTTTCATCCTCAAGGTTTTTATCCTTGTAGGATGTGGTATTGGCCGCTACACTTGCGACGACTGAATATCCTCCAATGAAAGTTTCGGAACGTTCAATGGAATAAGCCGTTTCGCTGGCCGAATTGTTGCTCCAGCGAAGCTCGACGGTGTTTTTATTCAGTGCAAGGGCCGTCAGATTTGTAGGCGCAGAAAGATCCGTAATGGCGCTCGCCTCATTGCTTTCCAGGGAGAAAACATCCCCAGGTGCCACTGCCCGGACCTTATAAAAGTATTCCTTTCCGTCTATAAGGCCCTCATCAAGATAGGAGGTGCTGTTCGCAGGGAGGGTAGCAACCACGGCAAAACCGGACCCGGTAATAAGTGAACGCAAGATTTGATAGCCCGTCTCTCTCAAGGTGTTATCTGTCCAGGTCAACTGGATGGAACTTGAATCAACTGTAACCGCTGTCAGGTCTGTGGGTGTTGCTGGAAAGGTTGTTGCACTTGCTTCATTGCTGTAGGGAGAATCACCTCCCAACCTGATTGCCTGTACCCTGTAAAAATAGGCTGTGCCTTCAGCACAACTGTTATCAGTATAGGTTTCGAAGTTGGCGGGTAATGCCTGAATCTGGGCAAAGTCCTCGTCATTGGTGGAAAGGGATCGCTCAATGCTATATCCTGTTTCATGATTAGAACTATCGGTCCAGGTCAACTGAATAGAACCTTCATCAAGGACTGTGGCCTCAAGGCCTCCAGGGGTAATAAGAATTGGAGTGGCACTGGCTTCATTGCTATATAATGAGTTGCCAAGAATACCGCTTGCTTGCACCCTGTAAAAGTACTCTATACCAGCTGTGAGTCCTCCATCTATATAGGTGGTATAATCTGCACCTAGAGTGGCGACAGGTGAATAACTGCCTCCTGAAGTGACAGCCCGCTCGATCACGTACCCAGTCTCTTTTGTAGATACATCGGTCCAGTCCAAGCGAATAATATCCTCATCCTCAGAAAAAGCAGTAAGGCTGGTTGGAGCAGCTGGATCCGCAGTAGTGCTGGCTTCATTGCTGTATACGGAGTAACTAGATCCTTTGTAGGCACGTACCTGGTAAAAATAGGTCGTTCCTTCCAGCACCGTAAGATCAGAATAGGATGTCAGATCAGGGCCTATGGATGCTATCTCGGTAAATCCTTCAGATCCGGTCCTTCGCTCAATAAGGAAGCCTTCTTCACTGACTGAGTTAATGGTCCAGGAAAGACCAATGGATACCGAACCTGAGGCGGTAGCACTCAGACCGCCTGGAGCAGCAAGGCTGGTGGTGGCATTGGCTTCTGAACTGTAATCAGAGTGATCCGATCCCTGGTAAGCACGTACCTGATAGTAATAGGTCGTTCCATCAAGCACTGTAAGATCAGTATAAGCCTCCAGATCAGGGCCTATGGATGCTATCTGGCCGAATCCTTCTGATCCGGTCCTTCGCTCAATTAGGTAACCTTCTTCACTGTCTGAGTTATCGGCCCAGGTCAGGCCAATGGAGGTCGAACCCGAGGCGGTAGCACTCAGACCGCCTGGAGCAGCAAGGCTGGTGGTGGCATTGGCTTCTGAACTGAAACTGGAGTAAACCGATCCTTTGTAGGCACTTACCTGGTAGTAATAGGTCGTTCCATCAAGCACTGTCAGATCAGTATAGGATGTCAGATCAGGGCCTATGGATGCTATCTCGGTAAATCCTTCAGATCCGGTCCTTCGCTCAATAAGGAAGCCTTCTTCACTGACTGAGTTAATGGTCCAGGAAAGACCAATGGATACCGAACCTGAGGCGGTAGCACTCAGACCGCTTGGAGCAGCAAGGCTGGTGGTGGCATTGGCTTCTGGACTAAAACTGGAGTAAACCGATCCTTTGTAGGCACGTACCTGGTAATAATAGGTCGTTCCTTCCAGCACCGTAAGATCAGTATAGGATGTCAGATCAGGGCCTATGGATGCTATCTCGGTAAATCCTTCAGATCCGGTCCTTCGCTCAATAAGGAAGCCTTCTTCACTGACTGAGTTAATGGTCCAGGAAAGACCAATGGATACCGAACCTGAGGCGGTAGCACTCAGACCGCCTGGAGCAGCAAGGCTGGTGGTGGCATTGGCTTCTGAACTGTAATCAGAGTGATCCGATCCCTGGTAAGCACGTACCTGATAGTAATAGGTGGTGCCATCAAGCACTGTCAGATCAGTATAAGCCTCCAGATCAGCGCCTATGGATGCTATCTCGGTAAATCCTTCTGATCCGGTCCTTCGCTCAATTAGGTAACCTTCTTCACTGTCTGAGTTATCGGCCCAGGTCAGGCCAATGGAGGTCGAACCCGAGGCGGTAGCACTCAGACCGCCTGGAGCAGCAAGGCTGGTGGTGGCATTGGCTTCTGAACTGAAACTGGAGTAAACCGATCCTTTGTAGGCACTTACCTGGTAGTAATAGGTCGTTCCATCAAGCACTGTCAGATCAGTATAGGATGTCAGATCAGGGCCTATAGATTCTATCTGGATAAATCCTCCAGATCCTGTTATTGCTCAATAAGGAAGCCTTCTTCACTGACTGAGTTAATGGTCCAGGAAAGACCAATGGATCCGAACCTGAGGCGGTAGCACTCAGACCGCTTGGAGCAGCAAGGCTGGTGGTGGCATTGGCTTCTGGACTAAAACTGGAGTAAACCGATCCTTTGTAGGCACGTACCTGGTAAAAATAGGTCGTTCCTTCCAGCACCGTAAGATCAGAATAGGATGTCAGATCAGGGCCTATGGATGCTATCTCGGTAAATCCTTCAGATCCGGTCCTTCGCTCAATAAGGAAGCCTGCTTCACTGATTGAGTTAATGGTCCAGGAAAGACCAATGG
>CAVTME010000018.1:0-207819 GCA_963735755.1 uncultured Bacteroidota bacterium | reverse complement strand
CAATGTTGGCAAGGTGGACTAACAATATTGTGAGCCGAATCGAGACAATGGAGGGCATGATACCTGGCAATAGGGCTTATTATGGAATGTATGTTAAAATTTCTATTCCCACCAGAATAGCATGAATATGATAAGGAGCAATTAAATGGATAAGATTAGTATTATGATCGTAGATCATCATAAAATATTCCGGGATGGACTAAAATTGTTGTTTTCACATTTCTCGTTTATTGATAAGGTATATGAGGCTTCAAATGGCAGAGATTCCTGGAACGTGTTGATGAGCTTAATCCTGATATTATTCTGATGGATATCAACATGCCACTGATGGGGGGAATAGAAGCTACTGTTGAGGCACTTGATCTTAATCCAGAATTGAAAATAATCGTGCTTACGACTTTTCACAATGAAGACTATATTGAACAGATGATGCTTGCAGGGGTTGAGGGATATATGTTGAAACGCAGCACGCCGGAAGAATTTGAGTCTGCCCTTATGAAAGTGCATGGAGGGGGGAATTTTTTTTCGGATGAGATTATTCAGGTAGTTTTAAAAAACCTGAGCATGAAAAAGAGCGAAAGTAAGAGAAAGCAAACCTCTTCTTCATTTACGGATCGTGAGAAAGAAGTACTGGAATTAACCTGTAAGGGGTACAATAATGAACAGATTGCAGAATTAATCCACATCAGTCCAAAGACTGTTGAGAAATACAAAAGCAGTTTGTTTCAGAAGACCAATACATATAATACCGTCAACCTTATAATTTATGCATTTAAGTATAAATTGGTAGATATCCCTGTTTAAACTTGTTAGTATAGATTAGATTGTGTAAACATTCCGAAAGACTTCTGGAAGGATTTTAAAGACCGAAAGGACTTTGATTAGTTCTTCGGTTAGCTATTCCGAGAAGGTATTAACCAGATGCTTAAAGGGCGAGATGACCGACCATCTGGGCTATGAAAGAAACTCCAGAATGGGTGGTTCAGTTGTAAACCGGTACACAATGTTCAGTTTCCACCGGTTTAATGGGTTCTGTTGGTGCGCCAATGCTTTGATACTTTAATATATACACACGATGAAAAAGTTATTGCTAATAGTGGCCCTTCTTACGCTGATTCTCTTCCTTATATCAGTTTTGGTAGAGCAAATAGCTCCTATTAAACCTTTGTTAATCATTGGTCTTGCATGTTTTTCCCTAGCCTCCAATAAGATAGTTAAATTAAAGGGATTTGCCTATTCATTTTGGATAGTGACTGCCGTTTGTGTATCAATGAGTTATCCCGGGATATTTATCGGAGTAGGAGATTTCAAATTCAAAGTTCTTATTGTTCCCTTGCTTCAGATTATCATGTTCGGCATGGGATCGCAGATGAGCATCAAAGATTTTGCAGGGGTAATCAAAATGCCCAAAGGGGTATTTGTTGGGGTGGTTTGCCAGTTTTCGATTATGCCGATTGTGGGGATTACAATTGCCACAATTTTTAATTTTCCACCTGAAATTGCTGCCGGTATTGTGTTGGTCGGTTCTTCTCCCAGCGGAATGGCATCAAACGTAATGTCATTTATTGCCAAGGCTAATCTTGCCTTGTCGGTTACGCTTACAGCGTGTGCTACCTTGTTGTCACCACTATTGACTCCACTTTTAATGAAAGCTTTTGCCGGTCAGCTCATCGAAATAGATTTTTGGAGCATGATGGTAGGAATTTTTAATATGGTAATTCTACCCATATGCGCCGGACTAATTTTTAATCTGTTTTCTAATGTAATAAGATCCAGAAGGAATGCTATTATCCAACTCGCATCTTATTTGCTGGTTATATTCCTGAAGAATTTTATTACTTCTCAAACTACAGATATGGCAACTATAACTTTCCTCTCAAAGCTGGCTATAGATATCCTTATTTTCGGATTATTGCCAATTCTTGGGGTTTACATTTTTAAGTATTTTGCCAAAGGTGATAAGAAAGTTCTAGATAGATTATTATCTCTTATTTCAATGCTGGGTATCGGAATTATTATTACCATAATTACTGCTGCAGGACGAGATAGTCTTTTGGAAGTGGGACTTTTGCTCATATTCGCGTGCTTCCTTCATAATATGTTTGGATATTCACTTGGCTACGGACTTAGCAAGTTGCTTCGTATGAATGAGCAGGATTGCCGTACCATAGCTCTGGAAGTAGGTATGCAAAATGGGGGATTAGCATCAGGACTTGCCCTGCAAATGGGCAAAGTGGCAACGGTCGGATTGGCTCCAGCAGTATTTGGTCCGATGATGAATATAACCGGTTCTTCATTGGCTACCTGGTGGCGGGGAAGACTACCAAAAGACGCCCACTAGGAATTTCACGACAGAACTGGATTACGGAGCGGTAGACGAGAAGTTTGAAACCATGGCTGAGGATCTTATCCGTATGTTTGGCGATCCGGAAAAAGACCGTATTCGCAGGATTACTCGAAGCAAAGCTTCTCGTGAGTTCGCCCTTAGCGCTTGATTTCCTTCGGGGGGGAAAGAGTTTCGAGGGCCCGGTATTTGCTCTTTTCAATATGAGACCGGGGGAGTAAATATTCTGTCTAATCATATTTATTAGCGCTAATTTTTTCGGTTTACCAGATATTTTAACGCCATTTACCCTATGTGGATAAAGAGATATTTAAGAAAGAGCCGTCAGGAGCGTGTTTTGTATCTTAAAACAAATGATAAACAATTACTTAATATGGTAAAACCACCTCTCAGTTAGCGTTTACACAATCTATTCTATACTACCAGAAAGATGTCTCGAACAACAGCAATCCGTTCAATTGTGAACTCCTTTTTCCCGATTGTATAAATTAAACTCTGGTAAACCTAATTCCCATCACCATAATATCATCAATCTGTTCAATACCATGCCTCCATTCTTCATATTCCTTTTCCAAAATCCCTTTTTGTTCATATAGAGGTTTCTGGTGGATATTAATCAGAAGCTGTTTAAAGTTTCTTGATCTGAAAGTTTTTCTGTCAGGTCCTCCAAGCTGATCAACATATCCATCAGAAAACATATAGATGATATCATTTTCCTTAAAAATCAATTCTACATTTTTAAATGATGATTCTTCATAGTCATAAATTCCGATAGGCATTGAGTCTCCCTTAAATTCTTTTAACACATTATCCCGGATCAGATACAAAGGTCGAAAGGCTCCCGAATACTGTAATTTCCTACTTTTAAAATCGACCACACACAGTGCTATCTCCATCCCGTCCCTTGTCTCATCTTTCTTCCCCGTTTGATGGAGCGATTTTATTACCTGACCACGAAGCTGGTTGAGGATCTCATTTGCCTTAATGGCAACTGCCTGATTCAATATTTCGTTTAGGTAGGCAACTCCAAGAATGCTCATAAAGGCACCTGGAACCCCATGTCCTGTGCTATCAGCTACAGCAACAACAACTTTATTGTCTTTATGAGCCAGCCAATAATAATCACCGCTGACAATATCCCTGGGTTTGTTTAATATAAAATATGAAGGCAATAACATATCCAGTTCTTCATCAGGAGGTAATAAGGCATTCTGAATACGTCTTGCATAATGGAGGCTGTCTGTAAGTTCTTTTCTCTGGGATTCGATCTTCTTTGTGCGTTCAATTACTTTTTTTTCTAACGTTTCGTTAGCTTCTTGCAGGTCCGTAAATAATTTCCTGTTTTGCTGTTTAAGATTATATGTTTCCAGTGCATGATCAATCGTGATTTTAAGGTCATCCTTGTTCCAGGGTTTGGTAATGTAACGATATACCCTACCTTTATTGATGGCTTGAATGATTGCTTCCACATCGCTAAAGCCTGTCAAAACCATTCGGATACAATCAGGGTATTCAAATATTATTTTTTCAAGGAATTCAATACCTGTCATTTTAGGCATGCGCTGGTCTGCAATAACCAGGTGCACATTATGCTGTTTCATTATTTCCATGCCCTCCTGGCCGGAAGTTGCCAGATGAATTTTATAATTCCGCCTGAAGGTTGAATAAAAGACAGTAAGGTTGTCTTCTTCGTCATCGATATAGAGTATTGGGTGTATAGATGTATTGGTTTTCATCTGGTTTATTCTTTTACATGGCTGACAGGCACCAAAATGATAAATTCGCTGCCCTTTCCTGCTTCGCTTTTCACTTTAATACTTCCATGATGCTTTTCGATGATACCGTGACTGATCGATAGTCCCAGTCCTGTTCCCTCGCCGACATCCTTTGTGGTGAAAAAGGGATCAAAGATCTTTGCCTTGATATTCTCCGGAATTCCGCTCCCTGTGTCTTTGATGCTGATCCGGATGAATCCGTTAAATTTTGAAGTGCTGATCGTAATGAATCCTTCCTCTTCAATGGCATCTATGGCATTGGAAAGAATATTCATAAATACCTGATTCAATTGCCCGGGGAAACATTCAAACAGGGGAATGTCACCATAATCTTTTACGATTTCTATGCGGTGCTTGTATTTATTACGAAGCAGGATCAGCGTGGAATCCAGTCCTTCATGAATATCGGCGACCTTGAGTACATCTTCGTCCAGACGTGAAAATGTACGAAGTCCTTTGACAATCTGGGTAGTCCGTTCTGTCCCGGTTTTAATACTTTCAATAAGTATATTGATTTCCCTTATTGCCTGCTTATAGTCAATTTGTTCTTTCAGTTCTTCAATTTCTTTCAGTTTCTCTTCGGAATTCTCCGGCGTGATCCTTTGATAGATGTCCAGCACCTGTCGGACTTCGTCCAGGTTGGTGCGCAAAGAATCAACCCCGGCACTGATAAAGGTGACCGGATTATTGATCTCATGGGCAATGCCTGCGACAAGCTGTCCTATGGATGCCATCTTTGCGGATTGGACCAATTGGGACTGGGTTAGTTTGAGATTTTCTAATGTGCTTTGAAGTTCCTCTTTTTGATTTTCCAGTAACTCATTTGTTGTTTGAAGTTCTTCTTTCTGAAGGCTCAACGCTTCATTTTTTTCCTCGATCTCTTTTTTTTGTCTTTCT
This sequence comes from uncultured Bacteroidota bacterium, assembly GCA_963735755.1. Taxonomy (GTDB): domain Bacteria; phylum Bacteroidota; class Bacteroidia; order Bacteroidales. The sequence continues at coordinate 202,803 of CAVTME010000018.1, read as the reverse complement.
ACTTCTGCTGTTCGTCGCTGAACCTTTTCATTTAGATACTCTTTTGCCTCAAAATTCTGAAGCAAGGAACTCATCTGCTGGGTAAATACCATAAAGGAGGGGATCAGTTCCTCACTGATCTCATCATAATAATCCTTTTTACTTACAGAAACGCCTCCTATCAGGATTCCACCCAGGTTCTTTATTTCATCGTGATATGAAGAGATGATTACCTGGGATAGTCCTAAGGGCCCTACCGGCTCCGAATCCGGGGAAACATTTTCAATAATGACACATCCTTCCCGGGAAATACCCCTGGAAGCAATCCACTCACCATCCAGCTGGCAATCCCAATGATTTTCTTCAAATCCAAACATGCTTTTCACTTTCAGGCAATTCTCCGTCTTATCATAAGAAAAGAAAGCGCTGCATTCAACCTCAAATGTTTCAATGACTGATTCTACTGTTATTTCAGCAAACTCTTCCATGCTTTTTGCTGGAATGATTCTCTGGCTGTAGGACTGTATCGCTTTAAAACGGGCCAGGTCGCGGTCAAGCTGATTCCTGGTATAGATCAGGTCCTGCTCGACCTTCAGAAAACGTATCACCTGTCCCTGCAGGTCCTCACTCTTGGCTATAAGTTCTTCGTAGCTTGGTTTATTATTGCTCATTTGGAATGCTATCTTCGAATAATCTGTTTTATCTGTAAATGACAGTCAGTGCTGGCGGAAAAGAATTGAAGCATGGTATATGGTTATTTGAGTTTGATTATACATGCACGCAGTACACGCCCTTTCCCTCCATGCCGGGCTGGAAGCAAGCACTGTCTGAGATACACTCCGATTTTCTGAGGTCACCAGACTTCCACCGTTTAATGAGACCGGGTTCACGTATCAATGGACGGCACAGAGAAATGTAGTCTGCTGTCCCTGTTTTCACTAATTCGTCAGCTGTTTCAAATGACCGGATTCCTCCCACCAGTATCAACGGTATTTTGATCTTTTCTTTAAACTTTTTTGCTGCTTCCCTGTAGTAAACTTGTGTCTCTGTTACAGGAGAGAATGAATTATTAATGTCCCCGGATAGAAGTGCAGCAATGGTGCCTCCACTGATTTCTATGGCATCAACACTGGCTTTTTCGAGCATTTTAGACACCTGGAGCATATCCTCAATGCAAAATCCTCCATCGAGCTTGTCTTCCGAGTTGATCTTGATCAGGATCAGGAATTGAGTCCCTGCTGCCTTCCTGATATTTTTCACAATCTCCAGCACAATCCTGGCCCTGTTCTCAATGCTCCCTCCATATTTATCCGTTCTCCGGTTATAACAGGGTGAAAGAAACTGGCTAAGCAACCATCCATGAGCAGCATGGACCTGCACTCCGTCAAATCCGGCTTTTTGAGCTCTGACCGCTGCATCCCTGAATGAAGTAATGGTTTTATTTATTTCCTCCTTTGTCATTTCCCGGCCAATACTGCCATCTTTTGTTTTCAGAGCAGATGGACCTGTGGGATCTTCCCCGGTTAAAACGGGTATAGAAAATAATCCTCCATGGACCAGCTGCATAACAACCGGGGTATCAAACCTGTGTACTTCCTCAGCCAGTTGCCTTAGTCCGGGCAAAAGTTTATCGCTGTAAATACCTAATTGATTGTTTGAACACTGGCCATTCCGAGATACAAAGCTCATTTCACTTATATACAGACCTATATCATTCTTTACTATGTTTAATATTGCATTGGTAAGCATAGGTGAGCACGAGCCATCATGATTCGCTTTACCTAACCATGTAGAAGAGCACATAAAACGATTTTTTAATATTATGTGATTTATGGTAGTAGGCTGAAATAGTTTTGAAGATATAACCTCTTCCGTTTTCAACTGGATTTCCTTCTCTGAATCTTTTTGTTTACGTTTAACTAGAACATATAAGGAGGAGGTGTATCCCTGCAGCTCGTTTCTGCCACCTAAGGGAGTAAGCTCACCGCCACCGTACATGCCCAGCCAGGGTATGTTTTCATCTTTGCACAGTGGATATTGCAAGCGACTCACAATTTCATCTTTCATAATCCGGTTAAAAAGCAACTTCCCCCTGGCAGCACAATCGGCGTGGAACACAGCAACAGGCTTCCTGCCTTTACAACTTTCCAGGATTTGTGCCATCATTCGATCCACACCTTCGAGTATCTTTTCTTCGTTACGCCTTGTCAACCATAATTTTGTCCCTTCCGGAATTGCCCTGCTAGCAAATAGAGTGCCATCTGCTAATGGCATACCCCCAACTATCAAATAAGGGCTGCCATATTCTTCATGCAACTCCTCTGGCAGCTCTACAGCAAGTGGTGCAAAGATCAATACCTCGGCCATTGTTGATGTCTCCGGCATTCCCAGTTTTTCTGTCCAGCTCTTCCAGGGAGGCCGGCCATCCAACTCAATAACATGCACGTTTTCAGAATGTGTTACTTCAAAGGGTTTCCCAATAACATTGAATCCATGGTTGCCCTGGCTGATCAGCTCAAGTGTCGGATCCGCAAATCCAATCATAATAACACCCTTCTCAAAAACCTGCTCTCCTATAAATTGAAAATTGCTTACCATTTTCATGTTGTCAACAGAAATCCCGCCAACTATTGGAATTTCCGGTCCGAAAACTGATTCAATGCCTTCAATTATTATCCGGTTCATTGATGTGAGAGAAGGATGACAAAAAATCATATTGATTCCCGGGTTCTTATTCTTCAAATCCAGGGAAAGTTGAGAATAGGTTTCACGTAGATCAATACTTGTGGCAGTATTAAATTCGTATGGGAGATCACCTGTTCCGGAAACAACAAATTCCTCTTTTGGACCTTTTATGACCATGACCGCCAGGGCCCTTAATGATTCATCCGGGCCTTCCTTTCCTATAATCCCGGCACAGGTGCAGCCCACCACCTGTGCATTTGGGGAAAGCTGGTGAGCTTCACTCAGAAGTTCTTTAAAGTTATGCCCCATGGCTGTATAAATGATGATCAGATCACAATCCAGGGTTGGTTCACCCTCAAGGGCAACTTCGAGGCATTCCGTGATGGCTCTCTTAGAATTCACGATGCTGGTGCTTGCAGAATAGAATTGTAACATGGCATATGGATATGAGTACTCGTTGAATTAACTTTTAACCTACTGAACATTAAATGATTGATCAAGGGTCTGGCAACCTGTGCCATTAGATCTTAGAGAAAAATGCAGTGGCGGCCTGCTATGCAATCTGCCAGAAGAAGTTGGGCAGTTTCAAGTCCTCCCAGAATAGAAATAGTTTAAAGGGATGAGCGGACATTTTGAATAAACTGTTGGTTATGTGCAATTTACTCCATTATAGTATATGAGTCAAATAATGCATTGGATTATCTGCATTGATCATAGTATTTAGACCAAAGCCGATATATGAGAAACTTCAAATAATACCTGATAGTATTAGTATTAAGCAAGATATATACTATCAGAAGCTGCAAAATAATGATTGACAGAGACCTTGCCGAGCTATATGGAATAAGAAAAGGACACCCTCCGAAGAAAAGAAGATGTCCTGATCTCATTTTATGCTACCTATGTCTTGCTTCGATTTATTCTACTAAAAAGTCGAATGAAATTGCAGCTACCGGGGGATCCTCGGTAGTTAAACTTGATGGATCAAGGGCTGGATAAAGAAGGAACTTGTTCAAAAATTTCACAAGTTCAGATTGATTTTGATCCCAGCTTAAACTGATAATGCTCACCAGCGAAAAACGCTACCAAAATTACCTGCCATGAGTTTTTCATAATAATTGCAGTGAAAGATTAGAAAGAATAATTGAGGAGCTTATGAAAGCTATATTGAGTAAAGGACTCCCCTCTCATGTTGAAGGAAGTCCTGTATGGTCGGGGTAGCGGATTACTCGAAGCAAAGCTTCTCGTGATCCCGGAATGGGGTGTCCTAAAAGAAAAAAAGGCCATAATACTCCGTATTGTTTTTCCCTTCCCTGTGGCTTACAAAAGCAAGCTTTTGACGCCACAGGAAATGAAAAAACCACCAAATCTGGGATTTGGTGGCCTTTTTCTCTTTTGTCGGGGTAGCGGGATTTGAACCCACGACCTCGTCGTCCCGAACGACGCGCGCTACCGGGCTGCGCCATACCCCGAAGAGGATGTTAAAAATACCAAAACTTTATGAACTTTTAAAGTACTGCAGGCATTCGGCCAGCAGCTTTTCCGGATCCACGGGAACCACGCCCGCTTTCTCACATACCTGACCCCCGGCCAGGTTGGACAGTGCAGCCATCTGGGGAGCCTCCAGTCCAGCTATTACACATAGCGCTGCCACACTGATCACCGTATCCCCGGCTCCTGAAACATCAGCAATTTCTCTCTTCATGGCAGGGAGGTGATCATAGGATCCTTTCCTGGAAGTCAGAATCCCCTGCTCGCTCAGGGTTAATAGAAAGGTATCGATCTGCTGGCTCTTCTGGAATGCAATTACCTGCTTGGCGAGTTTAGCAATGTCGTGCTTTTTCACATCCAGGTTGAGTCCGCGCACCATCTCTTTGTAGTTGGGCTTGAACAGTTTTACTTTCTTGTATAAATCGAAGCTTCTGAACTTGGGGTCCACCAGGACAGGCACATTTACCCGCTCTGCTGCCGCAATCAGTTCTGAGATCACCCTTGGTGTAAGCACTCCCTTGTCATAATCCTGCATGATCATGGCATCGAACCCGCCGCTTGCAAGCAGGTTATTGATGAGATCGATAAACTCGTCCTGGACGCGGTTGGAGAGGAAGATATCCATCTCTTCATCCACCCTTAACAGATGCTGGTTCCCGCTGATGACCCTGGTCTTCTGGGTGGTGACCCTGTGATCATCCACCACAAGCCCTATATCGGAAAGGTACTGCTCCTCCATCAATTCCAGGAATATACGTCCCCTTTCATCATCTCCGATCACTGAACAGAGAATGGGCACTGCACCCATGGCTTTCACATTCAGAGCCACGTTGGCGGCACCTCCCAGACGGTTCTCCTCAATAATTCCCGAAACGATGGGAACAGGGGCCTCGGGTGAAACCCTGCCCACATTTCCCCACAGATAGGTATCTATCATCACATCGCCCACAACCAGGATCTTCTGGTTATGGAACTTCTCGAAAAGGTCCTTAAAATCGGTGGTTTCAAACATGTTGCTTACAAAAGTAGGGCAAAGATAAAATTTTAAACTCAATGGGGGTCCACATCCACAGAGATACGGATGGAGCGATAGACCTCAGTGGTCAGGGTCTCTTTCACCACCTCCCCCAGCAAATCCTTGGCCCTTTCGTAGGAGGCAGCTCTTTCGATCTTCAGGATGATTTGCTTGATGAACATATTGTGCACCTTTCTTACCGGAGGGTACTGTGGCCCGAAAACCCGGGTGCTAAAGATCTCCTTCAGTTTTCCGGCCACCAGGTCGCATCCACCATCGAGGATGGAGGGTATTTTGTGACGAAAGGTGATCCGGATCATCCTGGTGAAAGGAGGATAGCCGAACAACTGCCTCTCCTCCATCTGCTCACTGTAGAGTGTTTCGTAATCATCATTCAGAATGTACTGGATCACGGGATGCTCCGGGTCCATGGTCTGGATGATGACCCGGCCCTGCTTTTTCCGCCTTCCGGCCCTTCCACTAACCTGGGAGATCAGTTGGTAGCTTCGCTCAAATGCCCTGAAATCCGGAAAATAGAGCATGCTGTCCGCATCCAAAACCCCCACCAGACTTACATTTTCAAAATCCAAACCTTTGGAAATCATCTGGGTACCAATAAGCACATCCAGCCTGCCCATACCGAAATCCCTGATTACACGTTCATACCCCTTCTGGGAACGGGCCGTGTCGGTGTCGAGACGTCCCACCCTGATTCCTTCAAAAACCACTGCAATCTCATCTTCAATCTTTTCGGTTCCAAAACCCTTCATGGTCATATTGGTTCCATGGCAGGACGGACAGTCATGGGGCATATTCTCCTTGTGACCGCAATAGTGACACTCCAGCTTACGGCTGAAGCGGTGATAGGTCAGGCTCACATCGCATCGCCTGCATTTGGGGATCTCCCCACAGTCGTTGCAAACGATATAGTGGGAGTAGCCCCTTCGATTCTGGAACAGGATCACCTGCTCACCCGCTGCCAGTGCTTCCCTGATCCCCTCCATGAGCTGGGGAGTAAAATGCGAAACCATCTGTTTCCTGTGGGTAGCCACCTTTGTATTGGCCAGGATCACCTCCGGTTTCTTCACCTCTCCAAACCGCCCCTGGATGGTCGCATATCCATATTTCCCACTTCTGGCATTGTAAAGGGATTCAAAAGAGGGCGTGGCCGTACCCATCAGGACTTTGGCTCCATGGAACAGGGCCAGCACCTGGGCCGAATCCCTGGCATGGTAGCGGGGAGCGGGATCGTGCTGCTTAAAAGTGTTCTCGTGCTCTTCATCGATGATCACCAGTCCCAGTTTGCTGAAGGGAAGGAATATGGCCGATCTCACACCTATGATCACTTTGAAAGGATCTTCATCAGTAAGGCCGAGCAGATTCCGGTACACATGCACCCGTTGGGTATCGCTGTACCTGGAATGGTATACGCCCACCTGCTTTCCGAAAACCTCTTGTATGCGTTCAATGATCTGTGCTGTCAGGGCTATTTCAGGCAAGAGGTAAAGGACCTGATTCCCTCGCTCCAGCTGCTCCCTGATGAGGTGCACGTATAGTTCGGTTTTACCACTGGATGTTACGCCCTGCAACAATACGGTCTGATGATTCTGAAACTGGGCCCTGATGCTTTCCAGTGCGCCCGACTGCTCCTCGTTCAGGGTGAATGGTTCCCTGGGAACTCCGAATCCTGGTCCGGTGCCCTTCCCCATCTCTTCCCTGTTCACCTGTATCAGTATTCCCTTTTTGATAAGGGCGGAGAGTGCTCCTGCATCTCCCTCCTTCAGGGTTAATGCTGATTTTAAGACCTCACTTTCTAGGTTTTCCGTTCCTGCCAGTTGCAGGTACCGCTCCAGGATTTCCCGCTGACGGGGTGCCCTGGACAGGCGGTCAAGAGATTGGTGGATGGCTTCTTCCGTATGGATATCCCGGGCCAATGCAATGTAGGAGACCTGCTTTTTCCTGACCAGCGTTCTCACAAATTCATTGATCTCCACGGCCCCCTTTTCCACCAGATGCTTCAGTACCTTCAGGGGTCTTTCTGCAATCCCGGTCATTTCCAGTTCACCCACAGTCACTTCGCCCTGATCCTTTACCACCTCAAACAGCAGCCTCTCATGGGAGTCCAGCGAACCATCATCCTTATAACCCGCGCAAGCCCTTATACTGGATTCACTTTCGGGTCGCAATCCGGAAGGCAGCGCAGCGCGCATGATCTCACCCAGGGTACACATGTAGTAAGAGGACATCCAATCCCACAACTGCAACTGGGGAGAAAGAACCAGGGCTTGATTATCGAGTACCTCAATGATGTGTTTGGGAGTGAATCCTTCAGGCGCCGTATCCACCAGGGACAGGACTACAGCGCTGTAAATACGCTTCTTCCCGAAAGGTACAAGCACACGGCTTCCCGGATGTATGGCATCCTCAATGTCCCCAGGAATGGCGTAGGTAAACGAACCTTCCACTGCCAGGGGTATGATTACCTGGACAAAACGTGCTTGACCTGACATGGAAGTTAAAGTACAAAATTACACCGAAAGAATCTCTACCATCTGCATCTGTTCCGGATCGACTTTCTTCTTCAGCTTGATCACTTTTCTGAAAGGAATATGGTCCACTTCACCGTTATGAAAACCAACCATGATGCTTTTCTGATCATCCATCAGGGCCTCAATGGATGCATATCCCAGTGTGCTGGCACTGACACGGTCATAGGCTGAGGGAGTCCCCCCGCGCTGGATATGACCCAGAACCGATACCCGGGTATCATAGTCCTTAAAATCCTCCTTCACCTTCTCAGCAATGGTAAATGCACCACCTTCTTCATCACCCTCTGCCACGATGATGATGTTGCTGGATTTTTTTCTTTTGAATCCCTTTTCCAGGTAATCTTTCAGATTCTGAACCTGGCCATGGATCTCAGGAATCAGGATGGCTTCAGCACCACAGGCAATACCGCTCTTCAGGGCAATGAAGCCAGCATCCCGGCCCATCACTTCAATAAAAAACAGGCGGTTATGACTTCCAGCCGTATCCCTGATCTTATCCACCGCCTCAACCACTGTATTCAGGGCGGTATCGTAGCCGATGGTGTAATCGGTTCCGAATATATCGTTGTCAATGGTTCCCGGGATCCCGATAAAAGGGATATCAAAATACTCATCACAGAATACCCTGGCTCCTGTGAGGGAACCGTCCCCGCCAATCACCACCACTGCATCGATCTCAGCAGCTTTCAGGTTGTCGTATGCCAGTTTGCGTCCTTCGGGTTCCATAAACTCCATGCTCCTGGCTGTTTTCAGGATGGTGCCTCCCCTGGCCAGGATGTCACTCACGCTGTGCGCACGAAGGTTTACAAAATGATTATGGATCATGCCGTGGTAACCATGCCTGATCCCTGTGACTTCAAGTCCGTAATATATCGCAGTACGCGTGACGCCCCTGATGGCGGCATTCATTCCGGGGGCATCTCCCCCCGATGTGAGGACGCCTACTTTTTTAATCTTTCCCATTTGATTCAATTGTTTACGGTGGCAAAATTAAGAATTTTTGTATGATGAAGAGATTAAGTTTTTGACCCGATCTCCTACCGATTCTAACTGTGTCCTTGATGTGGAGGTGGCGCCACTGATCCCGATGGTTGCAGCACCGCTGAACCAGGCTTGATCAATTTCATTTTCCCCTGATATCCAATGGGTTCTTGGATTTGCCGAGCGACTGAACTCAAACAACATTTTACCGTTGGAAGAGTTTTTTCCACTTACAAAAACCAGCACGTCATGCTTTTTAGCAAATGCGAGCAAGCCCGGCTTTCGTTTTTTCATCTGTCCGCAGATGGTGCAACTGGACTGGAAAGCAGAGATTCCGGAACCCTTCAGGAGGGATTTCAATGCATGCTCAACCTCCCTGAACATATCCGGATCCATGGTGGTCTGGGAAAAAAGGAGAATGCTCCTGTTTCTGTCCACATGACCTGTATCCCCGGGGAACGAAACCACGGTTGCATCTCCATTCACCTGACCAAGGAGGCCGATGGTTTCGGGATGATCAGATTTTCCAAAAATGACCAACTGCTCCCTCTGGTGATCCATTTCCTGATATGCATTCCGGATCCGTTCCTGCAGTTTCAGGACGATGGGGCAGGTTCCGTCGATCACGTCAATCCGGTTACCTGAAGCAAGCTCATAAGTGGATGGCGGCTCACCATGGGCCCGGATCAGGACCCGGCCGGTTTTCAGTCCAGGCATGTCATTGTGGGTAATGGTTTTTAAGCCAAGTTCATGCAATCGCTTCAACTCCTCACGGTTGTGTACCATCTCTCCAAGCCCGTAAATAATCTCCCCTTTCTTTAGGTGTGACTCAGCTGTTTTAACCACCTGTTCCACTCCAAAGCAAAAACCGGCTCCCGGATCAATCTCTATGCTAGCCATCCGAAACAAAACGTTGATACATATCCATGAACCAATCCATCTGCTGGTCAACCGTCATTTCAGAATTATCCAGTACAATGGCATCTTCTGCCTGCATGAGGGGACTGTCTTCCCGTGTGGAATCAATGTGATCGCGTTTTTTAATGTTCTGCCGGACCTCTTCCAGGTTGGCTGGCATCCCCTTTTCAATGAGCTCCTTATATCGTCTTTTGGCACGCACATCTTCTGATGCGGTCAGGAAAATTTTCAGTTCAGCTTCCGGAAAAACAACCGTACCGATATCCCTGCCATCCATGACGATTCCCTTTCCCTTCACCGAGGCTTCTCTGGTACTCCACCATCTTTCTTCGAACCACGGGAATGGTGGCAATATAACTTACATGCGCAGCCACTGCCATGTGCCTGATCAGGTCCTCCACCATCCGGCTGTTCAAAAAGATCTCCGTCCGCTGCCTCTCGGGATTAAACCGCAGGTCAAGAGAAATTCCCGATAGCAAGTTCCTTATTTTCTCAACCGGAGGTGCATCGGTGGAGTCAAACAATCCTGCATCCATGCAAGCAAGGGTCACAGCCCTGTACATGGCACCGGAATCGATATAGGCATAGCCCAGTTTCGCCGCGATTCTTTTGGCGTAGGTGCTTTTTCCACAGGAGGAGTGTCCGTCCAGGGCAATAATGATTTTCGATGGATCCACAGGCAATGTATTTGACAGACCAAAGATAGTGTTTTACTGCCGTCGTAGGAGCCTGAATTATTGCTTTCTGTAGAAATCCGAAAGGTTGGTAGTGAGAGAAATATGGTTTGTCCCTCCGGCCAGGTGATAGGAGGAGCGGCCATAAGCAATATGGAATTTGGAAATCCTCATGCCGAATCCCCAGGAGAATCCCACCATCCCGGGTTTGGCGGTCACACTCATCTCTTTCCTTCTCTTATAGTTGTAGCCCAGGTCCACATGAAAATTATCCCCGATCAGAAACTCCACTCCAAATACCAGGTGTCGCATCAGTTTATCACCGAACACATCAAATCCACTCGTTTTCTACTTCATCGCCAAGGGGATTAAAATCATCATCGGGTTTTTCATAGGTCAGGTCCCACCGCTCAAGATTCTGATAGGTGACACTGAACCTGAAAGGGGCGTGTGCCAGACCCTGGGTAATTCCAGCCTGAAGTTCAAAGGGAAGCTTTTCCCTTACTCCCGTGTAGGAGCTAAGCTGAACACCCATGTTCTTGGCCACCAGTCCGATGGTGGTCAGGGTCTTTTGACTGTAATAGGTAACTCCCACATCGGCGGCGATTCCGAATGAATTGTATTGTTCGAAGGAGGAATAGATGGGTTTCAGGTTGATCCCCGCAGTGAGCATGGAATCAATGAGGGTCCTTGAATAGACCAGGTTCAGGGCGTACTCCGAAGCTCTGAAGGTCCCCAGATGCTCTCCCAGTTCATCGGTGCGGTCAAAAGTGCCATAATCAATATAGTGCATCCCTGCTGCAAAGTTTCCGATGCCTTCCCGGTGATAACCATAGGAGGCATATCCAAAATTAATGCCTGCAAAATAGTTTATATAATTCAGGTTCAGATTGTTATGCATCCCAGCTGTTAGGAGGGCCGGATTATGAAATACAAGGTTGATGTCATCATCCAGAAGGGATACCACCTCCCCACCCAGGGCCGCTACCCGGGCCGAGTTGGTAAGCCCGAGAAAGCTATAGGTGGATTCCCCACCCTTCTGTGCGTGGGCCAGAAATGGAGCTACCCCGATGATCAATGCGATGATGAAACTTTTTCTCATTACCCTTTAAAAACGGCCTTCTTCCCGGTATATTATTCTACCATTTGATTTATGATCATTTCTCCTGCCTCGTCCACCCACTGCCTGAACCAGGTATTGTCACTTTTCTGATCCGCATGATCCCTCTGCTGAAAAACCGTCCAGCGCAATCCCCAGGCCGCTTCTTTCCACATCGAAGCTGTTGCAGCGCTGTTCAAAATGATTCCTTACAGGGACCACTGCCAGTGGGACACCAATATATGCCGCTTCGGCCACTGTATCAAATCCTGCTGTGGTAATCGAGGTTTTTGCACGATTCCATTTTCTTCAAAAATGCATTGCGTTGATGGCATGAAGCGAGATTCCGGAAGGCATGGGAGTATCCGTGGGGAGTTCAGAAAAGATATCAGCCCGAAATCCAGGATCCCTGCTTTCAATGGCGTATATAATGTCACTGGTAAATCCTTCATTGAGGAGGTAAATTAGGGTGCTTGTCCCTCCTCTGTGCCTTGCTTTCCTGAACCTTTTTCTTACCAGGGGCGGACACTACCGTGACCCTCTCGTCTCCGGAATTGTCCTGAATGAAAGAGCCAGGACCCTGTCACAGGAGTTCATCACGTGCGGGTATGAAGCCTGAGAAAGCATTCGTGCAGCGGATTTCCTCCCTTGCACCTGTATCCGTCCAGATGGAGGAAAAAATGGTGGCCAATGCCAATTCTTCAGACTGATGGAGATACTTTTTTAATGCCAGGGCGCCCACCACGTCATAGAAATTGACTACCACATCGGGATTCAGCCTTGCTATCTCCCTCCGGATTCGTCCGGCTTCCCTTAATAAAGGAAACTCCTGAAAGATTGAAAAGGATGGTGCGGCCCACATAGATGCCCTTTTTATTGGGAGTGCGCAGGAAGAAGGGACTTGAAAAACAATGCAACCTGTCACCTAGACATCTCCTTATAGTAGGCTGGCAGGGGATGGCGCTTGTTGGTCCCTGCAAACACCGCTTCAACGTGTGCCCAGAATCCTCAAGATACTCTTTCAGGGCCACCGACTGGGATAAATGGCCCCGTCCCTCTCCCTGAACGATGAAAAACACATTTGCCATATGAATCAGGAATATGGGGGATGACGGAAACCGCCTTTCTTTGCCGGGCATCTTCCAGTAGATGGTCCCTACCTGGGTCAGAAGAAGTCCCTGCAATGGCCACAAGGATACCGGCGATCTTAATCAGGGGCATGGGTTCCTTGAGCATCATAAAGGAAACAAAAGCGGTTACCACCGGCACAATGTTGGCAAAGATATTGGCCTTTGCGGCACCCAGCTCCCTGATGGCAAGGGTTAGAAGAATGAAGCAAATCCCGAGCCGAATACACCAAGGTAGAGCACAGCCAACAGGCTGGCATTTGAAATGGAGTCCAGCGTCCGGCAAGGGAAGCTCCCTGAACAGGAAAAGGGGCAAAAACATGATCAGGCCATAGAAGCTCTGGTAGGCTGTAATGGTTATCGGATTATAATCTTCCACCAGTTTCCGGGCCACCAGGGTATAACCCACGGCAGCGAATACTGCCACGAAAAGGAGCAGAATACCCTTGAAATCGGTCACAGTTCCGCTGCTTTTATTCAGGACCACCATCAGTACGCCGCCGAAAGAAATCACACAGGCCAATGATATTCAGTCTGGTCAGCTTCTCCCTGAACAGATAGTAGGCGCCAAAGGGAACAATTAGGGGGATGGTGGAGATAATCACGGCCCCAACTGTGGGGGAAACCAGCATCAGGCCATTGGCCTCACCTAAGAAAATAGAAAAAGGGTTCGAACAGAGCCATCAGGAGAAACCACTTTTGATCCTTTCTCTTAATTCTGTTCAGGCGCTTCAATATCCACGCAAATCCAAAAAGAAAAAAGATGGATACAAACAATCTTAAAAAGACAATGGTAACGGGTCTGAATGATTCGCTGGCGTACTTAAAAAGGACAAAGGTAAAACCCCAGAAGATCATCGCCAGGATGACACTCACGTATGCACCGATACGGGGCGATCTCATCAGGCAGCCCTGAGTCGCTTCAGGTTTGCCTTTTCCAGTTTCTCCCTGGCGTATTTGATTCCGATGGTCATGTCTTCTGCATTCTCCTTTGAAGGAAGCTCGAACATGGCATCCATCATGATGGCTTCACAAATGGAGCGGAGTCCCCTGGCCCCCAGTTTAAATTCAAGGGCTTTCTGCACAATATAATCCAGCACCTTCTCATCCCAGCTAAGCTTGATGCCATCCATCTCAAACAGTTTCTCATACTGTTTGATGATGGCATTCCGTGGGTTCGGTCAGGATCCGTCGCAGGGCCTTATCATCCAGTGGGTCCAGGTAGGTTAGTACCGGCAAGCGGCCGATGATCTCCGGAATCATTCCGAAGGATTTCAGATCCTGGGGTGCCACATACTGCAGCAGGTTGCGTTTTGTCGATCCGGTCGGCAGTCTTGGAGGCATTGTAACCAACTACCTGTGTATTCAGCCTGTTGGCAATTTTACTCTCGATGCCATCGAATGCACCCCCGCAAATAAACAGGATATTCCTGGTATTCACCGGGATCATTTTCTGATCGGGATGCTTTCTCCCACCCTGGGGTGGAACATTGATAATGGATCCTTCCAGCAGTTTCAGTAAGCCCTGCTGAACACCTTCACCGGATACATCCCTGGTAATGGAAGGATTGTCGCTTTTGCGGGCAATCTTGTCGATCTCATCTATAAATACAATTCCCTTTTCGGCAGCCTCAACATTGTAGTCAGCCACCTGGAGCAGTCTGGTAAGCACACTCTCAATGTCTTCACCCACGTATCCGGCCTCGGTAAGTACGGTTGCATCCACAATGGTAAAAGGCACATGAAGCATCCGGGCAATGGTCCTGGCCAGAAGGGTTTTTCCCGTTCCTGTTTCTCCCACCAGGACGATATTGGATTTCTCAATCTCCACCTCATCCTTGCTCTCCTGCTGCATCAACCGCTTATAGTGATTATAGACAGCCACCGAAATATATTTCTTGGCCTCCTCCTGCCCGATCACATACAGATCCAGGAAACTCTTGATCTCCTGGGGCTTCAGCAGCTTGATCTGTTCCATGTCAAACTCACCCTGCACCCCAGTTCTTCCTGGACAATGCTATAGGCCTGTTCGATACACCTGTCACAGATATGACCTGAGATACCGGCGATCAGAAGGTTTGTGTCCTTCTTTTCCCTGCCGCAAAATGAGCAACGGTCCATGTCTATTTCTTTTCTTTGGTTCTGATTAATACATCATCAATCATTCCGTACTCTTTGGCCTCTTCGGCTGTCATCCAGTAATCCCTGTCACCGTCTTTTTCAACCTTCTCAATAGGTTTTTCCGGAGTGTTCGGCAATAATGGCATAGAGTTCCTTCTTCATTTTCACGATCTCACGGGTGGTGATCTCAATATCAGAAGCCTGGCCCTGGGCCCCGCCCATGGGCTGGTGGATCATCACCCGGCTGTGCCTCAGTGCAGATCGCTTCCCGGCTGTTCCGGCTGCCAGCAATACAGCCCCCATGGAAGCAGCCATACCTGTACAGATTGTGGCCACATCACAGGAGGTATACTGCATGGTATCATAAATACCCAGTCCTGCATGCACACCTCCGCCCGGGTGAATTGAAATAGATCTGGATATCCTTGTTGGGATCGGCCGAATCCAGGTAAAGCAGTTGAGCCTGGATGATATTGGCCACATAATCGTCGATGGGCGCACCCAGGAAAATGATCCTGTCCATCATCAGCCTGGAAAACACATCCATGGAAGCCACATTCAACTGCCTCTCCTCGATAATGGTTGGTGAAATATAACTGTTGTATTGGGAAGTAAATTGATGGAGTGTCATACTGCTGATGCCCATGTGCTTGGTCGCATACTTCTTAAAATCATCCTGCTGGCTCATATACATTGTTTTTCTATTTTTCGTACAATTTACGGAACTTATCCGAACTGACCTCTTTTTCATTGAGCGTCACCGTGGATTTGATATAGTCAATCAGCTTCTCTTCGGCCTTCTGATCATAGATACGACGGGCCTCTTCAGGCTTCGATAACATCTCCTTCGCATAATTCTCCAGGTAGTCTTCCGGAACATTGGAGATCCCATATTGCATATACTGGTTCAGTGCCATTCCCTTGGCCATTTCCAGTGCCTCATCCGCACTTACTGTGATCTCCTGCTCCTTGAGCAGTTGCTCCTTGATAAGCTGCCAGCGAAAATCATCTTCATACTTCTCGAAATCCTCCTTAATCTGCTCTTCGGTAATCTGCTCATTGGTCTCCACCATCCATCGCTTCAGGAATTCTACGGGCAAATCGATCTTTGCCTTTTTAATCAATGCCTCCCTGGCATCCACCATGAACCTGTACTCGCTCTCCCGCAGGTAGTTGTCACCAATCTCCTCCCTGATGCGGCCCCTGAATTCATCCTCACTCTTCACCGCTCCTTCTCCATATACCTTGTCAAACAACTCCTGTCCCAAAACGGCCTTCTCAAATTTCTGCACCTCTTCGATGATGCACTTGAAAGTCCCTTCGAGCATGGCCACCTCTTCCTTATCGATGCGCAGCATGGAGGCTACTTCAGTATCGTTCGGATAGGCCTTTTTCACATCAAATACGACCTCATCTCCTCCGGCAGCTCCACTGAACAACACCTTCTGTTCATCATCCTTCATCATATCCAGGGACATGGATACATTCTCCACGCGGATTCCGTTCTCCACTTCATTGCCCTCTTTATCTACCTTGACCAGGATGCCCTTAATCAGCTCATCATTTCCAGCCTTGTCAACAGAAATAAACCCCCGTGGCGCCCAGCAGTGAATCGGCATACTCATCCTCCTGCTTCTTATCTACCTTGATCTTGTAAAAGGGAACTTTGTCCTTGGCACTTACTTCAAGCTTCATCTCGGGAGCCAGGCCCAGGTCAAATTTGAATTCAAATTCGGTATCGCTTTCGAAATCAATCTTCTTCTCCTCTTCCTTGTGCGGAAGGGGTTCGCCCAGAATCTTGATCTCATTCTCCTGGAGGTGAGTAAACAGTGATTCGGAAACCAGTTTGTTGACTTCATCCACAAGTACCGGCGTAAAATACATTTTCTTAATGATGCCCATGGGTACTTTTCCTGGCCTGAAGCCATCCACCTTTGCTTTTTTCCTGTAATCTTTCAGGACTTCGTCAACTTTGGCCTCATAATCGGTTTGTTCCACCTTCATATTAAGCACGGCATTCAACTCATCAATATTCTCTAATGTGATGTTCATATCTTAAAAAATAAATGTACAAAATTAGAAAAAACCGCAATACTATCGTTATTAACATCCGATGGCATAGCGGTTTAGACTTTTAATTGGTGCGGATGAAGGGACTCGAACCCCCACTCCCGAAGGAACTAGATCCTAAGTCTAGCGCGTCTACCAATTCCGCCACATCCGCAAAATTTTCCGCAAATTTAACCCAATTTTCCGGATTACAAAGGTGGGACCGGGTTATCGCAGTTCGAAATTCTGGCCCAGGTATACCTTTCTTACCTGTTCGTCTTCTGCAAGTTGCTTGCAGTTCCTGCCTTCAGGATGGTTCCTTCGAACATCAGGTAAGCCCTGTCTGTGATGGACAGGGTTTCATGGACATTGTGATCGGTGATCAGGATCCCGATGTTTCTTGTCCTTCAGTTGTGGATACAATGTCCTGGATATCCTCCACTGCAATGGGATCCACACCGGCAAAGGGCTCATCCAGCAGGATGAAATTTGGATTCAGGGCCAGTGCCCGGGCAATTTCCGTCCTTCTTCTTTCACCTCCCGACAACTGAATCCCAAGGCTCTTCCGAATCTTTAAAGGCCAAACTCGGTGAGCATGTTCTCAACACGGTCCCTTTGTTCACCCCTTGTAAGATCTGACATTTCCAGCACTGCCCTGATGTTATCCTCAACACTGAGTTTTCTGAAAACGGACGCTTCCTGGGCAAGGTAACCGATCCCCATACGGGCCCGTTTGTAGACCGGCTCCCGGGTGATCTCCTGGTCATCCAGGTATGATGGTGCCTTCATAGGGAGTTGATCAATCCAACGATCATATAGAAAGTAGTGGTTTTGCCGGCTCCGTTGGGACCCAGCAAACCTACAATCTCTCCCTGTTCTACATCCACAGAAACCTGGTCAACCACCTTCCGGCTTTTGTATTTTTTTACTAGATCGTGTGTATGAAGTCGCATGGCCTCATAAAGTTAGCCAAAAATGTTAATCGTCTGGTTCCTCAATCATCCTCCGATTCTTTTCCTTTTTCGGAATCTTCGGCTTCTACAGTAGTTCCTTTGTTCTTTCCTGCAGTCCCTTTTTTCTGCTTTCCCCTTTTTTACTTTTACCTTTCTCCTCATACTCGGCTTCCTGCTGCTTCATAATTCGCCTGCTGATGGAGATTCCTATCTCATACAGTATCATGAGCGGAAGGGCCACCAGGACCTGGCTGAATACATCAGGGGGAGTGATAATTGCTGAGAGGGTTACGATCAGGATGATGGAATGCCTCCGGTACTTCTTCAGGAAATCGGGGGTTACAAGTCCCACTTTGCTGAGGAAGTATACCAGGATGGGTAGCTGAAATACAAGTCCGGCCGCCAGCACAACTGAAGTGATCGTCTGCACATATGAACGCAGGGTTGGTGCACTGATCACACTTTCACTCACTTTATAATTGCCCAGAAAATTCACCGACAGGGGAGCAGATGATATAATACCCGAACAAAACACCGAGAATAAAAAGCAAGGAGGTATAAAAGACTGCACCGCTGGCTGTTCTTTTCTCCTTATCATACAGAGCAGGTACAATAAATCTCCAGAATTCCCAGAATATGTAGGGGAAAGCCACCACGATCCCGCCACCAGGGATACAATGATGTGCATGGAGAATTGCTCCGCCATCTTTACGGTTTGCAGGGTAAAAGGATCCTGGTTAATGCATATCCTCTTCAATTCCCAAAATTTCTCCAAGCTGGCATAAGCCACCTGTTGGTCGGGAAATCCGGGTTCCTTGGGTGCCAGGATGATTTTATCAAAAACAATCTCCTTGAATACGAATGCCACCAGAGCCAGGATAACGATAGATAAGAGCGACCTTAACAGGTGCCATCTCATCACTTCAAGGTGCTCAAGAAAAGACATTTCGGCTTCTTTCTTCTGTTCCATTCAGATCCTTTTTTTTCAGGATTTGCAAAGTAACAAAAAAAACTGACCCCCTTGAAACAGATATCAAATTATACTATCTTTAGTTTTCCCAGCCTTTTTATGGAAGCGAGATAATGGAGAATTACGGAGAGATACTGCACGATAACCTTAAGAAGTATTTCGGATTTGATAGTTTCAAGGGAAACCAGGAAGAGATCATTACCAATGTCCTGAAAGGGAATGATACGCTTCGTCCTGATGCCAACAGGTGGAGGGAAATCCCTTTGCTACCAGCTACCGGCCCTGATCATGGAGGGAACCGCCATTGTTATTTCACCACTCATTGCCCTGATGAAGAACCAGGTGGATGCCATGCGGAGCTTCAGCCTGGATGACGGTGTGGCCCATTTTCTGAATTCCTCTCTTACAAAAAATGCCATCGCCAAGGTAAAAAAAGATGTCCTTGACAGGCGGACACAGGCTCCTCTATGTGGCCCCTGAAAGCCTGACCAAGGAGGAGAACATCGAGTTTCTGAAGAAGGTGAAGATCTCCTTCTATGCCATTGATGAAGCTCATTGCATCTCTGAATGGGGACATGACTTCAGGCCTGAATACAGGCGGATCAGGCCCATCGTCAATTAGATTGGGACCGCTCCTCTCATTGCACTTACAGCCACAGCCACACCCAAAGTACAGAGTGATATTCAGAAAAACCTGGAGATGCTGGACGCCAATGTATTTAAATCTTCCTTCCGGAGGCATAATCTCTACTATGAGATCAGACCCAAGGTTCATGCCACAAAGGAGATCATCAAATTCATCCTGGCAAACCACGGGAAATCAGGAATCATCTATTGTCTGTCCCGAAAAAAAGTGGAACAGCTGGCAGAAACACTGATAGTAAACGGAATTAAAGCACTTCCATATCATGCCGGGATGGATGCAATGACCACGGTCATCCAACCAGGACCAGTTCCTGATGGAGGAGGTGGATGTGATCGTGGCCACCATTGCCTTTGGAATGGGGATTGATAAACCCGATGTACGCTTTGTCATCCATTATGATATCCCCAAAAGTCTGGAAGGCTATTACCAGGAGACCGGAAGGGCAGGAAGAGATGGTGGAGAAGGAAAATGCATTGCATTTTACAGCTACAAGGACATTCAGAAACTGGAAAAATTCATGCAGGGAAAACCGGTTGCAGAGCAGGAGATCGGGAAGCAATTATTGCTGGAAACTGTAGCATATGCTGAATCGGCTGTATGCCGGCCAAAGCTCTTACTCAATTACTTCGGGGAGATCATGAAAGAAGCATGTGACAATTGTGATAATTGTTTACATCCCAAGGAAAAATTTGAGGGAAAAGCCTATTTGGTTTTAAGTTTAAAAGCTATTTTAGGGGTCCAGGAAAAGTTCAAATCGGAGCATATTGCTCATGTTCTTTCAGGCATTGCAAACAGTGCGGTAAAAACTTACAACCATCACCATTCAGAATTCTTTGGAGCCGGAAAAGAAAAGGACATTAAATTCTGGAATGCAGTGCTCAGGCAGGCCCTGGTGGCAGGGTTTATTACCAAGGATATTGAAAATTATGGATTATTGAAACTGACTGAAAAAGGTCATGAGTATATTAAGAAGCCGTATTCGATGATGTTGACACAGGATCATGATTTTGAAATCGCCCCTGAGGAGGGAGTTGCCGCAGGAGGAAGCGGGACCGGAGCAGTTGATGAGGAGTTGCTCCACATTCTGAAGGACCTGCGGAAGAATATGGCCAAAACAGCTGAATCTGCCTCCCTTTGTGATCTTCCAGGATCCCTCACTGGAGGACATGGCCATCCAATATCCTGTTGAAGTTGGAAGAGCTACAGAATATTGTGGGCGTAGGTGCCGGGAAAGCCAAAAAATACGGAAAGGAATTTGTGGAGATCATCCAGGAATATGTGGAGGATAAAGACATCATCCGTCCCCTGGATATGGTGGTCAAATCGGTGGTCAATAAATCCGGCGTCAAGGTATATATCATCCAGAGTATTGACCGCAAACTTCACCTGGATGATATTGCACACGCCAAAGAATATGGAGATGATGGACCTGATCGATGAGATTGAAGCCATTGTTCATTCAGGCACCAAATTAAATATTGACTATTATCTCAATGAATCCATGGATGAAGAGAAGCTTGATGAAATATATGAGTATTTCAGAGAAGCGGAGACTGAATCCATAGATGAGGCACTGGCCGAGCTGGGTGAAGAGTACTTCAGCGAAGAGGAGATTCGGCTGGTTCGCATCAAATTTTTCTCTGAGCTGGCCAACTGATATGAGTGAAATCCTAACGATCGGGGGTTTAACAAATCCTACAAACAAGTCAAAGCCATACAAAACCTGAACCTGGAGATCACAGATGGTCAGGCTTACGGACTTCTGGGCCCCAATGGAAGCGGAAAGACCACCACCCTTTCCATTGTTACCGGGATCCTTCCACAGGACAGCGGAATATTCAGCTGGTTTGGTGAAGAATCCCAGGCCCGCTCAGAGACGCTGCATTGGATCACTCATCGAAACGCCCCATTTCTATCCCTACCTGAGCCTAGAAAAAAACCTGAAGATCATTTGTGATATCAAAGGTCTGGAATATTCTGATATCGACCGGGTCCTTGATTCTGCAAAGCTGTTGGAAAGAAAACGTTCCAGGTTTTCAACCATGTCGCTGGGAATGAAACAGAGCCTGGGCCTTGCGGCTGCCCTTGCTGGGGGATCCAAAAGTACTGGTGCTGGATGAACCTACCAACGGGCTGGATCCTGAGGGTATTGCGGAAGTAAGGGAGGTGGTCATCGAGCAGGTGAAAGCAGGGTAAGACCCTGATCCTGGCCTCCCATATCCTCAGTGAGGTTGAAAAGATCTGCAGCCATGTGGCCATCCTAAAAAAGGGAGAACTGCTGGCAAGTGGTCCTGTGAAAGAGCTTCTCGCAGAAGAAGAAATCATCGAGGTCTCCTGCTGCCGACAATGAAAAACTGAAGAAAGAGCTGAGCGGATCAACACTGGCCAGAGAGATGTTGAAGAAAACGGACTATCTGGTCATCACCCTGAATGAAGGCGTAACATCCGCTGATATCAATTCCTTTTCCTTTTCAGCAACTGGTGATCCATCATATGCTGAGCCGAAAAGGAGTCTGGAATCACAATTCCTTGAACTGGTTAAAGAAGAATAGCGGGACGATGCGTAAACTACTTCACATAGAACAGATCAAGCTGTCTCATTACAATCCCTTCCGGATTACGCTGGGACTCTATTTCCTGGCTTTTACGCTGGGGATCATTATCTACCCGGCCATTGATAAGGAGATTCCGGTGATCTCCCTGAGTGATGTATTCAGGTTCCCCGATGTATGGGTGTTCCTTTCATGGATTACTGAACCTTATAATGTGATGCTGGCCCTGATTGTGATCATGGTCACCACCAAGGAGTTTAGCAACCATACCTTTAAAACACAGATTATTTTCGGATTGAGCAGAACCGACCTGCTGGTCCAGAAACTGCTTTCCATCCTGGTTCTTTCGCTGTTCGCCACCCTGCTCGTCGGTATCACATCCCTGTCCCTGGGCTGATCTACAGCTACAAACTAACTTTTAAAATCGCCTTGGAGAACGCATGGATGCTGGGAAGGTATTTCCTGGCTGCATTCTCCTTATGAGCATGGGCCTCCTGGTGGCCCTGTTGATCAAGAATACTGCCCTGTCGCTTCTGGCTTTCATTGGGCTCAGAACCTTCGTGGACCCGGTTTTATGGCTGGTTCTCAGGGAACATGAGATAAAATGGTACCTGCCCTTCCGGACCATCACCAGGATGACCCCTGTCCCGACCTCATTGAACTCTTCCAGAGAAAAGTCAACAGCAATGAGACCATTGATGAATCGGCCCTGGATATCCTTCCCAAAGGATTGCCCATGTGGCTGAATATCCTGCTGGTGCTTGCTTATACTGGTCTGGCTCTTTTCTTCAGTTACAGGCTGCTCCAGAAAAGGCGCCTCACCTGAGTGCCTATCCTTTGCTAAAAGCCCTGCCCTTCCAGCTGCCTGGTTTTAAGAGCGAACCCACAACAAGCACTGGCATATACATAATATAGCAGCCATACGGGAAGAAACCACCACAGCGTTTTTCCCTGTCCGGTCTTACGCCACAATGGCCAGAATCAGAAAGTCAGCACCAGTTTCATTCCATCACCGGCTAAGCAGCCATACAAGCAAGAGTCTCGGAAATAGAATTATCCAGAGCGGGGAAAACAACATGCCAAAGGATGCCAGGGCCACCACCAGGCCAGGAATCTGTATGTCCACATTCGGTAGAAAGCCGACTTCCCACCCCACCGGATGCGCTGCCTGATGAGAGCTCCTGGGTTTTCCACAGGAGCATGTACACACCATTGGCTCTCGGATCGGGATTAAATGAAATCTTTCGCTTCAGTTTCCTTGCACCGATCAGCATAAACATATCATCTCCGGATGCCATTTTATCTACCGGGTCAAATGGTCGGGTATCCAAATAAAGATCCCTGGAGTAGAACAGGTTGGCCCCGCTGCACATGAGTGGCCGCCCCAAGGAAAAGGACCCGGCACCGGCTCCTGTCAATCCAAACATATCGAGTCTCTGAAACGCTTCCAGAAATCCAGCTCCTCCCTTTCCCGGTGGTTACAAATCCCGCAACCAGATCCGACGGATGCTCTTCCTGGAAAGAGATATGGGAAGCGAGAAAATCTTCACCCATTCGGCAATCGGCATCCGTTTGAATTATCCATGGGTTTTTGTGCGTGGATATGGCGTATGGCAAGGGCTTCCTTTTTCCCATGCCTCCCCCGGGAAGATTCCAGACAGGTAGAAGCCGGGATGTGCTTCCACCAGAGAAGTGGCGATTTGTCCGGACCCGTCTGTGGAGTGGTCGTTGACCAGAATCACCAAAAAGAGCTCAACAGGATAGCTTTGCCTGGAAAGATCATCGATCAGGCCTGGCAAATGTGCCGCTTCATTTCTGAAAGGCATCATCACGCTTACCCTCTCCTTTCCTGATGGTTCCTTCCCTGACGGCCTCTGCAACCTGGGGAGTACCAACGAAAGCAAACCCATAACCAGGATGTATAACAAGAAAATACAATGGTAATGAACACAGGGAAGTATCATATCCCTAAGTTTGCCTGTCGAAATGGAATTTCATAAGTTCGAAGAGCTTCACAAACTGAAGTGGTTTGGTAATGAAACTGTCACAACCCGCTTCCCTGCAGACTGCTTCTTCATCATCGAAAGGTGTTGGCTGTGGCAGCAATTACCGGCAGCGTAGGGCGCAACTGTTTTATCTTTTTCGTGGCCTCGATCCCATTTATTTCAGGCATCTGGATATCCATCACGACCACATCAAAATGCTGATCCCCACTGCAATATTCGATGGCTTTCCGTCCGTTGGTAGCATGGGTCACCGTGGCATTGACCTGGCCCAGCACGGCAGCGATCAGCTTAAAGGACATCATGGTATCCTCCACAACCAAAACAGATTTTCCCGTAAAATCGAAGTTAAACCTTCTCTTTCGTTCCATGATTAACCCATAAGGATTCCGATGATGGTGGCCGACAGCAGGGAAGCCAGGGTTCCTGCAAGCAATGCCCTCATTCCCAATTGCGCCAGCAAAACCCTTCGCCCGGGAGCCAGGGCTCCAATTCCACCGATCTGGATACCTATGGAGGCAAAATTTGCAAATCCGCAAAGCATATAAACAGACATAACAATGGATTTAGCATGTGTAAATTCCCCTGCCGCCTTCAGATCGGACAATCCGATATATGCAACAAACTCGGTAAGAATCAGCTTTTTTCCCAACAGTGAGCCCACCAGGGTAATATCCTCCTTTGCAACCCCGATCAACCACATCAGGGGTGAAAGTGCATAGCCCAAAATAAATTCAAGACTCAGTTCATCATATTTGCCTCCTGTAACCTGGGCTATCTTTTCATTCACTGTTGTCCAGTCACCCACCTTAATGAAAATATAATTGATGAAGGCGATGAAGGCCAGGAAGACAAGCAGCATGGCTCCAACATTTACAGCCAGGCGAAGGCCCTCCCCGGTACCATTGGAGATGGCATCCAGGGCATTCTTTCCAATTCCCTCCTTGGACACTTCTATTTGCTTGCTGATCTTTTCCGTCTGTGGAAGCAATATCTTAGAGATAACAACCACCCCCGGTGCTGCCATCACAGAAGCTGTAAGCAGGTGTTTGGCAAAAATGATCTGTTGAGCCGGATCTCCTCCCCCCAGAAAACCAATATAGGCGGCCAGAACACCTCCTGCCAATGTGGCCATTCCTCCCGACATCACTAGGAGGATTTCTGACCGGTTCATTTTTTCCAGGTATGCTTTGATCAACAGGGGTGACTCTGTCTGACCCAGGAAGATATTCCCTGCCACTGACAGACTTTCAGCTCCTGAAAGTCCAAGCGCACGGGAAAGCATATATCCCAGAATCTTTACAAAAAACTGGATGACGCCCAGGTAAAAAAGGAGACTTGTAATGGCTGAAAAGAAAATAATGGTTGGCAGGATAGAAAAAGCAAAATTCTGAAGGGCCGGATCAACCTTGCCTGTATCAGACCTGGCAAGGAGAAAAGTGACACCTTCATTGGTAAAAGCAAGGATCTTTACAAAACCCTTTCCTATGAGTTCAAAGAAAGACTGAAGATAAGGGACAAATAAAATACCAATGGCCAGCACCAGTTGAATGAGCAATCCTGTTCCAACCGTGCGCCAGTTGATGGCCTTCCTGTCAGTACTGAACAGAAATGCAATGCCAATCAATACAGCCATACCCAGAAGTCCCCTGAGAATATTGACCAGGTTCAGGTCGAATCCTCCCCTCTCGGGAAGAATGTTGGCCATGGATCCTGCATCAGCTGGCACCTGCTGTACCAAGGAAACAACAGAATCGATAAGCATGGTATCTGCTATCATTTCGATCTTCGGTTTATTTCGTCCCTGATTTCAGAGGCCCGCTCATAATCCTCCTTGGCAACAGCATCGGCAAGCATTGCCATCAGTTCATCGGTGCTGGTGTTGGACAAATCGGGAAGGAGGGTCCTCTTTGCAGGTTTCTCGGGAGCTTCAACCATCTCGTCTGATGTTTCAGTATCATCCTGTGGTTCAAGACCTGATCCCTTTTCAAAATCAAGAACAATCCCGGCCTTTTCCACAATTTCATCTGTAGTAAAAATGGGACACTTAAACCTCAATGCAAGGGCGATGGCGTCGGAAGTCCTGGCATCCAATGTTATCTGGTGGTCTCCGTTATCACAAATGACGTTGGCAAAGAATACCCCCTCTTCCAGTTTATGGATGTTCACTTCGATAATGCGGATTCCGTAAGAATCTGAGAAATTTTTAAACAGGTCATGGGTGAGTGGCCGCGGCGGGGTAAGCCCTTCAAGTTCAATAGCAATTGCCTGCGCCTCAAATCCTCCTACAATGATGGGGATCCTCCTGCTACCCTCCTCTTCAGATAAAACCAATGCATATGCTCCCGATTGTGTCTGGCTGTATGAAATGCCAAGAACATTTAGTTTTATTTTACCCATACCCGGTTCTGGCTCGTTTATCACAAATATAGAAATTACTCAGACATTTCCCTCTGTAAATTGCAAGCAGGCCATTTGATCAGCTTGCGCTAAAATAATAGCTTAATATCTTTGTCTATCGCACAATCTTTTCTATCTTTGCGAACCCAAATTCAGACATTAAGTAAAAAGGTTTGTACAATGTACGCAATAGTTGATATAGCAGGACAGCAATTCAAAGTTGAAAAAGACCAGAAGTTATTTGTCCACAGGCTGGAAGGCGAAGAAGGAAAAAAGTTGTCATTTGACCAGGTTTTGCTGATTGATACAGGAAGCAAAGTATCGGTTGGAGACCCGGTTGTTAAAGGGGCAGCTGTTTCCGCCAAGATCCTTGCTCACGTTAAAAGTGACAAAGTATTGGTCTTTAAGAAAAAAAGAAGGAAAGGTTATCAGAAACTGAATGGTCACAGGCAATATATGACCCAGATTCAGATCGAAACCATTTCTGAAAAGGCTGCCTCCAAGCCAGCAGAAGCCAAGAAGGAGGCCGCCCCCAAAGCAGAAGCTGCCCCGAAAGCTGCCGCTGCCAAAAAAGAGACAAGCACAACAAAAAAACCTGCCGCAGCTAAAAAACCTGCCGCAGCTAAAAAGCCTGCCGCAACAAAAGCAACAGCAACAAAAGCAACAGCAACAAAAGCAACAGCAACAAAAAAGCCTGCGGCCAAACCAGCTCCCAAAAAGGATGCAGGTGAGGACAAAGCCTAAAAGGTACAACCGAAGGAACTGAGGCGAAAGCCGAAGAACGTGAAAGGGAAAAGTAAATAGAAAAGTAAAGAGATATGGCACATAAGAAAGGAGCCGGTAGTTCAAGAAACGGTCGCGAATCAGAAAGTAAAAGACTTGGTGTGAAGCTTTACGGCGGACAACTCGTAAAAGCAGGAAACATCCTCGTAAGACAACGTGGTACAGTGCACCACCCGGGCAACAATGTGGGACTGGGTAAAGACCACACACTTTTTGCCAAAATCGATGGTACGGTGAAGTTCACCAAGAAAAGGGATAACAAATCATATGTCTCCATCGATCCGGTAGAAAACCAGTAGAAAAAACTGAAATCTATATATATCATTCACCTGTAATGCACTACCTTTATAGTGTTTTACAGGTTTTTTTATGCTTTCAATATGCTGACTATCCAGTTTATCCGGGATCACCGGGAATCCATCCTCGACAGATTAAAGATTAAAAATTTCAAGCAGCCTGAACTGATCGACCAGATCATTTCATCTGATGATTCCCGGAGATCCCTCCAGGTAAAAACCAACGAGCTTCAGGCTGAAATGAACCAGCTGAGTAAAGAGATCGGGATGCTTTTCAAGCAGGGTGAAACTGAGAAAGCCAACGGGGTGAAGGAACAGACCACAGGCATTAAAAAAAATCTTGAATCGCTGGAAAAGGAGCTGCAGGAAGCCACAAAAACAATGAATGAATTGTTGGTTCAGGTACCCAACATTCCCCACCCTTCTGTCCCACCGGGAAAAGCGAAGCTGACAATACCATCATCCGTGAAGGCGGCGTTTTACCTGAGCTGCACGAAGAAGCGCTCCCGCACTGGGACCTGGGTACAAAATACAAGCTCATTGATTTTGATCTTGGGGTGAAGATCACAGGCGCTGGCTTCCCTGTATACAGGGGAAAAGGTGCAAAGCTACAGCGTGCTTTGATCTCCTATTTTCTGGATGTTAACACTGCCGCGGGCTATGAAGAGGTACTCCCTCCATTGATGGTCAATGAAGCTTCCGGGTTCGGAACGGGCCAGTTACCCGACAAAGAGGGACAGATGTATCATGTAAGCGGCGACAACCTTTATCTGATTCCAACTGCCGAAGTGCCGGTGACCAATATGTACCGGGACGAGATCCTGAATGCCGGGGATCTTCCCATCAAAAACACTGCATTCACACCATGCTTCAGGCGGGAAGCCGGTTCATATGGCAAGGATGTCAGGGGCCTAAATCGTGTTCACCAGTTCGACAAGGTGGAGATTGTCCAGATCCAGCATCCGTCAAAATCTTATACAGCACTGGACGAGATGGTGATGCATGTGGAGCAGCTTGTGATCAGCCTCGGACTTCCCTACCGCATTTTGAGGCTTTGTGGTGGAGATCTCAGCTTTACTTCTGCCCTGACCTACGATTTTGAAGTGTATGCCGCAGCCCAGCAAAAGTGGCTTGAAGTGAGTTCTGTCTCCAATTTTGAATCCTACCAGGCCAACAGGCTGAAGCTGCGATTCAGGGAGGAGGGAGAAAAACGCCCCATCCTGGCACATACCCTCAATGGAAGCTCCCTGGCACTACCCAGGATCCTGGCTGCCATCCTTGAAAACAACCAGACAAAGGAGGGTATTCGGATACCGGAGGTACTGCAACCCTATATGGGAGACAGGATCATCACTTCATAAGTCCAGTCGATGCGTGAAAAATCAGCAAGGAAAGCTTATCTGTTTGCCATCCTGGCTGTGCTATTCTGGTCCACGGCGCCCACCGCCTTCAAACTGGGCCTCAGGTTCCAAGGTACTTTTCAACTGCTCACGGGTGCAACCCTCTCCTCCTTTGTGGCATTGGGGATCATCCTTATTTCGAGCGGACGGTTGAAGCAACTGGCAACGTTTGGCTGGAGGGACATGGGATTCTCTCTTCTCATGGGCCTGCTCAATCCCATTGCATACTACCTGGTTCTGTTCAGGGCATACTCCATTCTTCCGGCGCAGGTGGCCCAGCCCCTGAACATGATCTGGCCCATCGTGCTGGTGCTCATCTCCATCCCCATGCTTCGCCAGAAAATAGGGTGGAAAAGCATCGGGGCCATGGTGCTGAGCTTCTCGGGTGTTGTTGTCATATCCCTCCAGGGGGGAACCATGGGAAACGACCCGGAAAACAAAGTGGGGATCATCCTGGCTCTCTCCACTTCCCTTATCTGGGTCATTCTACTGGATCTTCAACACCCGGGATAAAAAAGACCCGGTGGTCAGGTTGTTCCTCAATTTCCTATTCGCATCCCTGATTATCATTGGTGCGGGGCTCCTCAAAGGGGATCTGTTTCCAGGATCATTCCGGGCATGGGGAACAGCTGCATATGTAGGTGTTTTCGAAATGGGTGTTACCTTTGTATTGTGGTTGTTGGCCATGCAATATGCGCCTGCCACAGACCGGATCAGCAACCTGGTGTATATTGCTCCATTTCTGAACCTGGTTTTTGTAAAACTGGTACTGGATGAAAAGATATTCCAGACCACGGTAATTGGAATTTTACTGCTGGTTTCCGGGATAGTGATCCAGAACATGATACACAGGCATGCAGATAAAAAGTGAAAAAATCATACTGGGGATTGATCCAGGCACCAACCTCATGGGATATGGCGTGATCAAGGCAGATGGCACAACGCCGGTTTTCATGGATATGGGGGTGATCGACCTGAAAAAGGAAAAAGATCCCTATATAAAGCTTGGGATGATCCTGGAGAAAACCCTTGAACTGATCGATCTCTACCTGCCCGATGAGGTAGCCATTGAAGCTCCATTCTTCGGAAAAAACGTACAGTCCATGCTTAAACTGGGAAGGGCACAGGGGGTTGCCATCGCCGCTGTTCTCTCCCGGGAAATCCCTGTGGCGGAATATGCCCCCAGAAAGATCAAACTCGCCATTACCAGTGCGGGGCATGCATCAAAAGAGCAGGTGGCTGCCATGCTGGCCAGAATGTTTAAACTGAAAGAGATCCCCTCTGACCTGGACGCCACCGATGGTCTGGCCGTGGCGGTATGCCACTTTTACCAGATAGAATCTGTCACAAAAGCCGCCGGCTCAAAGAGCTGGGAAGATTTCATCCGTAAAAATCCGGGAAGGGTCAAATAACCCTATTGAACTGCTGCAGAGATCCGGCCGGCAATGGTCTCAAACTCCTCTTTCGATAATTGCAGCTTGGGTTTGCTGAATTCTATATCGTGCAGATTATTGATGGGTACCAGATGGATATGGGCATGGGGCACTTCCAGTCCCAGAACTGCGATTCCCACCCTTTTACACTCCATGGTATTATCAATGGCCAGAGCCACCTTTTTCGCAAACACCATCATATCACCCAATAAGTCATCCTCCAGATCAAAAAGGTAATCGGTCTCGATTTTAGGGATCACCAGCGTATGTCCCCTGGCCAGTGGATTGATATCCAGGAAAGCATAGTACCTGTCATCCTCGTGTATTTTGTAGGATGGGATTTCACCAGAAATGATCTTTGAAAAGATGCTTGCCATGCTGAATGCCTGTTAAAGAGAGATCTCCAAGATCTCGAACGACATAATGCCTGAGGGAACCTTGAATGTCTACCACATCACCCACCTTTTTGCCAAGAAGCCCCTTGGCAATGGGAGTAGCCACAGAAATTTTTCCGCTCTTGATGTCCGATTCACTCTCCGAAACCAGCATATACTCAACCTGTTTGTTGTTGCTGGTATTCTTGATCTTCACCTTGTTCAGGATCTGAACCTGTGAAGTATCTATCTTCGATTCGTCAATGATCCGTGCTTTGGCCACCATGTCTTCAAACCTGGCGATTTTCATCTCAAGCAAGCCCTGTGCCTCCTTGGCCGCATCATATTCCGCGTTCTCCGAAAGGTCACCCTTATCCCTGGCCTCAGCAATCTGTTGTGAAATGGCAGGCCGTTCCACTGTTAACAGATGCTCCAGTTCTTTTTTAAGTTTGGCCAGTCCCTCCTCTGTCATATAAGAAGCTTGTGCCATAATTGTAGTCTCCTCCGTTATATTAAAAACAAAAAGAATTCCGCAAACGCCGGAACTCTCTTGATGTAAAATTACAAAAAATAATTAATAATCAACACGATTGATGATTGCCGAGTACACAACGGCCGTCCCGGCATCAAAATCCTTAATGATCTCAAAATAGTCTGTTCCCTGCTCATCCTCCAATTGAATGAGCTCCAGGGGTTCAAGATTGCCCCCCTCCTCTTCAAAAAGAGATGCGTCACTCTCCCTGTTGTTCAGCCGGTCCAGAATTTGCTGGTACTCCGCCTGGAACGTCTGATCAGACCCGGTCTCAGCAGGTGAAGATTCTAATTCCGTTTCTTCGTATTCCCTCTCCTCCTCAGCGTAAAGATCGGATTCATGGTCCTTCAAATCCATAATCAATGGATCTTCCTGTCCCATACTGAGGATCTTTTCCAGGTTTTCCATGATTCCTCCCTGGGGCCTGCTGCTGGTATCCTGCTCAGAACCTGTGGAGGCGGGCTTCTTTTTCTTGCCCAGAAGTCCCACAATGATAACCACCAGCGTAATCACCACATACAATATGTTACCGATGTCAAATTCCATTTAGAAAGGCCTTAAAGCAATAATCCTTGATAATGAGAGTTAAAAGTACAAAAAATAGGCGGTTTTCTTACTTTTGTTCCAAATGCAAGCCATAAGGATATGTATAGGCATGGTTTTATTCCTCCTGATACCGGGGTTTATCGTCACATCATGCGAAACACACAGGGGAGAGATTATCCCTTATGTGAAGGTGGATGAATATTTCCTCATCTACTCCGATCTATACGACCTGGGGGTCCTGGGCACAAAGTTTGTCAAGGGAGGTGTCAACGGCCTTGTCCTCTACAGGGAGTCTGACTTCAGTTACAGGGCCTATGACCGTACGTGCACCCTGTGGCCGGAACACGATGCTGCGGTGATTGATGATACCCTCTCCCTGAAATGTCCTGAATGCGGAACCACCTACCTTCCTGCACTGGACGGTTCACCGATCTCCGGACCTGCGGTTTATCCCCTGTTCGAGTACCACGCCACCCTGCAGGGAGACGTCCTGCACGTCTTCAACTAGAAAGTAAAAAACAAGGGTATTCAATTCCTAAGCCTATATTTTATTGCGTAGCAAAAATATTCAGCGAGGAAGGGATACCCTTTCATGTATTTAATAACGGTAATGTTCGGGCTTGTAGGGGCCTTCCACCTTCACACCAAGATATTCAGCCTGCTCGGGTGTGAGGGTTGTCAGCTTCACTCCCAGTTGTTCCAGGTGCAGCCGTGCTACCTCTTCATCCAGGTGCTTGGGAAGCATATAAACGCCTACCTCATAGTCATTCTTCCACAGCTCAAGCTGGGCAAGGGTCTGATTTGAGAATGAGTTGCTCATCACAAAGGATGGGTGTCCTGTGGCACAGCCCAGGTTCACCAGTCTGCCTTCGGCCAGCAAGGAAGATGGCATGACCGTCCTGGTAAATGTACTTGTCTACCTGGGGCTTGATATTTACCTTCTTAATTCCGCTCAATCTTCCAGCTGGGCCACCTGAATCTCATTGTCGAAATGTCCAATGTTGCATACGATGGCCTGGTCTTTCATGGCAGCCATGTGTTCTGCAGTGATCACATCTTTGTTCCCGGTGGTGGTTACATAGATATTACCCTGCTTACAGCTCCTCCATGGTGCTGACTTCAAATCCTTCCATGGCAGCCTGCAGTGCACAGATGGGTCAATCTCGGTAACAATCACCCTGGCCCCGTAAGATTTCATAGAATGGGCACATCCTTTACCTACATCACCGTAACCGGCAACCACAACGACTTTTCCGGCCACCATCACATCGGTGGCACGCTTGATCCCGTCGGCCAGCGATTCACGGCATCCATACAGGTTATCGAATTTTGATTTTGTCACAGAGTCATTCACATTGATGGCGGGGAAAGGCAATCTTCCCTGCTCCATCATCTGGTAGAGCCGTGAACTCCTGTAGTGGTCTCTTCAGAAACACCCCTCATTTCAGGAACCACCCTGTGCCATCTTGCCGTGATCCTCTGCCAGTATTCCCTTCAGTGTGGCTAAGGATCACTTCTTCCTCCTTGCTGGAAGCTTTCTCATCCAGTACCGATGCGTCCTCTTCAGCCTCATATCCTTTGATGCATCAGCAATGTAGCATCACCGCCATCATCCACGATCATTTGGGGACCTTTTCCTTCCGGGAAGCCAAGTGCCTGTGCGGTACACCACCAGTACTCTTCCAGGGTCTCCCCTTTCCATGCAAATACAGGAACTCCAGCTAGCGGCAATGGCTGCTGCAGCATGGTCCTGTGTGCTGAAAATATTACAGCTGGCCCACCTGACATCTGCACCAAGCTCCACAAGCGTTTCAATCAATACCGCTGTTTGAATGGTCATGTGCAGCGAACCCATGATCCTGGCTCCCTTCAGTGGTTTCTCACTGGCCCACTTCTTCCGGATGGACATCAGTCCGGGCATCTCTTTCTCAGCTATTTCAATCTCTTTCCGTCCAAATTCAGCAAGGGCAATATCAGCCACTTTATAGGGAAGGGTTTCGGTGAATGTCATTGTATCCATATTTCAATTTTTTATGAATGCAAAAGTAATGAATTCTTCCAGAATGAAAGAAGACCTTGAATATTACGTTTGAAAAACAAAAAAGTTGCTGGAATTCAACGATTTGTTTTTCAAAAAGGATTAAAAATAGAGATGCGCTCCGAATTTGAATCTGAGAGTGCTGTAATTGATGGTATGATCCGCAAATCCAAAAACTTCACCAGGATACCCTTCAGGCAGTTCCAGACCTGGCAATTTCAGGTTTTGATAGAGATTGACCTCCAGACCTCCCGACAGTGAAAAGTTCCTTGCCAGGTAATAATGGTAAGCTCCCCTGAACTGAAGCCCGAACACAGTGTGCCTCTCATGCAAAGAGGAATTCCAATACATGGCCGTAACCTGATTCGATTCAGAATAACTATAACTGGTTTCCGCTAAACTTATGATCGCTCCTCCCCCAAAAATAAATTCACTTCGCCTGGAAAAAAAGTGGTCCACCGGTTTCAGGACATATTCCGTATAAAGCCGCACATCCGTTAAACTCATCCAGTATGAATAATCGACGTTCGTTGCTGTTTCAGAATAGTCAGGATAGTAATAAATGCTGAACAAATCTGCCAGGTCGGTCATCAGACCCCCGCCTACGATCCAATGAGGATGCACCCGCCAGGAAAAATCAACATACTCCAATCCCAGCATGCGGCTGTAGGATTCATTCCACTCCGGTAAGCCCGAAGCTTCAAGGACATCCCGCATGTTTTGCTCTAAAAAACCCCGCATTCCGAGATTCACTCCCATGGAGATCCTGAAATGCTTTTGAGGGAATGCTTTGCGCACCGCACTGGAATAGGCAGGGAGCTTCTTCAGATCGTCTGTGAAAAGGAGCGAATCTTCAAAAACGGACCAGGTGCGAAGTTTTATAAGATCCTTCTCATAATCAAGGCTGCTTGGAGTCAGCCATACCTCTTCATTGCTCGCTGACTTGTGTAAGGCTTTTCCTGCAAACCCCCCACTGACACCCAGAACATTACCCCCGATCAGGGCTCCTACCGGGCCACCTATGAGTGCTCCCAGTCCGGTGCCGGCTGCAATTCCAATGATAATACCTCCTGTCTGGGCCGCGGTAATTCTTCCTCCTTTGGATAACCAGATACGCTCAATCTCAGCGGAAGGGATCACTTTCAACCGACCTTCCAGTCCAAGTGGAAGCGCCTCAGAAGGTAAGATGAAAAACTCATCCATATTGAAATGAATGGGCTGACCAATCAGCGTGTCCCCGCTCTTTAAAAGCACTTCAGCTGATGGCTGATACCAGATCCACCTTTTCTCAATTTTTTCCTGTTGTTTCGGGCTGAGTGGTGTGGGATTCTGAGCATATAAATTCAAACTTTGTGTGACAAGAACTATAAAAATCAACAAGCTCAGTTTGCTCATGCAAGTAGGTTTTGGATTCGGGCTTTATCGATGTGCAATTGAGCTTTCAATTCATCAAGCCCCCTGAACTTCATTTCATCCCGGACTCTTAAAACGAAATGAATGACTATTTGTTCATCATAAAAATCCCCGTCGATCCCAAAGAGGTGCGCTTCAATGGTCTTCACGGCAGAAGCACTGTCAATGGTTGGGCGGAACCCGATATTCAACATACCTCCCAGGTTTTCTCCCCTCAACTCAGCCCTGATGGCGTATACCCCGTTCAAGGGGATCAGTTTGTTCGGATCCGAGGGATGAATATTGGCTGTAGGGAAACCCATCTTTCTGCCGATGTGATTGCCTTCCACTATTTTCCCTGTAAGGTAGTAGTGGTACCCCAGCATGGCCTCAGCTCCGGGAAGGTCTCCCCTGAGTATGGATTCACGGATGACGGTGGAACTTACCTTACCCCGGGCGGTCTGAAATTCAGGCAATTTCTCAATCCTGAATGCATTTTCACTGGCACACCGGGCCAGTCCTTCGGGATCTCCTTTCCGGTCCCGTCCGAACCTGTTGTCATACCCCACCAGCAAAACCTCAATTCCAAGCCTGTCTACCAGGTATTCCTGAGTAAATTCACAGGCCGTAAGGGAGGCGGTAGGTTTATCAAAGGGGATGAAAACCAGGTGATCGATTCCTGAACGCTTCAGTTCCCTGATTTTCTCATCCCGGGAATGGAGCAGCTTAAACATTTGAATATCTTTATTCAGGACAATCCGGGGATGGGGCCAGAGGGTTACCACCACAGATTCTCCCCGATGCTTCACGGCCTGGTCCCTCAAGTGGCCCAGAATAAACTGGTGTCCGGAATGCACACCATCAAAAATACCGATGGTGGCCACCGGTCTGCTTATGGATATGGGCTCATGACTTGACCAAACCTTCATAAATAAATCAAATTCTTTTAAGCGTGCCTGGTATTTAAGTGTTCAAATTTAATAATTTTAAAGAGCTGTTATGAAAGAACCTGGATTGATTAAGAATGATCCCTGGCTGGCACCCTTCAGGGCGACCATTGAAAATCGCATGACAAAGACCTTTTTAAGAGAGAAGGATCTTGCGGGAGATGGAAGCCTGCAATCATTTGCCAGCGGGCATCTCTGGTTTGGATTACACAAACAGGGATCGGGATGGATCATGAGGGAATGGGCTCCCAATGCCACTGAAATATACCTCATCGGGGTGTTTAGCGATTGGGGGGTAAAAGAGGAATTCAGAATGACCCGCCGGGAAAACGGGGTTTGGGAGATTCTCCTTGAGGAGGGAACTGTTTCCCATGGAGACCGGTATAAACTCCTGGTCCGCTGGGAAGGCGGGCAGGGAGAGAGAATACCGGCCTGGTGTAACAGGTTGGTCCAGGACCCAGAAACAAAAGTATTCGATGCCCAGGTATGGATGCCAGCCGAGCCCTATAAATGGAAGAATCCCCTTCCTGATCTTTCCCAACTGCAACCCATGATCTATGAAGCCCATATTGGCATGGCTGCCGAGGAGCACAAAGTGGGAAGTTATAGTGAATTCAGGGAGAAAGTGCTGCCCCATGTGGTAAGTGGCGGTTACAATACGCTGCAGATCATGGCCATTCAGGAGCATCCCTATTACGGATCTTTCGGATACCATGTGTCCAGCCTTTTTGCCCCCAGCTCCCGTTTTGGCACACCCGAAGAGTTGAAAGCGCTTATTGATGAAGCGCATGGCCATGGACTGGCTGTCATCATGGATATTGTACACTCGCATGCTGTGAAAAATGAGATAGAGGGCCTGGGGGTCTTCGACGGAAATCCTGCGCAGTTCTTTCACGGCAATCACAGGAGGGAACATCTGGCATGGGACTCACTCTGTTTCGACTATGGAAAGAACGAAGTATCCCATTTCCTGCTCTCCAATGTAAACTACTGGCTCACCGAATTCAGATTTGATGGTTTCAGGTTTGACGGGGTAACCAGTATGTTATACTATGACCACGGACTTGAACGTGACTTTACCAGTTATGACTTCTATTTTGACGGGGGACAGGATGAAGATGCCATCACCTATCTCTCCCTGGCCAACAAGATGATCCAGGAGATCAGGCCCGGAGCGCTCTCCATTGCTGAGGACATGAGTGGTTATCCCGGACTTGCTGTACCGGTGACGGAAGGGGGCATAGGCTTTAATTACCGTCTGGCCATGGGTACTCCCGATTACTGGATCAAGACCATCAAGGAACGAGCCGATGAAGCGTGGAATATGGAAGAGATCTTCCATGAACTTACTTCCAAACGAGCCGATGAAAAAACAATTGGTTACGCTGAATCCCACGACCAGGCACTGGTGGGAGACAAAACCATTATCTTCCGACTCATCGACCAGGAGATGTACTGGCACATGGATAAAGCCTCCCAGAGTCTGGTTGTTGACAGGGGAATCGCTCTTCATAAAATGATCCGCCTGGCCACGGCCTCAACGGCCGGAAATGGATACCTGAACTTTATGGGCAATGAATTCGGGCACCCCGAGTGGATCGATTTTCCAAGAGAGGGAAACAACTGGTCCTACCAGTATGCACGCCGCCAGTGGAACCTCA
Source organism: uncultured Bacteroidota bacterium (assembly GCA_963735755.1). Taxonomy (GTDB): domain Bacteria; phylum Bacteroidota; class Bacteroidia; order Bacteroidales. The sequence goes on along the minus strand of CAVTME010000018.1, from coordinate 165,189 downwards.
TCCAGAATAAAGAACTGAGGTATCATTTCCTTTCTGACTTTGATAAGGACATGGTGGAAACACTGGTCCGGTTCGGCATCTATAAAGACACATGCAAGCATGTGAAGACAGACCAGGGAGATCTTATTCTGGCATTTGAGCGGGCCGGACTCCTGTTTCGCATTCAACTTCCACCCATCTTTATCCTATACCGATTATGGACTTGCAGTGGATGTGGGAAGATACCATACGCTGCTATGCACGGACCAACCAGAATTTGGCGGATTTGGCCGTTTTGATACAAAGATCGTGCACAGGACCCAGGTTGAGCGCTCCTTTGGATACAAACAAAATCTGAAGCTTTACCTGCCCTCGCGAACCGGTATCGTGCTCCAGAAGCAGGAGATTCCCAGAGTCAGATAAACCCTAAATCCACCTGACAAGCGGGAAATCCATGCGATGCGGAACATCATCATGCTTGGGGAAGATCCGGAAACCAATGTCAAACACCCCGGTCTCGGGCACCTCCTGAACAAAGGTATACTCGGCGACAGATCCTTCCACCCGGGTGCATTCAAATCTCTGGGTACCCCTGAATGTGGTTTCCCCCATTCCTCCGGAACTCTTGCTGTGTACCATCTCCACCCCGATCTCCTCGGAACTCAGGTCACCCAGGTCAAGGATCACCCTGCCTGTATAGGTATTGCCCACAACAAACTCCTCACGGGTCACATCCGGGAAGTCATACTCCACAACCTTAATATTCTTCCAGTTTTCAAGAATACGGTGCTTCCATCTTGCCAATTCCTTGGGGACCAGGTAATCCTTCTTCCTCAATAGCTTTGTCCGCTTGTACAGCTTCAGGTAGAACCTGTCAATATAATCACGAAGCATCCGGTTCATGGTGAACTCAGGAGCCACATGGGCGATGTTTGAACGCACCATTCCAATCCAGTCCTCAGGAATATCCTCTTTGTTGCGCATATAGAATTTCTCCGTGATATCATTCTCCAACAAGGTATAGATCCGTTCAGCATCCAGTTCGTCCTGCAACTCCTGGTTGTCGAAAGAGCGCTCGATGGGCAATGCCCATCCTGAGTCTTCGCGATATCCTTCAGCCCACCAACCATCAAGCACGCTGAAATGCATGGTCCCATTCATAACGGCCTTCTCCCCGCTTGTTCCGGAAGCTTCCAAGGGCCTGGTTGGTGTATTGAGCCAGATATCCACCCCCCTCACCAGGCGCTTGGCCAGCATGATGTCATAGTTCTGCAAAAAGACTATTTTCCCGATAAACTCGGGACGCTTTGATATCTCCACAATCATTTTAATCAGGTCCTGGCCAGGAATATCCCTTGGATGTGCTTTACCTGCAAATACAAACTGGACCGGTTTGTCCGGATTGTTTACGATCCTGGCCAGCCTGTCCAGATCCCGGAACAACAGGTGGGCCCTTTTGTAGGTTGCAAACCTGCGGGCAAAACCTATGGTGAGGGCATCCTTGTTCAAGGCGGTGGAAATCTCCAGCATCCTTCCCGGATTATCCATCATTCTAGTGGAAAGTTCAGTAATTCGTTCTTTGATATAGTTGATAAGGCCCTCCCGTTCCTCCGATTTAAGATCCCAGATCTCGCGGTCCGATACCAATTTGATCCGATCCCACATCAACCTGTCCTCCTGTCTGTTCATGAAATCATCCCCGAAGGTTCTTTCATACAGCTGCTTCCAGTCGGGACCAAGCCATGTGGGCAGAGTGAACACCATTGGTCACATATCCAATATGCAGTTCATCAGTCATATATCCCGGCCAGAGCCCGGTTAGCATCTCCCTTGATACCTGGCCATGAAGCTTACTCACCCCGTTCACCTCTTGTGAGAGCTTCACAGCGAGCACGCTCATGGAAAACTTCTCATGGGTCTGATTGGGATGATACCTTCCCAGGTTCATAAACTGGTTCCATGTGATCCGGAGTCTCTCCGGGTAATGCGCCACATAGGTTCGCAGCACATGCTCCTCGAAAGAGTCGTGCCCGGCCGGAACCGGGGTATGGGTGGTAAACAGGCTCGAGCCCCGGACCACCTCAACAGCCTCGGGGAAGGTCATGTTCTCACACTGGATATATTCTCGAATCGCTCAAGGCTTGTAAAGGCTGCATGACCTTCATTGCAATGATAGAGATCGGTATCCAGCCCAACACTTCTCAGGGCCCGGATTCCTCCAATCCCCAGCAGGATCTCCTGCTTCAAGCGATGTTCATTGTCTCCACCGTAAAGGCTATGCGTAATCCCCCTGTCACTTTCATGGTTGGCCTCATAATCGGTATCCAGCATATAGAGAGGGATCCGTCCCACCTGAACTTTCCATATCCTGGCGAACAGTGTTCTGCCCGGCAGTACGATGCTGATCCTTTCCAGTTGCCCTGGGAATCCCTGACGGGAGTAATCGGAAGCCTGGAAAAATCCTGTGCATCATTAAGCGCTACCTGCTCTCCCCCGGCAGAGATCATTTGACGGAAATAACCATACCTGTATAACAAACCGATACCGGTCATGGGAATGTTATAATCACTTGCCTCCTTCAGATAATCGCCTGCCAGCAATCCCAGTCCGCCCGAAAAGGTTTTCAGTGAATTGTGAATCCCATACTCCATACTGAAGTAGGAGATGGATGGCATGCCCTTCTTTGGGTTTCTCTGACATATAGCCCTTAAAATGGTCGTACACATTGCTGAGCTTTCGAATGAATGTCTCATCCTTTGCCAATTTCTTCAGGGTATCGTAAGGAAGCTTTTCCAGCAGCTCCATCGGATTCTTTCAACCTCTTCCCAGAGTCCGGGTTCAATCCCTGCAAACAGATCAATGGCATCCTGGGTCCAGGACCACCAAAGGTTCCGGGACAACTCCTCCAAAGGTTTGAGTTTCTCAGGAATGTTTTGCTGAACCAAAACACGCCTCCAGTGCGGATGGATGTCCACAAGTGCCTGCTCCGTCTCAGGCAATTTCTCGATCCTCTCCTTTTCATAGTAAACATTCTCCTTCCCAGAAGCACCATCCAGGGCCACATCAAAGGCCTCAGATAATGGTTGAACAGGTTCTTCCAGAGAGCGATCCTGGATATGGAATGGGCTCCGGCTCTGTGGCTGTCATCCATAGTGGATTGAAGACCACACTGGTCCATAGATGGCCTGTCCGATTCCCAGGATCACCTCCTGGTCATTTTGATCATCCCTTGGAATTACACTGATCCCCGGTACCTCCTTTTTATACTCATCGTTCACCCATCGGCCGAAGCCGGTCAGTGTGGTGGTTACAGTAGGAACGCTGAATGCAAGGCTCTCCAGCGGGGTATAACCCCAGGGCTCATAATAGGAGGGGAAAATCGTCAGATCCAATCCGATCAATACATCGTAATAGGGCAGGTCAAAAATACCGTCACTGCCATTCAGGTATGAAGGCACAAAGACAACCTTTACCCTGTCTTCGCTGGTATTGCCCAATTCATTCTGCTGGATCCGGTTCAGGATCTGGTCATGTTCGGCATAGTGAAGGTTATGAGTCAGGTGCTTCTCCTCCAACGACTTCTGTGCCATCTCCTTTAAGAATTTCCAGCAGATCCCTGCGGGGGCCATAATGGTTGGCTGGAATGAGAATAAAAGCCACTGCATGACCCGTGCAGTTTTTGCTTTTGTTCAGGGCCCCAAGTGCATCAATAAAAAGGTCGATCCCTTTGTTCCGGAACTCATACCTGCCGCTGGTGGCCATCAATACTGCATCATCCGGTATGGATATCACCGGTAAGGGCTGAGGCCACTTCCAGCATCCGCTTCCTGGCAGCCTTCCGTTTCAGATCAAAGTCATCCTCCCCGGGAACGAAACTGTCCTCGAACCCATTGGGAAGAACCACATCCACCTCCCGTTCATGAAACTGTTTGCACTCTTTGGCCGTAAGTTCACTGACAGTTGTAAATGCATCTGCATGTTTGGCCGCCATTTTTTCTAGGGAATGTTTTGCCACAATGTTCAGCTCCCTGGCCTTCTGATCACCATTCAGGTGATCCATCTGGCTGTAGAGTGACTGATTATTCCCTGCAATGGATCTTCCCACAGAGGTTGCATGAGTGGTAAAGACAGTACCAACGCGGGGCTGCTGCTGCTCAATGTACAGGAGTCCGGCCCCGGTCTGCCATTCATGGAACTGTGCCACGATCTGGGTCTCTTCAAGATCATAAAATCTGGAATAACTCTCAATGGCCTTCCCGGCAGCATAGCCGAAAAGAGCTGGCTCAATATAATCCCACTGTCCGCTCAGTGAATCCAGTTTATAGGACTCCCACAGGCTTTTAAATATGTCATCCTTCTGTTGAAAAAGCGGGGTGAAGTCCAGCATCATGGCCAATGGCCTTCCGGCAATCTTCCAGCGACCCATTCTGACACGGATCCCTTCCTTGGCAGCATGCTCCCGCCAATCGGGGAAAAGCGATGAATCTTCTTCAAATTCGGGATGCTCCTGGCTCTCCCTCCATACATCGGGACCAATGGTAATATAATGGTCACCCAGCTCGTTGACTACGGTAAGTGCTTTGGTGGAGACCACGGTGTGGATCCCTCCTATCTTATTACATACTTCCCAACTAACCTCGAATAAATAATCAGGTCTTTTCATTCTATTCTTATGTTTCCGGTAAGTTAACTTTTCTTCTTTCCAGCTTTTGGCGGAGCTTTTTTCTTCGTCGTACTGGTCTTTTCATCTGGACGTTTCCTGGAGGGGGTTTTTGACTTGATGCTTGCTTTTGCCCTGACAGGACTCTTCGCTTTCGCACTCTCATTTTTACTTTCCAGGCGCTTCTCCATTTTCTCAATGATTTCGTCTTTCTCCTGGATAATCTTGCTTAACCTGGCCAGATCATCGTTTACATGGGTGTGGTTGGCTGCATTGACCCTGATCTCAAAATCACTCAATACATTCATATAATTGATAAATGCATCATAGGGCGTATCATAGGGATTAAAATAAGAATGTACCTCCCCATCCGTGAAGAACTTGGTAGACATGTAATAAAAATGGTCGCTTACCTGAAGGTATCTAAAATCCTGTCTGATGGTTTGGTCAGATGTGGCATATACTTTACTTTCAAGAGAATAGAGCTTATTGAATGCTTCCTGTTGCATCTCATTCCCAAGCCAGGCGGTTAGATCCCGCTCCTCATCTGCCCATGAAATGGGATTTGGAACATTGGCAGCTGCCACTACCTGCAACTTCTTTGCCACTTCGGAAGGGGTATTGAAGCTGAAAGGAGAGTCTTTGAAAACAGCATCTGGGAAGGCTTCCAGAAAATCGAAAATGCCCGTCTCCTTCCACTGGTGTTCTCCAAAGGTCTCATAATCCATAAACAGGTTGATGACTTCCTCTTTGTTGGGAATCTGGTTCAACCACGCCACAAATTTGTCGGCAGTAAGCGGATATTCGTGCCACCCTTTGTTGGAAAATCTGAAAGCGATATCATCACTGAGTTTGAAGTTCTTAAGCAAGAGCTTAAGCTTGGGATTTATGGCATTGCAGTAAAGGAAATTGGGGCTTTTCCAACCGAGCACATGCTTTGCTCCTTCTGTTATCATGGCCTTATATCCCATACTGGCAACCATGGCTCCTATTTCATCGGAGTAGATCAATTCCGTATTCCGGAACACTGTTGGTTCCTGTCCGAAATGCTCCTTGATCAGATCCTTGTGCGCATTCACCTGGCGTTCAAACTCTTCCCTGCTTCTCAATGAACTAAGTGAATGGGCATAGGTTTCCGCCAGGAACTCAACATGTCCGGTCTCAGCCAATTTCTTAAAACTATCAAGGACCTCCGGTGCATACAGCTTGAATTGCTCCATGGCAATTCCTGAAATAGAAAACGCCAGCTTAAACTTTCCCTTGTGCTTAAGGATCAGGTCCAGCATGAGGGCATTGGCAGGAAGGTAACATTTCTGGGCCACCTTCTGGAGAATCGATTCATTGGAATAATCATCGTAATAATAATGGTCATTACCAATATCAAAAAAACGATACCTTCTGAACCGGAATGGCTGGTGAACCTGGAAATATAAACAAATCGTTCTCATAATGTCAGATCATAAAATCATTGAACAAATTCCTTGTATATGGCATGAACTCTTTTACCTGAATTCTCCCATTTCATATCATGCACTTCCTGGACTCCATGTTTTTTAAACATGGCTGACAATGCAGGATAGTTTAATAGCCCGTAAATGGCATCAGCCATGGCATCCACATCCCAAAAATCCACCTTGAAGGCATGTTTTAATATCTCTGCCACTCCCGATTGGTGGGAAATGATGGAGGGTACATTGGATTGCATGGCTTCCAGAGGAGAAATTCCAAAGGGTTCGGATACCGAAGGCATCACATAGACATCACTGATAGAAAACATGCGGAAAACGTCATCCCCCTTTAAGAAGCCGGTATAGTGAAACCTGTCGGATATGCCCAGCGCAGCAGTCCAATGGATCATCTTTTCAAGCAACTCACCACTTCCTGCCATGACAAAGCGCACATTGTCCATCTTTTGAAGTACTTTTTGCGCAGCCATTACAAAATACTCGGGCCCTTTTTGCATGGTGACCCTTCCCAGGAAAGTAACAACCTTGTCGCTGATCCCCCGTTTCAGCTGCAACTTCTCATGGTCTGGTATAGCATCAACTGCATTGTACACTGTAACCACCTTGTCGGGATGAATACCGTATTTTTCAATCACAGTGTTCCGGGTCAGGTTACTGACTGCTATGATCTTATCGGCCAGGTGCATGCCTGTTTTCTCAATCTCAAATACTGTGGGGTTCACGTTGCCACCGCTTCGATCAAAGTCAGTAGCATGGACATGAATCACCAGGGGTTTGCCAGTGGCCCGTTTTGCAGCGATTCCAGCCGGATATGTAAGCCAATCATGTGCATGAATGATATCAAAATCGTTGGTCAATGCAATTTCACCGGCCACGATTGCATAATTGGCAATCTCCTCATACAGGTTTTTTCCATAGGTCCCTGTGAATTTCAGCTTTCCACCCATGGAGGTCTCCACAAAACGAGAACCCACATTTTCAGCTTTATTGACAAGTATTTCATACTCTTCGGGAGAGGTATAAGGAACCAGGTTTGAGTTAATTTCGATGTGGGAAAAGTCCTTCAGGAATTTACTTTCTTTGACGGTCCTCATATTTATTGGGACATCCCCTGCACCAATTACCCTGAACCTGCTCTGGTCTTCATCACCATAAGCCCTGGGAACCACAAAAAGAATTTCCATTCCGGATATGGTTGACATGCCCCGGGTAAGTCCGTAACAGGCTGTACCAAGTCCCCCTGAAATATGTGGTGGAAATTCCCACCCAAACATCAGTACCCTCATTCCATCGTGTTGTGTAAACTGTAAGCATCAATAATCTCGCCCATTCTTAGCAGGGAGGCTACCCCTGTGGCATGTGAAATGGCTCCTCGGGGATGGTGTGGAGGATTTCCATCATATATTTCCGAAATACTGCCCATTCCCCTGAAAGCGACATCCTCGTCAAATCCATTGTAAAGCCTTTTGATCATGTGCAGTCCGGACATTTTATGAACCTGCAGATATCCTTTTGCAAAATGCTCCATAAGCCAGGGCCATACGGTCCCCTGGTGATAAGCCAGGTCGCGTTGCTGCTGATTGCCTTTACAAACCTCCTTGTAGTCCACGTTCTTTGGAGAAAGGCTTCTTATTCCCCTTGGCGTAAGCAATTCACTTTCGACAACATCCAGTACCGCCTTCTTCATAGCGGAAGTGATGGGCGAGTGATCCATGGCCACCGCAATGACCTGGTTGGGCCGAACGGACATGTCCCTGAATGTATCTGTGGCATAATCTGCCAGATAGCCCTTTTCTTCATTCCAGAAAGTGCTTATGAAAGCTTGCTGAATTCTGTCAGGAAGGTCCTTCCAGGCCTCATAAAACTTCACATCCTGGTGCTCAGACCATTCTATAGACTGGCATATGGCATTGTACCACAAAGCATTCACCTCAACGGCACAACCATAGCGCGGTGTTACGGGTCGTCCATCAATTTGCGCATCCATCCAGGTAAGGGGTACACCCTCCTGATGGGCATGAATGAGTCCGTTGTCCATCATATGGAACATCCCGGAACTGCCCTGGCGATAGCTTTCAAGGACCGTTTTAATGTGCTTTCCGTATTTCTTCCATATATCGAAATCGGGATCATAAGTCGCATACTGTTGCAGGGCCCAGACAAACCACAGCGCTGTATCGGACGAATTAAAATTAGGGACCCCTTTCACCCAGGTGTTCGGGAATAGCCCATTGCTCATCTGTGCCACCATGGTATCAATCACCTTCCTGGCGGTATCAAAGTCACCTGTGCTAAGGGTAAGCCCTGGCAATGACATAAATGTATCCCTGCCCCAGATGCCCAGCCAGGGAAATCCTGCCTTTATTTCGGTACTACCCTGTTTCCTGACGATGAACTGTTGTGCAGCGTTTCTCAGACAGTTTTTGAAGCTGTCCTTGGGCACCCTGTTTTTCAATTCAGCGTTAAATTTCCGCATCAAACCAGCTGGTTCCGATTCTGAAGTAGAAGCAGAAAACACAACAGATTCTCCTTTTTTGATAGCCAGTTCAAAATACCCGGGAACATAAAGATCCTCCTTAAATTCATAACCCCGTTTTCTGCTCCTCAATATACTCCACATTGGAGTACCAATCAGGCACCGGAACAAATTCAGCAACTTTCGAACATTGCATATATAAGCCAGGGTAGCCATCGTACAACCTGGACATGATCCCATTGCTCACCTCCTGATACCTGGTATTGGCATATAGATTTGATTTGCTTAATGCGTGGAAATTGCGAAAGGCCAAAAAAGGTTTCAGTTGCAACAGGGTATCAGAATTTGCCTCAAGCAGGGTGTATTTTATCAGCACCTGTTGGGCCTTTGAAACCAGCAGGATCTCCCTGGATAAAACCACTCCACCTACTCTGTAGATGAGGTGAGAACCCTTTGTGGCATCAAAATCCCGGACATATTTATGTCCCCTGGGAACATAATTGTCCCCTTCAAATTTGTGAATCCCCAGGTTAAAAGCCTTGTCATGCTGAATTACTGTTGCGTCAAGGGTGGACAGAAGTACATGATGTTCCCCATCCATCTCCTCCAGCGGGCAGACCAGGAGTCCGTGGTATTTCCTTGTATTACAACCAATGATGGTAGTGGAAGCATAAGAACCTGCCCGGTTTGACCTGATCAACTCCCTGGAAAGGGAATACTCAAGATTGACCAGTTCGGATTTTTCAAACTTCAGGTAGCTCATTTACAAAATAAATTATTGTATAATATAAAAATTATAAATCAATATAGACTGCCTTACACTCAAAATGTCAATATTTTAACACTTCATTTGCAGTCCTTGTGGTCCCGCTTTGCCATGCAAATTTAGCAACTAATTATCACATAATACATTCTTCTTATTTTTGCATCGAAAATTGTTACAAATGACATTCAGGAATATTCCTCTTCTATGTACCTGTCTCCTGTGGACAACTGTTGCCTGCAACAGGGCTAAACAATCAGATCATGCGACAGTCCGACAGGACAGCGTGACTGAAATTGAAGGCATCCTGGAGGATGGTGCCGAATACGACGTAGTGCTGGAGGAGATGGCCGCCAGGGAGTTTATCCCTGTTGATACTGCCACCTGTGAAGAGAACGGTGCATTCCAGTATCCGCTTTGAATCCGAAAAAATTGCTTTTTATGTACTCAGAACAGGGCCGGCCGGATATATTACCCTTCTTTTGGAACCGGGTGAAAATCTGGTCTTTAACGGATTGTAGCGGACAACCAGATCATATACAGTTCAAGGTTCCCAAGGATCCGAATTTGTTGAGGGAACTGGCCAAGAACATAAAAAGGCTTTGGACATCCTGGGGACCATTGCCAGAAAGAATATGGAGTCCCAATCCTCCGCGGATTATGTCCGGATCAAAACATGCCCTGGATCTTCAATTCGATTCTGTAACAAATGCATTCCAGGATTTCTCCCTGGAATTCATTCACAATAACCAGGAATCCCTTGCCATCCTTATTGCCTTATACAACCTTTACGGGAAGGGCCTCCCTGTATTTCATCCTGATGAGGACCTGGATGTATACAGATTTGTTGATTCGTTCCTTTCACAAAAATATAATGGATTCGATGCAGTTGATTTGTTGCATGCACAGGTGCTGGAGGCAGAAGCCGCAAAGAACAATCCCAGCCAAAATCCTGGTCCGGCTGTAGGTGAGATCGCTCCTGATTTTGTATCTTCGACACCTGATGGAAGTAAAATGGCCCTGTCAGAGCTCAGAGGCAACTATGTTCTTTTAAGTTTCTGGGCCGGATGGAGCAAGCTGAGCAGGGAAGAGAATGCCATACTCCGGAATGCCTGGGCAACATTTGGCCACATGCCTTTTCGGATTTTGCAGGTTTCATTTGACGGAGATGAAGAGGTATGGCTCAATGCCGTGGAGCAGGATACATTGGACTGGTATCATTTGAGTGAGCTCAGGCGGTGGGAAACAGTGGTTGCTGATCTTTACCATATTGAGAAAATACCAGCCAATTATCTGATCGACCCTGCAGGAAACATAGTAGGTGTGGATCTTTTTGGAACAGAACTTATGGATGAACTCGAACGAATATTTAGCAAGGATTAAAATCTCATGAAAATACCATCATATATACTCCTGTTCTCCCTGCTGTTTGCTAGCCTGGCATGCACACGTAACAACGTAAGCATAAAAGGACTGGTGCATGGTGGAAATGAAACCACCCTTACACTTGAAAAGCTTGAGGTGAATCAGACTGTGCTTGTGGATTCGCTCCTCATTGGTATAGATGGCCGGTTTTCATTCTCCACCAACCTGGACGAACCGGATCTCTATATTCTCAAATATGAGAATGGTGAAATCCTTAATCTTTTACTGTCACCCGGAGACAGGGTTTTGGTGACAACAAATGCAGAGTCCTTTGGTTCCGGATACAGTATTGAGGGATCGGAAGAATCCGAAAATATACGCTTGCTGGTGGAACAACTGAATTTCACCCGCACCATCCTGGATTCTCTCCAAGGTGTGGCAGCATCAATCGAGGATCCGGAATCTCCGCACATGGATCTGGTTCGATCGGCATATTCTCAGGCTGTTGTCTCACAAAAACGGTTTACCATCAGGTACCTGTTGGACCATATGACCTCCCTTTCAAGCGTATATGCCCTGTATCAAAAATATGAAAATGAGACCCTGGTGATGGGCCTGGACACTGATCTTCAATATTTCAAGACTGTAGCTGATTCACTTGAGATCGCACACCCCAATGCCTCACTGACCAAATCACTCAGGGCAGATATTAACCAGCGGGAAGCTTCCCTGAAGGAGATCAACAAAATGAACACCCTTCTGGAGATGGCCGAAGAAGCCACCGGTCTGCTGGATTTATCCATTGCGGACAGGGAAGGGAAAGAGATCCCGCTCTCTTCTTTCAATGGCAAGGTAACACTGGTGGTTTTCTGGGCCTCCGGAAACCAGGAGAGCATCTCTGCCCTCCTTCAAATGCGGCAGGTCTACAACAAGTACCATCCAAAAGGTTTTGAAATTTATGCCATATCCCTTGACAATAATAAACTGCAATGGATGAACGCCGTTGATTTCAACGAATTCGATTGGGTCAATGTATCGGAACTCAGTTATCCCGATTCAAAGGCCGGCCGCCTCTATAACGTAACTTCCCTTCCGTCCGTTTTCCTGATCAACAGGGAAGGTGATATTGTGGCTAAAAATCTTTTTGGAAGAACATTGGAAACATGGCTGGATAATCTCCTGTAAACTTGAAGCCCGAAAAAAAGAACATATATTTTGCTTCCGACCTGCACCTGGGAATGCACCCGCTTGAAGAAAGCAGGGAAAAGGAACGCTATTTTGTGCAATGGCTGGATGAGATCCGGGATGATGCAAAGGAACTATGGTTGCTTGGGGATATTTTTGACTACTGGTTTGAATACAAGAAGGTGGTCCCCCGTGGATTCACAAGATTCCTCGGCAAACTCGCAACTCTTTGTGACGAGGGTGTAGAAGTCCATATGTTTACCGGGAACCACGATGTATGGCTTTTCGATTATCTGCCAGAAGAAATTGGCCTCACAGTACACCGGGAAACCCTGACCAGGAAATGGAATAACCATAAATTCATGTTGGGTCATGGCGATGGTTTATATAAAGGTGATGTGGGATACCTGCTCCTCCAGAAAATCTTTCAAAACAGGATCTTGCAATGGCTTTATGCAAGGATCCACCCCAACGGTTCTACTGCCTTTGCACAATGGTGGTCCAAGAAAAGCCGATTAAGGAAGGGGGCCTATGTACCCTTCCTTGGAGCAGACAAAGAACACCAGGTTATTTATGCAAAAAAGGTCCTTCAGAATGATCCCGGGATAGAATATTTTTTATTCGGTCACCGTCATGTCCCTTACCGGATCAAGCTCAATGCATCCAGTCAGGTGATCTGCCTGGGCGATTGGATTGTGAACTTTACCTTTGCGGTCTTCGACGGTGAAGAATTTCATCTGAAGAAATACTTCGAAGACAAAGGAGAAATTATTTCTATTTAGCTTCAGGGTATTGTTTTCCTCTCGGAATCTCACTTCGTTCGCTTAGGTTCGTCATCCAATACCCTGAATCTTTTTAAATTTTTCCTTTGGGGAAAAAGAAAGGCCGTCCCGGTGATTCGGAACGGCCTCTAAAAATTTGTGTTTTCTAATCCTTAGCTAGAACAGACCAAATGCCACGGTCAGACCTGCCATTACAACAGAAACCATGGTCATCAGCTTGATCAGGATATTCAGTGAAGGTCCTGAAGTGTCCTTGAATGGATCACCCACGGTATCACCAACAACTGCTGCATGGTGCGCTTCGCTGCCTTTCCCGCCAAAATTTCCTTTTTCGATATACTTCTTGGCGTTGTCCCATGCTCCACCTGCATTGTTCAACATCACCGCCAGGGTGAATCCTGTGGTCAGACCACCAACCAGCAATCCAATTACACCGGCAACTCCAAGTAAGAGCCCAATGGCGATAGGAACGGCGATAGCCAGCAGGGATGGAAGAAGCATCTCCTTCTGAGCACCCTTGGTGGAAATCTCCACACACTTGGCATATTCAGGAGTGGCTTTGCCCTCCATAATTCCAGGAATATCCCGAAACTGGCGGCGTACCTCATCCACCATGGCTCCGGCGGCACGACCCACAGCCTTCATGGTCATGGCGCAGAATACAAATGCCATCATGGCGCCCAGGAAGATTCCTCCCAGAACCATGGGATTAAAGATCGAGAGGTCATAGGCAGTCGCAAAATCGTGAATGGTAGCCTGGTTCAACTGAATAACATTGAGTCCATCGGCAGCAGCCGGAGCATGATCTGTATAGAAGAGCGTATCACCTACCCGCTCGAACCCATCGACGGCCTTATCTGCCAACCTGCCAAGCCAGAGCCTAACCTCTTCCATATAAGCAGCCATAAGCGCCATGGCAGTCAGGGCAGCCGAACCAATGGCAAAACCTTTACCAGTTGCGGCAGTGGTATTTCCTAGCATATCCAGGGCATCGGTGCGTTCGCGAACTTCCGGGGGAAGCTCAGCCATTTCAGCATTTCCGCCTGCGTTATCGGCAATGGGCCCGAAGGCATCGGTGGCCAGGGTAATTCCCAGTGTAGAGAGCATGCCCACAGCAGCAAAACCGATTCCATAAACACCACTGGAGAATTCAGAAAATCCACCAGAAAATCCAAAGGCAGCAATGATAGCAATAACGATGGTTACTACGGGAATCCATGTGGAATACATCCCTACAGCCATACCATCGATGATGGTGGTAGCCGGTCCCTGTTGAGTTGCTGAAGCAATACCCTTGGTCGCTTTGTACTCATCTGATGTAAAAAGTTCTGTTCCCTGTCCGATGATCACACCGGCAGTGAGACCAGCAACTACGGCACCAAAGATACCCCAGCTTACCCAGCCAAGCGCAGCCATTCCGGCCATTGCAGCGAGGATCAATACTGAACTGCCTCCGGTACCAAGCAGCAAGGCATTGAGAAGGTTCTTCTGGGTAGCCGAATCCTTGGCTCGCACCATAAAAATTCCAATGATGGAAAGAATAATTCCGATGGCAGCAACGATCATGGGAGCCACCACGGCCATGCCCTGTTCTACTCCTGTGAGTCCGGGTAAAGCAGCACCAAGTGCGGCGGTAGCCAGAATTGAACCAGCATATGATTCATACAGGTCAGCACCCATACCGGCCACATCACCCACGTTGTCTCCAACGTTATCGGCAATGGTAGCAGGGTTACGGGGATCGTCCTCAGGAATGCCAGCCTCCACTTTACCTACCAGGTCAGCACCCACATCGGCAGCCTTGGTAAATATTCCTCCACCCACACGGGCAAAAAGCGCCTGTGTAGATGCTCCCATACCAAAGGTAAGCATCACAGCAGTAATCTCAATCAGTTTTTCATGTTCGGTGGTTCCTTCATGAACGAAGGTCAGACCCAGCCATTGAAGACCGTGCTCCATGTGCTCGGGGCTGAAGATAAATTTATTCAGGGCCCAAAACCAACCGGTGATATCCAGTAGTCCGAACCCTACAACAACCAAGCCCATCACAGCGCCACTACGCAAAGCCACCTGCAAACCCTTATTCAGGGAATGGGAAGCACCGTGTGCAGTTCTTGCGGAAGCAAAGGTTGCCGTTTTCATTCCCAGGAATCCACAAAGTCCCGAGAAAAAACCACCCGTCAGAAAGGCAACTGGTACAAAAGGATTCTGTACTCCCAGGTAAGCCAGGAAGATCAGTATAATCAGCAAAACGCCAAAGACCATTCCTACAACCCTGTACTGGCGCCTCAGATAGGCCATGGCACCCTCACGTACATATTGTGCAATCTCTTTCATCCTGTCGGTTCCTTCTGAATTTTTCATCATGTTCTTGAAGAACAACCAGGCGAAAACCAGTGCCACAACTGCAGCCAACGGGAGCAACCAGAATAGTGCAAAAATATTACTCATAACTCTAGTGTTTAAGTGTTTAGATTAAAACAAGGAGCAAAGATAGAGAATTTGCTTTTAGAATGATGTTAAATTAATAACAATACGTATACGTTGACATTGATCCCAATTGCCGCTATATTTGTGTATACCTAAATGCAACGACATGAAGAATCTGATCTGCCTTTTTTCCCTTGTTGCTGTTTCATTGTTTGCCGGTAATCAGCTGAAAGGGCAATGTGAACCTGCCGAAGGATGCATAGATATTGATGAACCCGGACAAATGTGCCCGTCGGTTCTTGAGGAGGCAACTGTTGATGTGCCTTATGAGCAAGTCATCACGGTGATCCCCCCAACAAAGGTTCCCGGCTTACCGAACGTTGATATTGCCTTTATTACTGTTGATACGGTGATGAATATACCCGAGGGAATGACCTATGAAGCCAATGCAGACACGTTCTTCGCCAATACGGCATATTGTATCCTGATTTCCGGAACGCCTACCAAGGCAGGGGTAGATACCCTTGCCATTACGATAACCGCCTACATCAATAATCCACCCAGTGGTGTCATCCCTTTGCCCTCTGTGGTGGATAGTACATCGGTTCAGGTAACGGTTCATGAACCGGCAGGGTTGGACCCGACCCATTATTATGCGTTCCAGGTTCTGCCCAATATCCCCAATCCGTTTTCTGAAGTGACGCAGATTGGCTTTTATTCACCCTTTGATGAAAAAGTTGAAATGGCTGTATACAATATTCTTGGGGTGATGATGCATGAAGAGAAACAGGGATTTCCGCCAGGCGAACACTACTTCAATTTTAACGGAGAATCGCTGCAACCCGGCACCTATATCTACAGGATCGCCAACAGCAAGGAGGTCCATACAGGGAAGATCATAAAAGCTAAAAGGTAGATTTCATTTGCAGCGTGATCTGCCTTGGATGGCCTATGTCGCCCGGGCGGCCAAGGTACTCTGTGTTAAAGGCGTTTTTCATGATGACATTGACCCGGAAAGCCTCAGAGATACTCCAACCGATCCTCACATCCACCAGCGTGTAACCGTGCCTGTTTTCACTCCAGTACCCGGGAAACCCCGGCAACAGAATTTCACCCGGGAAGGGATTGATGAATGCGGCATCCACGTTGATCATCCTGGAGTTGTACTGCGCATTAAAGCCCACAAACATGTGCCAGAAACTCACTTCAAAATCAGATTTAAACAGGTGCCGGCGCCGGTATTTTAGAACAAAGGTATCGCTTTCAACCCTTCCGGTGGTTTCCAGCAACTGGGGGTCTACGGGATCCATAAAAGTGTAACCCGCCATGGCTGTTACATCCAGGGGCCCCAGTTCCCCCTTTACATTGAACGTAATCTCAGTCCCCAGTATCCTTGCTGTTTCAACATTCAGGGCCTTGAATCCCACATAATCGAATGGAGGAAGCGTGGGATTTTCAGGAGGATAGTAACCGAAATTATATTCTATCATGTTCTCATACACTGTCCAGAATGCGGCAATGTCTATGAATCCGGCCCAATGGCCGGCCACGAAACCCTGCTTGGCCCCCACCTCTGCACTCCACCCCCATTCGGGCTCCAAATCAGGATTGGGGAAAATATTCAGTCCGCTGGTCCTCGCATCCACAAATTTTTCAGCCACCGAGGGGAAACGGTAACCCTGCCCGAATGAAGCCCTCAGATAGGTGGCCTGTCCGGCCTGATAATTGAGGCCCACCCTCACAACCGGCTTTGCAAAAAACAGTTCATCATTCAGGCCATTCAGCTCCCAGCGGATTCCAGTGGAGATTTTCAGTCGCTGTAACAAATTGGCATCCAGCTGGGAATAAATGGCAGTATTGGATCCCTCATGCTGATTAAACAATCCGGCGTCCACCGTATTTCGCATGAAAGAAAATCCATTGGTCCAGTGGAACTTTTCACCCAGATTTTTCAGGTACTGGTACTCCCCATACCAAACTTTCGAAAAGCTGTTCTTGGTTTCATCCACCGTATTGTTCCCCACGCTGTAGAGCCTGGTTCTGAGGGTGTGTTTGTCTCCGCCGGATGTGAAATACTCCAGGTAAGGATCGATGTTGTAACGGTGACCGGTAAGTGGTGCATATACTTCAGGATTCTGCCTGTAGGCCCCTGAATCGGCATCCTGCCAGAGAATAAAATCAGCGTGACTTGTGTACATGGCACTTGCAGAAATTCCCGCCGATAATCCTTTTACTTTCTGAAATCGGTATCGCAGGGCCAGGTTTCCCCTGATCCGGTCTTCATGTTCCAGCTCCCGGTATCCTTCATTCTTGAAATAGTTGCCTCCCACCGAAAAATCCAGGTTACCGATTTTACGCAAATGCGAAAAGGATGTGCCTGTAAACAGCGGGGCCCTTTCCTTCCAGACCATCTCTTTTCTTTTTGGCTCCAGGTAGGCTCCCCCAAAAAGCGTCACTTCTGTCCGGGGTTCATTGCCCGGAAAGCGGGTCCTCAGGTTAATGACCCCATTCAGTGCAGACGAACCATACAGAACCGATGAAGCCCCTTTGATGATTTCCACCTGGTTTATATTCTCCACAGGCATGTAGCTCCACTTGATATCGCCTGCATCACCCGATATCATGGGCAGATCATCCACAAGCATCAATACCCGGCTTCCTACGCCATAACTGAAGCCACTCCCGCCCCTGATACTCGGCTGACCATTTAAAATGCTGATCCCTGAGGTTTTCTCCAGGATCATATCCAGGGATGTAATGTTCTGATTGGAAAGCTGGTGGGGCTTCAGCACCTCCAGGGAAACAGTAAGATCTGAAAGCTTCTGCTCAAATTTTCCGGCACTCACCACCACTTCGTCCAGCATTTTGCTGCTCACCCTCATCTGGATATCCAGGCCAACCTGTTCACCCTCATCCAGCGTCAGTTCCCTGGAGACTCTTTCATACCCTACATAGTAGAACTCAATCAGGTGGGTCCCGGCAGGAAGGTTGAGCGAAAATTCACCCCGTTCACCCGATATGGTCCCGGTACGTTTGTTGGCACTGATATTGACAGCGATCATCGCTTGTCCGTCGGAGGCATCACTCACTTTCCCGGAAACAATCCCCCCAACCTGTCCCTGAAGAAGAGTTCCCAAAACCGCCAGACAAATAACCAATAAAAACCTCATGTCAAATCATTGATTCGATCATTTTCTTATATTTATCCGACTAAAATAACCATTTTTAATCTAAACACTTACACCATGTTGCTGCACCAACAGTTTGTCAGGATGGCAAAGCGTCATTCGAAAAAGTTTGCCATCAAAGACAAGACCACCAAAAGTGATGTTACCTATGGCAGGGCTTTGATAGGAGCTTTGATCCTTTCAAAGAAATTTAGCAAATATGATGAGGGCTATATAGGG
Source organism: uncultured Bacteroidota bacterium (assembly GCA_963735755.1). Lineage (GTDB taxonomy): Bacteria > Bacteroidota > Bacteroidia > Bacteroidales. Next base: position 146,676 of record CAVTME010000018.1, on the reverse strand, counting down.
ATCATGATCCCCACATCGGCAGGCTGCGCCCTTGCCACTGTTGGAGCGTTAATGAGCGGCAGGGTGCCGGTGATGATCAATTATTCAACCGGCGCTGAGGATAATGCCAGGTTTGCTCAGGAGAAGTGCAACTTCTCAACCATCATCACTTCAAAAGCGCTGCTGGATAAAATTAACTGTCCGGTCATTGAAGGGATGGTTCTTATTGAGGATATCATGAAGAGCGTGACCACCGGTGAAAAACTGAAGGCTGCGCTCAAAACCAAGCTTCCCACAGGAATGATTCTCAACAGCATCCACAGAGGTGATGAAAATGACAATGTGGCCATCCTGTTTACCAGTGGAAGTGAAAAAGAACCCAAGGTGGTGCAGTTGACCCATAAGAATATCTCCTCAAACATTGTGAGCTTTTGCGATTATGTGCATATACATGAATCGGATATCATGCTTGCCAACCTGGTCTTCTTCCATATTTTTGGACTTACTGTGAATCTCTGGGTCACCTTTGTAAAGGGCATGACCATGGTCACCTACGCCAATCCAACCGAATTCCAGACCATTTGTAACATTGCACGGGAGGAATCCCCTACGGTCATGGTTGGAACTCCAAGTTTCTTCTGGGGATATCTTCAAAAGTCAGAACCAGGTGATTTTAAAAGTCTCCGGCTGATGGTTGCAGGGGCAGACAAGTGCCCGGATGCCCTTCGCGATGGATACAAGAAAAAACATGGTGTTACCTTGCTTGAAGGCTATGGGGCCACTGAGACCTCGCCTGTGGTATCTGTAAATTCCCTCGAGTATAACAGACCGGGCAGTATCGGGAAAGTGATTCCCGGTGTTGAAGTCAGGATTGAACACCTGGAAACGGGCGAGACCTGCAAACCAGGTGAGGTAGGTAAAATCCTCGTGAAGGGGGACCTGGTCATGAAAGGCTATCTTGGAGCACCCGAGTTAACAGCCGAAAACATTGTGGACGGGTGGTACAACACCGGAGACATGGGTTACCTTGATGAGGATGGATACCTTTGGCATTCGGGCCGGTTCAAGAGGTTTGTAAAGATCGGGGGAGAAATGGTTTCCCTTGTGAAAGTTGAGAATGTCATGGAAAAGTACCTGCCTGAAGGTGTCTCCTGCTGTGTGGTCGAAATCCCCGATGAGATTAAGGGAGCCACCATCGTGGCAGCGGTAACCCAGGATATCAACAAAGTTGCCATTCTGCGTAAGATGAGTAAGGATTTGCCCAACATTGCCCTGCCACGTCAGTTCTTCGTCATTGAGGAGCTACCCATGATGAGTACGGGGAAAATTGATTTCCGGTCAGTGAATGAACTGGTCAATGATCTTGTAAACAATCCGGAAGCAAACTAATGGATCATACCCCTTTCATTGTTGCCATGCTCTGGAGTGTGGTGGGTTTTGCTTTCTACTATTTCCTCTCTTTGAATCAATCCCTGGCAGGCAGAATCTGGAAGTTTCAAGCAGATCTCGACTCCAGGGTAAAGGTGGTGGTCCTGCAAAGGACGTGGGGCGTAATATTCCTGGGGCTCATTTCATTGTTTCTTGTACTCTTGCTGCCAGAAGAATCCCCTGGAGATTACGGATTTTCTTTCTCTTTTGCGGGTTCCCTGCCCTGGTGGAGTTACCTGCTTCTCCCCCTGATTCTTATTGCAGGATACTTTTCTGCTTCCACTCCAGGCAACCTGGCACTCTATCCGCAAATCAGGATTGAAAACTGGTCAAGGGGCATTCTTCTTCTCAGTGCCCTCAGTTGGGTACTATTCCTGGTGGCCTATGAGTTCCTGTTCCGTGGCTTCCTCTTATTCGCAAGCCTGGAGGTGCTTGATCCCTGGATGGCCATCGCATTAAATTGCTCCATCTACGCCTTTGCTCACTTTTATAAGGGTCCGGCTGAAACCTTCGGGGCGATCCCTGTTGGAATCCTGCTCTGTTACCTGACCATTCAAACCGGGAACATATGGAGTGCGGTGATGATCCATTCGGTGATGGCCCTCACCAATGAATGGTTCTCGCTCAGGGCCCATCCGAAAATGACCCTCACCAGAAAATAGCAGACCACCATGAAAGCTTTTGTGACCGGTGCGACCGGTTTCATCGGATCCAGGCTGGTACAAAGACTTGCTGAAAGCGGCCTTACCGTACATGCCTTGTACCGGTCCCTTTCTAAAGCCGACCCGATCAGGCAGCCGGGTGTACAACTGTTTGAAGGGGATATTCTGGATGAGGCATCCATACTGGCAGCCATGGAGGGTTGTGAGCAGGTGTATCACGTTGCTGCCTTTGCAGGTGTCTGGGCCAAAGATCCTGAACTGATATACCGGCTTAATGTGGATGGGGCAATGAATGTCATCCATGCGGCTCAGGCTTGCGGTATCAGACGGGTGGTGATCACCTCCACCGCCGGCATTCTCGGACCTTCCGAAAAGGAGGCCGTTCATGAATCTACCCCGGCACCCGCTTCCTTCTTCACTCCCTATGAGGAGTCGAAATTCAATCTCGAGCAGGCCTTAAAAAAACTTCCTGAGGAAATGCCGGAAGTGATCATCGTTAATCCGACGCGGGTATACGGACCAGGATTCCTGAGTGAGTCCAACGGGGTAACAAAAATGATCGGTCAGTATATAAAAGGCAAATGGAGGTTCGTTCCGGGAAACGGAAAAAGCTCGGGCAACTATGTTTTTGTGGAAGATGTGGTAAACGGACACCTGCTGGCCATGGAAAAGGGCAGGGCCGGAGAACGATATGTGCTGGGTGGAGAGAACATTACATACAACCAGCTTTTCGATATCACAAAAGAGCTCAGCGGTGTCAGCTACCGTCTTTATCATATCCCGCTCTGGGTCATGCTTATGGTGTCTGGCTTCATGAAACTCATTTCTGATCTCACAGGAAAACCGCCATTGATTGTTCCCGGACTGGTGAGAAAATTCAACCACAACTGGGTCGTCTCCTCAGGCAAAGCCATCAAAGAGCTTGGTTATGATCCCCTGGATGCCAAAACGGGAATCAGGAAAACTATTGAGTGGCTTCAGGAATGAGGTTGGTATGTTTGCCTGGCTTGCTCTTTTGATTTCACCAGGATCAGCCTGACCAGCCACGGTGCAAACCGCTGACCCAGGAACACAACTTTGCCCAGAGTTGACAACACTTTTTTGGCCTGTCTTCTTTCAATCATCCTGATGATCTGTTTGCCTGCATCATCTAAAGGTTGAAGCCGGTAAAAATCTCTTTTTCCGATGGGCTGCAACTCCCCTCCCGGACCCATAATCCGTTTTACGGGACCGTTCTCCAGGAAGCCGGCATAAACCATCCCAACATGTACCCCGGAATCCTTCATCTCCACCTGAAGAGCCTGACCAATGGCGGTTAATGCCATCTTCGATCCGCTGTAAAGGGAAGAATATGGAAGACCGACCAATCCCGCAAGGCTTGATATGAATATGATACTTCCCCTGGTTTTCTCTATATGGGGAATAGCATATCGTGTGATGTATATGGATCCAAGGGTGTTTATTTCAAAAACTTTTTTAAAGGTACCAGGCGCTGTATCCCCAAAGGGTCCAGCGCTTCCTATGCCGGCATTGTTAATCAGGATATCCAGCCTTTTGAAAGAATCAATACACTGTTCAATGATCTTCCGGCAATCCTCAGGTGAAGAAATATCACCCTGAATAGCTACTACATCAAACCCATTTGACCGGAACTCCTGGAGCGTCTGGTCCAGATTATCGCTGTCTCTCCCATTCAAAGCCACCCGGGCACCAAGGGAGCACAATTGAAAGGCCAGCTCCTTCCCCAGACCTGCGGTTGAACCCGTTACCAGGGCAAACTTTCCCCGGAATTTGTCATGCATATGATTAACAATTAAGCTATAAGATCAGACGGATGGAAGAATCCAGGGTTTTCGGTATTCAGGGGTCAGGTAGGCATTGGCCTCCGGATCATTGATGAATTTACTATTCTCTGCATCCCAGTAAAGCCTTCTTCCGGTCTTCAGGGACACATTCCCCAGGTGGCATGTACGGGCCACACCGGCAGCAATTTCCACCGGACAATTGAGCTTCGCCCCGGTCTTGATCGCATCGGTGAAATTGGCCATGTGATTTACAAGACCCATTCCATCACCCTTCATTAGGTCCACCCTGTCCAGGGTAGGTTTCCCACCTTTGGGTTCAGGAATCACTTCCCATCCGGCACGGTCAACCACCAGGGTCCCTTCGTTACCCACAAAACCAACCCCATGGGAGCGTCCGTAGTAGCCTCCATCAATCCCAATGCCATGATCCCAGAGCATGGTAAATCCTTCAAATTCGAATATGGCCTGCTGGGTATCCGGGGTTTCACAGGCATCATCCGGATAGGCAAATTTTCCGCCCAGTGACATGACGGATTTTGGGGCATACTGTTTCATGCCATACAAGGCATAATCGACAATGTGCACTCCCCAATCGGTCATCATCCCTCCAGCATAGTCCCAGAACCAGCGAAAGGTAAAATGGAACCTGTTTTTATTGAATGGCCTCTTGGGGGCAGGGCCCAACCAGAAATCGTAATCCACCCCTTCGGGTACAGGTGAATCCGGAACAACCGGAACTGAGCCCATCCAACCCTGGTAAGACCAGGCCCTGACCGTTCGGATCTTGCCCAGTTTCCCCGAATGCACATAGGCTATGGCGTCCTGCCAGTGTTTGTCGCTTCGCTGCCACTGACCGATCTGAACTACCTTCCCGTACCTGCCCACCGCTCGCTCCATGATGTTGCATTCCTCAATGGTATTGGCCAGTGGTTTCTCACAGTAGATATGGTATCCCTGTTCCAAAGCATTTACAAAGGGAATGGTGTGCCAGTGGTCGGGCGTCCCGATGATGATCACATCCAAACCTTTATGCTCCAAAAGTTTCCTGAAATCCTTGTATCCTTTGGGTCTCTTTCCCTGGATCTTCTCCACATCACCAATTCTTTCCTGCAACACATTGTCATCCACATCGCAGAGCGCTGCACACTCTGTATTGGGCTTGCTCCAGGAATACTTTCAGGTCGGCAAATCCCATCCCTTTTACTCCGATGGCACCGCAAACCAACTTTTCATTGGCCCCCAGGATCCCCGCATTCAGGGTAGGAAAAGTTGAAACCATGCCTAAGGCGGCTGTGGCCGCAGCGGACCTTTTAATAAATACTCTCCGGCTGGATGTTGTCATGCTGATAGTTTTAGTTAGTTAGCAAATTGGCGGACCTAAATATAATCACTTACCTGGAAACCGGGGCAAAAAGTGAGTTACCGTTATTAAATTTCCGATCCAGCATCAGGTCCACTACCTGTACCCCGTTCATCATGGTTCCATAGAGACCATGAGAGAATTTAGGCTGTAGCAGGTTGTTGATGGGTGTTTCCATGGGCAGTCGCTTGGGCCCGAACTGGGTCACCAGTGAGGCCATATCATACAGGCTCCCCGTGGGCGACCCTGAATACCGGGCATAGGTAGCCGGCGTGGAGATATCCTTTACAACAATGTGTTTGCTCAGATTGGGAATGAAGTATTTCTCAGCGATCCCGATGAAGAAATCTCCCCACTTCTTTTTCTCCGCCTTATACCGCGTATAATCATTATCTCTCCATTCTTTCCACCCATTAAGCGCAAAAGGAGTACACCTGATGGTGATGGTGTTCTTCGCCCCGGTAGTCAGGGAGGGACAGATCACTGCTGTATGGAAACATTCATCCGAAAAAGCATTGTCCCCTGCCAGAAATCCCTCAAATAATTTTTCGGCTGTACCCAGACCGGTGGAAACCACATTATAGGGATAATCCAGATCCAGCTTGGTCATATCGATCCTGTCATCCAGTCCCAGGGCAACATTGATGGATGATGTGGACATAACCGTATTCTCCAGGCGGGTAATATATTTTGCCGGCAGATATTCATCGCCCACCAGTTGTCTGCATGGCCAGCATGGGATCCACTGTGGTGATGACCCGGTCAGCCCTGATCACTCCCTCATCACCGTCCACCCTTACTCCAACGGCTGTTCCATCCTCCACCATGATCTTTTCCACCTGTGCATTAAAACGGATCTCCCCGCCCCTCTCCTGGAAAAGCTGGGCCATTTTCGCAGGAAACTCATCGAAATACCCGTATGGCCTGAAACAACGGGTCATGGAAGAGAGCATGGCCCCGGTTGCCATAATGGAGGAAGCCATCGCTGAAGGCACCCCGGAAAAAGAGGTAAAAGTCTCCATGACCTCCCTTAGTTTCGGGTTGGTGATCCCGAATTTATCCAACAACCCGGAATAGGTCCGGTTCAGATTGGCCACCACTTTGGGCGCCTGGAACGGAATCTTCACTTTGTCTGTAAACTTTGAATTGGCTTTCAGCTTTCGCACCTGTTTGAACATATCCACCGAGTAATCCATCAGTTTCCTGATCTTCTCCTCATCTTCCGGGAAAGTTTTGATCAGGTAGGATGTGAAATTCTCTGCTCCGGCAGGGATTTTATACTCGTCCACCCGATCACCATCAACCACCAGCCTGCGCATGAAATTTCCCTCATACTGCTTCAGGTCAATCTCAACACCCAGGTATTCAATAATATCAATAATGTCAGGAAACAATTGCGAGGTCTCAAATACATAACCCTGGCGTTCATAGGCAGTACTGTACCCACCCGGGTAACTGTTCTTTTCAATGATCAGGGTCTTCTTATTTTCTGTGTTTTTTTGCCACATCAGGCCCGATGAGAGACCGCTCAGTCCTGATCCGATAATGACCAGGTCATAATGGTCCCTGCCCGAATAATTGGATTGAAGCTCATCTCTTTTTAAACGGATTTTCTCTTTCATCATATTTTGGGATGGTGTTACCGTGATAAGTTAATACAAACATTCTTACCTTGCGACAATTTTAGGCAGAATCATGAAAAGTTCACCCGTTCATATCACTGGTATCCTCCTGGCAGGGGGGAAAAGCAAGAGAATGGGCAGGGAGAAAGGAACCCTTGAAATTGGCAAGCGGAAGTTGTTTGAATACCCCCTTGGGGTGCTGGAAACCATCTGCGACGAAATCCTGATCAGCTCTTGCAGCGACCCTGTTCCCATAACCGGCTACAGGGTTGTATGTGATGAAATAAAGGGCATCGGTCCCATGGGAGGAATCTATACCTGCCTCAGTCAGTCCAAAACAGATTTGAACATTGTACTATCATATGACATGCCACTTGTCAGAGAGAACTTACTCCGCCATCTGGTGGAACAAAGCCAGGGATGGGATGTGGTTATACCCGCCCTGCATGCAGAAAAGCCGGAACCCCTTTGCGCACTCTACCGAAAATCTGCCCTGGGTGTTTTCCAGGACCTGATCAATAAAAAGCAGTATGCAGTCCATCAGGTCATTCCTGCTGCCAGATCAAAGGTTCTCCTTATCGGTGAGGAAATGCCTTTTTTTCATCCTGACCTTTTCCTAAACATTAACCGGCAGAAAGACCTTGACCACCTGCCCAGTGATTTATTGAATGAATAGAACCTTAAACAGCATTTGGTTGAAGGCGGCCGTGGCCGGAGGATTGTGGGCCAGTTTTGAGATCATTGTGGGCAGTATGCTTCACAACCTGCACCTTCCCTTTTCGGGAACCATCCTGGCCTCTTTCTCGGTGGTCCTGATGATTGCATTTATGCAGATATGGAAAACCAGCGGTATCATCTGGCGGGCCGGGATCATATGCGGACTCATGAAATCTTTATCCCCCAGTGCGGTGATCCTGGGTCCCATGACCGGGATCATGATGGAGGCTGTTTTTATGGACCTGATGATTTTCCTGGTGGGACGAAATCTGGTGGGATACCTGCTGGCCGGGATCAGTGCACTGCTCAGTGCCATCCTCCATAAACTGGCCAGCCTTTTCATCCTGTATGGAAGCGACCTGATGACCATCTATACAAATCTTTTTCACTTCCTGAAAAAGCAACTGAACCTGGAGAATGCCACACCTGAAGGGCTCATTACAGGTATCATTGCCATCTATATCCTTCTGGGACTTGTGGCTTCACTTTCGGGTTATTTCCTGGGAAGGTATGCTGCAGGGTCGCAAAGAGACGACCCGGAGATGAAACAACAAACCGATCCATTCCGCGCAGCATGGACCAACACCGATCCCGGACAACCCTTCCGGATCGCCCTGTTCTTTCTCCATCTGCTGATGATCCCCACCATGCTCCTTCTCATCAACAGGCACGGTCTTACCGCCATATCCCTGGTCCCTGCAGGGATCTACACGGGATTCCTGCTGTTTCACTACAAAAGGATTTTTGGCCGCTTGTTGAAACCATTTTTCTGGAGTCAGCTGCTGATCATGACGCTGGTCGCCGGATTCTTCTGGAATCCGCCCGGGAATGAATCACTCCAGTCAGGGAGCGGTTTCCTGGTGGGTCTCGAAATGAGCCTGAGGGCTGTCCTGATCGTTTCTGCATTTTCTGCCCTTTCGGTTGAGATACGAAATCCCAGAATCACTGAATCCTTACTCGGGCTGGGCCTGGGCAATGCCTATGCGGCAGTGTCGCTCTCCTTCAACAGTCTCCCGGTCATGCTTGACCGCTCGGCAAACCTGAAAACCTTTATCAGGAATCCGGTAAAATCCTTCACCAGGCTGATCTTTGAAGCTGAGTTGTGGCTAAAATGCTATCAAACACACCTGAAATAGTAATTTAGCTTAATTATAAATAAACGCAACCCCCTCTATACCTGTCTTTTATTCCATATCTATATATCTAGATACATCTGTATATATCTCTATTTAGATTACATTTGAGGCATCATAATCATTACCTTGGTATTACCATCAAAAGGACCTATAAATGACTAGCAGGAGGGATTTTATCAGAATTTCCGGATTGGGTGTGGGGGGACTGGCCATCAGCGCCTCCGGATATGGAGTTTACAGAAACCTGGCCTCATCTCCTCCCAGGGGTTCAGATCTGTCCATCGATACCACCCGAACCCCCACCTACTGCGAGATCTGCTTCTGGAAATGTGCCGGATGGGTATATAAGAATGAAGAGGGTAAGATCTGGAAAATAACCGGTAACGATGAAGACCAGCACAGCAATGGCAGATTCTGTCCACGTGGAACAGGAGGCCCTGGCATGTATTACGATGATGACCGTCTCAGAACACCACTGATCAGAACCGAAGAACGTGGCTCCCAGGTGTTCAGGGAAGCCAGCTGGGATGAAGCCCTGGATTACATTGCTGAGAAACTAAAAGGTATTGGGGAAGAATACGGCCCGGAATGTACAGCGTTGCTTACCCACGGTTCGGGAGGAAAATACTTTGGGAACCTGTTGCAAGCATTTGGTTCGGGTAGCATTGCTGCTCCCTCTTATGCACAGTGCCGTGGTCCCAGGGAAGTGGCATACCAGACAACCTTCGGAGAAGGTGTTGGCAGCCCAGAAAGAACCGACATCCGTGATACTAAATGTCTGGTTCTGATTGGTTCACACCTGGGAGAGAATATGCACAATGGTCAGGTACAGGAAATGTCTGATGCCATCGACAAGGGAGCTGCCATCATTACAGTGGACCCGCGATTCAGTATTGCTGCCAGCAAATCAAAATACTGGCTACCAATCAAACCGGCCACAGACCTGGCACTTTTGATGGCCTGGATCCATGTCATTATTAACGAAGAATGGTACGATAAAGCGTACGTGGAAAAATATACCTACGGTTTTGATCAGCTGAAGGCCCACGTTCAGCAAATGACCCCCGAATGGGCATATGGTATCACCACCCTGGCACCCGACCTGATCCGCAAAACGGCAAAAGAGATGGCCAATGCAGCCCCAGCTGTGATCGTTCATCCTGGACGCCATGTGACCTGGTACGGAGATGACACCCAGCGCAGCCGGGCCATGGCCATTCTGAATGCCCTCCTAGGCTCCTGGGGCAGAAGGGGAGGATTTTACAATCCGGAAACCCTTGCTGTTCCCTCCTGGCCGCATCCCCCTTATCCGGTACCCAAAAAGACCTGGAGAGATGCTTACCCCGGACAATACAACCTGGCTTTCGAAACCATCGCTTCCGGAATCTGCGACGCCACCATTCCGGCATTGAGCAAAGCATGTAATTTTAAGGCCTGGATCGTGAATGGCACCAACCTTATAAAAACCATTCCCGACTCAAAAAAGGTGTTGGAAGCCATCCAGCAGCTTGAACTTCTGGTGGTCATCGATACCATGCCCATGGCCATTACCGGTTGGGCCGATGTGGTCCTGCCCGAATGCACCTATCTGGAACGTTACGATACCATCCGGAACAGTCCGCACCGAAAACCAGCTATCGCATTGAGAATGCCGGCCACCGAGCCGCTCTATGATACAAAACCAGCCTACTGGATGGCCAAAGAACTGGCCAAGCGGCTCGGACTGGGCGATTATTTCAGCTGGAACACCATTGAGGAGATGCTCGACTGGCAGTTGAAACAGGTGGGCAGCTCCCTGGAAGAGATGCAGCGCATCGGGGTAAAGACCTTGGATCGTTCATACGATGATCTCTACTTCCAGCCCGGACAGGATATGGAGTTTGATACCAATACAGGCAAGATTGAACTGTACAGTACCGCCCTGGCAGCTGAAGGATTTGACCCGATCCCGAAGTATACAGCCCACGAAGAGCCGCCACCGGGATTTTACCGGCTCAACTACGGACGGGCTCCTTCCCATACCTTTGGGCGTACTGCCAACAATGCATTGCTGAAGGATCTGATGGAGGAAAACACAGCCTGGATCAATCCAAAAGTGGCAGGGGAATGGGACATTAAGAACGGGCAATACATCTGGCTGGAGAACCAGGACGGCATCCGCTCCTCCTTCCCCATACGGGCAAGGGTAACCGAGCGAATCCGTTGGGACAGCGTCTATATGGTCCATGGTTTTGGCCATACCAACAAGAAGCTTTCCAGGGCCTATGGTAAAGGAGCAAGCGATTCGGAGCTGATTACAAAGGTACATGTGGATCCCATCATGGGAGGCACCGGGATGAGAGGGAATTTTGTCACCTTCAAGTTTGAACCTAAAGAAGAGGAGGCCGCATCATGAGATACGCCATGGCCATAGATACCAAGAAATGTGTGGGCTGCAGCGATTGCGTGGTGGCCTGTCAGACCGAGAACAATGTACCCATCGGCTATTGCCGGGACTGGGTGGTGGAGGTCACCGACGGCACCTATCCCCAACTGGAGCTTGAGAACCGGTCGGAGCGTTGCAATCATTGTGACAATTCACCTTGCGTGCGATGCTGCCCCACAGGAGCCAGTCACTATGCTGAAGGAGGAATTGTACTGGTCACACATAACAAATGCATCGGGTGTGGAGCCTGTATTACCTCCTGTCCCTACGATGCACGCTATTCGCATCCTGAAGGATACGTAGACAAGTGCACATTCTGTATTCACAGGATCAAAAAAGGACTGGAGCCGGCCTGCGTAGCTGCCTGTCCAACCAAGTGCATGTACTTCGGTGACATGGACGATCCCAAAAGTCCGGTTTCCGAGATACTGAAAGTGAGAAAATATAAGACCCTGATCCCCGAGGCAGGGACCGATCCCCAACTGTATTTCCTTATTTAGAAAACCATGAGAGAAGAAATCATTGTCAGTGGACGCAATAATTACCTGATCGATCCACACCTGCATATCTGGCACTGGCAGATCCCCCTCTATCTGTTTCTGGGCGGACTGGCTGCCGGAATCCTGTTTTTTGCTGCATTTTTCACCCTTATGGGCAAAGAAAGCAAGTATAAGGCTGCGGTAAGAGTTGCCCCTCATATTGTTCCCTGGATCCTGGTCATTGGTCTGTTTGCCCTGCTGCTCGACCTGAAACACAAACTCTATTTCTGGAGACTCTACACCACCATCCGCCTGGAATCGCCCATGTCGTGGGGCGCCTGGGTTCTGATGCTGGTCACACCGCTCTCATTCATCTGGTCGGCCATTCATATAAAAAGAGTTTTTCCAAAATGGGATTGGAAATTTAAGATCCTCAATGACCTGGAGAAGTTCTTTACCAAATATAAAATGGCCATAGCCTGGGTGATGGGTATCTCCTCCGTCATACTGGGAGTCTATACTGGGATTCTCTTTTCGGCATTTAATGCCAGGCCGCTTTGGAACACCTCCATCCTGGGGCCCCTGTTCCTTGCTTCGGGGCTTTCGGCAGGAGCCGCGGTGATCATGCTCTTCTCCAAGAAACATAAAGAGAGAGTCATGTTTGCCAAGATCGATATCGGTATCATTGTGGTGGAACTTTTCCTGATCATCCACATGTTCATGGGATTCCTGGCCAGCACCCAGGTTCAGATTAACGCAGCTGAGCTTTTCCTGGGCGGGCCCTGGACCGCTCCCTTCTGGATCTTTGTGGTGATCCTGGGAATGATCGTTCCTGTATTCCTTGAGGTACTGGAACTGAGAAAATTTAAAATACCTGTTGTCATTCCGGCCAGCCTGGTGATTTTCGGGAGCCTGATGCTCAGATTCCTGATCGCTTATGCAGGACAGGAAAGCCGCTGGCTTTATTAGGTAAAAGTTGAAAGGAAAAAGGGAAAGTTGAAAGGGAAAAGGAAAAGAGGGAAAATCGAATAGAAACAACATAAAACCCAACAATTCAAACAACAATACAATGAGTGAATCGAAGAATCCAATCAAAAAATCCAAGTACATCAATCCATACCTGGGCGGTGTATTGCTTGGTCTGGTCCTGATCGCCGCCAACTTCGTCTCAGGAAGGGGACTGGGTGCCAGCGGGGCAGCCAAAAGTGCCATTGTGGCAACCGTGAACAGCGTCGCACCCAAGCATGCCGAAAAGGCCCTGTTTTACAAGGAATACAATGCATCACACCCGGATGGTCCTTTGAAAGCATGGCTGGTCTTCCAGATGCTCGGCGTCATTGTGGGAGCCTTTTTATCCGGAGCTGTATTTAACAGGCTGAAATTTAAGGTGGAACACTCCCCGAAAATCACATCCAGGAAAAGAATCATCTTTGCGGTGCTGGGAGGGATCCTGTTCGGATTTGGCTCCCAGCTGGGCAGGGGTTGTACCAGTGGTTCTGCATTGAGTGGAATGGGAGTGCTCTCTCTGGGCGGTTTCATTTCCATGGCATTTATTTTCGGAACGGCCTTTGCCCTGGCCTGGTTCTTCAGGAAAAACTGGATCTAATTTTAAAAGCATTTATCATGGGACCACTTATCGTCAACGATATCATATCACAGAACACCAATTTCTTCCTGGCCTTCCTCATAGGTACAGGTTTTGGATTCATTCTGGAAAGCAGCGGATTTTCTTCCAGCCGAAAACTGGCCGGAGTATTCTATGGCTATGACACTGTAGTACTAAAAGTATTCTTTACGGCTGCCATCGTAGCCATGCTCGGACTGCTGTTCATGAGTCTCTTTAACTGGATCGACCTGGACATGGTCTATATCAATCCAACCTATCTCTACTCCACCATTGTTGGAGGGATCATCATGGGTGCCGGATTTATCATCGGCGGGTTTTGCCCGGGCACCAGTTTCTGCGCCGCCTCCATTGGGAAGATCGATGCCATGTTCTTCATTGGGGGAATGTTCCTCGGGATATTCATTTTTGCAGAAGGATATCCCCTCTGGGAAGGATTTTACAAAGCGAAATTTATGGGAACCCCCACCCTGAGCCAAGCCCTTGGTTTAAAAGACGGAGTCGTTGTCCTGGGCATTATTATCGTGGCCATGGGCATGTTTTATGTGGGCGAATGGGCCGAAAAGAAATTCCCCCGTGAAGAGTATTAATTCGAATGAGAACATTTTGCCGTCTGAACGGTCTTATCACATAGCCTAACTTATTAACTATATATTAGATATGAATCCAAGATTATATTTAGCCCTGATCGTCATTCCGCTTGGAATGATCCTTGCTGCAGTACCGGCAAACACCACACATCCCTATAAACTCTCTCCCGAAGAACTGCTTGAACACGTCAACAGCGGAATGCAGTATTTTACTCCCGACGAAGTTGCACACATGGTGGTCAGCAAGGATCCCTCCCTGGTCCTGATCGACGTAAGGGCAGAAACCGAATACGAGAAATTTCACCTCCCGGGGGCCATCAACATTCCCCTGTTTTCTTTGCTTGAGGAGCAGTGGGCCGACTACCTGAACCAGGACCTTCGCTACAATGTGTTCTATTCCAATAGCACGGTCAATGCCAACCAGGCGTGGATGCTTACCCGCCAGCTGGGTTATACCAACAATTATGTATTGCAGGGTGGTTTGAATTACTGGGTGGAGACCATCATGAATCCCACTGCACCCGGTTCCACAAGCCCCAACGAAGAGATCGCCAAATATGATTTCCGGAAAGGTGCCAGTCAGGCACTGGGAGGAGGAGCCATGGTGGAATCTTCAAGCCAGCCGGCTCCGGATCTGCCTAAAATTGCACCCAGACCGAAGAAAAAGAAGGCCCAGGGAGGCTGCTAGAAATTTACCCGGATCACACCGGCCGGGATGATACCTAGTTGCGAAATCTGCTCGATCTGATCCGTTTCAGGATTGTACTCTTTGAAAAAGGGATTGATGTGATTTGTGACATTCTGAATGTCTGCAGCAAAAGTCCAGGTCGCCTTGGGGCGATTCCATTTATAGGCAATCCTCAGATCAATCCTGAAATAGTCATCATCCCTGGAATCGAAAGCCTGCGAATAGTCTCTGACCGTTTTTCCCGCCTCCCTGGAAGCATCAATGTCGATGGGAATAGTACGCAATCCGCCTGCCCAGCTGATCCTCCCGTCCACCGAGATGGCATCCTGGTTCCCCAGTTGCCATTCATACCCACCCAGGAGATTCAGGATGAAGGTTCCGTTGAATACGCTGTTGCGAATGGCTCCGTCGCTGGCCCTGTACTTGCTGTCAAACAGGGAGAGTGTTGCCAGATAATAGAAGTTGTTGGCAAAGAATCTTTCCATGGTCAGTTCGATCCCCATGTTCCATCCTTCTCCTTCATTGACAAGTGAATCGTGTACCGCACTGCTGAAGCTTCCCCCGTAATTGATCATGGAGATATAGGATGGATAGGTGGTAACCGGTACATCGAACAGCTTCTGAAAATAGACTTCAGTCTTCAACCTGTGCCTGGAATCAAACAGAAGCTGGTACCCCAGGACCACCTGGTGACTCCGTGTAAAACCGAGATCCTTGTTGGTCTGCTTATAAACCAGGTTCGCTGTATCGATCAGTGTTTCGGAAAAATAAACCGTCCTGGGCTGGGCCTGACTGTGCAGTCCGTAACCCAGGCTGATGTCGTGCCTCTGACTGATCTTCCAGTTCAGACTGATCCGGGGTTCCAGTGCCAGGTCCCGGTTCAGGGACACCTGCTGATAATGCAAACCGCCCACCATTTGTAGTTTTTCCGAGAATTTATGCTTCCAGTTCAGGTAGCCTCTCAGCATGAACAGGCTGCCTGCCGTAGAGCTAAGTGTGAAGAAGAGATTGTAATCGGGAACATAGGCGCTGTCCTGGTAATTGGCTTTGATAAAGCTCAGTTCTATGCCGCCAACCACATGATCCTTACTTGAAATCTTCCTTCGCAGATCCGACTGTAGGGTGAATTTCTGTTCAGCCAGATACTGTCCGTAGAGGCTTTCCAGCACCCCACCTGTTCCAGATGAATCAATACCGGTATTACGGATGGCCCCCCAGGACAGAATGGTTCGCAACCTGGTTTTACTGTTGAAATAGTGCTTGTGCGCTATACCTGCAACTGCCGTCTGGGCATAGGAAAGCCACGTATTATAATCTGTACCCTCCTCTGTTTCAGAGCCAATGTGATTGGCCCCGGCCATACCGAAAACAGTGAGCCGTCCCTTCTCATTCAAAGGAATATCCACTTTGAAGGTAAGATCCTGGTAATGGGGGATGGCCGGTACACCCATGTTCAATCCAAGTTTCTCGAACAGCGCCAGGGAGGAGTACCTGTAACCCACCAGGTAGGATGCATTGGAGTTTTTTGAAAAGGGCCCTTCCGCACCCACTTCGAAACCATTAAAGCTCACCTGCGCCGTGTACTCACTCTCATTGTTATTGCCACTCCTGATGTTCAGATCAAAGACCCCCGAGGTTGCATTACCGTATTCGGCGGGGAAAGCTCCCGAATAGAAATCGGAATTGGCCAGATGGTTGTTGTTGATCATACTGATGGGCCCTCCTGTAGAACCGATGGATCCGAAGTGGTTTGGATTATAGATGCTGACACCCTCCATTTTCCAAAGCAATCCTACCGGTGAATTCCCCCTGATAATGATGTCGTTTGACTGGTCAGCCGGACTCTGAACACCGGCAAAATTGGCCACGAGCCGGGCCGGATCGCCCCAGCTTCCGGCATAACGCTCAGCCTCTTCCATATTGAAAGACCTGGCACTGACCAGGGCCATCTCATTCAAAACCTGTCCTTTTCCTGAACGTGCCATGATGACCGCCTCCTCCCCCATGATCACCCTTTCCTCCAGCTCGATGTTGACAGTAAATGCTTTTCCGGATGAAAGCTCCAGGCTACTCCTCACTGTCGTATTATAGCCCATGTATTCCACCTGGATCGCCCTCCTTCCCACCGGCACCCCGGGGAGACTGAAATACCCCTGGTGATCGGTGATGGTTCCAAGCAAGGGCTCATGATCAAGCAATACTACGGTGGCCCCAATGAGTGGTACTCCGGTGTTTTTATCCACAACTGTTCCCCGGATGGCCTGGGTGATCTGTGCCTGCAGACCCTGGCCTGTCATGCACAAGAAAAGTATAAAAAAAATACAGTGTCTTGTCAGGGTGAACATTTCCGAATGAAATTAATCAATCTTCGGGACATTTGGAACCTGTTTGTGATTCATCTGTCAGGATCCCAGCAAGATTTCAGGATTGATATTGAGCTTCTTGTGCATGATCTGGCCACCTTTAGGTTGGGTTCGATTTGCAATTCAGATATTAGCTGATGGGGGGGAACCAATGGCAGGATGATATATAAGGTTTAATGATAGTAATATGATCAGCATAGCATAAATAATTTACAAAGTTTTACAAGTGTAATATTGACTTACGCCCATAGAGTTCATACATTCGTATGTGTTTGAATTTCTGAAACATATCACTCCGAAAATTAAAATCTTATTCCTTACTCTGTTCTTTATTCTGATACCTGGTGCCATTATCAGCTATTTAAGCCTGAAATCTATTCAGGAAAAAGCTGACAATCAAAGAATCAAATATCACGGAACAGCTAACCTGGTGCGGGATAAACTGGAAAACGAACTTTCTCAGTTGGAGGCAAACTTCAGAAACAGCGTCATCGATTCATTGTTAAAACAGGATGGTGAAGCTGATCTACAGAAGTTGCTCCAGTCAGCAGGTTTTGAATACCCGGCATTTAACAATCTCATGCTGATTGGAAATAATGGGGAATTGATCACCAGCATTGCCACGCTGGGAGTAAATACAACTAGCAGTTCTAGGAATCATATAAACAGCGAATTAAGCGGAATCATTTCAGCGGCAGAAAAAGCTGAGTTCATTGAGAAAAACCATTCTGGAGCAATCAACTCCTATAGAAAGGCATTCAAACATACAAATTCGCCAGGAGAAAAAGCCATGTTACTTTCACGGATAGGGCGCAGCTATTATAAATTGCATCAATATGAAAATGGTATACTGGACTACAAAAAGATCCTGGAACTTGGAGATGAATCCATCACCATTGGCACTGTCCCGGCTTCCATCGTGGCTCTTCATCAGGTGGCTGAAGGCTATAAAGAATTAGGTGCGTTTCAAGACCAGCTTAGCATCCTGCTTGAGTTATACAGGCAATTGCTCGATCATCCCTGGGACCTCTCGGGAGGTGAATACCTTTTTTACCTGAAATCAACCAGTTTAGAGATCCGGGAGATTGAGTCCTTAAATACATTCAGCAACCCTGAAACGGATATTCTCAATGAAATGAGGGGCCGTGAAGAAAAGCTCCTGGAACAAGCAAAATATATCCATCTCGTTGATGGAAATATCCTGGAGGAATTAATGTCTGATCTGAAACACCTGACATCTTCTGAGACAAGGTATAAGTTATTCCAGTCAGGACCGGGCTCGGCCATTGAATTAAACTACTTTATACTCCCTCCCGTCATTCAACTTACTCAGTTAAAAGCACTGGCGTTCCAGTTTGATGAAGAGTATCTTCTTACAGAGCTCTTTCCACGGGCATTGTCCCCTGTGGAGCTTGGAAAAGATATCACAGTAGGCATTCTCAATGAAAATGATAGCATATTATTTATCCAGAATGATCTTCAAATATCAAGATTTCTTGTCGACGGAAATTTTACCCAATTCTTCTTAAACTGGAAAGTTGCGCTCTTCGATACAAGGGGTAAATCCATTGAACAACTGGCAGGCAGGGAAAAACATCTCTACCTGGCACTCTTTATTGGAATACTTGCAGTGATGCTCACTGGAATAATTGTTCTGGCCCGGGCGGTGGTCCACGAAACAGAGATCTCTCGTATGAAATCAGAATTTGTATCTAATGTTACCCATGAGTTGAAAACACCTCTCTCTCTGATCCGGATGTTTGGTGAAACACTTGAATCGGGAATCGTTACCGATGAGAGTAAGCGACAGGAATTTTACAGCATCATCAGGAAAGAGAGCGAACGACTCACCCACCTCATCAATAACGTGCTGGATTTTTCAAGGATAGATTCAGGAAAAAAAGAATACAACATCGAAGAGACCGATCTTGTGGCTGTCATCCGGCACTCTTTAGAGGCATATAAATTCCACATCCGCGACAGGGGCTTTGAAATTGAAAGCAAAATGCCTGAGGAACCGGTGGTGATCTTTATTGACAAAGATGCCATCTCTCAGGCATTCCTTAACCTGCTCAGCAATGCAGTGAAATACTCAGAAGAGAGAAAATTTATTCGAGTCGAAATAAAGAGGGAAAAAGAATCCGTCATGATTTCAGTCACGGATCATGGAATCGGGATAGCAAAAGGTGAGTTGAAGAAGATCTTCGACAAATTTTACCGGGTTCCCAATCATATGGTGAAGCAAACACGGGGAAGTGGATTGGGATTAACACTCACCATGCATATCATTGAGGCGCATAGCGGGACCATTGAAGTTGAAAGTGAGCAGGGGAAAGGCAGCAGGTTTATCATAAGACTCCCGGCATAATATGGCAAATCAGGTAGAAACGATGAAAAAGATCCTCATCATTGAAGATGAAGAAAACATGATTGAAGGTTTGAGGTTCAACCTTGAAGCAAGGGATTACCTTGTTATTGCTGCCCTTGATGGTGAAACAGGATTGAAAAAGGCTGCAGGAGAACAACCTGACCTTGTCATCCTTGATCTGATGCTGCCCGGACTGAATGGTTACGAGGTCTGTAAAAGACTGAAAGAAACACAACCTGAAATCCCTATTGTCATGCTAACTGCCAAAAGCCAGGAATCTGATATTATTACGGGCCTGGACCTGGGAGCAGATGACTATATTACAAAGCCATTCAGTGTCCTTGAACTTCTTGCCCGGATCAATGCGCTGTTACGTCGTTCAAATTCCAACTCCACCATACCTGAAGTAGTCCATATTGGAGATCTTGAGATCAATTTCAAGAAGTACCAGGCTCAGAAACAGGGAGTGTCAGTTAGGTTATCGCCACGTGAGTTTGAAATACTCCAATACCTTCTGGAGAGAAAGGGCGAGGTAGTTTCACGAGACGACCTGCTGAATCAGGTCTGGGGATACGAATCCTATCCATATACCCGCACCATTGATGCGCATATTGCCACCTTGAGAAAGAAAATTGAAGAAATACCGGATAAACCAGCGCTGATTATCACCATTCACGGCAAAGGATACAAATTCCTCTAAAAACCTGCACGTAATGAATTTACGATCTTTTACATTCTTCTCACAACTATGTACATAAGACACAATACCTTTCGGGTAGAACTTTTTGTACTAAAAAATAGGAGGGTATCATGAAAGCAATCCATAGAATTTCAATCCTTTTCCCGGTCATCCTTGTGATGCTTGGCCAGACCTCTTTTGCCCAGACAGCAGAGGAACTCATGCCTATGGCTATTCAACTGGAAGAAGTAAATGGCGAACTGGAAAAGGCCATCGAAGTATACCAGGTAATCATTGAAAAGTATCCGGATAACAAGCCGGTCGCGGCAAAGGCATATTTCCATATGGGGATGTGCTACGAGAAGCTGGGCAAACAGGAAGCTCAGAACGCCTACAGAATGGTCCTCAGCAATTATTCTGACCAGGAAGAGATGGTCAATGAAGCAAGGGCAAGGCTTGCAGCTCTTGGGAAACCAGGAAGTTCTGTTGAGAATAAAGGATTGATGGTGAGAAAAATCTGGGAGGGTCCAGAGGTAGATTTAATGGGAGAACCCTCCCCTGATGGCAAATATCTTTCTTTCATGGACGTGAATACCGGCAACCTGGCCCTTTACGAGGTAGCCACCGGAAAAATAAGCCTTCTTACTAAAAATGCTACCTGGGATGATCCGAATCAATTTGTGGAGCATTCCAGGTGGTCCCCCGACGGGAAACAAATTGTTTTTGATTGGTTTAATGAGGACAATCCTGGATGGATCGACCTATACATTGTGAATCGGGATGGCTCGGAACCGCGAAAACTCTGGAGCAATCCTGAAATGGAATGGGCGCAATGTCATGACTGGTCTCCCGATGGCAAGCAGATCCTTGGCTGTTTTGCCAAAAAGGATCATACCAAGCACATCGGCCTGGTTTCTGTACAGGATGGTTCTCTCCGGTTAATTAAAGGACTTGGCGGGGGTCAGAGCTGGCCCAAATGCATGAGGTTCTCACCGGATGGTAGTTATATTGTCTATGATAATCCACCAGAGAAGGACAATCCGGCACTTGATATATACCTCATTTCAAGCGATGGAAGTTCTGAGGTAAAACTCGTAGAACATCCTTCCAATGATTATGTGCTGGGATGGGTTCCCGATGGAAAGGGGATCATTTTCGCCAGTGACCGGTCCGGAGGAACACTGAGCTCCTTTTTTCTCCCAGTGGCTGAGGCAGCGCCTGATGGTGAACCTTTTCAGGTCATACAGAATATGGGACCCGTAGAACCCCTGGGATTTACCAGGAATGGCTCCTATTTCTATGGTTTTCTTCAGAGACTGAACGACATCTATACGGCTGTACTCGATCCTGGACCTGGAAAGATCACAGAACCGGCAGAGAAATCTGTTCGGACATTCGAAGGTTTTAACCAGACCCCAGCTTACTCTCCCGACGGGAAATACCTGGCCTATGTATCCAGACGCTTCCCGGTAGTAAAGCCGTTCGGCCTCAGGTGGGGAGGCAATGTCCTCTGCATTAAGTCCCTTGAGACCGGAAAGGAGCGGGAACTCTATCCGGACCTTGGCCTGTTCGGATACCCTGTCTGGTCCCCGGATGGAAAATCTGTTTACCTGGTCCACTGGAACGAAAATAATCGCATCAGCTTATCTCGGATCGATGCCCAAACGGGCGATATTACTCTTGCTTTGAGGCATGAGGCTAATTATGGACACTTTGGGGGCCATCAGTGCTCCCCTTCCGGAAAGATGCTGTATTACGGTCTTAATGATTCTCAGACCAAAAACTGGAATTTAATTGGCAGGGACCTTGAAACAGGTATTGAGGCAGTTCTTTTCACATACAAGAGATTCTTTAGCTTCGCCCTTTCCCCGGATGGAAAGTGGCTGGCCCTTACCCTTGCTGGCAGCAATGCTTTCCGGCTGGAATTTTTGTCCACTGAGACAGGAGAGACCAGCACAATCCACACATTTAAAAAAGGGGTGTGGCTTAGAGGTAATCCTGTATTGGTATGGACGGTGGATGGCAAGCACCTGCTTCTCAGTCTGAGAGATATAAATGTCGATAGCGACAGCTATGAATTATGGCGCATCGCTGCAGATGGAGGGGAACCTGAGAAACTTGGATTGACGATAGATAATACTTTCGAAGGTTTGAGTGTTCATCCCGACGGGCGACATATTACATACTCGACTACAGCAAAGGATGTATCGGAGATCTGGGTGATGGAAAACTTTCTTCCTGGATCTAAAGTTGAGTAATGCTACAGGACAAAATTCCACTCTCGCTTATTTGTATAGGATACACGGAGATGGATGACCAACAGTAACAGGAAATAAATAAAAAATATGCTAAAGACACCACCCCTTATCAGGGATTTGCCAGCCGTTTTTAGAAATGGCAGGACACCATGCAAAAAGGATTGAGTCTCCCGGGTGATTATCAGAGTATCACCGTTTGCTAATTGATCTGTGCTTGCATCTCCTTTTCCAAAAAATGCATTATCGGGAATGCGTTCCCCGGATAATGCAGTTCCAATACGATCCAGGTGAGACTGCTTCCATGTTAACCAGTTCATTCTATTTCTGGCAATGTAGACCTCGTTTTTGTGTTTGGGGAGATTGGTTTCCAGGCGCTGATATGTTTTTTCATCACTTTTTTCAGGTGATTGGCCGGAGGGCTGGGCAAAAGAAAGAGAATTGCCTGAAGCAGCAAATGTGATAACAAGAATAAGCTTAATCCACAACGGTTTCATTTCTTGGTCCTGTGTTTAGCTGGGAACAAATTTATGGAGATTAGGAGTGATCATTGTCAAGAAAATGTAAAAGATGTGTAAAAAAATGTCACAGTGAATCAGATGACGAAATAATCATTCCTGAGATTGTAATCTCTGCTTTACCTCTTCAAAATCTGCCTCCCACAAGCTGCTTTCTGGTCGGACTTTAATTCCCTCGCAGGTAAGGTAGGAGAGCCATTTTCCGTCAGGTGACCAGAGTAATCCATACTTATAATCCTCTAGATTATCTTGCCCTAATTTGATTATTTTTTTACTATCAAAAGAGTACTTAATGATGAAGGTTTTGTCATTAAATTCATATCCAATAAATGCCAGGTGTTTGCCATCTGGGCTAAGGCAAGGAGATTCAGGTCTGTCAATTCCCAGATCTTTAAGATTGAGGATGTGTTCTAAAATTTTCCCATCCAATGAAACAAGCTGTAATTCTTGATCTGTAAAAAGTATGAAACTTTCACTGTCACTGTTCCATGCTCCCCCCTTGCTATCGTGATGTACTATCCTGGAAATTCCTTCTTCTGGCTGAATTACATGCAATGAAGCTGTTTGTTCAGATTGGTTGTAGATAATGTAGGAGATAGATTTACCATCAGGTGACCATTCCACCCAACGTTCTTCAGCAGGGGTTTCGGTTAATTGTACAGGATTACCCCCTTCCAGTGGAATCATCCATATGTCTCCTTCATGGATCAAGGCCAGTTTCTTTCCATCAGGTGACCAGGAAATGCATACATTGTAGGCGCCTCTTGACCAGCCTTCAAAAATCATTCGTGAAGGACCTGTGGTTTTGGCCTCTTGAACCGAAAACGGAGCAATATACAAATCCTCTTTACCGTCTTCTCTTTTGACCGAAAAAGCAATATGTGTCAAGTCAGGAAGGAAATCGAATGGAAAGATTTCTCCATCCACATCTCCCTCTATTTTAATACTTATAGAATTCTCGCCTGAAAGGGAAATCATTTTATAAGTTATCTCTTCCTGTTCATTCTCTCCCTGAACCATAATTTGTTTACTATCGCCCAACCAAATTGAACCATAAGCGGTTTCATTCTCGGCGGGTTTGTATGAGGCTCCTCCTGAAGATGATACAATTTTTGTTAGCCATTTCGTATCATAGGAAGAGCGATAAAACAACATTTTATCACCTCCAGGTGAGAAAGAAACAAAATCACCAACCTGTTCAGGGAAAGCAAGTTCGAAGTTCTTATTTAGGTTAAGTGAGTAAAAATGGCTGTTCTCCCAATTCGAATGATACAGCCATTTATTATCTGATGACCAGTGAGCAGGTCGCCCACCATTTTTCAATAACATTTTATTTGAATTACCGTTTACAGAAGCCAACCAGAGTTCCCCTGATATCCAGTAAGCAATTGATTTACCATCAGGTGACCATAATTGGCCGCCTTCAATTCCTGGAGAATTTGTGATACGTTTTAATTCACCATCGTTAATCGAGATAGTCCATATATCTATCTTAAATGGCTTTTCAACTCGCTGAAATGCAAATTGGCTCCCATCAGGCGACCAGTTTACAGAGCCTTGAAACCTATAGCTCCCATCCAGAAGCTTTTGTGGATTTCCTGTTGATCGGCCCGTTTCAGGAGATACTGGCACGGTCCAGATAGCACTGTCGGCATAAAATGCTGCTTTTTTCATATCAGGGGAATAAATAGCCCTAAGTGCATCCATATCTACCAGGTTAAAAGGATCACTGCCATCCATGGGGACGACTCTGTTTTCTGACACTATAAAGCGGCAATCCGATGACATATTAGTACCACCAGACATATAAACTTCATTTTTCCCGGCGAATGTTTTGATTTTTGTATAGGTAAAGCCCATTTCAGGATCAACAAGGACATTTTCATCAGAATCATTTTTTGATAAACTCGGAATTTCAAGGTTCTCATTAGCATACTTCACCTGGGAGATCATGAGTTCGGTCACCGGGGCGATATTACTTTCCGGAAAATCCTTGATTAATTTTTCAAAGGTAGCCAGTGCGGTATCGTATTGCCCGGCTTTGAACCAGCATTGCCCGATGCAATACCGGGCATTCTGTGCCAGTAAGGTGTTTGGGCCGAGTTCAACTGCACTTTCATATTCTTCAATGGCTGCTTCATATTCCCACAGCTTCATTAGATCGTTACCGTTCTTAAAGTGCTGCTCTGCTTTTTTATTGATATCAGCAGCATACTGATTGAGCCGGTTCAGCCTTTCTGTTGCCAAAGCCACTTCCCCCTGCTGGTCAGGATAATTTCTAATTACATCCTGATAGGTTCCCCTGGCTTGTCTTAAACCCAGCTTTTCATAACATATTCCCATATGCAAAAGTGCCCTGGCACCCACATTGCGGTTTTCGGGATTATCCTTTAATATCTGTTGATATATTTCAATGGCCTGCTGGAGATCGCCGGTTGCGTCTTCCAAATAGAGTGCCTTTTCGAAAAGCTGGTCAGTCGACTGCTGGGACAGCGAGCTATTTGTAAGGAAAAACAGACCAACTATAGACAGCAACAAAATGGAGATTAGTTTCTTTGTGTTTTTCATGACATCCTCCGTTACTTGTTTCATTTCAAGTTTAGTGCTTATCATCGGAGGATGTGTCAAGGAAGTGTGATGATATGGTGAAAATATAGTGCAAATCCTTTTATTTCAAACGTTTAATTTATATCCAACGCCTCTTATGCTTGTAATAAACTTGGGATTTGAGGGATCATCTTCTATCTTTTTTCGAATATTGGCAATATGACTGTCTATGGTTCGTGAGCTAACAAGCACATTATCTTCTCCCCAGATCTTATCAAGAAAATCATCCCGGGCAATTACCTGCCCCTGTTTCATAACGAATAGCTGTAACATATGAAATTCCAAAGGGGTAAACTCAAGTTCATGACCCTTCTTTCTTGCCTCATACTTTTTGAAATCCAATTCAGTTTCACCAATGCAAAAAGAGTCTATTTCTGCCGAATGGTCCTGAATCCTGCGGAGGATTGATTTTACACGGGCCAACAATTCGCGAAGGCTGAAGGGCTTGGTCACATAATCATCAGCACCCAGCTCCAGGCCCAATACCTTATCGATCTCCTGATCCTTAACAGTTAACATAATGATGGGGGTATAATCGCCTTCCCTTCTCAATTTTTTACACACTTCATAACCATCAAGCTCGGGTAGCATAATATCCAGGATGATCAGGTCTGGTTTCTTTTCTTTGATAATTTCCAATCCTTTTTTGCCATCATTTGCCGTGAAAACCTGATACCCTTCGGATTCAAATTCATCTTTAAGGCTCAATTGAATTCCAGGATCGTCTTCAGCAATAAGAATTTTTTTTGACATATTATCCTCCTTCAGATTTACGCTTTATTGGCAATGATATAGTAAAGGTACTCCCCACACCTAGCTTACTTTCAACATAAACCTCTCCCCCGTGAGCCTCAACAGTGTGCCTGACCAGGGTTAATCCAAGACCCGTACCTTTTGTTGAAAGTCTGATGGCATTGCTTCCCTGGTAGAACTTCTCAAATATTCTGTCTAATTCATCGCGGGGGATACCAATTCCATAATCTTTGACTTCCATTTTAAGATGATTCTCATCCCTTCGAATAATTACTTCAATCTCATTTTTTTTCGTGGAAGATTTGATGGCATTATCCAGTAGATTATTTACAGCCTGGGCAAGGGCATTCTTATCAATTTTCAGATAAGGAATGTCAGCTTGAATCCGGGTGTGGAGCTTTATTTCTCTTTGCAAATTTTCTTTCCTGAAATTTTCTATCGTTTGATCCAGCCATGCTTCAATATCTGTTTCCTCGAAATCATATTCCATTTTCCCTTCCTCCATCTTCGCAAAGTCTAAAATATTACCGACCAGGCGGCTTAGTTTTTCCGTATCCTGAGTAATCACTGAATAGTACTGCTTTATTTTGTCCTGATCTTTTACTTTTCCTTCCGAAAGTCTTTCTATTAATGCGCTTATCGATGTAAGCGGAGTCTTAAATTCATGCGAAACAGAAGAAACAAAATCGGACTTTATCTTAAGAACTTCCATTTCATGAGCAATGGTTCTTACCATAAGAGCTACTCCAAAACTTAGAATGAGAATCAGGGTGAGAATTGTCCAGAAATAGAAACTTTTGTGAAGACCAATTAGTCCTGCAATGTTTGTTTCTTCACCATAAGCTTCAATTTTCCAGGGAGGAAAATTGTTTTCAAAGAATGCAGTTATTTTTGGGATCTCTTCAGACAGGCTTTTTTTACCATATATGATGTGGCCAGTGAGATTTGATATGGTAAAATTGGCACTATCTCCAGAATGAATGACTTTGATGATATCATTTAGAATATCGTTTTCCAGAAGGCCGTTATTAATTTTCGCTCCCAATATTCCCTGTGAATCCTTATTATTCTCATCAGGAATCATTAGGGTTATAGTAAGAAAGTCCTGATTATTGATGGTTTTAGAATAACGAAATGGAAAAGGTGTATAGGTTCCGGGCTGAGTGATTTTTTGGCGAAATTCCGGGATAATCTCTCTTTTCAGATCATTGATAATCTGCCATTGTTCAATTCTGCCCTGATGAATTTTTGTTAACTGCTCAAACTGTTTTATATATTCCTCCTTGTCAGCAAGCTCAGTTGGACTTTTTTCTAATATTTCTGTGATACTCTCCTTTACCATGGAGGCATAGATTTTAAACTGGCTTTCATTTAAAGACCAGGAATTCAAAAGGAGCTTTTCATATAGTTTAAATGCCTCATTCAAAGCATTATCAAATTCGCCAGACTTTTCATAGCTATCGGTCAGTTGCAATCGGGCAATAATAACCAGGGGTACACCAGCGGAAGTTTTGCTTTCTGGATAATTATTAGCGATTCGTAAATAGATGCTTATTGCCTGCTTGTAATCTTCAAGTTTTGTCAGGTTCCTGGCCAAATGGTTCAATAGCTGAGCCTGATGGTTCTTATCCTTTGCAATAGCCAGCAGATCATTATATACGGAGACGGCCGATTTGTAATTCTTCTGCACAAATTCATACTCTTCAGCTTTTTTTAGTTTTTCCTGCCAGGCTTCATCCTGGTCGAAAGTTGATATTGAAACAGGAGGATTCAAAACGGGCTGAAGTGGAGGGAACCACGGATCAGCATTTCTGTAAACAACAAAAAAATGATCTATTAAATGATTTTCAACCAGGCGGCTATCCAGCAAGATTTTAATGGCTTCAACATCCTGATTTAGAAAAGATGGGGTTTGAACTAAATATTGAAGGTCATTTTCAACTTCATTTACCCGGGAAAGGATTTGAGCCCTGAAAAGATCAATCATTCTTATTTGTTCCTCTTCAAACTGTTTTACCAGTCTGAATTTTTCGTTTCGGATGGCCTTAATCCCTAATACACTCAGCAAAACCGAAGGTAGAAATATGGTTAAAAGGAACAGGACGATCAGCCGTTTATGCCTTTTGAGAGCTATTGTGAGGTCCTTTTTCATTTGTCGTAATGGATAGTAAACTTATGACAAAATGGATTTAATAGCAATATTTTCAGATGCTTATGGGGTATAAGCAGGCGTCCTGATAAAAACAAGATTCCTGCAATCATTTATTCCCCTGAACGCCAGGATACCCCAAAAGAGGCATTTCAATATTAAAGTACATCATTCGAGTTTTATCCCGACCAACCCTCCCGGTCCAGGTTCCGGTAATTCAAGGCCTCAGCCACATGGGGTGACTGGATCCGGTCACTCTCTTCCAGGTCCGCAATTGTCCGGGCCACCTTGAGAATCCGGTCATAGGCCCGGGCCGATAGTCCGAGCTTTTCAGTGGCCAGTCTGACCATGTTTTGCCCGGCCCTGTCCAATTTACAGAACCGCCTCCGCAGTGCAGGTCCCATGAGGGCATTCCCGGAGATCCCATCCATTTCGGAGAACCTTTTCTGCTGGATCTCCCTGGCCCTGATCACCTGCCTGCGCATGGAATTGCTGTCCTCGGCCTGGTCACGTGCTGACAACTGTTTAAATGGAACTGGAGCCACTTCCATATGGATGTCGATCCTGTCCAGGAGCGGGCCTGAAATCCGGGATAAGTAGTGCCTGATGATCCCGGGGCCGCATTGACAATCCTTGTGAGGATGATTGTGGTATCCGCAGGGGCAGGGATTCATGGCAGCCACAAGAATGAAATCAGATGGATAGACTACCCTGTAATTGGCCCTGCTCACATGGATCTCCCGCTCCTCAAGGGGTTGACGCAGCACTTCCAGCACATGTCTTTTAAATTCTGGCAGTTCATCCAGAAACAGAACACCGTTATGGGCCATTGAGATCTCTCCGGGTTGGGGGGAGCTGCCACCACCAATCAATGCAATATGAGAACTGGAGTGATGTGGCGTACAGAAGGGTCGCGTGGTTACCAATCCGTGCCTGGGAGCCACACGCCCGGCAACAGAGTGAATAACAGTTGTCTGCAGGGATTCATCGGGGGACATGGGTGGCATGATGGTAGGCATCCGTCTTGCCATCATGCTTTTACCAGATCCGGGAGGACCTATCAGCAGGATGTTGTGCCTCCCGGCCGCTGCAATCAACATGGCTCTTTTTACCGCATCCTGTCCCTTTACATCTTCAAAATCGACCGCATAGGAATTCCGGTCAATTCCTGATTCTGAACCATGACCAGATCCGGGCAATTCAGGCACTTCTCCACCGTCCAGGAAAAGTACAACTTCTTTCAAAGTGCCTACAGAAACAACATCGATGCCATCAACCACAGCAGCCTCAGCTGCATTTCCTGCAGGCACAATCACGCCTGAAAATCCTTCCTCCCTGGCCATCATCACCATGGGCAGCACCCCTCTTACCGGCACAACTCCACCATCCAGAGAGAGCTCACCCAGGATCAGGTATTCCCGAAGCCTGGAGGCAGTTACCTGCCTGGTTGCTGCCAGAATCCCAACAGCAAGAGGCAGGTCGAAATGGGTACCTTCTTTCCGGATATCTGCAGGTGCCAGGTTAATGACTACCCTGAAACGGGGCCATCCGTAATCATTATTGGTCAGGGCTGATTCAATCCGCTGCTGGCTCTCCCTGATGGCGTGATCGGCCAGACCCACAATGAAAAACCTGATTCCCTGGGAGATATGCACCTCAATGTTTATCAGGGTGGCCTTTATGCCCCTGAATGTACTGCTGTATAATTTAACAAGCATCCCATCGGTATTTAGGGGTTAATGACTTCAGGGGCCCTTTCATCGCATATTTTTTTTATTCCTAACATATGCATTTTCAATAAATTAACTTATTTCATAGTTGATCTACTGTCTTTTTTAGTTGACTTACGTAATAATTAGTTATACCTTAGCGTTATACATGAAAGCAAACAGGATGACCAAAAGACTAACAAAAGCAGAAGAGGAGATCATGCTGATCCTGTGGAAGCTCAGAGAGGGCACCGTCAGGGATGTGATGAATGAGCTGGATGATTCAGACACACCCTATACAACCGTATCGACCGTGGTGAGGATCCTGGAGAAGAAAGGAATCGTCGCGCACAGGGCAGTGGGCACCACATACCTCTACAAGCCTCTCATGGAAAAGAAAGAATACGTGAAGGGCCATCTTTCGGGCATCGTAAGTAACTATTTTGACGGCTCCTTTTCCAGGCTGACAGCATTTTTTGCCCGTGAGAATGACCTGAAACTGGGTGAACTCCAGGAATTGATTGAGGAGTTAGAAAAGGATATAAAGAACGAATCCCATGGATGAGCTACATATATACCTGATCAAAGTATCCCTGGGACTGGCCATTGTTTCCATTCCCTACTATTTCCTTTTCCGGAACGACCCCAACCTTGCATTGAAGCGTTTCTTCCTGTTGACAGGACTGCTGATTTCATGGATATTCCCTTTGATTGTATTCCGCCGGCCGGAGGTCTTACTGAACCTTACCCCCACTGTATTCATTGACCCCTCTGAGGCCGAAACACTTCCTGTGGGCATTACCGCTTCTGAATCATCCATTGGCATTACAATCAACTGGATCAGGGTGGCCATTCTGGTCTACCTGTCCGGCCTTATTTTTATGTTTATTAAAAACATCTGGATCATTCTCCGGTGGAACCTTTCCTGGAGAAAGGACAGGGATGAAAACGGCATTGCCTTTACCGGTTCGGACCAGGTATTCACCATATTCACAAGAATCTTCGTACCAGGCTCCTTAAAAAATGAACAGGACCTGGACAACATACTCCTCCATGAAAAAGCACACGTTCAACAGCTCCATTTCATCGACCTGACACTGATGGAACTGACGCTTTCGCTTACATGGTTCAATCCCTTCTCATGGCTTATTTCCAGGATGATTAAAGAGAATCACGAACACCTGGCCGATCGGCATGTCCTGTCGGCAGGGGTAGACCCGGTTCATTACAGAACCCAGCTACTCAATCACACCCTGGGTGTGAATGTGTTCCGGCTGGGTAACCAGTTTAATCATTCAATCACACTTAAACGATTCAAAATGATGAAAAAGCCAGAGAAATCCCCACTGGGGATCATTAAAATTTCCCTGTTGATCCCGGCAATCCTGATTGCCATGGGACTCACCACAGGGATGACGCCTCAACAACAAAAGACCATCAAAGGAAAAGTGATATTAGCCGACTGCGGTGATGCTGCCATTGGTGCTGCAGTGGTTATTGCAAATTCGACCACCGGCACAGTGGTGGACCGGGATGGCTCATTCATGCTCCATGTGGATGGAGATCCCGAACTCGTCATTTCATTTGTGGGATATGCTACCCTCAGGGTAAAGGCTTCAGAAGTAGGAAAAAAACCCCTGAAACTTGAAGTAGAAACCTTTATGGTGGACCTGGCGGATGCCCCATCCCAACCTGCCAAAGGTGACACTGATCAGGATGAAGTTGACGTGCTCCAGGCTGATGAAGAAGTGTTCTATGTGGTAGAGGAGATGCCCATGTTCCCACAGGGAAGGGCCGCATTGAAAAACTATATCTATTCCAATCTCGTATACCCCGAAAGCTTGAAAAAGAAAGGGATCAGTGGAGAAGTGAATGTGCAGTTCCTTGTCAAAGGTTCAGGAAAACTGGAGGAAATCTCCGTGGCCAGCAGTACACATAAGGAATTTGAGGCCCCGGCCCTGGCAGTTTTCAAAACCATGCCCGACTGGAAGCCCGGGAAACAGCGCGGAAAAGCTGTACAGGTAAGGGTGGTGATGCCCATCAGGTTTAAGGCAGAAAGTAGTAATCCTGGATAAATAAGCCGATTCAGCGAAGGGGCCGTCTCGAAAGAGATGGCCTCTTACTTTTGGACCCCCTCTTCAATGAGCTGGACCAGGGTATGCACAATCTTGATATGCATCTCCTGGATTCTGTCCGCATATTTATTACCCTTCACACGGATCTCGACATCCACCATTCCTGCCAGCAATCCTCCCGTTTTCCCAGTGAGGCCGACCACCTTCATTCCCTTCTCCCTGGCGGCCTCCACAGCCTTGATCAGATTCATGGAGTTACCGCTGGTGCTGATCACCAAAAGGGCATCCCCTGCCTGCCCCACACCTTCAATGTACCTGGAAAAAATCGCCTCAAAACCAAAGTCATTCCCTACACATGTAATATGTGAAGGATCTGAAATACACAGGGCAGGCAGTGCTTTTCGCTTCTCCCGGAACTGGCCTGAGAGTTCTTCAGCAAAATGCATGGCATCGGTCATGGAACCTCCATTGCCACAGGAGATGATTTTCTTTCCTTTCTGGATGGAATCGATCAATATCTGTGCGCCCGAAGAAATGGACTCAATGCCTTCCGCCTGTGAAAGGAATTCATCCAGAACCCCCCTGGCTTCTTTCAGATTAGCTTCAATAGTAGCTTTCATAAAATCAAAAGTATAAAACTTTTACTTTTATTACCTTTACAGACTAAATCGAGTAAATATGGGAACACCCAGATTCATAAAACTCCCGAGCCACAAAAGGTTCGAGTATTCACCCCGGTACTGGGATCCGGAGAAAGAGGAGAGAGAGGAGCGAATCAGGCAGATCAAACAAGAGATGGGTATCAAACTCCCCTCGGGCCCCAACCGCACAACCATTACCCGTGGCTCCTTCCGGCAGGCGCGTCAAAAGGCGAATGTAAGGGCATCCAGAAGCTCAAACATCAGGCTTGTCATCATACTTGCTGTGTTGTTTCTGCTGGCATATCTTATATTCTTCAGGTAGATGTCAGATATCATTCATGTTTTAAGTGATGCGGTAGCAAACCAGATCGCAGCTGGAGAAGTAATCCAGCGTCCTGCTTCGGTGGTGAAAGAATTGATGGAGAATGCAGTGGACGCAGGTGCATCAACAATAACTGTACAGGTAAAGGATGCCGGGAAGACACTGATCCAGATATCGGATGACGGAAAAGGAATGTCAAAAAAGGATGCCCTTCGTTGCTTCGAGAGGCATGCCACCTCCAAAATTACAGGTGCCCGCGACCTGTTTGCCATCCGGACCAAAGGATTCAGGGGAGAAGCGCTGGCTTCCATAGCTGCTGTAGCCGAAGTAAGCATGAAAACACGGAGACCCGATGATGAGCTGGGAACACAGATTCGAATCGCTGGTTCAGTGCTTGATGGGCAGGAACCTGTCCAGGCCAACCCGGGAACCACGTTCCAGGTCCGCAACCTTTTCTTTAATATCCCGGCCCGCAGAAAATTCCTGAAAAGTGATCATACAGAACTGCGGCACATCATCTCGGAATTCAACCATATTGCACTTACCCACAAAGAGATCCGGTGCATCCTCTATCATAACGATACTGAGATCCTTCAACTCCCTCCCGGAAATCTGCGTCAGCGGGTGGTGGGTATTTTCGGGAAAGCCACCAATTCATACCTGATACCGCTGGAAACGGAAACATCAATTATCAGGATCACCGGTTTTATCGGAAAACCCGAACACGCACGAAAAACTTACGGAGAACAATTTTTCTTTGTGAACAACAGGTTTATCAAACATCCTTATTTTCACAAAGCAGTAATGAATGGCTACCAACAGATACTTGCTGCTGATCATTTTCCATCCTATTTCATCTTCTTCGAAACAGATCCCGCCAGAATCGATGTGAACATTCATCCTTCAAAGACAGAGGTTAAATTTGAGGATGAGCGATCCATCTGGCAAATTCTCCTTGCTGCTGTTAGGGAAGCCATCGGAAAACATAATCTTTCACCCTCCCTTGACTTTGGAAATGAAGGAGTCATAGACATACCGGTACTCACAAAGGGTACCGAAATTAAGGCCCCGGCCATCGATACCAATCCTGCTTTTAATCCATTTGAAGACGAAAAAAGTTACCAGCGCGCACCTAACGCTAAGCCCTACCAGGATGACCGGTTCGAAGGTTGGGAACAGATGTTTGATCCCACCCCCGCTTCGGCAAAAACTGGCAGTAAATATCTTCAGGTTAAGAACAAATACATCTTATCCCCTGTTAAATCAGGAGTGATGGTAATTGATCAACGAAGGGCCCATGAAAGAATCTTGTATGAAAAAATGGTTCGGTCAAGAAAGGAGCAAAAACCCCTTGTTCAGCAAACCCTATTCCCGGAAACAGTGAAATTGAATGCAGAGGATTACCAGGTATGTCTCGGAATGTTGGATGAACTGGAACAGTGGGGTTTCGACATCAGGGATCTGGGCAACAGGAGTATGGTGCTGCACGGACTGCCTTCTGACTTAAATGCTTCGGGCAAACAGGCGGTTGATTTGCTGGAGATGATGATTGAACAATACAAGTCCCTACAGGGTAATATGGACCTGGGGATCATAGAGAAGATTGCACGATCTACCGCAAGATCGTCAGCCATTGGATATGGATTGCAAATGTCGGAACCTGAAATGCAGGTACTCACCGACGAACTGTTTGCATGTTCCAATCCAAACCATACCCCGTCTGGTAAACTCATCGTGAAGATTTTAGAGATAGAGGAACTGGACAAACAATTTAAAGTTTAGAAACATGAGTCGATTTTTTTCCGGTAGATTAGGCAGTACACCCCCTGTTACAAAAAACTTACTCATCATCAATGTGGTGATGTTCCTTGGCACCATGTTTTTTGAGCGGGTGCTCCATGTAAACCTGAGTGCCCTGCTGGGGCTATTCTTTTTCCAATCCCCCTATTTCGGGCCCTGGCAACTGGTCACACACATGTTCATGCATGGCAGCTTGATGCATATCTTTTTTAATATGTGGGCGCTCTGGATGTTTGGTAAAACCCTTGAGAGTGTATGGGGCAGCAAGCGATTCCTGGTCTACTACCTGGCCACCGGACTGGGAGCTGCCTTTTTCCATGAACTGGTCATGTACATTCAGCTGGCTCCGGACATAAGCGCCTTAAAAGCGGCTTATTCGGTGGACAGGATCAATGCCAAATTGCTGTCGGAGATTCTCAGGCCGGGAAATCCATTTTATGAGCTTGCTCATGCGCTGCGTATTCCCACTGTAGGGGCTTCAGGTGCTGTATACGGTGTATTGCTTGCCTTTGGGATGCTCTTCCCGAATACCCAGCTATTCATCATTCCCATTCCCTTCCCCATCAAAGCCAAATGGCTGGTCATCGGCTTCGGCGCACTGGAATTATTCCTGGGGGTCACCCAATCATCGGACAACATTGCGCATTTCGCCCATCTGGGTGGTATGATTTTTGGTTTTATTCTGATCAGGTATTGGAACAAGTTTACCAAGAATTTTTACTAATATGCTGATTGTATGAGCATCATTGACGAAATAAAGGAATCTTTCAAAAAGGGGACTACACTTCACAAACTGATCTACCTGAACCTGGGTCTGTTTTTGGCAGTACAAATTGTCAGGATCGTCCTCCTGTTATCGAATTCAAATACGCTCTATGATGAGTTCCTGAGGTTCCTTGCCCTTCCCTCCAATCCGGAAATGCTTGGCAGGCGGCCCTGGACATTCATTACCTATATGTTCCTGCATGAAGGTTTTATCCATGTCCTGTTTAACATGTTATGGCTTTTCTGGTTCGGAACTGTTTTTGTCCAGGAACTGGGATTGAAAAAGCTTCTCAGCACCTACCTGTTGGGGGGATTAAGTGGCGGAGTGCTGTTTGTGCTATTCTATAACCTCTTCCCGGTTTTTGCCCAGGTCAGGGACCATGCCGTAGCTCTTGGAGCCTCAGCATCTGTGATGGCGGTGGTTGTCGCTGCAGCAGTTTACCGCCCCGACAGAAAGATGCACCTGGTGCTTATCGGACCGGTAAAGATCGGTTACATTGCGCTGGCTATGTTCATCCTGACCTCCATGGTTGATTTCTCAGTAAACACCGGTGGGAAGATTGCTCACATCGGGGGAGCTTTGTTGGGCTTTCTGTTTGCCTATTACTACAAGCAGGGGAAAGACATCTCCCGTGGATTTGACCGGATGATGGACCGGATGGCCACCTGGTTTAAGCCATCAAAACAGAAGATGAAGGTTACCCATAAACGTACGGCCGACGATTACGAATATAGGAAACACAAGGTTGCCGAACAGAAAGAGGTGGATGCAATCCTTGACAAGATCTCCAAAGGAGGCTATGAAAGCCTCACGGCAAGAGAGAAAGAACTCCTTTTCAAAATGAGTGATAAGAAATAGTCCTGTGAGAAAATTCACTGACAAACTGATATTGATCCTGAATATCATTATAGCTGCCGGACTGCTATTCTCCTACCTTGCCCCCTTCATTAATCCGGCAAAATTTACCCTGCCAGCCCTTTTCGGCCTGGCATATCCCTATTTGCTGATGATCAACCTGATCTTCATCTCTTACTGGTTGATCAGGCTGAAAAAGGAAATATTCATCTCCCTCCTGGTGGTTCTGCTGGGCTGGTACCATTTGAATAACCTATTGCCCATGAATGGGAAGAACATTGATCTTCCCGAGGAAGCCAACCCGGAGCGGGTTTTCAAAGTATTGTCCTACAACGTGAGGGGATTTAACCGCTACCACTGGAATAAGGATCCCAATACAGGGAATAATCTTTTCAATTTTCTTCAGGAACAATCCCCGAATATCATATGTTTCCAGGAATATTATGCCCCCAGTAGCATCAAATCCCGAAAAGAACTTGACAACCAGTTTTCATTCTGTCCGTATTCGGCTATTTATTATACATCATCCCCGGCAAGCATAAGCGGCTTCGGCATTGCTACCTACAGCTCTTTCCCGATCATCAAACGAAGCCGGATCCCTTTTAATTCTTCATCCAATGCAGCCATGTACACCGACCTGCTTATTTACAGTGACACCGTCCGGCTGTTTAACCTTCATCTTGAATCCATCAGGTTCATGGAAGAGAATTATTCCTTCATGGACACGGTACGATTTGCATATAATAATGAGCAGATGCGGGAGATCAGAAAGATCGGTTCCCGTTTGAAAACTGCCTTTGTCCAAAGGGCAGAGCAGGCAACTATGATTGCGAACTATATCAAGGATTCACCTTACCCGGTGATTGTAATGGGCGATTTCAACGATACACCGCAATCTTATGCCTACCGGAAAATCAGCAAGGGGATACATGATGCTTTCAGAAAAGCCGGCCGTGGATTTGGGAATACCTACGCAGGAGAACTTCCCTCCTTCAGGATTGATCATATCATGTACAGCGATCCGTTTATTCCCTACCAGTTCAAACGTTTTAAAGAAGAGTATTCGGATCATTTTCCGGTAACAACCAGCCTCTATCTACCAGAAAGCCCTACTGCTGAATAAGCAGCTTTCCTGAGCGTGTTGATCCTTCTGTCTTCAGCGTATAGAAATAGAGGCCCTTCCCTAAATTCTCAAGAGAGACTGTCCTTTGGTAGGTTCCGGTTCCTGGACCATAAGATTCTTCCATCACCAGTTTGCCTGATACGTCATACATTCTGAGCTCCCGGATTGATTCCTCTGATTCAAAATATACCACATCCGTTGCAGGCATGGGGAAGACCCTCACTGTGGAGCGATCCGTATCAACATTCTCCAAACCGGTAACGGCCAGGCTTTGATGAATGGCGGCGACTACATTCTCCAGATCATTTTTCGCACCAGAAGTCCCTTTAAATACCAGGATTCCGTTCTGGTCTATAACCATCATCCGGTCATAGGTTGTCCCGTAGACTGAGGCAACCGACCCGGCCATAAGGGCCAGAGGAAACGTTACACCGGTCATGCCTTTGAATCCTGTTACGGAAGTTTCGCTGGAACTGGAGTTCCAGGTATCAAGTCCAATGGCCTTAAATGCCGGATTGTCCTTGAACTGCTGGTAAATGTTAGCCTCAATGGATGGTGCCACAGCCTTGCATGGGGGACAACCGTTTCCGAAAAGAAACACAAATACCACCTTACCAGCCTGTTCTGAAAGCTTAAAGGTTCCACTTCCGAGCAAACCTACTTCAAAGTCAGGAGCAGCCTCACCAACCACCTGACCCTGCAGGTTGATCATCCCTGCAAAAAACAGGGTAACACCAACAACCATCAGCTTTCTCTTTTTCATTTTTGTTTTCATTTTTATATCCTCCTAAAATTTGGTTCTTAATCTGATTTCAATGCCTTCAAAGTCCAGGACCTCATAACAAATCCCGGATGTACATGCCGGACCACCTCTTCTCTTGCCGGCAAATAGTGACAGGGTATTGGTCGGATTGATCTTGTAGCTGGCTTCAACTCCAGGCCAGTGCCTGAACCCGGTCTCAATATCCGGAGTTCCGGGCCGGTCGGTCATATAAGGATCACTACTGATTTCCCAGACCATGGATAATGACAAGAGGGGGGACCTGGAGACACCCAAAATAAAAACACCATTGTGCATGGTGCTGAGTTCCACAATCTCCCTTTCAATGTATTGGTATTCAACATGGAGCTGAGCAGACCAGGGACCTGTTATGGCGTAATCCCAGACTGCGCCGGCTGCATACCTGCTGTCTTCTGACTCAAATTCATCTGAAGAGTAATCGGCGAATAGTGTGACATTGTTTTTATTTCCCGCATAAAAACTGTACTCCAGAAACACTTCATTGAAGCGGTAATCGCGGTAAAGTTCATTGAACGCCCGGGTATAATTAAATACCAGGTGCTGATTGTTTGCGAAAGTGTAATAACCTTCCAGTTGAATCCCCGACTCATCATCAAGAAGAGGCACATGTGTGCTCCTGTTTAAGACTTTATATTTATGTTCCCTTACGGCGGTTGGCGGATCGCTTATCCCGCTTCCTATCAACATATTATGATAGTTCTTGTATTCGAAGCTGAGGCCAAATGATCCCAGGTTGAAACTGAGGGAGCCATAGATCCCGTATTTGCTGTTTTCATCCAATCCAACCAGGGGCAAAGGAGATGAGATGTCGTGGGCAAATTCAAAGTTGTACGAAAACAAGCTGAAAACGGAGCCTGAAAACAACAAGGAATAAAACAGATCGGTATCGAAGGGATTGCTGTTTCGCATCAGGATCATCCCCAATGTCTGAGCATAGAGGGTTATTCCGGTTTCCACTCCTTCCACCAGGTCAATCCTTCTTTCTTCTGAAGGTAATGTAGGCGGAAGTGTATTGATGAGAGATTTTCCACGCAGTGCCTGGAAATACCAGATATCACCACTGTATTTGGCTGAGAACCCCAGCACATCCCTGTAAAAACCGTAACGGGTTCTGTATGCTTCCTCTTCAAAAACCGAACCTGCTATTTCATAGCCCCTCACAAGCAATCCGTTACCCAGCGTTTCATTGAAATTCCCCACCTTCAACTCAAGCTTCTCTTTCCTGTACTGCACCTGAAATTGTGTAGGTTGGTAGTAAGAGCTTTCCTCATTCTGGCTGAAGAAATGTTCATATCTCAGAGAAGCCTTCAAGCCCTTGTAGCGATATCCCAGGTTTAACTGGTCATAGTGGGTAGAGAGTGCAGCAGGTTCATTATCCGGCAGGTTACCCAACTGATACTCCAGCAAGTTGTTCCCTGTGAGCTGGCCGAATAGCTGCATGGCAGGAACAAACAGAATCAGGGATATAAGCTGCCTTGGTTTCATGTTACTTTCCCAGGTTTTGCATGATATGCTGGCGTATGGTCTCCTCTTCACCTGGCCTGAATCCTTCATGTACATAAATCTGTTCACCTTCTGCATTATAGATAAGCAGTGTAGGAACGGCAGTCACATTCAGGTCAGACATCAATTCGCTGTTCAGATCCCTGAGCACCGGATAGCTCACTCCCATGGACTGAATGAAGGGGGCAATCTTTGACTGGTTTCTGGGGCCATCGATGGAGACTCCGATAAATTGCACACCCTGGTCTGCAAACTCTTGTGCCATATCATTCAGCAGGGGTATGGACCGAACACAGGGCTGACACCAGGTGGCCCAGAAATCAATAACAGTCATATTGCTCCCTTTCAAATCCCCGTATTCCTGCCAGTGATTGTCGAGATCCCGCAGCCGAAAGTAGGGTTCCTGGGCGTGCGCAACCAATACTGTTAGGAGCAGCAACAGGGCAGCTCCGCGTCTTTTTTTGTTCACTGTATGCATTGTTTTGCCTTTAGACGGCAATTCAGCGCATACCTTACAATATGAGTGTTGGAAATTCTGGTTGGAAATACTTTTCCAGTAGAAACCGGGGTAAGTCAATGACCCTGCCGGCATACATATCGATGATAGCCGAATCAGATGTACATATGGCATCACTTTTTTCATGCTTCAGCATATAATCGGGGGATTTCACTGTCAATGCTTCACCATCAATGTCCATTTGAATCATATCCTTGGATAATTCAATGGAGAGTCTGCCACTATGAGACACAGGCTCATCCAGGTATAGAATGAAGGCAGCTCCTGTCCACTCCTTCAATACATCCAGCAGAAGGCTTACTGACCGGGTGAAAACGGGTTTATTGATGATTCTGCCCCTCATCTCTCCGGCATCACGCAACAGGCCATCATTGCTGATAAAAAGTGGCTTCCCCAGGAGATAGTTGTTGATGGTGAACAGCACATTGTATGTATCCACCAGCACCAGGTCACCCTTTTGAATTCCGCCTATTTTTTGCATCCGCTCAGAAGCTTTCTTTTCGGAAGCAATCCCCCTGTAAAGCACCTGTCTCATGTCCCTGGATAACATGAATTTATCCCCCACCAGTTTCAATGAAGCCTTCTGGGGATATCCCCTGGAG
Organism: uncultured Bacteroidota bacterium; assembly: GCA_963735755.1. Classification (GTDB taxonomy): domain Bacteria; phylum Bacteroidota; class Bacteroidia; order Bacteroidales. Next base: position 105,754 of record CAVTME010000018.1, on the reverse strand, counting down.
AGCATCCACAAATACTCCCGCGCTGCCAACAAAAGAGACTCCGCCAACTTACCTTTCATGTGTCAAAGGTAAGCAACAAGAGCTTATAAACCTGATTTACAATTATATGGAGTTATTAACACCCCACCGATACATTTCCAATCCCTTGTTGAAGGAAAATCCGTATCTTTATTCATCAAGAACCAAAACGTTAAGGTTATGAAGAATTTAGTTGGTATCATTTTGCTCGCGCTGCTCGTCTCTTCATGCAGTTTGTTCCAGAAACCATCCATGTCACAGGAACAGATTGATGCCATGGTAGCTGAAAACGCTGCACTCAAATCTCAGGCTTCAAGTGCCACGGATATGGACGATCAGCTTGCACTGGCCAGGATGCAGTTGGATGAAGCAATGATTAAGCTTGCTGCCTGCGAAGAGGCTGCTTTGTCAAAAGTTCACATAATCGTAGGGGCTTTTAAAACCTCTGCCTATGCTGATGAATATTCCGCCGAAATTCAAAAACAGGGATACGACGGGAAAATTATGGCTGGGCCCTATAGCTTTAACCTGGTAACGGCCAGCTCTCACGAATCTGTTCAGGCAGCAATCAATGCACTGGGGCCGATACGGGAAGGCCTTATCGAGACTGCCTGGATATATATGGAGTAGCAAGCTTCGCTTGGGTTAGGAAGCTCACTTCGTGAGCGTCTATCCTACTAACTGCCTGCAAAGCAGGTTTCCTGCCTGGCAGTTTTGCTGCCATTTTACATCCCACTCATGATAAACAGGGGCTGGAACTCAAAGCTCTTGAAATGAGGACGTAAACGGTCTGTGTTATAGTGCTTCTTCACATCCACCAGTTTCTTGGAACTGGTGACCACATCCAAAGGTGCATTGTCATACCTCCCGTTCCGAAGGACAACAAGTCGTCCGTGAATCCCTTTCAGGATCAGGTCAAGCGCAAGATTTCCATAGGCCATGGGAACAATGGAATCGATGGCATCGGGATCGCCTCCCCGAACAAGGTAACCGAGATGCTGACTGATGATATTGATGGAGCGTCCATTGTTGAACTGAGCTGACTCTTTCTTGATCATCTCTGCAAAGCGGCTCCGATACCTCCAAGCTTGGCATGCCCATAAGCATCCTTTGCCCCATCCTTGATCATCATTTCATTCATTCCTTTGAAAGTGGCCCCCTCTGAGACCAGAACGACTGAGTAATTGCTTGGATTCTGAATCCTGTCTTCAACAAGCAATTCGGCCAGATGGGTCACATCAAACTGATGTTCCGGGATCACACAGCGATTGGCTGCCCCAGCCATGGTGGGGATCATGGCTGTAAATCCTGCATACCGGCCGAATACCTCAAGAACCAGGATCCGTTCATGGGATCCAGCTGACGTCCGGAGTGTATTGGTCATATTGATGGTTCGGGTTACACAGGTACTGAATCCAATACAATAATCAGTTCCCGGCACATCATTGTCCATGGTTTTGGGAATGGCGATCACCTTAAATCCCTCCTGGTAGAGTCTGACACCATAGCTCAGGGTATCATCACCTCCAATGGGTATCAGGAAATCAATTCCGAGAAAAGCAAGATTCTCCAGCACTTCTGGTGTAAGGTCGTTGATCTCCTTCTTATAGGATGATTTCAGATGGATGGGTACATCTTCCTTTTTGACTCTGCTGGGATTTACCCTGGAGGTATGCAGAAATGTTCCACCGGTCCGGCCAGCCTTGTTCACAATCTGCTCAGTCAGGACTACAAAATGATCAGAATTATCAGCATTCTTATCCCTGATAATCTCAGTGATTCCTGACCAACCCTTCCGCAGGCCAATAACCTGGTATCCTTCTCTGAGGGCCCGGATGGTCACTGCCCGAATGGCCGGATTTAATCCCGGTACATCTCCTCCACCTGTTAATATCCCGATGGTTCCTTTTTTCTTGATCCCCTGTGCCATGTTTTTTCTTTTAAAAATAAGCCAATAATTCTAACAAATCAATGGCACGGGGCAAAGACTACTCATCCCACTTCAGGATCTTCAGGAAATCATACTCCTCTGGATTCTTAACATACTTCTTAGCAGCACGGTAATCCTCTTTGGTAATGAAATGAAGATTGTTGCGGAAAATCAGCTGAACCTTTTCAGAATCCACATTTACCAGCCTCGGTTTTACCTTGCCGTTTTCATCTTCCACATCCTTCAGGTAGAGCGGAGTAATATTTCCTTCCCGGCTGATGGTGGTCATACAACCCGTTTCGCCCCTGGCAAAAAGTGTAAATACACCCAGTCCAAGACGGGTAGCATAGGAAAGGTCATATGCAATGGGCCGGCAGCAACGAAGCTCATATCCGATCTCCTCCGGGCGGCTTTTTACATTGATTCGTAAGGTTTTCAAATGCTGCTGGGTCAGCATATTGAAAATGTGGGACTTGCTTACATTGCCCAATTCAGGATGTCCATGGTCATCATAGGTGAAATTGATACCGGTATCAATGATCTCCTCATCACTCATGAAATGAAATACACCCTCACTGATCATGGCAACACCATAATCAATTCCAAGAATTCTGCGTTTAACCATGGACGAAACCACCATGCGGGTGATCTTATCAAAAGTGATCTTGGTTTTGTTGAACATCTCGGGGATGATGATCATGGGATAGTGACAGGCTGTTCCAATCCCGAAAGCCAGGTGACCGGCTTCACGACCCATGGCACTGACCACAAACCAGTTCCCGCTGGTGCGGGCATCTTCATAGATGGTGGTAGAAATACGCACACCCTCTTCTTTGGCCGAATGATATCCAAAAGTAGGTGTTCCCTCCGGGAAGGGGCAGGTCGTTATCAATGGTTTTGGGTACATGGATGTTCTTCACATCCATTTTTTGCTTGGCCAGGTACTTTGCAAGCCTGTTGGCTGTGGAAGCAGTATCATCGCCACCGATGGTCACCAGCAATTTTACATTGTTCTTTTTGAAAAAATCAATTTTAAACTCTTCATCCTTTGGCTTGTAACGGCTCATCTTCAAAGCAGAACCACCCCTGCTGTAGATCTGGTCAGCGTAGTCAAAATCGAGGAATTCAAATGCAGGTTCATCAGAAAAAAGGCTTTTATAACCCCCGTTAATGCCAAGAACATTATAACCGTTATTAATGAAAATCTTGGTGACAGAACTGATTACTGTGTTTATCCCGGGTGCCGGGCCTCCTGCACATAATATGGCTACAGCTTCTTTCATGGTTACAATTTGTTATATTAATTATTGAACTTTCTGAATCATTGTAAAATTGAGCCGTGAAAATACATAAAATTGAAAATATACAGCCAAAGAAATGATCTAAATTAGTACAGGATAATTATTAATTTTACATCACGGAATCCAAGTCATGGAAGAAACCCAAAAACCAGGTAACATTATATCTAACTTCTTCCTGTTCAGATGGATCAGGGCCCTGTTTGTATTTATCCTGATCGTTCCGGTGAAAGTCTACCAGTGGATGATTTCCCCCATGCTCCCAAAAACCTGCAGGTATTATCCCAGCTGTTCACAATATGCCATCGAGGCCTTGCATGTTCATGGTCCGCTTATCGGGCTTCTGATCGGAACAAAACGGATTCTCAGTTGTCATCCATGGGGCGGTCATGGCCACGATCCGGTACCACCAAAAAATACACCCTTCAAACAGCTTTTTAAAAAAAGCAAAAATGAATAGATTCTTCCTGATATTGTTTTTGATCACCATTTTACCCGCCTGTCATACGGCCAGTAATTCCAATGCATGAGAAACCTGTAGTGAGTGTCAGCATCCTCCCTCAGAAATATTTTCTGGAACGTCTGGCAGGTGACCTGGTGGAGGTCAATGTAATGATCCCCCCGGGAGCCAGTCCGGCCACCTACGAACCTACAGTTTCCCAGCTGGAAAGCTGGACCAGTCGGATCTCTATCTGAAGATCGGCTATGTGGGATTTGAACTGAGCTGGATGGATAAAATCAAATCGGTAAATGATGAAATGGTTGTGGTGGATCTCTCCCGGGGGATAGAACTTATCCAGGGAGACCCGGAAGACGATCATCATCATGGTCAGGATCATGCACATGGCGGAACTGACCCTCATATTTGGATCTCAGCCAGGAATGCAGGGACCATCGCTACCCATATACAAGGGGCGCTTTCCACCCTTCTTCCCGACCAGGAGGAGCTGCTTTCATCCAGGCTCTTTGTTTTGCTGGAAGAGATCGATTCACTGGACAGGGCCATCGAAAAAATGCTGTCTGGCCTCGAACACAGGAGCTTTATGATCTACCATCCGTCACTAAGCTATTTTGCAAGGGATTATAACCTGGAACAACTTCCTTTGGAGTTGGAAGGAAAAATCCCTTCACCTGCCCACATGAAGAAGATGGCAGATCTGGGGAAAAGCGAACACATAACAAGCATCTTCCTGCAAGAGCAGTTTGACCAAAAGAATGCCCAGGTACTGGCAAAAGAGATTGGTGCCAAGGTGGTATTTTTTGATCCGCTGGCCTATGATTGGCACAAACAGATGTTACTTATTGCAGGCAAATTAAAAGATTCCCTGTAATGAATAGGCCCCTCATTCAAATCACCGGCCTTGAAGCAGGATACCAGGGCAAGATAGCCTTAAGCAATGTATCCCTCCATGTCATGGAGAATGATTTTATAGGAATTATTGGTCCCAACGGGGGAGGGAAAACCACGCTCCTTAAAATTATAATGGGCTTAATGAAACCCCTTAAGGGAAAGATTGAGTATACCATTGAGCGGTCAGAAATCGGTTATCTGCCCCAGGGGAATCAGGTGGATGCTCAATTTCCTATAACCGTTAGAGAGGTGGTAGCCTCCGGACTGGATTATCGCTTTGGCTTCAAACGGCGGTCCGGACTGGAACAAAAAAAACAGTTGAATCACATACTTAAAAAAGTTGGATTGGAAGAGCTCCAGGCAAGATCCATCGGCGAACTCTCAGGCGGCGAACTGCAAAGGACCCTGCTGGCCAGGGCCGTAGTTTCATCACCCAGACTACTTGTCCTGGATGAACCCGACACCCATGTGGATAATCGTTTTGAAAAGGAATTGTACGGACTTCTGCGAGAATTAAATGAAACCATGACCATTCTTCTCGTCTCCCATGATATTGGCACCATTTCACCCTATATTAAGACCATCGCCTGTGTGAATCGTGATCTTCATTACCATGCGTCCAATGAGATCAGTGAAGACCAGCTGAAAGTATACAACTGCCCCATTGAGATCATTACCCACGGTACAGTACCCCACCGGGTCATGAAAACACACAAGCATTAAGCCATGGATATCCTTGAATTATTCAGATATGACTTCTTTCTGAACGCCCTGTTAGCGGCAATCCTCATGTCGGTTACCTGTGGTATCATAGGCACATACATTGTTTCGAGGAGAATGGTGTTTATCAGTGGCGGAATAACGCATGCATCTTTTGGCGGTGTCGGGCTTGGATACTTTCTTGGATTTCCACCCCTGGCGGGAGCTGCAGCATTTGCAATCCTTGCCGCACTGGCTACAGAAAACCTCACCCGCCGGAAAATACTCCGGAATGATTCCATCATAGCCATCATGTGGTCCCTGGGCATGGCCCTGGGTATCATATTTGTATACCTTTCCCCGGGATACGCCCCAAACCTCATGAGCTTCCTGTTCGGCAGCATTATCACCGTCAGTTCAACAGATCTCTGGCTGATGCTATCACTCGCGGGGGTGGTTTCATCTTTTTTTACCATCTTTTTCAAACCCATCCTTTACGTATCATTTGATGAGCAGTTTGCCAGGTCCCGTGGTATCCCGGTCATGCTCCTCAACTACATTCTGATCATCCTGGTCGCTCTAACCATCGTTTTAAGCATTCGGATTGCCGGAATTATTCTGGTATTGTCCATTCTAACAATCCCTCAAAATATTGCCAACCTTTTTACAAACCGCTTTGACAAGATCCTGATAGCATCTGTGGCGCTGGGATTTGTGGCCTCATTCACGGGATTGATTGTTTCCTACTATATGGATATTCCTTCCGGAGCAACCATCATATTCACACTTGTGGTCATATACCTGGCAGCTCGAGTCGTGAAAGTTGTTACTTTTGGAAGCAAGTAATATTGGATACGCTATGAATCTGAAGAAGACTGTTGAAGACGCCTGGGAAAACCGGGAGTTATTGAAGAACCCTGAAGTGCAGGCCACCATTTCGGAAGTAGTGGACCAGCTGGACCAGGGCCTGGTGCGCGTAGCGGAGAAACGGGCCGAAGGATGGATGGTAAATGACTGGATTAAAAAAGCCGTCATCCTTTATTTCCCCATTCGTAAAATGGAGACCATTGAAGTGCCACCCTTCGAGTTCCATGACAAAATTCCCCTCAAGAGCGGGTACAAGCAAAAAGGAATCAGGGTGGTTCCACATGCCGTTGCCAGGTATGGATCCTACATTTCACAGGGAGTTATCCTGATGCCCTCTTACGTAAATATTGGAGCTTATGTGGAAGAGGGTACCATGGTGGATACATGGGCTACCGTTGGATCCTGCGCCCAAATCGGGAAAAATGTTCATCTGAGCGGCGGGGTCGGGATTGGCGGTGTCCTTGAGCCGGTCCAGGCAGCTCCTGTCATTATTGAAGACAATTGTTTCATCGGTTCACGCAGCATTGTTGTGGAAGGTGTCAGGATCGAATCGGAGGCTGTACTGGGAGCCAATGTGGTGATCACCAAATCAACCCGGATCATTGATGTAACCGGCTCAACACCCGTGGAAACCCGGGGAGTGGTTCCTCCCCGGTCGGTTGTGATCCCCGGATCCTATACCAAATCTTTCCCCGCAGGGGACTACCAGGTAGCATGTGCGCTGATTATTGGACAGAGAAAACCATCTACTGATTTAAAAACCTCTCTGAATGATGCCCTGAGGGAGTATAACGTTGCGGTATAATGAGGATAGGATTCGACGCGAAAAGGGCCTTTAATAATTATAGCGGGCTGGGCAACTACAGCCGGTATATCATTTCCAACGTATGCCGCTTTTATCCCGAAAATGAATGTTTCCTGTATACTCCTTCCATCAGCGATCCTGATCTTTTCCATGAACCGGAAGGAACGACCATCAAACTCCCCAAGACAGCCATAGGCAAATACTCACGGTCCTACTGGCGAAGTTTCAGGATGACCCACTGGCTTGGTGATGATGCGGTTGATATTTATCACGGACTCTCCAATGAAATACCCTATGGCATACACCGGACCATGATCCGGTCCCTCATCACCATCCATGACCTGATCTTTCTTGAGCATCCCGAATTGTATAAGCCATTTGACAGGTATGTTTACAAAAAAAAGGTGCAGTATGGGGCCAGGAATGCCAACAGGATCATTGCGGTCAGCGAACAGACCAAACAGGACATCATCCGCTTCCTTGATGTGGATGAATCCCGCATCAGTGTGGTATACCAGGGATGTCACCGACAATTCTATAACCGGGTCAGCCAAGAGGCCCTTCAAAATACCCGCCAGCAGTTTGATCTACCAGGAGAATACCTGCTGTATGTGGGTACCATTGAGGAGCGGAAGAACCTGCTGAAAATTGTGGAAGCGCTTACACAAAGGGGAAATCGATTTTCCATTGGTGGTTGTGGGTAGGAAAACTGCTTATTACAACCAGGTGAAAAATTATATTGAGAAAAACCGGATGAAAAATATCCTGTTCCTGGACCAGGTTCAGGTATCTGACCTTCCCTCAATTTACCAGGGATCCAGGGGATTCATCTACCCCTCATCCTATGAAGGTTTTGGTATCCCCATTCTTGAAGCACTTAATTCGGGAATACCTGTCATTACCTCATCAGGCGGTTGTCTGGAAGAAACCGCCGGTAAAGGTGGATTACTGATCAATCCCAATGAAAGCGAGGAGATGATCGAGGCCATCCGCCAGGTGCTCGAAGACTCTGGATTGCGTGACCGCCTGGTCAGGGAGGGAGGTGCCCATGCGATCAAATTCAGGGAAGAACAGACCATCCCTGCACTTTACAAAGTTTACCTCGAATGCATGCATGATTGACGCCGAAGCCAGAAAAGCAGCTGATGTGGTCTCATCGGGCGGCATCATCCTCTATCCCACCGATACCATCTGGGGCATCGGCTGCGATGCTACCAACCCGACCGCAGTACAAAGGATCTACGAAATCAAGCAGCGCTCAGACAGCAAAAGCATGCTGGTACTCATGACCGGGATTGAAATGCTTGGGCTGTATCTGAAAACAGTTCCTGAAAAGGCCCTTGAGATCATCAGGTCGGCAAAAAAACCAAGCACCATCATTTACCCGGATGCCAAAAACCTGGCGCCCAATCTGGTTGCCGCAGACGGCTCCATCGGAATCAGGATTACCTCGGATGAATTCTGCAGACGACTGATCAAAATAACGGGTATTCCCATTGTGTCCACTTCAGCGAATGTAAGCGGAAATCCAGCCCCTGGCACATTCAAAACCATAGATCCCGAAATTCGGCAAAAAGTGGACCATGTGGTACAATGGCGGCAGGATGAGACCGAAACCTCGGCCCCATCTGCCATCATTATGCTGGATGATCAGGGAAGATCAACCATCATCAGGCCCTGAACTACTTCACAAACTTGGAAACAGCGTTTTCAGTCCTGACGAAATAGATACCTGCTGCATACCTGCTGATGTCAAATCTATGCTCAGTTCCACGAACAACAACCTCATCCATCTTCATACCCACGCTGTTATAGATGGTTACCCTGCTGTTCTCAGTAGTAAGCAAGACATTCAGTTCATGATCTGCAGGATTGGGATACAGGTCAATGGTAGAGACTTTGCTCTGAGACATTCCAAGTGGCCAGGTTATCTCTACCTGGTGAATACCCATCACACCACTGTCATCCTTGGCCATGGCTTTCACGGTAACTGAACCTGCCGTATCAGCAGTAAGCAAGCCATTTTCGTCAATTGTAGCATAACCTGATCCGGGCTCAACCATCCACCTCACACCTGTAAGGGTAGCTTCAGCAGGGGATACATCAACATTCAACTGAAGGGTTTCATTGATTACGACAGTGGATTCTCCAGAAACTGTGATGGACTCAACGGCAATATAGTCAGTCGTTAGATAGGCCAGATCCTCCAGGTTGATCAACTCAACGCTATCAATATAAACCACCGGATCGTGGTGCCCGAGCATAAACTGAAACTGCTGATTACTCTCAGCTAACAGGGATGTAAACTGCACATCAAAAGTATACTTGGTCGCCTCTGTGGGGCTATCGAAAGTCCAGTCAGAGGTTCCATTGGAAAACTCATGGTTGGATACACCCAGCCTTTGGTAGGCTACGGCTTCCCTTGCATCCTCGAAATCCAGATTCAGGGTGTCTGTTGCATCTGCCCACAACACAAAACTGAACTCATACATGTCTTCGGCATTCAGTCCCCAGCCTCCCAGCTGCTGCAGTCTGAAATCCCACACATTGGTACTTTCAGTCGGATCGACAACACAGATTCCCTCACTCACAATGGTTTGTCCTGAAACCACCCATTCTGCAGGAGTCTGATCGGCTTTCACATCGTCGAAATACCCATTCCTGATCAGGTTGATTTCAGGTCTGGTTACGATCTGGTTGCTGATGGTCACCGTTGCGGATGACTCTTCATATGATCCATCAGTTGCACTGGCGGTAATGGTAACTTCTCCATCAATAATACCAGTAACCACTCCATTTTTATCAACGGTGGCCCTGCCTGTACCATTTTCAACTTTCCATAATAAATTTGTATTGGTGGCATCTTCAGGGAGAATGGTCGCTTCCATTTGGAAGATACCGTTGTTTTCAGTAATTGCACCACCGGTAATTGAAAGATCCTCAATTAAGGTACCCGCTTCAGCACCATCAAATGTGATGATACCGCAATCATCCATGTTCGTCCATGATGATCCCACTGAACCATCGTTGGACCAAACTGCACTCCGCTCACTGGCATCCCCTGGATCCCGGTCGATGATGGTTACATCGAAACCAACCTCTCCGGTCAGATCAATCGCAATTCCATCTTTGTCGACAAGTTCAGTGAATGGGATGAAATACTCAGCGATATAATTGGGTTCCTCCACAAGAAAGGCATAATCAATAATGGAACCATCCACACCATTCCAATCACAGGTCAGTAGTCTTCCGTCATTCAGTCCTTCGGCAAAAGCGGGAGCCACCTGGTAGTGCCCCGACCCTGCTGTGCTGGGTCCTGCACCATCAACAAGTTCGTAATTGACATCAAAATAGAGCTCAGGTTTATCATGCTGCCAGCTTTCTCCTCCCGGTATGTACCAGGGATAGAACTCATCATCTGTGACCCTGAGAAGAACGTAGATCCCTTCTTGAGTCCAAAGGGCTTGCCAGGTAGTTTCCCCTGGTTCACCGAGCGTCGGTACCTGATTCACTACATTTATTGCAATGTCGTGTTCGGCCTCTGCCTCGGCCCAGACATCATCCACCACACCGTCAATGACTGGATCGACTGATGCTTTATAGATGATTGCAGTTTTCTGTGCCATTGCCGTAGCAGCAATGATCGCGCAGACAAGGAGTGTAGATATTCTCTTTTTCATAGTTCTGTATTTTATTGAAATTATTATAAAGTTATATTTTTTTTATCGCGTGCAATTTATCAATTACTTAAAGAACATGTACAATTTATGCCAAAGAACTACTTCACGAATTTGGAAACAGCACTATCAGTCCTAACAAAATAAATGCCAGCAGGATAGCTGCTGATGTCAAGCTTGTACTCCGTTCCCGAGACAAGGACTTCATCCATTGTTTTCCCCACGCTGTTGTATATGGCCACGGAGCTGTTCTCTTTTGTAAGCACGATATTCAGTTCCTGATCCGCAGGATTGGGATAAACCCTGATGGTATTCACACTGCTCTGGGAGATCCCCACAGGCCAGTTAACCATTACTGGATACTCTTTGGTAACATAACTGTCATCCACAGCTGATGCTACAACTGTAACCATTCCTGATGCAACAGGGGTAAGCAGTCCATCGCTATCGATTGTTGCTTCACCTACTCCGTCGATTACACTCCATTTTACATCCTGATAATCAGCTTCGGCTGGTAATACTTCCGCACTCATTTGCAGGGTTGATCCCAAATCAACCGATGCGGCACCACCCGCTTCAGTCACTTCGATTACCTCGACCGGTATATAATCTGTAATCTGCGCCAAATCCTCCACACCGACCAATTCGACACTGTCGATATAGGTCACCACAGCTGAATTCCCCAGCTGGAATGTAAGCAACTGAACCGTATTCTCCACAATCTGGTCAAAAGTGACATCAAAGATATACCTGGTGGGTTGATCAGTAAGCTCAATGGTCCAATCAGAGCGTTCGTTGCCAAAGCTGGTCCTGTCATCTGTTGTACTCCCATACCTGTTCCAGCTATTGGCTGGATCTTCAAAGTCAACCTGACATGGTCTGGTTTCATCTGCCCAGGCTACGAAGCTGAATGAATATTCAACATCCGGCAGAGCAGTTAATCCACTCTGACTAAATTGGTACTGGTTTGTGGATTCGGTCTCTACGGGAGTACACACAGCAAACCCACTCTGCACTACGGGAAGTGGTGTATTCAGCTCGCCACCCCAGCCACCCCATTCAGCGGCCGGACTGCCATCCTTATCATCGAAGTAGGGATTCCTGATCACGTTGATCTCACCCATGGAAACGATCTGGTTGCTAATGGTCACATTGGTGCTTGCTTCTACATAAGAACCATCCGTTGCTTTGGCAGTCACTGTGACATCACCGTCGATAACACCGGTTACCAATCCTGTAATTTTATTGATGGTGGCCTTCCCTGTTTCATTTTTTACGGTCCATTCCAGGGTTTTGTTGGAGGCATTTTCAGGAAGAATGGCAGCTTCAATTTGAAGCGTACCGTTATTTTCAGTGATCTCCCCTCCGGTAAGTGTAATCTCATCAATAACAGCTTCAATTACTGCACCATCAAAGGTGATAATCCCGGCATCGTCCATATTGTTCCAGGATCCATCAACAGCACCAATATTGGCCCATACTGCGTTCCTGTTATATTCATCACCGGGATCCCTGTCAATAATGGTCACATCGAAGCCCGCCTCTTCCTCCAGGTCAATTTCATCACCATCTATATCCACAAGCGTTGAAAGAGGTATAAAATACTCTGCTGTATAATTTTGACCATCTACCAAAAAGGCATGTACTACTCCGTTACCGTCCGTAAAAGGTGTACCGTCATTGGATCCATTTGTAAATGCAGGGGCAAACTGGTAGTGTCCGCTTTCAGAGGAATCAGGTCCCACTCCATCCTCAAGGTCCCAATAATTGACATCAAAATAGAGCTCTGGTTTGTCATACTCCCAGCTGTTTCCAATGGGATCTACCGAATAGTGCGGATAGAATACATCATCAGTAACCCTGAGAAGAATATAAATGCCATTGTAAGTCCACAGGCCCTGCCATGTGGTTTCACCCGGTTCGCCCAGCGTCGGAACGACAATGATACTATCTCTGTATGAACCTTTATCAATGTTATTTTCGGCCTCGGCCTCGCTCCAAACATCATCGATCAACCCGTCAATTACAGGATCAACAGAAGCCTTGTTGAAAACAGCAGTTGGTCTTTGAGCCATAGCTCCAAATGCAATCATCCCAAATATTACCAGCAAAGTAAATCTATTATTCATCGTTCAGGTTTTAAGTGAATAAATCGAATGATATCAATATATGCACAATGTATTAATTTTTTTGGAGTACAAAAAAAGGCTGTCTGCGTTTAGCAGACAGCCCTGGGTGGTTGTTATTACACAACCGCTCCTGTAATCCCCTTCCTCCTTGAGGCAGGGGTGCTCCGTATCTTAAAATGACTTTACTTTTCCCGATCCTGATGACGTCGTATTCACCTGTGGGTTCCCATGATAATAAACGCTTCCGCTTCCGGAGATTCTTGCCTGCAATTCGTCTTTCACGGTAATCTTGCAACCACCCGATCCGCTAATGGCTGCAGAGAACTCTTCCACTTCAAAATGTTCAGCCAGGATTTTGCCTGATCCACTGATCTTTACGTCCATTTCTTCAGCGGAACCTTTTTCGAGTATAACACTGCCCGAGCCGGAAACTTTTACATCAAGCTCTTCGCTTTCAAGGGCTGGAAATGTTATGGATCCACTGCCGGAAATGGCGAGCTGCATCTCTTCTGAGCTGATTGACTTTTCAGCTTTAAATTTGCCCGAGCCTGACATAGAGACCTTATCCAGTTCTTTGGAGATAATATGGATGGTCAGTTTGGAACGCTTCGTTCTCCAATCGTCATACTTCAGCTTCAGATATCCATCCTCCACTTTGGTGATTAAATCCTTCACATCCCGCTCGTTTCCTTCAATCTTAATTTCATGGGTGCTGCCTGTGGTATAATAAACGTCCGCGCTGATGCCAATACCGATTCCCGTAAAGGGTTTCAGATCGCGCGTTTCCTGGGCAAACAGGCTGGAAAATCCAAATCCGCTGATCAGTGTAAGAATAGCAATGGCTGTGGGTGTAATGAATGCTCTTTTCATTGTATCGTACTTTAGTTTTAATGTTTGTTTAAACCAAAGACGATGAAAAGAGAGAAGTGTTACAGTTCTGTGATCCCGTCCGGCAGATTCAGATAAAGGGATTGTCTGCGGTGATCAATCTTCGTAATAAACTCATCTGCGACAGGAACCAGCAGTTCTTTTCCGGAGAAATTAATTTGCCAGACCGGATTCATGTCGCTGGGATGGTACTCCGTGATCCGCCCCAGCGGGCCCAGCTTCTCATCGGTGACATGGTAACCGACCACAAGGCTTTTGATATCTTCATCTTCACCGGACTCCTCGACATGTATTGAATCCAGGTATACTTCGCAAGCGACAACCTTCCTTGCTTCATCTACATTCCCAATAAATTCAAACTTGACAATGGCCTGATCCTTCGAAACAAGATCGGCCGATTCGATAAAAAAAGGAACCCGCTGCCCATTGAGATCAATGAACAACGGGATTCCGTCTTTTATATGCTTTGCTGCAGCAGGGTTCAGTATGATATGAACCTCACCCTGAAGTCCATACGGCTTAGAGATTTTTCCGGCTTTAACACCGCCCTGTGCCGTCATCGGAAGGGACTATTCGTCTTTCTTCTTCTCCTCGGCAGGCTTCTCTTCCTTGGCAGGGGCTTCGGCTATCTCGGCTCCTTCGCTGGCTTCTGGCTTCCTCTGCAGGGGCTTCGGCTACAGGCTCTTCAGCTTTGGCTTCCTCTGCGGGGGCTTCGGCTACAGGCTCTTCAGCTTTGGCTTCCTCTGCGGGAGCTTTAGCTACAGGCTCTTCAGCTTTGGCTTCCTCTGCGGGAGTCTTCGGCTACGGGCTCTTCGGCTTTGGTTTCCTCTGCGGGCTTCTCTTCCTTGGCAGGGTCTTCGGCTACGGGCTCCTGCTGCAGGGGCCTCGGTTGCTTCAGTTTCTTCTGCTTCTTCAGCGGGTTGTTCTTCGCCTTTCGGCTCAGTTCCTTCGGTTGCCTCCTCAACGGGGGCTTCCTCAGCGGGCTTCCTCAGCGGGGGCCTTGGCTTTTTCCGCTGCTGCTATAAGTTCTGACTTTTTCTTGGCAATCTCCAAAGCTCTGTCTTCCTTGATTTTTGCTTCCGCTTCCATGCGGTTTTTGTCAAGGTTGTCCTTCGCCGACTTTATCTTGTCTAAACCGGCCTGGATTTTCTGCTCTTTCTCAGTCATCCATGCCTGGAATCTCTTCTCGGCTTCAGCTTCATCAAAAGCTCCCTTTTTTACACCTTCAAGAAGGTGTTTCTTGTACAATACTCCTTTGTAGGATAAGATAGCTCTACATGTATCAGTAGGTTGAGCGCCTTTCTGCAGCCAATCTAAGGCTTTGTCGAAATCTAAAACAATGGTGGCAGGATTGGTATTGGGATTATACTGTCCCAATGATTCAATAAATTTACCATCACGTGGCGCCCTGCTATCAGCAACTACAATAGAGTAGATCGCCTGGAATTTGCGACCCTGTCTTTGTAATCTGATCTTTGCTGGCATACTCTTTCAATTGTTTAATTAATACCTACATTTTTTAAGAACCGCAAAGGTAGCATTAATCAGATAAGATGCAAAGGATTGCGGGGATTTAAAGCGAAAAGAGCCGGATCCCCACATAGAAGGTTCTCGGTGTGGCCGGACCGTATATGTAACCCTCGAGGTAAATACAAAAAGCTTGCTACGAATTTATTAACAAGGGTAAAATGTGGACCTATTTACCCTAACTTTACTCCCCATGTTTATCATATTTGACACAGAAACCACAGGGCTGCCCAAAAAGGAACAATGCACCTATCAGTGAGGTAGATAACTGGCCAAGGGTGGTTCAAATTGCCTGGCAGGAACATGATGAAAACGGCGGGCTGACAGGGCATCACAATCTGTTGATTCGTCCCGATGGATTTGAGATTCCCTATTCTGCAGAGAAGGTGCATGGCATTTCCACAGAAAAGGCAAAATCCCAGGGGCTTCCCCTGGAAGAAGCCCTCTCCATATTTAACGATTCACTTGACAGATCCCGGATCCTGGTTGGGCACAATATCAGCTTTGATATCTCTGCGCTCGGTGCTGAATTTATAAGAAGTGGTATTGAAACCAGCTTTCTCGATAAGAAGCAGGTCTGCACCATGCGTTCCACCACCGACTACCTGAAACTGACCGGTGGAAGGGGAGGCAAATTCAAGCCTCCAAAACTCATGGAACTGTATGAGTACCTGTTCGAAGAGCAATTCCAGGATGCCCATAACGCTGCTGCAGATGTGGAAGCAACTGCCATGTGTTTCCTGGAGTTGCTGAGAATAAAGGTCATCACCCCCGGATCCGTTGCATATGAGCCCCGAGCAATACAGTGGTTTCATCTCCCGGCATCCGGGAAAGATCAAGCCATTCGGATTGTCTCATGCTTCAAACAGCGATAGAATTCTCAATGTAAAAGATCGACCCGAACAGGATGGTCAGGATGAAGCTGACAGGAGAAGCCGGTGAGAGTAGAGTTTTGTCACCTCCATGTCCATACCCAGTACTCAATCCTTGATGGCGCGGCAAGCATTCCCGGAACTTACTGAAAAAAGCCATTGATGACGGGATGAGGGCAGTGGCCATTACTGATCATGGAAACATGTTCGGGGTAAAGGAATTTCATAATGAAGCCAACAAACGGGGCATTAAACCCATCCTGGGATGTGAAGCATATATTGCTCGACAGATCCAGACATTCCAAGGAAGATAAGAACCTGGATGGCTTCGATCATGTGGTCTTGCTTGCCAAAAACCTGGAAGGATACAGGAACCTGACCACCATGATTTCTCTGGGCTGGACTGAAGGATTTTATTACAAACCCAGGATTGACAGGGAATTATTGGAAAAATACAGCGAAGGAATCATTTGTCTTTCGGCCTGCCTGGGCGGTGAGATTCCCCAGGCCATCATGCACAGGACCATCGATGATGCCGACAAGATTGTGCTTGAGTACAAAAGGATTTTTGGAGAAGATTTTTACCTGGAAATGCAGCGGCACCAGACCGATGATCCGGATATGAACAAACTGGTATTTGACGACCAGGTATTTGTGAACCGGACCCTGCTGGAACTGGGCAGCAGGCATGGGGTCAAATGTGTCGCTTCCAATGATGTGCATTTCGTGGATATGGATGATGCGGAGGCACATGACCACCTGATTTGTCTGAATACGGGCAGGGACCTGGACGATCCCAAACGGATGCGCTACACCATGCAGGAGTGGTTCAAAACCCAGGCTGAGATGGCTGAGATCTTTTCAGATCATCCGGAAGTACTGAGAAATACCATGGAGGTGGCTGACAAAGTGGAAGCCTACGAGTTGAACTCCAGTCCGGTCATGCCCTTTTACCCGCTTCCCGAAGGATTTGAAAATGAAGATGCTTTACCTGAAACATCTCACCTATGAAGGTGCCAAAAAGAGATATGATACCATTGAGCGATGAGATCAGGGAACGCATCGATTTTGAACTGGAAACCATACAGCGCATGGGTTTCCCAGGCTACTTCCTGATTGTCCAGGATTTCATTTCTGCCGCAAGAGAAATGGGTGTGTCTGTGGGGCCGGGAAGGGGATCTGCAGCCGGGTCAGCAGTTGCCTACTGCCTGGGGATCACAGACATTGATCCCATCAAATATGACCTGCTGTTTGAAAGGTTTCTGAATCCCGACCGGATCTCCATGCCTGATATTGATATCGATTTTGATGAGGATGGTCGTGATGCAGTGCTTCGCTGGGTGGTTCAGAAATATGGTCATGAACGGGTGGCCCACATCATCACCTTTGGAACCATGGCCGCCAAGATGGCCATCAGGGATGTAGCCCGGATCCAGAAATTGCCCTTGCCCGAAGCAGACCGCCTTGCCAAACTTGTGCCGGAACGTCCCGGTACCACCCTCACCAAAGCCTATGAAGAGGTTCCGGAATTAAAGGCAGAACGGGATTCCTCCAATCCACTCATCTCCAACACCCTGAGAATTGCGGAAAGACTGGAGGGGTCAGTCAGGCAAACCGGCCTGCACGCATGCGGAGTGATCATTGGCAGAAACGATCTTACCCAGCACCTTCCTGTATGCAAATCCAAGGACTCCGATCTCCTGGTTACGCAGTTTGACGGAAATTTTGTTGAAGATGTGGGCATGCTGAAAATGGATTTTCTGGGACTGAAAACCCTTTCCATTATCAAGGATGCCGTCGACAATATTCGTGATTCAAAAGGAATTGAGGTTGACATCGACCACGTTCCCATGGAGGATGCCACCACCTTCGAACTTTATTCCAGGGGGGAAACCACCGGCTTATTCCAGTTTGAGTCCCCGGGGATGAAAAAATACCTGAAGGACCTGAAACCCAACCGCTTTGAGGACCTGATTGCCATGAATGCCCTTTACAGGCCGGGCCCCATGGAATACATCCCCAGCTTTATAAACCGGAAACACGGGAAGGAGAAGATTGAATATGATCTTCCCGAAATGGAAGAATACCTCAAGGATACCTACGGGATTACTGTCTACCAGGAGCAGGTGATGCTGCTTTCCCGAAAGCTGGCCGGGTTTACACGGGGAGAGGCAGATTCGCTGAGAAAAGCCATGGGCAAGAAGATCAAGAAGATGATGGACGAGCTCAAGGTGAAATTCCGGGATGGCTGCCTGAAAAATGGGATTCCGCAGAAGAAGATAGAAAAGATATGGACGGACTGGGAAGCATTTGCACAGTATGCCTTCAACAAATCCCACTCCACCTGTTACGCCTATGTTTCTTACCAGACAGCCTACCTGAAAGCCAATCACCCTGCCGAATTTATGGCCGCTGTTTTGAGCAGGAACATCACCGATATTAAAAAAATCGGATTGTTCATGGATGAATGCAGGCGCATGTCCATCCAGGTAATGGGCCCGGATGTGAATGAAAGCAATGTAAGGTTTACCGTGAATGACAAAGGCGACATCCGGTTTGGCCTGGGCGCCATCAAAGGAGTCGGAGAGAATGCTGTCAGGAGCATCATCGAGGAGCGTGCAAAAAACGGCCCATTCAGGGACATCTACGATTTTGTTGAGCGGAATGACCTGCACCAGGTAAACAGGAAAAATTTCGAAGGATTGGTTATCTCCGGTGCACTTGATTGTTTCACCGAGAACACCCGGAGTCAATACCTGGATACGATAGAAGAGGAAGAGACTACTTTCATTGAACAATTGATCAAATACGGTAATAAGATCCAGTACGAGCGTGACACGCCCCAGCAAAACCTCTTCGGGGAGACCCATGCCATTGCCATTTCAAGACCCGAAGCGCCCGATCTGGCTGAATGGGATGATGCCTCCAAATGCAAAAGGGAAAAGGAACTGATCGGAATCTACCTCACCTCCCATCCGCTGGACAGGTACAAACTGGAGATCGACTCTTTCTGCCCCAATACCCTGCATGAATTAAGTGACATGGGGAAATACCGGGGACGGGATGTGGTTTTTTGCGGCATGGTAAAGAGTATCAGGGACGGAGTAGACCAGTGGAGAAACAAGCCTTACCTGCTGGCCCAGCTTGAAGACTATACCGATACCTACAACCTGAGATTAAAGAATGACGATTATGTGAATTTCAAACAATACTTCAGTCCCGACGTAGCCCTGATGATCCGGGCCACAGTGAATGAGTGGAGTCCGAAAGATGAACCGCAGAAAAAGATCTACTCCCTCAGGATTAAGATGATTTATATGCTGGCCGATGTGAGGGATAAGCTGGTCAGATCTGTTGATCTTTCTGTGGATATTAACAGAATCAACAGTGAACTAATCGAGGCCATTGACCGTTATACCGTACGGGAGAACGGTAAAATACTGAAGTTCCATGTCCGTGATCAGGAGAGCCAGATGAATGTAAACCTTTTCTCCAGGAATAAACAGGTGGCCCTGACCGATGATTTCCTGGATTTCCTGAAAGGAAGTACAGAATTTGATTTCCGTTTCTCGTAATGGTTTTTTTTATAATTTTGACTTAAATAAATCCAAAGAACAATGGCATTAGAAGCAACCGATAGTAATTTCGAGGAACTTGTATTAAAATCAGATAAACCCGTAGTTGTTGATTTCTGGGCGGAGTGGTGTGGTCCATGCCGCATGGTAGGGCCTATCGTTGAAGAAGTTGGAGTTGAATACGATGGGAAAGCAGTTGTTGCAAAAGTTGATGTGGACAGCAATCCAGGGATTACTGCCAAGTACGGGATCAGGAATATCCCCACCATTCTTTTCTTCAAGGATGGTGATGTGGCTGACAAGCAGGTAGGTGCGGTTCCCAAAAGTACAATCGTCGGGAAACTGGAAGCGCTTCTTTAGAATTTTCTTCCGATCACAAGAATATCATCCAGCTGATCAACCTCACCTTTCCACTCCTCTATGGTCTGATCAAGGATGAGGCGCTGCTGTTCCATGGATTGATCCTGGAAGCTTAAAATGAGTTCCTTCAGAGCCCTGTACTTGAACTTTTTCATGAGCTCTCCGCCGAATTGATCAGCATAGCCGTCAGAGAACAGGTAGACTGTATCCCCGGATTGAACATCCATTCTCTGGTTGGTGTATTCTACATCCGTATTGAACGAAGACCGTCCAATGGAAACTTTGTCCGCCTTTACCTCAAGGATTTCCCCGTTTCTAACCAGCCAGAGGGGATTAAATGCGCCTGCAAATTCAATGGCCTTCTCACCGGGAATATAACTGACAAGGGCCAGATCCATCCCGTCCAGGACATCCCCGGCATCGCTCCGCTGGTGCAGCGTGGATATCACTTCCCTGTTGAGCTGGGTAAGGATCTTCCCGGGTTCCATGATCCCATATTCGCGAACAATCTTGGTCAGTGAATTATGTCCAATGATGGACATAAATGCACCGGGAACACCATGCCCTGTGCAATCCACAGCAGAAAAGAACTGTCTTCCGTCCAGCTCCTGGAACCAATAAAAATCACCACTCACAATATCCTTTGGCTTAAACAGGATAAAGGTGTCCTTGAATGGTGGTTTCTCCGGCAGGATCGCGAACTGTATGCGCTTGGCGTAACGGATACTGTCGGTAATATCTTTGTTCTTCTGTGCAAGTTCTTCCTTCTGGGCCACTACAGTGGCGGTCCTGTCCTTTACCTTCTCCTCCAGTATGGCATTCTCCCTCCGCAATGCCCTCTCCCTGATCTTAATATAGGTGAAAATAACCATCCCCACAGCAAAGACCATCGAAAGGATGAAATACCAGGTGAGATAAAGAGGAGGCCGGATCTCAAACTGAAAGGAGACTGGCTCCTCATTCCAGACTCCCTCACTGTTTCTTGCCTTCACCAGGAAAGTATACTTACCAAAACGCAACGCAGGATAGGTCACCCGGGTTTGAGCATCGGGTGTACGCCATTCCTGATCGACTCCCTGCAACATGATCTGGTATAAAACTGCATCCGGGTTTAATGTGATACAACGGTATTCAAAAATGATTGAATTTTGCTTGTGGGATAAACGTTGATCCCAGTCCAGAGGAAAGGACTCATGATTCACCTCGAACGCGGTGATATGGGTCTGGGGTTCGGGAGGTCGGATTCCCTCCTCGGATGGAGAAAACCTCGTGACACCTTCCACTGTGCCAAACCATACGTATCCTTCTCTATCAACCAGGGTAGCATGCGGCTTGGTTTCGATTCCCACAAAACCGCTGCTTTGAGTGAAGGCATAAAGTTTCTCTTCGCTACGTAAAAAGGTATTAAGCCCTTTGTTGGTCCCTATATAAACGTTGTTAAACCTGTCACAACTCAGCTGGTTGATCAGGTTGGCCAGAAGTCCGTCCGCAACGGTAAAGGTACGAATGACCTCTTTCTGATCCGGATGATAGATCAGCACACCCCTCCCTTCGGTCCCGATCCAGATATTTCCATCCAAATCCTCAGCAAAACATTTGGGAGTAAACTGAAATCCCAGATCTGGCTGGACAATAGAATCTCCTTCAATCAATGAAATTCCTTTTCCAGCAGATCCTACCCAGATCCTGTTCTTTGAATCTGCAAATACGGTGGATATTTCATTTCCTCTCAGTCCGTTTATCTGCGACAGGCGTTCTACATGCCGCTTGTCAATTTCAAAATAGACAAGACCATTATCCAGGGTCCCAACCCACAGGTTATTCTCCCTGTCAATATCCATCCCTGATACTTGCAAATTCTTTATGTTGTTATTGATCAAGGGATCGAACCTGTATCTGCCCTGTCTGTCGTAACTGTAGACACCGTCATTCTCCGAACCGATCCAGATGCATCCGTTCCGGTCCTCCTTTAAATAGGTTACACGGCTCCCTTGTAATTTCTGAAAATCCTTGAATGTACTGCCCTGCAGAGACTCACCAAGCACAGAGATTCCTTCATTGGTCCCAAACCAGAACTCACCGTTTTCCGACTCAAGAATGGACCAGACCTGCGCATCGATCAAACCATCGGATTCAAAATAGGAGATGAAATGATCTCCCTTAAAAACACAGAGTCCGTTTTCATGGGTTCCAATGAGAATGTTTGCTTCCCTGTCCTCCATGATCGTCCAGATCTTCTGTCCGGGAAGTCCGTTTTCCGGTTCATAGAGTTTGGGTGTTTCATTGCCAAAAAAGCTAATCATTCCGCCGCCCCAGGTCCCTGCCCAGATATTTCCCTGTGTATCCTCATACAGCGTACTCACCCAATTGGAACTCAACCCGGCTTCAATCAGATCGTACATCCGGGCCTCCCCCTTATCCGGATCATACCTGTAAGCCCCCCGTTGTATTTCCCAAACCAGGTATGACCGTTTTGATCCACCAGTATACACGTGGTGTTATAGTACTGGGGAATCCCGTTCAGGATCACATTATCAAATTTCGTACTGTCCCTGTCATATACCTTAACATTCAGATCTGTGACGAAATAAAGTGCGCCTGATGGATCCACATATCCGGCAAATACCCGGTCCGAGATCTCGTCCCCTGTATATTGCCTGAATTCCATGTGCTGACTGAGCTCGGCAGGATTGACCAGTTCAATCACACCCGAGGACTGGGTTGTGAACCATATGTGCCCCGTTGAATCCTCCAGGATAGAAGTTACATTTGAGTTGATCAGGCTGTCCAGACTGCCTACAACTTCAAATTTCTTCCCTGTGAACCGGGAGATCCCTCCCCCCGTATGTCCAAACCAGATATATCCGTTCCTGTCCTCACATATGGCCCTTACACCGTTTTCGGCCAGACCGTCACCACTGGAATAATTGATAAAAGCCGTACCATCAAAACTTGACACTCCTGCCTGTGTTCCCAGCCAGTACACATCATTCCTGTCCTGTATAACTTTATACACGGTGGACTGGGCCAGTCCTTCCGAAATGGAGAACTGTTTGAAGAAGAGTTGCTGCCCATGGAGAGGGATGGCCAACATCAGGAATCCATAAAAAACAATTCGTCCCCCACTGGGAAGACGAATTGCATTCTCGGACCCTGTGCCTGATCATTTTAATAAGATTTCGGAATAAAGAAGAAGGTACCGTCTTCATCTTCCAGTCCGGCAATTTTCCCGAACAGTGGTTTTTGCTGATTGCTGTTTACCACCGCGGTAGTGACTTTTTGAACAATGCTCTCAATGGGAACGCAGGCGTCGGGACTGTTTGCCAGTACATTGGCAAAAGTCCTTGTAAACTGGCTGTCATCCACCGCCAGTTCATAACCTGCAGAAGAAAATACCTGGGAAGACTTAAACCTTGTGGCTTCCCAGTCATTGCAATCCCTTATTACCGGCTCTGATCGCATGGCCTGGTAGAAACTGGGACCCGATTCACAGGCATCGGTGATCACCAGGGTGTGGTTCACAAAATCGGGATAAGATTGCATGGAAGCTTTCAGTGCATTCACATTAAAATAGGTGAATTCATCATCTCGGTTGGCATCAGTTGGAATCCAGTAACCGGTTTCATTGATGTACTTTCCATGTCCAGCATACCACACCAGGACCGAATTAACCCGGTTGCTTCTGATCAGGTCCCTTAATTCAATGGCAAAAAACCTCTCCAGGTCCTGCTTGGACATGTTCTTCTTGTGGATAAAGTTGTGCACCTGGTATTTTGCAAGCGCCCTCTTCATCAGGGTAATGTCCTTGGTGGGTCCTTCCAGGCTGGCAAAGGTCTCATAATTTGAATTCTCAATGAAGATGGCCCAGGTTTTACCCATTGGATTATCCCCGAATGCCTGTGCATCCCTGTTTAAAGTAAACTCCGTTTCAGATACATTCCCAAATACATCCTCCACCTAACAGATATCCTTGTCTTATTCTCAATCCGAACCATCGCCGAGAATGCAGGATTGATGTCGCTGGGAATATAGCTTGCTGAAACACTGTCGATAAAAATATGCGTGATGGTACTTTCATCATAAATCCTGCCCTCAAGGTAAATCACCGGCTCATCATTATCGAGATACAGGATGTTGTTCTCCGATCCGTAGGGAGCTATGATCTGAACCATCGGCGGATCCACCTCGGTTCTTCTTACAGAGAAAATCGCCGTTTCAGAATTGTCATATACATCT
The DNA here is from genome assembly GCA_963735755.1 of uncultured Bacteroidota bacterium. Classification (GTDB taxonomy): domain Bacteria; phylum Bacteroidota; class Bacteroidia; order Bacteroidales. Next base: position 81,522 of record CAVTME010000018.1, on the reverse strand, counting down.
GTAACCTGCACGGTGATCTGATCGGATTCCCTCACATTCACACTGGCCAGGAACTCGATAGCCTTCCTCGGTCTTCCTCAACAGGTACAGTGAAACTGTTTACCTGAAGAGATTTTATGTCACTCTGGTCAATAATCAGTCCGGTCACAGCAATCACCTGGGTCCCCCTGGGTATGTCGACACTGTTGTTGTCATTTGAAAGTGGGTCAACAAGGGTAACCTATCGGTTTTTCTTCTTCCCTGTTCAATTCAAACATTCGTTTGCTCGCCTCTTCATGCAGGCGTTGCGCGTTTCCATCATATTTGGACATGGCCAGCAATTTCTCATAATCTGCCAGCGCCTTTTCATAGTCCCTGATCTCCTCATAGGCGCTTGCCCGCTTATAATACACCTCCGCAAGGTCCGGATCCAGTTCAATCACTTTCGAATAATCGATAATGGCAAAGGCACCCTGGTTCAGAATGGAATAATAGTCTCCCCGAAGCAAATAGATCTCTGTTTCATCAGGATACTCAATGGATGCCATGGAAAGAACCTCAATGGCTTTTGGAAAGTTTTGCTGGGCTGCAAGAATCCTGCTTTGAAGAAGCAAACCCTCCAGGTGGCTGGGTTCCAGTTCAAGCACCGCAACCACCGAGGTATAGGCCTCACTGTAATCCTCTCTATTGTATAGCAGGTTGGCGAGGGCAAAGTGTGTTCCCACCACCTTCCTGTTTTTTGCTATAGATTCCCTGTATGCAGTTTCCGCCTCCTGGTACATCTCCAGGTTTTCATAGACCTGGGCAATGTTGTAATACCCTTTTTCATCTTCCTTGATTTTCAAACACTTCTGGCAATCATCCAGGGCTTCCTGGTAACGTTCCAATTCAATAAGCACCACCGACCTCACCTGGTATGCTTCAAGAAAATTATTTTTCATATCCACAGCCTTGTTCAGCTTGGCCAGGGCTATATTGTTCTTACCCTGGAGATGGTAGGCTGTACCTGAATAGTAGTACAATCCGGCATCTTTTTCATCAAACACAATGGCCCTGTCGAAATCCTCAGCTGCCTTTTCATAATCATCCAGCTTGGTATATGCAATGGCCCTCTGAATATATGCTTTATCATAATCGGGATCCAGCTCAATCGCTTTTGTATACTGGTCAATGGCATCCTCGAAATTCATTTTCTTCGCGAACTCCTCCCCCACTTTATAATACTGTTTCGCTGATTGGGCATTCAGAATCGAACTCCCAAAAAGCGACAACAGGATCAATATGCATCCTAACCTTCTCATGATCGTACAGTTTTTCTAGTTTACGAATCTCCCCCCTATTGGTTACTTAAAGTGTTCCATTTTAGACAAATATAGAAATTATGACCATGAATGAAACAGTTTGCTCAATGAACAGGCCGGGATGTGATTCGTGAATATCTCCAGCGTTGTTTCATTGAAACGCAATTTCTCAACCGGATCTGTCATTAGAAAAGGGGCCTGCACCCCCTGGCTGAAAGAAACTTTTCCGGTAAAGACGCGGGCCTCATCCCAGAGGCCTGAATTAATAAATGAGGTGAGAAGATCTGCCCCTCCCTCCACTAAAACAGATACCAGTTGCTGATCATAGAGTTCCTCCATCAAATCTTCCAGATCATAGGAAGGATCCACATGGATGCTCCGTGTTCTTCCTGAATATTTGCCCGGAACCCCGCTAAATACAATGGTATCCTGGGAACCATCCAGAATCCTGGCATCTCCCGGTAACCTTCCTTTCCTGTCCAGGGTAATTCTAACGGGCTGATCTCCGGTCCACCTCCTGATATTCAATCTGGGATTATCAGCAATCACTGTATTGGTTCCCACCATGATGGCTGCCTCCTCTGATCTCCATTTGTGAACCAGGGTTCTGCTCACATCATCTGTGATCCAGTTGGTCCCCACCGGATCGCCGGGTTCCCTGACCACATCCAAAAACCCATCCTGTGTCTGTGCCCATTTCAAGATTACCCAGGGCCTCTTTTTCTCATGAAAATGGAAGAACCTCCGGTTCAATTGGTATCCCTCATCTTCCAGGCAACCACGGTGAACCTCCACACCAGCCTCCTCCATATATTTAATTCCCTGACCATTAACACTTGGGAACGGATCAAGATTGGAGATCACTACCCTTCTGATTCCCTTCTGATGCACCAGCATGGAGCAAGGTGGCGTTTTACCATGATGAGCACAGGGCTCCAGGTTGCAGTAAAGGGTAGAGTCTGAAAGAAGCGACTGGTCCCTGACAGCGCGAATGGCATTCACTTCTGCATGCGGACCTCCGAATTCGTGATGGTATCCCTCGCCAATGATCCGGCCATGATGCACAATGACACTCCCCACCAGGGGATTCGTCCTGGTGAGGCCCAATCCCTTCCGTGCCAGCTCAAAGCAGCGCCTCATATATATTTTATCGTTCTCAGTCAAGCGAATAAACCTTTATTACTATTTTTGATTATGCTCCAAAACCATGCCACAATGAAAGAGATCAGGATGTATCTCCGGCGGGAGATCTCTGCACTCTATCCTGAAGGCGAAACTTCTTCCATGATACAACTCATCCTGGAGCATTGCGGTTTCCCTTCCCCGGAATACCTGCTGCACCCACAAAGGGTACCGGGAACTGAAACCATTGCACAAATTAATGAAATTGTACATGAAATTCATACACACAGACCCATCCAATATATTCTGGGGTATTCAAGGTTCTTTGAATTAAAATTGTTTGTGAATGAAAACGTTTTGATTCCCAGGCCCGAGACAGAGGAGATGATCTACAAAATCATTGAAAAAATAACAGTGCCACCTTCCTCCATCCTGGATCTGGGTACGGGATCGGGATGTATTGCCCTTTCATTGAAAAAACAGTATCCTGCAGCAGGGGTTTCCGGATTGGACTTCAGTATTGCGGCCCTTGACATGGCCTCAGCAAACGGAGATGCCAATGCCCTGAATGTAAATTGGATCAGGGGCGATATGCTTGAGCCAACCACGCTTGACAAGAAGGGTACTTTCGATCTGATTGTAAGCAATCCCCCCTATGTCCTCAACAGTGAGAAAGCGTTCATGGACCTGAATGTACTGGAATATGAACCTTCTGAAGCATTGTTTGTGGAGAACAGCGATCCATTGATTTATTACCATGCCATCGCCGCAATAGCCATATCAGCTCTTTCTGAAAAGGGAGAACTGTGGGTGGAGATCAATGAGCGTCTCGGAACTGAAACGGCTTTGGTACTGGAAGGGGCGGGTTTATCAGATATAACAATCCATAAGGACATTCATGAAAAAGAACGGTACATCCAAGCCCGAAGGGAAGGCAATGGATTATAAGGCTGCGCTTCAGAGAGCGGCTGGACTCTGCAGCAGGCAGGAGCAGTGCACCAGTTTTATCCGAAATAAACTCAGGGAGTGGAGTGTAAGCGATAATGAAGCTGAAAAGGTGATCGGGAAACTGAAAGAAGAGAAATTCCTCGACGATTCCCGGTATGCGGGCTTCTATGCGAAGGATAAATTCAGACTTAACGGTTGGGGAAAGGTCAAGATTACCCATATGATGCGACAGAAACAGATCAGCGAAGCATGGATTGATCAGGCACTCGGCCAGATCGATGAAGAAGACTACTATTCAACCTGCCTGGACCTGATCCGTACCAAATCAGCCTCTCTTAAAGAAAAGAACCTCTTTGCCCGAAAAGGAAAACTATTCCGGTTTGCTGCTGGCCGGGGATTTGAACCGGAACTGATCCACAGGGTTTTGAATGAGATAGAAAAGGAATAGTACACGCGTCCCATATCTTTTTTATATTTGCTTGAAATAATTCAGAAGATGATTACATCAGATCAGATGAAAGACCTCAGAGAGCGCCTGGTTGCGTTAAGGAGGCATCTTTGACGTGGAAGGAAAAACCATCCTGATTGAAGAGGAAGAACAGCTTACCCACGATCCCGATTTTTGGAACGATCCGAAGTTAGCAGAAGAACAACTGAGAAAGATTTCCCGCTTAAAAGCCTGGGTTGATGGATACAAAGGCGTGGAAACTGCAGTTGAAGATCTGGCGTATTGACCGAATTCCTGGATGCCGGCGAAGCCAGCGAGGAAGAGGTAGAAGCCCAATTCTCCTTAGCCAAAACATTGACCGAAGAACTTGAGTCGAAGAACATGCTTCGAAACAAGGAGGATAGCCTGGGAGCCCTATTAAAAATCAATTCGGGTGCCGGTGGAACAGAAAGCCAGGATTGGGCAGAAATGCTCATGCGCATGTACCTACGCTACGGCGAGAAGCACAAATATAATATGAAAGAAGTGCATATGGTACAGGGTGATGAGGCCGGCATCAAGTCAGTAATCCTCGAATTTTCAGGGGACTATGCCTATGGGTTTCTGAAGAGTGAAACTGGCGTACACCGGCTCGTCCGCCTTTCTCCCTTCGACTCCAACAACAGGCGTCACACTTCTTTTGCATCGGTATTCGTAACCCCTGTAATTGATGAAACCATCGAAATTGTGGTTAATCCCGCCGACATTGAATGGGACACCTTCCGCTCGGGCGGTGCAGGGGGCCAAAATGTGAACAAGGTGGAAACCGGTGTCCGTGTACGACATCTACCCACCGGAATCACGGTGGATAACACCGAAACCAGGTCACAGCTAAAAACAGGGAAAATGCCATGCGAATCCTGAAATCGCACCTGTACGAAATTGAATTGCAGAAAAAAAGGGAGAAACAGGCAGAGGTGGAAGGAAACAAGATGAAAATCGAATGGGGATCCCAGATCCGGAATTATGTGCTGCATCCATATAAACTGGTCAAAGACCTCCGAACCAATACAGAAACAGGCAATGTACAGTCGGTCCTGGATGGAGACCTGGACCCATTCATCAAGGCCTTTCTGATGGAATTTGGGGGAAAGTAGCTCAACTATGGGAAAGTACTCCATACAAAAGAGTCGGTTGAGGAGTACATCCGGATGGCCACAGGGCATGACGGAGGCCGATCATTGAAAAAATCGAAAAGTTCCTGGCTGCTGGCGCCAGCATGCTGGAACTGGGATCCGGACCGGGAACTGACTGGAAAATCCTTGATGGCAGGTATAAAGTATGTGGTTCAGATCTGTCACCTGAATTCCTGGAGCATTTGCGAGCCATATTCCGAAGGTGAATTTGATAACTTGACGCTTCCACTCTGTATATACAGATCCTTCGATGCTATCTACTCCAACAAAGTACTACACCACCTTGAAGATGAGCATTGGAGATTTCATCAGGCGACACATGAAATTCTGAATCCAGGGGGGGTGGTATGCCACACTTTCTGGAAGGGGAAGATTCAGAAACCCACAAGGGCCTTTTTGTCAACTACCATACAGATCTGGCCTTATTCACTGTTCGGAGAATTGTTTCAATACTTCTCCTGCGCATTACAAGGAGTTTGAGCAGGACGATTCCCTCCTGTTTGTTGGAGAAAAAAAAGACCGCACCATTTGATGCAGTCTTTTCAACTGATGAAATACGAATTCGTATTTGTTAGGTGAAGATGATCTGGGTGTTCTCACCACCACACATGGCGTAAAAGTCTCCCACAGTCAGTACGGCTTTCACCTCATCCCACAGGTCTTCTTTTTCAAGCTTGAACATGTCCATGGCCAGTTTACAGGCATAGATCTCCCCACCACCTGCGGTGATCATCTCCAGAAATTCGTCCACGGGCGGAATATCCAATTTCGCCATAGATCCTTTCATCATGGCAGATACACCTGCTTCAACACCCGGGAATCATTCCCAGAATGGTTGGGAAAGGAAGTCCGCCCGGAGCCCTCATGGCGGGATTTCCCACTGTGGCAGTTTTAATTTTATTCATCTGCTTCTTGGTAATTCCATCTAAGCCCAAGAAAGTGAAGAACACTTTCGTTTCAATTCCTTCCATCACGGCTCCATTGGCCATAACCAATGTTGCATATACATCTTCAATTGTGCCCTTGGCACAGATCAGACATACCTTTTTTAACGGTGTTTCATTTGTTGTTGCCATCTTTCAAAAATTTTATGGATTAAACACAACTGGCCGGCTTGGGAATACCTGCAAACCTGGATGAATGTTTCAGTGGTCCTCCAGGAAACAACTGGTACAATCCTTTGATGTCGGTAATACCTGATTTACCCACTCTTCTGATGGTAAGTGTCTCTCCCTTCTCATTGGCATTACGAAGAAATTCAAGGACTTCGAAATGTTTGTCAGTCAACTCAATTCCTTCTTCTTTTGCCATCTCCGTAGCGATCTCCTTACTCCACTGGGACGGATCTGTCATGTAACCTTCATCGTTTACATCAATGCTTTGTCCTGCAATCGTTTTTTGTGCCATAATATTAATATTTATAAGTTATTTAATTATTGGTTTCTTTGCTCATGTTTTTTAGAAACATCATTACGAACCCAATTGCTTTTTTCATTTCGGGTTTGTTCATTTCACGCATCAATTTGAAAATCGAATACTCGGGAACGTTATCCATTTCAAGGCTGGCGAAGATTCTGACAGCATTGTCAATGGATTTGAGCATGTCGGGTTGGGTCAGGTTCTTAACCACATCCAGCATCGCTACTACATTATCAGCCAGCATGCGAACATCATTCACCCCGTAATGGGTCACAATATTATCGATGATGGCGCCGAATTCTTTCATGAATTCGAAGTATCCTTTCTGATCAAATTCAGCCAGCTTCCTGGTGGTATCGATGATTACCTCATTGGCTATGGGGCCCACATCCTTCATCAGGTCCATGGCACTGCCCAGGGTATCCAGGATGGTATTAAAATTCCCCACATTCTGTGCAAGCCTGATCCCCAGTTCCCTGAGTTCATCAGGTTCCAGTATAACCTCCCGGTCATCCAGGGCTTTCACTGTCTGAGTCATACACATCTTTTCCTATGATGGATGCATCGGCGATAAGATCATCTACTGCCAGTGACTTCAGTCTCTGCTGATTTACGTACTCCAGAATGGTATCCACCTTCTGGTTCAGTTCTGCTATCTGTTTTTTGTATTCTCTGCCATGATTCAATCTCTTAAGCAATGTCCTTTTTCTTACCGGCCATGGTCATATGTGCTTCAATGGGCATCTCTTTTCCCCTGAGAAGGATATGCCAGTAGATCCACCTGAAGACCATCTTGCCATAATGGTTGATCTTGGTATTTCGCAACAAGCCGAAGGGGCCAATTCCCGGAAGGGGAAAGGTTCCTGGCAAAGGCTCGGTATCGTAATTGAAATCTATCAGTGCACCTTTTCCGTAACCTGTTTCAATGTAGCAGTTGGCATGACCATCAAATTTTGCAGTAAGAGGCCTGTTCTCTATGGCACTCATCATATTTTCAAAAAGGATCTCAGCCGCAAAATGCGCTACCGATCCTGCTTTGATGTAGGAATATTGGCTGCATCTCCCAGTACAAAAATGTTTTCAAACTTCTTCGATTGAAGGGTCTCCTTGTCGGTCTCCACATAATTCATGTCATCACCCAGTCCACTGCGCTCTACCATTTCAGAACCCATATTGACAGGAACGATGGTCAGCGCATCAAAAGGAATCTCCACTTCATCGTAGGACTTCAGAACCTTCTTTTCGTTATCCACACTCTCCAGGTAGAAATCGGGAACCACCTTGATGTTCTTCTCGTCCAGAAGCTGGCTCAACATTTTTGTTGCGATGGGCTTGGTAAATGCTCCTGGAAGAGGAGTTACATAGGTAATATCCACCTTATCCCTGATACCCTTCTCAGTGAAATAGGCCTCTGCCAGGCAAACAAACTCGATGGGTGCAACCGGACATTTAAATGGCAATTCGGCGATACACATCACCAGCTTTCCACCCTCCCAGGTTTTAAAGAATTGCTGCAAGCCACCGCACCTTCCACTGTATAGAAATCAAATATGCTCTTGCGCCACTCTTCCCCAAGAAGTCCGGGAGTTTCATCGGGACGGGTTTGGGTTCCTGTTGCAACGATCAGGAAATCATATTTAAGACAGGCTCCATCCATGAGGTGAACCCTGTTCTCTTCCCCTTCGATCCTGTCTATCTCCTGGTAGATTACCTTTACGCCTGCAGGGAAAAAATCTCCTTTGGGCTTGACTACATCCGACTTTATTATAGATTCCAAAGGGGATGAACAGGAATCCTGGTTGGTAATAGTGGGTTTTGTGCTGATCTACTATGGTGATCTCCCATTCCTGACGGTCCAGCGCCTTAAAAAGCTTGTTGGCCATCATCGTACCAGCTGTTCCTCCACCTAGTATTAAAATCTTTTTCATAATATTGTTAATTGTTATTGATTTTCTGTTACAAAAATAACATGCGAGATTACCCAAGACCAGATAACGTGATATGATAATTGTCATAACATGACAACTATCAGTTGTGAATATGTTAACCAGCACCAAATCAAATAATGGATGCAAGTTGCAGTTGTGAGCATTGTGAATTGAAAGAGTTGTTTGTGGACAACCTGAAGGGTGACTATCTCGATATTGTCTGCTCCGGGAAAGTGGAAAAGGAATACCGCCAGGGGGAAACAATCATTAAAGGAAGGCACACAAATTAAAGATTTCAGTTATTTGAAGAGTGGACTGGTTAAGCTTTTCAGAAGTGATTCTTCAGGTAAGGAGCAAATCATCTCCATTGCCAAACCCATGGATTATGTGAGCCTGCTGAGTGTTTTCTCCAACAAGCATTACAATTATTCTGTCACTGCCCTTGAGGATTCCGTTACCTGCAATCTCAATATGAAGGATGTCAGGAAGATGATCGATGAAAACGGGAAACTTGCAATGAATCTGCTGCAAAAGATGAGTCATGTTGCTGACACCATAATCCTGAACACCCTGGAAATCAGGAAAAAGCATCTTCGGGGCAGGGTTGCCTATATCCTCCTCTACTTCTCAGAGAATGTATACTTTTCAGATGAATTTGACCTGCCGCTTACAAGGAAAGAGATGGCTGAATATGTGGGCATGACCACCGAAAATGTGATCCGGTCACTAAGTGAATTCAGGAAAGACGGAATTCTTAAAATCTACGGGAAGACCATCCATATCGTTCAGATGGATACATTGAAATCCATTGCTGAATTCGGTTAATTTCTCCTGTGATACATTTCACAGAACATGGTTACGATTTAACACATATTACGACTCATATATGTGGTTTTTGTTACAATTTTCGTTTGTTTTAATTATAATTTCATATATTTGAAGCCTGTTTTGTATGAATATGTAACAAATACTATGAGATTATGTGTGGATTTTCTGTTTATACCGGTGGAGACAAAATGCTGCGACTCAGTGTGGTCAGCGAATTTCAAAAAATCAAATACCGCGGACCTGACAATTCAGTGGCTTTGATCTTGGTGAAAAAGGATGGATGGGCTTTCACCGCCTGAAGATCATTGATACTTCCGATGAAGGAAACCAGCCCCTGATTCATCAAATCGCTTCACCTTGTAGCCAATGGTGAGGTTTATAATTACCAGTCATCTGATGGATGAGTACAGCAGCAAGTACGCATTTCAGTCAGAAAGTGATTGTGAAGTGATCATTCCCATGTTCATGGAACTGGGAATGGAGGAGACTGCACGAAGACTGGATGCAGAGTTTGTTTGTGTATTATACGATGCCGATGTCAGACAAATATTATGCAGCCAGGGATCCGATTGGAATCCGCCCCATGTTCTATGGCTATGCTACAGATGGAAAGATCATGTTTGCCAGCGAAATGAAAGCACTGAGTGAGCTTTGTGCGGAGGTAAAACCTTTTCCCCCGGGTCACATCTATGATGGAGAAAAATTTGTATGCTACAGGGATATTGCCAAAGTGGATCAGTTCGTTGATCATGAAATGGAGGAGGTATTCCAGAATATCAACCACTTCCTGACCAAGGGGGTGGAAAAGAGACTGCATGCCGATGTTCCTGTGGGATTCCTGTGCAGCGGGGGGCTGGACTCCAGCCTGGTTTGCGCCATTGCAGCCAGGGTTATGGACAAACCCATCAGGACTTTTGCCGTGGGAATTGATAAGGATCCCATCGATACCAAGTATGCCCGGATCGTTGCTGACTACCTGGGTGCCGACCATACTGAAGTGCTTTTCACCAAACAGGATATTTTCGATACACTGAGCTACCCTGATATTCAACCTTGAGACCTATGATATCACGACCATCCGTGCTTCCATGGGCATGTACCTGGTAAGTAAATACGTTGCTGAGAATACGGATATCAAAGTGCTGATGACAGGCGAGATCAGGATGAGATATTCGGCTACAAGTATACCGATTTCGCACCCTCACCCAGCTTTCCAGGAAGGAAGCCGAGAAAAGACTTACCGAAATCTATATGTACGACGTGCTTCGGGCCGACCGCAGCATTTCTTCCTGCGGACTTGAAGCCAGGGTACCTTTCGGTGATCTTGACTTTGTAAAATATGTGATGAGTATTCCACCGGAAAAGAAGATGAATTTCACAGGGGTTGGCAAATACATACTGACGAAAAGCTTTTGAAGGAGACTATCTGCCCCATGATATTCTTTACAGGGAAAAGGCAGCATTCTCCGATGCTGTGGGCCACAGTGTTGTGGATAACCTGAAAGCTTATGCTGAAGAAATGTACAGTGATGATGACCTGCTGGATGCGCAACAGCAAGTATAGCACATGCCACACCCATTTCCAAAGAATCGCTCATGTACAGGGATATTTTTGAATCTCATTTTCCCGGACGCTCCAAGGCAGTTGCGGATTTCTGGATGCCCAACAAAGAGTGGGAGAACTGCGATGTGAACGATCCCAGTGCCAGGGTACTGCCCAACTACGGGAAAAGCGGAGAATAATCACGGATAGTAAAATACCTCATTCTGATCGCCTAAAAGGGCGGTCTGCGTATTTATACCCCAAACGCTTGAATCAAGCTTCATGCAATCGAAAATCACCCAAAACGGTGGTCATATTTCACGGAAGGGAAAAATTTTTTTCGATTTTGCTTGACAGGGAATACTTTCTATCCTATATTTGTACGATATATGTTCTTCTTACACGTATTTCGTATAGTTATGGGCAACAGAGTCAAATTCAAAAAGAACGCTGATCCTGGCAACAGGAAAGGAACTCTTCTGGAAATTTGGGTTCAGAAGGGTGACCGTAGAAGAAATCTGTAAAGAAGCGGGGTCAGCAAGATGACCTTCTACAAGATTCTTTCCCAACAAAATGGAACTGGTGAAAACACTCATGGATGAAGTGATCCAGGATTCCATGGAGAAATACAAAAAGATTCAGACCAGTGATGACCATTACCCGGATAAAGTGCTGCAGATGATCCATCTAAAAAGAGCAGGGTATAAAAGACATGAGCAATGAGTTCTTTCGGGATTATATGCAAAGTGAAGATCCTGAACTGATACAACTATCTGAATCAGATATCCCTGGAAAGTCTACAGATGTTCACGAATGATTTTAAGAAAGCCCAGGAAGACGGGAGATATCAGGAAAGATCTGAAGGTAGAATTCATCATGTACATCATGAATCATCTGGTAGCCATGATCCATGAAGACCAGCTATCTGAATATGTATGAAGATCCCCAGGACCTGGTCATGGAAATCACCAATTTTCTTTTTTACGGCATCCTGAACAGGGATGTACACAAATGAAAACTTAAGCGAATAAATATATGGATCTGCTATGCAGTCATCGCTGTTTGCCTCTTGCTAACACCAGGGAATGCGAAGGCACAATCGCTGGGATTCAAGGGACAGGCCATCGGCGTGGACCACCCTGAATCCGGCCGAACCCTTTCAGGCCCAGGCCGGGCTCAGGTACATTCCCGAACTCTCCTTCACACTTCCCGCCGGAAACTACACTTTTGAGGGTGAATTCTCAGCCAATGTCTGGGGAAGTGGTATCTATCAGGGTGATTCCATTGTTCTGGATGAGAAGCTTTCGCCTTATCGCATGTGGCTGAAGTTTTCAGGCGACCAGTTTGAACTGCGGGCCGGACTGCAGAAGATCAATTTTGGATCGGCCCAGATGTTCCGGCCACTGATGTGGTTCGACTACATCGATCCGCGGGACCCCTTGCAACTTACCGATGGGGTATACGGATTGCTTGGCCCGCTACTACTTTCTCAACAATGCCAACATTTGGCTCTGGGGCCTTTACGGCGAAAACAAGGTGAAGGGCTGGGAACTCATTCCAACAAAACAGAACAGCATAGAGTATGGAGGCCGGGTGCAACTGCCTCTTTATACGGGGGAGATTGCGGCCACCTATCACCATCGGACTGCCGATCCCGGACCGGTGCTCCCGGACTCACTCACCCTGGGGGAAACAGCTCCTGAGAATCGCTTTGCACTGGATGCCAAAATGGACCTGGCAGTGGGACTGTGGGTAGAAGCAGCCCTCATCCACCAGGACTTTACATATACAGACCTGAATTACAAATCCATGATCAATGCAGGGATGGATTATACTTTCGACTTGGGCAATGGCATCAATGTGATGACTGAAGCCTTCGGCTACCTACAGGGTGATCAACCATTTGGCACGGACCACAAACTCTGGTTCGGCCTGTTTTCAGCCAGTTATCCGGTCAGCATCATACACAATGTAAGTGTGATGATGTTTTACGAATTCACCAACAAAAACTTCTACCGCTTCATCAATTGGTCCATGGCTTACGACCGATGGAGTTTCTATGTGATGGGATTCTGGAATCCCGAAAGCTATAACCTTTACAATGTGGATCCCCGGACCAGTCTTTACGGCGGATGGGGCTTCCAGTTGATGGCAGTATTCAATCACTAAACAAAGTAACCTTACATAAACACAAGAAAAATGAAAAACGGAAGCATCATCACCATCGAAAATCTCGTGAAGAGTTTTCCCATTGGTGGGGGCGAATTCACTGCCCTGAATGGCATTTCACTCGACTTTGAAAAAGGTGAATTCTCGGGCATTGTGGGGCCCAGTGGATCAGGAAAAACGACCCTGCTAAATATCCTGGGATCACTGGACACGCCCTCAAAGGGAATAACCAATGTACTGGGGACCTCATCCACCCAGATGAGTCCGAAGGTGGCTGCTACCTTGAGGAAAAAGCACATCGGGTTTATCTTCCAGACCTATAACCTGATGCCGGTGTATACGGTTTACGAGAATGTGGAGTTCCCGCTCCTCTTGCTTAAAACTCCTGCTGCCGAGCGGAAAAAGGCGGTACTGGAAGCCCTGGAATGGGTTGGGCTGACCGACAAGATCAAATCCAAACCACCCCAGCTTTCCGGGGGGGAGAGTCAGCGCGTGGCCATCGCCCGCGCCATGGTCAAGAAGCCAGACCTGGTGCTGGCCGATGAGCCCACCGCCAACCTGGATGCAGAAAACTCTCACCACATCCTCCAGACCATGGAGAAACTGAACAAAGAACTGCAAACCACTTTTGTATTTGCCACACACGACGATAAGGTGATCGGCTACCTGAGAAGGATCATCCGCCTTGAAGATGGCAAGGTGGTTTCTGATGAACACATCAAAAAATAGAAGCCATGATTGCATTTAAACTAGCATATAAGAATCTCATGGGTGCAGGATTGCGGACTTTGCTCATTGTCTTTGTCCTCTCGCTGGCCTATGTGTTGATTGTCTATATGAACGGACTCTACCAGGGATGGGACCGGCAGTCCCGGATCGAATCCATCGCCTGGGAGGTGGCAGAGGGACAGTACTGGCATGATATGTACGACCCCTACGATGCCATGACACTGACCGACGCCCATGCCCCGGTACCCGCTTCACTCGAAGCAAGCGCTTCGGAAGGCAAAGCCGTTCCGATCCTGATAACCCAGGCCACCATCTACCCGGAAGGGCGGATGATGGGGGCCTTGCTGAAGGGAATCGATACCCGTCAAAAGGTTCTTTCCATCCCAACCGGGCAGCTGGATCCGGATGCTGATGAGATCACAGCCATTGTAGGCACCCGCCTGGCCAAAGCGGCCGGACTTCAAACCGGGGACTATCTCCTGGTCAGATGGCGGGATGTGAACGGCACCTTTGATGCCACTGAAATAAAAATCGCAGGTATCTTTAAAACCACGGTTCCTGCGGTGGACATGGGACAGGTATGGATCCCGTTGAACAAGCTGCAGGAGATCACCGGAATGCCTGGTGAAGCCACCCTGGTGGTGATGGATAAAAGCCCTGAAGAAGGGACCACCATCGCTGGCTGGGAATTCAAGGGACACGATTTCCTGTTCAAGGAGCTGGAAGAAATGATCCAGATGAAAAGTACAGGAGGTTCCATTTTCTACCTCATCATCCTGGCCCTGGCCCTGCTTGCCGTATTCGATACGCAGGTACTCTCCATCTTCCGGCGGCAACGTGAGATCGGGACCTATATAGCCATGGGAATGACCAAGAAGCAGGTTGTTGGTATTTTCACTGTAGAAGGGGGCATGCATGCCATCCTGGCGGTAATACTGGGTGCCCTTTATGGATTTCCCTTGCTCTTGTGGACACAGAAGTCAGGGATCAAGATGCCTGAAGGCACGGATGATTTTGGAATGGCTGCAGCGGAACACATGTATCCCTATTACAGCATGGCGCTGGTCCTGGGATCCATTGTCCTGGTCACGCTAGCCACCACCATAGTGAGTTACATGCCGTCACGGAAAATCAGTAAAATGAATCCCAATGACGCCATACGGGGTAAAATTCAATAACTAAAACCGAAAAACCATGTTACGATTTTATATAAAAGGTTTGTTCAGGGACCGCTCCAGGAGCCTGATGCCCATTGTTGTGGTAGCCATCGGGGTAACCCTGGTGGTCCTGATGCAGTGCTGGGTAACCGGGGTGCTGGGCGATATGATCGTCTTTAATGCCCGATTTGCAACTGGGCACGTTAAGGTCATGAGCCAGGCCTATAATGAAAACATCAGTCAGCAGCCCAACGACCTGGCCCTCATGGGTACCGATCAGCTCCTGCAGGACCTGGGAAGCGAATTCCCGGGAGTGGAATGGGTCGAACGGATCCAGTTCGGGGGGCTGGTTGATGCACCGGATGAAAACGGGGAAACCAGGACCCAGGGGCCGGGAGGAGGAATGGCCATTGACCTGCTCTCTCCCGGTAGCAAAGAGGTGGAAAGACTGAACCTGGAGAAGGCAATGATTCGTGGCAGGCTGCCCCAGGTTCCTGAGGAAGTTTTGCTGAGTGACGACTTTGCCACCAAACTTGAGGTTGAACCGGGCGATCCGGTAACGCTGATCAGTACCACCATGTTTGGAGCCATGTCCATTACCAACTTTACTGTTAGCGGAACCGTCAAATTCGGGGCCGCAGCCCTGGACCGGGGCGGTATGATGGCAGACATCAGCAGCATCAGAATGGCGCTGGACATGCAGGATGCCACCGGTGAGATCCTGGGCTACCTGCCATCTGGCGAATATGACGACCTGGTAGCCAATGCTATGTCTGCCTCTTTTAATGATAAATACAGCCATGCAGAGGACGAATTCTCGCCGGTCATGCTTTCCCTTCGCGAGCAGGGCACCATGACCATGATGCTCGATATAATGGGCTACTTCAAAAGTGTGATCATCGGAATTTTTATGATGGCCATGGCCATTGTCCTATGGAACTCCGGACTCCTGGGAGGATTAAGACGCTATGGAGAGATGGGCCTGCGGATAGCCATTGGAGAAGAAAAGAGACATATCTATCGCAGCCTGATCACCGAATCACTTTTTATCGGGATAGCAGGCTCGGTGGTGGGCACCGCCTTTGGTCTCTTTTTTGCATCTCTGCTTACCAAAGGGATCGATATCGGGGGAATGATGCAGGGCTCCAACATGATGATGCAAGGTGTGATGAAAGCCAGGATCACACCGGACGCATACTACATCGGATTTATCCCGGGAGTTTTCGCCACGGCCCTGGGAACAGCCCTGGCCGGGATCGGCATATTCAAGCGGAAAACCGCACAATTATTTAAAGAATTACAGGCATGAAACGATTTAAACATATAGTACAGCTAACAGGCATAATAAGCCTTATTACAGCGACATTATGGGCACAACCATCAGGGAAGGAAATCCTCGATAAGATCGATGCCAACATGTCATCAGACACCAGGTATGTTAAATCTAAAATGGTTATACACGGACCGCGCAGCTCCCGGACCATAGAGTCGGAAAGCTGGGCCAGCGACAAATCAGCTTTCACCGAATACCTGGCTCCGGCCAGGGAGCAGGGAACCAAGATGCTGAAACTGGAAGACAAACTGTGGATCTTCTCGCCTTCCACCGACCGCACCATTCAGATCTCGGGACACATGCTTCGCCAGTCGGTCATGGGTTCTGACCTTTCCTATGAGGACATGATGGACGACAAAAAACTAAGTGATGTATATGATGCCGCAGTGGTAGGATCTGAAACCATCGGTGAAACCGATTGCTGGATTGTGGAGATGAATGCCACTGTCAAGGATGTGGCCTACCAGATGCGAAAACTCTGGGTGGACAAAAATCGAAACATTCCCCTTAAAGAGGAGCTTTATGCAAAGAGCGGTAAAATGCTAAAGATGACCGAATTAACAAACATCGCCAGGCATGGTTCCCGTTGGTATCCCGGCAAGATCACCTTTAAGGATATGCTGAAACAGGGAGCCGGAACAGAATTTATAGTAGATGAGATCAGATTTAACGTGGAGATCCCTGAACACCTGCTGAGTAAAGCAGCGCTTAGGTGAGGAGTTACCGGAAGAAGAGCGCAATACTCACCGAAAACAGGATGAGCAACAGAGAAACTCCGTAATAGAAAAGAGACGCTTTGAATTTCCGCACGGCACTGCTTGACTTCCTTATAAAAAGACGTCCGAGCTGTGTCAGGAACAGGGCAAAGATCATCAGAGCAATGTGTTCGATGGCCCAGAACCTCAGGGAGGCATCATTCTCCGTATTGGGGACCTCCCAGAAAGGGCCTTCCAGTGAAGTGCGCAGGGTAAAATAAATGATGAACCCCAGAATCAGCTGAAGATACAGGGCAATGTTAAAGGTCATGGAGACAGCTTCATCCAACCGGGAATATGTTCTTTGCTTCATCCATCCCTGGATTGAGAGCGCTGCAGTAAAGATTCCGGCTAGCAAGGTAATGCTGCTTATTATAATATGGATCTTAAAGGTAAATGTATAAAGCATGGACTTCCTGTCTCAATTCACAAAAGTACAAAAACGGGCGCTTCCCTGAAAACCGAAAGCCACCCGGCAGTTTAATTCCTGGTGGCTTTGGGAAATCTTATTAGCTATGTATGATTCAAAAGTAAAGCAACATTCTGAAGACATTCTGAAGACATCAGGTGGGGAAGACCAGGGTAAATACATGTTGTCCGTTTTTGTACGTGTAATCAAGCAAAATCGCATAGGATTCACAGATTTTCTTCACCAGGGATAAACCCAGTCCAAAACCCTTTCCCTTTGCGTGATCCCTTACAAATCTCCTGAAAAGATCTTCTTCCGGGAAGGGCAAAGGTGCACCTTCGTTGCTGATCATGAACCGATCCGTTCCGGTTTCCAGCTTTATGGAACCACCCTCCACATTATACACAATGGCATTCTTAAGCAGGTTGGTCACCAGCATGTCGGCCAGCCCCTCATCCATCCTGATATTTAAAACTGTAGCTGAATAGACTTTCTTCAATTGAATGCCCCGCAGTTCAATCAGTTCTTGCAGCATAGCCAGATGCTTGTCCAGCAAGCTTTCCATGTCAATTTCCTTGATCCCGGTGAACTGCCTGTTCTCTATCCGGGTGATCAGGGCAAGGGTTGAATTCAGCCTGGAAAGTTGGTTGGTGCTCTCATTAATGGACTGAATCAGTTTCATTTCATCGGGACCCAGGTTTTCAGACTGGATCAGCAATTCAGTCTTCGATTTGATCACCGCCAGGGGCGTCTGCAATTCATGGGTGGTATGATCGGTATACTCTTTCAACTCCCTGTAATCCCTTGAAAGCTGGCGGGTCATCTTCTCAAGTACATCTTTGAGCTCGGCAAACTCCTCAATGTCCTGCTCCCCCAGAATCACCGGTTCTTTTGCGGTATCAAACTGCTTCAGCTTCTCAAGTGCTTTGAAGAAATCCTTCCACAGATTGGCAAAAACAGTCCGGTTCAGTAAAAAAACGCCGGCCAGGAAAATAATAACCATCATGGTCATCATCAGTGTCACCCGTTCCACCAGCTGATCGGTGGGAGCCGTGGATTTGTAAACCTTCACCATGAAAGACCCATGTTCATGAGCGGTCTCGCAAAGAAGGTACCTGTAGGTCCTGAACTGGCTGCTGTTTGCATCATACATAAGCGTATCCCCAAACAAGGGCTCCTGGTTCTTTCCGGGATTCACTTTCCACACAGATAAGGTGTCAATTCCAGCGATCCGGAGGGGAAGTGACGGACTCTCCCGTACCAGGGTTCTGTCCACGACCTCCTTCAGATCCCATAGCTCCCTGTCTAAATCAGCCTGACTTAGATTCTTCAGTACCTGGAAGAAAATGATCCCCATGATAAAAAAGAGAAAAAGAGAGAGGGTGGCGATGTACAGGGTTGTTTTTGTAAGCAACTTCATCCGTTCTCAAGTAAAGCGATCAGTCCAGGGAAAACTTATACCCCACACCATAAATGTTCTGAATATAATCGGGACTTCCGGCATCCTCAAGTTTTCGCCGCAGGTTTTTCAGATGCGTATAGATAAAGTCATAGGAACCATAACCCCCTCCGTAATCTCCCCACAGATAATCAGCGATACTCTCCTTGGTAATCACCCTGTTTCTGTTGGCCATCAAGTATAACAAAAGGTCACATTCTTTCCTGGTCAGGTCCACTGGCTGATCCTCCACAAAACACAGCTTCTCTTCAGGAGTTACCCTGATCACTCCGAATTTCAGAATCTCCCCACCCTGCGTATGGGTTCGCCTGGCTACTGAGTGAATCCTGGCAACCAATTCAGAAAGATGAAAAGGCTTTACCAGGTAGTCATCAGCCCCCAGTTCCAGGCCTTTCACCCGCTCTTCCAGTGCACTTCGGGCTGAGATAATAATGATGCCCGAATCGGCCTGGTTCTGCCTGGCCAATTTCACCAGTTCCAATCCGTCCCCGTCGGGAAGATTCAGGTCCATGAGCATGCACAGATAATCATGTTGATCCAGCATGCAGAGGCCCTCGTGGTAAGTGCCGGCCTGCTCACATCTGAAGCCTTCCATCTCAAGGTAAGAGACCATGGACTCCCTCAAAGCGTCCTCATCCTCCACGATCAGTATTTGCATGGGAACTGTTAATTTAACGCGGCTACAGGCCTCCAATGATTCCCTGGAAGGCATTGGATTCAGTTTTATTCTGAGTCAATTGCTTATTGGTTTCTGAAATGTTTGATTCCAGTCCGGGCAAAGTATCCATCAGTGTTCTGATATCGGCCTCAATGGTATTAATATCGGCCTCATACTCCTCAATTTTCAATGTCTCGGTTTCTTTGGCAATCTTTTTACTCAGGTTGTTCACTTTATTGGTCAGGTTGTTGATCTTTCCCTCATTCTGATCCCTCTCCTTTTCCAAATCTTTGAGATCTTTTTCCAGGATTTTGATCCTTCTGGCGTATGATTGCTCGTAATGGTAAGCCATAAATGACTTGGAATAGTTGCGAAGGTTCTCCATCTCAGATGTCCAGTCCTCGCTGTTTAATGAAATATCATAACCCAGTTTAAATGCGATCGCCATGGCATAATACTGATCAGTGATGTAACAATATCCGATGAAGTCGCCCCTTTTGGCCGAAATGGTAGGCAGTGACCATTCTTCCGCAATCAACATATTGTCGCCATCCTTTTTCAATTTCAGGTCACTACGGTCTTTGCAGTAATCTTTCAGATCATCCAGGGCCTCCTCAACATCCCTGGTCACAGGAAAAACCCAGGCAGTAATCTTCCCCTCAGGGAGGGTAACCTCACGCTCTTCCAGAAAGAGGTGTGTTTGTGCGTACCCGGATACGGTGAGAATCATCACAGCAAGCAAAAACAAAGTAATCTTTTTCATGGCGTTTGGTTTTAGAATGTTATAGCCTCTTTAAAGCATATAATATAGTTAAAACAAAACACAACGAAAAATGTTAATTTTGGCACTGCACCATTCCTTTGAATTATGAAAACCCGAATTATCCTATCCATCCTGATTTTGGGACCGGTCATCGCTCAGGCCCAGGTCAAACAACCTGTTCTCACAGGCAGCGAGAAACTAAAAATGTATGCTGCCCACGAGGAGATGCGTGACCAATCTCAATTTAGTGATCTTGAGTGGCTCTTCATCGGACCAACCAACATCAGCGGAAGATGTACGGATGTGGAAGCCGTTGGTCCCAAAGGACAGAATTACACCATCTGGGTGGCTACAGCCTCCGGCGGAGTGTGGAAAAGCACCAATGAAGGCGTTACTTTTACATCTGTTTTTGAACACCAGGGAACCTCCACCATCGGAGACCTGGCAGTATCCCCGTCCCATCCTGATATTGTATGGGCAGGAACAGGAGAGGCCAATATTTTCAGATCATCCAACCCCGGATGCGGCGTATGGAAAACTGCTGACGGAGGTGAAACCTGGACCCATATGGGCCTGGAAGAAACCTTCACCATCTCCCGGATTCTGATCCATCCCGAAGAATCCAGATATTGTTTATGTGGCAG
Organism: uncultured Bacteroidota bacterium; assembly: GCA_963735755.1. Taxonomy (GTDB): domain Bacteria; phylum Bacteroidota; class Bacteroidia; order Bacteroidales. The sequence goes on along the minus strand of CAVTME010000018.1, from coordinate 60,755 downwards.
CTTCGGGACATGAGTGGACGGAAAACAAGGACCGCGGACTATATAAAACAATGGACGGAGGGCAAAGCTGGGAAAAGATACTCTACAAAGGTCCCGAAAGCGGAGTCAATGACATGGTGATGGATCCCCGCGATCCGGATGTGATTTACGCCTCAACCTGGCAAAGGACCCGGTTGAAGTGGAATGATCCCCGGACCTATCCTCACCACAAGAACAACGGAATCTGGAAAACCAGCGATGGTGGAAAGAAATGGGAGAAGCTCACAGAAGGGCTCCCCGGACCACAACATATGGGTAGAACCGGCATCGATGTTGCACGCTCCAATCCGAACGTAGTCTACGCTTTTGTTGATGACTACGGAATCGCCTTCCAGGCCGAGGAAGGAGAACTGGATGCCTATGGAAGGCCCAAACAAAACGTAATCAAGGGGGCCACCCTGTACCGATCAGACAATGCAGGAGAGACCTGGAAGCAGGTAAGCGGACTCACCGAGGAGACCAAAAAATATATGTCGGGCCATTCGGGAACCTATGGATGGGTTTTTGCCCAGATAAGAGTTGATCCGAATGATGAAAACAGGGTATATACCATGGGATTATGGATCAATGTTTCAGAGGACGGAGGAGCCACTTCTGAGCCCATCCGCCGCAAAATCCATGCAGACCAACATGGTATGTGGATCGATCCCGACAACTCCAACTACATTCTTGCCGCCCATGACGGAGGCATCAGCGTATCCTATGACAAGGGAGAGAACTGGCGGAGCTTTATCAGCGAACTGCCCCTGGCTCAGTTTTACAATGTGGAATATGACATGAGTGAACCTTTCAGGGTCTACGGCTCTATCCAGGACCATCACAGTTTCTACAGCGAAGTGGACCTTTCCAACGGGAAAGACAAAATAAGACCAACAGAATGGTCCTATACCCTGGGTGCGGAGGGGAGTACCCATGTGGTTGACACCAGGGATAACAATACCATTTTTGCATCCCTTTTCTATGGGAAACTGGCGAAAGCAACCGTTGAGGACTATCCCGATGACATGGAATGGGTTCTCCACAGCACATTTCCCGATGAACCTGAATACCGGGGACAATGGGTTGCCCCAACAATCATCTCCTCGCACAATGGCGATATCGTGTACCATGCAGTGCAGTATGTATTAAAATCTACCGACCAGGGAGGCACATGGGAGAAGATAAGCCCCGATCTCACTTACAATGATCCCGAGAAACAGGGCGACATCAGCTACCAGACCATCAGTGCACTGGAAGAATCGGTCCACAATCCCAACCTTCTTTATGCAGGAACCGACGACGGAAGATTATGGAGAACCAGGGATGGTGGCAAAAAGTGGGAAGAGATCAGGAAGGATCCGCTTCCGGTTCGATGGGTATCCCGGATTGTAGCTTCGGTACACGATTTTGGAACTGTATATGTAACCCAAACAGGAAGAAGGGATGATGATGCAGCAGTATATGTATGGCGGTCTACAGATTTTGGCGACACCTGGGAGGATATATCAGCCAATATACCAGCCGGACCGGTCAATGTGATCAGGGAAGATCCTGAAAACAGGGAGATTCTCTACCTGGGAACAGATGTGGGGGTTTATGTCTCCAAAGATGCAGGCCAGTCCTGGGAGGTCCTGGGAGACTTGCCCTGTACCTATGTCCATGATCTGGCCATACATCCCAGAGAAAATATGATTATCATTGCAACCCATGGCAGAGGAATGTTTGTACTGGATGCAGATCCGGTAAACAATCCGCCAGAAAAAGAATAATTTATTTTGAAAAATGGAAATGTATACAGTATATCATAATCCCCGTTGTAAAAAAAGCCGGGCCGGACTTCAGTATCTCATTGAAAAGAAGATAGATCACCAGGTCAGGGAGTACCTGAAAGATCCCCTCACAGAAGAAGAGCTGGGCAGATTGCTGATGAAACTTCACAAAAAACCGCTTGAGATGATCCGGACCCAGGAAGAATATTTCCGGAAGGAGCTGAAAGGTCTGAATTTGAATGATGAAGAGTGGATCAGGATCATGATTGAAAACCCGAAACTGATCCACCGGCCCATTGTGGAAGGAAAGTATAAGGCGGTTTTAGGTAATCCGGTTGAAAACATCGATGCACTTTAAGCAACCTTTTTTTACCTTATGTGTACTTATATTAAAACCGGATGAAAATGAGAATCAAGAGGCTACTCTTCCTGATCACCCTGCCGGTGATGCTGTTCTCCTGCAATGATGATAATGGGGGTTATACCCAGGTCAAAACGATCGAACACCTGATCTATCTGAATGTAGAAGAATACAGGGAGGACAACAGTCTTACGGGACCCTTTGTGGAACAATACCTGATTGTCAAGGAGGCCCAGCTTTACTCTTATAAGATGGCCAACGGCATAGAGGAAGTGGGGACACAGGGTCTCAATGAACACTATACCACACTCAATGAGAAGATAGGCATTTACAATTTTCATGCCCTGGCCCTTCAAACGGATACCAATGATGAAGACCAGATCTTCACCGAGCTGCTCCAGATCCCGGGTGCAGATTCCACCCTCCTTGCGGATGTTACTCAGTGCGGTGTGGGGGTTGAAGCAGACGGCAGATGGATTGATCTATGTGACTGTTATTTTAGCCAAAGCCGATTGACGCCTGCCCTATTATCCTGCCCTTTTCAACAACATCTATATTCTTTCTTTTTCTGCCTTCTCTTTTGGTATATTTAAAACAAAAATATACGGAAATGGATTACAGGATTGAAAAGGACACCATGGGTGAGGTACAGGTACCTGCCGACAAGTACTGGGGTGCACAAACCCAGCGTTCAAGGGACAATTTCAAAATCGGTGAGGGCCGGATGCCTGCAGATATCATCAAGGCCTTTGGATACCTGAAAAAAGCAGCGGCAGCCACCAATCTGGAGCTGGGTGTTTTGCCCGAAGAGAAAGCCGACCTGATCATGCAGGTTTGCGATGAGATCATTGAGGGAAAACTGGATGATCAGTTCCCCCTAGTGGTATGGCAAACCGGCTCGGGAACCCAGTCCAACATGAATGTGAATGAAGTAGTTGCCAACAGGGCCCATGTGCTGCAGGGAAACACACTGGGAGAGGGAAGCAAGCTCATCCATCCCAACGATGATGTGAACAAATCCCAGTCCTCCAATGACACCTTTCCCACGGCCATGCACATTGCTGCATACAAGGTCCTCACCGAAGTGACCATCCCGGGAATTAAGGATTTGCGTGATACGCTGAAGGAGAAATCTGAGGTTTACATGGATGTGGTAAAAATAGGCCGAACCCACTGGATGGATGCCACGCCGCTTACCCTGGGACAGGAGTTCTCGGGATATGTTTCCCAGCTTGGATCATGGCCTTCAATCGCTGCTGAACAGCCTGAAGCACCTTTCTGAACTGGCCCTGGGAGGAACAGCTGTGGGAACCGGGATCAATACGCCGGAAGGATACAGCGAACTGGTAGCTAAGTATATTGCCGAATTCACCGACTTCCTTTTGTAACAGGCATGAATAAATTTGAAGGCCTGGCTGCCCATGATGCCATTGTAGAGACACATGGCGCCCTGAAAACACTGGCCGTAAGCCTGATGAAGATCGGAAATGATATTCGCATGCTGGCTTCAGGTCCCAGGTGCGGCATCGGGGAGATTCAATCCCGGCCAATGAACCCGGATCATCGATCATGCCCGGTAAGGTCAATCCCACCCAGGCTGAGGCACTGACCATGGTTTGCGCACAGGTTATGGGCAACGATGTAGCCATCAATATTGGAGGCAGCAACGGGCACTTTGAACTGAATGTTTTCAAACCGATGATGATCTATAATTTCCTGGAATCGGCCCGGCTGCTTGGAGATGCCTGCCACTCATTCAATGAGAATTGTGCAGTGGGGATTGAACCCAATCATGAAAGGATCACGCAGAACCTGAATAACTCCCTGATGCTGGTGACTGCACTGAATACGCACATTGGTTATGAGAAAGCCGCGGAGATTGCCAAGAAAGCCCACAAGGAAGGTTCAACCCTGAAAGAAGCGGCACTTGAACTGGGGTATCTGACCGCTGAGGATTTTGATCTCTGGGTGGATCCTTCTAAAATGACCGGATCCCTCTAGTCGTTCCGGATAAAAATAAAATCTCCACCTTCGTCACCCACGTTCTGTATGGTTCCGTACTGGGGGATGTTCTGGCTGTTGTTCATCACGGCTTCCCTCAAACTGGAATAGAGTTGTTCGGAAGGAAGATACTTCTTGGTATTCTGATCGAGCCTTTTGATCAGGTATTCGATGAAGACACTTTTATCGGGAACCTCACTCAGGGTTCCGCTGGTAAGCGCCTTCCGGCTATTCAGTTTATACAGTTTCTCCACGGCCATTACATTGTTGAAAGCGGCTCTTGATTTAAAGATTCCCCCGCTGAAACATGCATCGGCAATGAGCAGTGTATGTTTGGTCTTTAATACATTCAGGTAGTTGGTCAGGTCGGTATTGGGCAACCAGTCCACCGGGTTGTCCGGTCTGGCATCCCTGGGCAGCCAGTATCCGGTGGTCATCTCTTCATCCCAGTGACCATGGCCGGCATAGTAAATCAATAGGTTGTCCTGGTTGGTAACCTGACCCCTCATGTGATGCAAGGTTCCGATGATATCGGCCTTTGTGGGATTCTTCAGGAACTTGATGTTCTCTTTGTGGAAATTATAATCAGATGAGATAATGTCAATAAAGCGGCTGGCATCCTTGATGGGATGATCCAGGTCATTGATGTTTGGATCGTCATACTCCTGTACAGCGATCACAAGAGCATAATATTTGGCACTTGAGATATCATACACAATCTCCAGGCTGCTTTCAATTTTCTTCCCGGATACAGTAACCGCTTCCGCTTTTAACTGGTTTGCTCCCAGCGCCAATTCCAGATCCTCCTCGAGGATCATCTGCCTGATGGTCGGTACCGGCGGAATGATGTTCTTTACAAATTTCCCATTCACAAAAAGATTAATGAACCTGATGTTTTCATCTGAATTCACCGTGGCTTCAATATAATATGAGCTTTCTGAAGTCCGCACGCTGGTAAATGCTGGGCTGACCCAGCTGAATCCTGCTGTCTCTGACGACTCAACTGACATTTTTGGGGGCTGGGCTTTGACCATCCGAATATTGGTCGACTGAGAGGTCTCATTGGTTCTCGTCTGCACAGGCTCTTCTTTCTTCTTCTTCATATTCATCTGTAGCTGCCCGCTTGATTTCTCAGCGGTCTGTGCAAAAACCAGGGAGCCCAATCCCGTCATTGCCAATGCCACACAAAATGCGATCCACCTTTTCATGACCCCTTCATTTTAAAAAACAAAACCTGCTCCAAATACCAAGTTCACAGGAGTATAGACTCTCTCAGGTAAGGATAATCGAACCCAATCGAATAAGAAAGCCCGACCGTGATATTAAAACTGCCCAGTACATTCACAACACCTGTCTCAATCATGGCATTGTCCGGTAACATTGGAGGTGTAAACCAGACCGGTGATGTTTTCACCATATATATGTGATCCCAGGCCCCAATACCCATGCAACCTGTAAAATCCAGCAGAAACGAAATGCTTGGTTACCCCTGCTGCAAGCATATAATGAAAATCCGTATTCTGTTTCAGTTACATATCCCCAGTAGTCGTCATAATACGTCTGGTCAAACGAATTTATAGCGATCCGCATGGGAGTAACATAATAACCCCAGTTGTTGAGAGAGCCAAAACTGATCCCAAATGGAATCCCCATTCCGGTATTGAAAGAAAAGGAGAAAAATCCATTTCGTTCGAAATGGGGCTTGACGTCTTGAACTAGACACATCGTTTTCAAACGTGGTTCAAAAGGCTTGGCCTGTTGCGTGGTTTCCTGCTTTTGTTCAACTGGCTCCTGATGGGTGGGTTGTTGTGCCCTGGTGGTAGCAGCTCCTGCAGCTACTGACATATCGCTGATCAGGTCAACCCTTACGAAAAACTCTGGATTGACCACCTCCTCCACATCTTCAAAAACATCCCAGATGATGGTATAAAAGCTTTTTCCTCCAATGATATTTTCTCCCACATCCCCGATCACTGCTTTGGGTTCAAAACGGCTTCCACCATCCATGGAACATGAAAGGAAAACATTGTAAAGCTGGGCATCGGATGGATGCACCGATCCGGTAATGTGATCTTCAGGTTTTCACCATCCTGTACAACCCTGATATTTTCAACAGTCTGGGAATAGCCGGAAAGCGCCGAAACGAAAAGCACAAAAAAGAAGAAAAACATGCTTCATTGGATTGATTCTATTGGTTCCTCTATTAACAATAATACGAAATCAATTGGTAATATGTTTCATATTATTTAACATTGCTAAGTTGGGACCAAAGTGTTTACTTTGTACTTCAATTCATGAATCATGAAGGAGGAAGACCAAAAAACAGCTATTTACATGACGTTCCCGGACATCTCTACTGAAACCTGGGAAGAGAAAATCAAGGCCGATCTGAAAGGTGCCGATTACGAGAAAAAACTGGTCTGGAATACCGATGAAGGGATCCCTGTAAAACCCTATTACCGGGAAGAAGACCTGCAGGACCTCTCATACCTGGATCATACAGCGCACTGAAAGCCGAAGGGAGTGCGCCCAACGCTGGACCATCTGCCAGGATATCTATCCCGGGAAAGACCTTTTCAGAAGCCAATCAACAGGATCAAATCAGCCCTTAAGGGAGGCGCACAGGCTATCCGGATCCAACTTGGCACGACCCCTGGTCCGGGAAAGACGTATGTTGGAAAAGCTTTTTGAGGGGATCCCGCTGGGAGAAACTGAAATCCTGTTCCATGGTTACCTGGGAGCTGATGCCCTCTATGACCATTTTATGGAAGTTGGCCCTGACAGGGGTGTCAGATCCGGCTGACCTGAAGGGTCTCATTGGTGCCGATCCACTGGGAAAGATGGCATCCACAGGAATCCCGCTTGCCATTCTGAAAACCTGGGCAAACTGGTCGTGAAAGGCCCATGAGAAACTCACCCGGGCTTCAGGGTCATTGATGTGAATGGGGCCCTGATCCAGAATGCCGGATCCACCCTGGTGGAAGAACTGGCTTTTTCCCTGTCCATGGCCAATGAATATATGGCCATACTCACCAGCCAGGGAATTGAACCGGCTGAAGCGTTGCGATCCATGCAGACTGAGCCTTGCATCCGGATCCAATTATTTCATGGAAATTGCCAAGCTGAGGGCCGCCAGGATCCTGTGGGCGCAAATATGCAAAGGATATGGATCTGGAACCGGAATCGGGAAGAATCCGTATCCATTCCACCTCCTCGGAATGGAACATGACCCTGTATGATCCACATGTAAATATGCTCAGGGGAACCACCGAAGCCATGTCATCCATCCTTGGCGGGGCCGATCTGTCTACAGTGCTTCCTTTCGATCATCCCTACGGAACAGCTCATGCTTTTTCTGACCGGATCGCCAGGAATGTTCAGATTATCCTCAGGGATGAAGCTTATCTTGAACGGGTAGCCGATCCCTCCTCCGGATCCTATTACATTGAAAGCCTTACCGATTCCATTGCAGAAAAAGCATGGGACCTTTTCAGGGAAACCGAATCAAAAGGTGGATTCAGAAAAGCCTTCCAATCAGGATGGATCCAGGAGATGGTACTGGATTCAAAACATAAAAAAAGTGAACGGGTCGCCTCAGGCGAGAATCCATATCCTTGGAACCAATGCCTATCCAAATTTCAATGAAATGATCCTTGACCAGCTGAAGCAATGGTAGCGCAGGAAAAGGTGACCGATGCTCCCCTTATACCACTCAGGCCTTTCCGGCTTGCCTCCGTGTTCGAAGAGCTGCGGCTGGAAACAGAAAGAAGCGGGAAAAGGCCCAGGGTTTTCCTGTTTAAATATGGAAATCCTGCCTGGAGGACAGCCAGGGCTGCTTTCTCCGGTAATTTCTTTGCCTGTGCCGGTTATGAGATTCTTGATCAGCCGGCATTTGACTCCCTGGAAGCAGGAATTGAAGCAGCCAAAAAAGCAAATGCTGATATTGTGGTTCTCTGCAGTTCGGATGATGCATATACCCCAATGGCTCCTCCGGTGTTGAAAGCCCTGAAAGAACAGGCCATCATTGTGGTGGCAGGTTACCCTGCCGATGCCATAGAGGAACTGCAGAAAGCCGGTATCGAACATTTCATCCATGTGAAAAGCAACCTGCTGGAAACCCTGAAAGAATTCAACAAGCTGCCCTTGAACCAAAATAGTTTTACCTTTTACCTTATGATGAAGAGGCCAGATTTTAGCAATATAGATTTCAGAGACCTGAAGGTTACGGAAAAAGCAAGGGACTACACACCCACCTGGGAAACCCCTGAACACATTGGAATCAAACCCGCCTACGGCAAAGAAGACCTGGAACAGATGGAGCACCTGAATTATGCTGCCGGTCTGCCCCCATTCCTTCGTGGACCCTATTCGGCCATGTATGCCATGCGCCCGTGGACCATCAGGCAATATGCCGGTTTCTCCACCGCTGAGGAATCCAATGCATTTTACCGAAGGAACCTGGCAGCCGGACAAAAAGGATTGTCCGTGGCCTTCGACCTGGCCACACACAGGGGATATGATTCGGACCATGAAAGGGTGGTTGGCGATGTGGGTAAAGCAGGGGTGGCCATTGACTCCATCCTGGATATGAAGATCCTGTTCGACCAGATCCCGCTGGACAAGATGTCCGTTTCCATGACCATGAACGGAGCTGTTCTTCCCGTTATGGCATTTTATATTGTGGCCGGACTGGAACAGGGAGCCTCCCTGGAAGAGCTGAGCGGAACCATTCAGAATGATATCCTGAAGGAATTCATGGTGCGCAATACCTATATCTATCCGCCCGCCATGTCCATGAAGATCATCGCCGATATCTTCGAATTTACTTCAAAGAAAATGCCCAAATTCAACAGCATCAGCATTTCGGGCTATCACATGCAGGAAGCCGGTGCTACTGCCGATATTGAACTTGCCTATACCCTGGCTGACGGACTGGAATACCTGCGTACGGGAGTGGAAGCAGGAATTGATATTGATGCCTTTGCTCCCAGGCTCTCTTTCTTCTGGGCCATCGGGATGAACCATTTCATGGAGATTGCCAAATTGAGGGCCGCCCGCATGCTCTGGGCCAAGATTGTAAAGCAATTCAATCCAAAGAATCCTAAATCCATGGCCCTGCGGACCCATTCCCAAACCTCAGGTTGGAGCCTTACCGAACAGGATCCGTTTAACAATGTGGCGCGGACCTCCGTAGAAGCCATGGCAGCAGTGCTGGGACATACCCAGTCACTTCACACCAATGCCCTGGATGAGGCCATTGCCCTGCCCACTGATTTCTCTGCGAGGATTGCCAGGAATACCCAGCTTCATCTACAGGAAGAAACAGAAATATGCCGGTCACTTGATCCCTGGGCAGGGTCTCACTATGTGGAAACCCTCACCCATGAAATCGCACAGAGAGCCTGGGAACATATCGAGGAGATTGAAGAACTGGGTGGCATGGCCAGCGCCATTGAAACCGGCTTACCGAAAATGCGGATCGAGGAAGCTGCAGCCAGAAAACAGGCACAGGATCGATAGCGGTAAGGATGTGATTGTCGGAGTGAACCAGTACCGTCTGGATAAAGAAGATCCGCTTGATATCCTGGAAGTGGATAACACTGCGGTTCGGCAGTCCCAGTTGGATCGCCTGGACAGGTTAAAAGGGGAAAGGGAAAAGGCGAAAGTAGATGAAGCTTTGGATGCGATAACTGAATGTGCAAGAAGTGGTAATGGCAATCTTCTTGAACTATCCATTGAAGCAGCAAGGCAAAGAGCCACACTGGGCGAGATCTCCACTGCCATTGAAAAGGTATCCGGACGGTATAAGGCCACCATCAGATCCATTTCAGGAGTATATTCCCAGGAATCGGGCCAGGATGAAACCTTCACTGAAGCCTGTGCCCTGGCCAGTGAATTTGCCGCCCGAGAGGGCAGGCAACCCAGGATCATGATCGCAAAAATGGGACAGGACGGACATGACCGGGGAGCCAAAGTGGTGAGCACCGGTTATGCCGATATGGGTTTTGATGTGGATATCGGACCCCTGTTCCAGACCCCGGCTGAAGCAGCAAAACAGGCCGTTGAAAACGATGTTCATATACTGGGCGTATCCTCTCTTGCAGGCGGACATAAAACCCTGGTCCCACAGGTAATCGATGAGCTAAAAAATCTGGGCCGGGAGGATATCATGGTTATTGCAGGCGGGGTGATCCCTGCACAGGACTATGAATACCTGTATAAAGCGGGAGTTACAGCCGTATTCGGACCAGGAACCAGGATCTCTGAAGCAGGTAAAAGCATTCTTAAAGTTTTGCTTGAGACTTACGGGTAGCGGTTGAAAAGTTCCCGAAGGATCTCAGGAATTATCGACTATTTTTATAGGTGAACCATTTGTTCCGGACCCTGAAACCTATAAAATGAATATCCATTTTATCTCCATCGGTGGAACTGTGATGCACAATCTGGCCATTGCGCTGCACAAAAAAGGTTATGTAATTACCGGATCTGATGAAGAGATCTTTGAGCCTTCCAGGTCGAGACTTGCTTCTTTCGGACTTCTGCCAGAAAAAGACGGATGGGATACCGACAGGATCCATGCTGGTCTGGATGCTGTGATCCTGGGCATGAATGCCAGGAAAACCAACAAAGAATTTAAAAAGGCCCAGGAACTGGGAATCAAAGTCTTCTCCTTCCCCGAATATCTCTACGAGCACAGCAAGAATAAAAAAGGGTTGTGATCGGGGGCAGTCATGGCAAAACCACCATCACTGCCATGGTGATGCATGTTTTACATAAGTATGGCCAGGATTTCGATTACATGGTGAGCTCCAGGATCCCGGGTTTCGATGACCATGGTCAAACTGACCGATGAGGCACCCTATATCATCCTGGAGGGAGATGAATATCTCTCCTCTCCTATCGACCGTACTCCCAAATTCCACCAGTACAATCCCCACATGACCCTTCTTTCCGGGATTGCATGGGATCACATGAATGTATTCCGAACTTTTGAGGCCTATAAGAAACAATTCCGGAAATTTCTTCGGATTGCCACCGGAGGGGGAAAGGTCTTTTTCTTTGACGGGGACCCGGTTCTTGGAGAGGTGGTTGACAAAAGCCACTGGTCCCTGCTGAAAATCCCCTACCAGGAGCACCCGCATCGTGTGGAAGAAAACAGGTTTGTGCTCAATACCAAGTATGGTTCGGTGCCCGTGAATCTGATCGGCCGGTATAACATGCAAAACATCAAGGGGGCCCAGTTGATTTGCAGGGACCTGGGTATTGAAGACCATCAGTTTTACAATGCCATACAATCTTTCAAGGGCGCAGAAAAAAGGCAGCAACTGCTTGCCAATGGGAACAGCCGGGCCGTCTACCTGGATTATGCCCATGCCCCGTCCAGCGTGAAAGCAACCATCAACGCTTTTAAAGAAACATACAAAGAACAAAAATTGGTTACTTGCCTGGAACTGCATACCTACAGTAGCCTGAATATGGAGTACATCCCCCTCTATAATGGCTCTCTAAAGGAAGCCGACCTGGCCATGGTCTACTATAATCCCAAGGTGGTAAAGCACAAGCGGCTTCCTGAGCTTTCCCCAAAGGAGATTAAAAAACATTTCGGGAAAGAAGACCTGGCAGTTTACAATGATGCCATCCAACTGGAAAATGATCTGAAGAACCTGGGAGAGAATACCTGCGTGCTTTTACTGATGACCTCCGGTAACTTCTCTGGCTTAGACCTCCATCACCTGGCCAAAGAGGTAGTTGATTCTTAATTTTTTTCGGAATTTTCTTTTGCAAATCATAATTTTGATTCTATTTTTGCACTCCGGTTCGATTTTTTGCCGGAGTTCTTAACAATACGGTCCGTTCGTCTAGGGGTTAGGACGCCAGGTTTTCATCCTGGTAACAGGGGTTCGATTCCCCTACGGACTGCATCATCAACTTAAAACCTCCTGATTTTCAGGGGGTTTTTTGTTTTCTGCCACAAAATTCGCCCAGATCTGACACCTATCTGTATCTGAATTGCCATCCTCATCAGTTTGAATCATTGAAAATAATAGGCTGATTTCCAGCATGATTACTTTGCAGGTTTTAGTGTGGTTGAAAGGAAAGGAAGATACGATCTGTTTCTCAGCTTTCCACATTGCCATGCATCAGCAGATCGAGTGCTTCATTGAAGGAACCTGCTGCAATGATCTCTCCTGAGTTCACAAAAAATATCTCGTCCGCATCTTCAATGGTGTTCAGACGATGGGCAATGATGACCTTGGTTGTTGAGGCCGGAAGGTTCTCCAGGATGGCTTCAAGTTGCTGCTCGGTCACTGTATCGATATTGGCAGTGGCCTCATCGAGGATGAGCAACTCTGGTTTTCGAAGGATCGCCCGCATGAAGGCTACCAGTTGTTTCTGCCCCAGGCTTATTCCATCTCCGGTCATCTGGATGGGTGTATCCAATCCTTCGTCGAAGCGTTTCAGCAGGTCCAGGAGCTGCGCTTCCTCCAGGGCCTCTTCAAGCTGGTCTCCACGTAGCCCTGCACATTCGGGATTTCCATACAGGATGTTGTCGCGGATGGTGCCGGAAAAGAGCAGGGGATCCTGGAGGATAAAGCCAATTTTTGCAGCCCTTTCGCAGGGGGTATACGATCTGATATCCCTGCCCTCGAGCAGAACGCTACCTTTCGAGGCATCGTAGAGCCTGGCGATCAGCGAAGCTGTGGTGGTCTTGCCCCCTCCCGTGGGACCCACAAAGGCATAGGTCCTGCCCCTCTCAAGATCGAAACTGACCTTGTGTAATACCTCTTTCCCATTCGGGTAAGCTGAATGTTACTTCCCCGAAATGTATATAGGATGTATGAGTCTTGTCACCCGAATCGCCGATCTGCTTCAGATTGGATTCGAAGGAAAGCAGGTGGGAGATCCTGTCCCAGGCCGCCAGCGCCTGCTGGAAGCTGGCCCACAGGGCCGCCATCTGACGCAGGGGATTATAAAAATTGGTAATATAGGCAAGGAAGCTGATCAGCAATCCGATGGTAAAAAGGCCTTTGCTAATCATCCATATGCCCAGGGCAAGCACGATCAGTTGACCCACATTGGCTGCAAAGGTATATACCGGGGTGAGGATGGTATTGGCAATACCGGCCTGAATGGACTTTTTATAATTCCTCTGGTTCACCTCTTCGAAGCGTCTGCGGAAGTAATCACGCCTGTTAAAGGCAATAACCACCTTGAAGTTAGCCAGGCTCTCCTGGATCTGTGCGGATAAGCTTCCCAGGCTTTTCAGGCTCTCTTCATTTTTTCTCCTGATCCAGGGGGAGGAGATTTTTGTAAAGAGCCAGATGATCAGTGCCGGAGAAAGGGCTGCCAGTCCCAGTCGCCAGTTGATCACCAGGAGAAGAATTCCAGCCCCGGTCATGGAGATCAGGCTGCCAATAAAGCGCATCAGCGATTGAGAAAAGAACTGGTTTACCTTGTCGGTGTCGTTGTTGATCCTCGAAATCAGGTCTCCTGACTGGTTCTGGTTGAAAAATTCGAGCGGCAGTTCCTGCAGTTTATTGAACACGGAATTCCTCAGGTTATACAGCATCCGCTGACCGATGCCTCCCATCAGACGCATCTGGGCATAGTTGACTACAAAGGCTGCAATATACATGGCCAGGAGAATCCCCGAGTAGACAAGCAGGCCATGGTAATTTTTTGCCTGCACATAGGTATCGATGGTGTAACCCACCAGGTAGGGTCCCGTGAGGCTGAGCCCTGCATTCAGGAAAATGGCTGCAAAAGCGATGTTCAGCTTGCGACGTTCACCACTGATAATGGTAACCATTTTCCGCATGGAGGCAAAGAACGGCAGTTTGCTTTCACCTTTCTCCAGGTGCCTTGTTCAGATCATAGTTCATAGTGGGTGTGGTTTTTTGTGAACTGTAGATCTGAATGTATTCCGGGGAATGTTCCATTAAATCCTTGTGGGTTCCCGAAGCGATCACCTCCCCCTCCATCAGGAGGATGATCTGGTCAAAATGCTTTACCGGTGCAATTTTCTGGGTAACGGACAAGAGTGTCAGGTCAGGGTAATTGCTCTGGATATTGCAGAGGATCTTGTTCTCGGTATTCCGGTCAACCCTGGATGTAAAATCATCGAGCAGCAGTATTTTCGGATTCAGTGCCAGTGCCCTGGCCAGCATGATTCTTTGTTTTTGTCCTCCCGAAAGGCTGGTTCCTCTTTCCGAGACCACGGTATCAAGTTTCTCCGGAAGTGTTTCGATAAAATCAGCCAGTTCGGCAGTTTCGATGGCCTTTTCAAGGGCATTCCTCTGTTACTGAATCGTTGAAGGCAATATTTTCCCTCAGGCTGATATTGAACATGACACTGTCCTGGAAAACAATGCCCAACTGTGTATGGAAGACCTCTCTCGCATATTCCTCAATGGAAATCCCGTCGATTTCGATCCTTCCACTATCGGGAGTAATCAGATTGGAAAGAAGGTACAGCAACTGGCTTTTCCCTGCTGCAGTTGGCCCGATGATGGCCGTTTTGCTTCCTTCCCGTATAGAGAAAGAGATCTTTTTCAGCACCGGTTTCTCACCATAGCTCAAATTTACGTTCTCCAACAGGATATTGCCCCTGATATCCGTCAGGATGCTTCCTGGTTCTTTTGGAGGGGGACTGTCCAGGACCTGTTTGATCCTACCATAGGATGCTGTAGCAGAAGCGATGATATTGCTCATAAATCCGATCATAATAATCGGGAAGATCAGCATGACCAGGTAGCTGTTGAAAGCAGCGAAACTACCAAGGCTGAGGGTTCCGGCCACAACAAAATGGCCACCCAGTGCAAGGATGGTAACCACAGCCAGGTTTGAAACAAACATAACCATGGGAATCAGCACAGAGAACAGCTTAACGATCGAGAGTCCCAGATCACGGGATTCAATGTTCTTTTCAAGAAATTTTTGGTTTTCTGGCTGTTGCGAATTCAGGACCCTGATGAGCGCAGAACCCAGAATGCTTTCATTAATGATCCTGTTCAGAGCGTCAATAACCTCCCTGCTTTTCCTGAAGATGATTTTCACCCTTCTGAAAACCATAAAAAATGCCGTAGCGATGACCGGTACAATCACAAGAACGGCGAGGGCCAGCTTCCAGTTGATCGTAATCAGCAGGACCGCTGCGCCAATGATCATAAACAGGGATGAGATGATGCTGACAAAAGCCTGTGAAACAAACATCTTCACCGAATCCATATCAGAGGTCAGGTTGGTCAGGAATTTGGCCGGATCAGACTTCAGTATATAGGAGTAGGTCTGACGGGATATTTTATCTGCCACTTTGGTCCGCAGGTCTTTTGCAACCCGCTCTGAAGCGAAAGTCTGTATCACTCCCTGGAACAGGGTGAATATAAATATTCCAAATGCAGCTGCCAGGAACTCGGTAATTACCGTTCTGAGATCAAAGCTGTTGGCTGAGAAGGAATCGATGCCCCGGGCAATGATCTTGGGGATGAGGAGGTTTACTGCACTTCCAGCCAGGGCCATAAGGATCAGTATGATTACAATTCCTTTGTAGGGTCCGAGCACACTGAATAATCCTGCCCGCTGTCCAGCTGCTTTTTCTTTTGTCTTCACTTATCAATTGTCAGGCCTAAAAGTAATACTATTAATAATTCATGTAAAAGACTATATCAGGATGGCTTTGAATTGTTGAATCTATCCTTTAAATTTAGTGAATCAGGAAATGAACAGAATCTACTAAATGGGAGGATGAAAATATGAAAACAACACTATCTCTGATCATGGTTTGCTCTTTGCTAATTGTCAGCATGGACTGCGAGGCCCGGCGTTTTCGGTCGGATGAACTTCCCAACGGAAATACATTTTCTTGTGCAAATTGCCATAACAATCCCTCAGGCGGCGGCTCACTTAACGCTTTCGGGACAGAGGTAGAAACAAACCACCTGGATGCTCCAGGTAGTAATGGTCATGTAGTATGGAGCAATGCGCTGGCCATCCTCGATTCTGATGGGGACCGCTTTACGAACGGACAGGAGATGCAGGATTCGGAAGGTACCTGGAGCACGGGAAATCCTGCTCCTGGTGATGCAGAACAGGTCACAAATCCGGGAGATGCAAGCAGCCACGCGAATTATACGGTCAACATAACACCCAATGATTCATACGGAGATATTCTGACAGACGAAAATGGCAATGCACTTTACTTCTTTACAAAAGATGCCTTCGGAAACTCGGTCTGTAACGGAACATGTGAAGAGCTCTGGCCGGTGTTCTATAAGGAAAGCCTGGTGGCCGGGGACAGTCTGAACCCGGAGGATTTTGGTGTAAGCACACGGGACGATATGAGTAAACAGATCACCTATAAGGGATGGCCCCTCTACTACTATATCGATGATATAACACAGGGCGATGTGAATGGTGAAGATGTGGACCATGCCTGGTATGTGGCCAAACCAGACTACACAATCATGCTGGCAGACAATCAACTGGTGGGCCTGGATGGCATAGCGTACAACGGCAATTATGAAGCGGGACAAGAGGTGATACAGTACTTCGTGGATGCATATGGAAGAACACTTTACACCTTTAGTGAAGACACTGAGAACACCAATACCTTTACTGCGGCAGACTTCAGTAACAACGGAACCTGGCCCATCCTGGAAATGGACCTGGTTGCTGCCCCATCAGTGATTGATCCTTCCATGTTTGAGACAATCGATGTGTTTGGACATACACAACTCACCTATAAAGGATGGCCTCTCTATTATTTCGGACAGGACAGCCTGAAGCGAGGAAGCAACAAGGGCATCAGCTTTCCAACACCAGGGATATGGCCCGTAGCCTTGACGGATATGGACGCTCCCACGGGCATTGAGGGTAAGCATCTGGTTCAGCCAGGCTATTCGCTTGACCAGAATTACCCGAATCCCTTTTATCCGGCAACTACCATATCTTTTACACTTCCGGTTCAATCCATGGTCAATCTGCAGGTTTTCAATCTGAACGGGCAGCTTGTTACCACGCTGGTCAACAGGAAATTCCCGGCAGGCACATCACATATTACATGGGATGGGAAAGATATGAATGGTGGAATCATGGATTCCGGATTGTATTTTTACAGGCTCAAAAGCCAGGATTTTGTCCAGGTAAAAAGCATGACACTCATCGAATGATTGAGCTGCGCTGATCTTTAGAAGGCCTCATTGAAGCTGATGTAGAATCCCAGGCTGTTTTTACCAAAGCCGATCTCAGTCCTCACATTCATCCTGGGCTGCACTTCAAATCGGTAACCAAATCCTGCATTGGGGATCCAGTGTTGAAATTCTGATACTGAAGCTCCAATGCTACCCGCACCCACCCATCCTACCACCCCGTGCCTGCTGAGGGTTCGGTCCTTTTTCATGAACTGGTGCCGGTACTCTGCCAGCCCCAGGATCATGGAACGGTCGCGGTAATGGCCCAGGTAATAACCACGCAAATCATAAGGGCTGCCCAAAAAGGCAAGGTCTGAATAAGGCACATCACCGCTGGTGATCTTGGTTTTGACCTGAATAGCCAGCGTGCTTCCGGGTCTGACGATTTTCAGATATTTCCTGATGTCAAGTTGAAAAACATTGAACGAATTCTCTCCTCCCAATAAAGGAGTATAGCGAGTTCCCTGCAGGTCGATCAGAGCCCCCGACCAGGCGTTCACTGGAATATCGCGGGAATCATAGCGGAGAATGATCCCAAGGCCCGAATTGAAATTTACAGGACCGAATGCAAGGTAAACCGGATCTGTCTCCATCACGGGATTCACATCGCTGGCCTTGGTCCTGTTATAATCCATATTTAAACCCAGGAAAAAGTGCTTTCTGAATTGCCAGAGAATCCTGGGATTTATTTTCCAAAGGGAGCGCATATAAGCAGTGGTTTCTTCTCCTTCAGGAAGAGAAATGGCATTATCATATCCAACACCCCAGTAGTGATCTGGAGTGTTGCGAAATCTTAAATCTCCGAAAATCCTTAACCTGTCCTCAAACCAGTATGTGGAAATGATTGAATTGAAAAAGTAAGAGCCCCTGGTAGAAACACCAACATTCAGGGGAGCAGATGAACGCTGAATGAGGGTGTCTGCAGGATTGGTCTTGAATGAGACCATCATGGCCACCATCAATGTAGGTCCCAGCTCGGGTGTATATGCGGGTGCGGCGAAGGGGAATGACATGAACTTGCCCTGCGCTACCTTCTCCAATCTCTTCTGCTTCCGCAGACTCTTCCGGTTGGTAGAATCGGCTTCCTGACCGATAACACCAAGCGATGTGACCGTGAATATGAAAAAAACGACTATTCTTTTAAATGTCATTAAATGCAAGATATTATCAGGATATTGATTTAAAAACTCCAAATTTATGCTTTAGTTCTGAGAAACTACAAACTTCGCAAACACCTTAAACCTGTAACCAAATGAGTGTTCCCAACAACCTGAAGACCATGATCAGACAAACAGGCCGCAGAATAATGCTCGCCGCCTTTGTTTTTGTTTTGTACAATTCATCCCTTCAGGCAGCCGAGAAGGAAAAACCAAATATCATCCTTATCCTGATAGACGACCTGGGATGGCCAGCCATTAGCTCTTTTGGAAACACCCACGTACAGACGAAACATATCGACAGGCTGGCGAAAGAGGGTATGAAATTTACCCATGCCTATGTAACACCCCAATGCACGCCCACCAGGGCAAGCCTCATCACAGGTCAGAATACAGCGCGCAATAATATGTGGCATGTGATCGCGCGCTACTGTTATCCCAATGCCTACTTACGGGAGCCGGCCTACCTGGAGAATCTATCAAGAGATGCCTATACCGTGGGAGAGGCATTGAAAGACAACGGCTACAAAACGGGTATGGTGGGGAAGTGGCATCTCAATTCACACACGAAACTAAGCCCGCAACCCGATGGATACTATACAAGGCTCTTCCCGGAGTTTTCGAGCTACTATGGCTTTGATCAAACGGACCACTTAAAAGGGGAATACCAGGCAGAGACGGACAAGGGAGTCCAGGCACTCACTGACGAGGCCATTCATTTCATCCGGGAGAACAGGGACACCACATTCTTTCTCTATTTTTCACATCATACGATCCACGGCCCGGTCCTGGCCGTAGACAGTCTCATCACCAAATACACCAAGCTGGGCTATCCCGAAAAAGGTGTAAACAATGCCACCTACCTTGCAGCCATTGAACACTTCGACAATACCATCGGTCAGTTGCTTGACTCCCTGGACAGTTTTCACCTGACAGAGAACACCATGCTTGTTTTTTTAACAGATAACGGTGGTGTCAGCGAATTCTTCAGCAATGCTCCCTTAAGGGCAGGAAAAGGCTCCCCCTATGAAGGGGGAATCCGTGTTCCAATGATTGTAAGGTGGCCAGGTGTGGTAGAAGCCATGTCAACCTGTGAAGTGCCGGTACATGTATGCGACCTCTATCCGAGCTTTGTCAATATTGCCGGCGGACGGATGGGTCAGGAGTGGCCCCTGGATGGGGAGGATATCACAGGCCTCCTCACCCAGGAGGGAGGCCTTCAGCGTGAAGCCCTCTACTGGTATTTGCCCTTGTATGACATGTTATGGGGAGCCACTCCATCGGCTGTAATTCGCAAGGGAGATTTTAAACTGATTCACTATTTCGGTGACTTTGTGGACACCCGAAATGGCGATCAATATATCATTGGTGAGAGAACCGAGCTTTATGATCTTTCTTCTGATGTTGGGGAAATGGAAAACCTGGCTGAAAGCCATGCCCTGGTCAGGGATGAATTGTTATCCGATCTGACACACTGGATTGATTCCATGAATCCACCCAGGCCTCTCCAGAACATGAAATACAATGCAGATGATCCGTTTTTCATGCCGCCCAAGCATAACTGCAACATGTTGCCCTTTCTAAACAATCCCATAGCTGATATGGAAATGGGAGTAGGTGAATCTGTTGCATTTGTCTTTGAAAAGGATGTGTTTACTGACTATGACCTTGAAGACTTAAACTACAGGGCAACAGATGAATATGGCAACCCATTGCCAGCATGGATTCAATTTACACCCAAGGAGAGAAAATTCATTTTTGCCCCCACACAAACCGGAACAATTACCATCAAGGTGATTGCCAACGACCATGAGACTGAACCGGCCACTGATGAATTCAGGATCATTGTTTCCAAATAAGATTGGCATTAACCGGAACCAGGTTGAGTGAAAGTTCAAAGGGGCAAATGATACTCATATCTCTGTTTGCACTTGTTGTAGGTTTGACGTATTTTTACTTAAATCCGAAAAAATCCAGGTCATGTCAATCAGGTACATTTTATCAATTGTTTTTGTGCTTATTGTAGTGCAATCAAAAGCACAGGATTATTCACCCTTTTATCTGGGAAACGAATGGGTTTATAATATCCTTGAAGCCGGCGAAGTCGTAGGTACAGATACAATGAGGTGTGATGATACCGTCATTTCAGGTGACACTACCTTCTACATCATAAAGAATTATCTAAACTATACCGACGGCAGGCCTCAACCGGAGCCTGAGGAGAAGATCTTTCTGGAGGGAATCGTGGACCCTAACTTTGTATTTGCGAGGACTGCTGTCCCGGCACTTGGAATGATAGACCTTCTCTACTTTAAACATGCCTATACCAACCTGGAGACTTACAGCAATCTGTTTTTTAACACAACCGTCTATTATATTGGTGATTATGATTTGCCGTCGGGCAATTACAAGGATTGTTACTGGCTGGACATGGATGTTTCAGATTCAACAGGTTTTATTGTGGCTCCTGACCTTGGGATCGTTGCGGCCATTGAGGCAGGATCAATAAGCCGGACCATGAAGGAGAACAATCTGCCAATTGTAACGAGTGATGAACTGTCCCTCTGTGATGGTGACAGTGTATTGCTTCACTCCAGGTATGTCAAAGATGAAGGTATATACAGGGATACCCTGTCATCCAGCAATGGATCAGACAGTATTGTGCTTACCACAGTGACTGTTTTGCCTGTTTCCGAATCTGCAGAAGATGTTACCATTTGCTATGGGGCCAGCTATTTTGCAGGAGGCTCAGATCAAACCGAATCGGGTATCTATTTTGATACACTGACAAATATGAACGGCTGCGACAGCATTGTGACCACCACCCTCACAGTGTTGCCCCTTTCCGAATCATCCGTTGATGTGACCATCTGTGAGGGCGAAAGCTATTTTGCAGGAGGCTCAGATCAAACCGAATCGGGTATTTATTCTGATACCTATACAGACGCTGCAGGATGTGACAGTACTGTAACCACAAAACTCACTGTATCGTCTCCCTCAGAATCATCCGTTGATGTGACCATCTGTGATGGTGAAAGCTATTTTGCAGGGGGAGCCGACCAGACCGAATCGGGTATTTATACAGATACCTATACATTCCCTTTGGGATGTGACAGTACGGTAATCACAAACCTTACTGTATTGCCCCCGTCAGCATCCTCCATTGATATGACCATCTGTGCGGGCGAAAGCTATTTTGCAGGAGGAGCCGACCAGACCGAATCGGGAGTTTATTCTGATACCTATACAAACGCTGCAGGATGTGACAGCACTGTAACCACAAACCTCACTGTATTGCCTCCCTCAGCATCCTCCATTGATGTGACCATCTGTGCGGGCGAAAGCTATTTTGCAGGAGGGGCCGACCAGACCGAATCGGGAGTTTATTCTGATACCTATACAAATACTGCGGGGTGTGATAGTACGGTAACCACCAATCTGACCGTTGAGGTCTGTGCGGGATCTTTCCCAGGATCAGACAATGATATGACGCTACGCGTCTATCCAAATCCGGTTTCAGGAATCCTGTTTATAGAGTCAGCCACCCTGGAGCATATAGAAATATTTGACGTATTCGGAAAACTGATCCACACATCCACCGACGATACATTTAATTTCAGCGATCTTTCTGATGGTTGTTATTACCTGAAATGCTTTCACCTGAATCATGATGTATCTGTCAGGAAAGTGATCCATCAAAAATAGTGTTGGGTTACATAACCATGTATATGAGAATAAGGCTTGCCCTGATAGTAATATCACTGTTCCTGCTATCTGTGTCCAGCTATGCACAAGCTGAAGGCGATCCGGGGGTAACTGACACCGGAAATTTTGTTTCGAGCGGACCCGAAAATGGAACGCTGCTTGTAATCGGGGGAGCAGCTTCCCCTGTCTTTTACCAAAAATTCATGGAACTGGTAGGCGGTCCGGATGAAACCATTGTCGTGATTCCAACGGCCATGACAAGCAACAGGCTCTCAAAAAAAGACCTTGAAAATTTCAGGAAGGAATTTGAGGAGAAGGGTTTTCATCATGTGGTGGTTTTACATACCCGGGACCGTGATGAAGCCAATAGTCCTGCATTCATTGAACCCATCACAAAAGCTGCAGGTGTATGGTTCAGCGGCGGGAGACAGTGGCGTCATGCAGATTCCTACCTGGATACGAAATGCCATGAGGCCTTTTTTGACCTGCTGGATCGCGGGGGAGTTATTGCAGGCAGTTCCGCAGGAGCTACCATACAGGGTTCCTTCCTGACCAGGGGAGACACCCGGGCCAACACCATCATGATGGGCGACCACGAAAAAGGTCTTGGTTTCATTACCAATGTGGCCATTGACCAGCATCTGCTTGCCAGAAACAGGCAGTTCGATATTTTCGAAATCCTCGACCACCGCCCCGAGTTACTGGGGATCGGTCTGGATGAGAATACCGGAATCATTGTCAATGGCGACCAGTTTTCTGTGTTCGGGAAAAGTTATGTGGCTATCTATGACGGAACCCGCTGGTCGGCCGAAAGGGATACCATTTACCGCTTGCCCCGGGGAAGCAGGGAATTCTATATGTTGAAGGAAGGTGAGCGGTATAATCTCAAACGCAGGCAGGTGATTGTAGACTAAGATATGAGCCAGACAAAATTAGAACTACTAGAAGGGCTTTTCGACCGGTGGTGCGGTGAAAAAGTTACATCCATCAATAAGTTGCCGGCCTCAGGTTCGCCAAGGGAGTATTACAGGATGGAAGGGACTGAATCAAAAGCCATCGGAGCCATCAACCTTGACAGGGAAGAAAACGAAGCTTTCATTGAGTTCAGCAGGCACTTCCACAGCAAGGGACTTGCAGTACCTGAAATTTACCTGGCAGATCTGGAACACAATGCCTATCTGCAGGAAGACTTGGGAGATCTTTCACTGTTTGATCATCTGGTTCAGATCAGGGAGACAGGGACTTTTCCTGATGCGCTTAAACAGATCTATAAAGAGGTACTGAACGAATTGCAGAAGTTCCAGATCACCGGATCGGAAGGACTCAATTTCGGAGTGTGCTATCCCAGGTCCAGTTTCGACCGGCAAAGTATGCAGTGGGACCTCAGCTACTTCAAATACTATTTTCTGAAGCTGGCCGACATCTCATTCAATGAGCAGCTCCTGGAGGATGATTACAATACCCTGATCGGGTATTTACTTGAACAGGATACGAACTATTTCCTCTACCGCGACTTCCAGTCACGGAACATTATGCTCAGGCAAGGAAAGCCTTGCTTTATTGACTACCAGGGTGGACGAAAAGGAGCCCTTCAATACGATGTGGCCTCCCTGCTCTATGACTCAAAAGCTGATATTCCACCTCCCGTCAGGGAGGAATTGCTGGAACATTACATCACAGGACTGAAGAAATATCCGGAAATTGATCCTCAAGCATTCAGGGAATCTTTTTACGCTTATGTGCTGATCAGGATCATGCAGGCCATGGGTGCCTACGGATTCAGGGGATTCTATGAAAAGAAGACCCACTTTCTTCGCAGTATTCCCTATGCCCTCGGTGACCTGAAATGGATTCTTCAGAACGTGAAATTCACCATCCCGCTCCCTACCCTGCTCAAGGTATTTGAGAAGCTTCTGACCGCGCCCAAACTGAAACGGTTCAAGGATAAGGAGAGACGCCAATCCACCCTGACCGTTTCCATCAGCAGCTTCAGTTACAAACATGGCGTGCCCAATGATCCCAACGGTCATGGAGGGGGATATGTATTCGACTGCCGGGTGATCACCAATCCGGGGAAACTGGATCAATACAGGGAGTTAACAGGAAAGGACCATCCGGTAGCGGATTTCCTCGATCAGCAGGGGGATGTGCACGAATTCCTGAACAGTGCAACCTCCCTGGTCGACATGTCGGTGGATAAATACGAAGAACGGGGATTCAGCCACCTGATGGTCAGTTTTGGATGCACCGGCGGACAGCACCGCTCGGTTTACTGCGCAGAAAAGCTTGCAGCACATCTCCGCGAAAGCCAGAATGTACGCATCACACTCTGGCACCGGGAACTGGATTAAGCAGATTTCCTGTTTATTCGGCTTTTACCTCGAAGTGATATACTCCACTTCCTGCTTTGAAAACGGCATATCCATCTTCCATACCCACAGTTTCCAATCCGGTCACTTCTGAAGCAGGAGTCCCTCCTTCGTATACTGATTCAAGGTCAGGTGCCGGCACATATACGCTAGAAAAGCAACCCACCGGAATGCTTACATCCATTACAAATTTTTCCTGGTCATTCTTCCAGGAGATTCCGCCTACCCCGTAAGAGGTCTGGTTCGTATAGCTCACATATTCCAGATCTTCAACAGGCTGCGGCCTGAAGACAATATGACGGTATCCGGGGTGATCCGGATCGGCCTGCATCCCCGCCAGGTTCCTGTAAAACCATACCAGTCCGCCTCCAAACATGGGGTGGTTGTGGGATCCTCCCGTATCCCATTTCTCACGTGTGGTGGTGGACCCCAGCTCTATCCAGTGACCAAATCCAGGTTCGGTTCTCTTATTCAGAGCCTCATATGCCAGATCCTGCATGCCATGCTCAGCAAGCACCTCAAAAAAGAAGCGGGTTCCGAAAATCCCGGTATCCAGATGGCCATCGCTATTTCTGATTCCTGTTTTTAAGGCCTCCAGCACCCGCTCATAGCGGTCATCAGGAACCCCCATTTTCAGGGCCAGGATGTTGCCTCCCCCATCGCCATAGGACCCGGTTTCCTCATTATAAAACCGGGTGTGAAATGCCAAACTCGTAGTTTCTGCCAGACGCTTGTGTTCGTCACTCTCATCCTTCATTCCGAGGATGGCAGCTGTTTTGGAAGTAATATCAGCACAATACCAGAGGTAGAAGGTATGGACCATTTCGTCGGGAACAGTTTCACCGGGAGCAACCCACTCCCCCAGGTTAAACCACTTCAAAATATTTCCGTCTTTCCCTGTTCTTTTCGAAAACATGATTCCTTCGTCATCAACCCAGGTCTGCATGTACTTCAGGTACCCCGTCATTCCCTCGTAGTTATCTTCAAGCATATCCTTTGATCCGTAATGCACATAGTATTGCCAGGGGATCACACAGATGGCAGCTCCCCAGGCAGGGCCTCCGCCGCAACCAGGTTGCCAGGGAGCCCCGTTTGGAATGTAGCCTGTTTCCGGGATCTGAGCGCCCATCATGTCCCCTACCCACTTCTGGTAGAAATTCCTGGCATTATAGTTATGCAATACAGTAATGCAGGCCACCTGTCCGTCCCCGGTATATGCCGAACGCTCCCTGTGGGGACAATCACTGGCGATCCCTCCGTGCATATTATCCGTCTGACTCCTTCTCCAGATGGTGTTGATGGTATTAAAAAGCGCATTGGACGTCTCAAATTCGGCCGATGGCTCAATAAAAGTGTTTACAGCTTCAGCGGTAAGTTGCTCCGGCCTCAGTTCTCCCGGCCAGTTCATGATCTCCACCCCGCTGAAAACAAACCAGTTGAACCTTGGCGCATAGGATTCAGCGCCCTTCCCTGAGAAAATATAGGTGTTATCACCTGAGTAAGCTGTTGCCATTAAATTTCATCTCCACCTTGTGACCCTCTGGACCCTCCACGTTGTTCAGCCGCACCCACCCGGAAATCTCCGTGCCAAAATCCACTTCATAGTGTCCCTCTCCAATTTTCTGTATTGAGAGCGGCTCGAATCGTTCAGTAACCCTGTCAGGATAGGCGGTATGAGCCACCAGTTTCCCAAACGGAGCCTTGCGAATGGCAACCTCTTCCCAGTCAGCATCGTCAAAACCGGCCGTACACCAACCCGGTTGTTCTTTTCGGGCATCGTACACCTCGCCATAATAAACCATGTCCATCAGGATGGGGCTTCGGGAGGCTTTCCAGGTGTTGTCACTGACAATCACTTCTTCACTTCCATCGGAATAGGTCAGGTGTACCTGGCACAGGAACCTGGGAGATCCATAAGAGGCTGTCCAGAACTTAGCAGGATTATAAAATCCGTTGCCCAGGATTCCACCCATGGCATTCCCGCCCTGTTTCAGTTGAGAGGTGATGTCATAAGCCATATACAAAACCTTGTATTCCCTGAACGCATCGGGCAGGTAGATGCCTGCATCCATCAACTGGGGCCGCTTTCCATAGTTGGTCTGGTTGGGAACCAGCAAATCTTCCCCGACTTTTTCCCCATTCAGGTAAAGCTCAAAATAGCCCAGTCCCGTCACATAGGCCACTGCAGAAGTCACCTTTTTCTCTACCGAAAACTCCTTTCTTAGAAGCGGGGCAGGCGGACCAAATGCTTCCGGACGGCCATCGGGGCCACCCGATGGTTTGGGAAGGGCCTCTTCGCCCTGCCAGGGGGCCCCAATCCAGCTTGCCTTCCAGTCACCCGGCTCCAACAACCCCATGCTCCAGGATGCAGGTTCGCTCCATGATGAGACGGCTCCGTCCCTGTCCCATACCCTCACCTGCCACCAGCACTCCTGCCTGGATTGCAATTTTATACCGTCATATACTACCCGGATGGATTGCTCCGAATCACGCTTCCCACTGTCCCACAAATCGGGATTGTCCAGCTTATCCGGCGAACTGGCCACGCGCACCTGGTAAGCAGTCTGTACCTGTCCCCGGACACCTTCAGCGGCCACATTAATCCACCCGAGGCGGGGTTGAAGCACATCCACCACAGGTGGATTCGGAAGGTATTCACAGGTGAGTTGGGTGGGTTTTATGGCCGAGCTGGAGCTACATCCTGTATGGAGCATCAAGCCCAGGATAGTAAAGGTCAGCAATGAAAATCGAATCAATAATTTCAGATCTTGTCGCATTGTTGGTAGTGTTTTTATTTAACGGGACTTTCCCAATTCCTCCTCCATCGCAGCAATCCTTTCTAGCAAGGCATCGATGACTGCCTGTTGTTCCATGTTCTGCTCGGCCAGTTCCTGGATGGCTTTGATGGCCACAATATTGGCCGGATGGCTGTCCAGTTGGAGAAGGTTTTCACCTTCTTCGAGCCGGTCACCTCCCCGCCGCACTGCATCGGGGAATACCTGAGCAAAATCCTGTGCAATATAATTATAGTAAACTTTATCAGCAATGACTGGATTTTTCTCCATCCATTCATCCGTATAGTGAAACTTCACGGGGCGAAGAGCCATCACAATATCAATGGCGTTTTCAATATCCATCACGTCGGTCTTGATCCTTGCGTCTGAATTAGCAAGGATTGTACCTGCAGTGGTTTTGGACACCTCCCCTTCCACTTCCAGCGCATTCACTAGTGCATTTCGACCTATACCCAGCTGGTTGTTAATGCGCAAAATACCTTGAAACAGATCTCCATAAATGAGGGCCCCCGATGAATCACGGGCGTAAGCGTCAATAATAAGTTTCGAGCCTCCTGTTTCAAAAAATCCTGCATCATGTCCGATAAAAATATTGTGGCTGCCATCCTGGTTATTGTGCCCTGCATTACACCCGATAAATACATTCTCAAAGCCCTGCGACTTTTTCTCACCCGCATGGCTCCCTATATACACATTATTGGAGCCTTCAATTTGCTCATCTCCTGATAAGGCACCTAGAAAAGTGTTGTTGTGTCCAACCCTCTGCCATCTCCCTGCCTTGGTCCCAATAAAAGTATTACCATCTCCGTTCAGGTTTGCATAACCACTATTTTGACCTATAAATACATTCGATGTCCCGGAAGTGTTAAACACCCCGCTCTCCAAGCCAAAAAAGCAGTTTTCAACTCCATCGGTCATCGATTCTCCTGTCCTGTGACCAATCAGATAATTCTGGATGGTCAGGTTTAACAGGCTGTTACCAGTAATTGCCGGATCACCACCTGCAGGTTTTGTTACCACTGACAATGAATTTGCCCTGTCAGCATCTCCGTTTGTGATAAGGGTGAACCTTGCACTATCTGGCTTAAGCTCAAAATATTTATCGGAGGCCCCTTTGGTCTTGCGGGAATACCCCCCCACTGCAAATCCGCCTTTTTTTCCTTTTGTATCTTCTTCATCAAAATAAAGCCGGATGCTGTCTGGTGATACATGCATGTACTCCTGGGTGATTCCCTTGTGCTTGCGAGAGTATCCTCCCACAGCAAATCCGCCTTTCTTGCCTTTGGCCTCCTCATCCAGTACATACACCCTGGTCCCTTCAGGGTAAACCGCAAACACAGTCTGCCCTTCCACATTGCGTACTTCAAAGAGCGCCGAATCGATCGGGTGGCCTGCCTCTTCCTGCACGGTGAACTTCCGGGTGGGACTGGCTATATTCCCCGAATAGAGGGAATAAGGCACCGAAATCAGCTGGGTAGTTCCAAGGTGCTCGTAGGAACTGCCCCCCGACGGATCCACCTCCACCTTCAGGTAATGGGGTGTTTCACCCCACAATATGTTTTCAAATTCTCCGCTGCCTGCAGAGCCTTCTCCAATGACCAGGTTGGCGAGTCCCACTGCATTGGTGGTGACTGTATGTGTCTCCACATAAACCGGTGATCCGTTGGCCGAACCTTCCAGTATGCTCAATTGAAAACCCACATCCTGGTTGGCAATAATTGCATGCTGGGCGTTGCGCACCACAGCCTGGTAGTTAAACTTCTGGGGAACCTGCGCGCTGCAAACCAGCGCAAATATGATCAGTAATGAAACAATTGGAAAGCTTTTGTACATAATAAGTCTGTTTTATGGGTGTTGTATGGATTTGATAATGTCAAGGATCTCCTGGTTCATCTTCTGCAGTGCCAGGTTTTCCTCCCGAAGTTGCTCCAGCATGGCCTGCTGCTCCCGGTTCTGCTCAGCCAACTCCTGGATGGCGCGGATGGCCACAACCTGTGCATGGCTGACTATTCATCCGCAGCAGGTTCTCAGGATCGCCCTCCAGGGACTCAGGTCCCTGGTGCACCGCCTCAGGGAACACTTCCGCAAACTCCTGGGCAATGTAGTGGTAATACTCCTGGTCTTTTATCCCCGGATTTGCTTCTCTCCACTCATCTGTGTATCTGTAGGTTACTGGGCGTAATCGCAGGATCTGGTCCAGGCCGCTTTCAATGGTCCGGATATGGGTTTTTACCCTTGCATCAGAGGTGGTTGCCCAATCAGTTGAAGCTGTTTTGTAGGCTTCGCCCTCCACTTCAAGGGCATGTTCAAGGGCATTCCTGCCAATGCCAACCCTTCCGTTCATCCTCAGAAGATCCTGATCAAATTTTCCCCAGATCAAGGAATTTGTAGAGTCACCATCAGAGCTGTTTACAATAAGCATTTCAGATCCCCTTGCATTCATCCCGGCATTATGCCCGATAAACACATTCCTGTTCCCATCATTGTTGTTTCCCGTTTCCTGGCCAAGGAAAATATTTTCCGACCCAAACTCACAGCTGGCTCCTGCACCGCTTCCCAAAAATACATTTGCATTGCCTTTGCTATTCCAACCGGAGTTTTCACCCACAAAGGTGTTCCACATCCCTCCGGCTTCCCTTCCGGAATTCGATCCGACACATGTATTTTGCTCCCCTGCATTCTGTAAACCAGAGCCTTGGCCAATAAAAGTATTCATCTGCCCGGAAGCGTTTCTCCCTGCATCAGAACCTATAAAAGTATTTTGGCCTTGGTTATCCTGGGCATCAGCTCCTGCATAGGCCCCGACAAAAGTGTTGAAATCCGATCCAACGTAACTCCCAGCTCTCATTCCAACATACACGTTGTGGATACCTGTTTCAACCTCACTGCCCGTATATGCCCCTAAAAAAGTATTGCTGTTTCCAGCCTTAAGTTGATAGGCCGAATGGGCGCCGATATAGGTATTCAAATCTCCAGCTCCATTAACCAGACCGGCAATATATCCGTACATGGTATTATAATTTCCTGTGGTGGTTCCTTTTCCTGCCTCGAACCCCACAGCCGTATTCACATCACCGGTGGTATTACTCAATCCGGCATCAACACCTATGAACACATTGTTGTTTCCGGATTCGTTCAGTTGTCCGGATCTCAATCCCAGGAACACATTTTGAAAACCCTCCGTATTAAATAAACCACTTTCATATCCTATAAAACAGTTCTGATCTCCAGTGGTGATTGAACTTCCGGCACGGTGACCAATAAAATAGTTTCCGATATTCAGGTTAAAAAGTCCAGCCTGATCATTTCCATCATCATCAACTCTTGATTTGGTTTTAACCGAAAGGGCACTGTTGCCAATATCATCAGGATTATCTGATACCAGTAAAAAACTTGCACTGTCCGGTTTTAATGTGAAATATTGGTCCGTTGTCCCTTTGAACTTCCGTGAATAACCCCCCACTGCAAATCCGCCTTTCTTTCCTTTTGTATCTTCTTCATCAAAATATAGCCGGATGCTATCCGGTGATACATGCATGTATTCCTGGGTGATTCCCTTGTGCTTGCGAGAGTATCCTCCCACAGCAAATCCGCCTTTCTTGCCTTTGGCCTCCTCATCCAGTACATACACCCTGGTCCCTTCAGGGTAAACTGCAAACACAGTCTGGCCTTCCGCATTGCGTACCTCAAAAAGTGCTGAGTCCACAGGGTGGCCCACCTCCTCCTGCACGGTAAACTTCCTGGTGGGGCTGGAGATATTCCCCGAATAAAGGGAATAGGGCACCGAAATCATCTGGGTAGTTCCAAGGTGCTCGTAGGAACTGCCTCCCGAAGGATCTACCTCCACTTTCAGGTAGTGGGGGTTTTCACCCCACAATATATCTTTAAACTCGCCACTGGTTGTGGATCCTTCCCCAATGAACAGGTTGGCCAGACCCACAGCATTGGTGGTGACTGTATGTGTCTCCACATAAACCGGTGATCCGTTGGCCGAACCTTCCAGTATGCTCAATTGAAAACCCACATCCTGGTTGGCAATGATTGCATGCTGGGCGTTGCGCACCACAGCCTGGTAGTTAAACTTCTGGGGAACCTGCGCGCTGCATACCAGCGCAACAGAGATGATGATTGAAATGATGAGGGTTCTTCTTTTCATGGTATATTAGTTTTTAGAAACCTTTTTATGTCAAATCCCTGTCCTATAAATTTATAGTAATTGGGATCACCTGTCAAGGTCTGACCAGGCTTATGTTAATATCCCATTGCCCTTACCCTTTCACCTTTTTCCTTTTACCTTTACCCTCTCATGGAGGTGACAAAGAAAAAAATAACAGTCTCCGGAATGCGGAATGCGATGAAGCTTTACAGCTACATCAGGCCTTACAGGGTTATATACATCCTGGGGCTTTTCTTTCTATTTGGATCAAGTGTGACCAATCTGGCCTTCCCAAAACTGCTCGGGGACCTTGTGAATTCAGGAAATGAGGGGAACCTGGGTGAAGACATCAACCGGATTGCTTTGCTCCTGGCAGGGATCCTTGTGGTTCAGGCCACCCTCTCCTACTTCAGGGTCATCCTCTTTGTGAAAGTAACCGAGAAATCCCTTGCCGATCTCAGGCAGGATACCTACAACCACCTGATCAGGCTGCCCGTTAAATTTTTCGATAAACGAAGGGTTGGAGAACTCAACAGCCGGATCTCATCCGATATTTCCCTGCTCCAGGAAACCATGACCTCCACCCTGGCCGAATTTGTGAGGCAGGTGATCATTATCGTTGGGGGAATCGCCCTGCTGGTGTATACCTCCTTCAAGCTGACCATATTTATGCTGGCGGTTCTTCCCGGTGTGGTTTTGCTCGCGGTATTTTTCGGCCGTTTCATCCGGACTTACTCAAAAAAAGCGCAAAGCGAGGTGGCCCATTCAAATACCATCGTGGAAGAGACCCTTCAGGGCATACAGAGCGTAAAGGCTTACACCAACGAGCTTTTTGAAATGAGAAGATACCGGGAACGCACCCTGGCCATTGCCAGGATTGGAATCAAAGGCGGCCGTTACCGGGCTGGATTCTCTTCTTTCCTGATCCTGGGATTGTTCGGGGCACTGGTGGCCGTCATCTGGAGGGGATCTTTGCTCCTGGCGCAAGGGGAGATCGATGCAGGACAACTGTTTTCTTTTGTTCTCTATTCGGGTTTCATAGGCGGAACCATCGGTGGGATGGCCAATGTATTTGCCAGGATACAGCGCTTCCTGGGCGCTACCGAGGACCTGTTTGATATTTTCGCTGAGGAAATTGAGGACCTTTCCGACAAAGAATCTGTCACAGACCGCCAGCAACTCAGTGGAAACATCTCTTTTGAGGCTCTGTCCTTTCAGTATCCCTCCCGCCCCGATGAAACGGTGTTGAAGGATATTTCACTGGAGATCAAAGCCAACCAGGTGGTCGCTCTGGTTGGATCTTCTGGCGCAGGAAAAACCACCATTACCTCTCTCCTCTTAAGGCTGCATAATCCCACCGGTGGCAGGATCCTGTTTGACGGAACCGACAGCATGAATATACCGCTGTCAGACCTGAGGGGCCAGATCGCGCTGGTCCCCCAGGACATTTTCCTTTTCGGTGGCTCCATCCGGGAGAACATAAGCTATGGTGATCCCGGGGCCTCGAAGGAGCAGATTATTGAGGCTGCCAGGCAGGCCAACGCATGGGAGTTCATTGAACGTTTTCCGGAGCAACTGGAAACCGTTGTGGGTGAAAGAGGGACCCAGTTGTCAGGCGGACAACGCCAAAGGGTGGCCATTGCCAGGGCCCTGCTAAAAAATCCAAAGATCCTGATCCTGGATGAGGCCACATCATCCCTTGATTCGGAGTCAGAGAAGCTGGTCCAGGAAGCCCTCGAACACCTGATGACCGGTCGCACCTCCATTGTGATTGCTCATCGACTGAGCACGGTCAGGAATGCTGACCAGATATTTGTTTTGGATGATGGCCGGATTGTGGAAAATGGCACCCACAATGCCCTGATGAAAATCCCCAAAGGAAAATACAGGAACCTGAGCAAGCTTCAATTCCTGCCCGTTTAATCAGGAAACGACATATTTGATGTGTGCAGCATAAAAAAAAATTATACCTTTAGTTAGCAAACTAAATTAGATTTCTCAAAAAACTAAACCATGAAAAAGATTATTGTTATTTCCCTGGCCTTTGCCCTGTCTTTGGGCGCCTATGCACAAACCAGCGGAATTGGTATTGGAGCCAAACTGGGTACCACAGTGGATTTTACTGCTAAATTCTGGATGAGTGAAAAAGCAGCCTTTGATGTTTCAGCTGGATTTGATTATGGAGGCTATGGCGGTTTACATGTGAGCGCTGACTACCTGATTCACAACTGGTCCTTTGATGTGGCACAGGATATGATGAAAGTCTATTTTGGCCCTGGTCTGGGAGTGGGTTTTGCTACAGGTTATTCCAGTTATTACTGGGATACTTACGCCAATTCCAGGGTATGGTTTACCCTTCGGGCACCCGGAGGGGTTGGTTACTATTTCCATGGCTTTCCGATGGAGGCATTTGTCGAATTTGCTCCGGGAGTTGACATCTTTGGCCCCTATGGGTTTGATTTCCGGTGGGATAGCTATGTCGGAGCCCGCTGGTATTTCTAGGAGCATTTCTGACTTAGACCATTTTTCCATTCAATAATTAAAGCCTTCGGGGGGATTATGTCCTGAATTCCCCCGAAGGTTTATTTTTTCAGGGTACATGAAAAGGATCATCCTGGTTCTCCTCACCATATATCTGGCCCTGGAGGCTTTTCCCCAGAGCAGTGCTTTTGGGCTGGGTGTGATTTTAGGAAATCCAACCGGTTTCAGCGGGAAATTGTGGACCGGTGAAAAGTCCGCCATCGATGCTTCCATAGGGTATCATATTGGAAGAATAAACGGACTTCGTCTGACTGCAGATTACCTGGTCCACCACTGGTCCTTTGAGAGTGAAAAGGATCTGATAAAAGTGTTTTTCGGGGCAGGGGCCGGGTTGGGATTTATTTCTGATATCAGCCTTTCCTTGCGCGCTCCGGCCGGAGCCGGGTATTATTTTACACTCCCTGCCCCTCGAAGTATTTGCGGAAATTGTGCCCACCCTTCAGATCATTGGTCCGGAAGATGTCAATTTCTGGATAGGAGGTTATCTTGGTGCCCGCTGGTATTTTTAGATATCGGATTATGTGCGTATATTTACGTCTATATTTTTCTAACCAAATCGTTTATCCAATGAATCGACTACCATTCATCATTGCAATAATTGCAGGGATGTCTCTCGCATCCTGTTCCAAGAATATACCCCGAATTTGCCAACAGCATTCCTGACAATGCCGTGGCAGTGGTGACCATGCATCCCATGCAGATTCATACCAAGGGCAAACTCAATACCTTTGAGGCCCTCAAGGAGAAAATGAAGGATGAGATCTGGGGCCAGATCCTGGAAGATCCGCTCAGCACAGGACTGATGATGAATGAATATGCCTATGTGTTTGCAAAGATGGAGGAAGAGGCCCCGGTGATTGGTGTTGTGGCGGGAATGAAGGATGTGGAAAATTTGAAGCCGTCCTGGGAAAAATAGATGAAGATATCGCTGCTTCCTTCACAGAGATGGAGGGATATAAATACATCCAGCCAGATAAGGAAGGAATCATTGCCTGGAATGAGAAACAGGTGATCGTCCTGGGTTCGCCCGATGCAGAATGAATTTGAAGAATCCTACTGGACAGCCAGGCTTGGACTGGATGTTTAATCCGGTGAAAGAAGAGTCCATTGTGAGCCTGGTGGATTTTAAGGACTTCCAGGGTAAAATGAAAGACATCAATCTGTGGGTGTCAACAGATGATATGAAGAAGATTGATCGAGAAATTCGGCAAAGGATAAGATTGGAGAATTTGCCGGTAAACCTGACCAACAATTATACCCATATGTATTGCGATTTCGCAAACGGGGCACTGAATATTTCAGGAGAAACAAATTTCAGTGAAGAGGTCCAGAAAAACCTCGATGAGTTCCTGGTGATGAATCCCTCCCTGAACCAAGAACTGCTGAAGATGGCTCCGGGAGGAGATCTCTTCTGGCAATGTCTGTTTCCATGGACCTGGAGAAAATTCAGGCTCTGGTTGAGAAATTTTCCCCTTCAGACCTGGGAGAAGTAGGTAATAAGGTGGAAGAAGCCACCGGGATCCCGCTGAAAATTTCTTCAGGCCTTTACAGGAGATTTTACCCTGGCCATGAATGGACTTGAAGGGGAGAACATGATCCCTGTGGAACTTTTCATTGGTTTTGGAGTGAAGTCCGATGAGATCCAGGAGCAGCTGATGGAGACAGTCGAAGGAATGGTTCCTGTGGAAGAACAGGGTGATTTCTTCGTGATTAATGTACAGGGAATTGAAATATACAGTGGTATTCTCCACGATACGTGGGTGATCACAAATGCCAAAGGTTATAAGGATGCTGTGAGTGGCGGAAAACTGGATAAATCGCTCATGGACTCTCCATTTACTGAGTTCTCTGATGGCTCCATGGGTATGTTTGTGAACCTGGATCTTGCAAGCTATCCGGATATGGTGCAGGATCTGCTTGAGCAGAAACCCGAACAAAAAGAGTGGGTCGAGGAATTGGCAGATCCCTTCGATTATTTCGGAGTTTCGGCAGGTGACAACAAGAGCCTGATGACACTGAAAACAAACAAGCCGGCGAAAACAGCCTTTATACCATTCTGAAACTTACCGAGAGTCACAGAATCAGATGACCATCCGGTTTGAAAAAATGATTCCGCTTCCCCTGCTGGAGCAGCAAAGAAACAGCTCTGGTATCTGGGAAGCCGATTCTGTTGTCTTCGAAAGGGCAAAAGCTACCTGATTGAAGCCCCTTCGGGAAAAGGAAAAACCAGCCTGCTTTCAGTCATCTATGGAATCAGAAAGGATTACCAGGGGAACTGTCTTCTTGAACGACACAGAATATTTCAGGATTATTCGGGAAAAGATTGGTCAGTAATCACGGAAAGAAAAACTCTCCTTCATTTTCCAGGGACTTGAATTGTTTGATGAACTCACCGCCCTTGAAAATATCCAGCTGAAAAACGCCATTACCAAGGAGAAATCAGCTGCAGGAGATTAAGAAATGGCCGAGAGAATTGGAATTGCAGAAGTTTCTTGCATAAAAATGCCGGAATCCTTTCCTTCGGGCAGCAACAACGGGTGGCCATTATCAGGGCCCTGTGTCAACCCTTTGAATTTCTGCTGGCCGATGAATGTTTCAGTCACATGGACGCAGAGAACAGCTAAGATCGCCTTCGGGCTGATCAGGGAAGAATGCAAGCAGCGGGATGCAGGTTTGATCCTGACTTCCCTGAATGCCATGGAAGAGGCGCATTGAAGAAAGAATGAAGCTATGAGGCAGTCTGTATGCCATATTGTGGAAAGATCACAGCAGGGCCCATCTGCTCTGGGCTTTCCTGGGTACCCTGGCCGGGTTTGTATTGTTGTTGGCGGGGATCCAGTTCTACATGGATATCAAGAGCGTCCTTTCCGAAAACCGGGACCTGCTGGATCCCGAATATATCGTGCTGAACAAACAGGTGAATATCGGTCAGACCCTCGGATTGAACAGGGCGGGTTTCACCGCTGAGGAGATTGAAGAGATCCGTCAGCAAGCCTTTTACCGAACAGGTTGCCTCCTTTATTTCCAATGAATTTCCCGTCAGGGGCTTTACCGACAATGATCGGATCCCCGATTTCTACACAGAATTTTCTTCGAAGCCATCCCCGACGAGTACATCGATATTAAATCGGAGGAGTGGAACTGGGATCCGGAAGAGAGGACCATTCCCATCATCATTCCCCAGGATTTTCTGAATCTGTATAATTTTGGATTTGCCCAAAGCCAGGGTCTGCCACAGATCCCCAAAGGAGTGATCTCCATGGTCAATTTCAGGATCAGGCTCACCGGCAGTAGTGGCAACTATGACGATTACCCGGGCCGTATTGTTGGATTCAGCAACCGGATCCATTCCATCCTGGTTCCCTATGATTTTCTCTCCTGGGCCAATGACAAATATGGGTATTTCGAAAAATCCGATCCTTCCAGGATCATCCTGGTCTCCAAGGATCCCACCGATCCCGCCATTATCAGGTTTATTGAAGACAAAGGATATGATACCATCAGGGAAAAACTGAAAAGCAGCCGGATGAATATCATTCTGAAATTCATCATCAGCTTCCTGGTGGTGGTCGCCAGCCTGATCATCGGACTGGCCTTCCTGGTTTTTCTCTTGAGTCTGCAGTTGATGATCAGCCGCTCTTCACAGAAAATCATCAGGCTCAATAAACTTGGATTTCACTACCGGGAAATCAGCCGGCCATATATTCTTCTGTTGCTGATCCTTTTGGTGGCTGTAACTGCCATCTCCCTGCTGGTCACAGGGATCATCACCACGCAGCTTTCAGAAGCTGCATCGGGATGGAACCTGGCCATTTCATCCTCCTTGCACGGCATGATCTACGGTACGGCCCTGGCGCTGATTACCCTGATTTTCGTACTTCAATGTGATTGCCATCCTGGTAAGTACCAAAAAGCTATGCAAATAGCCTGATTATTTGCCAGTAATAGTTTGTTACATTCAAATTAATCACTATTTTTGCATCCCGAAATTAATTAAACGGCAATATGGCACATCATTTATCAGCGAAAAAGAGGATCAGGCAAACCGAGTCAAAGCGTGTAAAAAATAAGTATTATGCACGTACCACCAGGAATGCTGTGAAGAAATTGCGCGAGACTACCGACAAAGAGGCTGCAACCCAGCAGTACTCGGAGGTTGTTTCCATGCTTGACAAACTTGCCAAGAACAATGTCATTCATAAGAACAAGGCTTCGAACCTCAAATCAAAGCTTGCAAAACACGTGAACAGCTTGTAAAAGCATTCACTTCATCAATATTTCATGAGGGTGTCCCAACAGGACAGCCTTTTTTATTGCCCTTTTACCATTTCATCGTTTAATTTACCTGACCGATGACGGTTCTCTCCGGCACATTAACAGGTAAAGAGCAATGATGAGCATCTATCAATCACGTGCCCTGAAAAGCTGGGCAGTGGAAGAGCGTCCCCGGGAAAAAGTCATGGCCAATGGGATCCAGTATCTTTCCGATGCCGAACTCCTGGCCATCCTGGTTGGATCCGGAACCCGCAATATGACAGCTGTGGAACTTGCCCGCAACATCCTGGGGAGGGTCGAAAACAACCTGCATGAACTGGGAAGACAATCGGTCGGAGACCTGGTAAAGATCAAGGGAGTGGGCCCGGCCAAAGCCATCTCCAGTACTGGCAGCCATGGAGTTGGGCCGCAGAAGGGCAGGAATGCATCAGACCGAGAAAGTACCGGTGAAATCCAGCGAAACTGTATTCAAGCTGTTTCATCCCCTGCTGGGTGATCTGGACATGAGGAGTTCTGGCTTTTGATGCTGAACCGGGCCAACAAAGTCCTGGGGCGGTTCAAAGTAAGCCAGGGAGGACTTTCGGGAACAGTGATCGATACCAGGATCATTCTGAAAAAAGCACTGGATAACCTGGCCTCATCCATTATTGTCTGCCATAACCACCCTTCCGGAAACAATCAGCCCAGTGATGCAGACGTAAAAATCACAGAAAAGCTAAAAAAAGCAGCTGAAATGCTTGAAATTAAATTACTGGACCATGTGATCATCGCAGATAAATCCTATTTTAGTTTTGCAGATGAAGGTTTGATTATTTAAACAGGTGGTCCAGATTATTCTTACCATACTCTCCAGTCGGTCAAATTTGCCATGACTTTTCCCCTGGCGGTGATGCAATTCAAGTTTAACTTTTCTGAAACCATTCTCTGGACCAATGTGGGGGGAATCCTGGGAATCTATTTTTTTGCATTCCTGTCAGAAAAGCTGATTGCCTGGTGGAATCGCACCTTCAGAAAAAACCGGATCGAACAGTAAGAATCAGGACAGGAAGAAGAAGATCTTTACCAGGAAAAACCGCAGGATCATCCGGATCAAACAGCGATACGGACTTTTCGGGATCGCCGTTACCACTCCTTTCCTGCTCTCCATCCCGGTGGGTACTTTCCTGGTGGTCAGGTATTACAGGTCAAGCAAAATCAAGTTCACCTACCTGATTGTTTCCAACCTGGTGTGGTCGGTCATCTATACAGTGTTCTATATGTTCTGGGACGAACTACTGTTCAAACGGGGCTGATCTGTGAAGGATCCTGGCAATTCTCAAGGATCTCAGCCATGGTGAGTCCCGATACCGGGTGAATGTGATCCGGGTCAATTTCTACCAGGGGAACCAGCACAAACTTTCGCATCTCCATGCGGGGATGGGGCAGAACCAATCCAGGCTTCTTCAGAACCAGTCCCCATAAAGCAACAGGTCAATATCAATGATCCTGTCTGCATATCCACTCTTCTCCCTGACCCTTCCCATCTCCTTTTCAATCTGCAGCGCTTTCTCCATGAGGTCCGAAGGCTCCAGCTGGGTACTGAGGATCAGGCAGCAGTTGTAAAATGGATGCTGACTGGTGAATCCCCAGGGGGATGATTCGTATATCTTCGATACCCGCTCAATCCTGCCCATCCTTAATCTCATCAGTCTTTGGGCCTCTATCAGGTTCCCTCTCCGGTCACCCAGGTTGCTGCCCAGTGAAAAGCTTGCGAAAGCCATATGTGCCTGGTCTGTAATAATCATGTTTTCTTCAGACTAAGTTATCTATTATCCATCACATTTTTAGTAAATTGCCGCTTCTAAAAAACAGATAACAATATGAAAAATTTTCTGAGCAGTCTGCTCGCCACCATTATAGGAATCCTGGTCATGACCATTGTCGTTGTACTCATCTTTGTAGGGATCATTTCTGCCTCAACGGCCAAGGATGTTCCCGAGGTGAATGAAAATTCCCTGATGGTTGCCAATTTCAGTGCACCCATTGCCGACCGGTCCGATGACAATCCCCTGACCAAATTCATGTCCGGCAATCCTTACGGAGATAACATGATGGGGCTTGACCAGATCCTGAAGGACCTGGACAAAGCTGAGGAAGATGAAAATATTAAAGGGATCTTTCTGAAGCTAAGCAATGTTCCTGCCGGGATTGCGACCCTTGGAGAGATCAGGAACGCACTGCTGGATTTCAAAGAGAGTGGCAAGTTCATCTATGCCTATGCCGATAGTTACAGCCAGAAAAGTTACTACCTGGCCTCTGTGGCTGACAGTATTTTTATGACCCCCAAGGGTACTTTCCTGTTTTATGGAATGAGTGCCGAAGTCAGGTTCTATAAGAATGCGCTGGAGAAAATTGGTGTAGAGATGCAGGTAATAAAGCATGGCACCCACAAAGGCGCCGTAGAACCCTACATGAGGGAAGATCTGAGTGAAGAAAACAGGGAGCAGATCGCAGGGTATATGGGAGCCGTATGGGAAAAGATTCTTGGAGACATCTCCGAATCCCGAGATCTGTCTCTGGAAGCGCTGAACAAGATGGCCGACGACCTGGTAAGCATGGATGCAAAACAGCTGGCTGAAACCGGACTGATCGACGGACTGATCTATTACGATGAGATGCTCAGCCTGATAAAGAAAAAGATGGATGTGGATGAAGAGAATGACCTGGACGCCATCTCCCTGAATAAGTACAAAGATGTGCCTGTAAAAGAGAAGAAAGAGTACAGCCGGGATAAAATCGCTGTCATTTACGCCATGGGTAGTGTGGTAGACGGAAATGCCGGTGAAGGGTATGTGGGTTCAGAACGCATCGCAAAGGCCATAAGAAAAGCAAGAAGGGATAAATCGGTGAAAGCCATCGTCTTCAGGGTCAATTCCAGGGGAGGGAGTGCCCTGGCTTCGGATGTGATCCACCGGGAAGTCAAACTGGCTGCCGAAGAGAAAATCCTTGTTGCCTCCATGGGCGACTATGCCGCATCGGGCGGATACTATGTTGCCGCATCAGCCGACACCATCCTTGCCAGTCAGGGAACCATTACCGGTTCCATAGGGGTTTTTGGAATGATCCCCAATATAAAAGAGTTGATGAATGAAAAGCTGGGCATCACCACCGATGTGGTAAAGACCAACAAGCACGCTGATATGATGACGATAATGGATCCCCTTGATCCGTTTGAACGCGCCTTGATCCAGAGATCCGTTGATGACACGTATGACGCTTTCGTCCATGTGGTTTCGGAGGGTCGGGGCAAGAGCTATGAAGAGGTGGATGAGATTGGCAAACGGTAAAGTATGGGCCGGTCAGGATGCACTTGATATTGGACTGATCGATATGATAGGCGGACTTGAAAAGTCCATTGAGGTTGCTGCTGAAATGGCAGGCCTGGAAAACTACCGGATCCAGTCACTTCCCGTATTGGAAGATCCCTTCACCGCCATCATGAAAGAGATCACCGGCGGGGCCAGGGTGAGGGCCAGACCGGATCCTCAAACAGGAGCTTGGTAACCAGTACATCCATTACAAGACACTGCAGGATATCAGCAAGATGAAAGGTATCCAGGCCATCATGCCTTTCGAGATTGAAGTCCACTAAACAATGAACAGTTCGTCCCGGTTCAGATGGTCAATGATCCTGATGCCCTTTTCCTGGCTGTATGGGCTGGTCATCTGGATCAGGAACATGCTCTATGATCAAAATCTGATCAACAATCACCGGGTTCAATATTCCCATCATCTCCATTGGCAATATCACAGTGGGTGGTACCGGAAAAACGCCCCATGTGGAGTACCTGGTTGAAATGATCAGGGAGAAATACAATGTGGCCACATTGAGCCGGGGATACATGAGAAAAACCCGGGATTTCCGGATTGCATCAGGCAGTTCAACAACCAGGGATATCGGGGATGAACCCCTGCAGATAAAAAACAGGTTTCCCGACTGTTACTGTGGCTGTGGATCGGAAAAGGGTCAATGGGGTGAGGGAGCTTATGAAGATTGCTCCCCAGCTGGAGGTCATTGTCCTGGATGATGCTTTCCAGCACCGCTCCATTCGTATTGGTTTCTCCATTCTTTTAATCGATTACAACCGGCCCATCCTGTCCGACCATCTTCTTCCTGCAGGCATGCTCAGGGAGCCGGCCATCAATCGGAACCGTGCCCAGATGATACTGGTGACCAAATCACCAGGGGATCTGAAACCCATTGAGATGCGTGAATTTGTGAACCGGCTCGATCTGCAAATCGGGCAGCACCTCTTTTTTACCACCATGAAGTATGGAGACCTGTTTCCTGTATTTCCCGGTGTCCGGACAAAAAAATTGGAATCCTTCAAAGAACATACCGGAGGGGTTCTTATTGTAACAGGAGTTGCTCATCCGGGTACCCTGCCCGAATTCGCCAGGGAGATCTCTGAAAACGTTGAAGAGATCCGGCTGCCAGACCATCACCGGTATACCAGGAAAGATGTGAAGCGCATCCAGGAAAAAATGGAAGAGATGGGCGGGATCCAATCAGAAATCCTGATTCTGACTACCGAAAAGGATGCCACAAAATTACAGGAGATGGAGATGCCCGAAGCCATAAGGAATGCCATGTATGCCGTTCGCATCCATGTTCATTTTCTCAACAATGACCAGGAGAATTTTGAAAAACAAATCATCAATTATGTTACAAGCAATAAACGAAGCAGTATCCTTTATCAGGGAGAAAATTAGCGATATCCCTGAAACAGCCATCATCCTGGGATCGGGCCTTGGCAGCATTGTAGATCAAATCCAGGAGGAGTGTGCAATCACATATGATACCATCCCGCATTTCCCGGTCTCCACAGTTGAGGGGCATGAAGGCAAACTGATCTCCGGCTTGCTTGGAGGAACCAGGGTTCTTGTCATGCAGGGAAGATTTCATTTCTATGAGGGATATTCCATGCAGGAAGTTACCTTCCCGATCCGGGTGATGAAATTCCTGGGGATTAAAACCCTGATCGTTTCCAATGCCGCAGGAGGTATGAATCCCGAGTTTGAGATCGGCGATATCATGGTCATTAACGACCACATCAATACCATGCCCAATCCCCTGATCGGGCCACACGAGCCATCTTTTGGAGAGCGGTTTCCGGATATGAGCGAGACTTACAGTCCAGAGCTGATCAGCCAGTTCAAGGATCATGCAAACGACCTGGACATCCCGATCCAGGAAGGCTGCTATGTGGGGGTGACCGGACCTACCCTTGAGACCCCCAAGGAGTATGAATATTTCAGAATTATCGGAGGTGATGCAGTGGGTATGTCAACGGTACCGGAGGTCATTGTAGCCCACCAGATGGGCATGCAGATTTTTGCAGTATCGGTGATCACCGACCTGGGGGTTCCCGGGAAAATCCAGAAACTAACCCACCAGGAAGTTATTAAAGCTGCAGGTATAGCCGCTCCGAAACTCACACAACTTATTATTCAACTGATCAACAGCTGATGGGGAAGCCGAAGGAAGGATTCCAGAAGGGAAGGGTGATCTCCATTTCAGCGGCACATTTTGTGCATGATTGTTATACCTCATTTCTTGCTCCTGCCCTGCCCCTGATCATTGAAAAGCTGGGGATCAGTTACGGAATGACCGGAATGCTGGCCGTGATCCAGCGCATTCCTTCCCTGTTTAATCCGCTGATTGGTATCATTGCCGAGCGCCCGGTAATGCGTTACATGGTGATTGTCTCCCCTGCACTTACGGCCGTATTCATGAGCCTGATCGGGATAGCACCCGGGTATGTATTCCTGGCCATTTTCCTCTTCTTCTCCGGAATCAGCTCTACCCTCTGGCACATACCCACCCCTGTGATTGTAAGGGAATTATCGGGAAAAAGAACCGGGAAAGGGATGAGCTATTACATGGTGGGAGGAGAACTGGCCCGCACAGCTGGTCCGCTGATCATCCTGGGAGTCATCAGCCTGTGGGGACTTGAGGGGACCTGGAAAATGATGCCCTTTGGATTTGTTGCCTCCTTTCTTCTCTACCTCAATTTCAGGAAGGCCAATATCAAACCGGCCTCCTCTTCACGGATTCACCAGGAGGGAAGCTACTGGAAGATATTTATGCGATACTCTGCAGCATTTGTACTCACCGGTGGATTTACACTTTTCCAGGCAGGGATGAGAGCCTCTGTCACCTATTACCTTCCCACCTTCCTCACCGCCCAGGGCAACACGCCTCCACTACTCTGATCTGGCCCTGACTGTGGTTCAGCTTGCCGGAGCAGCAGGTGCACTTTTTGCCGGCACCATCAGTG
Organism: uncultured Bacteroidota bacterium; assembly: GCA_963735755.1. GTDB lineage: Bacteria > Bacteroidota > Bacteroidia > Bacteroidales. The sequence goes on along the minus strand of CAVTME010000018.1, from coordinate 16,098 downwards.
ACAAGCTGGGAAGAACCCCCACCCTGCTTATTGTGAGCTCTGGTCACACCCCTGCTTACCCTCTGGTTCCTCAGCCTGGAAGGTCTCTGGATCTTCCCGGTTCTGCTTCCCCTTGGATTTTTTCTTTTTGCCCCCACATCGGTCATGCTGGCCACTGTTCAGGAGCTCAATACGGACAAGAAGGCCTTTGTGAATTCCATCTACATGACCCTTAATTTCTTTGTGAGCGTCATGATCTACCCAGTGGTGGGGACACTCATCGACCATTTTGGATTTCTTCCGACCTTCAGGGCGATCACCCTGCTGGGTTTCGGAGCAGTACCCATCGTGCTGTTTACCAGCAAAAAAATTAAGTGATCTCCACCGGCCAGGGCAATCAGCGGTAAACCACCCCTGCGGCGCACTTTCTATTCCACACACGTCCCGTAGGAGGATGAATTCCCCTGAGATGAATCACATAAATCCCTTCGTTCACCAGGGAGCCGCCCTCATCCTCACCATTCCAGGTATACCTCGGTGCCGGTCCGGCAATGTGGTTATTTGCAAGCTCCTTCACAGGATTCCCCGTTATGTCGGTGATCCACAAAGCGAATCACACTTCCCTGCTCCATGGACCCCAGGGAGATTCCCAGTAAATCCTGATAGCCGTCGTTATCCGGACTGAATACTTTGGGCTTCACATCCAGTATTTCCATGAATGGGAGATCAGGTTCACGCTGGGAGTTGGGCGATCCGGGTGTGGCATATCCCACGATGGATGCGGCCGAATGCCAGTTCGCGGGATCAAGACCAGGCCTGTCCCATGCGACCCTTTCAAGGCTGATCCCCCGGGTATCGTCGATCCCCTCCATATGCATCTGGTCATTGAACGCCACCCGGTCCACCGTATTTCCCGACCGGTCGCCAGGTAGATCCACCCACCCTGGCCAGACAGGCTTTTCAGGTCATCCACCTCCACCCAGCTTCCGGAAAGGCCTAATCCATATGCTGCCCTGAGGCGACGAATATCACGGGTGATGGCCATGTATGCTCCCCGGACCAAAAATCCTGGATTGTCCCGAGAGAAAAGTAAAATGTTCGGGCGCGGCCCCCTCGTCCACAATATCCACTGCCAGATCCTGAAGATCAAAACAGTGGGATGACGGATTGAACAATTCAATATATTCTGGTCTTCCCTCTTCCGGATTATACATTACCTCATTGATCACCACCTGCCCGCCTCGGGACAGGAAGCTTTACCTGTCTGAATCTCCATCGGAGCGGAATGGTTTCCCTCGCAATCGGACACCGCCGGAAGTTCCAGACTGAACTTGTCGCGCCCCAGGATTCCATCCGGGAAGTATAGCGCTAATCGTTTCTCCTGGCAAACCATTTCTAACCACGCTGTCGGGGTACACAGCTCCCGGTTGAATACCATACCTCCCCGGATTACCTCTCCCATAAAGCGCACTGGTTCGGAGTATTGCACATAGATGTTCCCGGCTATCCCCGAATCCGTGATACAGAAGACAGGAGGCTCAAGATCATCCAGGTCGTGCATCCACACTGTTGACCTCTCCAGGAGTACCTCCCCTGGGGTCCGTGGAGAATTGCCACAGATTCAGAAGTCTTACATACCAGTCCGGGATCAGGAGACCTCAAGGGACCAACCACCATCTGCCTTCCACTCAGGGCCCTCAAAAGGAACCCGGTAGGTGGCAGCATGTACCGGCAAATTGTTCCTTGTCAAAAGCCCCAGTTGCGCTCCCTGGTTGGGCAGGGATACACCGGAAACCAGAAAATAAGCACCCGGGATTGATCACAAGGGCTGAATCGCCAATCTATTTTCCCGTTCCCCCACACCGCAGCCTCCATCCCTCCAGTTGAACGGGATAATCAGACCTGTTAAACAGTTCCACGTACTCTCCCAGGAACTCCCCGGCCCCGGGATCGGGATCAGCCATCACCTCGTTGATCACCACATCACCCCATTCAGCGTCGTTGCGCATTACACTCACGTATGGTATCCCGGAGACAATTCTCCTCCCCATCGCACAGACCCTGTAAACCAGGACCATGGGTTCCCGGTTAGGCAAATGTCTCGGGAAAAAAAAGTGAAGCATATTGTTCCTATCGTAGGTCATGGAATCGGGCCCATGCACCCTGCCTCACAGAGATTCCCTGATCTCATCCACAGGACACAATGAAAATAAGTCAGCCGAAGGCGCGGCATATCCTTTCGGAAAACTGGAGATTGATCCCTCTTATTCCCCGAATTCACACCCCCTGATATCCGGGTGGAAGTGTGTCTGCAACGAAAATGGCCATCGAGGCTGATCTCATCCATCCACAATTTCCTGTCCTGGGCAGCGCTGTATGCATAGCGGATCACCAGGGACCTCCCCCCGGGCAGCGCTTCGGGATCGCACGACCCGATCTGCGTTTTATGGATCCCGGTGCACATCCCGGTAGAAAAGTGTTAGCAATCCGCTCTTTACCAATGATAGGCAAAAAAGAGGGAGCCTCTTCTGTTCCCACCGACTCCTGGTAATTGAACACAGAGGTCATTAGTTCCCGCATCTCCCACTCATTGACCATCCAGATTTTCACCAGGTCATCCGATCCCTGAAGTTGACACCCACCACGATTCCCCCTGTAATTCGCACCGAACCCTTATCATCCCTTTCAAAATCAGCAAGAAGGCAACCTGCCAGTTGTTGGCCGAACTGGGATGATAGCCATGCCTGACCCGAAACGAGAAGGCAAGGAAGCCCCTTCAACAAAGGGATCATGATGAATGACGAAATAATCACATCCTGGACCGGGATTATCGTAGGCGTGGTGCAGGGAATAGCTCCCATGGATTGGATTCAGGGAATCCAGGCCCACCTGCCGGAAGGAACTGCTCCATGCGCCAGTCAGGGTCCTTCCCTGTCACTGCATCCACTCCGTCTTCGAAATTAAAGTGGTACTGGGACCATAAGATTCGGGGAAATAAAACAAACAAAATAACAGTGCATCTTTTCATGACAGTGGCCTTTTTAATGGTTTAGGCCACTTTTTATTTCAAGAAATTATGATGATTTTTGCAATTCGTTAACCCAATGCAATAGATCATGAAAGTAGCAGTAGTAGGAGTAAGCGGAGCCGTGGGACAGGAGTTCCTGCAGGTGCTGGAGGAAAGAAATTTTCCCATGGATGAACTGGTCTTGTTCGGGTCATCCCGCAGTGCAGGGAAACAGTACACGTTTAAGGGGGAAACCCTCACGGTAAAAGAATTAAAAGAAAATGATGATTTTAAAGACATCGACATTGCTTTAACTTCTGCCGGCGGAGGTACATCCAAAAAATTTGCCCCCACCATTACCAAACACGGGGCAATCATGATCGATAATTCCAGTGCTTTCAGGATGGACGACGATGTGCCCCTGGTCGTGCCGGAAGTGAATGCAGCCGACCTGCATTCCATTCCCCGCAATATTGTGGCCAATCCCAACTGTACCACCATCCAGATGGTGGTTTGTCTCAAACCCATCAATGACATCTCTCCCATTAAAAGGGTTCATGCCGCCACTTACCAGGCAGCCAGCGGGGCAGGAGCTACTGCCATGGCCGAGCTCGAGCAGCAGATCAAAGAGATCGCTGCCGGAAACCCTGTAACCGTGGAGCAGTTTCAGTACCAGCTCGCCATGAACCTCATTCCTCATGTTGATGTGTTCACCGAGAATGGATACACCAAGGAGGAGATGAAAATGTACCATGAATCCAAGAAGATCATGCATACCGACATCGAGGTGAGCTCCACCTGCGTCAGGGTACCCGTGCTCAGGAACCACTCCGAGGCCATCTGGGTGGAGACCGAAGATGAGCTGGACCTGGCAGCAGGTAAAGGAAGCCATGGCTGCAGCCGATGGTGTGACCCTGCAGGATGATCCGGCAAACGCTGTGTACCCCATGCCCCTTGGATCAGCCAGCAAGGATGATATTTTCGTGGGAAGGCTCAGGAAGGACCTGACCAATCCCAAGGGCATCACCTTCTGGTGCGTGGGAGACCAGATCAAAAAAGGTGCCGCGCTGAACGCAGTTCAGATCGCCGAATACCTGGTAAAAGAAGGGTTGGTCTAGATTTAATACAGCAGATCGTTGTAAGGATACCTTTTCACATGGATCTCCTTTACCTTCTGGTAAAGCTGATCCTTCAGTGCATCGATGTTGGTCTTTTTCAGGGCCGAAATAAACAGCACCTCCCTGTCGCGTGAAGCCCAGTCCTTTTTCAGGTCATCCAGGCTCAGGTTTTCCCTGGTATCGGGAGTCAGGTCATCATCATCCTTTTGCACATAGGAGAAGGCATCGGTCTTGTTGAATACCATCATTATGGGAGTTTCTCCTATACCCAGCTCCGCCAGGGTCTCCTCCACTATCTGGATCTGCTCCTCATAATTGGGGTGGGAGATATCCACCACATGCAGACAGGACATCTGCTTCACGCACCTCATCCAGGGTCGATTTGAAGGACTCCACCAGGTGGGTGGGCAGTTTCCGTGATGAAATCCAACCGTATCGGAAAGAAGGAAAGGGCAGGTTCTCCACCACCACCTTCCTGACCGTGGTATCCAGGGTGGCAAACAGCTTGTCCTCTGCAAATACCTTGGATTTACTCAGCAGGTTCATCAGGGTTGATTTCCCGGCATTGGTATATCCCACCAGGGCCACCCGTGACCATCTTCCCCCTGTTCTTTCTCTGGACAGCCATCTGCTTATCGATCTTCGTGAGCTGCTCCTTCAGCTTGCTGATCTTGTCACGAATGATCCGGCGGTCGGTTTCAATCTCCGTCTCCCCCGGTCCACGAAATCCGATACCCCCCCGTTGCCTCTCCAGGTGGGTCCACATCCTTGTCAGACGGGGAAGGAGGTACTGGTACTGGGCCAGTTCAACCTGGGTTTTGGCATGGGCTGTCTGGGCCCTTCCTGCAAATATATCCAGGATCAGGTTGGTCCTGTCCAGGATCCGGCAATTCAATTCCCTTTCAATATTCCTCAACTGGGAGGGAGTAAGTTCATCATCGAAGATGACCATATCGATCTCCTCCTCCTTCACAAACTCCCTCACCTCGGCCAGTTTCCCCGAACCTATAAAAGTCTTCGGATGCGGAACCTCCAGCCGTTGTGTGAACAATGCACGGGTTTCAGCCCCGGCTGTCTCAGCCAGGAAAGCAAGCTCATCCAGGTATTCGTTGGCCAGTTCGTCGGACTGGTCCTGCTGGATCACTCCAACAAGTACCGCCGTCTCCGGATAATCTCTATGATCCCAATAGTCTCCCATACATCAAAAATCAGGGTGCAAAAGTAGCAAAAGCTCGGACTTTACGGAAAAAAGGGCCCCGTAGGCCTTCAATTATTATATGCCACTATATACTGCCGGTTGGCGTAGATGGCATTGCGAATGGCTGGCTTGATGGTTTCGGTGCAGGTCATGACCATATCCACATCGGTGGGGAACGGAATCTTCTCCTGTTTGGTTTTCTCCAGTGCCTCAGGGGTCAGAGCATCCAGGTCACCAATCGCCCTGGCAGAGGAGTGTTCGAATTGATTGGTTGCCCCAAATGGCTCTTTCTGAATAAGCATTTCCGGTTGCATGGAGAAAATCTCCACCTCACCGCGGATCTCCACAGATTTGAACTGCTGGGTTTCAATCAAGCGTACAGGTGATCTCCTTGAACCTCTCCAGTTTGATGTCATTCCCGGCTGTATCCTTCATCACATTGCCGTTGGCATCCAGCACATAATCAAATCCATCGGATATCTTCTTTTTAAAAATCTCATCCTTATCCTTCACCTCATCGGGAGATACACCAATGGAAAGGATTTTCACCAGTACCTCATAATCGTAGGTGGCATCCTCATCCACATGTTTGAAATGGTATTCCACCCACTCGTTGCCCAATCCCCGGGTATCAAAGGAGATCAGGTCCTCCTCCACCTGGGGTGGAAGTTTAAGGGGTGTCTGGTTCACCACCTGTACAATCACCCTGCTGATCCCTTTCAAACGGGCATCATAGATCATCTTATCGATGTCGGGGAATTGTCCGCCGCTATACTCAGCAGCCTTGCTCAGCTGGTAGTAAGCATCCCTGTAATCCTCTTTGGTAAGTGCATTTTCCAGCAGTCCTTTTCCGTTGTCATAAAAGAATTCTGCAGCCTTTCGTTTGGCAGCGATCATCTCCGCATCATAATCCACATAATCATAACTGTAGGTTTTCCCATCAACCTCCATGGGGGTTACTGTCCGTACCTTCCGCTGTCTCTCTTTAAGCATGTTGTAACGGTTGAACACTTCGTCATAATTGTCGGGATTGTTTTCAGCCACCAGGAACCTGATTCTGTCCAGGTCCCTTTCATTGGCCAGGCGAAAAGCCCGGTCCATCTCAGCAGCATCATCGGCATTGGCTTTCCGGATCAGCTTCTTTACGGTTTTGTCAATGACAGCATCATAATTTCCTTGCTGTAACTTCTTTGTCGTTGAACCACAACCGGTCAGCAGCACACCTGCCGCCAGGATCATCAGAATTTTTCGCATGATGGAGAATTTTATCTTCCGCTAATTTAAAGCTTATCCAAAAAAAAAGCCGGCACAAGGCCGGCTTTTATCAACAATGTTCAAATATCTTACTGCAGCACAAAGTTAATGGGGAAGGTGAAAAGTACCTTCACAGATTTTCCACGCTGCTTCCCGGGAGTCCATTTTGGTGAGGACATAACCACCCTGACAGCTTCTTTATCAAGAGCAGGGTCCACACTTCTTACAATCCTTGCATCCACCACAGTTCCCACCTTATTGACGGCAAACTGTATGATTACTCGGCCGCTGATACCGTTTTCGGCAGCAATCTCAGGATACCTGAGGTTTTGTGCAATATACTTGCGGAACTCGGTGGCAGGATCACCCCCGTTGAAAGTAGGCATGTCTTCAACAATGTAAAAGACCTCTTCTTCCTCGATCTCTTCATCATCATCTCCCATCATGCTGGTAAAGTCATACTCCGTATCTGAGTCAGCTTCCATATCGAAGTCAAAATCATCTTCGATCTCCACATCATCATCCACAATGTCGAGTACCTCGGCAACCTTGGGCTGCTCGGGCTTGGGCTCCGGCTTGGGTTCTTCCCTCCGGGTGATCTGCATCATTTCGTCTTCGAACTGAATTTCCTGAACCGCATCGCTGTTGTCATCTTTTCCTTCTCCCTTGGTCCATTCAAAAGCAACCAGGACGATAGAAAGGGTAATTACGAGACCAATCTCGATAAACATCCCTTTTCTTTTCTCCAGATCAACGTTTTTTGATTTCTTAAGTTCCATAACAATTGTGAATTTGGGCCATAAAAATAGTGATAAACTAATTACATATCAAAAAGAAATAGCGGAAAGATGCATTTCTATTGATTATGCTGCAAAAATTCTGCCAATCAGCTGTTTTGAACTTGCAAATTTTATATTAATTTTGCCACGCGTTGGGGCATTAGCTCAGTTGGCTAGAGCGTTTGACTGGCAGTCAAGAGGTCATCGGTTCGATTCCGATATGCTCCACTCTAATTATCAAAGGGTTACAGATTTAAAAATTTGTGACCCTTTCTTTTTTGCCAGTTTTTTGCCAGATGGTTATTCTGGCTGGCTGGAAACACCCCCACCTCGAACCATGATTTCCGTTCAACCAAACGTTACGTCAACTCGATAAAGGATATTCAATGAGTATTCGGGCTATGGCTATCTTTCTTTATCTTCTTTAAATATTTAGGTACTAATCAGGCTAATGATCGAGAGTTGGATTGGTCTTGTCCTGTTTCTCCTTCTTATCACAATATTGGTTTGTGTTGTTACGGATTTGCAAGTATTAATGAATTGACCCTCAAAATAATTGGAGAAAAGCTTTAAAAAGGATAAGTCCAACTTAAATATGGGAATATGACAGTAAGAAGAAGCTTTTCTGTTGAAGAAAAGCTGACATATGAGATAGATACATATGTCTGAGGTTTTATACCCAATATTTCAGCCCTTACGTAATAATATCTGGGATTTATCAATAAATCAATCTATAAAATGTTTATACCCAGCAAATTCTGTAACTTGTTGTATTGACTCCAACATCCTGAGGTATTGAAAACATTGCGAATTTGGTCAATCTGATGATCGATTTAGCTCTATGTAGAGTGATGCAAGGCAATACCCTAGATGATGTTATTCGAAACAGACAAAATGAAATCAAGGCAAAACCAAAAGCTTCCAATCATGAAAACATTCACAGATTCAAGGAAAATAATGCTGTTAATCATTACAATATTCGTTTCTGGCAGCATTAATGCACAAACTTATTCAGGTTCTATCGGTCTTTTCTCCCAAGCAGATGTTGATGCCTTTAACTATTCCGAAATAACAGGTGGATTAACTATTGCTGGCCCGGATATAGTTGACCTCACGCCCTTGGTATCCCTCACCTCCGTGGGGTATTTATGGATAAAAGATAATACGACATTGACTAACCTCACCGGATTAGAAAATGTTGTTTCAGTTGGAGGGAGCATAATCATAAGAAATAATTCAGTTTTAGAGTCGCTCTCCGGACTCATAAGTATACCTTCTAGTAGTGATTTAATCATTATGGATAATCCTGCGTTGACCAGTCTTGAAGGACTTGGAAACATTACATCTGTGCATGAATTGGAGATCGAGAACAATGAAAGCTTAGTTAGCCTTGCTGGACTAGAGAATATTGTTACGGTGTATGTGCATTTATGGGTGCAGCAAAATCCCGTCTTAACCAGCCTTTCCGGACTGCAGAACATTGCTTCTGTAGGAGAATCTATAAGAATTTATAGGAATCCCGCATTGACTAGCCTGTTTTCATCCTCATCAATCGTTTCAGTGGGAGGGGGCATAACAATATCTCAGAATGATGCATTAATCAATCTTTCAGGGCTCGAAAATATCACCTCAGAATTGCAAGGTATTTCCATTGATGAGAATGGGTCCTTAACTAGTATTTCTGGTCTGAAAGGTGTTCCCTCCGTGAAATATGGAATAAGAATAATAGACAATCCAGCATTATCCAGCCTGATAGGATTAGGAAACATCTCAACTACAGGCCATTATTTAAGGATAGAGAATAATGATGCATTGACAGATCTTGATGGCTTAGAGAATATCCTGTCAGTTGGGGATAATTTGAGAGTAAGAGACAATAATGGATTAGTTAGCCTTGAAGGACTTAACAATCTCAAATCAATAGAGAGAGGGCTTATTATTGGTTCAAATCCAGCACTAACCAGTCTAACTCCATTATCATCACTAGAATCCGTAGGAGCGAGTATTGGTATTTGGGACAATGATGCATTGACCAGCCTTGCAGGATTAGAGAAGATTACCCAGGTAGGTGAAGCTTTATCTATTGGAGAGAATGATGCATTAACCTGTCTTGCTGCACTCGAGAATATAACTTCTGTGCCTACGTTTCTATACATTACAAATAATAATGTGCTGACAAATCTGGCAGGTTTGGGAAATATCTCTTATGCTGGCTGGGGTGTAATCATTTCTGGAAATCCCGCACTGTCCAGTTTTTGTGACCTTTTTGAATTGATAAATGAAGGTACATTCGGTACCTATGATGTTCGAGACAATGCTGTCAATCCAACACAACAGGAGATAATAGACAACGGTCCTTGTGATATGAATTATCCTCCGCTTGCAATTTGCCAAGATGTTTCTGTTTCAGCTAATGAATACTGCCAAGCCATTGTGACAGCTGAAGAGATTAACAATGGCTCTACAGATCCGGATGGAGATGAATTAATCCTGAGTATCTCTCCTGAAGGGCCTTACGATTTTGGGGTTACCAACGTGGTCTTGAATGTTGATGATGGAATGGGAGGTACTGCTGCATGTGAAGCGATTATCACTGTTCTAAACGATATTCCAGTGATAGATGCTGTCACATTCCATTCAATGGATCCTGTGCAAATAGGATCAACTTCTACGATCACAGTTGAGTTCACAGATGACAATGCAAGTTCAGTTGATATTCAATGGGGCGATTTACAAGAAGAGAATTATACAGCATTGAATGGTGTATTATCTGCGAATCATAAGTATTTAGAACCAGGAGTTTATCCAGTTTCAGTAACTGTAACCGACCCTTGTGGTGAAACAGATGTTTACGATTATCATGATATAGTAATATATGATCCAGATGCAGGGTTTGTTACTGGTGGTGGATGGATTCAGTCTCCTCAGGGAGCTTATCAGAATGATCTTTCAATGGACGGCAAGGCAAATTTTGGCTTTATATCTGAATACAAGAAAGATTCAAATACTCCAAGCGGAAATGTAAATTTTCATTTCAAACAGGGTAACATTAAGTTTAAGGCAAAGGAGTATGAATGGTTAGTCATTGCTGGGTCAAATGCCTTGTGCCATGGAACGGGTACAATAAATGGAAGAGGTGAATATGGTTTCCTGATTTCCGCCATCGATGGAGATTTAATCGATAAGCATACACCTGATAAGCTCCGGATGCAAATCTGGGATACAAATAATCCAACTGATATCATTTATGACAATGAATCTGGAGCCCCTAAATATGATGATCCTTCTACAAACCTTGGAGGAGGATCAGTGGTTATCCATAAAAGAGAACAGAGTGTTCCTAAGGGGAAAGCCAAGGGAGCAATAGTGAACGATCTTGAGCTTGATGATGCTAGGGGCACAATGGCCCATATATATCCTAATCCGTTCTATCAGTTTATAAATGTTGATCTAATTAGCGTATATCAAAATGAGATAGTAATTGATATTGTGGATATGAATGGAAGGTTGGTTGAAAGTATGTTCATTGGGCTAACAGAGAAAAATATTGATCATCACTTTCAGTTGAATCCTAAAAATGATCTTTTGCAGGGAGTCTATATATTACGAATATATACAAAGGAAGGAGAATTGATAAACCGGGAGATGATAATCAAACAAAGATAATAAGGTGAACTTTATTGACTATATGATTTATAATGTCAAGAAAAAAGGTAAATCTAGGTCAAACTTGATAGTTTGGTTAAGTTCTCTTACGGCTTGAATAATGAATGCTCTGTTTTAAACGGTTCAGGGTGCTCAAATCCACCGGTATATGCAATGGAACGCTTATTTGGAACACATGGGAAAAGAATAACTGTCATTAGTATAACCAGCAGTTCTTTTAATTTTGCCAGCTAATTTGCCAGCCAAAAGGAAAACAGGTGGAGTATATAGGAAAAACAACTGTACATTAAAATTGTAATGTAGTGTAATAGAGTATAATGGAGTCCGGTGGAAAATCCCGTATTGTCTCTGGCAGTCAAGAGGTCATCGGTTCGATTCCGATATGCTCCACACAGATTATCAAGGGGTTACAGATATTAATATTTGTGATCCCTTCTTTTTTGCCAGATTTTTGCCAGCTAGATGGCAGGAAAAGGGAAGATTTGTATTCCCACCAATCTCAAACACTTTTGGATGAAAATCTCAAATCAATACTTGAAGGACAATACCAGAATTCTGTTTTTATACTGACGACAACTTATTTAGGATAAATGAAACTAAAATTTACTCTATTTCTACGCTTATCAATTCTTGAGATATACCCTTCGACAAAATCACCTTTACTATAAACCTGATCTCTATTCTTCACTGGCTGGTAGATCATTATATTAAAATGGGGTGTCAAAGCCAAAATCAGTAATACTAACGATCTTTAGTTTAAGCTTTTCTGCTCTCATTCCCTCCAGCCTGAAAAACTCTATCCTACAAGATGTGCCGGTTTTTTGTACCCTTTTGAAAGGGCATAGTGGATAATTCGGAGCATGCTGACCCCCCAAATTCGGTCCTGATTTCAGCCAAAATTAGCTGCCATTTCGGCAGATATTGACCCCTTTAATAAGTATTGAGATTGTTTTATTGATTTTGGCTGCCGGCCGCCGCCGCCATCAATTCGGAGCATGTTGACCCCCCTCTTAATATTCATCAGGTTTTAATTCCTTTGTGGTTTTTCAACCACAAAGACAAGAACAGATGGCTGGGAAACCAAAACCTATGAGTCAGATAAAACAATTATTACGATTACACAAACAAGGAGACAGGAGTAAAAACCATTGCCCGCAATCTGGGAATAAGCAAAAATACGGTCAAGTCTTATCTGGCCAAGTTGCCTGATATTAAGATGAGCATTGATGAGTTGTTATCTTTGGAGGATCCTGAGTTGGAGATCAAGTTCCATGCTGGTAATCCTGCCTACAAAGATGAACGTTTTGAGCATTTAAAATCCCATCTTGACTATTTTGAGAAAGAACTGAATCGGGTCGGCGTTAACAAGAAAGGTTCTGTGGGAAGAATATAAGGCGGATTATCCCAGATGGATATGAATACACCCAGTTCTGTCATCATCTTAAGCAGCAGTTTATTGCACGTAATCCTTCTGCGGTACTGGACCATAAACCGGCAGAAAAGCTATATGTTGACTTTGCCGGTAAGAAGTTATCCTATGTTGACAGGGAAACCGGGGAAATGATCTGGTGTCCGGTTTTTGTGGCCTGCTTGCCTTACTCAGATTATCTTTTGTCATGGCAGTAAGGAGCCAGGGGATAGAGGATTTTCTTTATGCTTTGGCCTGCTGTCTGGCTTTCTTGGGAGGAGTTCCTATGATCCTGGTCCCTGATAATTTAAAATCAGCCATTATCAAAGCCAGCAGGTATGAGCCTGATATTAATCAGGGCCTTGGAAGACTTTTGCAATCATTACAATATGGCCATTATCCCGGCTAGAGTTGCCCACCCAAAGGATAAAGCTCTGGTGGAGAACCAGGTTAAACTGGCTTACTCCCGGATTTATGCCAAGCTAAGGAACCACCAGTTCTTTGATCTATTCATTCATTGAATAAGGGCATCAGGGAAAAAACCGGAATCATAATCAAACCCGGATGCAGCGAAAACCCTACTGCCGGGAGGAAAGGTTCTTAGCCAATGAAAAGCCTTTGCTACAACCCCTTCCAAATGAAGTATATGAAATCAAATATTACCGGGAGTTAAAGGTGGCCAAGAACAATCATATTCAGCTGACTATCGATAATCATTATTACAGTGTACCATACCAATGGATCGGAGAGAGGGTCAAAGTTATCTACACACGGATCAATGGTTCGCATCTATGCCCGGGGAAAGATGGTGGCCATCCATCCACGGAATTACACCCCGGGGGGATATACCACTGTAAAGGAACACTTATGTTCTCATCATCAGCATTATCTGGATCGAAGTCCATCGTATTATATGCAAAAGGCTGAGCGGAAATCAGAAGTACTCTATCAAATTATTCAAACTTCTTGTTTGAAGGAGGTCAGGCACCCGGAACAAAACTACAATACCTGTGACGGATTGTTCAGCCTTTACAGGAAAACGGATCCGGAGATCTTTAATCGTGCTTGCCAGGAAGCCATTGAATGCAAGTCTTACTCATATAAGTTTATCCAGAGGATCATAGAGAATCTGAATAAACAACCCGATCAAGCAACACCTGCATCACCATTGCCTGATCATGAAAATATCAGAGGAAGAGAATATTATGAACAATTAAACCTTAAATTTTAATCGATGAAACAAATCCAAACAAAACTAACACAGTTGCGGCTTAAAGGAATGCTACGTACCTGGGAAGCCCTGGCTGAAACCAGAAGGATCCAGGAATTATCTTTTACCGATGGAATGGAAATGCTTCTGCAAGCTGAAGAAGATGAACGAAGAAATAGCCGTTTTGAACGATTATTGAAAAATGCAAAGTTCCGGTATCAGGCCAGTCTTGAAGAATTGAATTATGATCCTCACAGGGAACTGGATAAAAGTCTGATAACTGAACTGGCAACTTGCCAGTATATTGCCAATGGAGAATCCCTGGTGGTCACTGGTTCTACCGGTTGCGGGAAAAGTTGGTTAGCCTCCGCATTAGGCCATCAGGCGTGTTCTCATGGGTATAGTGTGGCATATTTCAATACCCAAAAATTTATGCTTAGAATAAAAATGGCCCGCATGGAAGGTACAATATTGAGATTTTTTGATAAAATTGCAAAAACATCCCTGTTCATCCTGGATGACTTTGGACTAACCCATCTGGAACAACAACAGCAGTTTGACCTGATGGAAATCATTGAAGACAGGCACGGTAAAAAATCGACGATCATTGCAAGTCAACTGCCAATTGCAAGCTGGTATGATATAATAAGCGAAGCAACAATCGCTGATGGTATCCTAGATCGATTGGTCCATACATCATACAGGATCGATCTGAAGGGACCAAGCTTAAGAGGAAAACTGTAAAAATGTCAGTTTAATCTGTTCTTTGAATTAAAACCTCAGAGGGGGTCAATATGACCGAAACGGGGGTCAGCATCTCCGAAATATCCAGCATAGCTTACAATTTCGCACGCTGCTTTTCGATCGTTTATGGTGACGCTACCAAAAAGAGGGTTTTCTATGATACGGTCAAAAAATACAACCGGCATAGCTCGTTTGCTTAACTCAACATATACAACATCATCAATGGTGTCTTGAGAAATATTTGCAATTATCCCATCAACATGCATCGACAATAGAGTTTCAATATTGAATTATTGTTACTGAACCTTTCGAACCAAAACAACCCAATCTTCATTAATGCTTGAAAGTGGTTGTCCCAGATTCTCAATCGAGCCGCCATTCACTTTTTCTACTGTTCCCGATTGAAGTGATCCCCCATTTCTGGGATCGAACCATGACACTTCAAAAACTCCTTTAACATTTGCCAGGTTAAGCATTGCCTTTTCGGCATTTCTCAGGTAGATCGCATATATTTCACCTTTTTTCGCGAAACAATAACCACTAATACCTGGAGCGTTGTGAGCTCTGTGTCGGAGTAGGGTATTGTCAGGTTTCATCTCCCAGAAAGGCAAATAACGGTTCATAAAATCACGGGCATAGGCAGTCCATGTTAACACTTCCTTATAGGGTCGGAGACTTATTAGAAAGGCATCGTCACTTTCGAGGTACCATTCCACTCCGGCTCCACCCCCCAAAAAACTTCCCCAAGGACTTTCCCTGAAAATTGGAAGGTATTCTGAGGTCATTCTCCTTACGCTGAGCGCCGGTCTATGATGTTCACTAAAATTAATTACCCATGGATGCCCTGCTGCTTCTGATGCCAAACGAAGTGAGACAGCATATTCATTGGCATCGGTGATGGTTCCCTGAATATTTGCTCGGTTGAATTCTGTCCCAGTAAACCATTGTGCATAATCCAACATTGGCTCGTTGGGTCTACCTTCCCACCCTCGTGAATGTTGATAGACATCAAGCGCTGTAACATAATCGATAAACAATTTTTTTTGACCATCGGAAACAGGAGGCCAGCCGCCAGTAGGTAATGTATTTGTAATTCCATCATCCAGCCCAAGTTCCTCACCCATGTTCCAATCCAAAGCATTGAGGTATCCAAATCTACTCACAATTTCGCGGTAATACAGTTTCCTGGTATCTGCAAAAGAGAGCTCTCCTCCCACCGCTAATCCTTCAACTTTTTCCCAAATTCCTTCAATTTCTTCTTCGCTAAAGATTACATGCAACGCCATTCCATTATTTTGTGCATGTTCCACAACAATCTCCCATTGATCAAGTTTACTCACGTCGAAAGTGCTCAGGTTACTGATATTCATCTCTTTTGTTGGCCAGGGATAGGCTTCAGTCGAAGTTTTGACTCCATCGCAATAAGCATTCATAAAAGAGACCCAAAGGGTGTTCATCTTCTGACTTACCATATAATTGACAGCCCCAATAACGCCTTTACCCTTTCCGTCTCTCCAAATTGGATCACCCGATCTCCAATCTTGAATGTGATCGTTAATCCATTGTTCTCCTACGCCTGTATCAAAATCGGGGCCTCCCAATAAAGTTTCAGGCGATCCAGTTCCAATAGCAAGCCAATAT
Source organism: uncultured Bacteroidota bacterium (assembly GCA_963735755.1). Lineage (GTDB taxonomy): Bacteria > Bacteroidota > Bacteroidia > Bacteroidales. The sequence continues at coordinate 94 of CAVTME010000018.1, read as the reverse complement.
GTTCCATCTCCAGCAAATTTCTGGTAATGTTCGCCAACATATTGAAGCCGTCCTTTTTTTCTGAAATCTTCTGGCGCTTTGTCAGATGGAGTCA